>NZ_JAMTDN010000002.1:0-39151 GCF_026797795.1 Nocardiopsis sp. EMB25 | reverse complement strand
CATGGCCCCGCCGGGGCGCCCACACCGCTACGGTGACCCAGAACCCCACGGCGAGGAGCACAGGTGGCCAAGTACTGGGTCCGGTACGTCATGCCGGTCATGGTCGAGATGGACGACGACACCGATGAGGTGACCCGGGTCGTCACCCTGCCCGAGGAGATCCGCGAGGACCGCGACGACCGCGGCCACTTCCTGGTCTACGACGAGGGCTTCGTGCGCCGCAACGACGACGCCCAGCCCTACATCCACGCCCAGCAGGTCGCCCGCCCCGAGTGGCCCGGCCGACTACGAGGCGGCCCGCCCCAGAACTGGCCGCCCACCCTGGAATGGGAGGAGTCCTTCGACCTCACCGAGGCCGACGACCGCTACGGCGAGCGCAACCCCTACGGGCGCAAGTACGACCACGACCAGACGCCGCACCCGGATGACGACCTCGTGTGGTGACCGAGAGCGACCGGACTTTGCCCTCCCTTTACCTTTACGTTGTAAATCTGGAGACACTGGCCGACCGATAGACGCCGGATTCTCCGACCCCCGAGAAGGTTCACTTATCGGGGGTCAGGAAGCGGACATTTCCGGCGCGCGGTGGTGGGGGTCCCGCGCCGACGCGACGCGGTCCGATCCCACATCCTAATACGTGCGCGTTCCAGGATGCGGACACGACCGCCCGGCTTCGGTGACTGTCCGTCACTGCACACCCGTGCAGTGCGCGCCCGCCCACCCCGGCCCCGTGCAGGGCCGTGCGGGAGGTGCCCCGCACCAGCAACGCGCTGGTCCGGGGCCGTTCATGCATCCACCGGTTCAGGCCATCGGCCACAGGTCGGCGTCGGGATCGATGCTGGTGGAGATGCCCAGCCTGTCGCACACCGACCGGTAGACCCGCTTGAGCCGATACACCTCATCGCGCCTCATGGGATCGAACGGGGCCCGTTGAGCGGTGAAGTCCACGATGCCGTGGAGTTCGCCGGGGTCGCCTGCCCCCAGCTCGATCACCATCTGTCGGGCGACGCGGTTGAGGGTGTGGTCGTGCCCGGCCGGGTTCCCGTAGGGGAACTGGAGTACGTACTCGCACGACTCGGGGGGCGCGGTGAGGGTGTAGCCGCGGGTCCAGCCCCGGTGGTAGGTGGAGAACGACTCCAGGCTTTCCTGTCGTCCTCGTCGGCCGACGGTGTAGCCGCCGCCCGAGTCGATGCTGATGTGGGTGACCACAGGTTCGTCTTCGAGCATGAATCCTGCTTTATCAGGCCAGGGGGTGGGGCCGCACCCGGTTCGGGCACAGCCCCTGGCGTTCCTGCCTGTTCACCCTTGGGGGAGGTCGGTGAAGCGCGAGTAGTGGAACTGCGCCGCCACCTGAACCGGCCCCGGAGAGCCCATGCGCTGCTTGACCACGTGCAACGTGGCTGTGCCCGCCAACGGCCCCTCCGGGTCGAGGATGTTGTGGTTCTCGATCATGATCGCCACGTCCGAGTCGTGACCGATCGCCGCCGACTCGCGGAAGTCCTCCAGGCGGGCCTTGGAGCGGCCGTCCTCCTTGTCTGGCCTGGTCGCGACGTCCTTGCTGATCTGCGCCAGCAGGACCACGCACACCTGCTTGTCCTTGGCCAACAGCTTCAACCCGCGGGTGATCCGGCCCAGTTCCAGGTCCCGTCGGTCCTCCTTGGTGGTCTGCATCAACTGGAGGTAGTCGACCACCACCAGCTCCGGCTTCTCCCCACGCCGTTCCATGGACGCCACCCGCGCCCGGACCGTGGCCAGCGACACCTCTGAGGCGTCGTCGATGATCAGGTCCATGGAGTGCACGCGGGAGGCGTACTCGGCCAGCCGGGCCATCTCGTCCTCGCTGAACGTGGCTGGCTCGGGGCTGACCCGCAGCCGGTGGGAGACGATCGAGGTCTCGGCCGAGGTGATGCGCTCCTGGAGCTGTTCGTGCGGCATCTCCAGGGAGTGCACCAGGACCCGGGTCCCGGCCTTCGCCGCGTGGCGGGCCAGGTCCAGGCCCAGGACGGTCTTGCCGTGCCCGCTCAGCGCGCCGATCGTGACGAGCTGTCCCGGGCACAGGCCGCCTCCGAGCAGCGTCTGGAGGTCGGCGAAGGGCACTGGGATTGTGGGCACCTCCGGGCGCCCCTGGTCCAGGCCGTCCATGTGCTCCATGAACCCGGCCGCCAGCCCCTTGACGGTGTCCGGCCGGGTCGGTCCGGTGGTGATGGTGTCCGGGGCCGCGACGGCGTGCGCGAGGAGGTCGTCGATCTCGCCGTCGCCGTCGAAGCCGATCTGGGCCATGCGGGTGCCGGCCGCGATGATCTGGCGGCGGGTGTGGGTCTCGGCGACCCGGCGGGCGTGGAAGGGTCCGTTCAGGTGCACCGGGACGGACTCGGTCAGGGTGTGCAGGTAGGGGGCGCCGCCCACCGCGAGGGACCGGCCCCGAGCGAGCAGCACGCTGTTGACCGCGATCGCGTCGTGTGGCTCGCCCTGGTCGGCCAGCTCGCGGATGACCGAGAGGATCTCGCCGTGCGCGGGCCGGTAGAAGAACTCCGGCGGGGCGATCTCCAGGATCTGGCCGATGACCTGGTTGCGTTCATCGAGCAGCGCGGCCCCGATGGTGGCCTTCTCCGCGTCGATGTCGTGCGGGAGCTCGCGTTCGGCGTTGTGGGAAGCGGGGGTGTGGTCGGACATACTGGAACCTCCATCTGAGGGTGGGCAGGGGCGGCGAGAACCGGTTGGTAGCCAGGGGTTCGCCGCCCCTTCGTTATGCAGGACGAAGCAGGCGAAGACGCACGTCACCTGTGTTCGACTACAGGTCGATGCGCGGGGTCGTCACGTTGACGTGTTCAGCCGGTGGTGGCCAGGGCCGCGATCTTGGGGTGGCGGGCTAGGTCCGGGCGGAGTGTGGCGGCTTCGGCCCCCAGGGACAGGTACAGGTCCACCACGGCCTGGGCCGCAGTCCCACCGACGACGAGGTCGCTTGGGCACGCCGCGCACGGCACTGGATTCGGGGCGTGGAGTGAGCACACCGAGGCCCGCCCGCCTCCAGATGCCTCTGCGTGAGGCTGAGGCGCACGCTGACGGCGGATTTCACCGAGACGGTGGGTCAGGTCCTCCAGGCGGAATCCGTTGACGTAAGAACCCAGAGATTCGATCGGACGGCCACGCCTGAGGGCACTCGCCACCAGAGCGTCAACGAGCTCCTGGGCTTCGTCGCCCGTAGCGCCAGTGCGACGCATGACGATTTCGATGGCGGTCTCGCCGTTCTTCTGGGCCGAAGGCTTCTCGTCTTCCTCGTGCCTAGACCCAGTTACGCGTGAGCCGTTCATGGAGGGCTGTGCCGCCTGATGACGAGGAGCTGGTGAGTACTGATGAGGAAGGGGTGCACTGGGCTGCACCCCATGGAGTGCACTGGGCTGCACCCCATGGGGTGCACTGGGCTGCACCCCTAGATTGGGGGTGGGTGTACTGGAGTGCACCCCTGATGAACTGGGGTTTTCCTGAGAGGGCTCGGTCAGGTTCTCGACCGGAACCCACGTCTCGGCAGGGCCGTCGCCGTAGTCCAGACGCACCCGCAGCGAGGCCTTCTTCTTGCCGTCCCGGTCGGTGATGGCCACGACCGTCGCGGCCTGGCCATCGTGGAGCACGGTGTTGCCAAGCCCGTACCAGCACACGATCGAGTGGGCGCGGGAACCGAGCCGCCAGCGGGCCCGCGGTCGGCCGTCGGCGAAGAAGCCCTCGCGATCGACCAGCTCCTGGAGGCGGCGCCGGAGTTCGATGCGGGTCTCCTGGGAGAGTTCCTGGGCGGTGTGGGTGTCCAGGCGGCGGTCCTTCTTCGGCCGCTCGGTCTCGGAGAAGGGCTGGCCGGTGCCGCCCCACAGGTCCCAGGGGCCGTGGAGGCGCAGGCGGCTGACAGTCTGTTTTCCCTGGTCGTTGAAGCGTTCCAGGACGGAGAGGTAGCCGTCCTCGGAGAGCGCCTTGAGGTGGTTCTGGGCCTGGCGGGTCTCCATCTCGGAGTCCACCGCGAGCACGGCGGGCTTGATGGCCCAGGACTTGGTGTCGTCATCGACGGTGTCGGCGAGGTTGCCCAGGACCAGCTTGCGGCCGGGGTTCTTGCCGAAGGTGAGGCGGCGCACGTAGGCGTAGGCCTCGATGCTCATGGGGGCTCTTTCTAGGCAGCCCACACGCAGGTAGCGGCACTCGGGGTACCCAAAAGGTGCCCACTTCGCCCCCGGTCGGCTACAGTGGCCGGTGGTAGATATTGGGGTGAGCGCAGCTTGCTGTCGTGGTGGACAGCCAGCTCATCTGATCTTTCGACGAGGCCCGGCTGGTTCCCGGGCCTTCGTCATTTCTGGAAGTCGACGGGGTGGTGAATCCTCGTCGGTCGCATCGACCTTACTAGGTGACACCGCGATACGTGGGCGTCGTTTGTGTCTGTGTACGCTCCAGTCACACTCGATGCCGTGAAAAACCCGGACAGTTTCCGGGACCGTCCGGGCAAGCTCCGTGAGTAGTCATGATGCGAGGGTTCGCATCTCCTCGATGTACTCCTGGGTTTCTGGTGCGTCGCCGTAGCGGGTTACCAGCACCTCGCCCAGCTCCTTGCCGACCATGACCAGAGACGGCAACGACTGCCGGTCGCCGTCCAGGGCCTGGCGGCCGTGCGCGATCGCCGCGTCCAAGTCGCCGGAGCGCGCGGCCACGACCCCCTTGGTCACCAGCGCTTCGGCGGCGCGCATCGGCGAGATGACCTTGCCGCTCCAGTCTTGAGACTTGGAGAGCACCTCGTCCGCCAGGCCGTCGGCGAGCTTGTCCTCTCCCACGCGACGCAGGACATCCATGCTGTAGAAGTCCCACTTGGCGGGGTCGACCTGGAAGTGGTGGGTTGGGTCCGTCGGTGGCGGGATGGCCTCCAGGAGCTGGCGCCCCTTGTCGAGAGCGACTTCCACCCGGCCCCTGTCGCCGATCCAGGACCAGGCTTTCGCGGCCTGGGCGTGGAGCTGCACGCTGACCGACTGGTCGCCGGCCGCGTCGATGCCCGCCTCCGCTGCGGTCAGGACCGTGCGGTAGTCGCCCCGGGTGAGGGCGAACCAGCAGGTCATTTCGTGGGCCCAGCCGACGATGTTCGTGTCGTTGGCCTCCGTGCCCAAGGTCAGGGCCGACCGGCGCGTGCTCTCAGCGGCGGGGTTGCAGCCGATGTCCTGTTCGAGGCAGCCCACCAGGAGCGCGAGCATCCCTGCCATGGACAAAATCTCGCGGTGTTGCGCGAGGCTGACGCGCATGTCCAATAGGTCCGCGAGCCGTGCGAGCCAGGCCTGCCCTTCGGTGAGGAGCTGGTGGGCGTTGACCACGGGGTAGTCCGTGCAGAGCCGATCCACGGTGAGTCGCAGGGACTCCAGGGTGGCCTGGTCTACGGCGGACCGGCGCAGCCGGGCGAGTAGATCGGGCGTGTCCGCATCCGGTGCGGCGGTCGCCAGGATCTCCTGTGGGCTGCGAGGGGCCGCGAAGAAGGCGCCCGACACGCTCCCGAAGAGGCTCGCGATCATGCGCTGGTACTCCGGAGACGGGAGCACCCGCCCGCCTTCCCAGCGTTTCCACTGGTCGAGCATCGTGTGCAGCGGCGGCAGTTCACGCGTGGTCTGGTACCGCAGCCGCTCGACACAGTCGCGCTGTGTCCAGCTACGGAGCTCGCGTTCCTTTTTCATCCTGCGCGCCCAGGGCGCCATCCCAGTCATGCCTTCACGCTCCTGACTCCGCACGGCTTCGTCTAGGTGGCATCTGGGGGGCACGTTGGAGCCCCCCAGATGCCTCTCGCAGCTCAGAGGTGTCTTGGCCACGGTGAAGTCATGCGATCAATCCGCTGCCCACTCGTATTCCAGCACCCACTGGAACGTTGGCATGACGTGCTGTGTGACCTCGACCGGCCTGTCGTCTTCGGTGTAGGCGATGTGCAGCACGGAGTAGACCTGCTGGTCTTCTCCCAAACGCAAGAAGGCGGCTTCTTCCTCCGACGGCGGCCGAGTGCGGATCCGCTCCGTAAAGCGCACGACTCGGTATCCCAAGTCCTCCAGGCGGGAGTACGTACCCCCTGGGCCCGTGTCCTCCTGGGTGATGGCCGTGTCCTTGGCAATCGCCCACGGCACGTAGGACGTCGCGATCTGGACAGGTGTGTCGTCTGCCTTCATGTGCCGGTGGCGGATGGCAGCGATGTCATCTCGACCGAACTGGAAGATCTCAGCGATCTCCTGGGGTGGGGTTGTCGGCCCCAGTTGCACCAGCTCGCTCTGTGGGTTGTGGCCCAAGGAACGCACTTCCGTCGAGAACGCTCCACGCGACTGACCCTGTTCACGCGCGGTCTTTGTGTACCTCGCCGTCGCATTTCTCACGATCGGCTTGATCTCGTGCACCACCGTGCCAGTCCCCCTCTCGATGCGCACAAGCCCTTCGGTGCGCAGCGCCATCACGGCTCGCTGTACTACCGGCTGACTGACGCCGAACTCGTCAGCGAGCGTCTTTTGCGGTGGAAGGCGCTCCCCGCGTGCGTAGGCACCAGAGTCAATCCGCGCACGAATCTCCTCGGCGACTTCTCTGTATCGGCTGGTCATGTCGGTCGGATCTTCCCTTCGTCGGAACCCCCTATAGTAACCTGCTTGACATAGTATCACTCAAGAGAGATAGTATCTCTATCGAGAGGCGCTAGGTCGCTCAAGAGGGGCTGAAGGAGGAGTGTGATGTCTCGGATCGCGCAGGTCATGGAGGCCACCGGCGCCACCCGCGCCGACGTCGTTCGGGTCGCGACCCACGGCGGCACCACCCGCGCCGACTGGGACATCGCTCACGCCATCGAGGCCATCACTGGCCGGTCCGCCTACGAGCTGATGCGCACCGCCGGCTACCGCGAGGCTGTCGCGGAGATCTGGTCCGGCTCCCGAGCCGAGGCCGAGACCCCCGCCCCGACCAACCCCCGGGCGGAGTACGACCCCGAGGTCGTCGTCTACGGCGAGAACACCGCGCCCGACGACCTCAACCGGATCGCTCCGCACCACCCGCACGACGACGACCAGGACCAGGAGGACGACCTCCAGGCCGCCGCCGAGCTGGCCGCCCACGTGCACGCCGACCTCGCCGAGGTCCTGGCCGACCCCGACGCGGCCGCCCGGCTCACCGCCGCCTGGTCCACCCCCGCCGAAGGACGCGAACTCCTGCTCAACGTCCTGGAGATCACCCCGCGCACCCGCGACCAGGTGCTCGCGGCCCAGGTCGAGACCGCAGTCGCCGCCTGACCAGCACACACCCACACGAGAAGGGGACACCCGTGCCCGAACCCACTCAGGTACACCTGCTCATCCGCACCTCGGACGCGGAGGAGACCTGGGAGATCGCCGGAGCGCTCACCCACGAGGAACAGGCCAGCCTGCTCATGCAGACCCGCGAGGAGTTCGAGAGCCGCGACGACGTCAGCTACGAGATCCAGACCATCCAGGTGCACCCCACCGCGGCCGCCGTACTGGGACTGGACCAGTGATCTACCGCGACGGCACCACCAGCACCGGCCCCCAGTGCGGCCGGTGCGCCAACCCCGCCACCTGGCAGCTCTCGTGGCGACAGCGCGGACGACAGCCGCTCGACGCCTACACCTGCGGGGTGCACCTGGCAGGGCTCGCACCCCGCGACACGGACGCTCTGCTCACCCCGATCACGCCCCAGCGCGCCCACCCACACGAAAGGCACCCGTGATCACCGACGCGCTCGCCGACATCGACCTCGCCGGTCACCCCGACGGGATCCGCGCCGCCGTCGACCAGGTCGCCGACCTGATCCACGACGACATCGAAACCGCCACCGGCAGCACCTTCGACCAGCGCTGACCAGCACACCCACACGAGAGGAACCCGCATGCCACACGAACCCGAGTTCACCCGCCAGATCGCCTTCGACCGGATCGGCCTGGCCGTCGACGTCCCCCCGCTCACGGTCACCGCTGACGAACTCTGGGACTTCGAATCCCAGATCACCCGCTACGCCGCCCGCCACCTGGCCCCCACCACCGAGATCGACATCGACGTCCACCCCGACAACCCGGACGGTGTCCTGTACGCGCGTGCCCGGTCCGACAGCCGCCCGGCTCGCCGCGTGGTCCTGGGCTACGTGACCGTGTCCCTGCCCGGAGAGGCGGTCGCCCGATGAGCTGGCTGCACCGTGACTGCACCACCCAGATCCGCGCCCTGGAGGACGAGCTGCGCGAGGCTCAGAACAGGGCGATCGACCACACCCTGGTGGTCACGGATCTGACCTCCGCCCGCGACCGCGCCGACGCCGAGCGCTGGGACGCCAAGGGGGAGGCCGAGCTGCTGCGCGAGAAGCTGTCCGACGCCGCCGACCGCGAGGCCGACCTGCGCGCTGAGATCCACGAACTCCAGTGCCGGGTCAACGACCTGGAAGAGGCCGACACCGCCCGCCGGGCGGTGCTGGAGGCACGCCGCCGACGGGCCGCCGAACACGCGCTCGGGGGTGCCTGGCGCGCCCCGAGCCATGACACCTCCAACGGTCGCGCGCAGCTGGCCCAGGCCCTGATGGCACTGCCCCTGGAGTCGTTCGACGTCGAGGTCACCTATGTCTACGCCAGCGGGTTCGGTGAAGGGGACTGGCGGGTCGATGGACGTCCGGTGAACACCAACACCGGGTTCGCCTACACCTCCGAGGTCGACGTCCTCATCGGCCGCTACGGCGTCACCCACGAAGAGCTGGACTCCATCTACCGCCAGGCCAAACGCGCCCGTCGAACGGCCGCATGACCCCACCCCCTGGGGTGCCCGTCCCCACCAGCCCGTCCCGGTGGGGTCCGGGGGACCACCAGGGTCCACACCACCACCTGCGAAGGAGACACCGTGCCCGTCACGCGCACCATCGACGCCCGAGACCTCAAGCCCGGGATGACCATCCTGTCCACCGCCGAAACGCCCGGCCGCGTCACCGACGTCAAGGTCGACGGCGACCAGGTGCGGATCTGGGTGCACTGGTCCGACATCGGCCACCACCAGGCCCCGGACATGAAGACGACCGACCAGGTCACCCTCCAGGTCCGTATCTGACCCAGCTCCCGAGAACGAGCCCCGCCCGGAGACCGCCGGACGGGGCTCTCGCACACCTCACCTGCGAAGGGAAACAGCATGCGCACGCCCGACAGTATCCGCCCTGCCCGCCCGATCCTGGCCGCCGTCGACACCGCCCCGGCCTCCGGCACCGCCGCCGTCTCCGGCGTGTGGCGCACCTGCTGGTGCGGGTGGGAGATCGTCCGTGACTCCCGCACCGTCGCCGACCTGGACGCGGCCGCCCACAAGGTCCAGGTCCACGTCACCGCCGCCGAGCGCGAGCGGATCGCCGCCCTGGTCACCGATTACCAGGGCGTGTTCAACCGGATCGGTGAGCCGCTCCCCGAGCACCTGCTCCCGGGGATCGTCGACCAGGCCCTGACCGCCCAGGCCGGGCAGGAGGCGGCGTGATGGCCTTCGTGATGACCCTCGTGTGGATGCTCCCCGGAGCCATCGTGCTCGCCCTGGTGGTGACCGTCCTGCTGGCCCTGACCGGCGGCCGTCACCTGATGACCGGCGCCGACCGGAGGAAGTGACCCATGGACTTCGAGCGCGCCATCTCCGCTTTCGGCCTGTTCGTCCTGGCCCCGATCGTGGCCGCCCTGTCGATCTACATGTTCATCCAGGGGCACTGACCAGCATCGACCCCGACACAGTGAGGCACCCGCCAATAGGAGCTTGGCGGGTGCCTCCCCTGATTCGTATCACGAGAGGAGTTCCAGCATGCGCTGGAAGAAGAGGAAGACCCAGGAGGAGACCCCGCCGGCCCCCGCCCCCGTCTCGGGCCCGGCCGGGAAGACGCGTTCGCCGTTGGAGCGGGCGGTGGCGGCCCGCGAGGAGCACGCCGCCCTGGCCGACCGGCTCGCAGGGGTGGACGTCGCCCACCTCCAGACGGCCGACACCGACCCCGCGCTGCTCGCCCACGCCGACACCGAACGCCAGCGGGTGCACGCCCTGGAGCTGACCCGCCGCCGCGAGGTCCGCGAGCTGGAGGTCAACCGCGACTACGACCGGCTGCGCCGCGAGGTCGACACCGAGGCCACCTGGGCGCGGGCCCGCGAGGAGCGCACTCGCCGCCACGTGCAGCGCGGTATCGCCGACGCCGACCATGCCGCCAAGGACGTGGCCGCGATCGAGGGCGCCTTGGACGAGACCCGTCCCGCGACCGCGGCGACCAAGCTCGCGCGCCTCCAGGAGAAGGTCGTGGCCGGGTTCCTGCTGTTCGGCGGGGCCGGGTCGGTGCTGTCGGCTGTGGGGATCGCCCACGCCATCGAGGGTGGCACCAGCGCCGCCTGGGCGGGAGCGATCGCCGCGGCCGCGATCGTGGAGGTCCCCTCCACCACCCTGGCCAGCTTCGTCATCTGGTCGCAGGGGCTGTTGCAGCGGCTCAACCGTGCCGACGTCGCGATCCAGGAAGAGGACGGCACGACGGTGCGGGTGGACCCGATGGCGTCCCTGCCGGGCTGGGCGCGCACCCTGGCCAAGCGGGTCGTGATCGGGCTGCTGGCGTTCAGCGTGCTGGTCAACGTCTGGGGTGCCCTGTGGGTGGGGGTGGGTCTGTGGGGTGTGCTCGGAGCCGTGGGCGCGGTCATCGCGTCCGCCTCCGCGCTGCTGGGGTGGGCCTACAGCCTCCAGTCCAGCGCGGTCATCTCCGCGAACATGGCCTCCCCGGGGGTCGTGGACGCCCTGGCCGAGCGACGGAGGGTCGCCTCCGGCGCCGACATCCCCTGGCAGCAGCCCGACGACGGCGGCCGCCAGGAGCACGTCGAGGCGGCGGCCCCGGTCGGGGAGCGGGGGCTGTCGACGGTGTTGGAGGCGCTGCTCGCCCACGAGGACACCCGACGGCGGGTGGTCGACGTGATCGCGGACATGGAGACCGCCATCTCGCCGCTGCCCAACGACGTTTCGGAGCTCATCTCGGAGCCCGCTCCGGCCGACCCCGCGATCGAAGACGGTTCTGCTCGGTCTGACCTGCGGGAACTCACCGGCGGCGACAACGGTGACGATGACGGTTCTGCCGAGTCTGACCTGCGGAAACAGCCTGAGAAGCCCTCCGAGGAGGACACGGACGGTTCTGCCGAGTCTGACCAGGCCAAACGCGAGGACGACGTTCCGACCGCTCCGGCGACCCGGGCCGTGGCCGAGGCCGTCGACCAGCGCCGCGCCGACGCGCTCGTGCTGTGGGAGCAGGGCTGGTGCGCCCCGGAGATCGCCTACCAGATGGGCCGCGACAAGCGCACGATCCGTGGCTACCTGCGCGACCAGGGCGTGACCGCCGAGCAGATGTACCAGCGCATCCGCGACCGGGTCGCCGCCTACATCGAGCACAAGGGGCCCGACGTCGAGACCCGCGCCATGGCACGTGACCTGCACATGTCCCGCCCCGAGGCCAAGGCCGCCCGCGAGCGCCTGGCCGCTGACGGCCACCAGGTCTACGCCCCCGAGCAGTAGCTCTTCGCCCCGTTTCCACCACTGCGGAGACGGGCGCCCCGCTCCGGCGGGTGCGCACACCCACCCCGACCCCAGCGCGCGGGGTGGGTGTACGCACCACTCCGGCTTCTTCGGCGAGGCCAGAACCGCGAGACCCGCAGTGTCCGCGCGTGCGAGCCCGCCCTGCCCCTGCCCACCCACCGTGACCAGGAAGGAGACACCGATGCCCTACATCCGACACCGGCCCCACGTGGGCCGGGCCGACGTCGAGGACACCCCCGAGGGGGAAGCCCTCGTGTGGCGCGTGCAGTGCGCGTGCGGCACCACCGCCGCGACGGCGCACTACAGCTTCCTCGATGCCACGAACGCCGCCGAGGACCACAAGGCCGCCGTCGCGCCGCCCGAGTCGAAGCAGTGCCGCGAGCCCCTCAAGCACCGCACCCGCTGGCACGACCACTGCGCGCTGTGCCTGGACCAGATGCCCCTGCCCGGGTTCGAGGACCTGGAGGCGGCCTGATGACGGGCCACCCGAACACCATCCCGTTCCGCTTCCGCCCCACCGCCTGTGAGGAGTCGTCATGATCCGCAACTTCTTCGCCCGCCTCATCCCCCTGTGCGTGCTGTTGATCTTCGTCCTGTGGTTCTTCCGCGCCCCCGAGTCCGTCGCCGGACTGATCAACGGCGCGTTCGGCCTGATCGGCGAGGGCGCCGACGCACTCGGCCGGTTCGCGACCGCGATCACCCCGACCCTGAACAACCTGCTCTGACCTGGAGGGATGCATGTCTACGGACACCTACGAGGCGGACGTTGCGGAGGTTCCCGACGCCCAGCCGCTGCCCTCCGACGACGAGGCCACCGCGCCACTGGTCGACGACCAGCCCGCCCCGGCCACCGACGAGAACCAGGACCAGGAGGATGACGGTGGTCCGCCGCCGTTGCCGCCGCTGCTGGAGACCGGCGCGTCCACGCTGGCCACCGCCGGGTCGGGGATCTACGCCGCGACCGGGGCGGCCGGGCTGGTGGCCGCCGCGAGTGTCGCGACGGTCGCCGGAGTCGCCTACGGGATGCGCCGCTCCCAGCAGCGCCGCGCCGCCGCCCAGGCCGGGCGTGCCGGTGCGGGCCGCACCGCCCAGGGGCGGGGCCGGTTCTTCGGCTCCGCCGCCGGTGGGGTAGGTGGCCGGGCGGCCCGGCGTGGCGCCGCGCGCGCCGCCGGAACTGGTGGTCGTGCCGGAGCTGGTGCTGGGCGGGGCGCGGTGGCGGGCCGTCACCGCTCCGCCTCCGGCGGCCTGGCGGGCCGGGGCCGTACCGGAACCGGACGCGGCGCGGCTGGTCGGGGGGCCTCCCCGTTCGGGCGCGGCGGCTCTCGCCCTGGCGGCGGTGGGCTGACCGGCCCTCGGACCGGGGGTGGTCGTCGCGGGGCCGCCGGGGGCCTGTTCGGTCCTGGCGGCGGTGGTTCGGCGCGGGGCTCGGCCGGGCGCCGCGCCGGTGCTTCCCGGGGCGGACTGTTCGGTGGCCCGGCCTCACGGTCGGCCCCCGGACGACGCTCCGGGACTGGCCGGGGTGGGTTGTTCGGCGGGGCCGCCGGACGCACCGCTCGCCGCGCGCGGGGCCGGGGTCGGTCGACGTCGATCATCGACCCGCCCATGTCCACCAGCCAGGGCCGAGGTCGAGGTCGTGGCCGGTTGCGGCAGCGGGTCCGCGCTGGGTGGAACCACCCCCGCACCCGCAAGGTGCGCAAACGCATCCGGTCCGGGTGGCAGCACCCGCGCACCCGCCGGGTCCGGGCTCGCGCCCGGTTCGGTTGGCGGTGGACCCGCACCCATCTGCGGGGCCGCTCTCAGCGCCTGAGGTCCTACCTGCGCAACCGCAGATGGTCGCTTCGGCTGCGTGGCTGGTGGCGGGGCACCCGTGACCTGTTCTCGCGCTGGTGGTCGTCCCTGCTCAACCGCGCCTCCGACCCCCGCTACGGGCCGTTGCGCGGGTGGCAGTTGTGGACCGCCGCCGCGTCCATCGGCGCCCTGGGCGCCAACACCAAGAAGAGCCAGCCCCGCGTGTTGACGGGGCGCATCATCGGCACCGCCGCCCCCGTCCCCGGGGGTGAGGGGCCGCTCGCACTGGCCGGACGCGCCGTCCTGGCCCTCACCGTTGGAGAAGGAGAAGCACCGTTGGCTACTGAGGTACAGCGTCTGAAGGACGCCGCACAGGAAATGAAGGAAGCCCTCCAGGGGCTGGGGATGGCCGATGTCGGCATGCTCACGTTCGAGCAGTGCCTCAAGGAGTTGGGCCCCTCGCTTTTGGCCGTCGCTGACGGCATGCAGGCCCTGCGCGATTCAGCCACCGAAGAGCAGCCGCTCGACGGCAGCGTCCTGGAGTTCTTCGGCGTCATCGGCGACGCCACCCACGGCGCGGCCGAGGTCGCCGACGAGATGCCCGGCCTGTTCAGGGCCGCGCACTCCGACGAGCTGGCGCGTCTGGAGGCCCCGCGCCGCAACGAGCACCGCTGGGACCTCAACGCCCAGGACTAAACCCCGTCTGAACAGCACCAACCATCCGGGGCGAGGCCGCCATGGCCTCGCCCCGTTCCATGCCCGCCACCACGTAGGGAGCCGCATCGTGGCCGTCGCGACCGCCACCAGGAGCACGAGCTCGAAGAAGTCGAAGAAGAGGAAGTCGAAGAAGGAACAGGAGGAGTTCAAGCGCCGCTGGTCCCACCAGCAGGGCCCGTTTCTTGGCGCGGCCAACGCCGCCTCCGCCGCCCTGGCGGTGGCTTCGGTTGGGTCGCTGCCTGAGGCTGGCCTGGACTGGTACTGGCCGCTCGCCGCGGGCGCGGTCGGAGCCACGGCGGCGTTCACCCGCGCGGGTGCTGCGCGGGCGCCGTGGTTGCCGCGCCTGTACCGGCCCGCTCGCTGGATCGGCTACACCGGCTGGTGCTCCTGGGCGCTGGCGGCCGGCGGGCCGTGGGACGTCACCACGCTGGCCGCCCTGGGGGTGGGCACCCTCGCCGCCGCCGTCCTGGCGCCCGCCAGCAGGAGCTTCGAGGTCGCCGCCGAGGACCGCCAGACCGCTGAGGAGCGCATCAAGCGCCGTCAGGGCCTGGCCGGGGAGTGGGAAGCGCGGATCAACCGCATCTGCCGCATCCCCCGCCCCGGGGTGACGGTGACCGACATCGCCGAGTGGATGATGCCCGACCCCGACCGCCCCGGGGCGGAGCGCCAGACCGGCATGTCGATCGTGCTGGAACTGCCCTCGGGAACGACCTCCTGGAAGACGATCCGCCAGCGGGCCGAGGACCTGGCGGCCGACGCCGACCTGCCCGACGCCTGCGGCATCGAGGTCACCTCCCACGGGTCCCGCCGCCGCGTCCTGCTCCTGGTGTCCACGGTCGACGCCCTGGAGGGCGACATCCCGGCCGGGGACGACTTCTCCCCGCTGAGCATCTACGACCCGCTGCCGGTGGGGATGCACCGCGACGGCTCCTACGTGGAGCTGCCGTTGAAGTGGAAGACCATGACGTTGGTCGGTGCCACCGGTTCCGGGAAGTCAGCGCACCTGTCGCTCATCCTGCGCCAGCTCCTGCGGTGCGGTGACGTCCTGGTCTTTGGGATCGACTTCAACGGCGGTAAGGCGTTCCGCCCGTTCTTGGAGCCGTGGTTGAAGGGCGAGATCAGCAAGCCGCCGATCGACTGGGTGGCCACCACCCCGAAGGAAGCGACGCTGCTGTTGGACTTCCTCCTGGACGCCATCGCGGTGCGCTCTTCGGGCTACTCCGCGCTGATGAGCGAGGTCAACGACGACAAGGTCCCCTCGTCGGCCGCGGTGCCGCACATCGAGCTGGTCATCGACGAGACCGCCGATCTGCCCCGCGACGTCAAGGACAAGCTCGTGGAGTTGAGCAACCGGTCCCGGGGTGCGTCGATCCGGCAGATCACCTGTGCGCTGCGGGCCGTGGCCAGCGGCGGTGAGCAGCTCCCCAAACCGCTGCTGGTGCAGTCGGGTATCCGTACCGCCATGCGGGTCAACGAGGACACCGAGCTGAACCACATGTTCGGGTACTCGCGGGGTCTGCCCAAGGCCGAGGAGATGCCCGAGGCCGGGTACGGGCTGGTCCAACCTGACCCCTCGGCCGCTCCCCGGATCTTCAAGGGGCTGCTGGTCAAGCCGGACGACTCCAAGCGAGCCGCCGTCGAGACCGACGAACGCCGCCCCGTCCTGGACGAGGTCACGGTCAACGTCGCCCGCGACACCTACCTGCGCCGGTGGGACCGGGCGGCCGCGGCCGGGTGGTTGGGCACCAAACCCCCCACCACGACCACGGCACCGCCCAGGCCCACGCCAGCCACCGACACCGTCGTCGAGCGGCCGCGCACGAAGTTGGAGGACCTGGACCTGGGCGGTGCCGCTGAGCGGGCCCGAGCCAAGCGGGAGGAACTGGAGGACCGCAACCGCCGTATGAAGGCCGCGCGCGACTCCGACGACGGGTTCGCCGAGATCGTGCGCGGGCTCAAAGGTCTGGGGGGTGGAAACGAGGTGCCCCGGCTCCTGGCGGTCGCGATCGAGCAGTCCACCGACAAGGGCGTGCACGTTCGGATCCTGGAGAAGACCACCCGTCTTTCCGGGGACCGGATCCGCGAACTGTTCAGCCTCATCGGACTCGAGACAGCCGACAAGACCTTCCGCATGCACCCGGGGTCGGAGTCGCCGAAGCTGCGCGGATTCACGCGTAAAGACCTGGACCGTGTGGCCGCCGGGATCGAACTCGGCGACATCCAGGTACCCCCCGAAGTCAGCGACGCTCTGTGACCGCGCGTGGTGTCCCAGGTGGGACACCGGCACCGTCCCAGACCTGGGACACCGCTGGGACACCCCCACGGTGTCCCAGCATCGTCCCAGGCGGATGGGACACCGTCTGACCTGCGCGTCCCAGGCTGGGACGCGTCAGTGTCCCCACCCCGCGAACCCCACCCCAGACGGGGTTGGCGCGGAGTGGGGACACCGTCCGGCCGACCTGGGACACCCACCCCTGACCCATCGACAGAGAGTGACCGTATGGACATCGACTGGCCCCGCACACTCACCACCGGAGGCTTCACCCTCGCGTTCCTGGTGGCCGTGGCGGTGGCCGACTACCTGGAGGCCGCCCGCATGGGAGACATCCCCGCCGGCCCCGTTCCCGTCATCGGCGGGCTGGCCGGAATCGTCGTCGGCCTGGCCGCCGCGAACGCCCTTCTCGGCTGACCCGGGTGATGGCTCTGCCCCCTCCGCACGGTGTGCGGGGTGGGCGGAGGGACCACCCGGTCCGTACACAGTGACGGCCCCACCCCCGCTTGCAGGCACAGGGTGGGGCCGTCGCTCTCGCTCACGACGAGAGGACACCCACCCTATGCGTGGCCAGAACCCGGCGCGTCGGCTCGTTGCGATCTCCCCCGTCGTCACCGCCGCCGAGCGCGAGTGCCCCCGCTGCCACTGCCACTACGACATCAGCGACCCCGCCGCCTCCTACGAGCACAACAACAAGCTCTGCCCCGAGTCCTGACAAGGAGACACCACGATGCGCCCCCTGACTGTTGCCGACCTTCGCCAGGTCCTGGCCGACCTGCCCGACGACACCCCGATCACCGACGCCATCGGCCACGCCCTGGTCGACGTCGACACCGACGACCCGGCCGGGGTGGCGCTGCTGTTCGCCCGCCCCGAGCCCCGGCGCCGGACCGTGGTCAACACCATCACGGGTGGCTCGCACGGAGTGGTCATCCAGACCGGCGGCGACCTGCACGGCACCGTCCGCCTGTGACCCGGCCGGTGCCTCTGCCCGCCCCGCGCGCGTCGTGGGGCCGGCGGGGGGACCGACCGGTCCACCACACCACGACGGCCCGCCCCCGGTTACCGCGATGCCGATCAGGGATCCAGGGGACGGGCCGCACTACTCCACGCAGGGAGCACACCCAGTATGACCACGACCAACACCACCACGGCCGCGAAGCGGTGCTGCGGCACGAGCGTGGGCGCCCGGGTGCGGCGGCGCACCACCACCGGGTGGGAGTACCTGTTGATCGGCCGCGGCTGGTGGCCGCTGGGCCAGGCCCCGGTCGCTGGCCACGTCCGTGACGCCCACACCGACGTCGTGGCCGCCCTGCTGGCCGAGATGGCCGAGGAGACCGGCCTGACCGTGGCCGGTTACCGGTTCCTGCACGAGGGGTATCTGCCCAACCTGTGCGCGTCCCTGCCCGCGCAGCCACGGGCGGGCCACTACTGGTGGATCTACGACGCCACCGTCACCGGCACCCTGACCCCCGACCCGGAAGAGACCACCGGCGCCGGATGGGTCGACGCCGACCGCCTCCAGGAGCTGGCCGACATCACCATCTGCCACGCCGCCGACGCCCGCCCCGCCCGCGACCTGCCCCCGCAGGCCCTGGAAGCGGTGTGGGTCGAGCACCTGGCCCGCACCGGCGACATCCAGGCCACCACCGACGAACGCAAGATCGTCGCGCGGCTGTACACGGTGGCTCCGGACGCGTACTGGCTGGGAGGCCGCCCGTGACCACCGACGAGAGGACGACCGACCCCCAGTAGCAGCACGACGAAGGGCTCGCACCGGCAGACCGGCGCGAGCCCTTTTGTTGTGCTTTGGGTGGATTCCTCATTAACCTCTGTGACCCAAGGGAAAGAATATACTTCAGTGCTTATTGATGACCGTCGCTCTTCTCTCTCCTTTTCTCTGCGCCTCTTGCAAATAACTCTCCGAGATGTTGGTATATCAATGGCTGATATCCTCGCTCTTGCTGTGGAGAAGAAGATGCTCCGAAGGATCCTTGCATGTCTGGCAACCTTTGCTTTTATGTCTTTCCTGTTCCCGGCTGTCCCGAGTCAGGCGGAGACAAACACTCGATCCGGCACCGATGATTGCCCTCTGGGCTACCTCTGTGTGTGGGAGCATCCCAACTACCAGGGGAGGATGTACAGGTTCGCAGGCGCCAACGCCTCCTGGGCGGCCTGGGACATCAACAACAAGGACTCCTCCTGGTACAACAACGGGACCGAGGGCATGCTCGCGTGCGTCTGGTCGGGAACGAACTACCAGGGAAGTGTGAAGGTCATTCAGCATCAGACTTCATCCCCGAGCGACTCCACGCATGGCGACCGAGGCAGTTCCAACAGTTGGGCGCATTTCTGGTGCTGAACCAGGGATGACCCCGAGTACGACAGGGCTCGCATCGGCAGAGACTGGTACGAGCCCTTTCGTGTGTCCGGGAGTCCTCAAGCGCCGCCGTGAACGTCTCTGACCGCCCAGAGATCCGCTGCACACCCTTGCAGTGTCGCTGCGGTTCACCGCAGTAGCGCAGGAAACTGCGGAGGACCGCAGTCTCACCAAAAAGTGCGGTCCGCTGCACTTTTGTATCTGTGCAGGTCACGTCCCCCACCCTGGTTCCGGTGCCCGCCCCGCGCGCGTCGTGGGGCCGGCAGGGGGACGAACCAAGTACGGGTGCCGTTAACGAACGTGCCACCAGCCACAAAGGGCGTTCGCACCCCTGGTTGCCCTGGCTAATCGGAGTGAGGGGGACGTCTCAGCAAGGTTGCCCACCGACCCCCGCGCCGCCGACCACACGAGCGCGTGAGGGCCGACGCTGTAGGGGCTGAAGGCTTGTCACAGGCTGCCGGTCCCCGGCTAGGTTTGTCCTCACAAGAGGGCGACAGACGAGGGCGGCGATGACGGAACCGGATCAGCGGGTGGGCAGGTTCCGCCTGACGCGGAAGCTGGGCACGGGCGGCTTCGGGTCGGTGTATCTGGGCGAGGACGCCTCGGGCCGGCGGGCGGCGGTCAAGCTGCTGCACCCCCACCTGGCCGCCGACCCGCAGGTGCGCCGCTACTTCTCCCAGGAGCTGGCCAGCGCCCGCAGGGTGCAGGGGTTCTGCCTGGCCCAGATCGTGGACGCCGACGCCGACGCCGAGCAGCCTTGGATCGCCACAGAGTACGTCGAGGGCCCCACCCTGGGCCAGGCGGTGCGCGAGCACGGCCCGCGCACCGGCGGGGACCTGCAGCGCCTGGCGGTGCAGACCATCACCGCGCTGAGCGCGATCCACGCCGCCAGGGTGGTGCACCGCGATCTCAAACCCGCCAACATCCTGCTTGGTCCGGACGGGCCGCGGGTGATCGACTTCGGTATCGCCCGCGCCCTGGACGCCGACACCTCCTCGGCCACCCGGATCGGCACCCTGGGCTACATGGCCCCCGAGCAGATCGAGGGCAGCGCGCTGGGGCCTGCCGCGGACCTGTTCGCCTGGGGCGCGGTCATCATCCACGCCGCCACCGCTGGCGAAGCCTTCCCCGCCGCCACCCAGGCCGCCCGCATCAACCAGGTCCTTAACCATCCACCCCAGACCGGGAACCTGGCCGACCCGCTACTGGGGATCGTCCTGGCCTGCACGGCCAAGGACCCCGACCAGCGGCCCACCGCACGCCAGGTCCTGGACATGCTCCTCACCGGCAGCGCCACACCACCGCCCCTGGCCCAGACACGGCCGCTGCCCGTTGAGCCCGAAGACGACGAGGCCCGGCTGCGCCGCTCCGCCGAAGGCGGCGACACCGGCGCCATGTACAACCTCGGCGTCCTGCTCCATGGGCGGGGCGAGACAGAGGAGGCCGAGTCCTGGTGGCGCAAGGCCGCCGAGGGCGGCAACACCGGCGCCATGTACAACCTCGGCGTCCTGCTCAATAGGCGGGGCGAGACAGAGGAGGCCGAGTCCTGGTGGCGCAAGGCCGCCGAACACGGCTACACCGACGCCATGCACAACCTCGGCCTCCTCCTCCATGGGCGGGGCGAGACAGAGGAGGCCGAGTCCTGGTACCGGCGCGCCATCGACAAGAACGGCGACACCGGCGCCATGTACAGTCTCGGCCTCCTGCTCGATGGGCGGGGCGAGACAGAGGAGGCCGAGTCCTGGTGGCGCAAAGCGGGAGAGGCAGAGGCGGGATAAGGCCCGTCTCGCGGTCGGCTGCGGCAGTCTCGATCTCGCCCTAGCTCTTGCCGTAGACGATCAGTGTGCGAACCGGGGGCGACCTCGACATCGCCTTCACCAGCGTCGAGACCAGCGAGGTGGCGTGGTTTGTGGTTTGACGTGGACCCGCTGCCGGAGTTGTCGGTGGCACGGGTAGGGGTGCGAGTAACAACGGAATAGGATCGTGCTCTAAGCCCTCTTCGCTCAGGTCAGAGGGGATGGCACGTCTCGACGGCCGTGGCCTGAGAGTTGCCGCAGATAACTCGGGGTTATCTGCGACAGCACCGTCTCGCCGCTGTTCTGAGCAGCAGCTCTTCGAGCCCAAGCGCCGGATGACCCCTGGTGGTTATCCGCGATACCAGCCCGCTGGAACCCCGTAGCGCACAATCCGGTTCGGTTGTTCCTCACGTCCCGGGCAACGCAGCGTTGCGTATGCAACGGATGGTTGCTATCGTCGTGTGCAACGAGTCGTTGCACACCTGGGGGTTTCCATGCCGTTGTCCGAGCCTGAGATGTCTGCCGCCCATGACCGCCTCACCGCCCGCCACGGGCGGATCACCACTGCGACCCTGATGGAGATCGGCCGCGACCCCGAGGCCACCGAGCAGGACCGCCTCAACGCGCTCACCGTCATCGAGCGCATGCGCGCCGACCTCAACTCGGCCGAGTACGCCCTGCTCGACGGCGCCCGCCGCACCGGCACCGGCTGGTCGGCGCTGGGGGCGGCGCTGGGGGTCACACGCCAGGGCGCCGAACGCCGGTGGCTGCGGGGAGCGCCCAAGGCGACGCCGTCTCGGGACGCGGACGCGGGACGGCGTGACCGCCGCCGTCTCGCATAGCAACGATCCGTTGCGACCCAGGCGGGCGGGGCCTGGGCCTGGGAGGCGAACCAAGTAAGCCCGAAAAACGTTTACGGTTGCGCTTACGGTTACGATTGCTTTTGGCCATATCTGTACCTCAGTTGTGCATCTTCGCTACACCGAGGCGTCTACTTTATAGCAGCGCTCGAACACAGCGCATGATTATTAATCAAAAAGTGATGTGTGGTGGGTGAGGATCATCAGGCTGTAGCTACGACTCACGGAGCTTCGGAACCCATTCAACGTCTTCAGCGTCTTGACCTGGGTAAACATGGGCAGTCGGAGACCTTCTGTCGGTGACGGACGCGTCCTGGACACCAGCCACCCACCCCTGCCCCTGATACGTGCGGGGCTGCTCGTCCTCTCGCTGCACCGTGCACTGTGCGCCCCCGACGACGATCTGCTCCCCGGCAGGAATGGTCTCCTCCTGTTCCCCCACCCTCCCCGGGCAGGGGGAGAAATCCCCTGACCTTGCGTACTCCAGGTTCGTAGCGACCGTGACCGGGTCAGATCCGTGGTTGGTGATGAGCAGGCCAAAGAAGACGGACTCATCATCCACACCCGCGCACACCCTCCACACGGCCTCCTCGGGGCCAGTCCACTCACGACCGCAGATGCTGTTGGTTTCCCAAGGGCCGCTGATCACCTCTGGGGCATCCGTCTGCTGGCTTCCGCCCTGCTGAGCATCGCCTTCTTCACTTGGGGAAGAAGACACGTCCTCGCTGGGGCCAGGAGCGACATCACCAGCGCGGTCCTCGTCTCCCTGGGCGTTGGGGACCAAGGAGGGGTTCAACGTGAACAGCAGAGAGGCCAGCGAGGCCACCATGGAGACGATGCCAGCGATCCAACTGGCTCTCTCCGTCTTCCTGGGGCCCTCAGAGGAGCCACGAGTGCCCCTTGACCTGCGCCCCCGGATGATGAACACGACACCCGCCGCGAAGAGCACCAACGTCACGAAGAATCCGACTATCAAGAAGGCCACGGAGGCAAACGTCACGGGGGGTCCTCTCCGTACAGGGGGTGCGCGCCGAGAGCGGCGGCCACCAAGAACGGGGACCGCGCTCTACATCTTGACGCCGTTGAGGGAACAGCGGTTCCAGAAGGCAAGGATCGCGTGACGCTCCGTCCCGCACGTCATGCCGTATACGCGGCATAACGTAGCTACGTCACCCCTTTGACGTGCATAGATCCGATTATGCAAGGAACGAGAGGAGGCAACGTCAAGTTGCTTGAGCAACGGAGCGTTGCTGCCGTCATGGGCAACGAGTCGTTGCACACCTGGGGGTTTCCATGCCGTTGTCCGAGCCTGAGATGTCTGCCGCCCATGACCGCCTCACCGCCCGCCACGGGCGGATCACCACTGCGACCCTGATGGAGATCGGCCGCGACCCCGAGGCCACCGAGCAGGACCGCCTCAACGCGCTCACCGTCATCGAGCGCATGCGCGCCGACCTCAACTCGGCCGAGTACGCCCTGCTCGACGGCGCCCGCCGCACCGGCACCGGCTGGTCGGCGCTGGGGGCGGCGCTGGGGGTCACACGCCAGGGCGCCGAACGCCGGTGGCTGCGGGGAGCGCCCAAGGCGACGCCGTCTCGGGACGCGGACGCGGGACGGCGTGACCGCCGCCGTCTCGCATAGCAACGATCCGTTGCGCCTTGGTGTGGGAGCGGCCGCTCCGGGGACTGAACGAAGGGAAAGGGGGCCAGTTCCCGGTTCACCTTCACATGGCGGCTCGCCGTAGCGTCAGGAGCGGCGGGCCGATACGACAACCGTCCCGCCCTCGGATGGTGGGACGGGACGGTGTCGTCATAGGCGAGAAACCCCGCCCCTACTCAGGGGCAGGTGGTGTCCTCCGGGGTGGCCTCCAACAGGTCCTGCGCGGTCACACCCTCGGGCAGAGCCTCATCCATCTCGCTCTCAGGAACCTGCTCCTGCGCCAGCGCCGGGGCCTGAGGCGTGGCGTCGTAGTTCCTCGGATTCGGGTGCGGCTTGGTTCGAGCCAGTTCCCGAGCCAGCGACCCGACCGTGTAACCCATCATCTGCCCCTCGAACGTGCCCTCCCCTCGCAGCAGCGGTTCGGGGGAGTTCCGGCGCGCCTGGGCCGAGGACACCTGGCCCCCGCTCTCTCCGTTGCCGACCACACCGGCATCGGCCGGAACGACCGAGCTGTTGTCCAGCCCCATCCACATCGCCGGTTGAGGAACATCGCCCTCGGTGCACCGGGCTTCCTCCCAGTCGATCGCGATGACGTAGTCGTGCCCCACCTGGATACGCGGCTCGTCCTGTGTACCGACCGGGTTCATGTTCTCCACCCCGTCGCTGAACACGAACCCGAAAGCCGGGTACTCATACACCTCGGGCGGGGGTTGCGGTGCGTCCTCAGAGGACCACAGCACCCGCTGGGTTTCGAGCGTGACCGTCCGACCGACCATGCCCTCACCGCGCTCGACCTCGATCGGTTCCGGATCGTGCACGACCTCATCCACCGCGCGGAAGAGCACCACATGATCGGCGTAGGTCACCCAGTCCTGGGCGGTCTGGCCGGGTCTGCGGTAGGAGGCACTGGCGTTGGTCAGGGGCATCTCGCTCGGGTCGGGTTCATGGGTCGCGGAGGTGAAGCCGACCGTGGCCGCCACCGCGGTCACAGACACGCCCGCGGCGGACCACATCCACGCGCGCTTGCTGATGTTGGCCATGAAGGGGGTCCTCCCTGCTAGTACGTGGCGTTGATGATGTCGTGGTTGTGGGAGCCCAGACTCGCGTTCTCTGACTGGTCGAAGACCAAGCATCCCAGTCGCGAGTCGTAATTGGACAGTTGCGGAGAGGAGAGGCCGCCGTGTTGGAGGCCGACCGAGTGTCCGGTCTCGTGGCAGGCGATCCCCCGGTTGTAGGTGCCGTTGCCCCGAATGCGGATGTACTGCTGATCGCACTCGTCACTGATCGCCCCGGCCGCGTCGTTGCACCAGGTCAGACCCATGAGGTTGGGCGGGACGTCCTTGACGCGACCTTCCTGGTAGATGATGTCGGTCTCTCCGGTTCCGGAGAACACCGGGGTGTCGTCGTAGGCGATGTACAGGTCGGTGGGGGCGTAGTCATAGCCCATGGTTTGGTAGACGGCATTACGGTCGGGGGTTTCCAGCTCGAAGGCTCCCGCGCTGTCCATGTAGTAGTAGGTGTTGGCGTTGTCGGTGCGACACGGCACGTTGCGTAGGTAGTCCTTGGGGTTCTGGTTCCAACAGTCGTTGGGGGTGTTGGCGGTGGGGAACATGTTGTCGGTGACCAGGGCCGTCGCTACACCAGCGGTGCCGAGTGTGGCCACCACTGACAGGCTGAGCACAGCAGCCATACGTCGTCGGGGGATCCGCATGGGGGTTCTTTCCGAATAGGAATCGTCAGCAATGCCCCGGTTTGTTCTCGGGGCATCGCGTACCGTATCGAACTCAGAATCAGGCGGGTTTGGTGTGTCCGGATGCGGCCACCGGCTGGCCAGTCCCTGCCCCACCACCCCGCACTGCGAAGAAGAGCGACCCTGAACTGGCAAAACGTGGTGTTATCGCCTGTCACGCCACCCCGCGCCGCAGCCGGGGCGTGCGGCGTGACAGGGGTGAACACACGCCGCGGGGCCGCCAGAGGAGAGGGAGACCCCTGGCGGCCCCGCAGGATCGGCCGGCTCCCCCGCGACGGGTCGCTGGCCACGCTCATGAGACTTCACCCGGTCAGATGAGCTCTCAAAGTACCCGCAGTGCCGATAAATCGGGCATAGCGGGCGCATGTGGTTACCCGAAAGCAGTAAAACACACCTCGTCGATATCCGGTGTCACAGAGCCGGGCGTGACAAAAATTAATTCTTACCCACAAACACGTTCACAACGATGTTTGTGCAGGTCAAAAGGGTTGTTGTCGGGGGTCGTGTGTCGCAAGATGCGTTTGTTGTCCGCGTTGTTCTTCGGTGTCTTCGCAAGCTGGCATAGTGCTGGGAACGGCGTTTTCCCGGGGCCGCGACCCCCGGCACGCCGTCATCCGGTCACCCAGAAGGCGATCCACCGCCGCGCGCCGGCGGGCGCCGCCTATGGGTTCGATGACGTTCTCAACGAGGAGACAAACTGGTGGAGATGTCCCACCCCGCCCCCGCGCCCCTGGACCAGGGCCGCGCCGGGCTGAAGATCATCGTGGTCATCCTGGTCGTGTGCTTCGCGGTCTACGCCATCCACGCCGGCCACGACGCCGCCGTGGCCGTGGCCGCGGCCTCCGCGCTGGCCTACGCAGCGGTCAAGGCCGCCCGCCGCCTCTACGCCCGCTAGGGCACCCGGTGGGCGAGCACGCCGCACACGGCTCCAAGCTCACCAGCCAGATCCTCGACCAGACCTACCCGCTGTCCCGCTACTCCCCTGAGGACCGCCTCCAGGCGCTCATCTTCTACCTGCGCGCTCGCGTGGGCGCCGACGAGGTCACCTTCCGCCGCACCTGCACCGTCGACTTGGGCATCCCCGAGCCGGTGATCACCGCGTTGTTGCACGGCGACATCCATGCCGCGCACGCCGCGTTGGCGGACCTGGCCCAGGAGCGGGACGACCACGGATGGCCCCTGCTGGCCTCGGTGCTGGCCTACCGCGGCGGCCTCAACGCCGACTACGGGGCGCTGGCCGCGGCGTTGGCCGAGTTCGAGGAGATCGCGATGGACCCCGCCGCACGCAGGCTGCTGCCCGTCAGCCGCACCATGCTGCAGCGGCGCGGGTACCAGGCCAGCGCGGAGACCTTCCTGGCCGATCCGATGGAGGCCGCGGTCGACCCGCGTCTGGTCCACACGCACGAGGAGCTGGTCGAGGCTCTGGAGTGCCTGCGCATCCGCGCGGGCAACCCCTCGCTACGCGAGATCGCCGCCCGTTCCGCAACCGTTCCCGAAGGAGTCGATCCGACCAAGCACGAGCACCGGTCCTACAACACCCTCAACAAGGTCCTCAAGGTCGAGGAGTCGGGCCCGCAGATGATCCCCGTGCTGGCGTTCGTGCGCGGCTGCGGGGTGCTGGAGCCCGAGGAGCTGGTGGCCTGGGAGCGGGTCTGCGCCCGCATCCGTATCGCCAAACGCCAGGATCGGCTCCCCCCACCCCGGGGGTCCGACCAGCAGGAGGGGTGGCGGGCCCCCAGCGGCCCCAACCCCTCCCTGGCCTAGAACGCGGGGCCGCCCGGATACCTGCCTGGGCGGCCCCCGCCGAGCCGCCCAGGGTCGCCCCCGTATGGCCACGAACCGGCCGGACTGGCCATCCGCTCTCGCGCACACCCTCGAGGTTGGCCATCGGACAGCTCTGGCCAACGCGGATGCACAGCGGCCACTGTTCGATGTCGAAGAGTTGGCCGTGTCCGCCGGTCGGCCTTCCGCAACCAAGCTCGGGCTCAACCAAGGTGTGTCCGTGGCTTCGGCATGCAAGGTCGAACAATCTGCAGTGCCCCACTGGGTTCACGTGTGCCCTGTGGGGCACTGCAAATCTTCGGCAACCCGAGAGACTGGACGTCTGTGCCGTGGTCGAACACGAACGTGCGGTTCTCCGCACTTTCGAGCACAACAGCGGATCGCCGCAGTCGCGCAACACGCTCCTGCAGCCGGGAGGGCCGAGCCCGTTGAGAACAAGGACTCCTTCGGAGGAGGCGCACCGCGCCAGTCGACACCGTGCCTTGGCAGGCTCCACCTGGCTTTCGTCATAGGAGCCAACGACGGCTCAGAGGCTGTATGGGATCGAGGCGTTACGCTGGTGCGCATGGAGCGCACACTGCACCTGGCCGTCACCGTCACCCCGGACCTGAAGGTCGGCGGGTACGTGGCGCGCGCGGTGGACGTGGAGGTCACCTCCCAGGGCGAAACCGAGCAGGAGGCCCTGGAGGCGCTCACCGAGGCCCTGGAGCTGTACTTCGAGGACGGCGCCGAGGACGCGGTGCGCAGGTTGTCCACAGGCCCCAGCAGGGCCGCGGAGATCGACATACGCTTGCCTGCGTGAGTCCTTCCCACATCCCCGTCGCGTCCGGCTCCCAGGTCGTCGCCGCGCTCAAGCGCGTTGGATTCGAGCACGTCCGGACGAAGGGCGACCACGCCAAGCTCCGACGCGTTGAGGACTCCAGGACCGTGATCGTGCCGCTGCACAAGGAGCTCAAGCGCGGCACGGTGGTCTCGGTGCTCAAGCAGGCCGGGCTCACCGCCGAGGAGTTGCGGGAGTTGCTGTGAACGAGCCTGAGCAGCCGTCGTTGGTCGCGGTCACCGACCCCACCGTGGAGCACCTGGCCGCCACCTTGCGGCGCCGCCGTGAGGAGCTGGCCGACGCCGACGGTGCCCGGATCGGGTTCGGGTCGGTGGTGCACGGGCTCACCGAGCACATGTGGGTGGGGGTTCCGGTGCCGGCCGTGGCCTGTCATGCGGCCGTCGACCCGCTGCGCCTGACCCCGGCGGACGGGCCGGTGACGTGTCGGCGGTGCCTGGGCCGTGGCCGTTCCGACCGGGAACAGGTTCCCGGGCAGACCTCACTGCTGTGACGCGCTCCGCGGTCGGTGTCAGCCGGCCGACGGTGTCCAGCCACACGGAGACCACGGGTTGACAGTGTCTCACTGTCAACCCGTGGCCCACGTGAGGCACGGTAAGACCGTGTGGCACTGCAAATCAGTCTTCGTGCTGGTCAAAGACCATGTCGGCCTGCGTCTCCCAAGCCCCCACGACCTTTGCTGGGACACCTGCCTCGCGGGCGGCCTTCAGGATCTGCGCCATCTCCTGCTCCCGCTTGGTCAGCTTGCGTCGGGCGGAGGCGAGTTTGCGCACGGTGTCGCCCATCATCGCGTTCCAGTGGTCGAGGTCCACGTGTTCGTCGTGCGCCGCGGGCTGAGGTTTCGCGGAGTCCCACTCGTCCAGGAGCGCGTTCAAGCGCGCCTTCCCTTCGCGGGGGAGGTTACGCAGTCGTGCACGGTGCCTCAGGTACTCCTCCGCGCCCTGGGCCAGAGCCACCCTGGGATGGGCCTGCACCATCGCGGCGAGTCGGCCAGGTGTCCCCAGGTGGTCGTTGGAGTTCTTGTCATGGCTCTTGGGGCGGCCGGTGTACTCGTCCACGGCCGGGATGTGACCGTCGACGTAGACGCCGTGGGGACGGCACCACCAGTGGTGGGCCGAGACGCAACCAAAGCAGCAGAGCCTGCCGGTGATGTCGGGGAAGCGCCGTTGCCATTCGGCGTCCAGGAGTTGGATGTTGTCCTTGGTACGGGGGAGAGGCTTGCCGCACATGCAGCACGGGATGTGGAGTTTGGGGGCCGCCATGGTCGCCTCCTCGATCGGGTTCCTCCATGCTGGCGGACCGCATCACCACAGTTCAGAGGTTTCACACGATTGATTTGCAGTGCTCCACTCAGGCCACGGGCTACACGTGTCCTGCGTGGAGCACGTGGCCTACGGGCCGGTGTTGAGCGCGCGGCGTTCCCGGTCGGCCAGGGCCTCGCTCACCCCGTGGACGACCTCATCACGGGTGCGCTCGGGGTCGGTCAGGGCCTCGATCACCGCCCGCAGGACGGCGGCCGACCCCAGCCGGGGGCGCCCGATGTCGAGTCCGGTACGGGCGGCCCACTCGTCCAGGCGCTTGCGGTCGTCCTCGCGCAGGTCGAGCGTCATGCGGGTGACGCGGTCCTCCCGAGAAGGCGACGCCGGAGCCGGTGCGGGTTCGGGCTCCTGGGGGGTGGGCGCCGGTGGTGAGGAGAGCGGGTCGCGGTGGATGACGTTGAGCAGGCTGTCGTCGGTGGCCGGCTCGGTCTGGGTCGAGGTCACGCGCGCGCGTTGGCGACGGCCCACGGCTACTTCCCTTCCAGGATCGGCGCGAACAGGTTCGAGGCCAGCGCGGCGTAGTCGACCGTGGCCGTGGCCTCGGGGTCGTACACGTGCAGCGGGGTGTGCTCCAGGGGCGCCTCACCCACCCGGACCGTGTGGCGCACGGTGGCGTGCAGCGCGTCGGGGTAGTCGGCCTTGAGCTGGTCGATGACGTCGTCGGTCAACCCGCTGCGCAGCACCTGGGTGACGACCACCGCCACGGTGCGCTGGTCGGCGCGCAGCCGGTCGCGCACCAGGGCCAGGGTCTTGTTCAGCTCCGCCACACCCCACAGGTCCAGGCCGCCGACCTTGACCGGGATCACCACGGCCGATCCGGCCACCAGCGCGGTCAGGGTGGTCTGCCCGAGGTCGGGGGCGCAGTCGACGATGGTGACGTCGACCTGGGGGCCGCGGTCGATCGCGGTCTGCAGGGCCACGTCGCGTCCGGGCACGGTCTCGGACTCGAAGGACTTCAGGCTGGCGAAGGCGGGCACCAGCTCCAGGCCCTCGATGGTGGTGGGCCAGGTGGCCTGGGCCAGCCCCACCCGCCCCTGGAGCACATGGAGCAGGTTGAAGCGCTGCTCGGGGTCGGCGTCCTGCCACTGCGGGGGCAGCCACCGGGTGGTGGAGCCCTCCTGGGCGTCGGCGTCGACCAGGCGCACTCTCAGTCCGCGCGAGGCCAGCTCGGCCGCGAGGGAGACGGCCGTGGTGGTCTTGCCCTGGCCGCCCTTCTGGTTCACCACGGTCACGACCTCTCCGGGGCCGACCATGGGCACGATCTGTTCCGCCACGTGTCCTCCTTGTTCCACTGCACTGACGGGGAGACCGTATCCCACAGGTGCCACGGGGGCCACGGTGGGAACGTGGCCCCCGTGGCGCACTGCAAATCTGCGTCATTGCTGGTCAAGGTACCGGTGCGGTTCCCCGCAGCTTCAGGGGTCACGATCGCCTTGCGTTGGAGGAGCTGCGCACGCGCAAGAACCCCGAGCAGATCATCGAGGCCCTGGACCAGGCGCCCGCGCCGACGAAGGGCGCCGCGCGCGGCCGACGCCGGTAGACCCGTATGCCGACCTACGGGTGCACCGGTACGCCGGATGCCCGTAGTCGCTGATCAGGTTGAACGCCCTCACGTCGTCGACGTGGGGGCGTTCTGCGTCACCCGCTCCAGCGGCCGGACCTTCGACCGTGTGCCTGTGGATAACCCATCTCAGGGCATCCAACCGAGCAGCGGTGGAACCGGTACAGACTTGGCTGCATGGACGTTGAGTGGGCAATCACCAAGTTGGATCGGTTCCTGAACCTGGCGAGGCTCTCCCTGCCACCGGCGGGCAGCTTCGAGTTCAGCGACAGGATGGTCAACACGGGAAGGCCAGAGGCGATCGTGCATGCTGCCCCCGTGGTCGAGCAGATCATCGACAGAGTGATCCCCGATTGGCGCATTACGGTGTCCGACTACCAGAACGTAAACGTCAACCGATGGTGCCAGCACATCGAGGCGGCGCAACGGGCACGTGCACTTCTACTGGACCAAGAGGAGATCCGGGAGAAGCTCGGGGAGAATGCGCCCGACCTGAACGCGGCGACCCTGCACCCCTGGGCATGGCAGGGCGCCAGATCCCTGTGGGAGTCCGGGCACTACCAGGAGGCGGTCGCAGCCGCCGCCCGCAAGATCAACGCCGAGACCCAGAACAAGGTCGACCGCAAGGACATCACGGAGACCGCCCTGTTCAAGGAATGCTTCAGCACAGACGAGCCCAAGCCGGGTAAACCCCGGCTGCGCGTGATGCCCGACGACGGCAGCTCCACCTACAAGAGCGTGCAGCGCGGGGTCATGGCCTTCGCCGAGGGCTGCTTCGCGGCGATCCGCAACCCCGCCGCCCATCTGGACGGCCAGGACGAGCTCACCGAGAGCGAGGCCCTGGAGCAGTTGGCAGCGTTCAGCGTTCTGGCCCGGTGGGTCGACGCAGCCTCCACGGAACAGGCCTAAGCGCCGGCCTGCGGCCGACGCCGGTAGACCCGTATCCCGGTCTACGGGTGTACCGGTACACCGGGATGCCTGTAGGCCCGGTGCAGCTTGAACGCCCCCACACCGACGGTGTGGGGGCGTCTGTGCGTCGCCCGCTCCAGCGGCCGGAGGACCGGCCGCACATCCAGGATCAGCCTCACCGGGCGCGGCCGCCAGGCCCTCGTGTTCGGCTGTGGATAACCCCGTTCAGGGCACCCAGCCGCGCCAGACCCACCGCAGCGGGTCGGCCGGGGCAGGGTCGGGTTCGTAGACCGCCCGACCGCCCGACCGCCCGGGAGGTCGTCGGGCGCCTTGCCGTCGTCGTCGGGGATCAGGTACGCCCCGGGGTCCGGGACGCCGTACACGGCCGCCCGCGGCAGCGGCTGGCGGCATCCGTCCATCGGGCCACCGATGAGGGTCACGTCCACCCACTCGTTGCTCATGGCGTGAGACTCGCACACGCCCCCGACACGGGGGCGTGGTTACCGACGATCCGTCACCGGGTCGGCGGAAGGCGGCCGAGCGGCGCCCCACCGATGACGTCGACCGGCTTCGCCGGTTCCGGGTCGCGCTCCGGGCGTGGTCCGGCCCAGTGCGCCGGCCCGCGTCCGGCCGGGCGGTCCAGCGCCGCCCGAAGCGCCGTCGTCGACGCGCCCCTGCGGCGTGGCCGCGCGTCGACGACGGCGTCCTCCTGGTCGTGCTCGAAGGTGTCCTCCACGCCCACCATCCAACCGTCAGGGCAGCACTCAGCACTGAGGTTTTCGACGAACTCACCGACCCGAACACCACGTGTTGAGCGCAGTGAACATGGCAGTGGATGATGCAACGGGGATGTCAGTGATCGAGTGCATCAGCAGATGCGCCCGGGCTCTCCTGCTCACCGTTGGCGGCGTCAGTAGCCGACTTCCTGATTGCGTTGATCAGAAGCAGGAACGCTTGTTCACGGGTTCGAGCAACAGAGCCAGCCCCGCCATCTTCTTGGCTGCGGCCTTCAGATCGGGCAGGGCCCGCAGCTTGTCCTCGTTGCCCTCCTTGACGGCCCGGTTGAGCAGCTTGGAGGTGATCAGCACCTCCAGCACGTCCAAGGCGTCGTCCACCGAGGCGGTCTCCAGGTGCCGCACGGTGGCCAGCAGGGTCGCGCTCCGCCGCTGCGGGGCCAGATCGTGCAAGGTCGGGGCCTTGGCGCGCATCCCGTAGCGGGCCAGCGCGTCCGGCTTGACCTGCGGGACGTCGTCCTCACGCCCCCGCGCGGTCAGGGTGGCCTGCGCGGCGTACCAGGCGACCCGCCCGGGCCGCTACGCGCACGGGGTAGTCGGGCCTGCCCGGTGTCGGCGGCCACGGCACCCAGTCCTCCATGGTGGCCAGCGTATGGGCTGGTCATGAGGGGGCCGGGTGGGGGCCACGGCGACGCCGAGCAGGAGGGACGTACAGCCTCATCGCGGGGGCAGAGGGGGCGATGGAGGCTCTGCGGCGGCTCAGAGGGACCGGTAGCCGATCCAGCCGTTGTCCTGCACCCCCGTCCTCACGCCCTTGGCCATTCGGGCGGGCTCCAGCAGCGCAGCAGCAGCCGCGGGGAGGTGTTCGTCGTAGAAGAAGTCTGTGTTGATGTACTTGGGCCCGCTGCCGCTGTAGCTCGTGACGACGAACCAGCGGTCGAAGATGCCGAGTTGTTCGGGGGTGTAGCCCTGCTCGACGATGGCGCCGGACACGCTGTGGTGAACCTTGCCGTTGGCACTGACGGCCCAGCCCGTGGAGCTGAACTGCTTGAGTGGTCCGTCCCACTCGCACGCCACGACGTACACCTTGTTGGTCCGTTCGTAGCACTCCAGTCGGCCCTCGTAGCCAGCATGCCTACTGATATAGCGGGGGAGGGCAGGAGCACCGTGACGGCGGGCGAAGGCAAAGAACTCCTTCGCCTGGTCGCGCTTCCGGGCCTTCTCCTGTGCTGCGGTCCGTTTGGTCTTAGCCTCTTTCGCGGCGCGCTTGTTCAGCTGGCGCGCGTACTCGGCGGCTTTCTCTTCGAGCTCTGACACGCTCTCCTCCTTCAGCTTCGTCCGCGGGGGCATCCTCCCAGCCGCGGCCGCGGCGTTCCAGGGAACGCGGCGGCCGACCCCGGCCAGCGCGGACTCAGGGGTGGTGGTCTTCCTCGCGCCGAAAGGTCCGAGGAAGACCACCACCACGATGGGGTCCCAGGACCATCCAGCGGAAAAACAACGTTTCACTCCGGGCCGGTAGCGGGGGCCGACCCGGCGACTCGAAGGGTCACGTTCGGTGAGCGCGCTGCCGGACCGCTGGCAGAACCGACCGACGGGTGCCCTCACCGCACGGCCGTGACGTTTGCGCAGGTCAGGAGGTAGACCAATCCGGGGATTCGGAGTGGTCTACCCGACCTGCGTTGTATGTGGTCATTTCGACCGGTTTATACCGCCGATAATCCCCGGCTAGCGGGGGTCACGGCCAGGCGCGGCGTGGCCTCCGCCAGTCACCCAGAGCAATCCCTACGCATGGACCCTCGGTGCTGACATCTTCGTTGCGCGCCCCACTGACAGGTCGACTGCGTTTCCACTGACATCCCCGCTGCGCTCAACACCACGGACAGGAGTGCCGATCTGTAGAGTGCCTGAGGCACACCACAGATCGGCACAGCACGCAGGTATCTCCGATACGCGAAACCGGCCCCCGAAGGGCCGCGAGACCCGGCCGGCGGGCCGGTAGGGAGGGGTCGCCCTGGTGGCGATGGCGACCCCGATCCACAACGCCGATCAGGCCGACTACCGGCTCGCGCAGCAGTGCGGCGCCGACAACATCAGCGCCGCCGACGTCGCGGTGTCCTACCGCCTGGACGGCGGCGCCCGTCCGATCGAGCGGATCGGCGGCGGCTGGTCGGAGTTCGGCCTGGAGGCCGGGAGCGCCCTGGAGTCCGCCGAGGACGTCGAGGGGATGCGTCGGGTGATGGCCGGGCGGGATCCGCGCACCCACCGCCAGCTCGTGAAGCCGAAGGTCGCCGTCGCCCCGGCCGCGAAGCTGGACGCCGCCCCCTTCGTCGCCGCGTTGGATGCGGCGGCCGCTGACAAGGGCGTCACCGTCGCCGAGCTGGTCGCCGCCGACCCCTGGTCGGTGAAGAGGGTCGAGCGCCTGGAGCGGGGGGTGCGCCGCGACGCCCATCACCGCGCCCCGTTCGACGACCTGGAGCGCGTCGCCACGGCGGCCGGGATCGACCTCGCCGACGTCTACGAGCACGACGATTTGAAGAAGGCCGAGGACCACCGGAACGAGCGGGTGCGCACCGGGGTCATGGGCTATGACGTCACGTTCGACCGTCCCAAGGGCATCAGCACGTTGCAGGCCCTGGCGCCGGAGCACGTGGCCGCGCGGATGGAGCGCATCCACCTGGAGGCCGTGCGCGAGTCCGTCGCGGCGCTGGAGCGGTGGACCGCGTACGGAATGTCCGGCCACCACGGCGACGGCCAGACCGCGCAGCGCATCGCCACGTCCGGGCTGGTGGGGACGATGACCGTGCACCGCACCGCCCGCCCCGTCGACGACCAGACACCGGGCGACCCGCACCTGCACACCCACGTCATGCTCGCGAACATGGCGCGCGGGGAGGACGGGAAGTGGCGGACGATCGCGGCCGGCGGCCGCGATCTGATGCGGCACGTCCCCGCGGTCGGCGAGTTGTACCGGGCGATCGAGCGCGCCAAGCTCACCGAGGAGCTGGGGGTGTCCTTCGAGCGCGACCCGGCAACGGGCCGGTGGGACGTCGTCGGCATCCCCGCGTCGTTGAAGAAGACGTTCAGCCGCCGTCAGCAGCGGGTGCGCGAGGCCGCCGGACACGGCGCCACCCCCGCCCAGGAGCGGGCTGCCGCCCGCTCCACCGCCCGCGCCAAGGTCGCCTCCACCCCCGAGACGGAGCGGGAGTCCTGGCACGAGCGGGCCCTGGAGGCCAAGCACCGGCCGCAGCAGATCGTGGCCCAGGCGCTGGGACGCGAGCCGGGCGACCCCACCGCCACCCGCGCACCCGGGGGCCCGGACCCGGGGCCACGGTCCCCGGACGAGGTGGCCGCCGCCGTGTGGGACTTCGAGACCGGGGTGACCGCCCACACCAAGGTGGTGACCAGGGCGAAGGTGATGGCGCACGTGGCCGGGGCGCTCGGGGTCGGCCTGCCCGACGCGGCGATGCTGGAGGCGCTCACCGACCACGCCCTGGCCCACGAACTCGCGCTCGCCCTGCCCGCCAGCGGGCCGGTGCACATGTCCCACGCCGACCGGTACACCTCAGCGGACATCCCCGCGGCCGAGCGGGTCATCATGGGCGCGGCCCGGGCCCGGTACGGCACCGGAACCGCGGTCGTGAACCGCCACCGCGCCACCCACGCCATCCGGTCCTGGCAGCGCCAGAAGGGCTTCCGGCTCTCGAAGGAGCAGCTCCAGGTCGTGGCCAGGTTGATCGGGCACGGGCACGGCCTGGACGCCGTCATCGGCGTGGCCGGGGCCGGGAAGACCACCATCATGAGCGCGGCCAGGACCGCGTGGGAGACGCAGGGGTACCGCGTCGAAGGCGCCGCCGTCGCCGCCGTGGCGGCCGCCGGTCTGCGGGCCGGGGCCGGGATCACCTCCCGCACCGTCGCCTCCTGGCGCAAGAGGATCACCGACGGCCCCGGGCTGACCGGGGTGGGTGTGCTGGTCGTGGACGAGGCCGCGATGATCGGTGACCGCGACCTCGCGCTCCTGGTCGAGGAGGCCGGACGCACCGGCACGAAGCTGGTCCTGGTCGGCGACCCCCTCCAGCTCCGCTCCGTGGCCGCCGGCGGGAGCTTCGGTCCCCTCCACCAGGCCGTCGACGGGCTGACCCTGACTGAGAACCGGCGCCAACGCCGCGAGGTCGACCAGGACGCCCTGGCCACCTGGCGGGCGGGCGGGCGCCGGTCCGCGCTGGCGATGTGGGGCGAGCACGGCCAGCTCCACGCCACCAAGGACGCCGACGCCGCCCACGACCAGATGGTCGGCGCCTGGTGGGCCGACCGGCGCTCCTACGACGACGGGCACCAGGCGGTCGAGCGGCTGCTGATGGTGGCCACCACCAACGCCGACGTCGACGAACTCAACCACCGCGCCCGCGCCGCCGCACGGTCGGGCGGACTCCTCGAAGGCGACGACGTCGCCTTCCAACAGGCGACCGGGGCCGAGCTGGTCCTCGCGGCCGGAGACCAGGTACGGGTGCGCGCCAACGACTACCGGTCCCGGTCCAGCGACGACCCGGACGTGCTCAACGGCTACCGCGGCCTGGTCCGCGACGTCGACGTCGAGCGGGGCGCGCTGGTCGAGTGGCGCCGCGAGGGCGAGGTCGAGTCGGCGTGGATCACCCCCGACCAGCTCCACCGCGGCGACCTGTCGCTCGGCTACGCCGTCACGATCGCCGCCGCCCAAGGGGTGACGGTGGATCGGTGCCACGTCTACGGGCTCGGAGCCGACGCCCACGGCCTGTACGCCGGGATGTCGCGCGCCACCGAACGCGTCGACCTCTACCTGCCCTCGGTCGAGCTGGAGAGGGAGGAGGTCCGCCAACGCCTGGGCCAGGCCCGCACTGAGAAGGAGCGGTGCGAGCGGACCATCAACGCCTACGCCGACACCCTCACCCAGGACCCGCCCGGCCTGGTCCTGGAGGAGCTGGAGAAGACCGCGCCACCGATCGGCCAGGTCGTGCCCGCCCGGCCCGAGACCGTGCCGGTCCCGGAGGCCGAGCGCGAGCCGGAGCAGCGCCGTGACCAGCGCCAGGACCGTGACCGCACGGGTGTGCAGTCTCATGACGCCCCCCGGTCCGAAGTGCAGGATCGTGCGGTCTCTGGCCAGGAGACGGTCGAGCGCACACCCGAACAGGAACGTGAGGACGCCGCCCCGACCCCGTGGCGGCCGCTCACCCTGGACGAGGTCCACGCCGGGCAGGGACCGCACTGCCGACAGGTCACCGACCAGGTGAGCGAACTCCATCAGCGCGCGGCCGCCCTGGAGGCGTCCCTGCCGGATCTGCGTGAGGAGTACCAGGCCGCCCGCGACCGCGCGCACAACACCAGCCGGATGCGACTGCTGTTGGAGGGCACCACCCCCAAGGCCGCCCAGACGGAGGCCCAGCAGGTCGGGGAGCGGCTGCGCGAGGCCATGCACGGGGCCAACGAGGCCCGCGTCCAGGCCCGCGAGGTGTGGTCGCACGCCCAGCACGAGGACATGCGCCGACACCTGGCCGACGCCCAACGCGAGCGCCGCGAGGCCGAGCTGGAGCGGATGGAGCCGATCGCGGCCCAGCACGGGCTGACCCGCGAGGAGCTGCACGCCCTGGACCGCGAGGAGAGGGAGCAGATGCTGCGTCGCCACGGCATCCAGGTCGCCCACCCCGACTACCGGACCCAGCACGAGACCAAGATCGAGCTGACCCGGTCCGAGCAGCGCCAGATGCGCTGGGAAGCACTGCCCGAACAGGAACGCGAGGCGATCCAGGAGCGCCAGGCCCAGGCCGCCCAAGCCCACCGCGAGCATCTCGAGCAGTCACGCGCGGCCGCCCAGGCGGCAGAGCGCTCCGGCCCCGAGCTGGGGCTGTAGAGAGGGAGCATCGCGATCCTCTGGCAGAGGGGTTCTTCCAAAGGTTTCCGACGGATCAGAGGGCCGCGTGCTTGGTCAGGAGAACAAGGTCACGATCCTCCGCGACATCCAGTTCCGCGACCCGTTCAAGGCATTCGGGGTCGGTGCCGTAGCCCGGGCAGGAGTGGGAGATCCGCCTGTATGGGGGAGCCGACGCTAGGTGGAGGAGTTCTTCCAGATGGTGTTCCACCGGTTCCAGTTCAACGACCCGCTGCGGCTCTACGAGTTCTTCAGTCACACGTGCGCGCGGCTCACATATTCCCCAACCAGCGCGTGGTGCTGCTTCGGGTCGGTCAGGACCGTACTGCAGCGGATCACCTTCGAGTTCGGCCGTGGTCGATACCAACCACATGTTCGGCAGCGTCTTACTGCCCCTGTACTGGGTGAACGTGATCCAGTGGCTGCAAGGTCAGTACGCAAAGGTCAGGATCCGCCAACAGGTGTCGGACCTGGTCACGAGCGTCGTTCACCGGTGCGCACCCGGTGGTGAACATCCTGAGGAGCCCGGTATGTCACGGGTCGAGATCGTGGAGTGCTTCGCATCGTTGCAGGCCAGAAGTACCGCGTTCGGCCTGTTCTCAGGGGCTGAAAATCGATGGTGGCCACCATTCTGTGGTGTTCCAACGTCCCACCCCCTAGAAGTAGTCTTGTCCGTCACCGGGAGTGAGACCCGGGACCAGGCCCAAGATTGACTACGAAGCGTTCGGTCTCGGACCTGGGCAAGAAGAAGCGCCCCGACCATCCGCCAAGATTTCCGGGGCGCTTCGAAGACCGCTTACACATTGGTCTGGAGGGCCAGCGTATGACAGACATACAGGCGACGTCAGCAGGACCCCCGGAGGATCCTGGAGAGACAAACGGGTTCCACGTGCGCGTGAACCGCGGCGCCTTCGGGCTCACGGCCTCTGCGTCCTGGTCGAGCCGACCGTGGCGGATCGGCAGTGTGATCGTGGGCACCGCGACCGTGGTGAGCATGCTCATCGGCGCGGCGATCTGGGTGGGATGGACACCCTTCACCGGATAGTCACGCCCGGCCGTGGGGTCGGTAGCGCCCGACCCCACGGCCGCCAGGCCCGCTCTCGCACACATCGCACGTCTCGCACGGGTGCTACGTGTGCGAGACGTATTACCCCAGCTCACAGGCGCGAGGGTGGTCCCGTTCTCGGCTGAGTTCTGGTGGTACCAGGGGGCTCCGCGCCCCCTGGACCCCCCGGGGCCGACCGGGAACCCGGCGCGATGCAGGACGCGCGCACCCCTCCGTTGCACGCGCCAGAACCCCGGCCGGATCGAAACCGGGGCCGAGGCCACCTGCACAACCGT
>NZ_JAMTDN010000001.1:4800000-6511560 GCF_026797795.1 Nocardiopsis sp. EMB25 | reverse complement strand
CGCAGCGCGCCCCCTTAGCTCAGGGGATAGAGCAACGGCCTCCGGAGCCGTGTGCGCAGGTTCGAATCCTGCAGGGGGCACTTCACGCGGACCAGCACCACACAGCTGGCGAACCGCGCGCAGACGTGAGGAGAGGGCCGGACTCAGTGGCACTGAGTCCGGCCCTCTGTCGTCGTCGACCGCTGGTCGCGCGTGAGCAATGCGTGGGCCCCCGGGCGATCCGGTCGTCGTCCTCCTCCGGGTCGGCGTCCGCGACCCGTCGCCTTGGCGATCCTGCGGTCGTTCGGCCCTTCCCGACCTTCGACGCGGCCCGCGTAGCGGCGCGGGGTCACCTCCGGCGGGTCGCCTCAACCACGGGCGTCACGGCGTTCGGCCGATCCGTGACGCACGCGTGTCGGAGGTCGCAGGGTCGTCGCGCCGACGGGGAGTCCACGTGGTCGGCCGGGAGGGCGGACCGCCCCGCCTCCCGCCGCACCCGTGCGTAGCCGGTTGGCCCCAGCGGCCCGCGCTCCTCGGCGAACACGCGCTGGGCCCCGCGACACGTGTCGCGGGGCCCAGCGCGTTCCGGATCAGCGGCGCGGACGGCGGCGTCCGCGCGGGGCCCGGCCACGGCTGCGCTCCCGGGGAGCGGAGGACCGCACGGTGACCGGCTCTCCCGAGGGCTCGCGCGCCCCGGTCACCTCGGCGGCCACGGAGTCCCCGGCGGCCGCCGCCAGGGTGCGCGGCTCGATCCGGGCCAGACCCATCATCCGGGTCATGTCGCGCCGCTGCCTGGGCAGTACGAGCGTGACCACGTTGCCGGACTCCCCAGCCCGGGCGGTGCGCCCTCCCCGGTGCAGGTAGTCCTTGTGGTCGGTGGGCGGGTCGATGTTGACCACCAGGTCCAGGCCGTCCACGTGGATGCCGCGCGCCGCCACGTTGGTCGCGATCAGCGCCGTGACGTCGCCCCTCTTGAACTGGTCGAGGGTGCGGGTCCGCTGTGGCTGGCTGCGGCCGCCGTGCAGGGGAGCGGCGAGGACCCCGTTGGCGAGCAGGTGCTCGGCCATCCGGTCCACCGCGCGCTTGGTGTCGAGGAACATGATCACGCGGCCCTCGCGGGCCGCGATCCGGGTCGCGACGTCCTGCTTGGTCGCCGACGACACGTACATGACGTGGTGTTCCATGGTGGAGACGGCGCCCTCGGACAGATCGACCGAGTGAACCACCGGGTCGTTGAGGAAACGGCGGACCAGGGTGTCCACGTTGCGGTCCAGGGTGGCCGAGAACAGCATGCGCCGTCCGTCGGCCGGGACCTGTTGGAGGATCGCGGTGACCTGCGGCATGAAACCCATGTCGGTCATCTGGTCGGCCTCGTCCAGGACGGCTGACTCCACCCGGTCCAGGACGCAGTCGCCGCGCTCCATCAGGTCGCGCAGCCGTCCCGGTGTGGCCACGACCAGGTGGACTCCCCGGCGCAGGGCGCCGGCCTGGCGGTGGATCGGCATACCGCCCACGACGGTGGTGGTACGCACTCCCACCGACCGCGCGTAGGGCTCCAGGGAGTCGGCGACCTGCTGGGCCAGCTCACGGGTCGGTGCGAGCACGACGGCCAGGGGCCGCCGGGGCTCCGCGGCGCGCCCGTCGAGCCGGGCGAGCAGGGCCAGTCCGAAGGCCAGGGTCTTACCCGACCCGGTCCGACTGCGGCCCAGCACGTCACGCCCGGCCAGGGAGTTCGGCAGCGTCGCCGCCTGGATCTCGGAAGGGGTGGTCAGGCCCTGTCGGGCCAGGGTCCGCTTCAACGGTGCGGGCATGTCCAGCGCTTCGAAGGACTCCGCCGGCGGCAGCGCCGGGGTGACGGTGACGGGGAGCGCGAACTCCCCGGAGGGGCCGGCACCGCCACGCGCGCGGCCGCCGCCGTGGGGGCGCCGTCCGCCGTTTCCCCGCGTGGGGCGGCTGCGGCTCATACCGGTGCGGTAGGGATGACTCATGTGTGGCCTTTCGCCGACGGCGTTCGCCGGGCGGGAGGCCTCGCGGCCTCGCAGGGGGAAACCGGGGACGCCGGATGAATGAGAATGATGTCCGCGCCCACCCGGAGAGTTCCGGGGCGCGGAGCGGCCGGCGCGGTCGGAGAACGACGGCGGGAAATCCGGCGGACAAAGAAAAGCGGTGGGGTCCTGCGCCCGTAGGGCGGACCCCACCGCTGGAGGAGCGTCGGCTCCCCTAGATCAGGGTGATGTTCTCGGCCTGGGGGCCCTTGGACCCGGCGACGGCGTCGAACTGCACGGCCTGGCCCTCGACCAGCTCACGGTAGCCCGTGGCCTGGATGCTCGAGTAGTGGGCGAAGGCGTCGGGGCCGCCGCCGTCCTGCTGGATGAAGCCAAAGCCCTTGTCGCTGTTGAACCACTTGACCGTACCGGTCGCCATGATGGCACCTCTCGTCGAAAATGAAGAAAACCGCAGATGACGATTTCCCCGTCACCGCGGCGATCTCCCGAGGAGGTGGTGCATCCATCGGGCTCACTACTGCAACTCCTTAGAACCTAACACACGAAGACCTCCCTGTCTCGGAAAATCGATGTGTCGAAGGGCACCGGCGTGTGTGGTATCGAAACGAGGGAAAAATATGTCGGGATCCGGTTCTCCGTGGCGTGTCCCGCGTTTTTCGGAGTCGGATTCCCGGTTCTCGGCCCACGGCCTCGGGCCCGGACGCGGCACCGCGGTGCGGAGCGCCGACGGGCCCGGGAACCGTCCTCGTCCCTTCCCACGGCATGCCGGCGAAGGTCATCACGAGGGCGCGGAACGTACGACGCTCGGAGCCGATCCGAGTGGACTCGCGCACGGATGCGCGCGGCGTTCCGGTTGCCGGAGCCGCCGCCGAGGGCGGCCCCGGCGGTCGTCAGTGGCCTCGGTCGATCCACTCCTGGAGGTGCGGCGCCTCGGCGCCGATGGTGGTGGAGGGTCCGTGCCCGGTGTGCACCCGCGTGTCCGACGGCAGGGTCAGCAGACGGTCGCGGATGGAGGCGACGATGGTCGGGAAGTCGGAGTAGGACCGTCCCGTGGCCCCGGGCCCGCCCCGGAACAGGGTGTCACCGCTGAACAGCGCCCCCAGCGCGGGTGCGTACAGGCACACCGCGCCCGGCGCGTGGCCCGGTGTGTGCAGCACGGTCAGCTCCGTCCCCGCGACCTCGACGCTCTGCCCGTCCGCCAGCGCGCCGTCGGGTGCGCGGTCCGGGTGGGTCATGTCCCACAGCACCCGGTCGTCCGGATGCAGCAGGATGGGCGCGCCCGCGGCCTCGGCCACCTCCACGGCCGCGTTGACGTGGTCGTTGTGCGCGTGCGTGCACACCACGGCCACCACCCGGCGCCCGGCCACGGCCGCCAGGATGGGAGCGGCCTCGTGCGGGGCGTCCACCACGACGACCTCGTCGCCGTCGCCGATCAGCCAGACGTTGTTGTCCACCTCCCAGGACCCGCCGTCCAGGGTGAACACCCCGGAGGTGCTCAGGTGCTCCACTCGTGCGCCGCTCACAGCCGCACCACCGACCGCAGGACCTCGCCGCGCTCCATGCGCGCGAACGCCGCCTCGACGTCGCCCAGACCGATCTCCTCGGTGACGAACCCGTCCAGGTCCAGGCGGCCCTGCCGGTAGAGGTCGACGAGCATCGGGAAGTCGCGCGAGGGCAGGCAGTCGCCGTACCAGGAGGACTTCAGGGCGCCGCCGCGCCCGAACACGTCCAGCAGCGGAAGCTCCAGGCGCTTCTCCGGGGTGGGCACGCCGACCAGGACGACGGTGCCCGCCAGGTCACGGGCGTAGAAGGCCTGCTCGTAGGTCTCCGGCCGGCCGACGGCGTCGATGACCACGTCGGCGCCGAACCCGCCGGTGAGCTCGCGGATCGCCGCCACCGGGTCGGTGTCACGGGCGTTGACGGTGTGCGTGGCGCCGAACCCGCGGGCCCAGTCGAGCTTGCGCTCCTCCAGGTCCACGGCGATGATCCGCGCGGCTCCGGCCAGGTGGGCCCCGACCACCGCCGCGCTGCCCACGCCGCCGCAGCCGATGACGGCCACCGAGTCGCCCCGGCCCACCCCTCCGGTGTTGATGGCGGCGCCGATGCCCGCCATGATCCCGCAACCGAGCAGCCCGGCCGCGGCCGGCGAGGCCTCGGGGTCCACCTTGGTGCACTGACCGGCGGCCACGAGGGTCTTCTCGGCGAAGGAACCGATGCCCAGGGCCGGGGAGAGCGCGGTGCCGTCTTCGAGGGTCATCGGCTGGGTGGCGTTGTGGGTGTCGAAGCAGTACTGGGGACGGCCCCGGCGGCAGGCACGGCAGTTCCCGCACACCGCCCGCCAGTTGAGGACCACGAAGTCACCGGGGGCGACCGAGGTGACGTCCGGACCGACGGACTCCACCACGCCCGCGGCCTCGTGGCCGAGAAGGAAGGGAAACTCGTCGTTGATGCCGCCCTCGCGGTAGTGCAGGTCGGTGTGGCACACCCCGCAGGCCTGGACGTCGACCACGGCCTCGCCGGGCCCGGGATCGGGGACGACGATCGTGGTCAGTTCGACGGGTTCCCCCTTGGCCCGGGAGATCACGCCGGATACTCGCTGCGACATGGGCAGACGCTCCCAACACGTGGCTCTTCGCGCGACGCGCCGGTGCGCGCCGCCTGGGGCATCACCATGCATCACCCGAGGTGAGCATGTCCAACATGTGAGATGTCTGGGATTCAGTGGCCCGATTCATGAATCGGGTGTTCGGTGCCCAGGAGGTCGAGGAAGGCCCGTGTGGCGATGGAGGGGCGGGTGTCCCGGGGCAGCGCCAGGCCCACCGCCCATCGGGTCCCGCCGGGCAGCGCCGCGCTGCGCAGGCCCCCGGCCTGCGGTTTGTCCAGGACCGGCCGAGGCACCACCGCCACGCCCATGCCCCGGTGCACCAGGTCCAACAGGGTGTAGACGTCGTTGACCTGGAGCGCCACGCGCCGGGCGATCCCGAATTCGGCGAAGGCCCGGTCGGCGCAGTCGCGGGCGCCCCAGCCGGGGTGCAGGTCGACGTACTCCTCCCTGGCCAGACGACCCAGCACGTCGGCTTCGTCCAGGGGGTGGTCGGGGGCCGAGAGCAGCATCATCGGCTCCTCCGTGATGCGCAGGATCCGCACGCCCCCGCCTTCGTGCAGGGTGCCCGCCACCAGCGCGGTGTCCAGGTGCCCGGCACGGATCTGGGTGAGCAGCTCTTCGGTGGCCGCCTGCTGGAGGTTGAGGGTCACCTCGGGGTGCAGCGCACGGTAGCGGTGCAGCAGCGGAACCGCGTCGACCACGCCCATGCACTGTTCGGTGCCCAGCGACAACGTGCCCCGCACGCGCTGGTCGTCGGTGACCAGTTCCCGCAGCCCGTCGGCGGCGGCGAGGATCCGCTGGGCCTCGGCGAGGAGCAGCCGCCCGGTCGGGGTGGGCGTCACCCGCCGGGTGGTGCGCAGCAGCAGCTGGGTGTCCAGGTCGCGTTCGAGGGACCGGATCGACGCGGACAGGCCGGACTGGGTGATGCCGAGGCACGCGGCGGCGTGGGTGAAGTGCTGTTCCTCGCACACCGCGACGAAGTGCCGCAACTGTCGTAGTTCCACGCGCGCCAGACTACGGTCTCCGGGCGGTCGTGCGCGTGTCAGGACGAGTCACGCGCGCGGGCGGTCCTTCGCCTGTTCTCCTCGCGCAGTGCCCGCACGAGCTCGTCCTTGTCCATCTTCGAACGACCGGGGACGTCCAGCTGGCGCGCCCGCTCGTAGAGGTGCTCCTTCGTGGCGTTGGCGTCCACGCCCCCGGCGGTCGGGCGCTCCCGGCCCCGCTTCTTGGCCTCGGGGTTCTCCGCCTGGGCGTCCGACGGACCCGACCTCTGTTTGGGGACCCATCGGTCACCGTGCTTCTCGAACTCGTGCTTGACCGCCGCGAACGCGACACGGTGGGCCCGTTCTCCCTCCCCGTACTGCTCCACGGCCGAGTCGTGCGCCTTGATCCACGTGCGCTGGGCCTTCCTCGACGACCGCCGCAGCGTGTCCGGGAGTTCGCTGGAACCGGGCATCGCGCCCACCCCCTCGTGTCGGGCGGTCTCCGGTCCACCGGTCGCCCTGCCCGAGGTCCGGGAGGGCAAACGTCGGTGACCGCCGGTTCCGGTCTGGAGACGCGGAGGCGTGGCGCGCCCCGCTCCGCGATCGGTCAGGCCAGGCCCAGCAGCCGTTCCACGCTCGGCCAGACCTCGTCCAGGAGGGCGGGGTCGTTGCGCACCCGGGCCAGCAGCACCGTGCCCTCGATCTGCGCGACCATCGACCTGGCCAGGGCGTCCGCTCCGGCCTCCCGTCCGACCAGCCCCGCCTCCCGCGCCGCACCGATCAGGCGGGCGACCATGCCGACCTGTTCGTCGAACACCTCGGCCAGACGCCGACGCACCTGCGGCTCCTGCCCGCTCAACTCCAGGGCGAGGTTGCCGTAGAGGCACCCGTGGATCGCGCCCGACTCGCTGTGGTCGGTGCGCTGTGTGCCGATCAGGCACTCGACCAGGGCGCGGAGCCGCTCGACGGGGCCGGCGGGTTCGGCCAGGGCCGCCTCCAACACGCGGCGCTCCTCGGCCCAGTGCCCGTCGACCGTCTCGACGGTCAGGGCCTGTTTGGAGTCGAAGAAGTAGTAGAAACTGCCCTTCTTCACCCCGGCGTCGGCGCAGATCTCCGCGACGCCGAGGGCCGTGTAGCCACGTGTGCGCATGAGTCTGCGCGAGGAGTCCAGGATGCGTTCCCTCGCGTCGCTCGTCCGTCCCATGGGCCGAGGATATACGGCCGGTCAACTACTCGCGTGGGATCACAGCCCAGGCGTTGCAAAATAGTTGACCGGTCGTCTATGTTTGTCCCGTCATGGGCCGCCGAGCCCACCCGACCCAAGGGAGAGAAGTCCCCCATGCACGATGTCCGAGTCGCCGTCGCCTTCCACAGCGGCTACGGCCACACCGCACGCCAGGCCGAGGCGGTCGCCCGGGGAGCCGGGAACACGAGCGGTGCCCGTTCCTCACTGCACGACGTCACCGCCCCCGGCGACGCCCTGTGGTCCGCCCTCGACACCGCCGACGCGATCGTGTTCGGCAGCCCCACCTACATGGGCGCCACCTCCGCCGTCTTCCAGACGTTCGCCGAGGCCACCGCCCCCATCTGGCAGGAGCGCCGCTGGCAGGGCAAGCTCGCGGCCGGCTTCACCAACTCCGCCGGGATCAACGGCAACAAGGACACCGCGCTCAGCGCCCTCGCGGTGTTCGCCGCACAGCACGGCATGCTCTGGGTCCCGCTCGGCCTGGCCCCGGGCGGCGAGTACTCCAGCCAGGGCAGCGGCGACGACCTCAACCGGCTGGCGGGCTTCACCGGGGCCATGGCCCAGTCCCCCTCCGACCTGGGCTCCGACCAGGCTCCCCGCGACGCCGATCTGCGCACGGCCGAACACCTGGGCGCCCACGTCGCGCAGGTCGCCGTGCGGTTCGAGCGCGGGCGCGCGGCGGTGGCAGCCTGATGCCGGAGTCGAGCCACGGGACGAAGCCCGGAACCGCCCTCACGAGCGTTCTCGGCACCCGCTATCCCGTGATCCAAGGGCCGTTCGGCGGCGGGCTGTCCACAGCCGAACTCACCGTCGCCGTCTCCGAGGCCGGCGGCCTGGGGTCATACGGCGTGCACGCCATGGCCCCCGACCGGATCGGCCCCCTGGTGGACCGGATCCGCGCGGGCACCTCGGCGCCGTTCTCCGTCAATCTGTGGATCCCCCGCGCCGAGGAGGAGCGGCCCGTCCCCGACACGGCGACGCTGACCACGCACACCGACCGGCTCGCCGCCCACTACTCCGGGTTCGGGCTCACCCCGCCCGACCTGGACACCGTCAACGCCCGGGTGGACTTCGACGCCCAGGTGGACGCGGTCCTGGCGGCCCGCCCCCCGGTGATCAGCGTCGTGATGGGCGTACCGCCCCAGCGGCTGGTCCAGGGCGCTCGGCGGATCGGCGCACCGATCGTCGGCACGGCCACCACGGTCGCCGAGGCCCGCGCGCTTCAGGAGGCCGGGTGTGACGTGGTCGTGGCCTCCGGCAGCGACGCGGGCGGACACCGCGGCTCGTTCCTGGCCCCCGTGCGCGAGTCGCTCGTCGGAACGTTCTCCCTGGTCCCCCAGGTGAGCGACGCGGTGACCGTGCCGGTGGTCGCGGCGGGCGGGATCGCCGACGGGCGCGGCGTCGCGGCCGCCCTGACCCTGGGCGCCGACGGCGTCCAGGTGGGGACCGGCTTCCTCCGGACCGAGGAATCGGGCGCGAGCCCGGTCCACCGGACCGCGCTGGCCTCGGAACGGGCGGAGACCACCGTGCTCACCCGGCTCTTCTCCGGACGCCCGGCCAGGGGGATCGCCAACGACCTGGTGCGCGCGATGGCCGACGCCGAGGACCGGGTCCCGCCCTATCCGGCGCAGAACAACCTCATGCTGCCGATCCGGACCAAGGCCGCGGAACTGGGACGTCCCGACCTGCTCAACCTGTGGTCCGGTCAGTCCGCCCTCCTCGCCTCCGGCGGTGCCGCCGGGGACTACCTGGCGGCGCTCGTGGCCGGCGCCGAGAAGGCGCTCGGCGCCCCGTTGTAGGCGCGGGGCATCCTCGGTGGGCGGGCACGGCCCCGTCGTGCCCGCCCGTGGCGGTTCACTCGTACTCCGTGCCGCCCTTGCGGGTGAGGTAGTCGTCGGAGACGAACTTGGCGATGGCGCGCCCGCCGAGGACCGGCGAGTACCGTTCGCGGGCGGGCCGGACCACCAGACCCTCGCGGATGTGCAGCGACTTCCCACTCCACGTCTCGGATCCGCGCGCCGCCGCCAGCAGCGCGGCCTCGTCGTACCCGCCCTCGAACAGCCGCGGCACGACGGGCAGCCCCACCGACTCCAGCAGCTCATGCAGCTCCGCGGCGTCCACCCAGGTGCGTGCCCCGCCGACGTCCACCGCGACGTCGAACACCGCGTACCCGGGACGCTCGCCGCGCGCGGTCTCCCCGTACCTCAGGTCCTGTACCCCGGAGCCGAACACCTCACCGAACACACCCACGCGGGCGGCTCCGAACCGCTCGGCGATCGCCCGTGCCGCTTTCGGCACGTCGTGGGTGACCACGGCCTTCCAGTACAGGTTCTCCTGCGTGCGGGCCAGCCCCTGCCGCTTGGAACCGAAGCCCTTGGACGAGACGAACTCCTCCCCGGTACCCGCGACCAGGGTGAACAGGCAGGCCGTCCCATGGATCTTCTCCGTGGCCACGACCGGCTCCCCCTCGGCGAAGGTGTCGGGGTAGCGCTTGACGTTCTCGATCTCGATCCAGGGCATGAGGTCCGCCGCGGGCACGAGTTCGCCGCTCATGTGCACGGGGACCTCCGGCACCCACTTGGTGGCCCCGAGTTCCCCGGCGAAGTCGGTCCCCGCCTCGTGCGCGGCGGCCAGGTCGACGTGCGAGAGGCGTTCGGGCACGCACACGATGCCCTGGGAGAGCCGTCCGCGCAGCCGGATCGCCGTGACCCGGTTCTTCCGGGCGCCGGCCAGTCTGCCCGTCAGGCCGAGTTCCTCGATCAGGTCGTCCGGCAGCAGCGCGCCCTCGGGGATGTAGACGGCCCAGTCCCCGGTGCGGTACCTGCCCTTGGCGACGACCGCGTGGAACAGACCCACCTGCGCGAGCTCCAGCGCGTCCGCGTCGGGGTGCGGGTGGATCGTGAGCCGTTCGGCGGTGACCCGCAGGGTGGACATGGGACTCCTTCTTGACCGGGAAGCACCCTCGGTCGGCGCTTCGAGGGGGTGGGTCCACTGTGGGGGCGGCCCGTGCGAGGCGGCAAAGGGTTTTCGGCCCGGTCTCAGACGCCGACGGCCCCATCCGCGCTCTCGCGCAACAGGTCGGCGTGCCCGTTGTGCCGCGCGTACTCGGCGACGAGTTTCACCAGGATCGCCCGGAGCTGGATGGGACCGCCCGAGCGCGGGGCCGCCGCCAGTTCGTCGAGGGTGGCGGCGCGGTCGACGATCTCCCTCGCCCGCTCCACCTCCCCGCGCCACACCGCGAACGCCTCGGCGGGGTCACCGTCCAGGTCGTCGAAGTCCTGGTCCGGATCGTCCTCGGAGTAGTGCGGCAGGGGCAGGTCCTCCCCCGCGAACTGGACACGCAGCCACCACCGCTCGACATCCGCCAGGTGGCGGACGAGGCCGTGCAGGCTCAGCGTCGAGGGGGCCGCGGCGCGGCCGGAGAGCTGGGCCGCGGTCAGCCCCGCGCACTTGGCCTCCAGGGTGGCGCGGTGCCAGTCGAGGCAGGCGGTGAGCACCTCGCGCTCGGTGCCGGTTCGGGGGAGTCCGGGCCGGTCGGACCCCTGCCACTGGGGACTGAACGAGCGTGGCGGCTGCTGTGTCATGGCACCGGTGTCCGGCGCCGTAGCGACATTCCACCGGAGGCGTGTGCCCGGCGGGGCCGCGCGGTGCTCACCTGTCCCCGGGGGCGGTCCTCAGGCCGCGGGCCAGGAGCTACCGGTCATGTCATAGGCCAGGTGGAACCACACCTTGCGGATACTCGGGTGCCCGTTGTCCCCCCAGGTGGTGGCGAAGCTGTCGACCAGGGCCAGGCCCCGGCCGCTCTCCGCCGTGAGCCGGTCCCCCACCATCGGCTCGGGGACCAGCACCCGTCCCCCGTCCGGCCGCGCGCTCGTGGGCCTGCCGTTGTCCCGGCAGACCAGCGTCAGTCCGTTCGCGCCCCGGGTCACCTTGAGCACGAAGGTCTGACCCTCCTCCCCCGAACGGCTGTGCCGCAGGGCGTTGGTCGCCAGCTCCGTCCCCAGCAGGGAGAACACGTACCGGAAGTCGCCGTCGCGGCTGGCGGCGCAGGTGTCCAGGAAGGCCCGGCACAGGGGCACGCTTCTGGGCTCCCCGCGGAACTCCCAGTGCCGTTTGGTGAAGGGCACCGGGGGCCGTCCGTTGAAGTAGTGCCGGTACTCGTCCGGTACACCCGCCAGGACACCGTCGTCCTCTGCGAGCGCGGGCACGGAAACGAGCGTGGGCATGGGTGACTCCTTCGGCGGGGCGGTTCAGTGGGCGGGAGAACCGAGTCAGGGGGAGGCTTGGGAGCATCCGGGACCGTGAGGGAAGCGGCGCGCCGGACCGGCTACGACCATACGCGATCGACGCCCTGTGGGACAGGGGATGTCGGTGTGGCGCGTTCCGCGAACACGGTCCGAAGCGAAGCGGCGGGACCGGAACGAGCGCCGCTACCCGTCCGCCAGCGCCGCCCGGGCCGCCGCGTCGGCGGCCGTCCGATCCCCGTCGACCAGTCCGATCCGCGTACGCCGGTCCAGCAGGTCGTCCACGTCCAGTGCCCCCTCGTGCCGGACGGCGAACCGCAGCTCCGCCCCGGTGACGCCGCACGCCACCGGTTCGAGCAGCGCGGGGTCCCCTCCGGCCTCGGCGACGACGTTCGGGGCCTCGGCCCCGTACCGGCGCACGAGGCGGCGCGGGACGTCCATCGTGTCGAGCTCCTCCCGGGAGGCCGCGCCGACCAACGGCAGCGACCGCGTCCGGCAGGGCCCGGCGGACAGCCGCCGTGCGCTCACGGCGGCGTCCACCGCCTCCTCCGCCATCGCCCGGTAGGTGGTGAGCTTGCCGCCGACCACGGTGACCGCGCCCGTGGGAGAGACGGTGACGGAGTGCTCCCGGGACAGGTCGGAGCTGGCCCCGTCCCCTTCGATCAGGGGGCGCAGCCCGGCGAAGGCCCCGAGCACGTCCCGGTGTCCCAGACGCGTGCGCAGCGCGACGTTGAGCCGGTCGAGGATGAAGTCGACGTCGCCGTCGGGGACGTCGGGCACGCGGGGGGCGGGGCCCTCCAGGGGTTCGTCGGTCAGCCCCGCGAACACCCGCCCGTCGGCCTGCGGGAGCGCGAACACGAACCGGTTGACGCTGCCCGCGACCGGCACGGTGAGCGCGGCCCTGGGATGCCCGAGCGCGGCTCCGTCCAGCACCAGGTGGCTGCCCCTGCTGGGCCGCAGCCGCACTGACGGGTCGAGGTCCCCGGCGTGGACTCCGGTCGCGTTGACCACGGCCCGGGGCCGGACGCCGACCGTCTCGCCCGTGGTCCCGTCGCGCAGCCACACCCCGTCGGCGGTCACGGACTCGGCCGAACAGCGCGTGATGACGCGTGCGCCCTCCCGCGCGGCGGTCCGGGCGAGGGCGACCACGAGGCGGGCGTCGTCGACCAGCTGTCCGTCGAAGGACAGGATTCCCCCGCGCAGCCCCTCGGGGTTCACACCGGGCAGCAGACGCAGGGTCTGGCGTGCGGTGAGCAGCCGTGGGGCCGGCAGGACCCGCTTGGGGGTGCCCGCGAGGACGCGCAGGACGTCGCCCATGCCCATTCCTCCGCGCACGAGCAGGGGGCGCGCCAGCCCGGAGCTCCGGTGCACCGGAACGACCATGGGGAGGGGACGGACCAGGTGGGGTGCGGTCACGCGCATGAGGACGTCGCGCTCGCGCGCGCTCTCGTAGGCGATGCCCACCTGGCCCCGGGCGAGGTAGCGCAGGCCGCCGTGGACGAGCTTGGAGCTCCACCGGCTCGTGCCGAAGGCCAGGTCGTCGCGTTCGACGAGGACGGTGCTGAGTCCGCGTGCGGCGGCGTCGAGCGCGACCCCGGCACCGGTCACACCGCCCCCGATGACCAGGACGTCCACCTGTGGGTGGGCGCCCAGGTCCGCGAGGTCGGCGGCGCGTCGGGCGGCGTTCAGGGACGAGGACTCGGGAACGGTGTGGCGCATGGGGAGGTCCTTTCCTGGGTGTGGGAGGCGGGGTGGGCGGGACCGTCAGGGGGCGAGGTAGCCGTCCAGCAGGTCGGTGATCTCGGCGACGAGGCCGGGCTCGTCGAGCAGGTCGGCGAACAGGCGGCGGGAGGTGACGGTGTTCTGGACGGTGACGAGCACGAGCCGGGCGAGGACGGCGGGGTCCCCGGGGCGGACCGACCCGTCGGCCTGGCCCTCGGCGATGACGGGCTCCAGCACCTCCAGGGCGGCGCGGTGGCTGGTGCCGAGCCGGTGGAACGTGTAGGTGGCCAGGAGTTCGGGCTCGGTGTCGACCACGCGGGTGAACAGGGGGTGGTCGAGCATGGCGCGCGCGACCCCGGCGGCGTGGCGGACCAGGCGTACCCGCACGCCCTCCCCGGCCAGGGCGTGTTCCGCGGACTCCTCCTCGGCCAGGAGGATCCGGCGCAGTTCGCGGGTGAGCAGGTCCGCGACCAGGGCCGTCACGTCGGGCCACCTGCGGTAGACGGTCGGTCGGCTGACCCCGGCGCGGCGCGCCACGTCGGTCAGGGTGGTTCGGCGCACCCCGAAGGCCTCGACGCAGGCTCGGGCCGCGTCCAGGATCTGATCCTCTACGTTACGTTTTGACGCCATGTGTAAAACTGTAGAGCATGACTGATGAGAACTCCCCCACCGGCCCGCTGGCCGACCCCGCGCCCGAGATGAGCTGGTTCGGTTGGGGTGACCCGGCCAGGGCGAAGACGCTCGACCCCGCGCTGCGCGACCTGATCGCCCAGGTCCTGCGCACCGAGCCCGAGGAGCGGCCCGCCGTCGCCGAGGACGAGGTCGCGTTGCCCGCCTCCCGCCTGGACGCCGGGACCCGCGACGCCCTGGCCGGGGTGGTCGGCGCCGAGCACGTGCGCGTGGACGACGCCGCGCGGCTGCGTCACCTCGGCGGCAAGAGCACCCCCGACCTCCTGCTCCGCCGGTCCGGCGCGGCCGACCCGGCGCCGGACGCGGTGGTCTACCCCGCCGACCACGACGAGGTCGAACGTCTGCTGCGGGTGTGCTCCGACGCCCGCGTGGCCGTCGTCCCCTTCGGCGGCGGCACCAGCGTCGTGGGCGGGGTCGCGCCCCTGAGCGGCGGGTTCCCGGCCGTGATCGCCCTGGATCTGCGGCGGCTGGACCGTCTGGTGTCCTTCGACCGCGTCTCCGCCACGGCGGTCCTGGGCGCGGGCGTGCGCACACCGCTCGCCGAGGCCCTGCTCGGCGAGCACGGGTACACGCTCGGGCACATGCCGCAGAGCTACGAGTACGCGACCGTCGGCGGGTACGCGGCGACCCGCTCCAGCGGGCAGGCGTCCTCGGGATACGGCCGGTTCGAGGACATGGTGGTGTCGCTGCGCGTGGCCACCCCGCGCGGCACCCTGGAGCTGGGCGGGCCGCCCGCGTCGGCCGCCGGTCCGGACCTGCGGCGGCTGATGCTCGGTTCGGAGGGCGTCCTGGGTGTGATCACCGAGGTCGGTCTTCGGGTGCGCCCCCGCCCGGAGACGGTGCTGGACGAGGCCTGGTCCTTCCCGGACTTCGCGACGGGCGCGGCCGCGCTGCGCGCACTCGCGCAGTCGCACGTGCGGCCGACCATGGCGCGGGTCCTGGACGAGTCGGAGACGTTCGTCGGCGCGGCGCTCGGCGGCCGGGAGGCCGTGCCGGGGTGCCAGGCGGTCCTGGGGTTCGAGGGGACCGGGGCGGACGTGGCCGCGCGGTCGGCCGCCGTCCGGGAGGTCCTGACGGCGGCGGGCGGCACACCGCTCGGCGCGGAGCCGGTGGCGCACTGGCGCGAGAACCGGTTCTCCGCCCCGTACCTGCGCGACACCCTGCTGTCGTCGGGGTTCGTCGCGGAGACGTTGGAGACGGCGGCGACCTGGACCGATCTGCTGCCGTTGTACGAGGCGGTCTCGGAAGCGCTGACCGGTGCGCTGGACGGAGACGAGGGCGGCGTCGTGGTGATGTGCCACGTGTCGCACACCTATCCGACCGGGGCCTCGCTGTACTTCACGGTCGCCACGGCGGCGGGTGAGGCGCCCCTGGAGCGGTGGGACCGGGCCAAGCGGGCCGCCTCGGACGCGATCGTGGCCCATCGCGGGACGATCACCCACCACCACGCGGTGGGCACCGACCACCGGCCGTGGATGGCGGCGGAGATCGGCCCGCTGGGCGGCGACGTGCTGCGCGCGGTCAAGACGGCGCTGGACCCGGAGGGCGTGCTCAACCCGGGCAAGCTGATCCCCGACGCGTCCTGAGCCGGGACCCCGGGCCGCGGCCCCGGCGGAGGGCGCCGGGGCCGCGGGTGACGGAGGACGCCCCGGACGCCCCCTGCCACCGCGGACACCCGTGAGGGTCGTGGGCGTCCGGGTCAGGCGCGCTCGGACTCCCGGGAGAGCTGTCGGTGGACCCGGTCGGCCAGATCGTCGAGGCTGTCGAGCTCCTCCTCCGCGTCGATCCCGCCCTCGAACACACGGAAGACCGTCACGTCGAGGTTGACCGTGCTGAAGGACGCGAAACCGTACACGGCGTCCTCCTCGAGGTAGCCGGGTTCGTAGAGGACGACGGCTCCACCGTCGCCCACCGCCGACGGGCGCCAGTCGACGATGTCCGCCTCCAGCTCCTCCTCCCAGTCACCGTTCTCCAGGTCCTCCAGGAACTCCTCGGTCTCACCGAGCATGTCCTCGACGGCGGCCCCGTCGTCCTCGTACTCCATGTGGTAGACGGTCACCGACATCACGTCCTCCCCGCCGTCCTCCACGTCGCACCACAGGTATCCGAGCAGGTTCTCCTGGTCCAGGGACTCCAGGTCCTCGCCGTCCTCGTAGTCACCGTCGACGCCCAACCCCTCCGTCTCGGGCATGGAGTCGAGGAACTCGCTCGGCAGCAGGCGGCGGCAGCTCGGCAGGTCCGCGTAGGGACGGGAGCCGGACAGGTTCCAGACCAGCGCCCCGCCCGTGGCCAACAGCGCGACGGCCGTCACGCTCGCGCCGATGATCAGTGCGAGCCGACCGGTGCGGCGCGGCGGGCCGCCCGGCCCGGGATGGCCCGGCGCCGACGGCTGCTGGGGCGGCACTCCCCCGGGACCTCCCGGACCGCCGTACGGACCTCCCGGCGCGCCGTACCCGGGCGGATACCCGCCGGGCTGGCCGCCGTGCGGGGCTCCGGGCCGCCCCTGTGGAGGGGGCGGGGGCGGTTGGAAGTGGGGCTGGCCTCCGCCGTATCCGGGCTGCCCGGGCTGCGGGGGCCGTCCCGGTTGCCCGGGGAACGGCGGCTCGCCTGGGTTGCCCGGGAACGATCCGTCGTCGGGGGGATATCCGGTCATCGATGTCGCGGCGTGGGCACGCTCCGCGCTCGTCTCGGAGCGAACGCCGCACCTCCTCACAGGTGTCGCTGGGTCGCACGGAACGGATGGGGTGTGCTCCCCTCCACCCGCGTGGGGCTCGTGCGTTCGTACGACGACCCAGTATTGCGCCCACCGTCCGCGTCGTCATGTCCGCACTCCGCGACGGCGTGTGACACGGCGGGACGCGTCCCCCGCCCGAGCACGTGACAATGGAGTCGTGGCACGAGGAAAGCTCCGCATCTACCTGGGGTCGGCGCCGGGGGTGGGCACGACCCACAACGCGCTGGCCGAGGCCCGCCGTCGGGCCGAGGACGGCACCGACGTGGTCGTGGCCGCCGCCCACACGCACCGCCGACAGCGCACGTCCGCCCTGCTGACGGGGTTGGAGGTGATACCCCAGCACCCGTCCGGCGCGGTCGACACCGCCGCCGTCATCACGCGCGCCCCCGACCTGGCGCTCGTCGACGACCTCGCCCACGCCAACGGACCGGACGCGCCCACCTACGCCCGCTGGCGGGACGTGGAGAAACTGCTGGACGCGGGGATCGACGTCGTCAGCACGGTGGGGATCCACCACCTGGAGTCGCTCAACGACGTCGTCACGCAGATCACCGGTGTGCGGCCCGAGCAGACCGTCCCCGACCAGGTCGTGCGCCGCGCGGCCGAGGTCGAGCTCGTGGACGTCACCCCCCAGGAGCTGCGCCGCCGGATGGCGCACGGCGACATCCATCCGGCCGAACGCGTGGACGCCGCCATGGCCGCCTACTACCGGGAGGGCAACCTCGCCGCGCTGCGCGAGCTGGCTCTGCTGTGGACCGCGGACCGGGTGGAGGAGGGTCTGGCCCGGTACCGGGGCGAGCACGAGATCCGCAGCACCTGGGAGGCGCGCGAACGCGTCGTGGTCGCGCTCACCGGAGGACCGGAGGGAGAGACGCTGATCCGCCGCGCGGCCCGGGTCGCGGCGCGCTCGCGCGGGGGCCACCCCCAGCCCAGCCACCTGTTGGCCGTCCACGTGGTGAAGTCGGACGCGGTCGGCCGCCCCCTCACCGACCACCTCGTCCGCCAGCGCAAGCTGCTCGCGGAGCTGGGCGGCACCTACCACCAGGTGATCAGCTCCGACGTGCCCAAGGGGCTGCTGGAGTTCGCGCGGGGTGTGCACGCCACGCAGATCGTGCTGGGATCCTCGCGCCGCCGCAGCTGGGAGTACGTGTTCGGCCCCGGGGTGGGCGCGATCGTGGCGCGCGACTCCGGGGACATCGACGTGCACATCGTCACCCACGAGGAGGTCGGCAGCGGGATGTGGCTGCTCCCGGCCCCGGGGCGCGGTGTCGGCGAGCACCGGCGCGTGACCGGGTGGGTACTGGCCGCCGCGGCTCCGGCGCTGATGTCACTGCTCCTGTTGCTCCCCCCGTTCTCCGAGGTGGGGTTGTCCTCGGACGCGATGTTCCTGCTGCTGACCACGGTCGCCACGGCGGCGGTCGGCGGCCTGTGGCCCGCCCTGGCCTCGGCGCTCTGGAGCGCGTTACTGCTCACGCTGGTGCTCTCACCCAGCCACGACAGGCCACCGGTGTCCTTGGACAACACCGTGGCGCTCACCGCGTTCGTCCTGGTGGGCCTGCTGGTGGCGGTGGTGGCGGAGATGGCGGCGCGGCGGTCGGCGCAGGCCGCGCGCGGCCGGGCGGAGGCCGACGCGATCGCGCTGCTCGCGGGCAGTGTCCTGGCCGGGAACGAGCCCCTCCAGGCACTGCTACGGCGCATCTCCAAGACCTTCGGTCAGCGGTCGGCGACGCTGTTGGAACGGGTGGAGGACGACCGGTGGAGCGCCGTGCACAGTGTGGGCGCACCCGCGTGCGAGTCGCCGGACGAGGCGGACGTGCTCGTGTCGATCTCCGACTCCCTGGCCCTGGCGCTGCGCGGCCGGGTGCTGCCCGCCGCCGACCGCAGTGTGCTGTGGGCGTTCGCCGCCCACCTGGGAATCGCCCTGGAGCACAAGCGGCTGGAGTGGGACGCCGCCGAGGCGCGCGGCCAGGTGGCGGGCAACCGCATCCGCACCGCGCTGCTGGCCGCGGTCTCCCATGACCTGCGCACGCCGCTGACGTCGATCAAGGCGAGCATGGCCAGCCTGCGGGCGACCGACATCGAACTCGACCCGGAGGACCGGGACGCCCTGATGGAGACCGTGGAGGAGTCCGCGGACCGGCTCAACCGGCTGATCGACAACCTTCTGGACATGAGCCGGGTGCAGACCGACAGCGTGCGCCCCAAGATCCGGCCCGTGGGGCTGGAGGAGGTGGTCTCGGCCACCCTGATCGGTCTGCCCCACGAGGCGGTCACGGTGGACGTGCCCGACTGCCTGCCCCGGGTCCGGGCCGACGCGGGGTTGCTGGAGCGGGCGGTGGCCAACGTGGTGTCGAACGCCGTACGGCACAACCCCGACCCGCGCGTGCCCGTGCTCGTGGCGGCGAGCGCGCACGGCGGGAGCGTGCAGTTGCGCGTGGCGGACCGGGGGCCGGGTGTGTCGGACGAGGGGAAGCAGCGGATGTTCGAGGCCTTCCAGCGCCTGGGCGACGCGCCCCAGGGCACGGGCGTCGGTCTCGGGCTGGCCGTCGCCCGTGGTTTCGTTGAGGCCATGCACGGCACGCTCTCCCCCGAGGACACCCCGGGCGGCGGGCTGACCATGGTGTTCGACCTGAGAGCCGCGGACACGGACGGCGAGGACGACGAGAGGGGGGCCCATGCGGGTCCTGGTCGTTGACGATGACATGCAGATCATCCGCGCGATGCGCATCAACCTGCGGGCGCGCGGACACGACGTGGACACCGCTCCCGACGGCGCCGCGGCGCTGCGTCTGGCGGCCGAACACCACCCTGACGTGGTCCTGCTGGACCTCGGACTGCCCGACATGGAGGGCATGGAGGTGATCCAGCGGCTCCGCGGGTGGTCCCAGGTACCGATCATCGTGCTGTCGGCGCGCCACTCGGCCGGGGAGAAGGTGCGTTGCCTGGACTCGGGCGCGGACGACTACGTCACCAAGCCGTTCGGCATGGACGAGCTGCTGGCGCGGATGCGCGCGGCGGAGCGCCGGTCGGTCCGCCTGGAGGAGGCACCGGTGGTGCGCACACCGTCCTTCACCGTGGACCTGGGCGCCAAGCGGGTGGTCCGGGACGGTGAGGAGGTGCGGCTCACCCCCACGGAGTGGCACATCCTGGAGATCCTGGCCCGGCGTCCCGGGCAGCTGGTCAGCCAGCGCCAACTGCTGCACGACGTGTGGGGCCCCGCCTATCAGAGCGAGACCAACTACCTGCGGGTGTACCTGGCGCAGCTGCGCAGGAAGCTGGAGCCCGACCCGGCGCGACCGCGGTACCTCATCACCGAGGCGGGCCGGGGGTACCGTTTCGAGACTCCGAGGACGGACGACTAGGCCCCGCTTCCCCCTCCCGGAACGATCACCCGAGGGGGTTTCGTTCGGGCGCCGGCGGGGTTCTCAAGGATCGAGGCTGCGCCGGAGGCGTCCGTGGAGGGTGGTGGCGGGCGACGGGCGGACCGAAGCGAAGCGGAGGACCAGAACAAACACGGCCCGTGTCACCTGGAGTGGGAGCGGACCAGCGTATGGTCACCCGCCATCAGGTCCACGAGGGTCTCGAACTCGTCGGTGTGGCTCTGTGCGCGGTTGACCTTGGCGACCGCCAGGCAGGGCGCGAACGCGCGCACCCACTCCATCATCCGGTCGCCGTCCACTCCCATCGTCTGGGAGAGGACGTCGACGCGCCGCTCCACCTCGGTGACACTCGTCGCCTTCCACACCGCCCAATCCACGGCGTCGGCCGCGCCGTCGCCCACGCAGGCGCGCGGGTCGAGCGCGACCAGACCGCGTGAACCGCCGTCGAGCACGTTGCCCGGGTGCAGGTCGCCGTGCAGGGGGACGACGTCGGTCTCACCGATGGCCAGGGCGCGGGCCCGGCAGTAGCCCTGGTGCAGGGCGGTGGTGGAGATGACCTTGGCCGCGGGCCCCTCGTTGCGCTCGCGGTTCCACAGGTCGAAGATGAACTGCACCCGCGCCATGAGGGGGCGCAGCTCCATGAGCTGGCTCCGGGACACCTCCACCCCGTGGAGCTGGGAGAGGAGGGTCCCGATGGTCACCATGGGCGGGACCACCCCGATGTTGGCGACCGTCTCCCCCTCCACGCGTTCCATGAGGATGGCGCCGCGCCGCGCGTCCAGGTCCCACACCTCGGGCACCCGGTGGGAAGGCGCCCACATCCGCAGCATGTTGGCTTCGGTGACCGCGAGCCCGCTGTCCGGGGACAGCTTGAGGACACCTTCGCGGCCGTCGGACAAGGTGACGTACACGACGACGGCCGTGCGGCCGTGCGGTGCGCCTCCGTCGACGGTGAGCCGCCACTCCGTCGCGATCTTCTCGACGACGGAAGGAAGCTCGGACAGCCACTCGGTCACGTGGCCGCCGAAGCGCCGTTCCAGACGACGACGCTGGCGGTCGTCGACGAACTGCGCTGTGACGTCGTTCATACATCCACCTTAGGTTCGCTCACGTCGACGCCGACCGGGGCCGAGCCCCCGTCGCGGGCGGCGGTCGCGTGCGTGGCGACGACCCTCCTGGCCGGGGTCATGAAAGGCCGCGACCTCGCGAGGGGTCGTACCCGAACCCGCTCCGCTCCGTGCGCCGGCCGAAGCGGAACGGATGTGGCTTCGTGGGTGCGGGGGATTCCCGCCCCTTGCCCTCATACCCATCCGCGCGGCCCGAGTAACGGTTCCCGGCGCTCAGACCAGCCGGCCCTTCGCCGCCCGGTGCTGGGCGAGAAGGGTGTCCACGACCAGGTCGGACGGCCATAGCGGCGCGGTGAGGGCGGTGACGTCCAGCCCCCGGAGCAGGTCGAAGTCGGGTCCGTCGACCAGCCGCCACGCGGCGACCGCGACGCGCTCACGTCCGTCGCGACGCAGACGGTCGACGGCGTCGAAGACCGAGGGGGCCCAGGTACGCAGGTATCCGACCTGGACCGGGGCGCTCAGGCGTCGGCTGAGCATGCGGGCCACGTCCATCACCACCTGGCGCTCCTCGGCTCCGGTGGTGCCGTCGGCCGCCAGGACCACACCGTCCTGCGGGCTCCAACCCGCCTCCCCGAGCCGCCCGGCGAGGTCGGCGACGATGGAGGGCACCGCGCCCAGGGGCGAGGTGTGGCAGGAGTTCTCCAAGTGGGCGAGGTCGAGCCGGGAGAACAGGTGTGCGCTGGCCACGTCTCCCCCTGCGACGAACGCGGGGACGACCACCTTGGGGCCCGGGACGGAACGGACCGCCGCGGCGACCTCGTCCGGGCTGCCGAAGGCCTGGGCCACGGGGGCCTCACCCCGGTCCGCCACCGCCTCGGCCAGGCCGCACAGGGCCTCCCGTCGGTGGGCGTCACGCGAATCGTCGGCTACGAGGACCATCGTGGGGACCATGTGCGGCTCCTTGGAATCGCTGTGAGGATCTGCCGTCTTCCGCGAGCGTAAAGCGGCCCAGTTTCGGGGGAGTGCCCCTGTGTTACGCCCGGGAAAACATCAGACAATGGCTGTGATGGTTATCACCAGAGGTTCTCTTGGTGAACCATAACAATCGCCGAAAAAACAGGGCGTGTCCACACCACGGCGGGGTGGCGTACGCCGCACCGCGATCCGCGCAGTGTGCCCGCCCCCAGGTCATCACCGACCTCCTTGGCCGCACCAGGCACGACATCCGACACCCGCGCGGAACCGGAGAATGAAACCGAGGGGAGAGGCCGTCGAATACCCTTCGTCCAAGCGAACGATTTGTCGGGAAAGTTCTCTAGAGAAAATCTCGGACAAATAAATTCAAATGCATATGCACGCGGCAGGTGCACGTGATTCCGAACGCGCGAACGGCCACCGCCCCCACTGCCGAACGAGCACCCCCGCGCCGGCACACGAGGGTTCACCTCCGAGCCTTTGCACACGGAGAGCATCCCTGTCAAGGGTGCGCACTCCCCTTTCACCCCGTAACCGCACACCACCTGACGTGTGGGGACAGGGGGCGAGTCCGGCGTGATCACTTGCCAACCCCCCTTCACGCCAACCACACTTGACCTCGAACGGAGGACTTCCCAGATCACACCCACCATGGGAATCCCCCAGGTCGCCACGCCTCGGCTCCCCACCCCGAGCGGACACGACCCGCCGATCCACCGAACCATCCAGACTGGAGTAAGCATGGCCGTCCACCCTCGGGTGCAGACGCTGGCCCAGACCTTCCTCGCCCACGCGGACCGGACCGCCCCGGGTCTGGTCGAAGGGCTCTATCTGACCGGTTCGGTCGCTCTCGGCGACTTCCGTCCGCACACCAGCGACGTCGACTTCGTCATCGTCACCTCGCGCGCCCCGGAGCAGCCGGAGCTGGAGCTCCTGCGCCGCGCCCACGTACTCACCCGCGCCGACGTCCCCCGCCCCCAGTTCAACGGCATCCACGTCACCTGGGACGACCTCACGCGCGACCCCGCCTCCTGCGGCTCCGTCGCCTCGGTCATCGCCGGACGCTTCCGGGCGCGGGCCGGCAACGACGTCAACCCCGTCACCTGGCACATCCTCTCCGACCGCGGCGTCACCGTGCGCGGACCGCACCCCCTCGAACTCGATGTGTGGGACGAGCCGGAGAGCCTGCGCGCCTGGTCCCTCGGGTCGCTCGACGAGCAGTGGCGCCGCTGGCGGGAGAAGGCGGGGCGCCTGGTGACCCCGCGCGGACTGGCCGTGCTCGGCTCCCTGGCCCCCTCCTGGAGCGTGCTCAGCGTCAGCCGCCTGCACTTCACGCTCAAGACCGGGGAGATCACCTCCAAGTCCGGTGCGGGCACCTACGCCCTGCACGCCTTCCCCGAGCGGTGGCAGCGCATCGTCAACGAGTGCCTGCGCGTCCGCCGGGGAGCCCAGGCCCCCTCCCTGTACGAGAACGCGCTCGCCCGGCGCCGGGCGGCCCTGGACTACATCGAGATGGTCCTGGACGACGCCCTGCGTCCCGGCCTGGCCGTCTGAGTCCCGTTCACCCCGGGCCCCCGCCCCGTCTCCGTCCGTGGACGGAGGGCCGTCGGGCATGTCCTACTCTGATGGGCATGACCATGCGCCCCATCGTCCGGTTCGGCGACCCCGTACTCGTCGCCAAAACCACCCCCGTCACCCGGTTCGACCAGCACACCGAGGCCCTCGTCAAGGACCTGCTGGACACCGTGGAGGCCCCCGGCCGCGCCGGGCTGGCCGCCACCCAGATCGGGGTCGGGCTGCGTGTGTTCAGCTACAACGTCGAGGGGCGTTTCGGGTATGTGATCAACCCGAGCATCGCGGAGCTGTCCGAGGAGGTCCAGGAGGGCGACGAGGGCTGCCTCTCCGTCCCCGAGCTCTGGTACCCCACCCGCCGCGCCCAGCGCGCCGTCGTCACCGGGGTGGACCTGCGCAACGAGCCGGTCACCGTCGAGGGCACCGGGCTCATGGCGCGCTGCCTCCAGCACGAGACCGACCACCTGGACGGCATGCTCTACATCGACCGGTTGGACGCCGAGGAGCGCAAGCGCGCGATGCGTGACATCCGCCGCTCGTCCTGGTTCCTTCCCGCCGCCTCGCCCCCCTCCGCTCCGACCGGTGGCGCGCTTCCCAGCGCGTTCGGCGGCGGGGGCTGACCCCACACCACCGCTCCGGAAGGGGACCCGTCGCGGGACCGACACTCCGGACCGCCGTTTCCCAGTGACGCGGGTGATACCAACGCATCCCGGTGGGAACGGGTATCTTCGGACACGGCCCCGCACCCGCCCCCACGGTCACGTGGAGCACCGTACAAGGCATGTCGATCCGTCCACCCCCGTCCCCCACGGCACCCCCACACCACCGTTGGCGAGGACGGACCGCGCGTGGACCGTCCCCGGAGCAGCCATGACACCCTCCTGTCCGCCCACCCCGCGGCGCGCCCGACGCCCCGCCCTCACCGTCGCCGCCGTCACCGCGGCGCTCATGGTCGCCCTTCCCCCGACCGCCGCGGCCGAGCCGGATGAGGTCGACATCGATGAACTGACGGAACGGGCGGAGGAGCTGGAGGAGTCCTACAACGGCGAACTGCTCCAGTTCAACGAGATCCGGGACCGGGTCGAACAGGCCGAGGAGGACCTGGCGGAGATCGGGGAGCGGCTGGACTCGTCCCGGAGCGGGGTGTCCGCGATCGCCGCCTCCCGGTACAAGACCGACGGCTTCCTCCCGAACCTCCAGATCGTCTTCTCCAGCGACCCCGAGCAGATGTACGCCGACGCCGCGACCGTCGCCTACATCAGTGAGAGCCAGTCCGAGCAGATCTCCGGCCTCGTCGACACCCACCGGGAGCAGCAGGAGGTGGCCGAGGAGCTGAACGAGGAGCTGGCCGAGGCCGAGGAGCTCATCGAGACGCTGGAGGAACAGCGTGACGAGGTCGAGGAGCAGATCCGGGAGTACGAGGAGTCCCAGGTCCCCGAGACCCCCGGGAACGGCACCATCCCCGACGGCGCCAGGGGCGGCGGCTGGGATTCCACCACGCCGCGCATGGCCGCGATCCGCGACAACATCATCATGGCCTACGGCGCGCCCTACCCCGTGGGCTGCTGGCGGCCCAGCGCCGACGACCACGGCGACGGCCGCGCCTGCGACTTCATGATGAGCTCCGGAGGCGCGATGCCCTCAGCGGAGAACCAGGCCCTCGGCGACCAGATCGCCCAGCACGCGATCAACAACGCCGCCGCGTGGGGTGTGGACTACGTGATCTGGCGCCAGCGGATCTGGCAGCAGAGCAACCCCCGGTGGGTGTTCATGAACGATCGCGGCGACAACACCCAGAACCACTACGACCACGTGCACATCAGCTCGTACTAGCGGTGTTCGTCCTGGTCTTCCGCTTCGCCTCGGCCCTCCGTCTCGTCGCCCGCCCTATCCGGCCCGAACGGGTCCTCCGGCGCGGGCGAGCGGGAGGGCCGCCGCCAGCGCCACCGCCGTGAGCGCGAAGGCCGGTCCGTAGCCGAGCAGCTGGATGACCAGGCCCAGCCCCATCGCTCCGGCGCCGGCGCCCCCGTCGAAGCCGATGTTCCACACCGCGCTGGCCCGGCCGAACCCGGCCGGCCCGGCGCGGTTGAGCATGAGGGTGACCGTCTCGTTCTGCACCGCGCCGAACCCGAGGCCGAACACGGCCGCGCCGCCCACCGCCAGGACCGCCACCCCGGCCCCCGGCTGACCGCCGCCGTCCTGCCACCACAGGGCCGCGCTCGTCAGGGCCGTCCCGACGACCGCGACGACCATGCCCGGCATGAGCAGGAGGCTCCGGCGGAGGCGGTCGTGCAGGCTTCCGGCGCTCCACCGGCCGATGACGACGCCCAGCGCGTAGGCCGCCAGCACCCCGCTGACCAGCCACGCGGCTCCCTCCAGGGGGATCGCCACGAAGGTGACGAGGGCGCTACCCGCCGACGCGGTCAGCAGCATGAGGACGAGCGGGGCGGCCAGCATCGAGAACGGCACGCGCCCGCCCGGGGCAGCGGGGCCCCGGCCGCGACCCGATCCCCGCAGGGCGGGACGGTTGCGGCCCCCGTCGGCGAACCAGACGCCCGCGGACAGCACACTGCCCGCCACCGAGCACAGACCGGTGATCCAGAAAGCGGTGTCGAACCCGAGGCTGAGCGCGACCCCCACACCGCCGGGCAGGATGAGGACCTGGGGCAGGCCGACGGCCAGGCCGTAGTAGCCCGTCGCCCGGCCCATCTGGTCACCGGGGACCAACCGGGCGGCCAGCGCGGTTCCGGCGACCGTGATCATCCCGAACCCGATCCCGCGCACGGCCGACACGGCGATGAGCGGCGCCAGGTCGGTCGTCACCGCGAAGAGCGGGGTGGGCGCGCCCATGATGAGCGCCCCCACCGGGAACGCCCAGCGGTACCCGCCGCCGCGTTCGAGCAGCCAGGGCATGCAGAGCTGGGTGAGCACGGTGGTGAGCATGAACGCCGTCGTGGTGCTGCCCGCGCCGAACTCGCCCGCCCCGCCGCGCGAGGCCCACAGGGGGACGAGCGGGAGCACCGCGGCGAAACCGGTCATCCCGACCGCCGTGGCCGCGATGAGCAGGGCGAACCCCCGCCCGCGCAGTCCGGGGAGTCCGTCAGGGGGCGATGCCGTCTCCGAGGGCTCCGAGGAGGACGAACGTGATCGGATCATCCGCCCTTTTTATCCCGGTTCGCCGCCCCTGTCGATGGCATACCGGCCGGTCCCGTCACTCCGACCGGTCCCGTCGCACCGACCGGTCCCGTCGCACCGGTCAGTCCCGCGCGGAGGTGAGCCGCTCCCGCAGCCAGTCCCGCAGCCGGGCGGTCAGCTCCGGCGTCACCGCGCGCTCCGCGTGGCCCATCCCCGGAACGATCCACAGTTCCCGCGGCTCCCGGGCCGCGTCGTGGATCGTGGTGGCGTGGGACACCGGGAAGTAGTCGTCGGCGTCGCCGTGCACGACGAGGAGCGGGGTCGGCGCGATGTCCGCCGCGACCTCGCGGGGCTCCGCCGGACGCGGATCCCACCGCTCGTCGGTCACCCGCACCTTGCGGACACGGCGGAGGAAGAACCGGCCGAGGGCGCCCTCGATGCCGAAGTGGAGCAGTCGCATCCGCCGGGTCCCCCTGTAGTACCAGCGGCTGGGTCCGCTCACGGCCACGGCGGCCGAGACGCCTCCGTAGATCGCGGCGTGGCGGACCACCACCGCGGCGCCCATGGAGAAACCCACGGTGGCGACGGAGGTGTAGCCCGACTCCCGCAGGTGGGCCACGACCGCCTCCAGGTCGTGGATCTCGGCGTTGCCGACGGTGCTCAGACCGCCGGACCCGTGGTGACCGCGGAAGTCGAAGGTCATCACGTCGCCGACGGGGATGAGCCCCTCGGCGATCGCGCGGGTGTGGGGGCTGTGGTGGGTACCCGTGAACCCGTTGGCCAGGACCACGGCCGTGGTTCGGGGCTCGGACCCACGCCGCAGCACGGCGTCGATGCCGACCCCGTCGGAGGTGGTCAGCCAGAGGCGTTGGACCTGGGAGGGCGGATGGTCGATGGCGTCAGACACCCGACCATCGTGCCCGATCGCCACCGGCCTCCGACGACCGACCCCGGCGTGTCGCCCTCGACCCGTCACCACCCGCACCGGATCGGCCCCTTACCGACACACGAGGCATATCGGAACACGCGTGAGTGACCTCTTGTGGTGAACGACGTGACAAGCGAATGTGGAGAGTGTCACGGGTCACACCAGCGACGGTGTCCTCCGCTCTGGCGCGACCGGCAACCGACCCCGAAGGGCTGGGTGGTAGGGATGGTGGACCGAGCCGGAACAGTACCCAGGGCCGACAGGCCCGAGAACATCCGCAACGTCGTACTGGTCGGACCGGCCGGCGCTGGGAAGACGAGCCTCGTGGAGGCCCTTCTCCTGGCCGCCGGGGAGATCGGACGCCCCGGTCGCGTGGAGGAGGGCACGACGGTCAGCGACCACGACGAGGTTGAGATCCGGCAGAAGCGCTCCGTGAACCTCACCCTCAGCCCGATCATGGTGGGCGACGTCAAGGTCAACCTGTTGGACACCCCGGGCTACGCCGACTTCATCGGCGCGATGCGCGCGGGGCTGCGCGGCGCCGACGCCGCCCTCTTCGTCGTCTCCGCCCTGGACGGCGTGGACGGGCGAACCCGTGTCCTGTGGGAGGAGTGCGCCGCCGTCGGGATGCCCCGCGCGGTGGCCGTCACCAAGGTGGACCACCCGCGCGCGGACTACGACCAGGTGGTCGCCGAGTGCCAGGAGGCGTTCGGAGGCGGGGTACACCCGGCCTACGTTCCCGCCGTGGAGGGCAGCGGCGACGCGCGCCACCTCGTCGGCGTCTGGGGCCTGGTGTCCGAGCGCTACCACGACTACTCCGGCGGTGAGGTCGCCGACCGCCCGGTACCCGACTGGCTGCGCGAGACCGCCGGGCCGCTCCGGGAGACCCTCGTGGAGGAGGTCATCACCGAGAGCGAGGACGAGGACCTCATGGAGCGCTACATGGAGGGGGGCGAGCTCGACCCCGACCGGCTCATCGCCGACCTCAAGGAAGCGGTGGCCGCGGGTGGGTTCCACCCGGTGCTGGCGCTCAGCCCGACGAAGGGCGTGGGCGTGCGCGAACTCCTCCGGGAACTACCGCTGTCGTGTCCCAACCCGACACGCCGCCCCTTCCCCGAGGTCGCCCGGCCCGACGGGCGTCCGGTGGAGGGGCTGTCCTGCGACCCCGACGGGCCGCTCGTGGCCGAGGTGCTCAGCACCACCACCGACCCGTACGTGGGCCGGATGAGCCTGGTGCGGGTGTTCTCCGGGACGCTGCGCCCCGACTCCGAGGTGCACCTGCACGGGCACGGAGTCCCGAGCGGCATGACCGGCACCGAGGAACACGACCGGACGGGCGCCGACGAGCGGCTGGGGGCGCTGTCGGTACCGCTGGGCCGGGAGAACCGCCCGGTGGGCGAGGCCGTCGCGGGTGACCTGTGCCTGGTCGCCAAGCTTCCCGCGGCCCGCACCGGGGACACCCTGTCCGACCGGGACCGCCCGCTGCGGGTGTCGCCGTGGCGCTTCCCGCAGCCTCTGTACCCGGTGTCGATCCGCGCCGCCTCCTCGGCCGACGAGGACAAGCTCTCGCACTCCGTCGCCCGACTGGTCGCTGAGGACCCGTCGCTGCGGGTGGAGGTCAACACCGAGACCCACCAGATGGTCATGTGGACGCTGGGCGAGGCGCACCTGGACGCGGCGCTGGACCATCTGGAGCACAAATACGGGGTCCGGGTGGAGACCGGCGAGGTGCGGGTGCCGCTGCGGGAGACCTTCGCCGCCAGGGCCCAGGGGCTGGGCCGCAACGTGAAGCAGAGCGGCGGACACGGCGAGTACGGGATCTGCAAGATCAAGGTGGAACCCCTGGCGTCCGGGGCCGGCCTGGAGTTCGTCGACGAGATCGTGGGCGGTGTGGTGCCCCGGCAGTTCGTCCCCTCCGTGGAGAAGGGTGTGCGCGCCCAGATGGCCGAGGGCGTGGACTCCGGGTACCCGCTCGTCGACATCCGCGTCACGCTCTACGACGGGAAGGCGCACTCGGTGGACTCCTCCGACATGGCTTTCCAGAAGGCGGGCCGCCTGGCGCTGAGGGACGCGGCCGAGGCGGGGAGGCTGGCGACGCTGGAACCGGTGGACGAGGTGTCCGTGGAGGTGGACGAGGCCTACCTGGGAACCGTGATGAGCGACCTGTCCGCACGGCGCGGCCGCGTGGTGGGCACGGAGACCGCTCCGGGCGGCCGGGCGGTCGTACGGGCCGAGGTGCCGGAACTGGAGATCACGCGGTACGCGGTGGAGTTGCGCTCGCTGTCGCACGGCACGGGTGTGTTCACCCGCTCCTACCTACGCCACGAACCCCTGCCGCCGCAGGTGGCGGCCAAGATCCCGCGCCAGGGGAACGGAGGGTAGGGCGAGGGCCCGAGGAAAACTCACAGCACCCTGCCCGGTCTGCTGCGGTCGGCCAGCGCCGCGAACCGGAACGTGTTGACCGGATGGCTGGAGAGCAGGTTGACCAGCAGGACGAAGAACCCGGTGTCGGTGGCGGCGCGCGCGGCGATGTCGTCGAAGTCCACCGCCTGGTACAGGTACTTGCCCGCGGCCAGCACGCGCAGCCCGTGCATGCCCTCGGGACAGTACTTGTAGGCGTAGTTGTCGGCGGTGTACTCCTGGGCGCGCCCGAGGGTCGAACCAACACCCGGGATCACCTGGGCGATGGACACGCAGAACTGCCGCCAGAAGGATGTGTGGCCCGCCGCGATGTGGCCGACCTCGTGGCCGATGACGAACCGCAGCGCGTCGGGGTCGGCCAGGCGTCCGCCGACCTCGAACAGGTCGCTGTTGACCGCCACGTACCTGCGCAGGCCGTGGCCGGACGCGAACGCGTTGAGCACGCCGTTGCCCAGCACGATGTAGGCCTCGGGCACACGCCGCATGTGGAACGCGGCGGCCGCCTCGACGACCATCCGGTAGGCCTCGGGGAACTGGGCCTCGGTGATGCGCACGCCGTTGACCCGCTGACGGGCGAAGAGCTGGCCGCGCACGAAGTACACGAGCGCGGGGACGCTGAGCAGCAGGAGCGGCTCGCCCGGGTCGCCGTCGCGAGCGCGGCTGAGCGCGCCCACGACGGCGAGCAGCGTGACGAGGCCGCACACCACGAGCAGGGGGATCTCCCGGGGGTGCCGTAGCGCCCTGCGCACACGGGGGTCACCCCACCGCCAGGGTGTCCCCCGCACGCGCGATCAGAGCCGGTACTCGGAGTCGGGCCGGTCGTCGTCGGGCCCCTGGGGTGGTGGGGCGTCGTGCGCGCCTCCCCGTGGCGGGGGCCCCGAGAAGGCCGGTCCGGACGGCGGGCCCTGGACGGGCGGCGGGCCCTGGAGCGGGTCCTCGTCCAGGAACGCCGCCATGTCGGCGGACTGGGTGGACTCCTCGGCCTTCTCCGAACGCCACTCGTCGTCCTGGGCGTTCATCACCGAACGCATGTCGGCGTCGTGCGTGGCGTGCACCGGGTGCTCCTCGGAGGGGTCGTCCCACGAGGAGGCCAGGAACGCGCTGTCGTAGGCGTCGTTGCCGCCCTCGTGCGCCGAGGGCGCGGAGGGCCCGGTGAAGGACGTCGGGGAGTCCGGGCCGGGCCCGGACGACCGTTCCCCGTACTCGGGACGCGGCGCGCTCGGCTCGGGGGCGTTCCCCGGCGGCGGACCGGGGAAGGCGCCGCCCACGGGCGCGTTCACGGGCGGCGGGCCGGGGAACGGGTCACCCGTCTCCTCCGGCGGAGGGCCCGGGAAGGCACCGCCCACAGGGGCGTCGACGGGCGGCGGACCGGGGAACGGCCCGCCCGAGTCCTCCGGTGGCGGGGCCGAGAGCCCGGCCGAGGGCGTCTCCTCGGCCGGCGGGGCGACCGGCACTCCGGCCGCCGCCACGGACGGTCGCGCGGTGGTCGGACCGCCCAAGGGCGCTTCCTCCGGGACCGGGGCGCCCAGCGGGGCCACCGTGGAACGCTCATCGCTCCCCAGGTAGGAGAGGGCCGCGACGGTGATCGCGGCGAGCCCGGCCCGGAGGGCGGGTTCGCGGGCGGGGGCGAAGAACGGGGAGTGGGGGCCGGGGACGTGGGCCATCTTCTCGTACGGGCTGTCACCGGGGGCGGCTTCCCACACGTCGTGCGGCGTGGCACCGACGAACCAGAGGACGTACGGGATGGGGTGGGGGTCGTCGGGCAGGCCGAAGCACCCGAAGTCCTCACTGCCCGTCGAGGGGTCCGGCAGGTAGATGACGTAGTCCTCGCCGAAGTAGGCCAGGTGCGCGGCGCCGACCGCCTGCGTGCTGGCGGCGTCGTTGTGGGTGACGCCGACCTTCTGGAAGGGCTCGACCTCCGGCTCGCGGGTGGCCCCGGAGGCGGCGGCCTCAGCGCGCACGATGCGCCCGATGGCCTCCTCCAACTGGGTGATGACGCCTTCGTTGAGCGCCCTGGTGTTGATCTCCAGGAAGGCCTCGTCCGGGATGATGTTCGCCTTGGTCCCCGCCTGGATCCGACCGACGGTGAGCACGGCCGTCTCCGCGGGGCTCACCTCGCGGGAGACCACGCTCTGGAGGCGGGTGACGATGTTGGCGGCGATGAGCACGGGGTCGACCGTGGTGTGCGGCGCGGAGGCGTGGCCGCCCTCGCCGTACACGCGCACACGGTAGGAGCGCGCGGCGCCCAGGATGACGCCGGCGCGGTGGGAGATGAGTCCGGCGGGCTGGGGTCCCAGGTGCTGGGCCAGGATGACGTCGGGGCGGCCGAAGCGCTCGAAGAGGCCGTCGTCGAGCATCGTCCGTGCGCCGTCGAGCGTCTCCTCGGCGGGCTGGGCGACGATCATCACCGTCCCGGACCACTCCTCACGGGTCTCGGACAGCAGGTCGGCCGCGCCGACCAGACAGGCGGTGTGCGCGTCGTGCCCGCAGGCGTGCATGACCGGGACCTCGGCGCCGTCGGCGTCCTGAGCGCGCGTCGTGCTGGCGTAGGGCAGGCCGGTCCGCTCCTCCAGGGGGAGGGCGTCCATGTCGGCGCGCAGCATGACGGTCGGGCCGGGGCCGTTGCGGAGGATGCCGACCACGCCGGTGCCGCCGACGCCCGTGTGCACCTCGTAGCCGGTCTGCGTGAGCCATTCGGCGACACCGCTGGCGGTGCGCTGTTCGGAGTGGGAGAGTTCCGGGTTCTTGTGCAGATCGACGTAGAACCCCTCCACGAGCGGGAACAGCTCGTCGAGGAGTCGCATGACCACGCTCCCGTGCTGAGCGGCACGGTTGGGGTCCACCGCGTGCGGCACGGTTTCCACCGCCTTCTTCGTTCTCGACTGTGTGGGCGCTGCCCGCGGGCACTGCCGGGGGTCAGCCTATCGGCGCGCACGTCACCACCCCACACCGCGGCGGTCACCCAGGGTCCGCCCGGGGTGTCGGAAGGGTTAGGATCTGCACACGTACGGCCACCACCCCCTCGTGGCCGCATCCGCGCATCCGCCCCTCCTCCCGGGATCCGGCGGAGGCTCCGCGCCGCACCGAAGGGCGCGGCGGATTTGTGCGAACCCCTGGCATGACGCACTATGTCTCAGTAAGGTAACGCTGCACCTCCGGGTTCGCTCGGCCTCCCGGCACCCTTTCCGCGCCATCCCCCGGACGCGGTCCCGCGCACACGAGGACCGTGCTCGACCGGGCCCGCCGGAGCCGACGAACCCATGACGGTCCAAGGATCACACCCGGATCGGCTCGGTCTTCGCCGCTCGGCGCCGACGCCGCCCACGCGGCCTGGGGACCGTGCACCTGTCCCAGAACCAGTCAACTCGGAGTCCACTCGTGGCCCCACCCATGACCAGCCCGCCTTCTCGCGACCAGCACACGGGGCGGAACGCCACCACGTCGACCGGTGCTTCCGGCCCGAAGGGGACCCCCGCCCCCGGCAGGGACGCACGTCTGGACAACGCCAAGTTCATCCTCGTCGCCCTCGTCGTGGTCGGCCACGCGGTCCAACCGCTCACCGACTACGCGCCCGCGGGCGCCCTGTACTACTGGATCTACTTCTTCCACATGCCCGCGTTCATCCTGATCAGCGGGTACCTTTCGCGGAACTTCGACGCCTCGTCGAACCGCGTGGAAAAGCTCGTCCTGTCCCTGGCGATCCCCTACCTCATCTTCTGGACGGTCCACCAGGCGATCTACGCCGTCGAGCGCGGGGGACTCCCGGAGTCCATGTCCGTCCTCAAACCCACGTGGACCCTGTGGTTCCTGGTGGCCCTGTTCCTGTGGCGGCTCAGCGTGCCCGTGTGGCAGCGGCTGCGCTGGCCCGTCGCGATCGCCGTGGTCATCTCGGTGTTCGCCGCCACCGCCGACCTCGGCACCACCCTGTCGCTGGGGCGTGTGCTCAGCTTCCTGCCCTTCTTCGTCCTGGGTCTGAGCCTGCGCAGGGAGCACTTCGCCCACCTCGACCGGTGGTGGGTGCGGATCTCCTCGGTGGTGGTCCTCGCCACGACCGCCGTCCTGGCCGTGCCGATCTCGGACCACCTGAGCCGGGACTGGCTGTTCTGGCGCGACAGCCTCACCGACCGCGACATCGACCCCCTGCTGCCGAGCATGGGCCTGCGGCTCGCGTTCATGGTGCTGGCCCTGCTGATGAGCGTGTCCGTGCTCGCCCTCACCCCCAAGCGGCACACCTGGATGACGAAGCTGGGCGCCTACTCGCTCTACGTCTACCTGGGGCACTCGGTGGTGCTCCTGTTGCTCAAGAACACCGCCTGGTACGACGTCATGTCCGGCCCCCTGGGGATGGCCGCGTCCATCGCCCTGGCGCTCGCCCTCACCCTGGTGCTGTGCGCCCCGTGGGTGCGCGCGAGCCTGCAGTGGTCGGTCGAACCGCAGTTGACGTGGTTCCTGCGCGAGGACTCCGTACTCCGGGTGGACCGCCGCGACGGCGCCTCCGCCACGGGGACGGCACGGCGAAAACGGCGGCGGACCGGCGCGGAGGGCGCCTGACGACAGCGCACACGCGTGTGGCCCCGGGAGCGACTCCCGGGGCCACACGCGTTCGACGGTTCAGCTGCCGCTGGTCGCGGGCACGGACGCGACGGCCGCGAGTTCACGGGAACGTGTCTCGAAACGGCGCGTCTCCTTCCACAGCCGCGCGACCAGGACCGCCTCGAAGAAGCCCAGCGCCGCGCACGAGAACACCGCGACCGGCAGGATCAGGCTCTCCACCGGCGACACGAGCGAGATCAGCGCGGTCACCGGAGCGACCACGCACAGGAACATCTCGAACTCGATACCGCTGAACAGGTGCGGGCGCACACGGCGCCGGAGCAGCTGGTCGCGGACCCGGGCGTACAGGCTGGTCGGGGCGGACGCCCCCGCCGCGGCCGGGGCGTCGGCGGCGTCGTTCTCCGGGTCCTCCTCCGCGGTGGCCGCTGGCTCGGCCTCCCCCGCGGCCGCGGCCAGGGCGCGCTTCATCGACCGGCGGGTCTTGGCGACCTGCGAGGCGTTGAGGTAGCGCAGCAGGTCGAAGAAGACCACGACCGGAGCGGCGATGAGGTAGGCGACACTGCCCGTGGCGGCCCACTGGCCGATGAGCAGGGTCATCACGCAGCCGAAGAACCGGATGCGGTCGAAGACGAAGTCGACCCACGAGCCGAACACCGAACCGGTGCCCTTGAGACGGGCGATCTTTCCGTCCATGCAGTCGAGCACGAAGCTGAGGTGGAAGAGCAGGGCCCCCAGCAGCAGCCAGGCCCAACCCGCCGACCCCTCCCACGCGGGCACGGCGAAGCAGACGGCGGACAGCAGTCCCAGCACGCCCGCGCCGAGCGTGAGCTGGTTCGGGGTGATGTTCGTGCGGTTGGCGGTCCAGACCACCAGCCGCCCGGCGAGGGGATCGACGAGGAAGACCGTCCACCAGGCGTCCCTGGCCTTGTAGGTCTCCGCCTTGACATGAGCGAGCGTGAAACGCGGCATGCGGGCTCTCCAGAAGCGCCCGTCCCGTGAGCGGACCCGGCGGCACGCGGCGTGGGGCCGGGAAGGGCTGTGACAGCGGGAATCCGGCCCATCATGCCAGATGGGGGTCGTGCAACCTAATCGGTGACGGCATACTTGACAGGTAAGAGGGGGATCAACAGGCGCCGCCTGCGCGAGCAGCAGCGGAGTGGTCCACCCCCTTCGGTCTCGACCGAGGTAGAGGCATTGCGTTTTCTCAACGACCAGGTCCCGCAGCAGGACCTGACCTACAGCGACGTGTTCATGGTCCCGTCCCGCAGCGCCGTGGGCTCGCGGCTGAGCGTGGACCTGTCGTCGCAGGACGGCACCGGCACCACCATCCCGCTGGTCGTGGCGAACATGACCGCGGTCGCCGGGCGCCGGATGGCCGAGACCGTCGCCCGGCGCGGCGGTGTCGCGGTCATCCCGCAGGACATCCCGATCGAGGTGGTGTCCGACGTGGTCAAGTGGACCAAGGAGCGGCACCTGGTCCACGACACCGCCATCACGCTCAACCCGGCCAGCACCGTCGGTGAGGCGCTCAACCTGCTGCCCAAGCGGGCGCACAACGCCGTGATCGTGGTCGACGACGAACGCCGCCCGGTCGGCGTGGTCACCGAGGCCGACTGCTCCGGCGTCGACCGCTTCGCGCAGCTGCGCGACGTGATGTCCACCGAGCTGGTGACCATCCCGGCGGACACCGAGCCCCAGGACGCGTTCGGGATCCTGCACGACTACCGGCACCGCCTGGCCCCGGTGGTCGACGGTGGCGGCGCCCTGGTGGGCGTCCTGACGCGGACCGGCGCCCTGCGCTCCACCCTGTACACGCCCTCCGTCGACGACCGGAACCGCCTCCGTGTGGCGGCGGCCGTGGGCATCAACGGCGACGTGGCGGGCAAGGCCGCCGAACTGCTGTCCGCCGGCGCGGACACACTGGTGATCGACACCGCGCACGGCCACCAGGAGAAGATGATCTCCGCGATCGCCAAGGTGCGCGCGCTGTCGCCGTCCGTGCCGATCGTGGCGGGCAACATCGTCACCGCCCGGGGCACCCGGGACCTCATCGAGGCGGGCGCGGACATCGTCAAGGTCGGTGTGGGCCCCGGCGCGATGTGCACGACCCGCATGATGACCGCGGTCGGCCGCCCGCAGTTCTCCGCCGTGCTGGAGTGCGCGGAGGCCGCCCGGGAGCTGGGCAAGCACGTGTGGGCGGACGGCGGTGTGCGCCACCCGCGCGACGTCGCGCTCGCGTTGGCCGCCGGCGCGTCCAACGTCATGGTGGGTTCGTGGTTCGCCGGTACCTACGAGTCCCCCGGCGACGTCATGCGCGACGCCGAGGGCAGGCAGTACAAGGAGAGCTTCGGCATGGCGTCGGCCAGGGCGGTCAAGCTCCGCACCGCCGACGACTCCCCGTTCGACCGCGCCCGCAAGGCCCTGTTCGAGGAGGGCATCTCCACGGGCCGCATGTACCTGGACCCGGAGCGGCCGAGCGTGGAGGACCTCATCGACCAGATCATCGCCGGTGTGCGCAGCTCGATGACGTACGCGGGCGCCACCTCGCTCGCCGAGTTCCACGAGCGCGCGGTCGTGGGCGTGCAGAGCGCCGCGGGCTACAACGAGGGACGCCCGGTCCCGACCAGCTGGTGACCGTGTCTTCCGCGCCCTCGTAGCCTCGGCCGGGGCTCGGGGCGCGGAGCACCGGGATTCTTCATCCTCGGCGGCGCCTGCCGCTCGTTCCTCGCTCGCGGCTCGCCTCGTCCTGCAGAACCCGGTACGCCCCTCGCCGTGTCTTCCGCGCCCTCGTCACCTCGGCCGGGGCTCGGGGTGGCTCAGTCGGAGGCCTGGCGTGCGGCGAGCGTCGCCTTGCGGTGCTCGCCGCACAGCCGGTCGGCGTGGCGGACCGGCTCGGGCACGCGGTACCTCGGTGACAGGCGCAGCACCAGGTCGGCCGCTCCCTCCAGGTCCACGCGGTGGCCCGCGGAGACGTAGACGGGTTTGACTCCGTCGCGGGTGCGCAGCACGCGCCCGATCACCTCCGCCCCCTCCGCGGCGAGCGCCGCCGAGTCCTCGACCAGCTCCGAACGACCGGCGACCATCGGCGTCCAGGCACCCCGCTCCCGACCCGGTTCGCTGTGCTTGCCGTACAGGACGGACTTGGCCGAGCCGACCACGGGCAGGTCGAGCAGCACACCCAGGTGGCAGGCGACGCCGAACCGCCGGGGGTGGGCCAGGCCGAAGCCGTCGCACAGGTACACGTCGGGGGTGACGGTGAGCCCGCCCAGCGCCTCCAGGACCGGGGGCAGCTCCCGGAAGGCGAACAGCCCCGAGACGTACGGGAACGTCGGTTCCGCGGAGATGACGGCCGAGTCGACGACCTCCAACGTGCGCGCGTCCAGGACCACCGCCGCCGCGGACAGCGCCGAGTCGTCCTTGGCGTAACTGACGTCCAGGCCCGCCACCAGTTCCACCGAGTCCGGGTCCAGCGGTTCCTCGCGTACCCGGTCGGCCATGCTCCGCTGCAGGGCGGTGGCCTCGCGGGGCTCGCGCGGCCACAGCTCCGGATCGTCCAGTACCCGGCGCACCCGTTTCGCGATCTCCGACACCCTCGTCCCCCGTTCCTCGTGTTCGTCCACCGGTGCGGACCGCCACCGGTTCGGCACCATCCAACCGCTCACGGGCCGCCGGACGGTAGTCGGGAGCGTCACCCAAGCCGTGAAGGGCGCCCTTCCGCGGCGTTGGAACACCGTGCCCGGGCCCGGCAACCGCCGGGCAAGACCCGGTCAAATTCTCCGCGTGGATTCCGCGCGGCGCGCGTGCGCCGCGTTGTGCGGCACTCCACAGTGCCGGACGCTCAAGCAAGCCGAGAGCGGCAGTACCGTGGAAGCACAGAATTTGCACTGACTGGTCAGTTCAAAAATGGGAGGCCGCAAGGATGCGTCGGGCCACCGGAGCTCGCGTCCACGCTGAGGGCGTCACACTCACCACCCGCGAGGGACCCGTCTACACGGGCGTCGACTTCACCGCACGCCCCGGAACCCTCACCGTCTTCCAGGCGGACTCCGGCGGCGGCCGCAGCTCCCTGCTGCTCACCCTGACCGGCCGGATGCGCCCCTCCTCCGGAGGGCTGCACGTGGACGGGTACTCCCTGCCCAAGCAGGCGCGCAAGGTGCGAAGGATCAGCGCGCTCGGCCTGATGGACGAGGTCAACGCGCTCGACGACCGCCTCCGCGTCAAGGAGCACCTCTCCGAGGGGATGCTGCTGCGGTTGCGCCCCGGGGTGCGCACGCTCACCGACCAGGCCATGGAGGCGGTCGGGCTCGCGGACCTCGACCGCACCACCCTGGTCAAGGAACTGACCATGCTCGAGCGACGACGACTGGGCGTGGCCCTCGCCCTCCTGGCCGAACCCCGGCTGCTCGCGGTCGACAACGTCGACGGCGGTCTCAGCGCGGAGCACCAGGCCGACATGTGGCGCACGCTCAAGGACCTGGCGAAGGAAGGACTCACGGTGATCGCCACCTGCGCCGACGACGAGGAATTCGACTCCGTCGCCGGTCCCGACACTCAGGGACCGATCCCCATCCGCCAGGGGGAACCCGCCGCCGGGACCGGCTCCCCCGAGGAGGACGACGCCCGCGGCGCCGTGCACATCGGTGAGCTCTTCGGCGGCGAGCACCGCGAGGACGAGGAGGACCACCGTGGCCAGGCGTAGACTCCCGCGCGCTCCGCGCGTACGCCCCTTCGCGGTCCCCCGCCTGGGGCTGCTGACCATGCGCTCCTTCCTCAGGTCGCCGCTGCCCACGGCGGCGCTGGCCGCGCTGCTGCTCATCCCCCTGCTGTACTCCGGCATGTACCTGTGGTCCTTCTGGGACCCGTTCGGCCGGATGAGCCATCTGCCGGTCGCCCTGGTCAACGAGGACGTCCCGGTCAGGGTCGGGGACGAGGAGGTCGACGCGGGCACCGAGCTCACCGAGACCCTCATCGACGGGGGTGACCTGGACTGGCAGCTGGTCGACGCGGAGGAGGCCGCACGCGGGCTCGGCGACGGCACCTACTACGTCACCCTCACCATCCCCGCGGACTTCAGCGAGAACCTCACCTCCCCGTCCCGTGACCGCGAGGAACCGGTCCCGGCGATGCTGGAGGCCGACTACAACGACTCCAACAGCTTCATCGTCCGCCAGCTCGGCAACAGCGCGTTCAAGGAGGTGCGCGACGCGGTCTCCGGCTCCACGATCAGCGGCTACCTCGACGAGATCTTCCTGGGCTTCAACGAGATCCACGGCAAGACGGAGGAGGCCGCCGAGGGCGCGGACGACCTCGCGGGCGGCGCCGACACCGCCGAGGAGGGGTCGGGCGAGCTGTCCGACGGCATCGACACCGCGCACACCGGCGCCGGGGACCTGAGCAGCGGGCTGGACGAGCTGTACGCAGGCTCCCAGACCCTGGCGTCGGGGGCCAACACCGCCTCCGAGGAGGTCTCGGGCAAGGTCGAGGCGCTCAACGAGTTCGCCGACGAGTACCTCCCCGACCTGGAGGAGGAGGACATCCCGACCATCCAGGAGCGCGCCTCGGTGGCCGCCGAGCTCGCCGACGGCATGGTCGCCGCGCTGGAGCTGCTGCCCGAGGAGATCGACACCACACACATGGAGTCGGCCGACCAGCGCCTGGACACCTGGATGGAGGAGAACCCGGAGCTGGAGACCGAGATGCCCGAGCTGTACGGCATCCTCACCGACGTCCAGGGCGCGATGGACACCGCCCTGTCCACGGCGCAGTTCGTCAACGACAACCGCGAGGACATCGAGGCGATCGCGGAGCAGGCCGCCGCCCTGTCCGCGAAGGCCGACGAGCTCTCGGAGGACCTCCCCGAGCTGGTGGACAAGGCCGAGAGCGCCCGCGACGACGTGAACGACCTGGCCGAGGGGCTGGAGGCGCTGGCCGAGGGAGCGGAGGACATCCGTGACGGCCTGGCCGTGGCGTCGGGTGGCGCGAGCGACCTGGACGACGGCCTGGGCGAGCTCAGCGGCGGCGCCGGCGACCTCCACGACGGGCTGGGCGAACTCGCCTCCGGTTCGGGCGAGCTCGCCGACGGCCTGGCCGAGGGTGTGGAGGAGATCCCCACCTACTCCGACGAGGGGCGCGGCACCGCGTCCGACATGATGAGCCAGCCCGTCCGGCTCGACAGCACCATCGACAACGAGGCGCCCAACTACGGAACCGGCTTCGCCCCGTTCTTCGTGCCCCTGTCCCTGTGGGTGGGCGCCATGGTGGTGTTCATGGTGCTGCCCGCGCTGTCCTCCCGGGCGCTGTCCTCGTCGGCGGCGTCGTGGCGGGTGGCCTTCGCGGGCCGGATCGTCCCGCTCCTGCTCGGCTTCGGTCAGGTGGCCGTCATGCTGGCCGCGCTGCACGCCCTCCTCGGGCTGGAGGCGCGGAACTGGCCGCTGCTGGTCGCGTTCCTGCTCCTGACCTCGGCGGCGTTCACCGCGACCGTGCAGTACCTGAACGTGAGGTTCAACGCGGCGGGACGCGTCGTCGCCCTGGTCCTGCTGGTGCTCCAGCTGACCTCGGCGGGCGGCACCTACCCGATCGAGACCAGCCCCGGGTTCTTCCAGGCGATCGCTCCCTTCCTCCCCCTGCACTGGGCGGTGACGGCGATGCGCCAGCTGCTGGGCGGCGGCGACATGTCGATCGTCTGGTCGGCCTTCGGTGTGATGTCGCTGTGGCTGGTCGTGCCGTTGCTGCTGACGTGGCTGGCGGTGGAGCGCAAGCGCGTCTGGACCATGAACTCCCTCTACCCCGCCCTGAAGCTCTGATGGCGGGCACGGCCCCGACCGGGGCAGAATGGACGGAATGAGCGTGAGCACTCCCCGAGCCGAGCGGCCCCGGAGCGGCCGGCGCGAAGCCACCCGGCAGCGTCTGTTCGACGCGGCGATCGCCCTGATCTCCGAGCAGGGGTACGGGGCGACGACGGTCGACGAGATCGCCGAACGGGCCGGGGTCGCCAAGGGCACCGTCTACTACAACTTCGGCGGCAAGAGCGAGCTGTACACGGCCCTCATGGAATGGGGTGTGACCCGGCTGGCCGACACACTGAAGGAGGCCGTGCCCGCCCCCGGCCCGGAGGTGGGCCCCCGGGAGGCGCTCGCCGCGGTGCTGCGCGCCGGTGTGGTCTTCATCGGGACGCACGAGGCGCTGGCCCGCCTGCTGATGGCCGAGGCCTGGCGGACCAACCGGGCGTGGTACACCACGGTCCGGCAGATCCGCACCAAGGCGATCGGCGTGATCACCGACCTCCTCGACGACCTCGTCCGGGAGGGGCTGGCACGGCCGGACCTGGATACCTCCCTTGCGGGATCGGCGCTGTTCGGCATGGTGGTATCCATGGCCCTCGACTGGCGGACGCTCCAACCGGACCGCCCGGTCGAGGACATCCACACCACCTTGGCGCACATGGCGGAGGGTCTCGTCGGCCCGTCGTCGCCTCCACCTGTGCGGTGACGTCCACACAAGCACGAGAGGGCTCCGCGATGGCCGACCTGTATCCCCTGCTCCCCCTCACCGCGGGGCTGATCACACTGTGGATCGTGACCCGGGACACCCGCCTCGACCTGCGTCTGGCCCGGCACGGTGTCCGGGCCAAGGGGCGGGTGATCGGCTACAACGAGACCTCGTCCTCCTCCCGGATGATCGTGCAGTTCCGCACCGAGGACGGCGAGGAGGTGCACGCCGAGCACGAGAACACCGGGTGGACGGCCTCGCGCGCGGGGGAGATCGTCACCATCTCCTACGACCCGAACGCCCCGGAGATGGCCCGGATCATCTCCGCGCCGTGGCTGAGCCGCTGGGTGCGCGGGCTCTTCGGGACGATGGGGACGGTGCTGCTGTTCAGCGGCCTCCTGCTGGGCTACCTGGCGTGGGCATGACGTCCGCCCCGACCGGAGGCGCCTCCTCGGGCGGGCTGTAGCGGACCAGGCGGTCGGGCAGCCCGCCGTCGAGTGTGGAACGGGTGCGCACGCGGACCCCGCACACCAGGTCGACGAGGCCCACCCGGTCGCGCCGCACGAGGGCGGTGCTGCCGTGCACGGCGACCACCATCAGGGCGATCCACCAGTGGTCGAGGGTGAGCAGCACGACGACCGGCGTCTGGAGCAACAGCGTGCGCGCCACCACCCGCCACCGGGCGGCCGGGCTCGGGCGCCCGCGCTCGGCCAGCGCCAGCCGGAGGGCTGCGCACCCGGGTGCGCAGCGGTCCCGGCGCGCCAGGGGCAGGAGCAGGCCCAGGACGAACGCCAGACCGAGCGGGACGGCCGTCGCGACCGCCTCCCCGTCCCGGGGGTCCACCAAGCCGAACAGGCGGGCCAGGGCGGTGAGCGTGGCCGCCCCGTACCACCACAGGCCCAGGTCGAGCAGAGCGGCGAGCATCCGCCGTGAGGGGGCGGGCGCGGCGCGGTCGGCCACGGCGGAGGGCCATCCCCGGGCCGGGCCGCCGGGCCACAGCGGCAGGAGCCACCGCGCGGCCGACCAGCCGACGAGGGCCCCGACCACGCCGGTCCCGGCCACCAGCGGGGAGCTCGGGGCGTAGGCGCAGGGGTAGACGCCGAGCAGCCCGGTGGCACGCACGGCGTACACCGCCGCGGACAGGGCCGCACCGAGCGCGAGCGTGCTCCAGAGCCCCAGTCGGAAGCGGTAGCGCCCCAGGAAACCGACCGGGACGAGGACGGCGCAGCCGAGGAGCAGCGATCGCGGTGCGTGGGCGGGGTGGGTCGACTCGGCCGTCGTCGACGGGACGGTTTCGGCGAAGGGGGAGCAGAGGCCGTCGACGAAGGCGGGCAGCGGCCAGACCGCGTACGCCGCCAGCCCGGTCCCGGTGAGCACGGCAGCCATGGTGAGTTGGCCGCTCCATCCGTGGACCGTGCCGTAGCGGCGGTGCTGGCCGCCCAGCGCGAGCGCCACCCCTACCGTGACCAGCAGGGGAACGGCCACGACGGCCACGTCGACCGCGGGCTGTCCCCCGCCGAAAGGCTGCACCATGCTCGTTCCCCCGCTCGCCCGGACCGGGCCGTGCGCTCCGAAGAACACGACCTGGGCCCTTCACTCCGGGGCGCAACGCTAGTACGCTCCGGCAAGGCGTGTGACCCGAACACCCCTTTGTCCTGGTACGGTCCAATACCGCTGATGACGATCGCTCGGCGCGGGGAAACACCCCCTCGCGCCCTACGTGACCTTTGTCCCAACCACCCCCGCTCTCGGACAAGGGACAACGCGCTCGGGAGCAGCTGACGAGTGTGCTTCCGCCCAGCCCAACCCCGTCCCGGGCACCCGGATCCGTCGGCCGGAACGGACCGAGATAGCATCCCCAAACGCCAGAACGGCGCAAAAGTCGTTACTCTGCGGTAAGTCCCGCGTCGCCCCCGGCCACCGGACGCGACCAGCGAAGCGGTGGGGCCCACGCGAGACGCCCCGCGGCGCCGACCCCACGGCGCCAGGAGGCGGGCCGACCCCCGGCACCGCATCGAGACGACGTCGACACGGATCGACAGGAGAACCGTGCAAGCAGTACAGAAGCGACGCGGGCGAACGATCGCCGCCCGGATCCGCTCCATGGTCATGATCCCCACCGCCGCGCTGGTCGCGCTCTGGCTGATCATCACGTTCGTCCTGGCCTACGACGCTGTCTTCCAGCTCCTGCGCGCCAGAGCGACCCATGAGATGGTGACCCCCGCGGCCGTCGGCCTGGTGCATGTGATGGAGGAACGGTCCGCCACCGTCGCCTACATCGAGCGCCCCGACAACGCCGAGCTCGAACAGCAGATGATGGAGGCGCGCCAGGAGTCCGACGCCACCATCGGCGTGGTGATCGAGGACCTCATCGGCTTCGTCGACATCGCCCCGGGCCGGACCGGCGACCGGATCGAGGAGCTCTACGGCCAGTACGGCGAGATCAACCGGATCCGCGCGGCGGTCGACTCCGGGTCCGCGTCCCGCGCCGCCGTCCTCGACTACTACGACGCCCTGATGCTGGCGGGCGCCGACGTCTTCGACGCCCAGGGACGCGACGGCAACACCGGGGAGTCGACCAGCTCCGGCTTCACCGCCGTCTACATGTTCCGCACCGTCGACGCGTTCGCGCGTACCGACGCCCAGCTCCAGCGCGCCTTCGCCTCCGGCGAGCTCGGCCACGAGGACCAGCACGAGTTCACACAGCTCGTCGGCACCTACCAGAACCTCCTGGAGTCCAACGCGCACTACCTGGAGGGCCCCGGGCAGCTCGAACGCTACGAGGCCCTCATGGCCAGTCCCGAGTACGCGGCGCTGCTGGAGATGCAGGAGGAGATCATCCACCGGGAGATCCCCACGGAGACGGTCTTCGACCCGACCACCGGCCAGCAGGAGACCGTCCAGGACCTGACGATGCCGGTGGACGAGGAGGAGTGGCGCGCGGCCTACGACCACACGCTCTCCGAGCTGACCGACCTCGGTGCCGACGAGGCCCTGAACTCCGCCAACGTCACCGGTGACTACGCCTGGTCGCGGGTGTTCTGGGCGGTGACCATCAGCCTCGGTTCCGCCGCCGTGATCGGCCTGGCATCCACCCTGGCCCGCAGGTCCTCCCAGAACCTCACCCGGCGCCTGCTCAGGCTGCGCGACGACTCCATCGACCTGGCCGAGAACCGGCTGCCCGACATCATGCGCCGTCTGCACGAGGGCGAGCGCGTGGACACCGGGGCGGCCATGCCGGGTCTGTCCACCAGCGACGACGAGATCGGTGACGTCGCCCGGGCGTTCAACTCCGCCCAGCGCGCGGCCGTCGACGAGGCCGTGCAGCAGACCGAGCTGCGCCACGGCGTCAACCGGGTCTTCCTCAACATCGCCCACCGCAGCCAGACGCTGGTCCACCGCCAGCTGCGGCTGCTGGACAAAATGGAGCGCGAGCAGGAGGACCCCGAGCAGCTGGAGCAGCTGTTCAAGCTCGACCACCTGGCCACCCGGTCCCGCCGCAACGCCGAGAACCTGCTCATCCTCGGCGGTGAGGCGCCCGGCCGGACCTGGCACCGTCCGATGCCGCTGATCGACGTGCTGCGCGGGGCGATCTCCGAGTCCGGCGACTACACCCGCGTCAAGCGCGAGCGCATCGCCCGCGTACACCTCAACGGCCCCGCCGTCGCCGACGTCATCCACCTGGTCGCCGAGCTCGTCGACAACGCCGCGATGTTCTCCCCGCCCCACACGCACGTGCGGCTGAGCAGCGAGGACGTGCCCAACGGGGTGACGATCGAGATCGAGGACCGCGGCCTGGGCATGACCGACGGCGAACTCGCCTCGGCCAACGCGCTGCTGTCGAACCCGCCCGAGTTCGACGTCATGCGGCTGAACGAGAAGATGCGCCTCGGCCTGTTCGTGGTCTCGCACCTGGCGCACCGGCACGGTATCCGGGTGCACCTGCGCTCGTCGCCCTACGGCGGCGTGCAGGCGATCGTCCTCCTGCCGCACGAGCTCATCGCCGGCGGCCGCCCGCAGTCCTCGCCCGCCGAGGAGGAGGACATCTGGGAGGTCCGCGCGATCACCGACCGTCCGGCGCCCCCGTCCTCCAACGGCGCCAAGCCTGTGCTCACCCCGGTGGCGACGCCCCCGTCAGACGACACGACCGGGAACGAGGACGAGGGCACGGCCGCGCGCCCCGCTCCCACCCTGGCCGCCGCGCCGGACCCGGTCACCACCGACGGTGAGGCTGACGGCGCCGCGGAGGAGGGGACGGCCGCGGACGACCCGGGCGCGAAGGGCGCCGAGGACGGAACGACCACGGACAGCTCCTCGGACGGCGCCCAGGACGGCGGCACCGCACCGGACACCGCCGCACCGGCCGAGGACCTCCTGAGCTCGAACGTGAACGGCGACGGCCCCCTGCCGTCCCGCACCCGCGACACCGGTCCGACCGGCGACGGGCCCACGCCCCCCGCCCCCGCGGCCGCACGCCCCGCCCTGCCCGTCCGCGACCCCGGCGCCACCAAGACGGCCGAGCGCTCCTCCGGCGCCGGCGTGCTCGGCACCGGGTCCACGGACGTGGTCGAGGCCGGGGGCGGACGGCCGCCGCTCCCCAAGCGGCGGCCGCAGGAGAACCTGGCCCCGCAGCTCGCGGCAGAATCCCCGGAGGACCCGGCCGGCCCCGCGGCGGGACTCGGTGCCGGCACCGGCAGGGTCCAGGGCGGCTCCCCCGACGGCGCTGAGCGGCTCGCACGCCTGCGCCGGAACATGTCCGCGTTCCAGAAGGGGACGGACCGCGGACGGCGCGAAGGCAAGCAGCAGACCCACGACACCGACAAGGACGCCTAACGTGACGAGCACCCCTGACAGCGCCGACCTCGGAAACGGCGCGGGCAAGAAGGACATCGACTGGCTCCTGGACGAGCTGCTCGACCGTGCGGTCGGGTCGCGGCACGCGATCGTGCTGTCGGCCGACGGACTGCTCATCGGCCGCTCCCGTGACCTGGTCAAGGAGGACGCCGAACACCTGTCCGCGGTGGCATCCGCCTTCCAGAGCCTGGCCCGGGGCACCGGCCGTCACTTCGGTGGGGGCGAGGTCCTCCAGACCGTGGTGGAGATGGAGAGCGCCTACCTGTTCGTCACGGGCGCCGGGCGCGGCGCCTGCCTGGCGGTCCTGGCGGAGGAGAGCGCCGACGTCGGCCTCATCGCCTACGAGATGAACGTACTGGTCGAGCAGGTGGGCCGATACCTGGACGCCGCTCCCAGGAACGAGGGCGCGACCGGGGAAGCCACGCGATAGGGGGCGGTTATGCAAGCGCACAACGAGCACGATCCGGGCGAGATACCGCACGGCCTCCCGCACCGCGACGCGGTCGGCGGGTTCGGCTCGGACGAGCCGGAGTCGGCCGCTCAGCAGGAGGCCGGCCCCCTCGTCCGCCCGTACGTGATCGCGCAGGGCCGCGACCACGCGGACACCGTGCAGCTGGACATGATCAGCGTCGTGATCGCCGCCAAGCGGGCCGAGGTGGACGAGATGGCGCTCGAACCGGAGCAGCTCCGCATCCTGGAGCTGTGCCGTCGCCCCCAGTCGGTGGCCGAGGTGTCCGCGCACCTGGACATCCCGGTCGCCGTCGTCAAGGTTTTGCTCAGCGACCTCCTCAACCGCGGTCTGGCCCTGGCCCGCGCCCCCTACACAGCGAAGAGCCCGGTGAGCCGGGACGTACTCCAGGCGGTACTCGATGGCATCCAAAGACTCTGACAACGACGACCAGGCGCCCGTCCCGTCGGCGCTGAAGATCCTCGTGGCGGGCGGCTTCGGGGCCGGTAAGACCACGTTGGTCGGCTCGGTGAGCGAGATCGCCCCGCTCAGCACCGAGGAGGTGATGACGGAGGCCAGCTACGGGGTCGACGACCTGTCCGGGGTGGAGGCCAAGTCGACCACGACCGTGGCGCTGGACTTCGGCCGTATCACCATCAGCCCCACCCTCGTCCTGTACCTGTTCGGCACCCCGGGCCAGGAGCGCTTCTGGTTCATGTGGGAGGAGCTGTCCGAGGGCGCGCTCGGGGCGATCGTCATCGCCGACACGCGCCGCCTGGAGACGTGCTTCGCGGCCGTGGACTTCTTCGAGCGGCGCGGCGTGCCGTTCGTGGTGGCGGTGAACTGCTTCGAGGGAGCGCACCTGTACGAGGCGGACGAGGTGCGCGGCGCGCTCAGCCTCGACCCGTCCATCCCCGTGGTGCTCAGCGACGCGCGCGACCGCGAGTCCTCGAAGAACGTCCTGCTCACGCTGGTCAACCGGGTCGCCGAGCGCATGGCGGCCTGACCGCTCCGGTCCGGCGCGGTCGCCGACCCCGCCCACCGCGCCGGACCGGCTGGTCCCGGGCACGTTTACATCCAGTGCCTACAGGTAAAGTTCGGGCCGTGAGGCACCGCGCCTGCGCGCGTGGCACATCCACGGCCCCCTGCCCCGGCGCGGTCGGGCCCGCACCGAGGTGACTGGAGAACACCATGAAGCGGTTCGAGTGGCGCGACCGAATCCACGCGCTGGACGCCGAAGCCGACTGCGAGCGGATCGTCAGCATCCTGGGCGGCCACGAGTTCCCCTGGGACATCGAACAGGCCCTGGGACTGGCCCTCTACCGCACCTACGCCGTCCCGAGCATCGGCGAGCTGCTGGCCCGGACCAAGGAGTTCACCTCCCGCACCCAGCACCGGTACGACGACACCGCGCTGATCCTCAACGACATCCTGGAACACGGGTTCGGTCCGGGGCGGGGGCGCGACGCGCTGCGCCGCATGAACCAGATGCACCGCTCCTACGACATCTCCAACGACGACTTCCGCTACGTGCTCAGCACCTTCGTCGTCATGCCCGTGCGCTGGCTCAACGACTACGGGTACGGCTGGCGGCGCCTGACCGAGCACGAGATCGCGGCCAGCACCAACTACTACCGCAAGCTCGGCAGGCACATGGGGATCAAGGACATCCCCGAGACCTACGAGGAGTTCTACGAGCTCTTCGACTCCTACGAGCGCGAGCACTTCGCCTACACCGAGGGCGGCCGCGCGGTCTCCGACGCCACCCTCGCGCTGATGGCGCGGTTCTACCCCGCATGGCAGCGACCGTTGATCCGCCCGTTCACCCGGGCCCTCCTGGACGACCGCCTGGTCCGGGCCTTCGACTACCCCGAGCCCTCCCGCGCCTGGCGGGTGCTCGCCCGCACCGGCCTGCGCCTGCGCGCCAGGGCGGTGCGCGGGATGAGGCCGCGCGTGCGGCCGCGCCGGGCCCGGCAGAGCCCGAACATCCGCAACTACCCGAACGGCTACGACCCGTCCCGGATCGGCACCTTCCCCAAGGGCTGCCCGGTCCCGCACGACCTGGCCACCGTGGAGGTGCCCGGTACGGGGGCGCTCGTTCCCGCCCCCGGCCAGGAGCTCGCTCCCGGCACCTCGTCCGAGGCCCGCTCCGCCTCGTCCGAGACCGTCGCCGCGCGGCCCGCGGAACCGTCCGAACGCTGACAGCCCCCGTCCACGGCCATGTCCCCGCCGTTTCCCCGCGCCCCTCCGGCGCGATTCCCGAGCCCGGCCGCCTCCCCGCCCGGCCGTGCCGTCGGCGTGCCCGGAATCCCCACCGCGGCGCCGTCCCTCCCCCCATCCCCCGCCCCACACCACCCCCGACGAAGGAGTGTCATGACGCGCTTCGACCTGCGCGACGAGATCCACCGGCTGGACCCCGAGGCCGACTGCGTGCGGATCATGCAGATCCTCACCTCGCTGGAGTTCCCCTGGGACATGGGCCGGGCCCTGGGCATCGCCCTGTACCGCACCTACGCGGTCCCCAGCATCGGTGAACTGCTCGGGAAGACGGACGCGTTCACCGGGCAGACCCAGAAGCGGTACGACGACACCGCCCTGATCCTGAGCAACATCATGCGGCACGGGTTCGAGCCCGGTCAGGGGCGCGACGCGCTGCGCCGCATGAACCAGATGCACCGCTCCTACGACATCTCCAACGACGACTACCGCTACGTGCTCAGCACCTTCGTCGTCATGCCCGTGCGCTGGCTCAACGACTACGGGTACGGCTGGCGGCGCCTGACCGACCACGAGATCGCGGCGATCACGCACTATTACCGCAAGCTCGGCAGGCACATGGGGATCAAGGACATCCCCGAGACCTACGAGGAGTTCCGCGCACTCCTGGACGCCTACGAGGACGAGCACTTCGCCTACACCGAGGGCGGCCGCGCGGTCTCCGACGCCACCCTCGACCTCATGGTCACCTTCTACCCGCCGCGTGTGGCCGGGTTGGCGCGCAAGTTCTCGATGGCGATCCTCGACGACTCCCTGATCCGGGCCTTCCGCTACGACCCGCCGAGCCGTGCCTGGCGCCGCTCCTCGGACATCGCCCTGAAGCTGCGCGCCAAGGTGGTGCGCAGGATGAAGCCGCGCGAGGAGCCACTGTGGGCGGACAACAACCCGAACGTGCGCAGCTACCCGAAGGGCTACGACGTCAACCGGATCGGCACGTTCCCCGCGAGCTGCCCGGTGGCGCACGACGTCGACCCGGTCGGACACGTCGAGGGGGCCGGCGCGGACGGTTCGGCGTGACACCGCCTCCCACCGGCTCCCCGATCTGCGACGACCGGTCCGGCCCCGCGGGCGGTCCCGGGGACGAGCCCCGTGGGGGCGGGTCCGGCGCCCTGCCGCGGTCGGTGCACGCCTGGTACGGCAGCGGCGCCGTGGCCACGAGTGTGTTCAACACCGTTCCGGGCCTGCTGCTGCTCATCTACCTGACCGACTCCCTCTCGGTGAGTCCCGCTCTGGCGGGGATCGTGGTCTTCCTGCCCAAGCTGGTCGATCTTCTGGTCAGTCCGTACATCGGCATCTGGTCAGATCGGACGCGATCGTCGTGGGGTCCGCGCCGTCCGTGGATGCTCGCGGGCGCGCTGACCCTCCCGGTCCTGTTCGCGGCCGTGTTCGCGGGCCCTCCCCTCCAGGGGGACGCGGCCGCCGGGTACGTGGCGCTGCTCTTCGTCGCGGCCGCGCTTGCGGCGTCGATGTTCCAGGTACCGCACACCGCGATGCCGGGTGAGATCACCGACGACTACCACGAGCGGTCCACGTTCAACACGTGGCGGACCGCCTTCGTCGGGCTGGCCCTGCTGCTCGGCGGGGCGGCGGCGCCGGTCATCCAGTCGTCCTTCGACGACGACGCCACCGGCTACCGGGTCATGGGCCTGGCGATGGGAGCGGTGCTCCTGGCGGCCATGCTGGGCTCCGTCGCGGGCACGCGACGGGCCCCGCGTCCGGTGTTCGGCCACCGGACCGAGGGGCTGCTACCCCAGCTGCGGGCGGCGTTCGGCCACCGGCACTTCCGGGTGCTGTTCCCGGCCCACCTGCTCATGGCGGTCGCGAGCGGGACGATGGTGGCGGGCGTTCCCTACGTCACCGCCAACGTCATGGGTGAACCGGCCTACACGAGCATTCTCATGATGTGCGTCCTGGTGCCGCTGATGGTCACGGCACCGCTGTGGAAACGGCTGTCGGTACGCGTCGACAAACGGGCGGCGGCCGGGTACGCGGCCGGGGTGTTCGCGCTCGGCGGTCTGGGGCTGCTGCTCATCCCGGTCTGGGGCGTGCCCGGGGCGGTGCTGTCGTCCGTCCTGGTCGGTGTCGGGTTGTCCGGAACCCATCTGCTTCCGGCGTCCATGCTGGCCGACTGCTTGGCCACACCGAGCGAGTCGGGGCAGCGCCAGGGTGGCGTTCTGTCCGGGGTGTGGACCTCGGGTGAGGCGATGGCGCAGGCCGTGGGCACGGGACTGCTGTCCCTGTCCTTGGCGGTCAGCGGATACGTGGAGTCCGGCGCGGGCGAGACCGTGCGCCAGAGCGACGAGGCCCTGCGGGGCATGCTGGTCGGGAGCACGCTGGTGCCCGCCGCGATCATGCTCTCGTGCCTGGTTCCGCTGGCCTTCTACCGCCTGACCGCCGCGGGCGTGGGCACGCGGCGGACGTGAGCGCCACCGGGTGTCCGCTCGCCGAGCGGACACCCGGTGCGCCCCACCCGGGCCGCGACGCGGTCCGGTCACCCGGGGAACACGGTCAGCCCGCCGAGATCCGACAGCGCCGCGTCGAGATCCTCCGACGCGCCGCGCAGCGTCACGTCGAGGAAGACGAGCGTGGCCCGCGCGGTGGTCCGGTGCGCGGCGGTCCGGTCGGCCGTTCCGACCAGTGAGGGCACCGGCGGGAGGTAGAGGGGCGCGTCGGTGAAACTCAGGTGCGCGGCCTCGGCGACCGTCAGCCGGTAGCCCGGTCCGGCGCTCGCCTCCAGGACCCTGTCCAGGCTCTCCGCGTAGCGCCGGTCGCCTTCGGCGTCGCCCGTCCCCGCGCCCGCGACGAGCGCGAGCAGCGGCTGGGGATAGGTCGTGGCCGCCACGCGCCCCGGATACCCGTCGAGATCGATCACGGCCGTGAACCCGTGTTCCCGGACCGCGGCCGCGATGGCCGCCGCGCCGCCAAGGGAGTGACCGGCGGCGGCGACGCGGCGCAGGTCGAGCCGTCCGGCCAGTGGTCCCCGACCGGAGTCGTTCTCCTCGCGCAGACGGGCGAGGACGAAACGCATGTCCTGCGCCCGGATCGACGTCCACTCCGCGGCGCGCCGCTCGTCCTCGTCCGGGTCGCCCGTCGCCGCCACCCGTCCCCGGATGACCGTCCCGTCCTCCAGGACGACCACCGCCGAGTCGTGGGGATGGTCCAACGCGACCACGACGTATCCGTGGCTCGCCAGTTCCTGAGCCCAGGCCGTGTTCTGGGAGCGCACACCCCCGAGACCGGGAGAGAAGACCACCACCGGGTACCGCGACCGCCCCGGCGCGACCTCGGCGCCCGTGGTCGCGTGCGTGTCGGCTCGGGCCGCGTCGTCCAGCAGGAATCCGGGGACACCGAACGCGTCCGCCAGCCCGTCGGCGACCACGCGCGCCTCGCCCGCGCTGCGCCCGAGGTAGGGAGCGCGGTCACCCGGTCCGGCGTCCCCGTCGGCCGGATACCACATCTGGGCGACCACGATCCGGTGGTCGTCGGGGTCGTCCGTCCACGTCTCCTCCCGTCCCCGGTCGTCCCACTGCACGGTGGTCGTACCGACCGCGTACTCCCCCGTCGGCTCCGGAAGGACGACCACCGGGAAGGACCACGCCGCCAGGGATCCGACGGCGGTCACCGCCAGGGCCACGGCCGTACTGGCCGCGACGAGGCCACGGGCGGCCCGCCGTGGCCCGCGTCGGCGCGACGCGAGGGCCACCAGGGCGAGGACCGCCCCCGCGATGATCGGCAGCCACTGCCAGCGCGGTTCACCCGCCACCACCAGTCCGGCCCCGGCCGCCAGGAGGAGGACGGCCGCGACGCGTGCGGGCGGCCCAGGGACGCGGGGCGGCGTCCAGGCGGCGAGCAGCGAGACGACGATCGAACAGACGAACACGGCTTCGGGCAGGGGCACGGAGAGCCTCCTCGGCGGACACGGCGCTGACGGGACCACCGAAACTACGGATCGCCGCGGCGGCGGGAATCCACCCGGAGTCCGAACCTCACGTCCACGGCATGCGACCGCGGTCCCGGGTCCTCCGGTCCGTCAGGCGGTGGCCCCCCGGTCCTCCGGCCCGCCTCAGTCCGTGTTCGGGGAGGCCAGTCCGGCCTCGAAGGCGAAGAGCACGAGGCCCACCCGGTCCCGGCGGCCCAGTTTCGCCAACAGGCGGCCCACATGTGTCTTGACGGTGCCCTCGGCCATGTGGAGGCGGTCGCAGATCTCCCGGTTCGTCGCACCGGCGGCGATCTCCCGGAGCACCTCCGTCTCACGCGGCGTGAGCGTCGCCAGCGATCGGGCGTAGGCGTTGCGCCCGGGGCCGCCGGGGAGGGTGTCGACGACCCGGTCCAGCAGACGCCGGGTCGGCCCCGGCGCCAGGACGGAGCCGCCGTCGGCCACGCTCCGGACCGCGGACAGCAGATCCTCCTGGCGGGCGTCCTTGAGGAGGAACCCCGCGGCACCGGCCCCGAGCGCCGTGAAGACGTACTCGTCGAGGTCGAACGTGGTCAGGATCAGCACCCGTGCCGGGTTCCCCGCCCGGGTCAGCCTCCTGGTCGCCTCGACGCCGTCCGTCACCGGCATGCGGATGTCCATCAGGACGACGTCCGCGCGGACCGTCCGCAGGGCCTCCACCGCGGCGGCCCCGTCTCCCGCCTCCCCGACCACGGCCATGTCGTCCTGGGCGTCGATCATCATCCGGAAACCGTCGCGGACCAGGCGTTGGTCGTCGACGAGGAAGACGGAGACGCTCATGGTCGCACCCCCTCCTCCGTGGGCGTCCGCAGCGGAAGCACCGCGTGGAGTCCGAACCCTTCCGGTGCCCGCGGACCGCACACCATCGTCCCTCCGTGCAGGCGGACCCTCTCCCGCATGGCCCGCAGCCCGTGTCCGCGACCGTCGTCGCGGGCGGCGGAACCGAGTCCGTCGTCGCTCACGTGGACCTCGACCGCCTCCGCCGTGACCACCACCAGCACGTCCAGGACGGCGGCGGACCCGGCGTGGCGCAGGAAGTTGGTCGCGGACTCCTGGACGAGCCGGTAGACCGTCAGGCCGAGCACCGACCCGACCGCCGCGGGCGGCCCGTCGACCCGCAACCGGGCCCGGCCCCCGAGCCCGCCGACGAGTTCCCCGAGGTCGGCGAGCCCCGGAGGGGGCCGGTTTCCCTCCGGGCTCCCGGGAGTGTCGCCCCGCCGCAGCAGCGCGACCATCTCCCTCATGTCCTCCAGCGCCTCCCGGGCGGTCGCCGAGACCACCGACAACACCTCGAAGGTGCGCTCCGGGCCGCGCGCGGCCAGGGCCCGGCCTCCCTCGGCCTGGACGGCGATCACGGACAGCGAGTGCGCCACGATGTCGTGCACCTCCCGTGCGATCCGGCCGCGCTCCTCGGCCACCGCCTCGGCGGCGGCCCGGTCCGCCCGGTCCCGTCCCCGGCGGCCGAGGGCGTAGGCGACCAGCACCACGCCCGCGTGGGCCGCCACGGTCGTCAGCACGTCCCCGGCGGCGACCGCCTCCTCCCCGGTCGTCAGCCACCGGACGGGACCGACCACGGCCCCGGCCAGCGCGACGCCGAGACCGACCCGTGCCGGCGCCCTCCGGGACCATCGGGCGAGCCCGTGGACCAGGACGGGTACGGCGATCACCGCGGCGGTGGGTCCGGTCAGGAGGAGCGCGTGTGCTCCCGCGGCGGCGGTCGCCCACGCCAGGGCCAGGGCCGGAAGGGTCCTGCGCACCGCGAGGGAGGCTCCCAGGGCCACGCTCAGCACCGCGGCGAGGGGATCGGAGAGCGCGAAGGCGGCCCCGACCGCCGCGACACCGCTGGCGAGCGCGGCGTCCTCGACCCACACGGGTAGGCGGACGTCGGCACCGACGTGCCGTGTTCGGATCGGTCTCCGGTCGGACATACCGGCCCATGCTAGTGAGGGCGCCGCCGCCCGCCATCCGACCGTGGTCTGAGACCGGTCAGCGGCCCAGCCGCCGCCACACCGCCCGGGGGAGCATCCGCATCCCCGCGAACACCGGTCCCAGCACGCGCGGGGCCCACACCGTGGTGGACCCGGAGCGCAACCCGGCCGCCACCGCCTCGGCCACCCGCCCCGGCGTGGCGGGGAAGGGCGCGGGATCCACGTGCGCGGACATCCGCGTCGGCACGTAGCCCGGGCGCACCACCAGCACGCGCGCGCCGGTGCCGTGCAGGGAGTCGGCCAACCCCTGCGCGAAGCCGTCCAGACCGGCCTTGGCCGACCCGTAGACGAAGTTGAACCGGCGCACCCGCACCCCGGCCACGGACGAGAGCACGACCAACGCGCCGTGGCCCTGGGCGCGCAGGCGCGCGGCCACGGCCAGACCGACGGACACGTGTCCCGTGTAGGTGACCGCCGCGGCGCGGGCGGCGGCGGCCGGGTCGGCCTCGAACTCCGCCTGGTCCCCCAGGACGCCGAACGCGTCCACGACCACGTCCAGGTCGCCGACCAGTTCCACGACGTGGTCGACGACCTTCACGTGGGTGTCGGGGAGGGTCGCGTCGAAGTCCACCGAGCGCACGGTGGCGCCGAGGGCGGTGAGCGCGCTCGGGTACGCCTCCACGCCGCCCCGGGCCGCGAGCACCACCTCGCGGGCGCCGTCCCTGACCAGCCGTTCGACGATGGCCAGGCCGATCTCGCTCCGGCCGCCGAGCAGCAGCACCGTCCGCACGGTTCCCACCGAGTCGCGCATGGTCGGTCGTCCTCTCCTTCGGCTGTGTGTCGGGGCCGCCGTCAGACCAGGCGCAGACGGCGCGCGAGGTCGGAGACGAGCACCCCGTCGGGGTCGGCCCGCTCGCGGACGCGCCGCCACGCGGGCAGGTCGGGGTACATCGCGTGCACGGTCTCGGCGCGGGCGCGGCTGTCCTTGGCCAGGTACAGGCGGCCGCCGACCTCGAGCAGGCGCTCGTCGAACCCGTCGAGCAGCCGTCCCAGCCCGGGCAGGTCCGCGGGCAGGTCGAGCGCGAGGGTCCATCCGGGGCGCGGGAAGGAGAGCGGTCCGGGGGTGGGCTCGCCCATGCGTTTGAGGACGGCGAGGAAGGACGGCGCTCCCGCGCGCGACAGGCCGGTCACGATGTCGGTGAGGGTGTCCTCCGCACCGAAGGGCACGACGAACTGGTACTGGACCAGCCCGTGCGGTCCGTACACCCGGTTCCAGCCGCGCACGGCGTCGAGCGGGTGGAAGAAGGAGGACAGGGGCTGGGCCTGGCCGCGGCGGCGTTCGGGCGCGGCCGCGTGGTAGGCGGCGTTGAACGCGCCGACGGTCCACCGGTTGAGCAGGCGCGGCGGCGCCCAGGGGGGAGCCCCGACCGGTGCCGTGGGGCGGTGGTGCAGGGGATCGCGGCGCAGCGGGCGCGGAAGGTCGGCGATCCGCGCGTGGTGGGCGCGGGTGAGGACGCCCCGCCCGGTCGCGGCGCCCCGGGCCAGCAGGTCGAGCCAGCACACGGTGTACCGGTAGTCGTCGTCGGTGCGCGCCATGAGGTCCAGTGTGGCGTCGAGGCCGCCGGTGCGGTCGGTGTCCACCCGGGCGTAGGCGGTCTCGACGGGGTGGACGGCGATGGTGGCCTCGGTGATGACTCCGGTGAGGCCCATGCCGCCGACGGTCGCCCAGAACAGGTCGGTGTCGTCGCCGTCGGGGCTCAGCCGTCGGGTTCGGCCGTCGGGGGTGACCAGGGTGAGGGCCCGGACGTGCGCGCCGAGTGAGGAGTCTGCGTGGTGGTTCTTGCCGTGGACGTCGGCGGCGATCGCTCCGCCCAGGGTGACGTGCCGGGTCCCGGGGGTGACGGGGACGAAGTGCCCCTCGCGCAGCAGAGCGGTGATGAGCCGTCCCATACTCGTGCCCGCGGGCGCGGTGACCTCGCCGCGGTCGGGGTCGAGTCGGGGCGGCCCGGTCAGTTCCGTGCAGTCCAGGACGAGACCGCCCGCGGCCTGGGCGGCGTCGCCGTAGGAGCGGCCGAGCCCGCGGGCGAGGGCGCCGCGCGGTCCCGCGCTGGCCAGGGCGTCGGCGGCCTGACGCGCGGTCCGGGGCCGGACGACGCGGGCGGCGGTCGGCGCGGTGCGGCCCCAACCGGTGAGCAGCGTCGGCGGGTTCAAAGGTGGATCCCGGCGGCGACGAGGGCCACGAGCGTGACGAGCATGATCTGGATCGGGCGGTCCCGCAGGGCGATCTCCTCGGGTTCCTCGCCGACCCCCCGGTCGACGAGCAGGTTGTAGCGCAGGACGAACATGACGAACGGAACGATACTCAGTGTGTGCCAGAGCGTGTGTCCGCCCGGTTCCAGCGCCCACAGGAAGTAGGTGACGATCATCGCGCCGGAGGCCATGGTGCGGGTCTGGGTGAGGTAGCTCCTGGTGTAGGCGCACAGCGTGCGGCGCACGGGCGTGCCGGATCCGGCGGCGCGCAGTTCGGCCTCGCGCTTGCCGACCACCACCAGGAGCGCGCCCAGGGAGAGCACGAGCACGAACCAGGAGGTGAGGGGGACGCCGACGGCGACGCCCCCGGCGACGGCGCGCAGGACGTGGCATCCGGCCACGACGACCAGGTCGCACAGGACCACGTCGCGGAGGAGGCGGGTGTAGAGGAGGGTGAGCAGGACGTACCCGGCGAGCAGTCCGGTGACGCGGAGGTCGCCCAGTGCCAGAGAGGCCAGGGGCGCCGCGACGCCGAACACGATCCCGGCGATGACGGCCACGGGAACGGGCAGGGCGCCGGAGGCCACCGGGCGGTGGCGTTTGCGCTCGTGGGAGCGGTCGGCGCGTGCGTCGTGGACGTCGTTGAGCAGGTAGGTGCCGCTGGCCGCGAGGCAGAAGAGCGCGAACAGGCACGCGCACACCAGCAGCGCCTGGGGTTGGTCGAGTGCCCCGGCCGCGCCTGGGGCGGCGAACACCAGCAGGTTCTTCAGCCACTGCCGGGGCCGGCACGCCCGGGCGAGGGCGACCAGCGGATGCGGCCGGTCACCGGCGCGCCCGGACGTCGGGCCCGCCGGTGACCGGCCGGTCGGAGGCGACGGGTCAGCCGACGTTCGCACTGCGGAGTCCGGTGTCCACGCCGCGGCGCCCGGTGGTCAGGAGGACGACGGCGACGGCGATGAGGCCGAGCCCGAGGACGCCGAGCCCGATCGGCAGCGTGGTGCGCAGCAGGGGCAGGACGGCGCGGGCCTGCTCGGTGTCCTCGATCTTCTTGTCGATGCTCGCCTGGTTGAACGCGAGCTCACCGCTGAGCAGGACCAGGACCTCCTCGCCGTCGACGACGACGGCGCGGTGCTGGTCCTCGACCACGTTGACGGGGGTGCCCGAGACCGGCTCGATCCAGTAGGTGCGGGTGATGGAGAAGGTCTCGTCGCCGGTGACGTCGCCCTCTCCCTCCAGACCGGCGACCGAGCGGGGGATGGTGCGCTCGCCGACGACGGTCGGCTCGACGGTCTGGACGAAGCGGTAGGTCTCGACGCCCTGGATCTCCTCGACGCCGTCGAACCTCATGGGGACGACCTCCTCGACGGTGGTCTCGAAGAAGTCGTAGTCCCGCTGCTCGGTCATGAAGGGGAACTTCCAGAGCTGACCCGCCTGGACGACCGACTCCTCGTCGATCATCGCGTCGCAGCAGTCGACGGCCTCACCGGTGACCCGGTCGTGTCCGGCTCTGCGGCTGCTGGAGGAGATGCCGAAGTCCCGGTCGGTGTCCGTGATCCAGGTGAACTGGTCCCAGACGACGGTGTCGTCGGTGCTGGAGGCCACGTCCGCGCGGATGGTGGCGTGGGCCTCGACGGCGGCGCCCTCGACGAACTCCACCTCCTCGATGTTGAAGTAGTCGACCTCCCCGACGTTGACGGTTTGGCTGTAGTAGTCCAGTGGAGTCTTCATCAGGGAGCTCGCCATCCACATACGCATCATGGGTGCGAGAGCGAGGCAGAAGACCCCCAACGCGATGAGAACGACCGCGGCGATACGGCGCATGTGCCCTCCTGGGCGGATGAGAGTCAGGGACCGGAACAGACTGGAACTAGCTTCAGTTCCGGGTAGAGTACTGCCCAGTAGTGAACAACGTCACCAGGGCGTGTCTGAATTTTTATAACACGTTCTAGTGCATCGCGTTTCAATGGACTCCCGCTCTGGAAGGCCCCATGGCGCCCACGCCGACCGCGCCCGAGGACCCCACAGGGTCCCCCTCCGGGGGCGCGCCGACCTCCACCCGGCCCCTCGACCCCGCGCTCGTGCTGCCCCAGGTCGACGGCCGCCACGAGACCCTCGACGGCATCCGTGCCGTGGCAGCCGTGATGGTGCTGCTCTTCCACGTGGCCACCGAGACCGGGGACGCGCTCGCCCCCGGGGTGCTCGGCGGGCTCCTGGCCTCTATGGACCTGGCCGTCCCGCTCTTCTTCGCGCTCTCCGGCGTGCTGCTGTACCGGCCCTGGGCCCGCGCGGTGCTCGACGGTGCGCCGGGGCCGCGCGCCCGCCCCTACCTGTGGCGGCGCGCCGTACGCGTGTTCCCCGCCTACTGGGTGGTGGCCGTGACGGCGCTGCTGGTCTACTCACGGGAGGAACTGGGGTCCCTCCTGTACTGGGGCGAGGTCCTTACGCTGACCTTCCCCTTCGACACCGACCCGCCGTGGCTCGGCACCGGGCCCTACGGGCTCGGCCAGATGTGGAGCCTGTCCGTCGAGGTCAGCTTCTACCTCCTGCTGCCGCTGATCGCCCTCGCCCTGTCCCTGTGGGCCCGGCGCGGCCGGACGGTCGACGCGCGGGGGCGGCGGCTCATGATCGGACTGGCGCTGATGACCGCGCTCGCCTTCGGCGCCCTGGTCCCGCAGTTCTATCCGGAGGCGCGCGAGTACATGCACGCGTGGCTGCCGCGTTCGCTGGGGCTGTTCGCCGCCGGGATGGCGCTCGCGGTGCTCTCGGAGTGGGCCTGGCGCGAACCCGGCCGGGGCGGCCCCGTACGGCGCTTCTGCCGGACCGTCGCCGCCTCGCCGGGGGTGTGCTGGCTGGTGGCGGGGGCCTTCTACGTCCTGAACGCCACTCCCGCGGCCGGTGGACGGTTCATCGGCGCGGGCGACATCTGGAGTTCGGGGCTGAACTCGGCGACGGGGATCGGCTTCGCCTTCTTCGTCCTCGCCCCCGCCGCGCTCGCGCCCCGGCCCACCGGCGATCCGACGCGGCTGCGCGATCCGCGCTCCTGGACCGGGGGCCGCTGGATGGAGACGCTGCTGCGGCACCGGGTGTGCCAGTTCCTCGCCCGGATCTCCTACGGGGTGTTCCTGTGGCAGTTCATGGTCCTGTACCTGTGGCGGGACTTCACCGGACAGGAGATCTTCACCGGCTCGTTCTGGCTGGACGCGCTGCCGGTGACACTGGTGACGGTCCTCCTGGCCTGGGCCACGTTCCGGTGGGTGGAGGAGCCCAGCCGCCGGTGGTCCCGCAGGCACACGCCGAGGTTCGTGCGGTAGGGGCACTGTGTTCGTTTCGGTCCTCCGCCTCGCTTCGGCCCGCCCGTCGCCCTCCACCACCCTCAACGGACGGCCTTCGGCCGCGGAACCTCCCTCTTCGTCGCCCTCCACCACCCTCAACGGACGCCTGCGGCGCGGCCCCATCCATAAGCACCCCGCCGGCGCCCGAACGTCAGACCCCCTGAGGTGACCGTTCCAGGAGACGGAGGCTAGTCCTGCGCGTCCCAGGGGTTGCCCTCGACGGACGGCGCCATCTCGCCCACCGACACCCAGGTCACACACAGTTCCTCGGGGTCGGTGTGCAGGGTCAGGCGCTCCCCCGGGGCTGCCACGGGCACGTACCAGTTGGCGCCCGCCTCCGCGGCGGGAAGGTCCAGTTCGAGCCAGGCGTCGCCCAGCAGGAGCTCCGCCTCGGTGTCCTCCTGTGCCGTGTAGCCGATGGTGACCACCTGCTGGACGCCGCCGTAGACGCGCACCGGCCACGACAGGCTGCCGCCCCAGGTCTCGATGCACTCGCCGGCCGCCCCGGGACCGAACACGTACCCGCCCTCTCCCGGCCGGGCGTTGACCAGGTACCCGGCGTCGTTGAACACGTAGGCGGTGTCGGACTGCTCGGGGGAGCGCATGCGCTCGGCGACGTCCGGCGGGGCCAGCGGCGCGAGGACCCACGAGCTCAGCCGCCGGGAGCCGTTCCACTCCAGGACGATGTCGTTGGGGACGGGGCGCGAGTACAGGCCGCCCTCCTCCGGCACGGACGCCATCGAGTTGCGGACCGTGTCCAGGTACCACTCCAACCGTTCGCCGTTGAGCGTTCCGGCGTAGGTGTGCGCGGAGTAGGCGGCCGCGGCCGCGTACACGACCGTGGCCAGGGCCGCCGACACCCGTGCCGACCTCCCGGGCCGCGCCCGGTAGGGGTACGGCGCGGCGTCCGCCTCCTCAGGGGCCGCGGAGGGGTGGTCGCGCTCCTCACGGGTGGGCAGGAAGGCCAGGGCCAGGCACAGCGCGAACACGAGCGCGGCGTCCGCGACGTACCTGGGGTCGGCGGCGGCCACGTCCTGGAAACGGCCGCGCGCGATGATCGTCGGAATGATGTCGGCGCACAGCAGGTAGCCGAACATCAGGGCCCACGCCCGCCAGGAGCGGCGGCGCCACCACACGCTCGCCAGGACGATCCCCGCGAGGACCGCCCAGGAGCCCAGCACGATCCAGCCGCGCGGGTCGATGAGCCCGCCGGCCGGGGTGACCGGGCCCCACTCCAGGGGACCGCCCAGCGCGCCGACCGGGAAGACCTCGGTGAGCAGGCCGCGCAGCATGGCGAACGCGGGTTCGCCCTCGGGGACGCCCGCCCCCTCCCCGCCGTCGCTCGCGCGCATCCGCGCCAGGTACAGGACCGTGTATCCGGCGAACAGCGCGGCCATGGCGCCCCAGAAGGGGCGGCGGACGCGCCAGGCGCGGCGGGCCGACGCGACCAGGCCTCCGGGGTACAGGAAGGCGACGGCCACGGCCAGCAGCAGGGGCGGCAGGAACATCGCCTTGACGGAGAACAGCATCCCGAACACCACCGAGCCCGCGGCGAACCACCCCGCGCGCTGGTCCCCGGTGCGCACGTGGCGCACGGTCCACAGCAGGGCGAGCGCCGTCGCCAGCTGGAACGGGACGGCGTTGAGCGCGGCGGACCACCAGCCGAGGACGGGCACGGTCAGCGGGGCCAGCGCGATCGCGGTCAGGGGGATCAGCAGGGCCCAGCGGCGTCCGAACAGCTCCCACAGCACACGCAGGAAGACCACCACGGAGAGCGTCTGGAGGACGAGCATGACGCCCGCGCTGACCCACCAGTCGAAGGGCCAGAAGGCGGTCTGGAGGTAGACCAGGAACAGGGCCCCCGGCATGAAGTGGCCCTTGTGCAGGCCGAAGAGGTACTCGGGGGTGAGGTCGGTGGTGTCGGCGGCGGCGAAGAACAGGAAGTCGTCCTCGACGAAGTAGGACGCGTTCAGCACGTGGATCCGCAGGGCCACGGAGACCGCGATGATCGCCGCCGCGGCCAGGACCAGCCGGTCGCGCGCCAGGGAGCGGACGAGCCCGCCCGCCGCGGACAGCGCCTCGGTCGGGGAGGTCCGCTCTCGGGGGACCTCGTCCTCGCGGCGTACGCTGGGTGCCCCGTCCGGGGCCGACGCCTGCGCGGCGTCCCCTGCGCCGGAGGTGGGGGAAACTGGCGGCATGGGTACCCTCCCGGCCTAGGTTGGCCAACCCGCGACATGGGTGCCAGAATACAACACGTTCCACTTTTCCTCTCGAACAGTCGAATACACCTGGAAGGCCTGCCACATCGCCGCAGGAACATGATCCAGTCAAAGTGTGAGGCTCGGGAGCAGAGCACTGTGGGGGTGATGTCGGTGGGACTCGAACAGGTCCGCCGCGACTGGACCCGGCTGGGTTCCACCGAGCCGCTGTGGGCGGTGTGCGTGGATCCGGCCAAGCGCGACGGAGGGTGGGACGACGACGAGTTCCTCGCCTCGGGCAGGGCCGAGATCGACCCGGCCGTCGCGCGCCTGCGCGAGCTGGGCATCCACCCCGACACCGGCCGGGTGCTGGACTTCGGCTGCGGCGCGGGACGGCTGTCCAACGCGCTCGCCGCGCACTTCGACCGCGTCGTGGGCGTGGACATCTCCGCGCCCATGCTCGCCGAGGCGCGTCGGCTCGACCGCTCCGGGGGCAGGATCTCCTTCGAACTCAACGAACGCCCGGACCTGTCCGCGTTCGACGACGACTCCTTCGACCTCGTCTACACCGACCTGGTCCTCCAGCACCTGCCCCCCGACCTCGCCGACGGCTACCTGCGCGAGTTCGCCCGGGTGGTGCGGCCGGGCGGGGCGATGGTGATCGGCGTTCCCGAGTCCGAGCGCCGCACGTTCAAGGGGCTGGTGTTCCGGTACGCGCCGTTCCCGCTCATCCGCCTGGCCCAGCGGGTGGTCCTGCGCTACCCGGCGCCGATGCGCATGCACACCCTGAGCACCGACCGGGTGGCCGCACAGGTGCCCGGCGGGCGGATCGTCGCCTCCGACGAGTACTGGGGCGGTGACCACTGGCGGCACCTGCGTCACTTCATCACCATGGACGGGAAGGCCTCCGGATGATGACCCATCCCGACGGCACGGTCCCCTTCCGCGCGACGCTCGGCCGGTCCGTCACCCTGTTCTCGGCGTTCCGCAAGGAGCAGACCGATCCGGCGTTCTTCTACGGGCTGCTGGCCCGCGACACCGTCGACCAACTGCGCTCGTACACGCCGCTGGACGGGCGGGTGGTGGTCGACGTCGGCGGCGGTCCCGGCTACTTCGCCGACGAACTGCGCGCCGCCGGGGCGCGGTGCCTCTGTGTGGACTCCGACGCCCACGAGATGCGGCTGCACGGGCGCGAGGCCGACACCCACGGCGTGCAGGGCAGCGCGCTCGACCTGCCGCTGCGCGGCGGTTCGGTCGACGTGTGCTTCTCCTCCAACGTCCTGGAGCACGTCCCCGACCGGACCCGGATGGCCGACGAGATGGTCAGGGTCACCCGGCCGGGCGGCCTCGTGTACCTGTCGTACACGCTGTGGCTGTCCCCGTGGGGCGGCCACGAGACCTCCCCCTGGCACTACCTGGGCGGTTCCTACGCCGCCGAGCGGTTCGCCCGCCGGAACGGGCGGCGGCCCAAGAACGACTTCGGCCGCACGATGTACGCCGCCCACGCCAAGGAGATGCTCGACTGGACGCGGGGGCGGACCGACGTGGACGTGGTCGACATCCGGCCGCGCTACCTGCCGACGTGGACGAAGCCGATCATCCACGTGCCGCTCCTGCGCGAGATCGTCACGTGGAACCTCCTCCTGGTCCTGCGCAAGCGGTGAGGCGGGTCTACTCCCGCGGGTTCTCCGCGTGGGTCCGGGCCCGCTTCAAGGTGCGCCGCGCCCTGTTCCGGACCCGGTCCATCTCGCTCCTGGTGCCCGCGTCGCGGCAGGCGTCCCTGAGCTCGGTGTAGGCGTTCATCAGCCGCTCGAACTCGTCGAGCCGGTCCGGCTCGGGCGTCGGCGCCTGGGCCAGCACCTCCCCCAGCTCGGTGATCATCTCGTCGGTCCGCGGCCGCATCCGCTCCACCCACGCGGCGTCGCGCGCGGCACGCTCCCCGTCCTGGGTCGCGCGCTCCCTCTCCGCCGCACGCCGCCGCTGCCGCTCGGCCGCCGGCGCCCGGTCCGCCGAGGCCAGGAGCGTCAACGCCTTCATGGCCACCGCTCCGACCACGGATCGCACGACCGGCCTGATCCCCCTCGCCGATCGGCCCCGCCGGTTCCCACGCGTGCGGCCGCGGTCTCCGGCGGCCCTCCTCGCCTTCAGGGTCTTGTACAGATCGGACAGGCCGATCGGGATCAACGGCCAGCAGCAGAGGAGGATCCCGAGCACGATGATCGACAGGACCGCCTTCCACCAAGGGGGCCCCATCCACCAGGACAACAGGCTCTCCCAGAAAGAACCTCCCTCCTCCTCGAAGTCGGCGAGGATCTCCCTGGCACCGTCATCGTCCTCCAGGAAACGGTCGGGGGCGCTGAACGGGTCCGTCTCCGACACCATCGGGGGAACCGCGCCCAACGGGTCGACCGAGTACACGACGACATCACCGTCCGTGCCCTCGGCCAGCACCGCGGCGACCTCGTTCGCGAACAGGGCGACGTTGTCGCCCAACGCCCGTTCGACCGCCTGACTCGGCAGGATGGCCACTCGCAGGTCACCCGGGTAATCAGCCACGTTCTCAGCGGCCCGGCTGAACTCGGCGCCGGTGAGTCCGTCGGAGACCGACGGGTGGACGTACAGCACGTCCTCGGCGAGGGCGACCCCGGCCTGTTCGATGACGCCCGGGCCCAGGATCGCGCCCATCACCCGAGCGGCGGGGATCGCCTGCTCCGGAGCCATTGAGCCCCAGAACAGGTCCTCGATCTCGGCGGCCTCCATGGCTTCGGGACCCGAGGCGGCAACGGGCCGGAAAGCCTCACCGTTCCAGCTCAACAGGACCACCATGGCGTCTCTGTCCGCGCCCTCCAGCATGTCCAGAGCCAGACTCCGCTCGATGGCGCCGTACAGCTCCCCTCGGTCCTTCTCGTTCCCCGGGGCGGCGACACCGGAGACCACCCCGAAGCGGACGTCGCCCGCACCCTCAAGAGCCGTTTCGATCGCCTCGGCGTCGATCTCGGGAAAGACCGCCGACACCACCGGGTCCACGTACACGCCACCGCCGTCGGCGAGCGCGCGCAGCCCGGAGCTCACCTCGCCGTTCACCAGGTCGGGAACCCCGGTCAGCAGCCCCGCGTAGGGGTGAAGGTAGAAGAGGTCCTCGATCTCCTCCGGAGTGGTCGCGTCGCCGATCACCGCCCAGGACTGCTCGACCTCGGGTTCGGACAGAGCCGCGCCGGTCTCGCCGTGCACCAGGTAGACACCGGGCTCCCCCACCGCGGCGGCGAACGCCTCGGCGGTCAGGTGGTCCTCCCACTGACCGTCGACGTCCTCCGTGACCAGCGCCAACCGGATCGGTACCTCGGATCGGTCGTAGGCCTCCTCGACCAGGGCGATCGTCTCCGGGGTCAGCGTGGCCCCGAAGTCGTCGGCTGCCCACACCCCCGGCCCGTCCGCCAGCGCCTCGGCCGCCTCGGCGATCTGCGCGCTGGCGTGCGCCGGAGGCTGGTGTACGCCGACCGCGGCGAGGGAGCCGGTCAGGGCCAGCAGGCAGAGAAGGGCGGCGATCCGACGGAAGGTGGGGCGCACGGTGGGGGCTCCGTTCCAGCACGGCACGAGGGTCGGCCTGTGCGCTCCCTTGGACTCCGTGAACCCGGATCCGGTTCTCGAGTGAGCGCGACGGCTCCGCCCGCACCCGTCACTCCAGTCTCCGCAGCGCCTTCCTCGGAGACCGCGCGTGCCGCCACATGCCCGCGAACGGACACTCCTCGCGCCGCTGGTCGACGGTGAAGTCCCGTGCCGAGACCAGCCCGTCCAGCTCCTCCCAGGTGATGGGCGTCGCGACCGGCGCGCCCGGTTTGGCCCGCACCGAGTAGGGGGCGACCGCCAACTGGTCGCGGCCGTTGCGCAGGAAATCGACGAACAACCGCCCCTCGCGGGCGTCCTTGCGCACCTTCGTCGTCAGCTCGTCCGGCCGACGCTCGGCCACCCGGTCGGCGATCGCCCGCGCCAGCTCACGGATCTCCTGGTCGTCGGCCTCCGGGCGCAGCGGCGAGTGGATGTGCAGGCCCCGGGACCCCGTCGTCATCACGTACGCGACCAGGCCCAGGTCCTCCATCACCTCGCGCGTGTCCCACGCGGCCGACCGGCACGCGTCGAAGGCCGACTCGCCGTCCCCGGGCGGATCGAAGTCGAGCACCATCCGGTCCGGGTACCCCAGGTCCGGCTCTCGCGACGACCACGTGTGGAGGGTGATCGCCCCTTGGTCGGCGCACCACACCAGCGCGGCGGCGTCGTCGCAGACCATCATCGTGCCGGAGTCGACCTCCACGGTCCGCACCCACTCGGGCGTGCTCGGATGTTTGACGAAGAACCCCTCCTCGCCGATCCCGTCCGGGTACCGCTCCAACGCGACCGGACGTCCGCGTACGAGCGGCAGCATCAGCGAAGCGACGCGCGCGTAGTACCCGGCCAGGTCCTCCTTGGTGGGGCCGCCCTTCCCGAAGAGCTCCTTGTCCGGCCTGCCCACCTCCACGGTGCGCCGCCCGGCGCGTACCTCGGTCGCCATCGCCCCTCCCCCCGATCGGAGCCGATGCGCCTCGCGTACCCGGCCCGCGAACAGCGGAAACGCCGCCCGATCACCCCTGGAAAGGGGCACTCGTCCAGTCCGTGTACGCCCGGCCCTCCCCGATGCTGGCGAACCGCGGCGGCTCGGCGGGTATCCCGGACCGCCGGTCGGTCGGCATCCCGAGGACCAGTTCACGAAACCGCGCGCGGACCCCGTCGCACTCGCGCCGCATCGCGGCCAGGAGTCGCTGCTCCTCCTCCGCGCGCCACTCCTCGGGCGTACGGCCGTCGAACTCCGCGCTCCCGCCGGACCGGCCCCTGAGCCACCGCCCCAGCCCCAAACCACCGTTCCCTTCCCCGTCGTCAAGGAGCGTCCACCGTCGCGCCCGTGTGCGACGGCGCGTCACCCGTCATCGGAACGGCCCCGTCGCTCCACGCCCCTCCAGACCCACGAGGGGTCTCCAAACACACGGACGCCCGGCCGGGGGCACTCCCCCTAGCCGGGCGTTCGGGAACCGGGCGCGAACTACTTGCGCTTGTTGATCTCCTCGGTCAGCGCCGGGGCGACCGTGTGCAGGTCGCCCACGACACCGAAGTCGGCGAGCTCGAAGATCGGCGCCTCGGGGTCCTTGTTGACCGCGACGATGTTCTTCGAGGTCTGCATACCGGCGCGGTGCTGGATGGCACCGGAGATGCCCAGCGCGATGTACAGGTTCGGGCTGACCGTCTTACCGGTCTGACCGACCTGGAACTGGTTCGGGTACCAGCCCGAGTCGACGGCGGCGCGGGAGGCGCCCACGGCGGCGCCGAGCGAGTCGGCCAGGCTCTCCACCACGGAGAAGTCGTCCGAACCCACACCGCGGCCACCGGAGACCACGATGGCGGCCTCGGTGAGCTCCGGGCGGGCGCCCTTCTCCTGCACGACGCGCTCGACGACCTTGGCGGTCTTGGCGGCGTCGGAGACGTCCACGGAGACCGCCTCCTCGGCGGCGGCGCCGGCGGCGGCCTCGGCCGGGACGGAGTTCGGGCGGACCGCGATCACGGGAACGCCGGTCCTCACGCGGGCGTGCGTGACCGTGGCGCCACCGAAGATGCTGTGCTCGGCCACCAGCTCCGCGTTGACGTCCACGACGTCGGTGAGGACGCCCGAACCCAGCTTCACGGCGGTCCGACCGGCGATCTCCTTGTTCTCGGCGGTGGCCGAGACCAGGATCGCGGCGGCGGACTTCTCCTGCGCCAGCTTGGCGAGCAGCTCGGCCTTGGGAGCGACGACGTAGTCGTTCAGCTCGGCCGGAGCCACGTACACCTTCTCGGCGCCGAACTCGGCCAGCGTGGCCTTGCCCGACTCGGCGCCGTCACCGACCCACACCGCCGCGGGCTCGCCGATGCGGCGGGCCGCGGTCAGCAGCTCGGTGGTGACCTTCTTGACCTGTCCGTCGACGTGGTCGACGAGGACGAGGACCTCAGCCATAATCCTTGAACCTTCCTGAGTCTCTCGCCTGACCTACACGAACTTCTTCTCGGCGAGGAAGTCGGCGATCTTCGCACCGCCGTCGCCCTCGTCCTTGACGATCGTGCCCGCGGCGCGCGGCGGCGCGGCGGCGAAGTCGACGGTCTCGGTGGTGGCGTTCGCCAGCCCGACCTTGCCGGTGTCGATACCCGCGTCGGCGGCCGACTTCTTGTCGACCGGCTTCTTCTTCGCCTGCATGATCAGCTTGAAGGACGGGTAGCGCGGCTCGTTGATCTTCTCGACCACGGAGACGACCGCCGGGAGCTGGGCCTCGACGACGTCGTAGCCGTAGTCGGTCTGACGCTGGATCTTGATGGCGCCGCCGTCGACGTCGACCTTGCCCGCGAGCGTGAGCTGCGGCAGGCCGAGGTACTCGGCGAGCGCGGCGCCGATGACGCCGGTGCGCGCGTCGGTGGACTCGGAGCCGAGGACGACCAGGTCGTACTCGATGGTGCCCAGGGCCTGCGCGAGCGCGTAGGCCGTCTGGAGCGCGTCCGAGCCGTGGATGGCGTCGTCGTTGACGAAGACGGCCTTGTCCGCGCCCATGGACAGGGCCTTGCGGATGGAGTCCGTGGCCTGGTCGGGGCCCATCGTCAGGATGGTGACCTCGCCGCCGTGCTTCTCCTTGAGCAGGAGCGCCTCTTCGATGGCGTACTCGTCGAGCTCGTTGATGACGCCGTCGGACGCTGCTCGGTCGAGCGTCTTGTCATCGGCGTTGAGCTTCCGTTCGGTCGCCGTGTCCGGGACCTGCTTGACCAAAACGACAATATTCATGGCCGGTGGCCGACCTCCCTGCACTCCATGATCCGCCGTGCGGCGGAGCGGACGCTGGCGCGCCCCGTACTGCCAACAATGCCGAATGCCGTTCGGTCATCCGACGGCGGGTCCGAAGTTCACGTCAACCCCGTCCCGCATGCTCCATACCCAGATGTTACTGGCTAGTAGCTTCACAACCAACCCGCGACCCCCGGATCAACTTAGGAATACCTCACCCGCTCGGGAGCGCGGAGCTCGGGGTCCCGGGAAACCACGGCCCCACCTGGCCCCACGAACCTGTGCGGCCAGGTTCCCCGTTCCTCCTCCACCACCATAGGCGGGCGCCCGCGCGCCGCCGTGACCGGCGTCCCGGCGACACCGCCCCGCCCCTACGACGGCGCCCTCCTCCCCGGCGGGGAGGAGGGCGTACCGGGGCGTGCTCGCTCCGAGGCTCAGTTACCGGAGAACCAGTCCGAGGGTCCGCCGAAGGGCGTCCAGTCCGGCGCGGCGGTCAGACCGATGGACAGGATGAGCATCATCAGCAGGACGATCGCGACGACCACGCCGATGTAGAGGTACAGGTTGGTGAACCGCGCGCGCTGGGCCAGCCACACCGCCTGGTGGCGGGTGGAACGGCCGCTCGGCATGATGTAGCCCAGCAGCACCATCACGAAGACCGCGAAGGCCCCGGTCCAGTTGGCCCCCTCGCCCCCGGTCTCCACGAACTGCGCGTACACCAGTCCGACCAGGATCCCGCCGATCAGGTAGATCAGACAGAACCCGAGGGTGCGCACCAGCATCCGCCCGAGCGCCCAGGGGAAGCTCAGCGCCACGACCATGGTGTCGGAGTCGCGGGGCCCCCGTGTCTGCAGGCGCCGCGCGTGCTCGGCCTTGACCACGTCCAGCGCCGACAGGACCGAGATCACCACCACGCCGAGGCCGAAGCCGAACCACGGGAACCACAGCGCGACCCCGGCCAGCGCCACCATGAGCGGGATGAGCGTCAGCGGGTGCATCCGCCACCCGGGGTGCTCGTAGTCGTCCTCGTACTCGTCGTCGTACTCGTCAGCCCCGCCGCGGAAGTAGTCGCCCAGGCGGTCGCTGCGGCCACTCCGGAAACGGCCCAGCAGACCGCCGCGCCCCTCCTCGTAGTCGCCGCCGTAGTCGTCCTCGTCGAACTCCTGCGTCTGGCGGTGGGAGCGCCCGTCGCGCTCGACCGGTGTCAGGATGTCCCCGAAGTCGCCCTTGCTCAGGGGCGTGTTGAAGAACTGCGTCTGCGGCGCGTCGTTCCCCGGCGCCTCATAGGTCGTCGTGCGGTGCTCGACCGGCCGCTGGTCCTGCGGGGGCATCATCATGGTCCCCTGCGGGTCCCCGGCCACCGGGTCGAGCATCTGCGTCCCCTGCGCGTCACCGTGGTCGGGCCGCTCGTCCGGCCGGATCCGCCGGGTCCCCTCCGGGTCGGCCGCCCCCTCGGAGCCGAACGGGTCGAGCCGCTGGGTCCCCTGGACCCCGCCGGAGGCGTGCGCGGCCTCCTCGTAGGAGTCACGGCCCGCCGAGGCCAGCCCGGACAGGTCGTCCGTGGCGTCCTCCCCGTCCCGGTGCCGGTCGTCCGCGTCGCCGCCGCGCCCGGGCTCGACGGGCTCCGTCCAGGAACCCTCGGTCGGCGGCTGCGTCGGGCCGCCGGCGGTGTGCGAGGGGCTCCACCCCCCGTCGCCCTGGGCGGCGCGGTGGGCGAGGTAGTCCGCGGCTCCCCCGGCCGCGGCACCCGCCGCACCGGCCGCGCCGCCCGAGCCCCCGGGGTCGTCCACGGGCGCGTTGTACACGGTGTGGTTACCGGTCAGACCGGTGGATCCGGTACCCGTGTCCTCGGTCCAGGGCAGGTCCAGGTTGAGCTGCCCGGCCCGCTCGACCAGCTCCGCCGCGCTGGGACGGCGGGCCATGTCGCGGGAGACGGCGGCGGTGACCAGCGGTCGCAGCGCCTCGTGAGTCCCGTCCATGTCGATCTCGCCGTTGAGGATGCGGAAGAAGATGACCTCGAAGGACCCCGCGCCGTAGGGCGGGCGTCCCGTACACGCGAAGGCGACCGTTCCGCCCCAGGCGTGGACGTCGGTGGCCGGCCCCAGGTCGGTTCCCTCGATGACCTCGGGCGACAGGTAGCTGGGCGTGCCGACGAAGGTGCCGGTCTGGGTCAACTTGGCGCCGTCGACCGCGTGTGCGATACCGAAGTCGATGACGATCGGCTCGCCGTTGGAGATGATCACGTTGCCGGGCTTGAGGTCCCGGTGGATCACGTCCACGGCGTGGATGTCCTTGATCGCCCGGGCGAGCCCGGTGACGAAGCGCGTCAGCGCCCGGCCGCGCAGCGGACCGTGGTCGGTGACCGTCGCGTCCAGCGTGGGGCCGGGGATGTACTCGGTGACGACCCACGGCAGCTCGGCCTGGGTGTCCGCGTCGATGACCTCCGCCACGTTGGGGCTTTGCACCCGGCGCATCGTCTCGACCTCGCGCGCGAGGCGGGCGCGGGCGATGTGGTCGCCCGCGACCTCGGGCTTGAGGACCTTCACCGCGACGAACTGCTCGGTCCGGGGGTCCTCGGCCTGGTACACCACGCCCATGCCGCCCTGCCCGATGCGGCGACGGATCACGTAGTGGCCGATGCGCTCCGGCAGCTCCTCACCCGTGGGGAAACCTGCCGACATTGCCATCGAGAACTCATCCCCTCAAAAGACCGCATTCCGCCTCGTCCAGCCTATCGGTCGGGGGGATGGGTCGTCGTTGGCTCGTGGACCCGTCCAGGGTCCGTGTGGTTTCTTCGCTACCGCCAGGGTGTGGGGGCTCCGGCGATCCGCCCCTCGGCCCGTCGTCGGAGGGGACCACCACGAGTATGACGGAAGATCGGCGCGATCGGTTCCCGTCCGATCCCTGGTCCCAGGCGGGGCGGCGGCACCGGACGCGCTCCGGTGCCGCCGCCCCCGCACCGGGTGCGCGGGTGCGTACGCGCCGTCAGCGCCCCGAGAACTCGGCCTTGCCCGGCCCCTGCTCGATGAAGCTGCGCATACCGGTCTTCTGGTCCTCGGTCGCGAACAGCCCGGCGAAGTGCAGGCGCTCGATCTCCAGACCGCTGTCCAGGTCGGTCTCCAGACCCCGGTCGACGGTCTCCTTGGCGGCGGCCAGCGCCACCGCCGGGCCCTCGCCGAACCTGGCGACCTTCGCCACGGCCGCGGAGTAGACCTCCTCGTCCGCGACGACCTCGTCCACCAGCCCGATCTCCAGGGCCTCCCCGGCCGGCACGTGGCGGCCGGTGAAGATGAGGTCCTTGGCCTTGGCCGGGCCGATCAGGCGCGGCAGGCGCTGGGTGCCGCCCGCCCCCGGGATGACGCCGAGGGTGATCTCGGGCAGGCCCAGCTTCGCCTTGGTCCCGGCGACCCGGAAGTCGGCGGCCAGCGCGAGCTCACAGCCGCCGCCGAGCGCGTAACCGCTCACGGCCGCCACGACCGGCTTGGGGATGCGGGCCACGGCCGTCAGGGCGTTCTGGAGGCCGCGCGAGTACTCCAGCATCTGGGCGTGGGTGAGATGCGCCATCTCCTTGATGTCGGCACCGGCCACGAACGCGCGCTCCCCGCCGTAGAGCACCACGGAGCGCACGGCGGCGTCCGTCGACACCTCGGCCGCCGCCTCCGTGATCTCCCTGGTCACCTGTGCGTTCAGCGCGTTGAGCGCCTTGGGCCGGTCCACCCGGATCACGGCGACCGCGGGGTGCTCCTTGTCGGTCTCCACGCGCACGAACTCGCCCACGGGTTCCACCTCATTCGTTCGACGACAGTGTCTTCGGACTAGCAGTTACTTGGACTACCTATCACCCGGGTCAGGCGAAGAGCAGCACCAGGGTCCCCAGACTCCCGGAGACCGTGTAGGCCGCCACGAGCAACGCGACCGCGGCCACCAGCAGCGCCGTGTCCGCGCGGCGCCAGTGGCTGGTCCGGGCCCAGGAACGGGGACCGGTGCCGAACGCACGCGCGTCCATGGCGGTGGCCAGCAGCGTCCCGGTGCGGATCGAGCGCACCAGCAGCGCGAACAACCGCCCGAAGAACAGCGGGACCACCCGGAGCGGGTTGCGCCCGGCCTCCAACCCGCGCGCCCGCCGCGCGAGGGTGATGGTGCGCCACTGGTGGGCGAGCAGCGGGATGAGCCGCAGAGCCGCCAGCACGCCCATCGCGGGCCGCTCCGGCAGGCGCAGCTTCTGGACGAGTCCGTCCGACATCTCGGTGGGGTCGCTGCTGACGGCGGCCAGCAGCCCCGGCAGGGCGATCGCCAGCAGCCGGACGGCGGCGCCCACCGCCCCCTCCAGTCCGTGCTCGCCGTACAGGTAGTTGACCAGCCCGCTGGACAGGCCCATGAGGAGGAAGGGGCCGCCCAGGACGAGGAGCGTCCTGCGGTCGATCCCGCTGAAGGGCACCGACAGCAGCACGGCGGCCAGCACCACGCCTCCGGTGACCGCGTCCACCGCGGGCACCAGCCCCAGAGCGAGGATCAGGGCGGCCAGGAGTTTGGCCGCCGGGTTGAGCCCCGTCATCCAGTACCGGGCGCCGCCCCCTTCGGGCACGTCCAGGGTCATCGCGTCGCCGCCCCCGTCGCCCGGGGGGCGCGCCTCCCGTCCGGAGCTCACGCGCTCCCCCCTTCCTCCCGGTCGGTGCCGCTCCGTGACCCGGACTCGGCCCGCGCTCCTCCGTCGGACACGCGCACGCGCGTGTCGGTCAGGTGCCGCAGCAGCAGTTCGTCGTGGGTGGCCATGACCACGGCCCGCCCCTCGGTTCGCAGGACCCCCAACAGCTCCACCAGCTCCGTCCACGTCCGGGTGTCCTGGCCGAAGGTCGGTTCGTCCAGGGCCAGGACGTCCGGGGCGTGCGCGGGCCCGGAACTGAGCGCGGTGGCCACCGACAGGCGGCGCTTCTCACCTCCGGAGAGCGTGTAGGGGTGCACGTCGGCGAGCCTGGTCAGGCGCAGCCGTTCCAGCAGCTCGTCGACCCACGCGTCGGCCGCGCCCCGCTCCATGCCCGCCCGCAGCGGAGCGAACAGCAGCTCCTCGCGGACCGTGGGCGTGACGAACTGGTCCTCGGCGTGCTGGAAGACCGTACCCACGTGCCGGGCCAGGCGGCGGGCGGGCCAGCGCCGCAGCGGGCGCCGGTCGGCCTCGGCCAACGGCCCGCGCGGGAGCACCTCGCCGCGGTACGGCCTGCCCAGTCCCGCGAGCATCATCAGCAGAGTCGACTTGCCCGCCCCGTTGGGCCCGGTCAACGCGGTGGCGGTCCCGGCCGCCACGGGCAGATCGACCCCCGACAGCACCGTGCGCGGCGACGCCGACCGCGCCCCCAACTCGACGGGGGTGCGCGCGGCGACGCCGACCGCCTCCAGGAGGGGGGAGCCCCCGGCCCCCGGGGACACGTCCGGTTCGGGTTCGCGCCCGGGGATCCACACACCCTGGGCGGCCAGGGAACGGCCGTGCTCGGCGAAGACCGCTCCGGGCGCGCCGTCCGCGATCACCCCGCCGCCCGGTTCCAGGACGACGACCCGGTCCACCAGGTCCACGACGTCGGCCACCCGGTGCTCGACCAGGACGAGCGTCGCCTCGGTCTCGGCCAGGAGCCGCTGGAGGACACCGCGGACCAGTGCGGCGCCGTCGGGGTCGAGGTTGGCGGTGGGCTCGTCCAGGAGCAGCAGACGCGGGCGCACGGCCAGGGCCCCGGCGATGACCAGGCGCTGCTTCTCGCCTCCGGACAGGGCGCCGGTCGAGTGGCGGCGCCCGTACGGGAAGCCGACCTCGGCGAGGGCGCCGTCGACGCGCGGCCAGATCAGGCCGGGCTCCGTGCCGAGGTTCTCCAGGCCGAAGGCGACGTCGTCCCCGGCCCGCGCCATCACCAGCTGGGTCTCGGGGTCCTGGCTGACCAGTCCGACCAGGCCGCGACGCCGGTCGGCGGGCTCACCGTCCACCAGGAGGGCGCCCTCCTGGTCGCCGCTGATGGCACTGTCGGGTCCGGTCAGCCCGGCGAGGGAGTGCAGCAGGGTCGACTTGCCCGCGCCGGAGGCGCCGAGCAGGAGGACGCGTTCACCGGGTTCGATGGTCAGGTCGACACCGCGCAGGGCGTGGGTGTCGCGTCCGGAGTGCTGCCAGCCCCAGCCGGAGAGCTCGACGCGCGCGCCGGGCCCTCCGCCGGGGCGGAGGCGCTCACCCATCCCGGTCAGCCCTTGGCCGACGGGAAGGGGGCCAGCGCGCCGGTCCTGGCGAGCGCGGTGGTGATCAGTCGGGCGCCGACACCGGCGATGACGGCGGCGCTGACGATGACGATGGCGCCGTAGGCGAGCTTGAACTCGATCGGCCAGGCGACGTTGTAGGTGATGTTGTCGCGGATGGCGGGGGAGATCCCGGCGACGGCGGCGGCGAGCACGGCCACGCCCATGCCCCAACGGCGGTAGCCGAAGGCCAGGAAGACCAGTTCGGGCAGGATGCCCTGGAGGGCGCCGTCGAGGATGACCATGATCCCCCACTGGGTGCCCAGCACGGCCGAGACGGAGGCCGCGGCGATCGAGGTGAGGAGGGCGGCGCCGGGCCTGCGGATGATGAGGCCGCCCAGGACGCCGGAGATCAGCCACATGCCGTAGACGACCGCCTGCCCGGGCGGGAAGCCCACGAACAGCGGGGTCGTGACCGTCCACACGATGTTCCACAGCCAGAAGACGACGCCGATCGCGACGCCGATGACGGCCGCGACCACGATGTCGACCGTCCGCCAGCCGCGGATCCCGCCGACGATGTTCTCCTTGTACCCGGTCGCGCCGGTGTCGGTGCTCATTCCTGTCCCTTCGTCGGGTGACGAGGGGCATGCGGCCAAGAGCGTCCCGGTGGTCGTGCGGCGCGCACCGTCAGACGTAGCCGGTGCGCGGGAGACACGCCACCGGTGACGGTTCCTACGACTTCCTTCGCTGGCACTACCCAGATCAGGTGTGTAAGGGTCTGCGGCGACGGTGCCGCACTCTCAGCGCTCATGCGCTCCCCTGTCGGTTATGCACCATTATGCGGCACATACTGCCTGGTAGTGACACGCACCACCCCGCGCGTACCGCCGGCCCTCCCGCACCGGGGAGCACCCGCCGCGTCAGGTGAACGCCCCGACCCCCGGTCGCCACCGCGTTCCCGCGTCCTCGGGCACCCGTGCCGCGCCCGGTGCGCCACGTGTCCGGGAACACCGCGGGCACGGACCTCACAGCCGTCCCAGGCCTCAACCGCCCGCGGATCCCCCGCTCCCCGTGTCGCCCTCGGCTTCCCCGGCACCACCGAGACCACCGGCGTCCTCCGGGGCGTCCTCGTCTCCCGCTTCGGTGGCGTCCCCGGTGCCACCCTGACCGTCCTCGGACGTCTCGGCTCCCCCGGCGTCTCCCGTTTCCCCGCTGTCCTCGGCGTCCTCGCCCTCCCCAGTGCCCTCCGAGGGATCAGCACCACCAGCACCCTCCTGGAACTCAGCGCCACCAGTGCCCTCCGGGATGTCAGCGTTTCCAACGCTCTCCGAGGGATCAGCACCACCAGCACTTTCCGGGGGCTCAGCGTTTCCAACGCTCTCCTGGGGCTCAGCGCCACCAGCGCTCCCCTGGAGATCAGCATCCCCGGGAGCCCTGCCATCGTCGGCGACCTCGCTCCCCTCGGCGGGCCCCGCACCACCGTCGCCCCCGTCGTCGGACGACTCGGCGTCCGGGTCACCGAACGCCTCGGGCGGGCCCGCGAACCCCTCCGCCGGGAGCGACGCCGTGGCCCCGCTCATCGTGTCCCGCCAGATCGGCCCGGGCACGGTCCCGCCGTAGACGATCCCGTAGTACCGGCCCCCGATGGTCACGTTCTGGAGCGGGTGGCGCTCACCGCCCCGCACGTCGCCGACCGCCACCGCCGCGGCCAGGTTCGGCGTGTACCCGGCGAACCACGCGTAGGCGGCCTCGTCGGTCGTCCCCGTCTTGCCCGCCGCCGGGCGCCCGATACCGAGACCGCTCGCGGTCCCCCCGTTGAACGGCTCCTGGAGGAGGTGGTTCACCCCGTCGGCCACCCGCTGGTCGACCGCGCGCTCGCACTCGGCCTCGACCGGGATCTCCTCGTCGTCCCCCGTACCCGGCCGGTCGATGACCACGGTGTCGACCGGCACCGGAACGCAGTGCACGCCCCGGGCGGCGAACGTGGCGTAGGCGGCGGCCAGGGTCAGCGGGGAGACCTCCTGGTCCCCCAGGGTGAACGAGCTCCACACTCCGAGCGGCTGGCCGTCGGCGCGGTGGACGCCCGCCCGCTCCGCCATCGTCGCCGTCTCGCACAGACCCACCCGGCGTTGGAGCTGCGCGAAGTAGGTGTTCACCGACCCCCGGGTCGCGGTGACCATGGTGTGCGTGCCTGAGCTGCTCTCCCCCGCGTTGCGCACACTCCACGGTTCCATCCGGCCGCCGTCACAGTTCCTCAGGCCAGTGATCGTCTTATTTCCGGGCGACCGAAAACTGGTCCCATAGTCCAGCCCTGCGTCGAGCGCGGCGGCGAGGGTGAACGTCTTGAACGTCGACCCCGCCTGGTATCCGGTGGTCCCGCCGTCGCGGCGGTCGACCGCGAGGTTGATGGCGGTCGTCCCCGGATCGTTCTCGTCGAAGCCGTACCGCAGGTTCTGGGCGAGCGCGCGCACCCGTCCGGTGCCGGGTTCGACGAGCGCCTGGGCGGCGAAGCGCGTCGAACCGTCGTCCGGCACGTGCCGGACGACCGCCTCCCCCGCCGCCTCCTGCATGTCCGCGTCCAGAGTGGTCCGGACGGTCAGCCCGCCCTGACGCAGCACCCGCAGGCGTTCCTCCTCGGTGTCGCCCAGGACGTCCGTGCGCCGCAGCCAGCGCATGACGTAGTCGCAGAAGAACGGGTACTCGCTGTGGTAGCAGCTCCCGCCACGCGGCGTCGGGTCCAGTCCGAGGTCCTCGGCCGCGTACCGGTCGGCCTCCTCCCGGCTCAGCGAACCCACGGCCGCCATCCGTCCCAGGACGAGGTCGCGCCGGCCCCGGGCGGCCTCGGGGTTGGTCAGCGGATCGTAGTAGGAGGGTGCCCGCACCAACCCGACCAGCAGTGCGGCCTGCGCCGGGTCGAGGTCGGCGGCGGGCACGGAGAAGTACCGCAGCGCGCCCATCTCGATCCCGTGCGCGCCCGCGCCGAAGTAGGCGAGGTTGAGGTAGCCCTCCAGGATCTCGTCCTTGGTCAGCCGCCGCTCCAGGCCGACCGCGTACCGGAGCTCGACCAGCTTGCGCGCGAGGCTGCGCTCGCTCGCCCGCGCGGCTTCCTCCTCGCTCTCCGCCGTCTCGATGAGCAGGTTCTTCACGTACTGCTGCGTGATGGTGGAGCCGCCCTGCGTGTGGCCCATGGCGGTGAGCGCGGCCGCGCGCAGGACACCGCGCGGGTCGAAGCCGTGGTGCTCGTGGAAACGGTCGTCCTCGACCGCCAGCAGCGCCGCGGGGACCCACGGGCTGATCTCGTCGAGGGGGACCACCTCGCGTTCGCGTTCGGCGATCTCGGCGAACGGCCGACCGTCGGTGTCGGTGAGCACGACCCGCTCCGACAGGCGGGGCACCTCCAGTTCGTCGGGCATCGCCATGAAGAGTGTGGCGGTGTCGCGGCTGACGACCCCCGCCGCCCCGACCCATGGCAGGAGCAGCGCCGCCACCAACAGACCGGCCAGCACCGCGACCCCGGCCAGCCGCGCGAGGGCACGCGTTCCCCCGAGGCTTGGTGCTCCCCTCCGGATCGACCCCGTCACGTCGCCCCCTCACACCGTGTGGCGCCCGCCCCGCTCGGCGGGTGACGGGCACTGCGCCGACCACCCTCCCAAGGGGCGGGCAAAGGGAGGACCGGCATACCGGGCGTGCCTCCGAAAAGATTCCCCAATCTATGGCAAAGCCCTCAGATCGACCATTAACGACACCTCACCGCAAAGCCCCAAAACACCCCGGAAGCGCACACGGAAAAGGCTCGACATCAAGAGAAATCACACGACGGGAGACCCCGGAACCCTGCCGAGCCGAATCCGATGTGCACGTTTTCAGGGGGACGCGCCGGACTCCTGGGGATGTCCGGAATGCAGCCCAGCGAACCAGGGACGCATTCGATCATCCCTACCCAGCGCGACACGGAGCGCAACACGACCGTGGAGTTTTCCGACTTTTCTCCAGAGAACCGCGCGAACTACCCACGGATGCCCCTGCATCGACTGTTGACCTATGCACCGTTTGCGAAGTTTACCCAGGTGAAACCCGCCAAATACCAGGCATGAGGTCGCCCGACCAGTGTGATGAGGATCACATAAATTATCCGGCCCCGACACTCCGCCAAACCCCACAGGAGGGCAGACGATAGACAGCGGAGGGCACCGAAGCCGCAATCCGGACAGTTTTGCCCGGCCTCTTCGTTAACCCTGCCTTTCTTCGTATTAACTGCACGTTATTTCCATCCGTGACCCAGCCGCCCACAGCCCACAACGCCCGAACCACGACAATTACGGTGTAGCCAGTGATCGGACGCCTGCCCATACTTGACATCTCTCCAGACAACGATCTCGGACCCGTGAAAGCCGTTCCCGACGAACGCTTCACCGTGGGCGCGACGATCATCCGCGAGGGCCACGACTCACTCGCCGCGGGCGTCGTCCTGTACTCGCCCGAGGGCCGCCGCGAGGCGCTCGTTCCCATGCGCGAACACGCCCCCGGCACCGACCGCCACGAGGCCGAGATCAGCCTGCCCGGCGAGGGCGCCTGGGCCTTCTCCGTCGAGGCGTGGACCGACCCCTTCACGACCTGGCACCGGACCGCCCGGATCAAGCTCCCCCTGGGACAGGACAGCGACCTCGTGTTGGAGGAGGGCGCGCGCCTCCTCTCCCGGGCCGGCCGCCGCGTCCCCCGCAAACCCACGCTGACCAGGGCCGCGAAGATCCTGCGCGACACCGCGCTCCCTCCCCTGGAACGCTTCGCCGCCGTGACCCCCGAGATCCTCGCCTGGATGGCCGACCACCCCATCCGCGAACTCGTCACCCGTTCCAAGCGCACCCGGGTCGTCGTGCACCGCGAACGCGCGCTCTTCGGCTCCTGGTACGAGTTCTTCCCCAGGTCCGAGGGCGCACAGGTCGACACCGCCCCCGGCCACGAACGCTCCGGCAGCTTCGCCAGCGCCGCCAAGCGGCTGCCCGCGATCGCCGACATGGGCTTCGACGTGGTCTACCTCCCGCCGATCCACCCGGTGGGCGCCACCCACCGCAAAGGCGCGAACAACTCCCTGAGCGCGGCGCCCGGCGAGCCCGGTTCGGTCTGGGCCATCGGTTCGGCCGACGGCGGCCACGACGCCGTCCATCCGGACCTGGGCACCCTCGACGACTTCGACGCGTTCGTCGCGGAGGCGGCCGAGCACGGCATGGAGATCGCCCTGGACCTGGCGTTGCAGTGCTCGCCCGACCACCCGTGGGTCGCCGAGCACCCCGAGTGGTTCACCCACCGCGCCGACGGCTCCATCGCCCACGCCGAGAACCCGCCCAAGAAGTACCAGGACATCTACCCGCTCTGCTTCGACACCGACCCCGACGGCCTGTACACCGAGATCCTGCGGGTCGTACGGCACTGGATCGGCCACGGCGTGCGCATCTTCCGGGTCGACAACCCGCACACGAAGCCGGTCGCCTTCTGGGAGCGCCTGCTCGCGGACGTCGCCCGGGAGCACCCCGACGTCCTCTTCCTGGCCGAGGCCTTCACCCGCCCGGCCATGCTCCGGACCCTGGCCAAGGTGGGCTTCCACCAGTCCTACACCTACTTCACCTGGCGCAACGGCAAAGAGGAGGTCCAGGACTACCTCACCGAACTCAGCCAGGAGACCGCCCACTACCTGCGCCCCAACCTCTTCGCCAACACGCCCGACATCCTGCACGCCTACCTCCAGCACGGCGGGCGGCCCGCCTTCGCCGTCCGCGCGGTCCTGGCGTCACTGCTCTCACCGACCTGGGGGATCTACTCCGGGTTCGAACTGTGCGAGAACGTGCCCGCCGCGCCCGGCAGCGAGGAGTACCTGGATTCGGAGAAGTACCAGTACCGCCCCCGTGACTGGGCCGCCGCGGAGGCCTCCGGCACCACCCTGACCGGGCTGATCACCACGCTCAACCGTCTCCGCCGCGAGCACCCGGCGCTGCGCGAACTGCGCAACCTGCGCTTCCACCACGTCGACCGCCCCGAACTGCTCTGCTTCTCCAAGCACCGCCCCGGTGAGCGCCCCGGAGACCCCGACGACCTGGTCATCACGGTCGTCAACCTCGACCCGCACCACACCCGCGAGGCGACGGTGCACCTGGATCTGCCGTCCATCGGCCGCACCTGGGAGGAGGAACTCACGGTGACCGACGCGCTGTCCGGACGCACCCACACCTGGGGCGCGGACAACTACGTCCGCCTCGACCCGGCGATCGCCCCCGCGCACGTCTTCACCACCACCGGCAGATAGCGGCCCCGGACGCAGGGGGGTCGGCCGCCGCGCCGGCCCCCGGTCCGGAACGCCCGTTGATCCGATGTCGAACCTTTCTTGGTGGGGAGCAGTTGATGAGCACAGACGATTCCGGACCCGGCGGCGACGCCCAGCACGGTCCGCTCGCCCCAGCCACCGGGGCCGCCACCGGCCCGCTCATGTCCTCCGGCGGTACCAGTGACCCCCACTGGTACAAACACGCCGTCTTCTACGAGGTACTCGCCCGCGGCTTCTTCGACTCCAACGGCGACGGCACCGGCGATCTCGCCGGACTGGTACAGAAGCTGGACTACCTCCAGTGGCTCGGCATCGACTGCGTCTGGCTGCTGCCGATGTACCAGTCACCGCTGCGCGACGGCGGATACGACATCTCGGACTACTTCACGATCCTCCCGGAGTTCGGCCGGACCGCCGACTTCGTGGAGCTCCTCGACGAGGCGCACCGGCGCGGCATCCGCGTCATCACCGACCTGGTCATGAACCACACCAGCGACCAGCACCCGTGGTTCCAGGCCTCCCGTACCGACCCCGACGGACCCTACGGCGACTTCTACGTGTGGTCGGACACCGACGACCGCTACGACGAGGCGCGCATCATCTTCGTCGACACCGAGACGTCCAACTGGACCTACGACGAGGTCCGCGGCCAGTACTACTGGCACCGGTTCTTCTCCCACCAGCCCGACCTCAACTTCGAGAACCCGGCCGTCCAGGAGGCGATCCTGGAGGTCCTGCGCTACTGGCTCGACCTGGGCATCGACGGCTTCCGCCTGGACGCGGTGCCCTACCTGTACGAACGCGAGGGCACCAACTGCGAGAACCTCAAGGAGACCCACGAGTTCCTCAAGCGGGTACGCGCCGAGGTGGACCGCCTCTACCCCGACCGCGTGCTGCTGAGCGAGGCCAACCAGTGGCCGTCCGACGTCGTCGACTACTTCGGCGACTTCGAGTCCGGCGGCGACGAGTGCCACATGAACTTCCACTTCCCGCTCATGCCGCGGATGTTCATGGCGGTGCGCCAGGAGCAGCGCTTCCCGATCTCGGAGATCCTCGCCCAGACCCCGCCGATCCCGCGCGACTGCCAGTGGGCGATCTTCCTGCGCAACCACGACGAGCTGACCCTGGAGATGGTCACCGACGAGGAACGCGACTACATGTACTCCGAGTACGCCAAGGAACCCCGCATGCGCGCCAACGTGGGGATCCGCAGGCGGCTCGCCCCGCTGCTGGACAACGACCGCGACCAGATCGAACTGTTCACCGCGCTGCTGCTCTCGCTGCCCGGCTCCCCGGTGCTGTACTACGGCGATGAGATCGGTATGGGTGACAACATCTGGCTCGGCGACCGCGACGCGGTACGCACGCCCATGCAGTGGAGCTCGGACCGCAACGCCGGGTTCTCCCGGGGCGACCCCGCCCGGCTCTACCTGCCGCTGATCATGGACCCGGTCTACGGGTACCAGGCGCTCAACGTGGAGTCCCAGCGCGACAACCCGGGTTCGTTGCTGCACTGGACCCGCCGGATGATCCAGATCCGCAAACGCCACCCCGTGTTCGGAACCGGGGCGTTCACCGAGCTCAACGCCACCAACCCGAGCGTCCTGGCGTTCATCCGCGAGCACGGCGATGACCGCATGCTGTGCGTCAACAACCTCTCCCGGTTCCCGCAGCCGGTGGAGCTGGACCTGGCCCGGTACGCCGGGGTCGGTCCCGTGGAGTGCGTCGGCGGCGTGCGGTTCCCGGAGATCGGCGAACTCCCGTACCTGCTCACCCTGCCCGGACACGGTTTCTACTGGTTCCAGCTGCCCGCCGAGACCTCGTCGGAGGCGAACGGGGGCGATCACGACGGCGTGCCGTCCTACGGCCTGCCCGCGGCCGGAATCCGGGTTCGGGCCACCGACGGCGTTCCGACCGGGCGCACGGGCACCGACCGGGCCCGCGCGGCGGAGCGCCACACCACAGTCACCACGACGCCCAGCACTCCGACGGGTCGTGCCTCCGCATCCCACGAGGGCCCGGCCGACGCTCCCGCGTGGGCCACCGCCCCCGCACCGGGTTCCCCGAAACCGGTGGTGGAGCGCTCTGACCGGGGTGGCGGCGGGAAGGGAAACAGGCCGAGCTGACATGTCGAAACTCGAAGAACTCCTGGCCGCCTGGCTGCCCCGACAACGTTGGTTCTCCGGCAAGGGCGTTCCCATCCACGACCTGCGTGTCACGGGCAGGCACACCCTGGTGCCCGCTCGCGGTGACGGGCCCGGCCTGGACATCGTCGTCGTCGAGGCCGAACAACGCGGCCGCCGTTCCCGATACCAGATGCTGCTGGGGTCACGGTCGCCCCGCTCCCTCCCCGGGGAGCTGGCCGCCGAGACCATCGGCGTGTGCCGTGTGGGAGGCGGCCGTCCGCGCGCGGTCTACGACGCCTCGCACGACGGTGAGCTGACCGCCGCCCTACTCGAACGGTTCGCCGCCCCGACCGGGCCCGGGGACACCAGCGGGGTCCGGTTCCGGACCCTTCCCGGGGCCCCGATCCGAGTCGGCTCGCACGGCCGGGTCCTCACCGGCGAGCAGTCCAACACGTCCCTGGTCTTCGGGGAGGACTACGTCCTGAAGACCTTCCGCAGGCTCTGGCCGGGGCGCAACCCGGACCTGGAGCTGACCATGGCGCTGACCGGCTCACCGTGCGTCGCGCGTACGTGCGGGTGGATCGAGGCGGACCTGCCCGGGTACCAGGAGCCCACCACCCTGGCGATGCTCCAGTCCTACGTCCCGCAGGCCACGGACGGCTGGGTTCTGGCCACCAGGAGCGTCCGGGCGCTGATGGACGGGGCCCGAACCGACGGTGAGGACGCGTTCACCGCGGAGGCCGAGCGGTTGGGCCGGACCACGGCCGAGGTGCACGGCTCCCTGGCACGGGCTCTGCCCACGGACGTGCTGTCCCCGAACGCGGCGGCCGAACTCGCCGAGGCGATGGTCGAGCGCCTGGCCATGGCCAGCGAAGAGGTACCGGAGCTGGCGGAGTACGCGCCCCGGGTGATGGCGGCCTACACCGAGTTCGCCCAGTTGGGTGAGCCGCTGCCGATCCAGCGCATCCACGGCGACTACCACCTGGGACAGGTGATCCGCACGGCGTCCGAATGGGTGCTGCTCGACTTCGAGGGCGAGCCGACGGTGCCCGTGAGGGAGCGGCAGAGGCTGACCAGTCCCCTACGGGACGTGGCCGGGATGCTCCGCTCCTTCGACTACGCCGCCGGCTACCTGCTGGTCCGGCACCCGGACGACCCCGGACTGGAGTGGGCGGCCCGCTCCTGGGCCCGGAACAACAGGGCCGCGTTCTGCGCGGGGTACGCCGACACGGGCGGCCTCGACCCGGACCAGTACCTCACGACACTGCGGGCCTTCGAGTTCGACAAGGCCGTGTACGAAGTGCTGTACGAGGCGCGGAACCGACCCGACTGGCTGCGGGTACCGCTCGACTCCATCGCCGCGGCCGTCTCCACCGCCACGGCGGCCGCGGCGCCACCCGTGCCCGGCTGATCCGGGCCCCGGCCCGTTCGGGATCGCACCGAGGGGGCCGCGCCCGCACGGTGACCGGCCGTCATCCCGCGCGCCGGGGTGGCGGCCCCGTGCGGTGCCACTCATCCGACCGACCACCACGACCACGACGGAGCCGTCTTGACCACGTCCCGCAGGGAACCGCGTCCGCGCACCCGACCGACCACCGCCGCCTCGGCCGCGCCCCGCCGACGCCCCACGACCGCCCGTCGGGCACGTACCGCGACGCCCGACCCGGAGCTCCTGGCGGCCCTGGACCGGGTGGTGGACGGACACCACCACGACCCGCACTCCCTGCTGGGGGTGCACACCACGGGCCGGACCACGGTCGTACGGGCTCTGCGCCCGGGCGCGCTGGAAGTGCACGCCGTCCTGTCCGACGGCACCCGGGTCGCCCTCGACCACCTGCACCGGGGCGTGTTCGCGGGACGGGTGACGAAAACCGCTCTGGGTTCCCCGGCCGACTACCGGATCGCCGCCCGCTACGAGACCGACGGCCCCGAACACGTGACCGCCGACCCCTACCGCTTCACCCCCACCCTGGGCGACCTCGACCTCCACCTGATCGGCGAGGGACGGCACGAGGAGTTGTGGCGCGCGTTGGGCGCCCACGTCCGCACGATCGACACCCCCATGGGCGAAGTGCCCGGCACCGGGTTCGCGGTGTGGGCCCCGGACGCGCGCGGGGTCCGCCTGACCGGGGACGTCAACCATTGGAACGGTGTCGGTCACCCCATGCGGAGTCTGGGGGCCAGCGGCGTCTGGGAGCTGTTCGTGCCCGGGATGGGCGACGGAGACCTGTACAAGTTCCAGGTGCTGGGGGCCGACGGGCACTGGCGGGACAAGGCCGATCCGATGGCGCGCCGGACCGAGCTGCCGCCGTCGACGGCGTCGATCGTGACCGCCTCCGCCCACGAGTGGGGCGACCAGACGTGGATGGCCGAACGCAAGGGCGTGGAGCCGCACCGCGCTCCGATGAGCGTGTACGAGGTGCACCTGGGGTCGTGGCGGCCGGGTCTGGGCTATGTCGAACTGGCGGAGCAACTGGTCGAGTACGTCACCGAACTGGGCTTCACGCATGTGGAGTTCATGCCGGTCGCCGGGTACCCGTTCGACGGGTCCTGGGGGTACCAGGTGACCTCCTACTACGCGCCCACGCCGCGCTTCGGGTCACCGGACGAGTTCCGGTACCTGGTGGACGCGCTGCACCGGGCCGGGGTGGGCGTGCTGTTGGACTGGGTCCCCGCGCACTTCCCCAGGGACGAGTGGGCGCTGGTGCGGTTCGACGGCAGCGCGCTGTACGAGCACCCGGACCCGCGCCGGGGGGAGCACCCCGACTGGGGGACGCTGATCTTCAACTACGGGCGCACGGAGGTGCGCAACTTCCTCATCGCCAACGCCCTGTACTGGTTGGAGGAGTTCCACGTCGACGGACTGCGGGTGGACGCTGTGGCGTCGATGATCTACCTGGACTACTCACGCGACTCCGGCCAGTGGGAGCCCAACGTGTTCGGCGGGAGGGAGAACCTGGAGGCGATCGACTTCCTCAAGGAGCTGAACACGACCGTCTACCGCCGCAACCCGGGCGCGATGATGATCGCGGAGGAGTCGACGGCCTACCCGGGCGTGACCCGGCCGGTGGACCACGGGGGGCTCGGCTTCGGACTCAAGTGGAACATGGGGTGGATGCACGACACCCTGGAGTACGTCAAGAAGGAACCGGTCCACCGGCAGTACCACCACGACGAGGTCACGTTCTCGATGGTGTACGCCTACAGCGAGAACTACGTGCTCCCGCTGTCGCACGACGAGGTCGTACACGGCAAGCAGTCCCTGCTCAACAAGGTTCCGGGAGACGAGTGGCAGCGGACGGCGACCGTGCGCGCGCTGCTGGGGTACATGTGGTCGCACCCGGGCAAGCAGCTGCTGTTCATGGGCGGGGAGCTCGCCCAGGGGGACGAGTGGTCGCACGAGTCCGGGGTGCCGTGGTGGCTGCTCCAGTTCGACCACCACGCGGGGGTGCAGCGGTTGGTCAGGGCGCTCAACGACGCCTACCGGCCGCGGTCGGCCCTGTGGTCGCTGGACACCGATCCGGCGGGGTTCCGGTGGCTGGACGGCGGTGACCGCGAGGGAAACACGCTGTCGTACCTGCGGTACGGCGAGGACGGGTCGGTGCTGGCCTGCGCGGTGAACTTCTCGCCGGTGCCCCGCCCGGGATGGCGGGCGGGTCTGCCGGTCGAAGGACGGTGGAACTGCGTGCTCAACTCCGACGATCCGAGGTTCGGTGGTTCCGGGTACCCCGCTGCGACCCACGTCACCGCCGAGGAGCGGGAGTGGCACGGCCAGCCGTTCTCGGCGGAGGTGACGCTGCCGCCACTCGGCGCGGTGTGGTTCGAGCCCCAGCGGTAACCGGGGCGGCCCGTCGGTCGGCGCCGGGGGCGAGGGGTGCCCCCGGCGCCGGAACCGTGCGGGGAGGGGCGCCCCGACACCACCCGTCACGGTCGAGTCCAACGAAGACAGGGAGCCCATGCGTGAACGAGCGGTCCCACTCGCGGTCACGGTCCTGAGCGGCCTCCTCGTGGGCTTCCTGTCCGCGACCAGCAACAGGGTCGCGCCCGACGGCCTGGTCGACCACACGGTGTGGAGCGCGACCGCCCAGTACGCGGGCGGGGTGGCCAACAGCCTGGTGGCCTGGTTCTGGGTTCCGTTCGCGCTCGGTCGGCTGGAGTCCGTCTCAGTCGGCCGGGCGAACACGTGGGGAGCGGTCTTCATGGCGACCGCGTTCGTCACCCACGACGTGCACACATGGCTGCACGCGGACGTGGCGTCCGGTGTCGGGCCCGCACCGCCGATGGCCAGTGCGACGCTGTGGCTGACGCTCGCCATCGCGGTGGCCGGCGGCGTGATCGCCGGTACCACCGGTTTCCTGTCCCGGCGCCGGCCGGTCACAGCGCTGGTGCTGGCCCTGGTGGTCGTGGCGGAACTGGCACGGCGCCCCCTCGAGTCGTGGCGAAGCGGTATCTCGGCGGCCGAGAACACGACCTTCGTCCTCCTCGCCTGCGCGGTCGTCGTCGGCCTGGCCGCACGGTCCCGGGCGAAGGCCGCGAGCCGCTAGCTGGGACGACACCGCACCCGTGGGCCGTTGGCCCGATGTGGCCATGGGGAAAATGGACACCGATGTTGGCACCCAATACCATTCCCATAGTGAACGTATGACGACATTAAGTAACTTGCGTCGTTCTCTGGCTACTCGTGGGAGGCTGATGTGCCCTTCGTGATCCTGGGTCCCCTCGGCTATGAGGACCCCGACACATGGATCAAGATCCCCCAGGGCAATTCAGCCGTCGTCCTCGCAGTGCTGTTGGTCAACGCCGGACGGGTCGTCCCGGTCGACACCCTCGTGGACGAGGTGTGGGGCGAGATGCCCGTGGGCACGGCACGCAAACAGATCCAGATCCTGGTGAGCGGGCTCCGACGGCGTCTGTCCAAACTCGGTGACGTCATCGAGACCGCCGACACCGGGTACACGGTGCGGGTCGAGTCCGTGGACGTGGACGCCTGGACGTTCGAACGACGTCTGGCGGAGGCACGCGCCGCCGCCGGTCGCGGGGAACCCCACCTGGCGGCCAGTCTCTACCGCCAGGCGGACCGGCTGTGGCGCGGCCCCCACGCGCTGGCGGACGTGCGGACCGGCACCCTGGAGGCCGAGGCCCTCCGCCTCAGCGGCCTGCGCGACACCGCGGTCATGGAACGCGTCGACGTCGAGTTGGAGCTCGGCTGGCACGACGCGCTCGCGGTGGAGCTCAGCCCCCTCGTCCGGGAGGATCCCCTCAACGAACGTCTGCGCGGCCAACTCATGCTCGCCCTCCACCGCTCCGGTCGGCGCGCCGAGGCCATCGACGTCTACCACGACGGCCTCAAGACCTTCGAGGACGTCCTCGGTCACCCCCTGGGCCCCGACCTTCGGCGACTCCACCAGCGCATCACCCGACACGACGCGGAGCCCGGCCGCCCGGGCTCCCGCCCCCGGCACGTGCCGCGGGTGCTGCCCAGCGGGGCGTGCCGCCTCATCGGGCGCGGGGCGGAGCTGGACGCGATCCGGCACGCGCTCACCCCCGACGCCTCCGACGCGGTCCAGGCCGTGTGCGTCACCGGACGTCCCGGCGTCGGCAAGACCGCCCTGGCCGTGGCCGCCGCGCACGAGCTCGCCCCCGCCTACCCCGGCGGCACGCTGTACGCCGACCTGGGCGGGGATCCGCCCCCCGCCTCCGTCCTCTCCTGTTTCCTCCGCTCCCTCGACGTCCCCGAGGACGACGTCCCCCGCGAGCCCCACCGACTGGTCGAGTCCTTCCAACGGGCCACGGCCGACCGCCGGGTCCTCATCGTCCTCGACGGTGTCCCGTCCGCCGATCGGGTGGAACCGCTGCTCCCGTCCGGTCCGGGCAACGGCATGATCATCACCAGCCGCGTCGCCCTGGCGGAACTCTCGGGTGCCGTCCGCCTCCCCCTGGGGGCGCTGTCCCCGTCCGACTCCCACTCCTTACTCGCCGAGAGCATCGGCACCCGGCGGGTGGAGGCCGAACCCGAGGAGGCCGAAGCCCTCGCCCACCTGTGCGAGGGACTGCCGCTCGCTCTCCGGACCGTCGGAGCCCGGCTCGCCGCCGCCGGCCACCGGCCCCTGCGGTGGCTGCGCGACCGGCTCGCGGACGAGCGGAACCTGCTGGACGAGCTCCGGTTCGGCGCGCTCTCGGTACGCGCGTCCTTGCAATCCGCCCTCACCCCGACCACGGACACCGAGGCGGGTGTCCTACGCGCGGTCTCGACCCTGGGTCCCCGGGGTTTCGGTGCGGAGGAGGTGGCCGAACTGGCCGGGATGCCCCTCCGGGAGACCGAGGACCTGCTCGACCACCTCACGTCACTCCACCTGCTCGACACCGACGACGGCGCGACCTTCCGCTGTCCCCGCCTGCTCCTGACGCTCCTGAACGAGGACCGCCGGGCGGAGGGAGCCACCGCCCGGGGCGGCGCTTCGCGAGCGGGGTGGACGCCCTCGACGGACGCCTGCTGCACAGCCCCCACGTGAAGCATCCCGCCCGCGCCCGGTTCGGACCTCCACTCCGCCTCGGCCCGGGTTCGGGCGGCCGCAGGACTAAGCGTCGCCCTTGCGCCAGGAGGTCAGGCGGTCCACGGCCTCGTCCAGCACCTCGTCCCGCTTGCAGAACGCGAACCGCAGCAGGTGCGAGCCCTCCTCCTCGTGGTCGTAGAAGACCTGAGCGGGCACCGCCGCCACCCCGGCCTCACGTGGCAGGGCCCGGGCCACGGTCAGCCCGTCGCCGTGGCCCAGAGGCCTGATGTCGGCCATGAGGAAGTACGTGCCCTCGCACGGATACACGTCGAACCCGGCTCTGACCAGACCCGCGGCCAGCCGGTCGCGTTTGGCCTGGAGGGAGGCGCGCTGGGACTCGATCCAGGCCCCTTCGTGGTCGATGGCGTCGGCGATCGCCAGTTGGAGCGCGCCGTTGGCGGAGAAGGTCAGGAACTGGTTCACCGTGCGCACGGCGCGCACCAGCGGCTCCGGACCCATGACCCAGCCGGTCTTCCACGCGGTGACGGCGAACATCTTGCCCACCGAGGACACCGACAGGGTTCGCTCGCGCATCCCCGGCAGGGTCGCCAGGGGCACGTGCGGCAGCCCGTCGAAGGTGAGGAACTCGTACACCTCGTCGGTGAGGGCGAGCAGGTCGTGCTCACGGCACACCTGGGCGATCGTCTCGAGCTCCTCCGCCGTGAACACCGTCCCCGTCGGGTTGTGCGGTGTGTTCACGATGATCACGCGGGTGCGCGGGCCCACCGCGGCGCGTAGTTCGTCGGGGTCGAAGGTGAACGCGCCCCGCTCAGGGTCCGGCCGCAGGGCCACCGGTCGGCGCACACCCCCGGCCAGGGAGATCATCGCGGCGTAGGAGTCGTACATCGGCTCGAAGACGACCACCTCGTCGCCCCGCTCCACCAGTGCGAGCAGTGACGCGGCGATCCCGGCGGTGGCTCCGACGGTCACGTAGACCTCGGAGTCGGGGTCGAGTTCGATGCCGTAGTGGCGAGCGCGGTACCGGCTCACCGCCCGGCGCAGCTCGGGGCGGCCGGGGCCCGGCGGGTACTGGTTCACCCCGTCCAGGATGTGCCCGGTGGCCGCTTCCAGGAGGGAGCGCGGCCCGTCGGTGTCGGGGAACCCCTGGCCGAGGTTGACGGATTCGGTCTCGACGGCCAGGCGGGTCATCTCCGCGAAGACGGTCTCGCCGTAGGAGCGCATGCGATCGATCAACGGTTCATCCACGCAACGAGCGTATCCGCCCCGGCGCGGCCAGCGCCGCCCCTGGGGGGCGCCACCGGCGGCCGGGGCCCGGCCCGGACGCGGCGCCCCCGTCAGAGCAGCAGGCTCAGCACCACCCACACCACGGGCCCCGCGATGAGCAGGGAGTCCAGGCGGTCCATCAGTCCGCCGTGCCCCGGCATGAAGCTGCCCATGTCCTTGACGCCGAGGTCGCGCTTGAAGAGCGACTCGATGAGGTCGCCCACCGTGGCCGCGAGCACGACCGCCAGCCCCAACAGCACACCGACCCACCAGGGCCCGTCCAGCATCAGGACGACGCACAGGGCACCGGCCAGCGCGCAACCGACGACCGAGCCGCCGAAGCCCTCCCACGTCTTGTTCGGGCTGATCACCGGTGCCATCTTGTGCCGACCGAGCAGGATCCCGGCGAAGTACCCGCCGATGTCACTGGAGATGGTCACCACGATGAACGTCACCAGGCGGAGCTGCCCGTCCTCCGGGTGGGAGATGAGCAGCTGCCACGTGCCGAGCAGGAACGGCAGGTAGACCAGGGTGAACAGGTTCGCCGACACGTCGGCGACGAACCCCTCCGCGCCGCCGCGCAGCCGCCACACGAGCAGGGCGATGGCGGTGAGCGCCGTCGCCCCGGCCAACCAGTCGGCGCCGCCGAAGTACGCGCAGACCTGCATGGCCACGCCGCCGACGGCCATCGGCGCCACGGCCAGGGTCATGCCCTTCCCGGCGAACGCCCGGTTGACCTCGCGCAGACCGATCAGCACCCCGAGCGAGGTGATGATCGTGAACAGCTGGGGCAGGGGGAAGATCGAGAAGAAGACGAGTGCGCCCAGGACGCACCCGCTCGCGATGGCCACCGGGAGGTTGCGACCGGTCTTCACCGGCTCACCTCCCGGCTTGTGCAGCACGAAGCGCTGCCCGGCGGCCTCATCGGCGGGCGATCCCTCGTCGGGTCTGTGCTCCGGCGAGAGGTCGTCGCCTCCGGAGCCGCTGGAAGGAGTGGTCACCACTAAACCTCGAGCAGTTCCGCTTCCTTGTGCTTGAGCAGCTCGTCGATCGACGCGACGTACGTGTGGGAGAGCTTGTCCAGTTCGGCCTGGGCGCGGTGCGCCTCGTCCTCACCGAGCTCGCCCGCCTTGACGCCCTTCTCGAACGCGTCCTTGGCGTGCCGGCGGATGTTGCGGATCGAGACCTTGCTGTCCTCGGCCTTGGTCCGAGCCACCTTCACGTACTCCTTGCGGCGCTCCTCGGACAGGTCCGGGAACACCACGCGGATGACCTGACCGTCGTCGGACGGGTTCACGCCCAGGTCGCTGTTGCGGATGGCGTTGATGATCTCGGTCCGCGCGTTGACGTCGAACGGCGAGATGACCACCATGCGCGGTTCGGGAACCGAGAACGAGGCCAGCTGGTTGATCGGCGTCCTGGCACCGTAGTACTCCACGGTGATCTTGTTGAAGGTCGCGGGCGTGGGACGACCCGTGCGGATCGTGGAGAAGTCCTCCTTGGCGACCGCGACGGCCTTCTCCATCTTCTCCTCGGCCTCGAGGAGGGTCTCTTCGATCATTGTCAGCGCTCCCGGAATCGACTCTGGTGTTCGTGGCTTACTGGGGTGGCGCACCCGCCTCAGGCGGAGGCCGGTCCGACGATGGTGCCGATCTTCTCACCGCGAACGGCGCGCAGGATGTTGCCCTGGCTCATCAGGTCGAACACGACGATGGGCAGCCCGTTGTCCATGCACAGGCTGACGGCCGTGGCGTCCATGACCTTGAGGCCGCGGGTGAGGACCTCGTTGTAGTTGAGCTTGTCGAACTTGACCGCGTCCGGGTTGCGCTGCGGGTCGGAGTCGTAGACCCCGTCGACCTGGGTGCCCTTGAGGACCGCCTGCGCCCCGATCTCCAGCGCGCGCTGGGCGGCGGTGGTGTCGGTGGAGAAGAACGGCGCGCCCAGACCCGCGCCGAAGATGACCACACGGCCCTTCTCCAGGTGGCGGACGGCACGGCGCGGGATGTAGGCCTCGGCGACCTGGCTCATGTGGATCGCGGTCTGCACGCGCGTGTCCACACCGAGGCGCTCCAGGAAGTCCTGGAGGGCGAGGCAGTTGATCACCGTGCCGAGCATGCCCATGTAGTCGGCCCGGCCCCGCTCGATGCCGCCCTCGGTGAGCTGCGCGCCGCGGAACATGTTGCCGCCGCCGACCACGACGGCGACCTGGATGCCCTCGGAGACGGCCTCGGCGATGGACTCCGCGACGTACTGGACGACCTCGGGGTCGATACCCAGGCCGCCGCCACCGGCGAAGGCCTCTCCGGAGAGTTTGAGCATCACACGCTTCCACCCGGAATCGTGCATGGCGGTCTCGGTGCTCATCGCTTTGTTCTCCGACACGGCCTGTGGCCTCCCTTGTTGTTCCCGAGCGGCACAGGGTCCCCCGAGTGCTCCTGCTGCGGACGGACGGGGCGCTCACGCGTTTGAACCCGCCCATATCCGCCGAAGGTGCCGGGGAGCACTCTCCCCGGCACCTCCATCATGTCAAAATCCCTAGGCCTGGCCGACCTTGAAGCGGACGAAGCGCTTGACGGTCACGCCGGCCTCGTCGACGACCTTCTGGACCGTCTTCTTGTTCTCCTTGACGAACGGCTGGCCGAGGAGGGTGACCTCCTTGAAGAAGCCGTTCAGACGGCCCTCCACGATCTTGGGGATCGCCTGCTCGGGCTTGCCCTCCTCGCGGGTGGTCTGCTCAGCGATGCTGCGCTCCTTCTCCACCACGTCGGCCGGGACGTCGTCCTTGCCGACGTACTGCGGAGCCAGAGCGGCGATCTGCTGGGCGACGTCCTTGCCCACCTCGGCGTCGGCCTTGTCCAGCTCGACCAGGACACCCATGGTGGGCGGCAGGTCGGGGTCGGACTTGTGCAGGTAGCTGGCGACGTAGGCGCCCTCGAACTTGGCGATGCGGCGAAGCTCCAGCTTCTCGCCGATGACCGCGCCCTTCTCCTCGATGAAGGCCTGGAGCGTCTTGCCCGGCTCGATCTCGGCGGCGGCGACGGTGGCGAGGTCATCGCTGTCAGAGTTGACGACGAAGTCGGCGACCTCGTTGGCGAGCGCGATGAACTGCTCGTTCTTGGCGACGAAGTCGGTCTCGCAGTTGAGCTCGATCAGGGTGGCCTTGCCCTCGCCCTCCTGCTTGAGGACGACCATGCCCTGGGCGGCGGTGCGCTCGCCGCGCTCAGCCTGCTTCTTCGCACCCTTGATGCGCAGGGCCTCGACGGCCTTGTCGAAGTCGCCCTCGGCCTCGGTGAGGGCCTTCTTGCAGGCCATCATGCCGGAGCCGGTCATGTCGCGCAGCTTCTTGACGTCCGCGGCGGTGAAGTTCGCCATGACTGTTCTCGGATTCCCTTGGAGTGGAGCGTCGGTGGTCTGGGGCCACGGGGCGGCACCCGCGGACCCGCGTGAGCCGCCCCACCGGCGTCGGTGGGGCGGCGGGGTGGGATGACCCGGTGCCTACTCGGCGGAGGCCTCGGGGGCCGGGGTCTCCTCAGCGGGCTTGTCGGCGGCGGCCTCGGCCGGAGCCTCGGCGGCGGCCTCAGCCGGGGCCTCAGCCGGGGTCTCCGCGGCGGGAGCGGCGGCCTCGGTGGAGGCGGCCTCGCCCTTGCCCTCCAGGAGCTCGCGCTCCCACTCGGCCAGGGGCTCCTCGGCGGCCTTCTCCTCACCGGCGGCCTCGGCGCCGGAGGCGCCGGAGCGGGCCAGCAGACCGTCGGCGACGGCGTCGGCGACGACGCGGGTGAGCAGGCTGACGCTGCGGATGGCGTCGTCGTTACCCGGGATCGGGTAGTCGACCTCGTCGGGGTCGCAGTTGGTGTCCAGGATCGCGACGACCGGGATGTTCAGCTTCCGGGCCTCGCTGATCGCGATGTGCTCCTTCTTGGTGTCCACGATCCACACGGCGCTGGGCACGCGGGACATGTCGCGGATACCACCGAGGGTGCGCTCCAGCTTCTCCTTCTCGCGGCGGAGGTTGAGGAGCTCCTTCTTGGTGAGCGAGGAGCCGGCGACGTCGTCGAAGTCGATCTCCTCCAGCTCCTTGAGGCGCTGGAGCCGCTTGTGAACGGTGGAGAAGTTGGTGAGCATGCCGCCCAGCCAGCGCTGGTTGACGAAGGGCATGCCGACGCGGCGGGCCTGCTCGTCGATGGCCTCCTGGGCCTGCTTCTTGGTGCCGACGAACAGGATGGTGCCGCCGTGGGCGACCGTCTGCTTGACGAACTCGTAGGCCCGGTCGATGTAGGCCAGCGACTTCTGGAGGTCGATGATGTAGATGCCGTTGCGCTCGGTGAAGATGAAGCGCTTCATCTTCGGGTTCCAGCGGCGGGTCTGGTGCCCGAAGTGGACGCCGCTCTCCAGGAGCTGGCGGATCGTCACGACTGTGGCCATGACCTGGTCCTCCTTGCGGTGGCGGAGACGAACTCCGCCGTCGGTTGTGCCTGACGCCCCGGCCGTACCGCCACTCCGCCGAAGCGGTGTGGACCGTGGGTGCGGCCCCTCCCGGGGGGAGGCGTGTGGACGTGCGAATTGTGGTTGGCCCGATGGGCCGCAGACGATTCTATCCTCCGTCGGGGATACACAGGACCTGCGCTGTGTCCAGGGGGCACCACCCCCTGTGGGCGGGTTGTCCACAGATTCCCCCGACCCCTGGCACACCACCCCCGTTCACCGGATCCTTGACGCATGAGCCCTCGCCGTCTCATCCGTCTGCTGCTGGCCTTCTCCCTTCTGCTGTTCCCCCTCACCCCGGACCGAACCACCGCGCGGGCCGCCTGGCGCTGGCCCCTGGCCGCGCCGGTGACGGTCCTGCACGGATTCGACCCACCGGCGCAGCGCTGGCTCCCCGGCCACCTGGGCGTCGACCTCGCCGCCGAACCGGGGGACGAGGTGTACGCGGCCGGCCCCGGAAGGGTGCACTTCGTCGGCCCCGTGGCGGGAACCCCCCTGGTCAGCGTGGCCCACGGCGACCTGCGCACCACCTACCTGCCGGTGGAGTCCGCGCTCGCCCGGGGCGAGCCGGTCGAGGCCGGACAGGTGATCGGAACGCTCGCGGACGGGCCGACGCACTGCGCCGACCGCCCCTGCCTGCACTGGGGCCTGCTCGAAGGCGCCACCCATCTGGACCCATTGTCCCTGCTCGGCCGCGGGGAGATCCGACTGTTTCCCCTCGGCGCACCGCTGTGAGTCCGGGAACGACGGCATCCGGGAAAAGGAACCAACGCGGCCTGGCTCCAGGGCGCGGGCTCCCTTCACCCGGGAGACCATGAACGGTAACCCCGGAAATCCCACAGACCCGAAGATACGGTTCGCCGAGATCAATCCGGTGGTCGCCGAATCCTTCCCCGTTGTCTTCCGCACCTGCATCGAGGATTTCGACGAAGAGGCCGATGGGTTCTACGAGCACGACGCGGACAGACGACACCTCAACCTTCCCCCGTGAAACCAGCGAAGACAAGCGAAGAGTGGCCACAGGAGTCCATGAGATCATCCTCAACCCATCCGGTGTGGAGGACAACCCTGGTGCCACAGCGGAGACCACCACGACATGGCAGTCCATCGACACCCGTACTGAACGCCACGAAGAAATGATGAAATGGCCGGACGATGACCAAGTCGCCATCGCATCGTGAAACCACGGAACTCTGACACATGAGCGGTGAAGAATCCGGGGCCAGCGCACCCACGAACACGGCTCGTTCCGCCCTCCATCGCCGTCGAACACAGTACGTGATCCTCATCAGTCTGTTCCTGTCCACCATCGGCTCCGGAACCGTCCTGTGCCTCCTCTTGTGGCCCCCCGACCTGGTGACCGAGGCCGACGGAAAAGTCGCCTGCGTCAGCGCCCTGGGAAGCAACTCCGTGTATGACGAGAACGACGACGGCATCACGTCGGAATGGTGGGCGCGCGAGGAGGACACGTGTGAGCGCCTCCGACGCGCACGCATCGCGACGGCGATCCTGGTGGCGGTGCCGACGACGATCGCCGGGGCGGTCGGGGTGACTGCCCTGGTCTTCCGTCGACGACTCGCCGCCCCCGAGGCGGAGAGGAGCGCCGAAGAGTAGTCAGGCGCGGGGGTGGGCCTGCCGGTAGGTGTCGCGGAGCCGGTCCACGGACACGTGCGTGTACACCTGGGTGCTGCGGGGGCTGGCGTGACCGAGGAACTCCTGGACGCTACGCAGGTCGGCGCCGCCGTTGAGCAGATGGGTGGCGGCGCTGTGCCGCAGACCGTGCGGACCGCCGTCCACCCCGGCGGCGCGCAGGTGGGCGTGGACGTCCTCCCTGGCCTGGCGCACCCCCAGGCGACCGCCTCGGGCCCCGAGGAACACCGCCGCGCCGCTGGCCTGAGTGGCCCACTCAGGCCGCCCCGCGGCGAGCCAGGCGTCCAGCGCGTCCAGGGCGGGCGTTCCCACCGGTACCGTGCGCTCCTTGTTCCCCTTGCCCACCACGCGCACCGTGTTCCGTTCCCGGTCCACGTCGTCCAGATCCAGTGCGCACAACTCGGCCACCCGCACGCCCGTGGCGTAGAGCGTCTCCACCACGGCGTGGCGGCGCAGCTCGACCGGAGACTCGGCGGACGCGCCGGAGAGCGCCTCGGCGGCCTGGCGCTCGTCCAGCACCGTCGGCAGCGACCTGCGCTGGGCGGGGCTGGCCAGGCGTGGCCCCGGATCGGTGGCCAGGACGCCCTCGCGGTGCAGGAACCGCGTGAAGGCCCGCACGGCGGCCACCCGACGCGCGACCGTGGCCCGGCTCGCCCCGGCGTCGCGGGCGCGCGAGAGCCAGGCGCGCACCAGCGGCACGTCCAGTTCCGCCACCTCGTGCCCGGTCTCCTCCAGATGTGCCAGGAGCGAGCGCAGGTCGGCGAGGTAGCCGCGCACCGTGTGCGGCGACCGGCCGAGCTCGCCGGACAGATGGGCGGCGAAGGGTTCCAGCACGCTCACCCCCGGGGCAGACAGGCGACGGCGTCGATCTCCAGCAGGTAACTCGGGTTGATCAGACCGCTGACCTCCACCAGGGTCGCGGCCGGGCGGTGGTCCCCGGGGAGGCAGGACAGGAGCGCGGGTCGGAACTCGTCGAGGTCGGCGATGTGGCGCAGGTAGTAGGTGAGCTTCACCACGTGGGTGAGGTCGGCGCCATGCCGGGCGAGGACGGCCTCGATGTTCCGGAAGATCTGGCGGGTCTGACCCGTCACGTCCCCGGCGACACTCCCGTCGGGCGCCTGCGGGGTCTGTCCGGACACGAACAGGAGGGGACCGTCGGCCAGGAGGGCATCGCTGTACGTGGAAGCCATGACATTGACCGTACCCTCACCGCTGCGACGGAACCCGGCGCGTGCCCGAGCGGGACACCCGCCGGCGGCGGCCGCATCAACGCCACGGCCGATACCGGCTCCGACCGCCGCACCGCGTCAGGCAGCCGAACCGCTCCGTGCCGGGGGCCGCGCCACCGCCTCGGCGAGCCCCGCCCCGATCCGCCCCGGGATGGAACCGGCCCGTCCGTTCCGTACTCCTCCATCCCCGACCACCCCCGACGACGGAACCGGCGCTGTACCCGACGGCCTCCGTACTCGGCGGCGAACGGGTCCCCCTCACCTCGGAATCCGCCAGCCGGTGGCACAGCGCTCCACGTACCCCGCGGCCGCGAGCAGTCCCAGGGACCGCATGGCCTGCCCCAGGGTGGCTCCGCTGTGCGCGGCGATCGTCGCGGTCCCCGCCCCGGCCCGTGGCACGGCCTCCAGCACCCGTGCCGTCTCGGGGTCGAGGTCGGCCGCCACCCGCAGCGGCCCGGGCCCCGGGGGTTCGTCGTCCAGGGGCACCACCTGGGCGACCACGTCGTCGGCACAGGTGACGCAGCCCGCCTGCCAGTCACGGAGCAGGATGTGGCACCCCACCGACATCGCCGACGTCACCGGACCCGGTACCGCCATGAGCGTTCGGTGCATCTCCACCGCGTGCGAGGCGGTGTTCAACGCCCCACTGCGCCGCCCGGCCTCCACGACCACGGTTCCGGGTGTGAGCGCCGCGATCAGCCGGTTGCGCACCAGGAAGTCGGGGGCGCGGGGCGCGGCCCCCACGGGCCGCTCACTCACCAGGACACCGCTTCTGACCACGTCCGCGAACAGGCCCGCGTGCCCCTTCGGGTAGTCCACGTCCAGTCCGCAGGCCAGCACGACCACGGTGTCGCCCACCGCGTGTGCGGCCCGGTGCGCCGCTCCATCGATGCCGTACGCGCCCCCGGAGACCACCACGACCGAACGCGCGGCCAGGTCGTAGGAGAGCTCCGAGGCGACGTGCTCCCCGTAGGCGGTCGCGGCCCGTGCGCCCACGACGGCCACCGAGCGCAGGCACAGGTTGCGCAGGTCGCCCCGGCCGCGTACCCACAGGCCGTGCGATCGACCACCGCCCGGCAGGTCCAGGGCCTCGAGCCGGCCCGGCCACTCCGGATCACCCGGCACCACGAACCGGATCCCGGCCTCGGCCGACGCGCTCAGCAGGGCGTCGGCGTCCACTGCCGCGGCCCTGAGGCTCCACCGTTCCCAGCGCCGTCGCAGCCGGTCCCGAGTGATCGGATCGGCTTCGACGGCGCTCGATACGGTCGGCGGTGGCGCGCCCGCCGTCAGCTCCGCCCACACCCGGTCCGCACCGTGGTCGGCGAGCATCTCCCCCACCCACGGGTCCCCCGGCGGCACCACGGCCGTCAGGCAGGCCCGCGCCCGGGCGTCCGCCTCCCCCTCACCGTCCCGTCCGATCACCGGCTCCCCCTTCCCCACCACATCGCCGCGTGGCCGGGTCCTCGAATCCGCACGTCCGTTCACTCGTGTGCCTTCCGGCTTCCGGCACGCCCGTTCCGCTCCCCACCACGTCGCCGCGCTCACGTCGACGCCCTGTCCCGGATCCGTCTTCACGTGGCGGCCCGTGACCGCGCCCCTCCACCCGTCTCCCCGGTCCCAGGCCCGAAGGCCGCGTCACCACGCGCGCCCCGACCAGAGCGCGAAGGCGTAGGCGGTCTCCTCCTCACCGGGACGGTCCCGATCTGCGAGGTCGGCCAGGGTCCAGGCGACCCGCAACGCGCGGTCGACGCCCCGGGCACTGATCTGGCCCCGGTCCATGGCCCCGCCGAGCACCCGCAGCGCGGCCGGGTCCACCGGGAACTCCCGGCGGAGCCGCGCCCCCGGGATCTGTGCGTTGGTGGTCCACGGTGTGTGCGACAGCCGTGCCGCCGCACGGGCCCGTGCCTTCTCCACCCGCGCCGCCACGACCGCCGAGGATTCGGCGAACGCCCGGTCCGCGAGGAGTTCGGCCCGTGCCACGGGCTGGAGCTCCACCTTGAGGTCGACCCGGTCGAGCAGGGGGCCGGAGAGCCGCGACATGTATCTGCGGCGCTCGCCCGGCGGGCAGGTGCACAGGGAGCCGGGTTTGGCACAGGGGCACGGATTGGCCGCCATCACGAGCTGGAAGCGGGCAGGCAGGACCACCGTGGCCGCGGCCCTGGCCAGGACGACCTCGCCCCGTTCCAGGGGTTCGCGCAGCGAATCCAGGACGCCTCGGCTGAACTGGGGGGCCTCATCCACGAAGAGCACGCCGTGATGGGCCTTGGAGGCCCAACCGGGTGTGGGGTGCCCGCTGCCGCCTCCGATGATCGCGGCGCGGCTGGCGGAGTGGTGCGGTGCGGCGAAGGGCGGGGAGGTGATCAGCGGCGCCCCTCGCGGCAGGCTGCCCGCCACCGAGTGGATCGCCGTCGCCTCCAGCGCCTCGGCCGGGGTGAGCCGGGGCAGCACCGTGGGCAGCCGTTCGGCCAGCAGGCTCTTCCCCGTCCCCGGCGGACCCAGCATCATGAGGTTGTGCCCTCCGGCTGCCGCGATCTCCACCGCCCCGCGCGCCACCGGCTGTCCGAGCACGTCGGCCAGGTCCACCCCGGGGCCCTCCGCGGTGTTCACGGACGCACCGCGCGGTTCGTCGGGTTCCTCGAGCGGATCGCCGCCGCGCAGCCAGTGGCACACGTCGGCCAGCGCGTCCACCGCCCGCACCTCGACACCGGGCACGAGCCGGGCCTCGTCGGCGTTGCCTCGCGCGACGACGAAGCGATCATGGCCTCGGTCGACCGCCGCGACCACGGCGGGGAGTACCCCGCGTACGGGACGGGCGCGCCCGTCCAGGCCCAACTCGGCGAGGAGGACGGTGTCGGCCAGACGGTCCATCGGCACCTCGCCCGAGGCCGCCAGGACGGCGCCGGCGATGGCGAGATCGAAGAGGCTCCCGGACTTGGGCAGGCTGGCCGGGGAGAGGCTGATGGTGATCTGGCCGCTGGGCCAGCGCTCCCCGCTGTTGACCACGGCCGCCCGGATACGGTCGCGTGCCTCCCGGAGGGCGGCGTCGGGCAGCCCGACCAGGGTCACCCCGGGGTTGCCGCCGCCCAGGTGGACCTCCACCTCCACGACGTGCCCCTGGACTCCGACCAGGGTGACGCAGTGGGCGCGTCCGAACGACATCAGCCCATCCCCCGTTCGTGGGAGACGAACACACGACCGCCGGACACCAGGACGCCGACCCCGTCGACGCGCAACGGCCGGGCGGGCGTCCGGTGCCGGGCCGCCCAGGCCGCGCCGAGTCCGCGCAGGCGGTGCCGTCTGGCCGGGGTGAGCGCGTCGATCGGGTGACCGAAGCGGACTGAGGTGCGTGTTTTGACCTCGACGACGACCAGCGCGGGGCCGTCCCTGGCGACGATGTCGATCTCCCCGCCCGGGACGCGCCAGTTGCGGTCGAGTACCCGCATCCCGGCCCGCTCGAGGAAGACCGCCGCCAGATCTTCGCCGCGCCCACCCAGCGCACGGCGGTACACGGCCCACTCGTCCATCACCGACCACCTCCCGTTACCACGGTCGGTGATCGGCGGGCGGCGCGCCAGGGGTCGTCGTCCAGCTGTGGATAACCCGGTGGCGGTCGGGTCCGCCACCGGCTCAAGGGGTCAGGACGTACCGCCCTCCGTCGGAGGCACCTCCAAGTCGGCCTTGGTGATCTCTTCGACGTTGACGTCCTTGAACGTCACCACACGCACGTTGCGGACGAACCTGGCGGGCCGGTACATGTCCCAGACCCAGGCATCCTCCATCACGACTTCGAAGTACATCTCCCCGTTCTCGGTGGAACGCGGCTGGAGGTCGACGTGGTTGGTGAGGTAGAACCGACGCTCGGTCTCCACCACGTAGCTGAACAGCCCGACGACGTCCCGGTACTCGCGATAGAGCTGGAGCTCCATCTCGGCCTCGTACTTCTCCAGGTCCTCAGAACTCATCCACGCGCTCGCTTTCGTCGCACTCTCCGGTCGTTTTCGACCCCCTGTCCGATGGACACCGCCGGCCCCCGGCTTGTTCCCACCGGAGCGGCGAATCCACGAACGGACGACGTGAGGACGACCTGGAACCCATCATGCGTCACGGAACGCCCCTGTGTACCCCGTCGGAAGGATTTCCTTCACCCATCGGTCATCGGGGCGCACCCCGGCGGACGCCGTTCCGTCGTCCGCACGTCGCACACCGTCATCCCCGGAAGCGATGCCCCTCAGTCGTCCGCGGTGTTGAGTTCCTCGAAGGTCTCCGGGACACCCAGCGAACCGAACTGGTCGAATGGCCAGATGATCACGAAGGCGCGCCCCTCCACACGGTCGATCGGGACCGCGCCGCCGCCCGGGTCGTTCTGGTGGGACCGGGAGTCGACGGAGATCGCGCGGTGGTCACCCATCAGCCACAGATGCCCCTCCGGCACCTCGATCGGGCCGAACTCGGTGTGGCTCTCCAGACTGCCCGGGAAGAGGTAGTCCTCGTCCAGGGGCACACCGTTGACCATGACACGGTTCTGCTCGTCGCAGCACTCGACCACGTCGCCCGGCAGGGCGATCACCCGCTTGATGTACTCCCTGCCGGTCGGAGCCGCCCCCAGTTGCTGCTGCACCCACGTGAACGCGCCGGAGATCGGGTTGGTCGGCTCGGGCACCTGCACGCTGCTGGGGTCGTCCCATGAGTCCTCACCGTTGAAGACGACCACTTCGCCGCGCTCGATCTCGCGGATCTCATAGACGACCTTGTTGACGAGCACCCGGTCACCCACGAGGAGGGTGTTCTCCATCGAGCCGGAGGGGATGTAGAAGGCCTGCATGACCCAGGTCCTGATCACGAAGGCCAACACGATGGCGATGACGATCAGGATGGGGAGTTCCTTCCAGAACGACCCCTGCTTCTCGCTGCTCTCGGACTTGCCCATCTCGTCGTCCGCCCCCTTCTCCTGCTCCGGACCGTCGCCTGCGGAGACGCCACTGGCTCCCGGGTGCTCGTGCACTCGGGAGCCAGTGTCGGAGCCGTGCTCCTCCGGGCCGGGTCGGGCGGAATCCTCGTCCTGGGCCCCGTCCTCGACGCGGTCCCTGTCGTCTTTGCTCATCGCCCGAAGCCTATACCGCCGCCCTCCGGGAGGCGGTGAGGTTAGGGGAGAGCCGCGTCGGGGAGTCCGGAACTACTTGGTGACGGGCTCGCGGCGCTCGCGAATGCGGGCAGCCTTGCCGCGCAGTTCGCGCAGGTAGTAGAGCTTGGCGCGACGCACGCGGCCGCGGGCGGCGACCTCGTACTTCTCGACGGCCGGGGTGTGGATGGGGAAGGTACGCTCCACGCCCACGCCGTAGCTCACCTTGCGGATGGTGAAGGTCTCGCGGTTGCCCGAGCCCTGGCGACGGATGACGACGCCCTTGAAGACCTGGACACGGGTACGGTTGCCCTCGGTCACGCGCACGTGAACGTTGAGCGTGTCGCCGGGACGGAACTCCGGGACGTCGGTGCGAAGCTGAGCCTTCTCGAGCTCCTGAATGGCGGTGTGCATCTCGCGAATCCTCATCGGTAGCGCTCCGCGTCCTGTCCCCGGCGCCGTGGCCGGGAAGGGGTGCGCGGGCGAGGGCCCTCATGGGTCTGACTGTCGAACCGCCCGAGTGACCGTCACAGAGGCCGACGTCGTACCGCCGGCATGCGGATGCGGCCGATCACCAGGGGGGAACTCACCTAGTTTGCCACAGGTTGGCCGCCGTCCCGAACGGACTCCTCGGCGAGAACCTCCCGGTCACGCCGGTCCAGGCTCTCCTCCGGGGTGGCCGCCACCAGGTCGGGGCGGTTGCGCGCGGTCTTGCGCAGCGCCTGGTCGCGGCGCCAGCGGTCGACGGCCCCGTGGTTGCCCGACAGCAGCACCGGCGGCACCTCCTGATCGCGCCACGTGGCGGGCTTGGTGTAGACGGGGCCCTCGACGAGGTGCTCCATCCCGCCCGAGGCGAACGAGTCCTGCACAGCCGACTCCGTGTTCCCGAGCACACCGGGCAGGAGACGGGTGATCGCCTCGACCATCACCAGCGTGGCGGACTCGCCTCCGTTGAGCACGTAGTCGCCGATGCTCAACTCCTCGACCGGCATCCTCCGCGCGGCCTCCACCGCCACGCGCGCGTCGATCCCCTCGTAGCGACCGCACCCGAAGACCAGCCGCTCCTCCCCCGCGAGCCGCTCGGCGTCGGCCTGGCGGAACGGACGCCCGCTCGGGGTCGGCAGGATCAGCCGCGCGGGGCCCTCACCCACGACCTCGTCGAGCGCCTCACCCCACGGCTCGGGTTTCATCACCATGCCGGGGCCGCCGCCGTAGGGCGTGTCATCGACGGTGTTGTGCCGATCGTGGGTCCAGGACCGCAGATCGTGGACACGGACGTCAAGCAGGCCGGCGGTGCGCGCCTTGCCGATCAGCGACAGGTCCAGGGGGGCGAAGTAGTCGGGGAAGATGCTGATGATGTCGATGCGCATGGGCGCCCCTTCACTCGGCGAGGTCGAGCAGGCCGTCGGGCGGGTCGATGACGAGTCGGCCCGCGGCCACGTCGACCTCGGGGACCAGGGCGGACACGAACGGCACGAGGACCTCCCGCCCGTCCGCGGTGGCGACGACCAGGACGTCCTGCGCGTGGTGGAGCACGTCCTCCACCCGGCCGACGGGGTCGCCGTCGGTGGTCACCACGGCCAGGTCGATGAGTTCGTGGTCGTGGAACTCGTCGGGGTCGTCGATCGGGGCGATGTCGGCGGAGTCCACCAGCAGGACGGTGCCGCGCAGCTCCTCGGCCGCGTCCCGGTCCTTGACGCCCTCGAAGCGTACGAGCAGCTTCCCGCTGTGGCGACGGGTGGCGGCCACGCGCAGGGGTCCCGTGCCGGCGGGGTCGGTGGCGAGCACGGAGCCCACGGCGAAGCGTGCCGCCGGGTCGTCGGTGCGCACGTCGACCGCGACGTCACCGCGCACACCGTGCGCACGGCCGATCCGGCCCACAACGAGTTGCATGGAGCTCCGTCCCTCCCTGGAGCCCGGCCCCCGCGGGGCCGGGACGACGGCGCCCGGGACGGACCCCGGGCATGACTGCGGGGCGCCGACCGGTCCGGTCGGCGCCCCGTGAGGCGTGTCAGCGCACCTCGTGCAGGTCCAGCAGGTCCACACGGACGTAGCGGCCCCCGGCGAGGGAACCGATCACGGTCCGCAGGGCCTTGGCGGTGCGGCCGTTGCGGCCGATCACCTTGCCAAGGTCGTCGGGGTGGACCCGGACCTCCAGGACTTTGCCCTTGCGGAGCCTCCTGGCCCGCACCTGGACATCGTCGGAGTTCGCAACGATCCCCTTCACGAGGTGCTCAAGCGCCTCTTCCAGCACGTCAGGCCTCGCCCTCGGACTTCTCCGTCTCGGCGGCCTCGGCGGGCTTCTCGGCCGCCTTGTCCGCCTTCTTCTCAGACTTCTTGGCCTTGCCCTTGGCCTCGCCGCCGGGAAGCACGAGCTCCTTCAGGGCGGCCTGGAAGGCGGCTTCCTTGGCCTCGGGGTCCTTGGCCTCGGCGACCTGGAGCGGAGCCGGGGCGGGCAGGCCCTTGAACTTCTGCCAGTCACCGGTCTTGCGCAGGAGGACCTTCACCGCGTCGGACGGCTGGGCGCCCACGGACAGCCAGTACTGGGCCCGCTCGGAGTCGACCTCGATGAGGCTCGGGTGCTCCTTGGGGTGGTACTTGCCGATCTCCTCGATCGCCTTGCCGTCACGCTTGTTGCGGGCGTCGGCGACGATGATGCGGTACTGGGGCGTACGGATCTTACCCATACGCTTGAGCTTCAGTTTGACAGCCACTGGAGTGGTCTTCTCCCGATTAACGGTGTTAGGCGCCCGGCGACGAACCACGTGGGGTTGTGGCACCCGCCTGGGCAGACGTGGGCGGCGGGCGAGTTAGAGGGCTGGCCAGCCACCGTTAGTCGACTACTCATTGTGCCAGACTCCGACGAGTTCCTAGGACAGGACACCGGGCGCGTATCGTCACACCTTCGACACGCGTGCGGCCCGCCCCGGGGTCCAGGCCCAGGACGGGCCGCACGGCCGTACTTCGGCGGCGGCAGCCGCGCACGGCGAACCGCGGCTCGGGCTACTTCTTCTTCGGCAGCTTGAAATTCGACAGGTCCGGCATGTTCGGACCGCCGAGACCGGGCGGGAGCGTCGGCTGACCGGCACCGCCGCCGAGGCCCGGAGGCAGCTGCGGCGTGGTCTGATCGCCCTCCTCCTGGCGGCGCTGGCGCTGCGCGGCGCGCTCGGCCTCCTGCTGGCGGGCCTTCATGGGGTTACCGCTGCGCTGCTTGCCCTTCTTCGCCTTCTTGGCCTGGGCCTTGGCCTTCTTGCGGTTGCCGCCACCACCCATGCCAGGCATCCCCGGCATACCGGGCATGCCGCCGTTCTTCATCTTGCGCATCATCTTCTGCGCCTCGAAGAACCGGGTGACCAGACCGTTGACGTCACTGACCTGCGTACCCGAACCATTGGCGATGCGCAGGCGGCGCGAGCCGTTGATCGACTTCGGGTTGGCGCGCTCACCGGGCGTCATCGACCGGATGATGGCCTGGATCCGGTCCAGGTCCTTCTCGTCGATGCTGTCGATCTGGTCGCGCATCTGCCCCATGCCCGGCATCATGCCGAGCAGGTTCCCGATCGGCCCGAGCTTGCGGACCATCGACATCTGCTCGAGGAAGTCGTCGAGCGTGAAGTCCTCGTCCGAGGCGATGGTCGAGGCCATCTTGGCGACCTCGGCCTCGTCGAACGTGCTCTCCGCCTGTTCGATGAGCGAGAGGACGTCACCCATGTCCAGGATGCGCGAGGCCATCCGGTCCGGGTGGAAGAGGTTGAAGTCGTCCAGCTTCTCGCCCGTGGAGGCGAACATGATCGGGCGGCCGGTGATGTGCCGGATGGACAGCGCCGCACCGCCGCGCGCGTCGCCGTCGAGCTTGGTGAGCGCGACCGCGTCGTAGCCGACCCCGTCGAGGAAGGCCTGGGCGGTGTTGACCGCGTCCTGACCGATCATCGCGTCGACGACGAACAGGATCTCGTCGGGCTTGACCGCGTCCCGGATGTCCGCGGCCTGCTGCATCATCTCGGTGTCCACACCGAGGCGGCCCGCGGTGTCGATGATGACCACGTTGTGGTTGTTGCGCCGCGCGTGCTCCACGGACTCGCGGGCGACCTGGACGGGGTCGCCGACCCCGTTGCCCGGCTCGGGCGCGAACACGGGCGTCCCGGCGCGCTCACCGACCACCTGGAGCTGGGTGACCGCGTTGGGGCGCTGGAGGTCGGCGGCGACCAGCAGCGGGGTGTTGCGCTCACCGGCCAGCCACTTGGCGAGCTTGCCCGCCAGGGTGGTCTTACCGGCGCCCTGGAGGCCCGCGAGCATGATGACGGTGGGCGGGTTCTTCGCGAACCGGATCTGCCGCGTCTCGCCACCGAGGATCTCGACCAGTTCCTCATTGACGATCTTGATGACCTGCTGCGCCGGGTTGAGGGCCTTGGAGACCTCCTCCCCGCGGGCGCGCTCCTTGATCCGCGCGATGAACTCGCGCACCACCGGAAGCGCGACGTCCGCCTCCAGGAGGGCGAGACGGATCTCCCGCGCGGTCGCGTTGATGTCCTCCTCCGACAGGCGACCCTTGCCGCGCAGCGAGGAGAAGACCGATGTCAGCCGGTCGGAAAGCGTCTCGAACACGAGTGTGGCCAGTCCTTCGTCTCGGAATTGGTCTCCTAGGTTACCTGCCCTCGACCACCCTGGGCCGAGCTCAGTTCCCGGAGCCCTCCGTCTCCTCGGCGGACTCCCCGTCCGTGGCCTCGCCGCTCTCCTCGTCGTCGGCGCCGCCGGACAGCGTCGCCTCGCGCTGCTCGCCCAGGGCCGCCAGGACGCTCTCCTGCTCCTCATCGGTCATGCCGCGGGTGGAGAGCTGGGCCGAACCGTCCACCGAGCGTTCCTGGTCGGCGGTGTCCGCGCTCTCGGAGTTGTTGTAGTCGGCTCCGCACGACAGCTCCAGGGTGCCGCCGGCCTCCAGTGTGCCGGAGTCGCTGCACTGCTGCTCACCGAGCTCGTCGTTGGTGAAGGTCACGTCCATCCGCACCGAGACGCTGCCGCCGTCGGCCCCGCTCGCGTCATACGCGGTCCCCGACCACGTGCAGTTCGGGCCCTCCCCGCAGGACATGTTCGGCTCACCCTGCCAGGCCACCTCGATGCGGGCGTCCCGGGAGCTGGCGAGCTCCTCCTCGACGGTGGTGACCAGGCCGGCGTAGAGCTCCTCGACCGCGGGCTGGTCGGCCTGGGCCAGGTCGAGCCGCACCTGGGGGCCGGTCTCGGCGCCCTCGGGAACGAGCTCCTCGATGGCGATGCGCTGGATCTGGTCGGTCTCGGCGTTGATCCACACCTGGTCCCGCTCGCCCGCGAGGTCGATCCGGTAGGTGAGGGTGCCGTCGAGGTTCTCCTTGACGGCGTCCTCCTCCTCGACCTCCAGCCCGCCCAGGATCTCGGCCAGGACCGGCGGGGCGAGGACGGCGCCGGGCTCGATCCCGACCTGGCTGGCGGAGGCGCGCACCCAGTTGTCCTCGAAGTCGTCGGAGTCCGGCCCGAAGACCCCCCGGTCCAGCCAGAAGTCCTCCGTGGCGCGCACGTAGGTGCGGCCATCGACGTCGATGATCTCGCCCTCGTTGCCGTTGGCCCGGATGGTGCCGTCGGTCGCGCCGCTGTCGGCCACCGTCAGGGAGGTGTCCTGCACGTCCGCGCCGACGGTCTGCGCCACCTGGCCGGTCGCCGTGAGCGCGGGGTAGTCGGCCAGGTCGGCGAGAGCCTCCTCCAGGAGGGGCGCCGCGGCCACCGACTCCGTGGGCTCGGGGCTGGGCTCCTCCTCGTCCCCGCCTCCCGGCAGGAGACCGCTGAGGGTCGAGCAGCCGGTCAGACCGAGCACGACGACCGTGCCCGCCGCGGCGAACGCGGTACGACCGCTCCTGCGACCCCTGTTGTGACTGACCGGCGCCATCTTGCCTCCTGACCCCGACGAACGGGGCGCTCTACGAATACGCGTGGATCCTTGGGAAGGGGGGACCGCCGACGCGTGTCCCGTCCCTGGCGTGGGATGCGGCTCCGCGGCCCGCGGTTGCACCCGGCGCGTTCCGTCCGGGGCACGGGGCCGTCTCCGGGTCCCGGCCTTCTCCTCGGGCGGGTTCCCACGGTTTCTCCGGCGCTACCGCCGCATCGCCTTGAAGGGTATCCAACCAAGACGCGCGCCTTGGCCAGTCCCGGTCCGGCCCGGCCATGGGCGGGACGCGCCCCGGGGGCGACACGACGAAGCCGGCGGGGATCACTCCCCGCCGGCTCCTTGGATCGCCTCACCGCGTCAGCGGCGCAAGTCCCGCTACCTCAGCGTCGAGGCTAGGCCTTGGCCTGCGATGAGGCCGTCTCCCCGCCCGGAGGCGTCGGCGAGGAGACCGCTCCTTCCAGTTCGTCGAGTTCCTCGAAGGCGTAGGCCGACTCGGCGTGCAGCTCGTGGTCGAGGCCGTTGGTCTCGACCTCCTCCGGGATACGGAAGCCCATGACGAGGTCGATGATCTTGGCGATGACCCAGGTGACGACGAAGGAGTAGACGATGGTGGCGACAACCGCGATCAGCTGGACGACCAGCAGGTCGATGCCACCGCCGTAGAGGAGGCCGTCGGCGCCGTTGGCCGCCGAGGCGGCGACGAGACCGATCATCAGCGAACCGATGACACCGCCGACCAGGTGCACGCCGACCACGTCGAGCGCGTCGTCGTACTTGAACTTGAACTTCCAGCTGATGGCGTAGGCGCACAGGGCACCGGAGACCAGGCCGACGGCGATGGCGCCCATCGGGGTGACGTCCGCGGCGGCGGGAGTGATCGCGACCAGACCCGCGACGGCGCCGGAGGCGAACCCGAGCGCGCTGGCCTTGCCGTAGCGCAGCTTCTCGACGAGCATCCAGGCGATGATCGCGGCGGCCGTGGCGACCTGGGTGTTGACCAGGGCGAGGGCGGCGGTCGCGTCGGCGGCGTAGGCCGAACCGGCGTTGAAGCCGAACCAGCCGAACCACAGCAGGGCGGCGCCCAGCAGGACGAAGGGCAGGTTGTGGGGACGCATGGACTCCACGCCGAAGCCCTTGCGGCGGCCGAGGACGACGGTGAGGGCCAGGGCCGCGGCGCCGGCGTTGATGTGGACGGCGGTACCGCCCGCGAAGTCGATGACGCCCGCGTCACCGATGCCGATCAGCTCGAACCAGCCACCGCCCCAGACCCAGTGGGCGACGGGGAAGTAGGCGAGCAGGGCCCAGACCGGAACGAAGATCAGCCAGGCGCCGAACTTGGCCCGGTCGGCGATGGCGCCGCTGATGAGGGCCACGGTGATGACCGCGAACATCATCTGGAACCCGGCGTCGACGAGGAGCGGGTAACCGCCGCTGCCGTCGTCGGCGGCGGGCTCGATCTCACCGATGAGGCTGGTGAGGCCGACGTAGTCGAAGCCGCCGATGAAGTGGTTGAGAGCTCCCGGCCCCTCGGCGTAGGTCAGCGAGTGCCCGACGAGCACCCACAGGACACTGACGATGGCGATGCTCGCGAAGCTCATGAGCATCATGTTGAGGACGCTCTTGGCCCGCGACATGCCTCCGTAGAAAAAGGCCAGGCCCGGGGTCATGAGCATCACCAGCGCGGCGCTGACCAGCAGCCACGTGGTGTTGCCAGAGTCAATCATTTCGTCGCCTCCGTAGGACGGACGGGGGATGGTCGTGCAGGGGCGGCGTCAGCGAGCGCATCATCGGGCCGTGCGGATCACCACGGACGCCACTGTCCGACCTGGGTGTTTCTCGTCCTGAGCCGACATGTTGCGCGCGTGTAAAAGGACAGCCAGGAGTGTTAAGGAGGCGTGAACCGATGGATCGTTCCACGCGAACGATCGCGTGCCGGCACGAATCCACCACCACACGACGCACGAAGAGTGATACTCCGAACACTCTGTGCGCATATCGGGGTGATCTCACAACGGTAACGAACCTCACGACAGGTCGTTCCCTCCGGTGTTGCGACCGGGTTTCCACGACATGACGTCGGTCACACCCCCGGACACGGCGACGGCCGGGTCCCGTTCGGGGTACCCGGCCGTCCGGTGCCTCGGATGTCCTCCGCGCGCTCAGTCCGTGGCGAGGATGGCGTCCACGAAGACCTCGGGGTCGAACGGGGCCAGGTCGTCGGGCCCCTCGCCCAGTCCGACGAGCTTGACGGGCACGCCCAGCTCGCGCTGGACCTGCACGATGATGCCGCCCTTGGCGGTGCCGTCCAGCTTGGTCAGCGCGATCCCGGTCACGTTGACGACCTCGGCGAACACGCGCGCCTGGCGCAGCCCGTTCTGGCCGGTGGTCGCGTCGAGGACCAGCAGGACCTCGTCCACCTGCGACTTCTTCTCGACGACCCGCTTGACCTTGCCGAGCTCGTCCATGAGGCCGGTCTTGGTGTGCAGGCGTCCCGCGGTGTCGACGATGACCGTGTCCGCGCCGTCGTCGATCCCCCGGGAGACGGCGTCGAAGGCGACACTGGCCGGGTCCGCGCCCTCCTCCTTGCGCACGACCGGGGCGCCCACCCGGCTGCCCCAGGTCTGGAGCTGCTCGGTGGCGGCGGCGCGGAAGGTGTCGGCCGCGCCGAGCACGACGCTGCGGCCGTCTCCCACGAGTACGCGGGCGAGCTTGCCCGTGGTCGTGGTCTTACCGGTGCCGTTGACGCCCACGACCATGATCACGGCGGGGCGGTCCCCGTGCGGCGCGGTGCGCACCGCGCGGTCGGTGTCCGCGCCGATCTGGTTGAGCAGCTCCTCGCGGAGCATGGCGCGCACCTCGTCGGTGTCACGGGTGCCGAGCACCTTCACCCGCGTGCGCAGGTGGTCGACGATCTGGGCGGCCGACGTCACACCGATGTCCGCGGTGATGAGCGTGTCCTCGATCTCCTCCCACGTGTCCTCGTCGAGGGTGTCGGAGGACAGGAGGTTGAGCAGTCCCTGCCCGAAGGAGCTCTGCGAACGGGCGAGCCGGGCGCGCAGGCGCACCATCCGGCCCGCGGACGGCGGAGGCGTCTCCAGCTCCGGCTCGGCGGGCTTGACGGCCTCCTCCTCCGCGGGAGGCGCCTGCGCGGGAGGCGTGGCGACCGCCTCGGCGCTTCGGTCGCGGTCCTCCACGGGAGCCGCTGTCGGGGGTTCCCCGGTGGCCTCGGGCTTGGTCTCCTCCTTGCCCGGCGCGACCGAGCGTCGGGACACGACCAGGAAGGATCCGCCGACCACCAGGAGCGCGACGACGATGATCAGGATTGCGAGCAAGGTGATGTCCATAGCGGACTCAGTATTACAGAGCGTCCGCGGTGGTCGCCGGGCCTCCCTCCGGCGGGGCGCGTCAGGTGGTTCTGTGGCGGGTGGTGCGCAGGATGACGAGGAAGAAGGGCGCGCCGAGGAAGGCCGTGACCACGCCGAGGGGCAGCTCCGCCGGAGCCACCACCGTGCGGGCGACGATGTCGACCAGGACCATGAACGCCCCGCCGAGGAACACGGTCACCGGGAGGATCGCCCGGTAGTTGGAGCCGACGAGGCGGCGTACGACGTGCGGGACGACGATGCCGACGAAGCCGATCAATCCGCTCACCGCCACGGCGGCGGCCGTGGCCAGCGACGCCGCACTGATGACGACGATGCGCACCGCCCCCGGGTTGAGCCCGAGGCTCACCGCCTTCTCGTCGCCCAGGGCGAGCATGTCCAGCAGGTAGCCGCACAGGAGCAGGACGATCAGGGAGACCACCGCGTACGGGGCGACCAGTCGGACGTCGTCCCATCCGCCGCGCCCCAGCCCGCCGAGCAGCCAGGAGAAGATCCGCAGCAGTTTGTCCCCGCCGATCTGTTGGGTGAGCGTCTGGGCGGCGGACAGGAACGACGACACCGCCACACCCGCGAGAACGAGGGAGGCGGTCCCGCCCCCGCCCGCGGCCGACCCGAGTGTGTAGGCCGCCGCCACGCCCAGCAGGGCGCCGACGAAGGCCGCCACGGGGACCAGTGCTCGGGGCGTGTCGGTCAGCTCCTGACCGAAGACGATGGCGAGCGTCGCACCGAGCCCCGCGCCCGCGGCGGCGCCGAGCAGGTACGGGTCGGCCAGGGGGTTGCGGAACACCCCCTGGTAGGCGCCGCCCGCGGTGGCCAGGAGCGCGCCGACGACGACGCCCATGACCACCCGGGGCAGGCGGAGTTCGACCAGCAGCGCCACCTGCCGGTCGGTCAGCGGGCTCTCGGCCTCCGGGGAGGCGAGACTGAGCAGGTGGCGGACGATGTCGGCCGCGGAGATGTCCGCCGCGCCCGCCGTGACCCCGAGGAGGACCGAGGCGACGAGCAGCGCCAGACCGCCCGCCATCCACCCGAGCGGGAGTCCGAGGGGCCGCCCCGCGACGGGGCGGGACACCCTCGGCCGACGCCCGCCACCCGCGGACGCCTCCGGCTCGGCCTCGCCGCTCACCTAGGCGCCGGCGTTCTCGGTGACCGCCGCGCCGACCGCCTCGGCGAAGTCGACCACGCGCGGGCCCCAGCGGGAGGCGACGTCCGCGTCGAGCTGGATGACGGCGTCGTTCCGGACCGCGGTGACCGTGTCGAACGCGGGCCGCTCGGTGACCGCGCCGACGGCGTCCTCACCCGCGTAGGACAGGAAGATCAGGTCCGGGTTCTGCTCGACGACGAACTCCTGGGACAGCTGCGGGTAGCCGCCCGCGGTGCCGTCGTCGGCCTCGTCGGCGATGTTGACCAGACCGAAGGAGGAGTAGATCTGGCCGACGAAGGTGTCGGAGGTGGCCGAGTAGAGGGTGTCGTCGAGCTCCTGGTAGAAGGTGAGCTCGGTGTCGCCGACCTCGGCTCGCACGTTCTCGACGACCTCGTTGAACTCGGTCTCGACACGCTCGGCCTCGGCGTCGGCCTCCTCGGACATACCGGTGGCGTCGCCGAGCAGGCGGATCTGGTCGTAGACGTCCTCCATGCCGGTGGCGGCGTCCACGGTCAGGACCGGGACGTCGACGGCCTCCAGCTGCGGGACGGTCTCCTCGGCGCTACGGGCCAGGATGACCAGGTCGGGGTCGTACTCGACGATCGCCTCGACACTGGGGGTGAACCCGCTGAGGTCGGTGGTGGGCGCCTCCGCCGGGTAGTTGGAGTACTCGTCGGCCGCCTCGACCAGGTCGCCCGCGCCGATGGCGAAGAGCATCTCGGTGTGGCTGGGCGACAGGGAGACGATGCGCTCCGGGGCCGCGTCGAGGGTGACCTCGCCGAGCGCGTCGGTCAGGGTGACCGGGAAGGCGCCGTCACCGGCCGGCGCGGTGTCCTGGTCGGTCTCGGGGGCCGGGCCGCCGCACGCGGTGAGGGCGAGCGTGGCGCCGAGGAGTGCGAGGGGAAGTCTGCGTGCGATCCGCACTGTGCTCCTTGGTCGGGCAGGGGGAAGGGGAGCACGGCCCACGGGGGACGGCCTGTCCTTCCCACGAGGACGGTTCGTCGGTGCGGACGAGGCGACCTGGCTCGTCCCCGCGCGGGCGGGGCCTCACAGTTGCGGGACAGCACCGGATTGGGCGGCCGGGGGCCGCGTGACCGGACTTCGCTCGATCCACACCGCCGGGGCACCAACGGTGACCCGACTCCACCACTGTACTCGTGAGCTTTTCGTCCCTGTTCAGTACCTAGAGTCCCGTTTTTCCACCCTCCCCTGACGTGGAACGGGACCGGCAGACCGACTCCATCACAGCCCGAGGGTGACCTGCACCCCTTTTGTCGGTTTGATTAATAAAAGCCTTGCCTGTCCGATTTGTTGATCTTTGAGAAAAATAGTGCTGCTAGTTCAATTCATTCCCTCGTGTGGCCAAATCGAGTCTCGGAGAACATTGACACTTTTATGACTCACGGCAATGATCTCGGTGCTATGTGCGTCGAAAAACCGATAACGGACACTCCACGGGCTATCCCTCGGTACACGCCAATCCGTCACCGTGCGGATGGTCCGTTCCCCCCGTGTTCCGCGGCGCACCGAGAAGGGATGTGTTGACAAGGTGGTATCCCACCGCTCGCACCTGGCGTCGCTCGCCGGGCTGACCCTGATAGCGGGACTCGTCACAGCCGCCCCCGCCAGTGCCGACGAAGGATCGGAGCTCGCCCCCCTCCACCCGGCCCCCAGCGCCGAGAACGGCGAGATGACCCACCAGGCCGAAGACCTGTGGTTCATCGAACTGGAGGGCCCCTCCCAGGCCGAGGGCAACTCCGAGGCCGCCGTCGAGGGCGAACAGCGCCGGTTCCGCGCCGAGGCCGAGGAGTACGGCCTGGCGTACGAGGAACGGCACGCGTTCGGCGAACTGTGGAACGGTTTCTCGGTCGAGATGGACGACGCCCAGGTCGGCGCGGCCCGGGAGATCCCCGGAGTGAACGCCATCTACCCGGTCATGCGCTACGAGGCCCCCGAACCGGACCGGTCCGAACCCGACATGGACACCGCGCTGAGCATGACCGGCGCCGACATCGGCCAGAACGAACTCGGCCTGACCGGCGAGGGCCTGCGCGTCGCCGTCATGGACACGGGTATCGACTACACCCACCCCGATCTCGGCGGCCCGGGCGGCTTCCCGAACGACCGCATCGTCACCGGCCACGACTTCGTCGGTGACGACTTCAACGCCGCCGACCCCACCAGCACCCCCGTCCCCGACGAGGACCCGCAGGACTGCAACGGACACGGCACGCACGTGGCCGGGATCATCGGAGCCGAGGGACAGGTCACCGGTGTGGCACCCGACGTGGAGTTCGGCGCCTACAAGGTGTTCGGCTGCACCGGGTCCACCACGGCCGACATCATGATCGCCGCCATGGAGCGGGCCCTGGCCGACGACATGGACGTGCTCAACATGAGCATCGGCTCCTCCCACAGCTGGCCCGGTTACCCGACCGCCGTCGCCTCCGACAACCTCGTCGACGAGGGCATGGTGGTCGTCGCCTCGATCGGCAACTCGGGCGACACCGGGCTGTACTCGGCCGGCGCCCCCGGCCTGGGCGAGAACGTGATCGGGGTGGCCGCCTACGACAACACCCACATCCGCGCGGCGTCCGTGGTCGCCAACCCGAGCGGTGAGGCACTTCCCTTCATGGAGATGGGCAGCGCCGCCGCGCCGCCCACCGAGGGTGAGACCGACGAGCTCGTCTACATCGGCCGCGCCTGCACATCCCTGGGCGACACCCTGGAGGGTGACCCCGCGGGCAAGACCGCGCTGATCGTGCGCGGGAACTGCACCTTCGCGGAGAAGTACGACACCGCGCTGGACGCGGGCGCCACCGGCGTCGTCATCTACAACAACGTGCCCGGCATGTTCGCCGGGGGCGGCATCACCGACCGGGGCGCGTTCTCCATCGGGATCTCCGACGAGGCGGGCGCCCACCTGACCGGGCTCCTGGAGGGTTCCGAACCGGTCACCCTCACCTGGACCGAGGAGACCGTCAGCACCCCCAACCCGACCGGCGGCCTGATCAGCTCGTTCAGCTCCTACGGCATGTCGCCCGACCTGGACCTGAAGCCCGACATCGGCGCACCCGGCGGCCTGATCAACTCCACCTACCCGATGGACCAGGGCGGGTACGCCACCATCAGCGGCACGTCCATGTCCTCACCGCACGTCGCGGGCGCCGTCGCGCAGCTCCTCCAGGCCCGTCCCGGACTGGCCGCCGACGAGGTGCGCACCGTCCTCCAGAACAGCGCCGACCCCAAGGCGTGGTGGGGCAACCCCGACCTCGGCTTCCTCGACAACGTCCACCGGCAGGGCGCGGGCATGGTGGACGTCCCCGGCGCCGTCCTCGCCACGACGACCGTCGCCCCGGGCAAGCTGGCTCCGGGTGAGACCCAGGAGGCGGTGACCGAGACCGTCACCATCACCAACGACGGCGACACCGAGGCCACCTACGAGCTCAGCCACGAGGCGGCCCTCGGCACGCACGGCAGCACCTTCACCCCCTCCTTCAACGACGCCTTCGCCGACGTGGCCTTCGACGCCGACACGGTGACCGTCGGTGCGGGCGAGTCGGTGGAGGTCGAGGTGACCATCACCCCGCCCGCCTCCGAACTCGACCAGCTGCTCTACGGCGGGTACGTCACCGTCACCCAGGTCGACGGCGAGACCTTCCGGGTCCCGTACGCGGCCTATGCCGGTGACTACCAGGAGATCGACGCCATGACCCCGATCACCGACGGGGACGGCAACGTGCAGGAGCTGCCCTGGCTGACCCGGATCACCGAGTGCGAGGTGTTCAACGGCCTGGACTGCGCCGCGTCCAACGGCGGCAGCTTCGCCCATCAGCCGGACGGCGCGACCTACTCCATGAGCTGGGTCGACGGCCTGCCCGACTACCCGTACGTCATCGCGCACTTCGACCACCACGTGACACGGTTGGAGATGCGCGTCATCAGCGAGCGCACCGGCCGCCCGGTGCACCCGCGCCGCAACGTGGCGGTGGACGTGACCAACGTCGGACGCAACGAGACGTCCACGGCGTTCTTCTCCTACGTCTGGGACGGGACGGTCAGCGACGAGCACCGGGCCCGCGAGGTCCGGGACGGTGACTACCGCCTGGAGGTCCGCGCGCTCAAGGCCCTGGGCGACGAGGACAACCCCGACCACTGGGAGACCTGGACGTCGCCGGTCATCACCATCGACCGGGGCTAGAGCGTGTTCGTTCTGGTCCTGCCGCTTCGGACCGTGTCCGGGCGCCCGAACGGCGACCCCCTGAGGTGACCGTTCCAAGCACAGGCGTTGGGCCCTTCGGGGCCGTCCTCCACGGGGGGCGGCCCCTTCCCTTTCCTCTTTCCCGCACGACCGGCGCCCGACGGTGACAGCCGGGGCGGCCGACGTCGGGGTCGCGACGATCAGGACCCACGCCAGCCTGTGGATCCCGGTGTCGGCACAGGCCCTCGTGGCCCCCGCTCCCGGCAACCAGCACCGGCGCGCACGTCCCCGTCAGCCCCGAAGGCGACCGGAGTCCGGTGAACGAGGTGCCCAAGAGCCACACGAGGCACACGGTCCCGACCATGCGGAAGGGGAGAGGGGCGATGACGGGCCTGAACTCCGCGCGATCGCGGAGCCGAGCGCCCAAACCTTCGATCAGGCCGGGCGGTCGAGCTTCTGGCTGATCACCTGGGAGATGCCGTCCCCCTGCATCGTGACGCCGTAGAGGGCGTCGGCCGCCTCCATGGTGCGTTTCTGGTGGGTGATCACGATGAGCTGGGACGACTCCCGCAGCTCCTCGAAGATCACCAGCAGCCGCTGGAGGTTGGTGTCGTCCAGCGCGGCCTCGACCTCGTCCATGACGTAGAACGGCGACGGCCGCGCCTTGAAGATCGCGGCCAGGAACGCCACCGCCGTCAGCGACCGCTCGCCGCCCGACAGCAGCGACAACCGCTTGACCTTCTTGCCCGGGGGACGGGCCTCCACCTCGATACCGGTGGTCAGCATGTCCTCGGGTTCGGTCAGCAGCAGCCGCCCCTCGCCGCCCGGGAACAGGCGGCCGAAGATCGCGGCGAACTCGCGCTCCACATCGAGGTAGGCGGAGGAGAAGACCTCCTGTACCCGCGCGTCCACCTCCTGCACGATCTCCAGCAGGTCCCGACGGGTCTGCTTCAGATCCTCCAGCTGCGCGTTGAGGAACGCGTGCCGCTCCTCCAGCGCCGCGAACTCCTCCAACGCCAACGGGTTGATCTTGCCCAGCTGGTTGAGCTGACGCTCCGCGCTCCGGGCTCGCTTGACCTGCACATCGCGCACGTACGGCGCCGGTTCGGCGTCCTCGGCGGCGTCAGCGGGCGGTGGTACCGGCACCTTCGGCCCGTACTCGGCCACGAGCGTGGCCACGTCCACGCCCATCTCCTCCACGGCCTTGGTCTCGAACTGCTCCAGACGCATCCGCCGTTCGGCCCGAGCCACCTCTCCGCTGTGCGCCGAGCTGGTGAGCTTCTCCAACTCGACCGACAGCTCCCGCACCCGGGCCCGCACCGTCCGCAGTTCGGCGTCGCGTGCCTCCTTCGCCGCCTCGGCCGCGGTCCGCTCGGTCTCGGCGGCGGCCAGGGACACCCGGATCCGTTCCAGGGCCAGGCGGGCGCTCTCCGCGACCGCCTCCGCGATAGTGGCCTGGGCGGCGCGGGTCCTCCTGCGCTCGGCGGCCCGCTCCACGGCGCGGCGCTCCTCAGCGGCCTGGGCACGCAGGGCCTCGGCCCGCCCGGCGACGGAGCGCGCACGCTCCTCGGCGGTGCGCACCGCCAGGCGCCGCTCCATCTCCGTGGCACGGGCTCGGGAGGCCTGGGTGGAGAGCGCGTCACGGGTCTCGGGCTCAGGGGCGTCCTCCTCGATGGAGGCGGCCATCTCCTCGGCCTCGGCCAGTTCCTCCTCCAGACGGTCGAGCTTGTCCGCGTCCTCGCCCCGAGAGGTGGTCGCCTTGGCCGCGGCCGCGGCGTAGCGCTCGGCCTCCGCCTCAGCGGACCGCGCCTGACCGGCGAGTTTGCCCAGGCGCTGAGCGGACTCGTTGCGTTTGCGGTCGCTCTGCCTGCGGCGGGCGGTGAGCTCCTCGGCGCCCTCGGCCAGTTCGGCGCGTTCGCGCTTCTTGGCCTCCAGGTCCGCGGCGGCGCGCTTGGCGGTCTCGGTGGCCGTCTCCAGGCGCTCGGCCGCCTCATCCACCGCGGCCTGGACCTCCAAGAGGCTGGGCGCGGCCGCGGAGCCCCCGTGGACGAGCGCCGCGCCGAACACATCGCCGTCCGGTGTGACCGCACGGACTCCGGGGACGGTGTCGACCAGGAGTCGGGCGTGGTCGGCGTCGCTGGCCAGGGCGGTCCGGTCGAGCAGGGCTGTGACGGACCCGCGCAGGTGGTCGGGGGCGACCACCGCGTCGACGGCGTAGCGCGCCCCCTCCGGAAGGGCGGGCCACTCCTGCCGGGGCGGAGCCGGCACCGCGCCCGCGACCACGATCCCGGCGCGGCCCGCGTCCCGCTCCCTGAGCAGGCGGACGGCGTCCGCGGCCGATTCCGGGGACGCCACGGCCACGGCACCGGCCGCCAGTCCGAAGGCGGCGGCGACGGCGGTCTCCTGGCCGGGGTCCACCTGGACGAGCGCGGCCAGGCTGCCGAGCAGGCCGTCCGGGGCGGCCTCCAACAGGGTGCCCGCGCCGTCCTTGTGCGCGAGCCCGAGTTCGAGTGCCTCCTTCCGGGCGGCGAGCGCGGACCGCTCCCGCTCCGCCGCGCGTTCGGCGTCGCGAAGCTCGTTGAGCTCGGCCTCGACCGCCGACAGCAGCCGCGCGGTCCGCTCCTGGGCGGTGTCGATCTCGGCGTCACCCTCGTCCAGACCCGCGGACTCCTCGGCCGCCATCTCGTACTCGGTCTGGGCCCGGGCCGCACGCTCGGCGGCCTGCCGGGCGGCCTCCTCCAACCGCGCGATCTCGGCCTCCCCCTCACCGAGCCGACCGCGCAGGCTCTCCACGCGCGCGCCCAGGCGTACGATGCCCTCACGGCGCTCGGCGGAGGCACGGGTGGCGGCCTCCAGCCGCTTCTCCTCGCGGTACAGGGCGTCCTCGGCGCAGGTCCGTTCCTCGACGCAGACCTCCAGGGCCTCCCGGGCCTCCTCCAGCCGGGTGAGCAGCTCCTCCTCCTGGGCGGCGGCCTCCTCGGCCTCCATCTCCAGTTCCTCGGGGTCGCGGCGGCTCACGGGGTCGTCGGTGACGGCGACGAGGTTGCGGTGGCGCTCGTTGGCCAGCCCTCGGACGGCATCCAGTCGTTCGGCGAGGCGGGAGAGCGCGTGGTAAGTCTCCGAGGCGCGGGCCAGGACCGGGGCGGCCTCGGCGGCCTGGGTCTCCAGGGCGGTCTCGCGCTCCTGGGCCTGGGTGAGGCTGGCCTCGGCCGCGGCTCGGCGTTCGAGGACCTCCTTCTCGTCCGCCTCCTCCTTGGCCAGTTGGTCGGTGAGGGTGACGATGTCGTCGGCGAGGAGTCGGAGCCTGGCGTCGCGGAGGTCGGCCTGGATGACGGCGGCGCGCCTGGCCAGCTCGGCCTGGCGCCCGAGGGGCTTGAGCTGGCGGCGCAGCTCCGCGGTGAGGTCGGTGACCCGGTCCAGGTTGCCCTGCATCGCGTTGAGCTTGCGGATCGCCTTCTCTTTGCGCTTGCGGTGCTTGAGGATGCCCGCGGCCTCCTCGATGAGCGCCCGACGCTCCTCCGGTCCGGCGTGCAGGACGGTGTCGAGCTGTCCCTGGCCGACGATGACGTGCATCTCGCGGCCGATGCCGGAGTCGCTGAGCAGGTCCTGGATGTCGAGCAGGCGGCAGGTGTCGCCGTTGATCGCGTACTCCGAACCCCCGTTGCGGAACATCGTCCGCCGGATGGTGACCTCGGTGTAGTCGATCGGCAGGGCACCGTCGGTGTTGTCGATGGTGAGGCTGACCTCGGCGCGGCCGAGGGCCTGGCGGGTGGAGGTGCCCGCGAAGATCACGTCCTCCATCTTGCCGCCGCGCAGGGACTTGGCGCCCTGTTCGCCCATCACCCAGGAGAGGGCGTCGACGACGTTGGACTTGCCCGAGCCGTTGGGGCCCACCACGCAGGTGATCCCGGGTTCGAAACGCAGGGTGGTGGCCGACGCGAACGACTTGAAGCCGCGCAGCGTCAGGTTCTTCAGGTACACCCACACCTCCCACACCGGCCACCGGGCCCACGCGGGCCACTCACCTACGACGTCGGCGCCCGCTGTGACGTGGGGCTCCGCACGGCATCATCCAAGGGTGCCACGAAGACGGTGGTGACGTGCGCGGTTCGCGCCGACCGGCCCGATGAGGTGGGCCACGGTCGAGCCGGGGGAGTTCCGGCGAACACGAAGGGTTGTGACGGTGTTCGCCGGGTACAACGGTAAATAATGCCGCAAGGAAAAGGAAAGAGAGTCTGCGGCGGAGGGTTCTGGATGGTCGGACCGCTGGGTCGAACGGACCGCGGAGCGGCTGGCGGAACTCCCGTCAGGGACGCCTGAGGTGCTGCATACGGCGTCCCGTCCGTGGTTCACGTGTCGCGCGGTCGCCCGGGTGTGCACCCGGTGGGTCGACGACGCGGGTTAGGCGAGCGCGGGCTCGCGGTCCGTCGCACTGACGGCGACGTCGGAGACTGCCATGCTGAGCTGGTCGTTGCGCGCCTGGAGGCGGCTGACCTCGGCCTCAAGGTCGCGTACTCGATTCTGGAGCCGTCGCATCTCCTGAACCATACGAGGGTCGGAGCCGCCGACGTGGCCAAACAGAGCCTTCGCCATGATGTGGGTCCTCCACACTGAGTGACCAGTGGTAAAACGCGCACACGACACCCCGAAGACACTCGGCTGACGAGCCGTTTCCACGGGTGGAAGATTGCGCGATGTGCCTTCCAGAGTCTCACTCCGCGCGCCGCTGGTCAAGATTGGATTACAACAGTCGGTAACGACCACACCCCGGGCCGGAGCGACCTGGGCACGTGAGGTCCCGCGATCCGAACACGCCCACCCCCGGCGCCGCACACCCGCAGGTGTGCGCCGAGTGGACCAGCGCCCCACCGCAGTCTCCTTGGGGCCGCCGCGAGACGGTCCGGATCACGTTACGCAACAAGCATACTCATCGCTCGATGAATCCGGTGAACGCGCCCCCAGGAGAGGACCAACGTTCCACCACGGAGTCCACATGACCGGGCGTCCGGCCGCCTCTGAGGTGCCCCAGAAGCCGTTCGCAATCGCCTCGCGGCCCCTCGGCGACCACCTCGACCCGGCCGTCGGCGAGGTTGGTCGCGGCCCCGCTCAGCCCCAGTTCGAGCGCCCGAGACCGCGCCCACCAGCGAAAACCCACCCCTTGGACCCGGCCGCGCACCCAGGCGGTCAGCCGGACGGGCTCCTCGTGGTTCTCCACTCGCTGCACCTTCCCTTACCTCACGGAGACAGTTTGCTCACCGACACGCCCGACCTTCCTGTCCCCTCCGTTCCGGCGGCTCCGGAGGGGCGTGGTGCGGGCTCCGACGAGAGAGGGAGTGCGCACCGGCGGCGCCGCCGAAGGGCGGGGAGCAAGGCGAACACGGCTCAGCGACGGGTTCTCGGGGCCCGCTGGCAGCGCGGGCAGCTGAACGAGGAGCGGTTCATGAACGCCTCGCGGATGATCGGGGCACCGCAGCGCCCGCACGGCCGGTCCTCGCGCCCGTAGGCGTTCAGGCCTCGCTCGAAGTAGCCGCTCTCCCCGTTGACGTTGACGTACAACCCGTCGAAGGTGGTCCCACCCACCGCCAGCGCCTCGTTCATGACGTCGCGCACGTGTCCCAGGAGCTCGGTCGCCCGCGCGGAGGACAGCCCCTGGGTGGACCGGGACCAGTGCAGCCGGGAGCGCCAGAGCGCCTCGTCGGCGTAGATGTTGCCCACGCCGCTGATCAGCGACTGGTCGAGCAGGGCCCGCTTGACCTCGGTGCGCCGCGCGCGCAGGGCGCGCACGAAGGCCTCCGGGGCGAAGACGGGGTCCAGGGGATCCAGCGCGATGTGGTCGACCGAGGCCGGGACGTCGTCCCGCTCCCCCGGGGTGTCGACCAGCAGGTGGCCGAAGGTGCGCTGGTCGACGAACCGCAGTTCCTGACCGTCCGACAGGGGGAGTCTGACCCGCAGGTGCCTCTCGTCGGGCTTGCCCTGCGGCTGGACGAGCATCTGACCGCTCATGCCCAGGTGGGTCAGCAGCATCTCTCCGCTGTCCAGGGACAGCCACAGGTACTTGCCGCGGCGACGCGCGGCCGTCGGCACGCGCCCCTCCAGGCGGGCCGTGAAGTCGGCGGCGCCGGGGACATGGCGGCGCACGGACCTGGGATGCAGGACCTCGACGGCGCTCACGGTCCGGCCCAGCGCGTGGGTGGCCAGGCCGCGGCGCACGACCTCGACCTCGGGGAGTTCGGGCACCTCAGCTCCGGTTCTGGCTCTTGGCGGACGTCTGGGACTCGGCGGCGGCGTCGGCCCGCGCGCGGATGGCCTTCCACGCGGACTCGGCGGCCTGCTGCTCGGCCTCCTTCTTGCTGCGCCCCTCACCCAGGCCGTAGCTCTCCCCCGCGACGCGGACGGTGGCGCGGAAGGTCTTCTGGTGGTCGGGGCCGCTCTCGTCGACGTGGTACTCGGGCACACCGAGCATCTCGGCGGCGGTCAGCTCCTGGAGGGAGGTCTTCCAGTCCAGCCCGGCGCCCAGGCCGGAGGCGGTGGCGATGAGGGGGTCGAAGAGGCGGTGCACGAACTCGGAGGCCACGTCCAGCCCCCGGTCGAGGTACACGGCGCCGATGATGGCTTCGAGGGTGTCGGCCAGGATGGAGGACTTGTCGCGCCCGCCGGTGCCCTCCTCACCGCGACCGAGACGGATGTAGGCCCCGATGCCCAGGCCGCGGGCCACGTCGGCGAGGGCGCGCATGTTGACGACGGCGGCCCGCAGCTTGGCCAGCTGGCCCTCGGGCAGGTCGGGGTGCTTGCGAAAGAGGGTGTCGGTCACCACCAGGCCGAGCACGGAGTCACCGAGGAACTCCAGTCGCTCGTTCGTGGGCAGACCGCCCTTCTCGTAGGCGTAGGAGCGGTGGGTCAGGGCGCGAAGCAGGATCTTGGGATCGACCTCGACGCCGATCGCCTTGTGGAACGCCCTGGCCTCGGAGACGGAGAGTTGGCTTGCCACGCGAGTTCACTTCCCTGTTCTGAAGCGCCCCCGTGAGGGCGCGCGACCTGCGGTCGGGTGTGGATCCTCGGCCCGGCAGGGGCGCTCGAACACGAGGTGACCGTCGCGGGATCGGTACTCCCCCGGCAGCCACCACGAACTCGGGAACCCGAGTGAGCCCGGATCACGGGTGGGTGCTTGTGCGGTTCTGGTTGTCTACTGCCCACACAGGGGCGGGTCACTCACGCTACGACTTCCCTGTGACAGCACGTCGGGGCGGACCCGGCGTGCGGGTCCGCCCCGAGGCGAATCGGGAATCGGGCTTGGGACCCGAAGCCTGACACGAGTGCGTTACGCCGGGTTGGTGACCTGACGGTTGTTGTAGGTGCCGCAGGTCGGGCACGCGATGTGGGGCTGCTTCGGGTCACGGCAGCGCGGGCAGTTGACCAGCACCGGGCGCGACGCCTTCCACTGGGAACGGCGGGTCCGGGTGTTGCTCCGCGACATCTTCCGCTTCGGGACGGCCACTTCAATCCTCCTGGGTCACCCCCGCGGTCGCGGGAGGTCGCTTATCTGGTCACCCCGCGCGCTACGGCGGGGAGGGTGTGCTCCGTTCGACGGGGGCACCGGGCGGGCGCCCCCGTGACCGGTTCACGAGCTCATCGTTCTCCGGGATCCTCCGCGATGGCGCGGAGAGCCTCCCAGCGTGGGTCGACGCGCTCGCCGTGGCTGTGGTCGGGACCGGCCTCGGCGAGTCTGACGCCGCACGCCGCGCACAGGCCGGGACAGTCCGGTCCGCACAGCGGTGAGAGCGGGAGCGCGAGCACGACGGCGTCCCTGACCACCGGTCCGAGGTCGAGCAAATCGCCCTCTAGATAGTAGTCCTCATCCTCGTCGTCCGCGTCCTCACCGGTCAGGGCGGACTCGTCATCGTCGCCGGGGTACCGGTACAGCTCCTGGAAGCCGGCTTCCAGGCCGTCCGACAGGGGGTCGAGGCAGCGCGAGCACTCGGCGGTGAGCTGACCGCTGACGGTGCCGGTGACGAGGACGCCCTCCATCACCGCCTCCAGTCGGAGATCGAGCTCGACCTCGCTCCCCTCGGGCACGCTCGCCATCGCCCCGGAGAAGGTCTCCGGCACGGTCACGATGCGGTTGACGGTTCGCATCGACCCCGGCTGGCGGCCCAGCTGGCGGGTGTCGACCACGAACGGGTCACGGGGTTCTGGACGAGACAGGGTAATCGCGCTTTCACGAGAGGCCGTCAGATGCCGGACACGCGGGACGCGTCGAGGAAGACGACGGGTGCGGCGTGACCAGCCCGCGCGCACGCCAATGACGGCGACGCCCGGGGTCAAACCCAGATTCTACCTACCATGGGCCCGACCACCCAAATCAGCCGCCGGAACCCGGGGCCGGGGAGGCCGAAGCGTGCCGACGGCCCGGCGCAGACGCTGGTCAGGCCCCCGCCCGCTCCTCGTACTTGTCCCGCAGGCGCCCCTGGACGTAGGGCGTCACCAGGCTGGAGACGTCACCGCCGTGCTGGGCGATCTCGCGCACCAGGCTGGAGGACAGGAACGAGTACTGGGGGTTGGCGGTCATGAACACGGTCTCCACACCGGAGAGCCGGAAGTTCATCTGCGCGATCTGGAGTTCGTAGTCGAAGTCACTGACCGAGCGCAGGCTGCGGACGATGGTCTCGATGCCGTTGGCCCGGCAGAAGTCGACGAGGAGCCCGTCGAACTCACTGACCCGAACGTTGTCGAGGTCAGCGGTGCTCGCCCTGAGCATGTCCAGCTTCTCGGGGACGGTGAACAGGCCGCGCTTGTTGACGTTGTTGAGGACGGCCGCCACGACCTCGTCGTACTGCTTGGCGGCACGCCCGATGATGTCGATGTGTCCGAAGGTCACCGGGTCGAAGGATCCCGGACAGACGACTCGGCGCACGGTGGATCGCCCCTCTCAGGAGTTACTCTCGGGTACCGCGATCGTAGGGGTTGCCTCTCGCGGCGATTCGGGCAACACCCGCATAGTGACCACGCGCGCCGACTCGCCGCCTCCGCGCGCACGTGCCCCGAAGCGGACCTTCTGCCCGTTTTCTACCCCAACCGACCCCGCCCATGGGGAGGCACGCCGCAGGCTCTCAGTTGAGGGTGGTGGAGGGCGACGGGCACGAAGGCACCGCGGCCGGAGGCCGTCAGTTGAGGGTGGTGGAGGGCGACGGGCACGAAGGCACCGCGGCCGGAGGCCGTCAGTTGAGGGTGGTGGAGGGCGACGGGCGGGCGTACCAGAGCACCGCTTCCCCGTACCCGCGCTTGCGGTCGCGCTCCAGCCCCGGCGGCCAGGTCGGTTCCGCCCCGCGCTTGGAACGCTCGACCACGACCACCGCGTCCTCGGCCAGCCACCCGTTCCGTGCGAGGTCGGCGAGCACTCCGGCGACCTCCTCGTCGCCGACGGCGTAGGGCGGATCGGCCACCACGAGGTCGAAGGGCTCCCCCGGGTTGGCCGCGGCGACCACCCGCTCCACCCGGTCGGCCACCATGCGGGCTCCGGGCAGCCCCAGCGTACGAATGTTGTCCTGAACGACCCGTGCCGCCTTCCGGTCGGCCTCGACGAGCAGCGCGTGCCCGGCGCCCCGGGACAACGCCTCCAGTCCGATCGCCCCAGACCCCGCATACAGGTCCATGACCCGAAGCCCGTCCAGGGCGCCGAGGTCGGACTGGACGGAGGCGAACAGGGCCTCGCGCGCCCTGTCGCTGGTGGGTCGGGTGGTGCGGCCGTCGGGCGCGGCGATACGCCGTCCGCCGGCCGTTCCGGCGATGATGCGGGTCATGGCTCCACGTTAGGGCGTGTCCCGACCACGGCCGCCCGACCGCGCCCCGTGCGAACCCGTGAGCACGTATGAACACGACTCAGGCCTTGTCGAGGTACTCCGCCCGTTCCTCGGGCAGCAGCTCCGCCAACGCCTCCGCCAGCGGCGGGTAGGCGGTCAGTTCGGGGTCGCCCTCGACGTAGGCCGTGGCCTCCTCACGCGCCTCCCCGATCAGCTCCTCGTCCTTGAGCAGGGTGAGCACGCGCAGCGAGGAACGGGCCCCGGACTGGGAGTCGCCCAGGACGTCGCCCTCCCTGCGCATCTCCAGGTCGACCCGGGACAGCTCGAACCCGTCCGTCGTCGCCGCCACGGCTCCCAACCGCTCCCTCGCCGGGGAACCCTCCTCCGCGTCCGTGACCAGCAGACACAGCCCCGGGAGCGTGCCGCGCCCCACCCGGCCGCGCAGCTGGTGCAGCTGGGAGACGCCGAAGCGGTCGGCGTCCATGATGACCATCACGGTGGCGTTGGGAACGTCGACGCCCACCTCGATGACGGTCGTGGAGACCACCACGTCGGTCCGGCCCTCCGAGAAGCGGCGCATGACCGCGTCCTTGTCGTCGGGACTCATCCGCCCGTGCAACGCCTCCACCGACAGGTCCGCCAGCGGCCCCCCGGCCAGGCGCGCCGCGACGTCCAGCACGGCCAGCGGCGGCCGGGCCCCGGGGGCCTCCCCGTCCTGGTCACCGTCGACCTCCTCGTCGGCGCCTTCCCCGGCGTCGTCGCCGATCCGGGGGCAGACCACGAACGCCTGGCGCCCCTGGGCGGCCTCCTCGAGAATCCGCTCCCACGCGCGGGTGAGGAAGTGCGGTTTCTCCTTGGCCGGAACGACATGCGTGGACACCCCCGCGCGCCCGGTGGGCAGTTGGGTGAGCGCGACCACGTCGAGGTCTCCGTAGACGGTCATCGCGACCGTGCGCGGGATCGGGGTGGCGGTCATCACAAGCACGTGTGGCCGCCCGTCGGCGGCCTTCTCCCGCAGCGCGTCGCGCTGTTCCACACCGAACCTGTGCTGCTCGTCCACCACGACCAGGCCCAGGTCGGCGAAGGAGACGTGCTCTTGGAGGAGGGCGTGCGTGCCCACGACGATCCCGGCCGCGCCGGAGGCGGCGTCGAGCAGGGCCTCGCGGCGCGCGGCCGTGTTCATCGACCCCGTGAGGAGCGCCACACGGGTGGCGTTCTCCGCCCCGTCGATCTGGCCGGCGCGGGCCAGCGGTCCGAGCATCGCGCTGATCGACCGGTGGTGCTGCTGCGCGAGAACCTCCGTGGGCGCCAGCAGCACGGCCTGGCCGCCGGAGTCGACCACCCTGAGCATGGCGCGCAGCGCGACCAGGGTCTTGCCCGCGCCGACGTCGCCCTGGAGCAGGCAGTGCATGGGGTGGGAGGCGTTCAGCCGTTGTTCGAGCCGCGCGCCGACCTCCCGCTGCCCGTCGGTGAGGGCGAAGGGCAGTTCGGCGTCGAAGGCGTCGAGGATGCCGCCCTCGGTGCCCGGGCGCGGTGTGGCGGGCAACTCCTCGGCCAGGCGGCGGCGCTGGGCCAGGGCCAGCTGGAGGACGAACGCCTCGTCCCACTTGAGTCGGCGGCGCGCGGTCCCCACGTCCGACCACTCCGACGGGCGGTGGATCCGCTCGAGGGCGTCGCGTACACCGGCCAGGTGGTGGCGTGCGCGCACCTCGGGCGGGAGCGGATCGGGCAGATCGGCGGCTCGGGCCAGGGCCAGGTCCATCCCCAGCGCGATCCGGGACGAGTCCAGCCCCTTCACGGCCGGGTAGATCGGGATGAGTTCCTCGGCGTAGGCGCGGGCGCGGTCGCCCTCGCTGCCGTCCTCGTCGATGAGCTGGTACTCGGGGTGGTCGAGCTGGCGGCGCCCGCGGTAGGAGGAGACCCGTCCTGAGAACAGTGCGAGTCGTCCTGGGACGAGCGAGTTCTGGTGGTAGGCGCCCCTGTTGAAGAAGGTCAGGTGCAGGCGGCCGGTGCCGTCGGTGACGGTGGCCTCCATCATGTCCATACGGCGGCGGCCCTGGCGGGCGGGCACGGTACGGCGTTTGGCGTCCAGCACCCGTGCCTGCACGGTGACGTCCTCTCCCTCGCGCAGCCCGGCGAGGTCGGTCAGGTCCCCCCGGCGGTCGTATCGGCGCGGGTAGTACCGCACCAGGTCGCCGAGAGTGTGCAGTCCGAGTTTGTCCTTGAAGGCCCGCGCGGAGCCCCCGAGGGCCACGCGCAGCGGTTCGTCCCAGGTGCTCACTGTGTCCCGTCCCCCGCCTGATCGCTCTGCTCAACGTCACCGTAGTGGCAGCGTGCGACGCGGACGGCGGGACGAGGACGGCCGAGGGGGGAACGCCGCGATCGACGACCGTCCGTCGAGGGCGGTGGAGGAGTGGGCGTCCGGCCCCTCCCAACCGGGGTATACTCGTCGGAGTTCATCGCCTTTTCGCCATGCCCGCGTGGTGGATGCGATGCCCCGGTGGGGGTGCGAGGGCTTCGGCCGCACCGTCTCCACCACGTCGAGTACGGACACCGGTCTGCGGTACGAATCCGCGTCCGACCACGTCCTTCGTGTACTCTTCCACGGTTGGCGTCCGCGCCAGCCTGTCCACCCGGCCGACCCCGGTCGGTCGACCCTTCGCGTGCGGCGACGTGCGCGATCCCGAGCGCTTGAATGGAGTTACCGTGGCTTCCGTCTGCGACGTCTGCGGCAAGGGACCAGGGTTCGGTAACAGTGTTTCCCACTCGCACCGTCGCACCCGCCGCCGCTGGAACCCCAACATCCAGACCGTTCGCACCCGCGTGGGCGGCACGCCCAAGCGCGTGAACGCCTGCACCTCGTGCATCAAGGCCGGCAAGGTGACCCGCTAGGGTTCCAGCCCTCTGGATTCGACGAAGGCCCTCCGATACCTCATCGGGGGGCCTTCGCCGTGCCCGGGGCCTTCGAGGTCCTGGCCGCGGGTCCGGTCGGGTCACAGGGAGCAGACGTGGCCGTTCAGCGAGCAACGCACGGGGGACTGGACGGGGCCGAGGGCGTCGAGTTCGAGTGTCGCGGAGTCGCCGGGGGTGAGGTCCTCCTGGTCCCCGGGTTGGCGTGCGAGGATCCCGTCCGCGAACGGCTCCCAGTCGGCGTCGCGCACCTCGGTGATCTCGGCGGAGTCGAAGGCCAGCGCCAGTTCCCAGGCGTCCAGCGTCACCCTGGAGGTGTTGGTGACGGTGACCCGCGCGGTGAACCCCGTGTCGGTGGTGTCGACGACCTCGTAGACGACCGTGGTGGGCTCCACGCCCGCCTGGACCTCCTCCTCGCGGTCGCCGGCGGAGGATCCCTCGTGCTCCTGGTCCGGCGAGGCGTCGTTGCTGGGGTGGAGCCCGTTCTGCGCGCCGGGGGCCTCCGTCGCGCCCGGCGATCCCCCGAACTGGAGGTAGATCTGGGTCGTGCTGTAGCCGAACAGCAGCAGCCCCAGGATGACGCCGGACACGACCAGGACGTTGATCAGGCGCGGGGGTTCGACACGCTTGGGGACGGTGCTCTCCAGGAAGCCGCCGATCCGCCGCAGCGCGCCGGCGTCCTCCCGCTCACTGCGGTGGACACCGCGTCGGGAGTCGTTCCGCGACACGTGCCGGCCCATAAACCGCCTCTCGACGATGCTCCGTCTCCGTCCACCGCGCCGGACGGTCGCCGATCGCGGACCTTCCGTGCCGGGGGACGGCGCACATGAACGTTCCGGGGCTCTTCGCGCTCCACGAGGACGGGCGGGCCGCCCGGCGGGCGGCGCGAGCCGCGTTGGATCAGCCTAGCGCGATCGCCAAACGGGACAAATCCCGGTCTTCGCTCACTCCTTCCGGAAATGATCCCAACCGAGCCGTTCCGGTGGCCGTCCGCCCACGGTGACCGGTGCGTCCGACGGTTCCCCACCATCGTGCGGAGCCCACTCCGGGCCGTGGACGGCGCCCACCCCGATCCAGTGCTCCGGAAGGTCGACGTCCGGCGGGAACGTGGCGGCCAGGGCGTGGTCCTCACCACCGCCGACCATGAGCTCCCGGGCGACGCGTTCGGCGTCCGCCGGAGCCGTGCCCAGGGCGCGGACCGCCGCCAGGAGCGCGGGTTCAGGCCGCAGAGCCGAGGGGTCCAGGTCGACGCGGACACCACTGGCCCGGCAGACGTGCCCGAGGTCCTGGGCGAGACCGTCACTCACGTCGAGCATGGCCGTGGCCCCCGCCTTCGCCGCGACCGCGCCCTCGGCGTAGGGCGGGCTCGGCCGACGGTGTTCGGACAGGCACTCCTCGGGCCCGTCGACCCCCGCCTCCAGCAGCGCGAGCCCCGCCGCCGACAGGCCGAGGTGGCCGGAGTAGGCCACGACGTCGCCGGGGCGGGCACCGTCGCGCCGGACCGGCGCGCGCCCCTGGAGGTCACCGAGCGCGGTGATCGCGACGGTCAGTGTGTCGGACGCCACCGTGTCCCCTCCCACGACGGCCCCACCCGCGAGGGCGCACTCGTCACGCACCCCGGCGGCGAACTCCTCCACCCAGGAAACGGGCAGGTCGGGCGGGGCGGCGAAGCCGATGAGCAACCCGGTGGGCCGGGCGCCCATGGCCGCGACGTCGGCGAAGTTCTGCGCCACCGCGCGGTGCCCGACGTCGCGGCCCGACGACCACTCCCGCCGGAAGTGACGCCCTTCCACCAGCATGTCCGTGGTGGCGACCGTCCTGCCGTCGGGTGCGGCGACGACCGCAGCGTCGTCGCCGGGACCGAGGATTACATCTTGCGTCGCGGGGAATTTGCTCGTCACGCGTGTGATCAGAGCGAACTCACCAAGACCCCCAATGGTGCTCAACACAAGGATCAGGGTACGGTGACGCTCCGGAACGGTGGTCTAGACCCACGTTTGTCATCTGTTCGTCATCGGCCGCACCGTCGGCTCGGCCGGGGCCGCTCTACCTCACACCCGGCACACACGAAGGAGTTCACATGGTGCAGGCATACATCCTGATCCAGACCGAGGTCGGGCGGGCCGCCGAGATCGCTGGACGGATCCGGGAGATCGAGGGCGTCGACGAGGCACACGACGTGACCGGGCCCTACGACGTGGTCGTCCAGGCGCGCGCCGAGGACGTCGACTCACTGGGCGCCCTGGTGGTGGCCCGGATTCAGCGTCTGGACGGCATCGCCCGTACCCTGACGTGTCCCATCGTCAATATCTGACCCACCGAGCGGATCGGGGTTGCCGACGTGTTGAAACGGCGTTCCGGGGCGGCGGTCGCGGCCGTACTGCTCGCCGCGGGCTGCGGTACGCAGGCCGTGCGCGTCGAGCCGCCCGAGGTCGACGAGGCGACCGCTGAGGTCTGCGCGGAGTTCGTCGCCGCCCTTCCCGACACCCTGATGGACGCCGAACGCGCGACCGTGCGGCCCGAGTCGGAGCTGACGGCGGCGTGGGGCGATCCACCGATCGGTGTGCGCTGCGGTGTCCCCCGACCCTCGGCGCTGGCTCCCGACTCCCTCCTCCAAGAGGTCAACGGGGTGCCCTGGCTGCCTCTGCCCGCCGACGACCCCACCATGTACGTGGCGGTAGGCCACATCGCCTACGTCGAGCTGACGGTGCCGTCGGCCCACGGGCCTCCGGCCGCCGCGCTGACGGCCCTGAGCACGGCCGTCGAGGAGCACATCCCCGCCCTTCCCGAGGGGGAACTGTGACCACGCCTCCCTGATCCGCGCGGGCGCGCACCGGGAGGGCCGAGAACGGAAGAGGGGCCGCCGGTACCGGCGGCCCCTCTCTTCTGCGGGGGGATCGTTCGGGGTGAGGTGAGTCGGTCTACTCCTCGGCCGCGTCGGAGGCCTCCGCGTCCTCGTTCCGGGTCTCCTCGTCCTCGGAACCGGTGTCCGCCTCGTCCTCCTCAGCGGCGCCGTCGCCCTCGGAGTCCTGTTCGTCGGCCGCGTCCTGCTCACCGGAACCGGTGTCGGCGGCGTCGTCACCGGCGGGGGCGTCCATCGGGGCTCCGCCGCCCAGGAAGCTCATGTCCCCCGACTCGAGACCGGCCTCGACCACGGTCGCCGTCGCCGACACCGCGCCCGAGCAGGCGGCACCGGGCTCGGGGACGTCCGTGCCGCGTTCGAAGCGCTCGACGAACCGCTGGAGGGCCTCGTCGGAGGCGGTCTCCGCGGTGACCTGGCGACCCCAGCTGGAGGCGACGATGGGGGCGCCCGGTTCGCCGTCGTGGGGGCTGATCAGCAGGTAGTCGCCGGGGCTGTACATGGCCTCCAGGGCGTCGACCTCGTCCTGGGCCAGGTCGGGCGAGTAGTTGATCCACACCGCGCCGTGCTCCAAGGAGTGCACGCCGAGCTCGGGTGTCACCGGCTCGGAGTAGACGGCGCAGTTCTGCCAGTAGGCCCAGTGGTTGCCTCCGACCGGGGGGGTCTGCTCGTAGTCGACCCGCTCGCCCACGGTGACGTGCTCGTAGGAACCGACCTCGAATTCCTCCATCCCGGGAATGTTCCGACTCCGGATCTCCATGAAGACCGCGAAGGCGAGCAGACCCAGAACCAGTGCGGCGGCGGTACTGACTCCCGCGATGTTGAGGACCTTGCGACGCCGTTCCAGTCTGAGCCGTTGTTCCCGCATCTCCGCTGCTTTACGGCGCCGCTCAGCCGCCGTCTTCTTCTTGGCCACTGGGCCTCCTGGTACACATGCGGTCGTATGGGACTTATCTATCCTCTACTTTGACACCACAGCCGCGCGATTCGACCAGGATGGGTCCATGGGACACACAAGCGATACCTCGGCCGAAGTGACTGACGGAACCGACGGCGCGACGGACGAGACCGCGCGCGCGCAGGAGGCCCCGGAGGGGACGGACGGCGACCGCCCGGACGTCTCCCCCCGCCCGGCGGGACGGGCCGTCCCCCTGGGCATCACCGTGGTCCTGGTCACCCTCGCGCTGGTGGTCGGTTACCTCGTGGGACGCCCCTCCAGCCCACTGGACAACAGCGCCGACGCCGGGTTCCTCCGGGACATGAGCTCGCACCACGCCCAGGCCGTGGACATGTCGTACGTCATCATGGACAAGACCCAGGACCCGGAACTGCGGATCATGGCGGTCGACATCGCCCGCACCCAGCAGGGCCAGATCGGGATCATGCAGGGGTGGCTGACCATGTGGGGGCTGAACTCCCGCGGTTCCGAGCCCCCGATGACCTGGATGGAGGGGTCGGAGCACGACCACGGCGCCGGTGAGGGCGTCGTCCCGGAGTGGATGCCCGGGCTGGCCACCCCCGAGGAGATGGACGCCCTCCGGGAGGCCGAGGGCGTGGACGCCGAGATCCTCTTCCTGGAGCTGATGATCGCCCATCACGAGGGTGGGATCGACATGGCGGAGGTCGAGGTGGAGCTCGGCGGCGAGGAGCTCGTCACCGACCTGGCGCAGGGGATGGCCGACGCCCAGGAGAAGGAGATCAGGGCGATGGAGGCCATGCTGGCCGACCGCGGCGTGGACGTCGGGGAGGACACCGAGGAGGACTGAGCCGCGCGCTCCGCACCGCGGAGTCGGCGCGCGCCCAGGGATGGGAGCGCTCCCCAACACTGGGTGTCGCACACCACACGACCCCGTGCCCACAACCACTCCACGCAGGGGACCAACCCCCCTCACGGTCACGTTGATGCAGGTAGAAGCCCTGGGATAGGAACATCCGCCAGCCCGGGGCGACCCGCTCGCCACACTCCCGACCCCTCCCCCGACCCCCCGGGGCAGCGCCGACCACGCGCTCCCACGGGGGCGCCCTGTTTTACGACGCGGCGTAGCACTACAGTTTGTAGTACTACGGCCAGTCGGTACCTGAGAGGTGGGCATGGAAGCTCTTGATCTGGCGAGGTGGCAGTTCGGGATCACCACGATCTACCACTTCCTGTTCGTACCCCTGACCATCGGTCTGTCGCTCATCGTGGCCGTGCTTCAGACGTTCTGGTACCGGACCGGAAGGCACGAGTACCTCCAGGCGACCCAGTTCTTCGGCAAGCTGTTCCTCATCAACTTCGCCATGGGCGTGGTCACCGGGATCGTGCAGGAGTTCCAGTTCGGGATGAACTGGAGCGAGTACTCCCGCTTCGTCGGGGACGTCTTCGGCGCCCCGCTGGCGATGGAGGCCCTGCTCGCCTTCTTCCTGGAGTCCACCTTCATCGGCCTGTGGATCTTCGGCTGGCACCGGCTGCCGCGCGCGGTCCACCTGCTGTGCATCTGGCTGGTGGCGCTCGGCACCAACCTGTCGGCGTACTTCATCCTGGCGGCCAACGCCTGGATGCGCCGTCCGGTCGGCTACGAGGTCGACCCGGAGACCGGCCGCGCCCAGCTCACCGACATCTGGGCCGTCCTGAGCAACGACCAAGCCTGGTCGACCTACCTGCACACCGTGTCGGCGGCGTTCATCACCGCCGGACTGTTCGTCGTGTGCGTCAGCTGCTACAAGCTGTGGCGCAACACCCAGCGGGGCGACACCGGGGTCCCGGGCGCGGTCCCGCCCAAGGGCGACCGCGCCCTGTTCCGCGGCACGCTCAAGGTCGGGTTGGTCTTCACTCTCCTGGCCGGGGTGATCGTGGTGGTCTCCGGCGACCACCAAGCCAAGCTCGCCGCCGAGTACGAGCCGATGAAGCTGGCCGCCGCCGAGGCCCTGTGGGACACCGAGGAAGGCGCCGACTTCTCCGCCTTCGCCGTCGGCGACACCGAGGCCCGGTACAACCCCATCGACGTGACCGTGCCCAACGTGCTCAGCTTCCTGGCCACCGGGGAGTTCGACGGTGAGGTGCACGGGATGAACGACATCCAGGCGGCCTACGAGGAGGCGTACGGCCCCGGCGACTACACGCCCAACGTGTTCGTCGTGTACTGGGCGTTCCGCCTCATGATCGGCCTCGGAATGGCCGGGGTCGCGGTCGCCGCCCTCGGGCTGTTCCTGACCAGGGGCGACCGCTCACCGCGGACGTGGTTCTACTTCCTGGGGATGCTCGCACTGCCCGCCGCGCTGGCGGCGAACATCCTGGGCTGGGTGCTCACGGAGATGGGCCGCCAGCCGTGGACCGTCCACGGCGAACTCCTCACCGCCGCCAGCGTCTCCCCCGGCGTCAGCCTCGCGACGGTCGCGACGAGCCTCGCCGTCTTCACCGCCCTCTACGGAGTCCTCTTCGTGGTCGAGGTCGGACTGCTGGTCAAGTACATCAAGGCCGGACCGTCGCACCTCGTCCCCGAACTGGAGGACGACGAGGACGAGGCCCGCATCCCGCACTTCAGCTACTAGGAGCCGAGGACCATGGAACTGACCGTCATCTGGTTCGTCGCCATCGCGGTCCTGTGGACCGGATACTTCGTCCTGGAGGGGTTCGACTTCGGGGTGGGCACGCTGCTGCCCTTCATGGGTCGGCGCGACTCCGTCGACCGCCGGGTCGCGATCAACGCGATCGGCCCGGTCTGGGACGCCAACGAGGTGTGGCTGCTCACCGCGGGCGGTGCGATGTTCGCCGCCTTCCCCGCCTGGTACGCGTCGCTGTTCAGCGGGTTCTACCTGCCGCTGCTCATCATCCTGGTCGCGCTGATCGTCCGGGGCGTGGCCTTCGAGTACCGGGGCAAGCGGGACAGCTCGACCTGGCGTACCCGGTGGGACCGGGCGATCTTCTTCGGGAGCGCCGTCCCCGCGTTCCTGTGGGGCCTGATCTTCGCCAACGTCGTGCGGGGCGTGGCCATGGACGCCGACCACATCGTCACCGCCGGGCTCCTCGACCTGTTCAACCCCTACGGCCTGCTCGGCGGCGTGACCACGCTGTCGCTGTTCACGCTGCACGGAGCGGTCTTCCTGACGCTCAAGACCGACGGCCCGGTACGGGTCCGCGCCCGGCGGGCCGCCCTGGTCTCCTCCTGCGTCGCGGTCCCCGCCGGTGCGGCCTTCCTGGCCTGGACCCAGGCCGCCCACGGCGCCTCCTGGACCCTGCCGGTGGCCGCCGTGGCCGCGGTCGCGCTGGTGGGCGGGGTCGCCGCGACCCGGTCCGGGCGTGAGGGGACGGCCTTCACACTGACCGCCGTGACCGTCCTGGCCGCGTCCGTCACGCTGTTCGGGTCGCTGTTCCCGAACGTCCTGCCCTCGACGACCGACCCGGCGTTCCACCTGACCGTGGCGAACGCGGCCTCGGCCGACTACACGCTGACGGTGATGACCTGGGTGGCCGCGGTGTTCCTGCCGCTGGTCCTCCTCTACCAGGGGTGGAGCTACTGGGTGTTCCGCAGGAGGGTGACGGGCGCGCAGGTCACCGGCGAGCGGGTGACCGGGGAGGGGACCGCCGGCTCGACGGGCCCCGCCCCGACCCCCGCCCCGTAGACACCGCGCGCGGAACGCACCGTACGCATCGCCCCGTACGGATCGCCCGGCGTTTCGCGCGCGGCACACCCGTGGTGGGAGCCTCCGCCGGAGTTGTCCACAGGCCGGGCGGGAGGGGAGGCGCGAAGCCGGCCGGGTGAGTAGGGTCCTCGAAGACGGCCGCTTCGGCCACGCACCGATCTCCCGGAAAGGAGGCCCGGTTGAAACCGCTCGACCCACGCCTGGTGCGGACCGCCGACGCGGTCCGGGCCCATCTGGCCGTCTCAGTGGTCAGCGGTGTGCTCGTCACCGGGCTGATCCTGGTCCAGGCGTGGCTGCTCGCCCACGCGATCACCGGGGCGGCGGGCGGCGCCGGGATGGACACGCTGGGGTGGTCGGTCGCCGCGGTGGCGGGGGTCGCCGTCCTTCGGGCGCTGCTGTCGTACGCGGCGGAGGCCTCCGCCCTGCACAGCGCCGCCCGCACCAAGTCGCAGCTGCGCCGACGCCTGGTCGCGCACGTGACCGGTTCCGGACGGGTGTGGACCGCCGAACCGGGAGCCGACGGCGAACCGGGCTCCCCCAAGGCGGGTGAGCTGGTCACCCTCGCCACCCGGGGCCTGGACGCGCTCGACGACTACTTCGCCCGCTATCTGCCCCAGCTCGTCCTGGCCGCGATCGTCCCGCTCGCGGTCCTGGCGGTGGTGTTCTGGGCCGACTGGATCTCGGGGATCGTCATCCTGGTGACGCTGCCGCTGATCCCGATCTTCATGGCGTTGATCGGGATGCACACGCAGGCGCGCACCGACCGCCAGTGGCGGCTGCTCAGCCGCCTGGGCGGGCACTTCCTCGACGTCGTGGAGGGGCTGCCCACCCTGGCCGTGTTCCGCCGCGCCAAGGCCCAGGCGGCGATCATCCGGCGTGTGGGCGAGGAGCACCGGCGGGCCACCATGGGCACCCTGCGGATCGCGTTCCTGTCGGCGTTCGCACTGGAGCTTCTGGCCACCCTGGCGGTGGCGCTGGTGGCCGTGGAGATCGGGCTCCGGTTGCTGGGCGGCCACATGGACTACCAGACCGCCCTGCTCGTGCTGATCCTCGCCCCGGAGGCCTACCTGCCGCTCCGGGAGGTCGGCGCCCGCTTCCACGCGAGTATGGAGGGGGTGGCCGCCGCCGAACAGGTGTTCACCGAACTCGACCGCACCCGCGGCACGCCCCGACGCGCCTCCGCGGCCGTGGCGGAGCCGCCCCGGCCACCGTCGCCGACCGGGGAGGCCTCCCCCACCACCGCCGGGGACATCCGGTTCGAGGGCGTCGGGATGCGCTACCCCGGGCGGGACCTGCCCGCGCTGTCGGGAGTGGACCTGGACATCTCTGCTGGTGAGCACGTCCTGCTCACCGGCCCCAGCGGGGCGGGCAAGAGCACCCTGCTGTCGCTGCTGCTGCGGCTGAACGAGCCCGGCGAGGGGCGGATCAGCGTCCGCGCGCCCGGTGGGGAGTGGACACCGCTGGAGAAGGTCCCGGCGGAGGACTGGCGGCGGGGGATCGCGTGGGTCCCCCAACACCCCTACCTGTTCGACGTGTCGGTGGCCGACAACATCCGGCTCGGCGCTCCGGACGCGTCCATGGAACGGGTGCGGGAGGCCGCGCGGCGGGCGGAGGCCGACGCCTTCGTCTCCGGGCTGCCGCAGGGCTACGACACCCGTCTGGGCGAGCGCGGTGCGCGACTGTCGGCGGGGCAACGCCAGCGGATCGCTCTCGCTCGGGCGCTGTGCCGGGACGCGCCGCTCGTCCTGCTGGACGAGCCCACCGCGCATCTGGACCCGGAGAACGCGGCGGCGGTACGCACGGCGGTCGCGCGGCTGTTGGAGGGCCGGACCGCCGTGATCGTCGCCCACGACACCGGATGGACCGCTGGCGCCCTCGGCGCCGCGCCACGCGTCGTGTCCCTGCCGCTGCCGAACCTGGAGTGGAGTGCGCCGCGATGAGTGCCGATACGGAGGCCGCCGTGGAGCGCGGTGCGGACCGGCCCGCCGACGGCCGGGATCCACTGCGCCGGATGGTCGCCCTGGCCTGGCCGCGCGGGACGCGGTTCGCGTTGGGGGTGCTGCTCGGCGCCGCCGCGACCGGTGCCGGGGTCGCCCTGTTGGGCGTGGCCGCGTGGATGCTGGCCACCGCCGCCGACCACCCGCCGATCACGGCGCTGGGCGTGGCCGTGGTGGCCACGCGGGCGCTGGGGGTGGGCCGGGGTGTGGCCCGGTACCTGGAGCGACTGGTCACCCACGACGCGGCCTTCCGCACGCTGGCCGAGGTCCGGGTACGGGTCTACGAAAGGCTCGCGGCCACCGAGCCGTTCGGCCGGTTCCGGACGGGTGACCTGGTGTCACGGCTGGTCAACGACACCGAGGCCACTCTGGACCTGCTCGTGCGCGGGCTGACGCCGCCGTTGGTGTCAGTGGTGACCGGCGGCGCGACGGTGCTCTTCCTGACCACGGTGTACGCGCCGGGCGGGCCGCTGCTCGCGGCGGGGCTGCTGCTGGCCGGTCTGGCGGTACCGCTCGCGGCCGCCGCGCTCGGCAGGGGCCCCGGACGACGGCAGGCGAAGGCGAGGGGAGAACTGTCGACCGCGCTCGTGGACACCCTGCACGGGGCGCCGGACCTGGTGGCCTACGGGGCGATGGACCGGCAGGTGGAGCGGGTGAACGCCGCCGACGAGGAACTGACACGGATGGCACGGCGGGACGCGGCGATCCTCGGGTTCGGGGCGGGGGCGACCGCGTTGATCACCGGCCTGACCGTGTGGGCCGCGCTGCTGCTGGGCGTGGCCGCCGTGGAGGGCGGCACGTTGGACGCGGTGTCCCTGGCGGTGCTGGTGCTGACGACGATGGCGGCGTTCGAGATCGTGGCGCCGCTGCCCGCGGTGGCCGCCAGGTTGGGGGCGATCCGGGCGAGCGGGGCCAGGCTGTTTCGTGTCGTGGACACCCCCGCGGCCGTCGCGCCGCCCACCCGCACCGGGCTGGAGCCGGAGGGTGATCCGACGGTGCGGATACGGGACCTGAGGGTGCGGTACGGCCCGGACGAGCCGTGGGCCCTGGCCGGGGTGGATCTGGAGATCCCGGCCGGTGCGACGGTGGCGGTGATCGGGCCGAGCGGTGCGGGCAAGAGCACCCTGGCGTCGGTGCTGCTGCGGTTCCGCGACCCGGACGGGGGCCGGGTGGAGCTCGGCGGCACGGACGTGACCGCCTACCCGGCGGACGAGGTGCGCGCGGTGGTGTCGGGGGTGCCGCAGGACCCGCACGTGTTCGCGTCGACGCTGCGGGAGAACCTGCGGTTGGCACGGCCCGGCGCGGAGGACGACGAGCTGTGGGCGGCACTGCGCAGGGCCCGGCTCGCGGACGAGGTGGCCGCGATGCCCGAGGGGCTGGACACCCCGGTGGGCACGCACGGCCTGGGGCTGAGCGGGGGCATGGTGCAGCGGCTCGCGCTGGCCCGCGCGCTGCTGGCGGACCCGAGGGTCCTGGTGCTGGACGAGCCCACCGCTCACCTGGACCCGGACACGCGGGACGCGGTGGTCGACGACCTGCTGGCCGCCGCCGAGGGGTACTCGACCCTGCTCATCACCCACGACCTGACGGGGCTGGAGCGGGTCGACCGGATCTACGTCGTGCGCGAGGGGAGGGTGATCCAGTCGGGGACGTACGCGGAGCTGTCCCGGGAGCAGGGGTGGTTCCGGAACGTGAGTACCCGCTGAGAACCATGGCGGGTGACGGCCCTCCCCCGCACGCCCCCGGACCGACGGGAGGAACGAGCACTGTGCTCATTCGTCGCGTCGGGACCGAGCCAGCATCCACTAGGAGAAGAGTGACTTCACCTTGATCTCGATGTCGAAGGGATCGGGAAGCTTCACGGACTCATCACGGAGAGCTCGGGCCACGTCTCGATACTCCCCCTTGTGAGGGTTGGAGAACAGGGCGATCTCATCCTTTCGGGCATCAATAACCAAGTAGAGCGGTACACCCGCCTGGGCATACCCCCGAACCTTGGTCTTCCAGTCGTGGAGGCTGCTACTCGGAGAAACCACCTCGACCGCGAGCTCGAGATCCTCAGCAGGCTGAATCCACTGGCTACCACCACCACTCTTGCCATGAACCGCTGCTTTGGGCATGACCATCAGGTCAGGCACATACCGATCCCCCGTCTCGGGGATCTCCACCGTGATGACCTGATAGGTGCGGAGACCTTGATCACCAAGGCCCGCCATGATCAGGATCTCCTGAAGAACCGTCACGATGTCAGCGTGGCCGGTGGTCGGTGTTGGTGACACGACGATGCTCCCGTTGATGATCTCCGTGCGATAACCCTCCGGGAGTTCGAGGTTTTCAGCCAGCGTCGGGAGGTCCACCATCGTTTCCTCCACCCGCTCGTGAGCGACACACGTCATTCGCAACCCCCACGGTGTTCGGAACGTGTCCGACAGTAGCGAGGGCACACGACAAGCGTACGCGTTTTCCAGGAAACACACAGGGATGAACCCCCGGCGGAACAGAACCCGCCCCCTGCTCACCCGCGCGTCTGACACCGGCGGGCCGATCCTCTAGGGTTCGTGCGTGGTCAACTCTCTTCGCGAAATCCTCGGTGGTGCGGGCGCGCTGGCGCGCGGCTTCGGCATGATGGTGCGCAGCCCCCGCCTGTTCCTTCTGGGCGCGCTGCCCCCGCTGTTCACGTCGCTGGTGTTCCTGGCACTGTTCGTGACGCTCCTGGTCAACGTCGGCGACCTCGCGGCGTGGGCGACGCCGTTCTCGGAGGGGTGGGACCCCACCTGGCGGAACACCCTGCGCGTCGCGGTCTCCGTGGCCATGGCGATCGGCGCCGTCCTGGTCATGGTCGTGACGTTCACGACCGTGACGCTGACACTGGGCGCGCCCGTCTACGACAAGATCGGTGAGCTGGTCGAGGAGCGGCTGGGCAACCCGCCCGAGGGCAGCGACGAGCCGCTGATGGCGTCCATCGTCCGGGCGATCCGCCAGTCGCTCGGAATCATCCTGATGTCGCTGCTGGTCACACTGGTCGTGTTCGGGATCGGTTTCATCCCGTTGGTCGGGCAGGTCGTCGGCGCGGTCCTGGCGGCCGTGCTCGGTGGCTGGCTGCTCGCCATCGAGCTCCTGGCCGGGGCCTTCGACCGGCGGAACATGCTCCTGGTCCGGGACCGCCGCCGCTACATGGGCACCCGCCGCCTGCGCGTGCTCGGTTACGCCGTTCCCACGTACTTCCTGCTGGCGATCCCGTTCGTGGCGATCGCGGTGTTCCCCGCCGCCGCGGCGGGCGGCACGATCCTGGCACGGGAGCTGTTCGAGGCCGGTGAGCGGCGGGGCTGGAACGGCCCCGGCGGACGACCGCTCACCGCGCACGGGCCGGGCCTGCCGGGCGGCCCGCAGGCCCCCGGATCCCACCCGTTGCCCGGAGCTCCGTGGCCTCCGCACGGGCAGGGGCACCCGCCCGCCCGGGGCTGACCGCCGCTCCGACGTCCCCAACGCACGCGAAGGGCGGTTGACCAGCTGGTCAACCGCCCTTCGCGTGCGTCTAGCGCAGGCCGGGACGCCGACGCAGCGCGGTGGTGATCATCCGGTCGACCAGCGCGGCGTAGTCGACACCGGTCGCCCCCCACATCTGCGGGAACGCCGAGGCCGGGGTGAACCCGGGCATCGTGTTCAGCTCGTTGACGAGGATCTCGCCGTCCTCGGTGTAGAAGAAGTCGACCCGCGCCAGGCCCTCGCAGCCCATCGCCTCGAACACCTCGGCCGCCATGCCGCGCAGTCGGGCGGTGGCGTCCTCCGGGATCCGCGCCGGAATGGTCAGGCTGCTCGTGGACAGGTACTTGGCCTCGAAGTCGTAGAAGTCGAACCCGTCGGCGACGTGCACCTCGGCCGGGAGGGAGACGTCGGGGGTCCCGCCGTCCTCGGCCTCCAGCACGCCGCACTCGATCTCACGTCCGACCACCTGGGCCTCCACCAGCACCTTGGGGTCGTGCTCCCGGGCGGCCTCGACGGCGGCGATCACCGCGTCGGCGTCCCCGGCGTCGCCCACCTTGCTGATGCCGACGCTGCTGCCCGCACGGGCGGGCTTGACGAAGACGGTCCCGCCCAGGTCGGCGATGTCGTCGAGCACCCTCTTGCGCTCGGTCCGCCACTGCCGGTCGGTGACCGCCACGTAGTCGCTGGTGGGGATCCCGTTGCCGATGAGCATCGCCTTCATGAACACCTTGTCCATGGCGGCCGCGCTGGAGAACACCCCGGCGCCCGCGTAGCGCACACCCATCATCTCGAACAGCCCCTGGATGGTGCCGTCCTCACCGAACGGCCCGTGGAGGAGCGGCAGCACGACGTCCACCCCGGCCAGGCGCTCCACGCCCCGCTCGGGGTCGACGGTCATCAGCTGACCGACGGAGTCGAAGGGTAGTGCCAGGTCCGTGCCGTCCTCGGCGACGGTCGGCAGCGCCTTGGTCGCCTCGTCGATCCGCAACCGTTCGGGGTCGGCCGGGGCCAGAACCCAGTTGCCGGTCTTGGTGATGCCGACCGGCACGATCTCGTAGCGGTCGTGGTCGACGACGGACAGGACACTGCCCGCGGTGACGCAGGAGATCTCATGTTCGGAACTACGACCGCCGAAGACGACGGCGACCCGAATCTTGCGCTGCTCGGACGACATGCTGCCTGACCTTATCTCGCCTTTTGGTGGAACCGGAACCGGGAAAGCGCCCCGTTTGTGTCAGATGTCCGCATCAAGCGCCGCGAGGGCGTCGTCGATGAGGTCCTGGGGGTCCTCCAGACCGATGGAGAACCGCACCGCTCCAGGGGAGATACCCGCGTCCGCGAGCTCGGTCTCGCTCATCTGGCGATGCGTGGTGGAGGCGACGTGCCCCACCAGCGTGTGCGTCCCGCCCAACGAGGCGGCGACCGTGCCCAGCCGGATGCGGTCGGCGAAGCGCATCCCGGCCTCCTGCCCACCGCGCGGGTGCACGGTCACGACCGCGCCGCACCGCCCGGCGTCGAACAGCTTCGCGGCCAGCTCCGTCTGCGGATGCGAGGCCAGGGACGGGTGGTCGACCCGCTCCACCGCGGAGTGCCCCTCCAGCGCCGCGGCGAACGCGGCGGCGGACTCGCACTGCCGCGCCACCCGCAGCGGCAGTGTCTCCAAGCCCCGGTGCAGCAGGTAGGCCTCGTCCGGGGCCAGGCACGGCCCCAGGTCGATCCGGGCCGCCCGGATCCGGTCGATCAACTCGGGCGCGGCCACCGCCACACCGCCCGTGGCGTCGCTGTGCCCGCCGATGAACTTGGTCGCCGAGTGCACGACGACGTCGGCCCCGTGCTCCAGCGGACGGCACACCACGGGGGAGGCGAACGTGGAGTCCACGACGAGGGTCGCACCCGCCTCCCGCGCGATCCGCGCCAGTTCGGGCAGGTCGGACACCGCCATGGTGGGATTGGACAGCGTCTCGGTGAACAGCACGGCCGTGTCCGGGCGCACGGCCGTCCGCACCGCGTCCAGGTCGGTGACGTCCACGAAGTCCGTGCGCACGCCGAACCTCCGGAGCAGTCCGCCGAGCAGCGAGTGCGTGTTGCCGTAGATCGACCGAGCCGCCACGACGTGCGCACCGGCCTCGGTCAACGCCATGAGCACCGTGCTGATCGCCGCCATACCCGACGCGAAGGCCTGTCCCCGCACCCGCGTGCGCAGCCCGGCGCCCTCCAGCGCGGCGACCCCCTCGGCGAACGCGTCCACCGTCGGGCTGTCGATCCGCGCGTAGGAGTACCCCTCCTGGGTCCCCGCCAGCACGTCGGCGTACTCCTGCGAGGTGTGGAACTCGTAGGTGGTGGCCCGGTGGACGGGCATCCGCATCGGACGCTCGGCCGGAACCGGCGCCGACGGCAGGTTCAGCGCCCGGGTGAACTCCGTTTCGGGTCCGGGGGCGGGTACGTGCGGCATACTGCTCTCTCTCAGACCCCGTAGCGTTCGGGCTTGGCGCTGCGCGCCATGAACGCGGCCAGCGCCTCGGCGGGGCTCAGGTCGTGGTGCATCATCTTGACGACGGCCTCGGTGATCGGCATGTCGACCCCGTGCCGCCAACCCAGTTCGAGGATCGACTCCGAGGACTTGACCCCCTCGGCCGTCTGACTGGTCTCCGCGACGACCTGTTCCAGGGTCTTGCCCGCGCCCAGTTTCTCACCGAATGTTCGGTTACGCGACAGTGGCGAGGAGCATGTCGCCACGAGGTCACCCAATCCGGCCAGGCCGGACAGGGTGTGCTCGTCGGCGCCGAGGGTCACGGCGAGCCGAGTCGTCTCGGCCAGCCCCCGGGTGATGAGGGAGGCCTTGGTGTTGTCCCCGAAGCCCATTCCCTCGGCCACGCCGACGGCGAGCCCGATGACGTTCTTCATCGCCCCGCCGATCTCCACCCCGACCAGGTCGGTGCTGGTGTAGGGGCGGAAGTACGGCGCCTTGAACAGCCCCTGGAGCCAGACCGCGGTCTCCTCGTGGGGGCAGGCCACGACGGCGGTGGCGGGCTGGCGCTCGGCGATCTCCCGGGCCAGGTTGGGCCCGGAGACCACGGCGATCCGCTCCTTCGGGTACTCCAGGACCTCGGCGACGATCTGGCTGACCCGCAGCTGCGTGCCCAGCTCCACGCCCTTCATCAGGCTGACGATCACCGCGTCCTCACGCAGGTGCTCCCGCCACTGGACGAGGTTGGCCCGCAGCGACTGGGACGGAACCGCCAGCACCACCACGTCGGCGTCGGCGACCGCCTCGGCCGCGTCGGCGGTCGCGCGCAGTCTCGGGTTCAGCTCGATCCCGGGGAAGTAGTCCGGGTTCTCGGAGGTCGCGTTGATCGCGTCCACGACCGACGCGCGCCGCCCCCACAGCACGACATCGACCGCCGGACCCCCCGGCTCCTCCCTCCGCGCCCGGTCCGCCGCGTCCGCGACGATGTTGGCGAACACGGTCCCCCAGGAACCGGCGCCAAGCACGGCGATCCTCACCTTGTCGCTGTCCATCCGCCCCGTCACGCCTCGTTCTTCCCGTTGTCGTCCTCACCCGCTGCGGTCTTCTCCGCCGAACCCCCGCCGGCCGTCTCACCGTCGCGTTCGGGCCGGGCCTGGACCCGCGCCCGCTTCATGTCGTAGGGCACCGCCGGCGGCTCCTCGCCCCGGATCTTGGCCTGGAGCGCGGTGATGTCGCGCATGATCGCCTCGGTGGCCTCGTTCAGGATCGTGGCGGTCAGCGGCCTGTCCCGGAAACGGTCCAGGTCCACCGGCGGTCCGGCGCGGAACTCCACGCGCTTGGGCGGGAACAGGCTGAGCTTCTTGTCCCCCTGGTACGGGAGGAGGTTCTGCTCGCCCCAGTGCGCCACCGGTACCACGGGAACCCCCGTGGTCAGCGCCAGACGGGCCACTCCGGTCTTGGCGGTCATCGGCCACAGCTCGGGGTCACGCGTGCAGGTGCCCTCCGGGTAGAAGATCACCGAGGCGCCGTCCCGCGTGAGCGCCAGTTCGGCCTCGTGCAGGGCCTTGACGGCGTCCGTGCTGCCGCGCTTGATGGGGATCTGCCCCGTGCTCTTGGCCACCGACCGCACCACCGGGATCCGCATGACCGCGTCCTTCATGGTGAAGGTCGGCCAGCGACGAACCCCCACGTACATGAAGTGCGCGACCGTCAGCGGGTCGACCGTGGACAGGTGGTTGGCGGCGATGATCACCCCGCCCTCGGCGGGAACGTGCTCCGTTCCCGACCAGACGGGCTTGGTCACCAGCCTGAGGAGGGGTCGCACGATGCACGCCACGACCACCTTCACCCATCGCGATTCTCGTTGCTTGGCCACGGGACTCCTCACTTCATCGCTCCGGGCCCGTCCGGACCCCGGAGCACGACCGGTTCAGTCTAGGGCGAACCGGTACCCGCTCCTCCAGCCCGGAGACGCACGTCACCGGGCAGGTCACCGGCCCGAAATCCGCCCGGGCCCCGCGCCGCGCCCGTCCCCGAGCGCCTACCCTCGTGTCACTGCCCTTGCCGTACCGACGCCCCGGGGGGACCGTGACCGGCTTCGGAGAGCGAGACGGGGCCGCGCGCGCCGGGGTGCGCTGGTCCCTGATCGTCCCAGTCAAGCACCTCGACCGAGCCAAGTCGCGACTGGCCCGGGCCGCCGGACCGTTCCGGGGCGACCTGGCGCTGGCCGTGGCCTGCGACACCGTGGCCGCCGCGCTCGCCTGCCCCGAGGTCTCCTCGGTCTTCGCGGTCACCGACGACGACCGGGCCCGCGACGAGCTCGCCGCCCTGGGCGCGGTGGTGGTCGGCGGTGAGCCGGGAACGGGCCTCAATCCCGCGCTGCGGCACGGGGCGGCGGTCGCGCGGCGGCGCCTGCCCGGATCAGGGGTGTGCGCCCTGTCCGCGGACCTGCCCGCGCTGCGCCCCGACGAACTCGGCCGGGTCCTGACGGCGGCGGCCGGTCAGCGCCGATCCTTCCTGCCGGACGCGCCCGGGGTGGGCACGACCGCGCTCGCCTCGGCCCCCGGGGCCCCGTTCCTGCCCGCCTTCGAGGGCGCCTCCCGCGCCCGGCATCTGGCTTCGGGCGCCCGGGAACTGGTGGTCGCGGACGTCGACTCCGTCCGGCGGGACGTGGACACACCGGAGGACCTGCGCGCGGCGGTCCGACTGGGGGTGGGGGCACGCACCCGGGAGCTGCTGGAGCGGATGGGCGACCGCACTCCCACGGCGGGGGTCCACCCCGGGCCGGGCGGCCTCGCCCCCGCGGTCGACACCGCCCCCGAACAGCGCTCCGCCCGGGCCCCTGTCAGGGACCCGGGCGGAGCCCACCCGTCGCCGTTCGGCGGTGGGACTACTTCTTCCCGTCGTTGACCAGGGCCTTGAAGTCAGCGCCGGCGCGGAACTTCGGAACGAAGCTCGCGGGGACGTTGATGGATTCCCCGGTGGCGGGGTTGCGCGCGGTGCGGGCCGCGCGCTCGGACTTCTCGAACACGCCGAAGCCCGTGATGGCGACCTTGTCGCCCGACGCCACGGTGGCCTGAATGGTCTCAAGCACAGCGTTGACCGCTTCGGTCGCGGTCTTCTTGTCTCCGAGCCGATCGGAGATCGCGTCGATCAGGTCACGCTTGTTCATAAGGTTCCTCCGGTTCCCCCTTGCTCGCACGAAATTAGGGGAAGCTCGGCCCGTTACACAAATACAAACGCCTGTGGGGAAGGCGTGTCGGCCCCTTCCCCACCTGCGAGCCAGCTACGGAAGGCAGTGGAACCGACTCGTGGGACGCCGTCCCACGAGTCCCTTTTGCCCCCTTGTGTGAGCCTCAAATGCCTACGTATAACCGGATTCCGGGCACGTCACATGACGAGATTGAGGACGCAAACCCTGCAAGCGGCTGGTCACACCAAGTAAAGGTAAAATATTTCGGGGTCGGCGGGTGTACTGCGTCACACACCCCTCCGACCCCGCTCCAGAGCACGTTCCGGCGCCTACAGGGTCACCGGGAGCCAGCGCTTGCGCGTCTCCTCGAACGCCCCGATCCCCTCCGTGTGACGCAGCGTCAGGGCGATGTCGTCCAGCCCCTCCATCAGCCGCCACCGGGTGTAGTCGTCCAGCTCGAAGGACTCCTGGACGCCCGGGGCACGGACCTCGCGGTTGACCAGGTCGACGGTCACCTCGGTGCCGGGGTCGGCCTCGACGGTCTCCCACAGCTTCTCGATGACCTCCTGCGGCAGCAGGATGGTCAGCAGCCCGCCCTTGAGCGAGTTGCCCCGGAAGATGTCCGCGAAGCGCGACGAGAGCACCGCGCGGAAACCGTAGTCCTTCAGGGCCCACACGGCGTGCTCACGCGAGGAGCCGGTGCCGAAGTCCGGACCCGCCACCAGCACGGACGCACCGGAGTACTCAGGGCGGTTCAGGACGAAGTCGGGGTCGCTCCCGCGCCACTCGGCGAACAGGCCGTCCTCGAAGCCGGTCCGGCTCACACGCTTGAGGTAGACGGCGGGGATGATCTGGTCGGTGTCGACGTTGCTGGCGCGCAGCGGGACGGCCCGACCGGTGTGGACGTCGATCTTCTCCATGACAGGTCTCTCCTAGCTGGTCGGGGTCCTACAGGGACACCAGGTCGGCGGGCGAGGACAGCGTTCCGCGCACCGCCGTGGCCGCGGCCACCTGCGGCGACACCAGGTGCGTACGGCCTCCGCGCCCCTGACGGCCCTCGAAGTTGCGGTTGGACGTGGAGGCGCTGCGCTCGCCCGGCTTGAGCTGGTCCGGGTTCATGCCCAGGCACATCGAGCACCCGGCCTCGCGCCACTCGGCCCCGGCCTCCTCGAAGACCCGGCCGAGCCCCTCCTCGTTGGCCTGCTCCTTGACCCGCATGGAGCCGGGAACGACCAGCATGCGGACACCGTCGGCGACCTTGCGGCCCCGCATGATCTCGGCCGCGGTGCGCAGGTCCTCGATCCGGCCGTTGGTGCACGACCCCAGGAAGACGGTGTCGACGCTCACCTCGCGCATCGGCGTGCCGGGGGCCAGGTCCATGTAGGCCAGGGCCTTCTCCGCGGCGGCGCGGGCGCTGGAGTCCGCGAAGGAGGCGGGGTCGGGCACGGAGGCGTCCAGCGGAACGCCCTGGCCGGGGTTGGTGCCCCAGGTGACGAACGGGCTCAGCTCGTCGGCGTCCAGGACCACCTCGGCGTCGAAGACGGCGCCCTCGTCGGTGCGCAGGCTCTTCCAGTGCTCGACCGCCGCGTCGAAGTCCTCGCCCTTCGGGGCGTGGTCCCGGCCCCGGATGTAGTCGAACGTGGTCTGGTCGGGGGCGATCATCCCGGCACGGGCGCCCGCCTCGATGGACATGTTGCACACCGTCATGCGGGCTTCCATCGACAGCGACTCGATGGCCTCGCCGCGGTACTCGATGACGTAGCCCTGGCCGCCGCCGGTGCCGATCTTGGCGATGACCGCGAGGATGATGTCCTTGGCCGACACACCTGGCTTGAGCGTGCCGTTGACCGTGACGGCCATGGTCTTGAAGGGGGCCAGGGGCAGCGTCTGGGTGGCCAGCACGTGCTCGACCTGGCTGGTGCCGATGCCGAAGGCCAGCGCGCCGAACGCGCCGTGGGTGCTGGTGTGGCTGTCACCGCAGACGATGGTCATGCCGGGCTGGGTCAGGCCCAGCTGGGGGCCGACGACGTGCACGACGCCCTGATCGATGTCACCCATGGGGTGCAGGCGCACCCCGAAGTCCGAGCAGTTCTTGCGCAGGGTCTCGACCTGCTTGCGGGAGACGGGGTCGGCGATCGGGGCGAGCAGGTTCTGGGTGGGGACGTTGTGGTCCTCGGTCGCGATCGTGAGGTCGGGGCGCCGCACGGAACGACCGGCCAGGCGCAGGCCCTCGAAGGCCTGCGGGCTGGTCACCTCGTGGACCAGGTGGAGGTCGATGTAGAGCAGGTCCGGCTCGCCGTCGGCACGTCGGACGACGTGCTCCTCCCAGACCTTCTCGGCCATCGTGCGTGCCATGGGCGATCGCCTCTCTCGTTCTTCGTCTCGGGCCCGTGTCGTGGTGGACCCAGCGCGGACGTGCGGGCTGACTTGCATTCCATATTTCGAGACGGCAATATCAAGTCATGGACAACTCTAGCTCATCCAGCGGCGTCGGTGTGCTGGACAAGACGATGTCCGTCCTCGATGCGTTGGAATCGGGTCCGGCATCCCTCGCCCAGCTGGTACAGATCACCGGTCTGGCGCGGCCCACCGCGCATCGCCTGGCCGTCGCCCTGGAGCGACACCGCATGGTCGCCCGCGACAGCCAGGGCCGGTTCGTGCTGGGTCCGCGACTGGGCGAGCTCTCCATCGCCACCGGCGAGGATCGACTCCTGGCCGTGGCCGCGCCCGTGCTCGTCCAGTTGCGTGACCTGACCGGGGAGAGCGCCCAGCTCTACCGCCGTCAGGGCGACCTGCGGGTCTGCGTGGCCGCCTCCGAGCGCACCAGCGGACTGCGCGACACCGTGCCCGTCGGCAGCGAACTGCCCATGAACGCCGGTTCGGCCGCCCAGGTGCTGCTCGCCTGGGAGGACCCCGACCGCATCCGCCGCTCCCTGGTGGGCGCCCGCTTCACGGCGGCCAGCCTGGCCCAGGTACGCCGCCGCCGCTGGGCCCAGAGCGTGGCCGAACGCGAGCAGGGCGTCGCCTCGGTGTCGGCCCCGGTGTCCGGCCCGGGCGGGCGCGTGATCGCCGCCGTCTCAGTCTCCGGACCGATAGAGCGCCTGACCCGCTCACCCGGTCGGATGCACTCCCAGGCGGTACTGTCGGCCGCCGAGAAGATCAGCGAGTCGCTGCACACCTACGAGGGGCGGTAGGCAGTACCTTTCCTGGTCCCGCCGCCTCGCTTCGGCCCGCCCGCCGCCCAACACCGCCTGAGGGGCCGCTCCACGGCAGGACGGGCACCCTCAGGCGGACGCCCAAGGCGCGGCCCCATCCACAGGAACCCCGCCGACGGCCGAACGAAAACCCCCTGGGGTGACCGTTCCAAGAAACAAAACCCGACCCACCACCCACAACCGATGCCCGCCGCCCCGTAGTCCCCGCACCACCAGCCACCACCGCCAACCCCACGACACACCAGCCGACGACCGCGCCCGCCGAACCCCGGCGGACGCGGTCGTTCGCGTGCTCGGGAAAGGCACCCCGACCGTGGACACTTATTGACAGGATGTCTAACATGACAGAATGTCTCACACGAAAGTGACCGGGAACACACCCCCTCAGGCTGAGCTCGACGCCTTCCGCGAGCTCCAACAGCTCGCCTACCAGGCCGCCGGTGACGTGGCGGCGACCCTCGAACCCGGTGTCACCGAACGCGAGGCGGCCCGCCGCATCCGTGAGCACCTCGAAGGACACGGGGCCCAGGACTGGTTCCACACCCCCTTCGCCTGGTTCGGTGACCGCACCGCCTTCCGAGGCTTCACAGTGCCCCTCCAGTTCTTCCCGTCCCGGCGCAGGCTGGAGGAGGGAATGCCGTTCATCCTCGACTGCGCCCCCGTCCGCGACGGATACGTCGCCGACATCGGCTACTCCGGATACCTCGGCGAGAACCCCCTGCACGACCGGCTCATGGACGACCTGCGCGCCCACCGCCGCCTGATCGTCGAGCGGGTCCGCGCGGGCGACACCCTCCAGGACGTCTACCGCTCCGTCGACGCCCTCATCCGCGACCAGGGCTACGACAACCGCCACCAGGTCTATCCAGGCCGCGTCATCGCCCACCAGGTCGGGAAGGTGCGATCGAGGCTGCCCCGGGCGATCGTCGCGGGCTTCGGGGTCCGCTCCCTCCAGACCCTCGTCGGCGACCTCGTCGTCGAACGCATGCACCACCGCTCCCCCCTGTGGGCGGACGGCGACATCTCCGCCCACCCGGCCACCCCCGGCATGTGGGCGGTCGAACCCCACATCGGCTTCCGCGACATCGGCGTGAAGTTCGAGGAGATCCTCGTCGTCACCGAGGACGACGCCTACTGGCTCGACGACGACCTGCCGCACGTGCGCAGGTGGGACTCCCGCGCCCTCCCCTCACCCTCCACCACCGCCACCAGCGAGGTGACCCGATGAACTCCCCGTTGCGCCCCCGCGGCCACGTCACCGCCTCCGACGGCCAGCGCCTGGCCGTCCACACCGCCGGGGACCCCGCGCGTCCCACGCTCCTGCTCGTCCACGGCTACCCCGACAACGCCTCCGTCTGGGACGCCCTCGCCACGGACCTCGCCGCCGACCACCACGTCGTCGCCTATGACGTGCGCGGCGCCGGACGCTCCACCGCCCCCGACGACCGCGCCGGCTACCGGATGGACCAGCTCGCCCGGGACGTGGTCACCGTCGCCGACGCGGTCAGCCCGGACACGCCCGTCCACCTCGTCGGCCACGACTGGGGCGCCATACAGTCCTGGCACGCGGTCACCGAGCCCGCCCACGCCCACCGCTTCGCCTCCTACACGGCGGTCTCCGGACCCGACCTCGACCACGTGGGCCACTGGTTCCGCCGCCGCCCCGACGGCCTGCGCCACGCGCTGCGCCAGTCCGTGCGCTCGGGCTACATCGGGTTCTTCCACCTGCCCGGAATCCCCGAGGCCGCCTGGCTGACCGGTATCGGCGGCCTCACACTGTCCGCGCTCGAACGGATCGGCGGCGGACCGCACGCCCCCGCCCGGCGAGCCACCCGCGACTACCTCAACGGACTCGCGCTCTACCGGGCCAACATGCTCCCCCGCCTCATCCGCCCCGGTGAGCGCCGCACCGACGTGCCCGTCCAGGTCCTGGCGCCCACCCGGGACGCGTTCATGATCGACCAGATCCAGTCCAACGCCGCCCGCTGGGTCGATGACCTGCGCTTCCATCGCTTCCAGGGCGGCCACTGGACCCTGCGTTCACGTCCGGCCGCCGTCGTCACGCGTGTGCGCTCCCTCGTCGAGGAGATCGAATCGGGGGCGCCCCGCCCACGCCGTGTCCGCACCGCGCAGCAGGCCCGGCGCCACGGCGGAGCCTTCACCGGCCAGGTCGCCGTGGTCACCGGGGCGGGCAGCGGCATCGGCCGCTCGCTGTGCTTCGAACTCGCCGAGCGCGGTGCCCGGATCGTGGCCGTCGACATCAACGGCCCCGCCGCCGAGCGCACCGCCGAGCTGTCCGCCATGCTCACACCCGGCGCGGGCGCCCAGCGCGTGGACGTCACCGACGCCGCCGCCATGGCCAAGCTCGCCGAGTGGGTCCGCGACGAGTACGGAGTCCCCGACCTCGTGGTCAACAACGCGGGGATCGGTGTGGCCGGCCCCTTCCTGGACACCACCGCCGAGGACTGGGAGCGGGTCGTGGACATCAATCTGTGGGGCGTGGTCCACGGCTGCCGCGCCTTCGCCCCGATGATGGTCGGGTCCGGAGGCGGCGGCCGCATCGTCAACACCGCCTCGGCCGCCTCCTACCTGCCCTCCCGGGTCTACGGCGCCTACGCCACCACCAAGGCCGCCGTCCTCATGCTCAGCCGGAGTCTGCGCGGCGAGCTCGCCGCCGGCGGTGTCACCGTCACCGCCGTCTGCCCCGGCCTGATCAACACCGGGATCATCTCGAACGCCCGGCTGTCGGGCATGGGCGAGCGCTCCGCCGCCAAGGACCGGCTCAACCGGCTCTACCGGCTGCGCGGCTACACCCCCGAGAAGGCGGCCCGACGCATCACCGACGCCCTGGACCGCGACCCGGAGATCGTCCCCGTCACCGGCGAGGCCCACGCGGGTCTGCTGCTGTCCCGTCTCAGCCCCGGCGCGATGCGCGCCGCCGCCCGCTTCTCCCCGCCGGTCTGACCCGGCCCTCCCCCAACCCAGCACCGCACTGGAGGCACACCATGAGCACCGACCCCGGGGCCACCGGCACCGAACTCCGTCCGGACGAACCCGACCGCCTCGTCCTGCACGCCCGCGACGTCCAGTTCGACTGGAGCCGCCTGGACCTGCACTGGATCCCCGGCGAACCGTTCGCCACCCACGTCATCAACGTGCTGCACCTGTTGCTGCCCGAGGGTGAGCGGTGGTTCGTCGAGGTCTTCAAACAGGCCGTCCCGTACATCACCGACGACCAGCTCCGCGAGCAGGTCCTCGGGTTCATCGGTCAGGAGGCCGTGCACGCCGAGGCGCACGCGGGCGTGCTCGACCACATGGACGCCCACGGGCTGGACCCGACACCGTACGTGGAGCAGATCGCCTGGCTCTTCCGGATCGTGCTCGGCGACCGCGACCTCACCGGACGAAGCGCCGAGTCCTGGCTGCGTACCCGTCTGGCGATCATCGCCGGGATCGAGCACTACACCGCCGTCCTCGGCCAGTGGGTGCTCGACGCGAAGGAGCTCGACCGGGCCGGCGCCGACGAGACCATGCTCGACCTGCTGCGGTGGCACGGCGCGGAGGAGGTCGAGCACCGCGCGGTCGCCTTCGACCTGTACATGCACGTGGACGGGGGCTATCGCCGCCGCGCCCTGGCGATGGGGATCTCGGCGACCGTGCTCGCCGCCCTGTGGGTGCGCGGCGTGGCGTTCCTCGTCCGCGCCGACCCCCACCTGCGGGGCCGCGTCGACGGGCGCGTACCGCGCGCCTCCTGGGCCCTGCGCGACGCCAAGCGCGGCCTGATCCCGCACGTGGGCCGCCTGGTCCGTGCCGTGCCCGAGTACCTGCGCCGGAAGTACCACCCCTCCCAGCACGGGTCCACGAGTCAGGCCGTCGCCTACCTGGCCGTCTCCCCCGCCGCCCGCGCGGCCGAGGCCGCCGGGCAGGGGGCGTCCCGGTGACCGGCGCCGACCGCGGGGACCACGGCGCCTCCGGTGTCAAGCACAGCGCCGAGTACTACGCCCGCCCCAGGCCGCCCAGGAGTCTGTTCCGCGGTGGCGGCCCCGACCGCTTCATCCGGCGGATCGCGCGTCTTGCGGACACGGTGGAGCCGATCACCGCGAAGCTGCCGCCGGGGCACCCGCCCCCGGCACCCACCGGGAACCTGCCGGTCCGGGTCGCGCGGGTGGAGCGCCCGGCACCGGACGTCGCCGCGCTCACCCTGGTCCACGAGGAGCCGGGCACACCGCTGCCCGCCTGGCAGCCCGGGCACCACGTGGACGTGGTCCTGGGCGGCGGTGTCGTACGCCAGTACTCTCTCAGCGGGGACCCCCGCGACCGCTCCTCCTACCGGATCGCCGTCCGCCGGATCCCGGACGGCACCGGGTCGGGCCTGGTGCACGCGCTGGGGGAGGGCGACGCGCTGGGGCTGCGCGGTCCGCGCAACGCCTTCCCCTTCGCCCGCGCCGACCGGTACTTGTTCGTCGCGGGCGGGATCGGCGTCACCCCGATCCTGCCGATGGTGCGCGAGGCGCACCGTTCGGGGACCCCCTTCCGGATGGTGTACACCGGCCGCTCGCGGGAGAGTATGCCGTTCACCGGCGAGCTCCCCGACGGCGTGGACGTGTTCGTGCGCCCCGACGACGAGTACGGCGTCCCCGACGCGGAGGAGATCCTGGCGGGGCTCACCCCGGGGACGGCGGTGTACGTGTGCGGCCCGGCACCGCTGATCAACGCCGTGCGCGACCGGGTCCCGAACGGTGCGCCGTTCTTCTCGGAACGGTTCGCGCCCGCGCCGATCGTCGACGGGGAGCCGTTCGAGCTGCGGCTCGGCCGCGACGGGCCGGTGGTGTCCGTCCCGGCCGACGAGACGGCGCTGGACGCGGTCCGGGGGGTGCGCCCCGAGACGCCGTACTCCTGCCGCCAGGGTTTCTGCGGCACCTGCCGGGTGCCCCTGTTGGAGGGCGCTCCCGACCACCGGGACCGTCCCACCGGCGGCTCACCGCGCGGCGGGGAGTTCGCGTTGTGCGTGTCGCGGGCCCGGGCGGGTGAGCGACTGGTCGTCGACGTGTGAGATCCCGGACGTGGACGGCGGAGTCCACGCCCGGGCGGGTAGGTTCGGGGAAAGGCGTACGACGTTCCCAGGAGGTCACGACGACCGTGGTGTCTCACAGGACCGACCGTCACCAGGCGCGGGTGACCACACGGTCGGAGGCCCCGGCGGCCACGCCGGGGACCAGGCGGCGGCCCCGCCGCATGGCGCCACAGGAACGCCGGGAGGACCTGATCCAGACGGCGCTGCGCGTGTTCGCGCGGCGCCCGCCCGGTGAGGTCACACCGGAGGAGATCGCGGAGGAAGCGGACGTGTCGCGGGCACTGGTCTACCGCTACTTCCCCAACATGGCCGAACTGCGTCGTGAGGCGCTGGCGAAGGCGATGGACGAACTGATCACGCGGCTGGTCCCCCCGGACGGCCTTCCGCTGCCGGACCAACTGCGGTTCGGCCTGCGCGCGTTCATCACCTTCGCCGACTCCTACGCTCCGGCGTACGCGGCGCTGCTCAACGGCGGGTCGATGGTCGCCACCGAGGAGACCGAGGCCGAGATAGACCGTGTGCGCGACGCGACGGTGCTGCTGGTCCTGGACCGTGTCGGGGTCACGGACCCCTCCCCCAGGTTGGTCCTGGCGCTGCGGTGCTGGAACTCGGTCGTGGAGACCGCGGTGATGCGCTGGCTCCGGGAACGGGGGATGACCGCCGACGCCCTGGCCGAATGGCTGCTCGACCAGCTCGTGGCGATGATGGCCGCGTCGGGCGGCCCGGAGGAGGAGTTGGCGAGGACGGCCGCCCTGGTCGGCGCCCGGGGGGAGTGAGGGACACCGGGAGTCCGTTCGCGCCCCTGGGCCGGGAGCGGCTGTCCCGGCTGGACTCGCGGCTGTTCCGCTGCCGGCGGTCCGGGAACCGGCCCCGTGCGCGCCGAAGGCCCCGCTCCGTGGGAGCGGGGCCTTCGTTATGTGTACCCCCGAGCGGATTCGAACCGCCGTTACCGCCTTGAGAGGGCGGCGTCCTAGGCCACTAGACGACGGGGGCCGGGCGATCCAAGCGCGATCGTGAAGACTACGATACCCGCTCGAACCGGACATCAGCGACAAGCGCTGACCAGAAAGGAAGCTCCCACGGTGTGGGAGCCTCTCCCTGTGGTACCCCCGAGCGGATTCGAACCGCCGTTACCGCCTTGAGAGGGCGGCGTCCTAGGCCACTAGACGACGGGGGCGCACCTTGGGTCGATGACCCGTGCGGCTCACGGCGAACCGCGAGACCGGAGCTGGGCTACCAGGACTCGAACCTAGACTAACTGAACCAGAATCAGTCGTGCTGCCGATTACACCATAGCCCAGTGCTTTCAGTGGGACCTGGTCGCTTTCGCTTCCCTGTCCCCCTCGGCGACGTCGTTAACTCTAGCGGACATTCGGAGTGCTCGCGAACCGAAATCGGGGTGGCCGGTCTGTGGCCCCGGCCACCCCGCCTGGTCACGCCTGCGCGGCGTCCTTCTCCTGGTTCCGGAGCCGCTCCAGGGCGGCACCGATCCGGGACAGGACCCGCTCGCGGCCGAGCACCTCCAGCGACTCGAACAGCGGCAGGCCGACCGTACGCCCGGTCACCGCGACGCGCACGGGCGCCTGTGCCTTGCCGAGCTTGAGCCCGAGCGAGGCGCCGGTCTCCTCCGTGGCGGTCTTCAACGCGTCGGCGGTCCACTCCTGGCCCGGGTCGGCGAAGCGGGCCTGGGCGGCCTCCAGCATCTCCCTGCCCACACCCGGCTTCATCGCCTTGTTCCAGCTCTTCTCGTCCTCCACGGGCTCGCTGAGGAAGAGGAAGTCCACGTTGGGCACGATCTCGCTGAGCACGGCCACCCGGCTCTGCGCGAGCGGGGCGACCGCCCGGAACACGGCGGCGTCGTAGTCGGCCGGGTCCCAGGGGGCGGCGTCACCGGACAGCCAGGGCTGGCAGCGGTGGATGAAGTCGTCCAGCTCCAGGGCACGGATGTACTCGCCGTTGAAGGCGCGCAGCTTCTTCTCGTCGAAGAAGGCGCTGGAGCTGTTGACGTCGGCCACGCTGAACAGCGGCTGCATCTGCGACCACGGCATGATCTCGCGGTCGTCGCCCGGCGCCCAGCCCAGCAGCATGAGGTAGTTCACCATCGCCTCGGCGAGGTAACCCTCCTCCTGATAGGACTCCAGAGCGACCTTGTCGCGGCGCTTGGACAGCTTCTTGCGCTGCTCGTTGACGATCACGGGCAGGTGCGCCCACACCGGCGGGGTCAGGCCCAGCGCCTCCCACAGCAGCTGCTGCTTGGGGGTGTTGGACAGGTGCTCCTCACCGCGGATGACGTGGGTGATACGCATCTCGACGTCGTCGACCACGTTGGCCAGGACGAAGAGCGGGGAACCGTCGGCGCGGGCGATCACGAAGTCCTCGATGGCGGCGTGGTCGAACTCCACCCGGCCGCGGATCCGGTCCTCGACGACCGTCGGCCCGCCGTCGGGGACGCGGAACCGCAGGGCGCGCCCCGGCCCGGGCTCCAGCCCGCGGTCACGGCAGAAGCCGTCGTAGCCCAGGTTCGGGTTGTCGCGGCGCTCCTGCACCTGGTCGCGGGTGCAGTCGCAGTAGTAGGCGCGGCCGTCCGCGTGCAGGCGCTGGGCGGTCTCGCGGTGCTGGTCGGCGTAGGACGACTGGAAGTAGGGTCCCTCGAAGTGCGGGTCGGCGTCACTGATCCCCAGCCAGGCCAGCGCGCGGATGATGCCGTCGGTCCACTCCGGACGGTTGCGGGCCGCGTCGGTGTCCTCGACGCGGAGCACCATGCGCCCCTCGGGGCTCTGCTGTGCCAGGGCCCAGTTGAAGAGCGCGGAGCGGGCGCCGCCCACGTGGAACATGCCCGTGGGGGACGGGGCGAATCGGGTGCGAATAGGAGTCTCAGTCACGGCCACCAGGGTATCGGGGGTGGACGTGCACTCCCGGAACATCGCTGGTGGGAATACCGTGCCGGGAGGAGAGGGCCGGGTCGGGGGGAGGCCGCCCCGGGTCAGGTCGTGGCGGACAGGGGCCGGGGGTAGGCGGGACCCATGCCGAACTGGATCGAGAGGGCGTCGGCGAAGGCCGCGGCGATCTTCAGCTCGCCACCGGAGTTGGGGTGGGTGCCGTCGTAGGCGTCCACCGCCGGGTCCCAGCCGTCCGTTCCGGCCACGTTCACGCTGACCACGGGGGAGGCTGCCGTGGTCAGGTCCGCGGCCACCTCGCGGACGATCTCGTTGTAGGCGTACACACGCAGCGCGAAGCCCTCGTCGGTCTCGGTGAGGGCGATGGGGAGCGCCTCGGCGACCACCACGCGCAGGTCCGGGTTGCCCCGCCGGGCGGCCTCCACGTAGTCGCGTAGGCGCCGCTCCATCTCCTCGGGCTCCACCGGCCACAGAAGGTCGTTGACGCCGATCATGACGCACAGCACGTCCGGCTGGTGGACCCGGACCTCCTCCTCGATGGAGCCGAGCGCGTCGAGCAGGGTGCGCCCCCACAGGGCGTTGTGGTCCTGGTCGAAGCCGGGGTCACGGTACTCGACCGTGGCGGGGTCCCCATCCGCGCCGGGCCAGCCGGTCGCGGACGGGTCGGTCGGCTCCCGCGAGGCGCCCGACCCGTCGTCCTCGGCGGTCGGCACCGGGAACATCATGTCCCGGGTCGCCGGGTCGCTGTAGGGACCGACGAAGTCCAGATCGTCGACGTGCGGGGCGAGGTGGTTCCACAGGTGGTAGCGCCAGGTCCAGTCGCCGTTGGCGCCCTGGGTCATCGAGTCGCCGGCGATCATGACGCGGCTGGGTTCGCGCACGGGGGCCTCCTGCGCGGGGTCGCGGTCAACGGGTCCGAACCGGGTGAGGGCCCAGAGGCCTCCGCCCAGCGCGACGAGCGCGATCGCCAGCGCTCCGGCGATGACGAGCGGTACTGGGCGTCGGCGCGTGGCCACGGGGATCCTCCCGTTGTCCCGGGGGCGGCGGTAGGCAGAGCGTACCGCCACCCCCGGTTCCGCCGGGGGTCGGGGCGCACGGCTCGCGACCGCGGCCCACGTCCGGGTCGCACCGGACCGCCCCTGGTCACGGCGGGTCAGGGGCCGCTCACGACGGGGCGGTTCCAGGGCGCGCGGCGTCAGTCACGGGCGACCACGCGGTTGCGGATGGCGCCGAGCCGCTCGACGGTCACCGCGACCTCCTGACCGACCCGCACCTGGCCCACACCCGCCGGGGTGCCCGTGAGAACCACGTCGCCCGGGAGCAGGGTCATGAACGAGGTGACGTACTCGATGACGGACGGGATGTCGTGGATGAACCGGGACGTGTGCCCGTCCTGTCGGACCTCGCCGTCGACCGTGGTGGTCAGGGCCAGGTTCTGGGCCTCCTCGACGGACAGCCCGGTGGTGATCCAGGGGCCGAGGGGGCAGAAGGAGTCGAACCCCTTCGCCCGGGTCCACTGCTTGTCGCGCTTTTGGAGGTCGCGGGCGGTGACGTCGTTGGCCACGGTGTACCCGAAGATGACGTCCTTGGCGCGTTCGCGGGGCACCTCCCGGCACGGTCGGGAGATGACGAGGGCGAGCTCGCCCTCGAAGTGGACCTCCTCGGAGGCCGCGGGGTGGAAGATCGGGTCCTGCGGGCCGGTCACGGCCGTGGAGGGCTTGAGGAAGACCACGGGCTCGTCGGTGGACTCACCCGTCACCTCGCGCATCTCCTCGACGTGGTCGGCGTAGTTCTTGCCGACGCACACCACCTTGGTGGGCAGGACGGGCGACAGGAGCCGGACGTCGGAGAGCTTGGCGCGCTCACCGGTCGGAGTGATGTCACCGAGCAGGGGGTGCCCGTTGAGTCGGGCGACGAAGTCCTCCCCACTGTCGGTGTCGGTCTCCACCAGCCCGAACCCGACGTCGTCCCCGGACGCGAAACGCGCGATACGCACCTGATGCCTCCCAGCACCCCCGTCGACTCACTTGCGGTTGAAGGGTAACCGCGCCCGGCACCGAGAGCACACGCCGCCGGGCCGGATGCCCGACATCCCGCCACGCACCGGGCTTCCCGGGTCACACCTTGGCGCGATTTTGGGTCCGACTCTGGCATGCTGGAACGGACGTCCGTTGTCGAGAGGTTGCTGCCCGTGCCCACGTCCGCTTCGCGCAGGCGATCCCGCGCCCGGCACCGTCGGCGCCGCCGGTATCCGATGGGCCTGGCGCTCGGCCTGTGCCTGGTCTCCGGCGCTTCCGTCGTGCTCATGGTCGCCGTGCCCGAGCCCCGGACCAGCATGGGCGACCCCGCGGAGACCGGCGCGTCCGCCCTCCTGGAGGGCGGGGCGGTCGGCGGCACGGACGCCGAGCGCGGCTCCGGGGGCTCCGTCGGCGCATCCGCCACCGTCGTCCCGGGCGACGGCCCCGAACCGCGGGCGAGCGCGTCGGAGGAGGCCGAGGAGGACGCCCCGGTCCTGCTCCGTTCCGTGGAGGAGGAGGTCGACACCGCCGACGGTGAGATGAGCACCGTGGAGGGTGAGAGCGAGGTCATGGGCGAGGGCCCGCTGCTGACCTTCGCCGTCGAGGTGGAGGAGGGGCTGCCCGGCGACGACGGGGACTTCGCGGCCGCCGTGGAGGAGATCCTCGGTGACCCCCGTAGCTGGGGCAACAACGGCGAGCGATCGGTCCAGCGGGTGGACGGGGACGACGCCGACGTCCGTGTGATCCTGGCCGCACCGGACAGCGTCGACCGGCTGTGCGCTCCACTGCGCACCAACGGGTTCGTCTCGTGCGCCAACGGCAACCGCGCCATCATCAACCAGAACCGGTGGGTGTCGGGTGTGGAGCACTTCGACGGCGACCTGGAGACCTACCGGATCTACCTGATCAACCACGAAGTGGGCCACACCCTCGGCCAAGGCCACGTGTTCTGCCCGGGTGAGGGCGAGCCCGCACCGGTGATGCAGCAGCAGACCCTCGACCTCCAGGGCTGCGAACCCAACGGATGGGTGTACCCGGACAACGGGTGAGCGTGTTCGTTTCGGGCCTGCCGCTTCGCTTCGGCCCGCCCGTCGCCCGCCACCGCCCTCAACGGACGCCTCCGGCGCGGTACTCGGCTCTCGTCGGGCGCCCGAAGGACGACCCCCTCGCGTCTCAGCCCTGCGGGTAGCCCTGCCTGAGCAGGCCGTAGGTGACGGCTTGCTCGAGCGCCACCCACGACGCGTCGACGACGTTCGGACCCACTCCGACCGTGGTCCACTCCCCCACGCCGTCACTGAAGGTGATGAGGATCCGCGTGATGGCGTTCGTACCGGAGCTACCCTCCAGGATGCGGACCTTGTAGTCGGTCAGCTCCAGCCCGGCCAGGGCCGTGTACACGCCCTCCAACGCGTTGCGCAGCGCGCGGTCCAGCGCGTTCACGGGGCCGTTGCCCTCGGCCGTGGCGATCACGCGCTCACCCTTGACCGCGAGCTTCACCGTGGCCTCGGTCAAGCTCTCGTACCGGTCGTCCAGGGGGCTGGCGCCGCTGGTGGGGCGCCGTTCGGTGATGACCCGCCAGGACTCGGTGTCGAAGTAGCGCACCGGCTCGCCGAGCTCCTCCCGCAGGAGCAGCTCCAGTGAGGCGTCGGCCGCCTCGAAGCTGTACCCGGACAGTTCCAGGCCCTTGACCCGGTCCACGACGCGGCCCGAGAGCTCGCGGTCACCGCCCAGGTCCAGTCCCAGCTCCTGGGCCTTCAGCTCGATCGAGGCCCGGCCGGCCATGTCGGACACGAGCATGCGCATGCGGTTGCCGACGAGGGCGGGGTCGGTGTGCTGGTACAGGTCGGGGTCGACCTTGATCGCGGAGGCGTGCAGTCCGGCCTTGTGCGCGAACGCCGACACCCCGACGTAGGGCTGGTGGGTGTCCGGCGTGAGGTTGACGATCTCCGCGATGGCGGTCGCCACCCGGGTCATCTCGGCCAGGCAGCCCTCGGGCAGGACGTCACGCCCCTGCTTGAGGGTGAGCGCGCCGACGACGGAGAACAGGTTGGCGTTGCCGACCCGCTCGCCGTAGCCGTTGGCCGTGCACTGGACGTGTGTGGCCCCGGCGTCGACGGCGGCGAGGGTGTTGGCGACGGCGCAGCCGGTGTCGTCCTGGGCATGGATGCCCAGGCGCGCCCCGGTGGCCTCACGGACCTCGGTGACCACTCGGGTCACATCGGAGGGCAGCATTCCACCGTTCGTGTCGCACAGCACGACCACGTCCGCCCCGGCCTCGGCGGCCGTGCGGACGACGTCGAGCGCGTGCTCGGGGTCATGGTGGTAGCCGTCGAAGAAGTGCTCGCAGTCCACGAACACCCGCTGCCCGTGTTCGCGCAGGTGGGACACCGTGTCGGCGATCATGGCGAGGTTCTCGGGCAGGGTCGTGCGCAGGGCCCGTTCGACGTGCCGGCCGTCACTCTTGGCGACAAGGGTGACGACCGGTGCGCCGCTGTCGCGCAGAGCGGCCACCTGTGGGTCGTCGGCGGCCTTCACCCCGGCTCGGCGGGTCGCGCCGAACGCGGTGAGTTGCGCGTGCCTCAGCGTGAGCTCTTGTGAAGCCCGCTGGAAGAACTCGGTGTCCTTGGGGTTGGCCCCCGGCCACCCTCCCTCGATGAACGCCACCCCGAAGTCGTCGAGCAGCTGCGCGATGGCCAGCTTGTCGGAGACCCGCAGATTGATCCCCTCGCGCTGGGCGCCGTCGCGCAGCGTGGTGTCGAAGACGTGGAAACCGTCATCCCTCATGGGTGGTACTCCCGAAGGTGGACGCCGGGGCACCGACCCGGCCAACAAAAAAGACCCCTCGTGGACACGAGAGGTCAGCGCGCTGGCAGGGTCCGTGTGGACTGTCCCGGCGTGGATGGGCAGTCGGTCAGCCAGCGCGCCTCACGATAATGAGAACCTGAGACGGCATGAGGCCAGTGTGCCACACGAGAGCGGAGTCTTCGGTGTTCACGGGCCGATTGTCTCACCATACGGGACAGAGATTTCTCTTTTCGGACTTCCCGCCTCGGTCCGCCCACGTCGGGGCCGACACGACAGCGAGCCGCCCGGGGGTCCCGGACGGCCCGTCGTATGTGCTCTGGTCCTCCGCTTCGCTTCGGACCGTGTTCGGGAAGGGAAACCCCTAGAAACGGGTGATCCACCCGTACTTGTCGGCGCGCTGCCCGGTCTGGAGCCCCACGAGCTCCTCGCGCAGGCGCATCGTGACGGGGCCCGGGGTTCCGTCGCCGATCCGGAACTCCCCGTCGTCGCTCTTGACGAAGCCGACGGGGGTGATCACGGCGGCGGTGCCGCAGGCGAAGACCTCGGAGATCTCACCGGACTCGGCGGCCTCGCGCCACTCCTCGATGGACAGCGCCCTCTCCTCGGCCTCGTAGCCGAGGTCGGGCGCCATCCGAAGCAGCGACTCACGGGTGATGCCCGGCAGGAGCGTACCGGTGAGCGGCGGCGTGCGCAGACGCGCGTTCTCGCCGGTGCCGAACACGAACCACAGGTTCATGCCGCCCATCTCCTCGACCCACCGGTGCTCCCGGGCGTCGAGCCAGACCACCTGGTCGCAGCCCTTCTCGACCGCCTGCGCCTGGGCGAGGAAGCTGGCCGCGTAGTTGCCCGCGAACTTCGCGGCGCCGGTCCCGCCCGGGGCGGCCCGCGTGTAGTCCTTGGACAGCCAGACGGTCACCGGCTTGACGCCGCCGGAGAAGTAGGAGCCGACCGGCGACGCGATCAGGAGGTAGACGTAGCTGCGGGAGGGGTTGTTCACCCCCAGGCCGACGTCCGTGGCGATCATGAACGGGCGCAGGTACAGGCTGAAGTCGGGCTTGCTCGGGACCCAGTCGCCGTCGTGCTCGAGGAGGAGCTCGATCGACCGGAGGAAGAGGTCCTCGGGAAGGTCCGGCATCGCCATGCGGGCGGCGCTCTTGTTGAACCGCGCCGCGTTGGCCTCCGGGCGGAAGGAGGCCAGGGAACCGTCCGGGTGCCGGTAGGCCTTGAGGCCCTCGAAGATCTCCTGCGCGTAGTGCAGGGCGGCGGTCGCGGGGTCCAGGCTCAGCGGACCGTACGGCTCGAGCTTGGCGTCGTGCCACCCCTTGCCCTCGGTGTATCGGATGGTCACCATGTGGTCGGTGAACACCTGGCCGAACCCGGGATTCTCCAGCAGTTCCTCTCGCTCCTGCGGGGTCTTCCGCTGGTCGGAGAGCTGGATGTCGAACGTCAACCCGCTTGTGGTGGTGTTGTTGTTCATGTTGTCGTTGGTCCTCTCGGGTGCAACAGGTCGGCAGCGCCGCCGACCTGGGATCTAGTCTGTCGGATGAGCGCACCCGGTGCCAGACCGGAGGTGGGCGTGCGACGGGCGCGCTCGGTGGTACCGGGCGCGCCCGTCGGCGTGTGTCGGTGGTGTGGCCGTCGGCCGCGCCCGTGGAGAGGGCAGGGCCGACGGGGTGACGTCAGCCCTGCTCGCCTACTCGCGCGGCGAGGTCGTCACCGATCTGGGAGGTGGAGCGCGCCGCGCCGCCCTGGGCACGGGTCTTGAGGTCCGCGGCGACCGCGCCCTCGATCCTGCGGGCGGCCTCGGGCACGCCGAGGTGGTCCAGCATGGTGGCGACCGACAGCACCGTGGCGGTGGGGTCGGCCTTGCCCTGGCCCGCGATGTCCGGGGCGGAGCCGTGCACCGGCTCGAACATGCTGGGGAAGGTGTTGTCCGGGTTGACGTTGCCGCTGGCGGCCAGCCCGATGCCACCGGTGACGGCGGCGCCGATGTCGGTGATGATGTCGCCGAACAGGTTGTCGGTGACCACCACGTCGAAGCGCGCGGGCTGGTTGACGAAGAACATGGCCGCCGCGTCGACGTGGCAGTAGTCAACGCTGACCTGCGGGTACTCGGCGCCGACCTCGCGTACGACCCGCTGCCAGAGGTCGCCTGCGAAGGTCAGGACGTTGTCCTTGTGGACCAGGGTGAGCTTCTTGCGCGGACGGACGGCGGCCTTGGCGAAGGCGTAGCGGACGACGCGCTCGACCCCGAAACGGGTGTTGACGCTGTCCTGGGTGGCGATCTCATGCGGGGTGCCCTTGCGCAGCACGCCCCCGGCGCCCGCGTAGGGGCCCTCGGTGCCCTCGCGCACGACCAGCATGTCGATGTCCTCGGGGGACACGCCCGCCAGGGGGCTGTCGACGCCGGGGAAGAGACGCACGGGGCGCAGGTTGACGTAGTGGTCGAAGTCGAAGCGCAGGCGCAGCAGCAGGCCTCGCTCCAGGACGCCGCTGGGGACGCTGGGGTCACCGACGGCGCCCAGGAGGATCGCCTCGTGCTCGCGGAGCTCGTCCTCGACGGAGTCGGGCAGGGTCTCGCCGGTCCGGTGCCAGAGCTTGGCGCCCAGCTCGTACTCGGTGGCCTCGATGGCGAGGTCGTGCTGGGGAGCGACGGCCTCCAGGACCTTGAGCCCCTCACCGACCACCTCGGGTCCGATCCCGTCACCGGGGATGACGGCCAGATTCACCGTGCGCGCTGCCATACGGACTGCCTCTAACTCGAACGCGACCCAACCACGCGTGTCTCACATGGCGAGATCAAAATGAACAGTGGATGAGACAAGACTAGGGCATGTCCAGCGGGCCCCCGCCGTCCCTCCGGTCCAAGGCGCCCTGGAGCGCGCGGTGGACCTCGTCCTCGGAGTCGGGCGTGGACGGGTACTCGGCCATGTCGTACATGTGATCCTCCGAATGCGACGCGTGACGGCCGCCGGGAACGGCGGTGTCGGCTGCGGATGCGTGCGCTGGAGCCACGCGGAACGGGGCGCGGCGGCCAGGAGTTCCGGGCGCGGAGCGCCTCGGGCGTGGGCGGCGATGGCCACGAGAGAAGGAGCGGGTCGCCCCGGCGGGATCGACTGCCGGATGTCGCCGACGCGAGCCCGGTTCGGGCGGGCGAGGCGATGGGCGGCGGCGCCGGACGGTCGGGCCCGGGCCGCTGACTCCTAGGACGACAGAATATCGGATGTCCAAGTATTTGACCAGGACATCTCAACATACGAGACGATCGTGTGTCGCCGCTGGTCAAAGCAGCAACACGACAGCGCCCCCCTGCGGAGAGCCCCGCAGGGAGGGGAGACGGCACGGCGAAGGGCCGTACCACCGTGCGGCGGTACGGCCCGAGGCGTGGATGGGCCGGACGGCCCCGACCAGAGGGGTCCTCAGTCCTCCAGGTCGATCTGGCGGGTGATGTCCGCCTCGATCTCCGAGGAGATCGAGGCCAGGACCTCGTCCGGCACCGCGGAGTCCACGGTCAGGGCGATGAGCGCCTTGCCGCCCTCCTGGTCCCGGATGACCTGCATGCCCGCGATGTTGACCTGGGCGTCGCCCAGCAGCGCGCCGACCTTGCCCACGATGCCCGGGCGGTCCTCGTAGGAGAGGAACACCATGTGGTCGCTGAGGCTGATCTCCATGCCGTAGTTGTTGATCTCCACCAGCTTCTCGACCTGGCGGGGACCGGTCAGGGTGCCCGACACCGACACCCGCTGGCCGTCGGCCAGGACGCCGCGCACGGAGATGAGGTTGCGCCAGTCGCTGTGGTCGTCACTGGTCACGAGGTTGACCTCGACGCCGCGCTCCTTGGCCAGCAGCGGGGCGTTGACGAAGGTCACCGTGTCCTCGACCACGTCGGCGAACACGCCCTTGAGCGCGGCCAGCTCCAGCACCTTCACGTCGTGCGCGGCGATCTCCCCGCGCACCTCGACGTCGATCCGGCTGGCGATCGTGCCCGCCAGGGAGGTGAACACCCGGCCCAGCTTCTCCGTGAGCGGCAGGCCCGGCTTGATCTCCTCCGCCACCCCGGTGCCCTGCACGTTCACCGCGTCCGGAACGAACTCGCCCGACAGCGCGAGCTTCACCGAACGGGCGACCTGGGTGCCCGCCTTCTCCTGGGCCTCAGTGGTGCTGGCGCCCAGGTGCGGGGCCACGACGACGTTCTCGAACTCGAACAGCGGGCTGTCCGTGCACGGCTCCTTGGCGAACACGTCGATACCGGCGCCGGCCACCCGGCCGTCCTTGAGCGCCCGGTACAGCGCGTCCTCGTCCAGGATCCCGCCGCGCGCGGCGTTGATGACCCGCACGCTCGGCTTGACCTTGCTCAGCGCCTCATCGCTGATCAGGCCCAGCGTGTCCTTGTTCTTGGGCAGGTGGATGGTGATGAAGTCGCTGCGCTCCAGCAGGTCGTCCAGCGTGGTCATCTCCACACCGATCTGCGCTGCCCGAGCGGGCTGCACGAACGGGTCGTAGGCGATGACCTTCGTGCCGAAGGCCGACAGCCGCTGCGCGACCAGGGCGCCGATCCGGCCCAGGCCGACCACGCCGACGACCTTCTCGTACAGCTCCACACCGGTGTACTTCGAGCGCTTCCACTCCCCGTTGATGAGTGCGTTGTGCGCCGGGGCGGTGTTGCGCGCGCTGGCCAGGAGCAGGTTGATCGCCTGCTCGGCCGCGCTGATGATGTTGGAGGTCGGGGCGTTGACCACCAGGACTCCCGCCTTGGTGGCGGCGTCCACGTCCACGTTGTCCAGACCGACGCCGGCGCGGGCCACCACCTGGAGGCGGGAGGCCGCGGCCAGAGCCTCGGCGTCGATCTGCGTCGCGCTGCGCACGATCACGGCGTCCACGTCGGCGAGGGCGGGAAGCAGCTGGGAGCGGTCGGCCCCGTCGACGTGGCGTACCTCGAAGTCCTCCTCGAGGAGCGCGATTCCGGCGGGCGAGAGTTTTTCCGCGACGAGTACGGCGGGTTTGGGCACAACGATTCCTTTTCGGGTGGTGCTACCCGAACGGGTGGAGGATCAGCCCGCATCGGGTGTGACGGCCGGTCTAAAGTCTACTGCCGAGGTAGGGAAGTCCGCTGGCCGGTCGGGGAACACGGTCGGCGTCCCCTCCACGCACCGGACGTCCCCACCCCCGCATACGCCTCCGGGGCGGGTGTGCACCCGCCCCGGAGGCGTCGGATCCGTCAGGCCTTGAGCCAGCTCATGAGCGGACGCAGCTGGGCGCCCACCTTCTCGATCGGCTCGTTCTGCTCGGCCTCCCGACGCTTGGTGAAGGTCGGCTGACCCGCGTCGAACTCGTCCATGAGCTCCTTGGCGTAGCTGCCGTCCTGGATCTCGCGCAGGATCTTGCGCATCTCCTCGCGGGTCTGCTCGGTGATGACGCGCGGGCCGCGGGTGTAACCGCCGTACTCGGCGTTGTCCGACACCGACCAGTTCATCTTGGAGATGCCGCCCTCGTACATGAGGTCGACGATCAGCTTGAGCTCGTGCAGGCACTCGAAGTAGGCGATCTCCGGCTGGTAGCCCGCCTCGACCAGGGTGGCGAAACCGGCCTTGACCAGCTCCTCCGTACCACCGCACAGCACGGCCTGCTCACCGAACAGGTCGGTCTCGGTCTCCTCGGTGAACGTCGTCTTGATGACGCCCGCCTTGGTGCCGCCGATGCCCTTGGCCCACGACAGCGCCAGGTCCCAGGCCTGACCGCTGGCGTCCTTCTCGACCGCGACCAGGCAGGGCACGCCGCGCCCGGCCTCGTACTGGCGGCGGACCAGGTGACCCGGACCCTTGGGGGCGACCATGGCCACGTCGACGCCCTCGGGCGGGGTGATGAGGCCGTAGCGGATGCTGAAGCCGTGGCCGAAGAAGAGCGCGTTGCCCGCCTCGAGGTTGGGCGCGATCTCGTTGGCGTACAGGTCCCGGTGGATGTGGTCGGGGACCAGGATCATGATGACGTCGGCCTCGCGGGCGGCCTCGGCGGGGGTGAGGACGCGCAGTCCCTCCTCCTCGGCCTTGGCGCGGCTCTTGGAGCCCTCGGCCAGACCGATCCGCACGTCGACGCCCGAGTCCCGCAGCGACAGCGCGTGCGCGTGGCCCTGGCTGCCGTAACCGATCACGGCGACCTTCTTGCTCTGGATGAGCTCCAGGTCAGCCGCGTCGTCGTAGTACATCTGTGCTGCCACTTGGGGTTACTCCTTGATTCTTACGTTCGTGTCTCGGGCTCGGCGCGTGGGTCCGGTGCCCGCGGACTCAGGCGCTGCGGTCGACCGCGCGGAGGGAGCGGTCGGTGATCGACCGGGGCCCGCGGCCCAGGGCGACCAGACCGGACTTGACGAGTTCCCTGATGCCGAACGGCTCCAGGTTCTTGACCAGGGCATCGAGCTTCTCGGGATCACCGGTGGCCTCGATGACGACGACGTCCGGGCTGACGTCCACGACGTGGGCGCGGAACAGCTCGGCCGTCTGAAGCACATGGGTGCGGCTGGACGCGTCGGCCTTGACCTTGACGAGCAGGAGCTCGCGCTGGACCGACGCGGTGGTGTCCATCTCCACGATCTTGACGACGTTGACCAGCTTGTTGAGCTGTTTGGTCACCTGCTCCAAGGGGTGGAGGTCGCAGTTGACCACGATCGTCATCCGGGACAGGCCCGCGTACTCAGTGGTGCTGACACTGAGCGAGTCGATGTTGAACCCGCGGCGGGAGAAGAGGGAGGAGGCACGTGCGAGGATACCCGGGGTGTCCTCCACCAGAACGGAAAGCGTGTGACTGCTCATGGTGGTTCGGGCCTCTCCTAGTCCTCGTGTTCCCAGTTCGGCGCCATGTCGCGCGCGTACTGGATGTTGTCGTTGCTGACACCGGGACCGACCATCGGCCAGACCATGGCGTCGTGGTTCACGGTGAAGTCCACGACGACCGGGACGTCGTCGATGGCCATGGCCTTCTCGATGGTGGCGTCGATGTCCTCGGGGCGCTCGCAACGCAGACCGACACAACCGTACGCCTCCGAGAGGCGGACGAAGTCGGGAATCCGCACCTTCTCGTCCTTGGGCGCGGTCTGCAGGTTGGTGTTGGAGTAGCGCCCCTCGTAGAACAGGGTCTGCCACTGGCGGACCATGCCCAGGTTGCCGTTGTTGACGACGGCGACCTTGATCGGGATCCCCTCGATGGCGCAGGTGGCGAGCTCCTGGTTGGTCATCTGGAAGCAGCCGTCGCCGTCGACCGACCACACCACGCGGTCCGGGTCGCCGACCTTGGCGCCGAGCGCGGCCGGGACGGAGAAGCCCATGGTGCCGAGGCCACCGGAGTTGACGAAGGCGCCGGGGCGCTCGTAGTCGATGAACTGGGCGGCCCACATCTGGTGCTGGCCGACACCGGCGACGTAGGTGGCCTCCGGGCCGGCGATCTTGCCCAGCCGCTGGATGACGGCCTGCGGGGACAGGCTGCCGTCGGTGGCCTCCTCGAAGCCCTTCGGATACGTGGTGCGCAGCCGGTTGAGCTGGCTCCACCAGGCGGCGTAGTCGCCCTCGCGGCCCTTCTCCTGGTCGGCGCGCACCGCGACCACCAGGTCGGCGAGCACCTCGCGGCAGTCACCGACGATGGGCACGTCCGCGTGGCGGTTCTTGGAGATCTCCGCGGGGTCGATGTCGGCGTGGACGATCTTGGCGTCCGGGGCGAAGCTGTCCAGGCGGCCGGTGACCCGGTCGTCGAAGCGGGCGCCCAGGGCGACGATGAGGTCGGCCTTCTGGAGGGCGCCGACCGCGGCGACGTCGCCGTGCATGCCGGGCATGCCCACGAACAGGGGGTGGCTGTCGGGGAAGACGCCCCGGGCCATCAGGGTGGTCACCACGGGAACGCCGGTGAGTTCGGCCAGGACCCGCAGCTCGGCCGAGGCTCCGGAGCGCAGGACGCCGCCGCCCACGTACAGCACGGGGCGCTTGGCCTCGCTGATCATCCGGGCGGCCTCGCGGACCTGCTTGCCGTGCGGCTTGGTGACCGGACGGTAGCCGGGCAGGTCGAGGCGCTCGGGCCAGACGAAGTCCGTCGACGCCTGCAGGGCGTCCTTGGAGATGTCGACCAGAACCGGGCCGGGCCGGCCGGTGGAGGCGATGTGGAAGGCCTCAGCGACCGTGCGCGGGATGTCGCGGACGTCGCTGACCAGGAAGTTGTGCTTGGTGATGGGCATCGTGATGCCGCAGATGTCGGCTTCCTGGAAGGCGTCGGTGCCGATCATCGGGGAGGCCACCTGGCCGGTGATCGCGACCATGGGAACCGAGTCCATGTGCGCGTCGGCGAGGGGGGTCACGAGGTTGGTGGCTCCGGGGCCGCTGGTCGCCATGCACACCCCGGGTCGGCCCGTGGCGTAGGCGTATCCCTCCGCCGCGTGGCCCGCTCCCTGCTCGTGGCGCATCAGGATGTGGCGCACCTTGGCCGAGTCGTAGAGGGGGTCGTAGGCGGGGAGGATGGCGCCACCGGGAATCCCGAAGACAGTGTCAACGCCGGCGTGCTCCAGTGACCTGATCAGCGATTGGGCGCCGGTCATCTGCTCGGTCATCTCAAGATCCTTCAGCGAGGGTCCAGAGCGGTACAGCGGCTCTGGCTTGGTGGGTCTGACTCAACGCCTGGTGTGGCAATAAAAAAACCCCCACCGCCCGGTGGCGGTTGAGGGGTGGCGCGCAGCAGAAGTAACTCAGTGGGCTGCGCGCCGACCAAGTACGAGAATCAGGGAGTTGTTCTGCACGATCACAACAGTGGCCGAAGGAGTGGCCGCGCGTCAACAAGATCGACACATTGTCTCACTATGCGAGACAGTCATGTCAGCATCCGACCAGACGATGCGACACGCTGCGGCGTTGAACAGGGCAAACCCGGCGAAGCACCAGCACCGGTGTAACGCAGAACACGCTGGAGGTCGGACCCGTCCAGCCCGTGGACGGTCCCCGCGAAGGTCGGAGGAACAGGTCCTCGGCAGACTCCATCTCCGCGGCCCGACGGCTCCAGACACGCGGTGTCCCGCGGTCGGCCATGACCGCGATCCGCTGACGCACCTCGTCGCCGACTTCGAGGTCCCGGACCTCCAGAACCCCGATGATCGCCCCGATGAGGCCCAGGGCCTCGCCCTCGCGGAAGGGACGGCCGATCAACTCGGTCCTGAACTCGTCGTCGCGCGGCTTCACGGTCTCCTCCGGAGATCCCAGGGCCGCGGCCTCCCGATGGCCTCTCGGAGCAGCTCCGCCGCGAAGCCGGGGGCGTTCCGCGGCAGGCCGAGGGGGAACCCGTGTCGGGACGAGGGCATGTCGGAAACGTAGCCAGTACATCGACATCCGCGCGGGCGAACGCCGTAACGCCCGGGTATGTCGCCGATTCCCGGGCGCGCGCCCACGGAGGCGGCGCTCGACAGTCTCGGCACTGCCACCCGACGGGACGCCTTCGCCCACCTCCAGGACGTGCGCCTCCGTGAGGAGCGCCTCGCCCCGCCCGGGCCGGTCGAGGACGAAGCCCAGGGCGCCGAGATGCAGCGGACTCCCCGTCTCCCGATGCGCCCGGTCCGGTCGAACCGGTGGTGTTCTCCCAGGAGTCACGGGATGGCGACCCTGGTGGGCGCCGTTCAACTCACTCGGTGGCGCGTCCCTCTGCTTCCTGCTGGAGCTTTTTCCAGACCAAATCAGATCGGGAACTGGCCGTACCAACTGTTCTGGACGATGTGTTTGGGAAGGAAGTCAGATTCCACCTCAAGCTGGAAGCTGGGGTCATGCTGGCTGATGTCATAGGCCATACAGGCGAAGGCCAACAGGAGGAGAGGGATAGCGCCATTGATACTCTTGGCGCGTTTCTCATCCGAAGTGAAGTAGTCGCGCCAGAGTTCGAGCCCTTCAGCAAGCGCTGAGTTGAACTCTTCAGGTTCGTTGCCGACAAGCTGAAGGAAGACCTTCATCGGGGGGAATATGACCTTGTTCACGGCCTCTTCCGATCCGTACCTGACGACACCAGGGTCGGAGAGTTCAAAAGCCGCCTGGAGTTCGTCAGCGAGATCGGAGCGGTTGAGGAGGAACGCCTGGATGGCGGCGATCCAGTGGTAGACGTAGGGATCGTACTGGGCGCCATCGCTCTCGCCCCACTCCCGGAGAGAGTCGACGGGGATCTCGCACAGCTCCGTCCACCGCTTCTCGTCGCGGCAGGTCATGGCCAAGGCGAACGCGGTGAGCCAGTTGCTGGCGTTCGCGCAGTACCGAGGGCCGATCGCGGTGGTTCTACGGATCTTGTGGTTGACCAGGAACTCGACCGGGGTGCCCTCGGGTCTCGTGGTCATCACGAACATGGCGTGGTGGACCTGCATGGCTCCGACCCAGGACTCCCATGTGCCAAGCTTCACTGCCTCTGGATCCAGGACGAGATCGATCCGGGCATTGAGGTAGAGCGGCGAGAGCGACATGTCAACTGACTGTGGATGGGTTTCGAGCGACGCCGCCTCTTCCTCTGTTTCCTCGGCGCGCTCTTCGGCATCGTTTACATAGTCAGGTCGACTCAGATCATGCCGGAAAATCCTGTGGTTCATCGGATGTCTCTTCCCGTGATATTGAACATCCTCATACTGTGCCCCCCGTGCATGTTACCATCAGGATTGCCCCTTGCCACCACATAGTGAACCCTGTCATTTCGCAGAGCGCGCCTGATTTCTCGCGCAAGCTTCTTTTCCTCTCCCCCTCTGAGTCTCATCTCCTCAAGGATGCTTTCAAAGTACTCCCTTGTTCCCTGTTTGACCTTCTTGGTCACCACCCCGTTCTCTTCTAGTTCGCGTTCACCAAGCCTGGTGTCAGCGCGGCTCTTTGCCTCGACGACGACGAAGGATTCGTTCCCGTCAGCGTCTTCGGCTCGCCAGATCTGATCGAACTGGTCGCTTCCACTCCCTGGAGCCGCACTCGCGGGTTTGATGGGACCGCCGGTCTCCGGATCCGGAACGATCTTGGGGAGGGTCAACTTCTTCTTGACTACCTTGCCATTGACGACTTCTCGGTATTCGACCTTCGTCCTGCCGTTGAAATTCTCCTCGACCGCCCGTCGTGCAGCGCCCTCACCGTATCTCTCGGCAGCCTTGGTCCTTCTAGCCTGAGCCTCCGAGTATTCAGACTCCGCATTGGCGACCAGGTTGTTTTCCGAGCCAGGCTCCCTGTTCGCGAAGAATTTCTTCCTCGCGGTGAGTAGCTTCTCTCTCTTCAGGGAGCTCGTGTTGAAGCTGTCGCGCGCGGCTGAGAGCCTGTTGAGGTATCTTTTGACCTTCTGCGGGAGAGTCTTCGCCGTCCCGTCGATCCTGGCGCCGATATATTTAGGATTCGGGGCCGAAGGGAGAGTTTGCGTCGAGTACCATTTTCCAGTGTTCGGGTCCAATTTGATGATCGGCATGACCCACTCGCCGATCATGGAGTCCGCCCTCCACTTGTTCCCGTCAGTGGGACGATAGTAGATCTCACGGAACTCGTCGTGCCTGTTCACCAGGTCCACGATGTCGTTCACGAAGTCTTTCCCGTTGGTCCACACCGTGTCTCCGATGTACGGACGAGCCGCCGCGAGCCTTTCCTCGTTGGTCGCGTCGTGCCAGCCGCCACGCCTCGGCACGTGGTCGGGGTCGGGGTCGGGGTCACCAGCGCTGCCATCACTGCCGCTGTCGTCGTCGCCGCTGCCGCGTCGCGGGGTGGGAGCATCCGAGTCACCCGGGTCCAAGACTCGGCGAAGCGTCGGACCGTCTGAGGAGCCTTCACGCCCCATGGAGTCCGTCGATGTCCGCTCACCGTCGGTCCGCGAGTCCGGAGAACGGTCGGTGCCGTCGTCCTGATCGGTGTCGCGGCCCCTCGGCGTGGTCTCATCCACCCTGTTGGTGGCGTCCGGGGTACGATCACGCACGATCGCTTCGAAGGCTCTGTCCACGCCCCTGTCGGACATACGGTCGCCGTCGTGTCCGCGGTCACCGATGCTGGTCACGTCCACCAGGCGCTCCGATACGGGCCTGGGGGTGTCCCTGGCCGCGGTCAGCGCGTCGTCACCACGGCCGCCCACCCCCGCGCGCACCCTCGCGTTGTCGGGTTCGGGCCCATCACCGAAACCGCTCTCCAAGGCCTCCCGACTCGGCGGAGGGCCATCAGGATCGGGGTGGACGGCATTCACCAGGAAGTCACCCTGGTTCTGGTCCCGCATCTCGGTCGAGAACTCGGACGCCGGGTTGAGCACGTCCTGCAACGTGAGGGCGTCCTGGAGGTCCTGGGCGGTGGGATCCTCATCCGAGGCACCGCGCCGGTGGTGACGGGTGTCGGTCGCCTCCGCGCCGTCGTCAGCCACGGTCCGCGGGGTGGACGGCCCGCCGGGGGTCTCCGTCCCCTCGGTTCCGCCCCCGGGGCCGAACCGGGCCACCAGCCGCTCCACCGCACCCTTGACGTCCGTCAACCGCTGCGGGCTCAGCCTGCTCAGATCGAGACCGGACAGATCGAGCCGGAACAGCTCCCGAGAACCCCCCGCGAAGTTCGGCAGGTTCAGGTTGACGCCGATCCCCTGCGGGTCCACGTCGGGGATATCCACGTCCGGGATCCGGCTCCCGCCCATGTTGCTGAGGATGGACGCGCCCCGCCAGGCCATCAGCGGCACACCCACCGCCGCGCCCACACCCGTGGCCGACAGCGCCGCACCCAACGCCGTCACCCCGATGTTGAGCACCGCCGTGCCGATCACGTACCCCGGCCGCTCACCCCACTCCTCCCACGGCACCACCGCGTGCGCGGCGTCCTTCCACGCCGACCCCACGGTGCCCCACCCGGCCCAGCCCCAGTCATCGGACTCGGCGTCGTACATCCCCACCAGCGACGCCAACGACTGGGCGCTGCTCTCCCACTGCTCGGCCATCGCGTCGCCCCAGGACATCTCGAACCAGCCCTCGGAACTGTGCGCGCCGACCATCGCGCCCAGGTCCTCGACCGCGCCCACCACGTAGTCGCCCACCGCGGCGCCCACATCCACCCACCAGTGCTCGTCGGTGGTGGCCTCCTCGACGCCCCACTCGGTGGCCAGCTCCGACAGGTCCTGCTCGTAGCCGTGGTAGAACACGTCGGAGTCGAGCTCGCCGTTCGCGGGTATGGCCTCGAAGCTGGTGCGGCCGGGAACGTCGGCGTTGATCCCGTTGGCGCAGTCGAGTTCGGCCTCGGCGTACCTCTCGATCAGGCCCTCGCCCCGGGTGACGTACCCCTCGTTCTCCGCGACGTTGGGGCTCTCCCCGATCCCGAAGAACCCCTTGATCCCTTCGGCCTCACGCCACTCGTCGCCCTCGGAATCGATCCTGTTGCGGAACTCGATGGCGTCGGCCTGCAGCGCCCTCCAGTCGGACTTGATCTCCCGCAGCTCCCCCGCGAAGTCCTCCAAGGCGCTGGCGGCTGCCTCCAGGCCCTCGGAGACGGTGTCGCCGTCGGTGGCGACCGGGCGCAGGACGGAGTAGAGCTCCTCCGCCTCGGGGGCGTGGTAGCAGCCGGTCAGGTCGCCCCAGGAGGCGTTGATGTCGTTGCCGGTGTCGGCGACGTTTCCACCGCAGGTACGCAGCCGGGAGGCGAGGGTCTCGATGTAGTCGGGTGAGGAGGTGGGGATGGGGAACAGGTACGGGCTGATCTTGCCGTCGCTGTCGGTGAGCATGCCTCGCTGCTCTTCGATGGTCAGCGGGGCACCGGCGGCGGGACTGTCGGCAGGGGGCACCAGGGGTCCTTCGGGCAGGGGGCGAGGGGGTCCGGGCAGGGGCGGGGGTCAGACGATCTGCGCGTTGCCCGGCCTCGTGGGGGGTTCCGGCTCGGGGACCTCCCCGGCGTTGCGCTGGGCCTCCAGGGCCATCTCGGTGTTGCCCTCGACGTAGGCGGTGGTGGCCTCGCTGGTGGCTTCCAGGGCGCTGGCGGTCAGGCTGAGCATGTCGCCCATCAGACCGAAGTAGTACTCCGCGAACTCGCCGAGGGCGAAGGAGACGGGGGAACTGTTGATGTGGGTGCTGGCCTGGGTGATGTCGGTCTCCATGCGGTCCATCTGGCCGAGCAGACCGTCGGAGCCGCCCTCCTCGCCGAGGTGGGCGGCGGTCGCTGACAGGACGGACCCGACCTCCTGGGGGGAGATGTTCCAACCGGACACGTGGACTCCTCCTTCATCTGACCGGCTATCGGGACGGCCGCGTTCCTCGGCGTCGAACCTCGCACACGCGTGCGGCACGACGACTTCACGCGTTTTCGACGGCACGGAACGTAGGGATGGTTCCAACTTTGTCAGTTTTTCGGAGGTTCTGTCGCCCGCGATGTCGCCCACAGTGAGCACGGGCAGGAGCCACCGGAGACGTCACTCGAGGTGAGGCCGTGCCCGTCGGGACCGGAACGCGGTGTGACCGGTTCCGGACACGCGCCTAGAGGTTGGCGCCCGCCTCGCCGCCGACGAGCGCCTCGACGCCGCTGGCGGGCATCGGGCGGGCCACCAGGAAGCCCTGCCCGTGGTCGCAGCCCATCCCCCGCAGCTGCTCGAGCTGCTCGGGGCGCTCGATGCCCTCGGCCACCACCTGGACGCCCAGGTCGCGCCCGAGCTGGATGATGGTGTGGGTGAGCAGCGTGACCGTGTCGTCGCGGCCCAGGTCGGCGATGAACGACGGGTCGATCTTGATCGCGTCCACGCTCAGCTCGCGCAGGTGCGCCAGCGAGGCGTAGCCCATGCCGTAGTCGTCGATGGCCAACCGTACGCCCAGCGCGCGCAGCTCGCCGAGACGCTCGACGGCCTCGGCGCTGTCGCCCAGCAGGACGTCCTCGTCCACCTCCAGGGTGAGCACCTCGGCGGGCAGGCCCGTCTCGGTGAGGATCTCCTCGACGGTCCGCACGAAGCGCGGCGACAGCACCTGCTTGGCGGACAGGTTCACCGACAGGCCGATCTCCCAGTCCGAGACCCGCCACACGGCGACCTTCGCGCAGGCCTCCCGCAGGATCCACTCCCCCAGGGGGACGATCAGCCCCGATTCCTCTGCCGCGCCCAGGAAGGTGTCCGGGCCGACCGTCTCGCCGTCGCGGTTCCAGCGCACGAGCGCCTCGACCGCCGTCACCTGGGAGGAGCCCAGGTCCACGATCGGCTGGTACTCCAGGAAGAACTCACCGCCCGCGAGCGCCTCGCGCAACCGGATCTGGAGTTCCAGGCGGGAGACGACCGTGTCGTGCATGTGCGCCGCGTACACCTCCACGTGGCCGGCGCCGCGCTCCTTGGCGCGCGTCATCGCCACGTCGGCGTTGCGCAGCAGTTCCCCGCTGTCGGTCGTGGGCTCGGAGAAGGCCACGCCGATGCTCGCCGTCAGGACGATGCGCCGGTCTGCGACCTGGAACGGTTCGGAGGCGATCGCCCTGCCCAGGCGCTCGGCCAGGTCCACCACCCGCTGGGCGCGCGGCATCCCCTCGATCAGGACCGCGAACTCGTCCCCTCCCCACCGGGCCAGCGTCGCGGAGGACTCCAGCTCGCCGCGGAGCCTGCGGGCCGCCTGCCCCAGCAGGTGGTCGCCGCGCACGTGCCCGGCGGAGTCGTTGACGGCCGTGAAGCCGTCCAGGTCCAGGAAGATCACCGCGATGTCCCCGGCGGACTCATCGCTGATCGCCCGGTGCGCGAGCACGTCGCTGGCCCGCTCCTCCAGGTAGGCGCGGTTGGGCAGCCCGGTCACGCCGTCGTGGAAGGTCAGGTGCTCCACCTCGTCCTGGAGCGCCACCTGCGCGCTGATGTCGCGGGTGGTGACCAGGAGCCGCGCGGGCTCGCCCGGCTGCTCGTACAGCGAGACCGTCGACTCGGTGTGCCGCCACGTCCCGTCCGCGGCGCGCACACGCAGTCGCAGGTGGACGCCCCTGCCCCCGTGGCCGGTGAACAGGTCGGTGACGGCCTGGGTGCGCGACAGGTCCTCGGGGTGGATGAGCGCGGTGACCGGGGCGGCGAGCACGTCCTCGAGCCGGTAGCCGAAGGCCTCCGCCGTGCCCGGGCTGGCGTGGTGGACGGCACCGTCTCGGTCCACGATGAGGATGACGTCGCCGCTGTTACGGGCCAACTCGTGGAAGTGCCCCTCGCGGTTGCGGACCATGCGCGCCAGCGTGGAGTTCTCCTCCAACATGCCGACGACGCGGACGAGCAGCACGACCACCGCGGTTCCGGCGGCCAGCGGCAGGACGGCGGCGACCCCGGGCAGCCCGAGCGCGGCCACCGTCAGGACCACGGTGGCCACGAACAGGGCGCCGATGGCGGCGAGCTCGGGGGCGAACCGGTACAGGCCCCGGCCGGTGATCCGGCGCGGGGTCGCGGCCTGGCGGTGCTCGACCAGCCACGGCAGCGCGCCCAGGACGGCGAAGCCGAGGAGCTTGACCGGGTACTCGATCCCCCCGGCCACGGGCGGGCCGGTCAGCCGGGTGATGGCTCCGATCAGGTCCGCCCCGGCGATGAGGATCAGCGAACCGATCGCCCACAGGACCGCGCGCCGCGTGCTGTGCGGCGACATGAACACCAGGGGCACCAGCAGGCACAGGACGACGATGTCGGCGACCGGATAGACCAGCGCGAAACCGAGGAACCCGGCGCCCTCCCCCAGCTCCTGGTAGAGCGGAGCGAAGATCAGCAGCCACACGACGGAGAACACGGCGGCCGCGCACACGTAGCTGTCGGTGATGTGCCGCAGGGCGGTCCGGAGCCCGCCCGGCCACGGCGCGAACCTGGTGAATCCGACTACGAAGAGTGGCAACGCGGTGAGAGCGAAAAGATCACCCAACGTGAGCGAGAACACGGATCCCGAGCTGAGCAGACCCGTGATCCCGTGCGTGAGACCGCCCAGGCACCAGGCGAACGCGGCGAAGGCGAGGTTGCGGAGCGCGGCCGCGCCGTCGGCGCCGTCAGCCTGCGCTCCCCGGTCCGTGCCGTTGGCCGCCCAGCGACGCGAGGCGGACAGCAGGGACACCCCGGCCGCGCCCGCCGCGATCGTCGTCGGCCACTCCCCGAGAGCCGCGGCCAGCGTCCAGGTCGAGATGGGTACGAGCGTCAGTGCGGCGTGGAGCAGGAACAGAGCCCCCACACCGACCAGCCACAACTGGCGTGCCCTACCGCCCATCAGCGGCCTCCCCGGGCGCGGGGCGCGGAATGTGCGGCGTCGGGCCGCCGTCGCGCTCTCTCCTCGGACATGGGGCACCAACCTCGTGTCGATCGACTCTGGGCGCGGTGCGGCGTCCGACACCTCGGGCCGCCGTCCGCACCCCGGGGGAGCGCGGCGAACCGGCGCCCGACGGCCCGGGAGGGCGCACACCCCCGTGTTCGGCCACCCTACGCAACCAAGGTCACACAGCGATTGAGGACCGACAGAGAGTTGACGTCAGAGCGATGACACTCCGTGGTCAACGGGCGTGCGTCCGGTCTCCCCGACGCACGCCCGGTACGGGTCACTTCGCGCCGAGCTTCTCCAGGATGAGCTCGCGGGCGCGGCCGGCGTCGGCCTGGCCCCGCGTCGCCTTCATGACGGCGCCGACGAGGGCGCCGGCCGCGGCGACCTTGCCGCCGCGCACCTTCTCCGCGACGTCGGGGTTGCCGGCGATCGCCTCGTCGACGGCCGCGCCGAGCGCGCCGTCGTCGCTGACCACCGTGAGGCCGCGGGCGTCCACGACCGCGTCGGGCTCGCCCTCACCGGCGAGGACGCCCTCGACGACCTGGCGGGCCAGCTTGTTGGTGAGCGTGCCCTCGGCGACGAGCGCGATGATCCGGGCCACCTGGCCGGGCGTGATCGGCAGGGAGGCCAGCTCGACCTCCTGCTCCGTGGCGCGGCGGGACAGCTCGTTCAGCCACAGCTTGCGGGCCTCCGCCGACGGCGCCCCCGCGGCGACGGTCGCCTCGACCAGGTCGATGGCGTCGGCGTTGACCAGGTCGCGCAGCTCGGTGTCGGTGAGATCCCACTCGGCGCGCACGCGAGCGCGCTTGGCGGCGGGCAGCTCGGGCAGAGTGGCCCGCAGCTCCTCGATCCACTCCTGCGAGGGGGCGACGGGGACCAGGTCGGGGTCAGGGAAGTACCGGTAGTCCTGAGCCTCCTCCTTGGAGCGGCCGGAGATGCTGCGGCCGGTGTTCTCCTGGAAGTGGCGGGTCTCCTGGACGACCTTCTGGCCGTCGTCCAGCACACCGGCCTGGCGCTCGATCTCGGAGCGGACGGCGCGCTCGACGGAGCGCAGGGAGTTGACGTTCTTGGTCTCGCTGCGGGTGCCCCACTCGTCGGCGCCGCGCTCGTTGATGGACACGTTCACGTCGCAGCGCATGGAGCCCTCCTCCATGCGCACGTCGGAGATGCCCAGGGAGCGGACCAGGTCGCGCAGCTCGGCGGCGTAGGCGCGGGCGACCAGCGGCGCGAGCTCGCCGGTGCCGGTGATGGGCTTGGTGACGATCTCCAGCAGCGGGATGCCCGCCCGGTTGTAGTCGACGATCGAGTAGTCGGCGCCGTGGATGCGACCGGTGGCGCCGCCCACGTGGGAGGTCTTGCCGGTGTCCTCCTCCATGTGGACGCGCTCGATGTCGACGCGGAAGACGCGGGGCCCCTCGGGGGTGTCGACCGTCACGTCGAGGTGGCCGTCGACGCAGATCGGCTCGTCGTACTGGGAGATCTGGTAGTTCTTCGGCATGTCCGGGTAGAAGTAGTTCTTCCGGGCGAACCGGCCCCAGGGGGCGATGGAGCAGTTGAGCGCCAGACCCAGCCGGATGGCGCCCTCGACGGCCTTTCGGTTGACGACCGGGAGCGAGCCGGGCAACGCGAGGCAGACAGGGCACACCTGGGTGTTGGGTCGCGCTCCGAACGCGGTGGGGCAGGAGCAGAACATCTTGGAGGCGGTACCCAGCTCGATGTGGGTCTCCAAGCCGAGTACGGGCTCGTACTTGGCCAGCGCCTGCTCATAGGCCACCGGAGTGGGGCCGCTGTTCGGGGCAGTGCTGGGAGTTACCGCGTGGGCCATCGCCGCAAACCCGTTTCCGTAGAGGACATACCTTCCAGGTCAGCCTACCGAGGGTACGGGGGTACCCCGCCCGTCCGTGCGGCACGGATGTCACGGCCGGCACACGATTGTGCCGCTGTCCGGCCCTCACCCCGTCACGGAGGGTGCCGGGCCGTTAGTCTGGGTGGTCCAAGATCATGGTTTCGTCGGTCGGGCTCCGGGTCCGCCGTCCTTTTCCGGGGAGCATGTGAGCGTGTGGAGCATCCTGTGTCGGTGCGCCGCCGTACTGACGTCGGCCGCCCTCGTCGGCGGTCTGAGCGGCGCCCCCGCGGCTCTGGCCGAGGACTTCTCCCGAGTGGACCGCGACCCCGTCCAGGGCAACGAGATCGTCCTCTCCGACGGAACCGAGGTCCCCACGGCCCTGTTCAGTCTCCGTGTGGCCGACAGCGCCTCGGTGAGCGCCTACACGGCCGAAGCGGACGGTGAGGTGCGCCAGCGCGCCGCCTACGTCGAGTCAGCGTGGGACGACGGTACGCGGTGGACCGAAATCGACGCGGTGACGGACTCGGTGGACCGAGCGACCTGGGTGGTCGCCAACTCCTACCCCCACGTGGCGCTCGCGGACCTGGCCATGGCCTCGGAGACGATCTTCCTCGACGAACGCCAGGCGATCGCGGGCACCCAGGCCGCCCTGTGGCACGTCCTGGACGGGGTGGAGCTCGATCCCGGCGCCAACGACACCGCCGTGACCGCGCTGTACGAGTACCTCGTCGCGGGCAGTGAGGACGCGCCCGACGACTCCGGAGCGCCGTCCCTGAAGATCAGTCCGACCCAGCTGGAGACCGTCGCGCCCGAGAAGCCCCTGGGCCCGCTGACCGTGACCAGCTCGGGCACGGAACCCGTCCGCGTCGCGGTGCGGGGCGCTCCGGCGTCGTGGCTGGTCGACGCGGACGGTGAACAGGTGCGCCGGGTGCACGACGGGGAGTCGGTCTACCTCGACGTGGACCCGTCGGTCCCGGCCGGGGTGGTGACCCTGCACGTGCGCGGAGACGACGTGCCGTTGCCCGAAGGCCGTCTGTTCACCGGTCGGGACGGAGTGCGCACGCAGCCGCTGATCACCGCGGAGCCCGGGACGGCGGCGCGCGCGACGGCGGCCACCCTCACCTGGCACTCCGAGGAACCCGAGGAGATCGCGAGCCCCGAACCCGCAACTCCCGCGCCCTCCGTGCCCGAACCCGAGTCCGCCGCCGGCACGGACGACTCCGCGGTCGTGGTGCCCGACGCCACACCCTCCGACGAGCCCTCCGACGAGCCGCGGGAGCACAGCGCGGACGACGACCTCGCGGGAACCGGGACCTGGCTGTCGGGGCTGCTGATCATCGCCGGTGCGCTGGTCGTGTCCGGCCTGATCATCCTCGTTCTGGGCCGCAAGCGCCGGAACTGAACCGGTCTCCGCGCATATCCGGTGCGTGTCGTGATCAGGACACTTTTCGAGGGTTTTTGTCCGCGTCCGATTCACGGACAAAATCGGCGGAGTGGGTTGGAAGAGGCGGAGCCGGTCGCTAGTATCGACCCGCGGCAGACATTCCACGACGAACGCGGCCCGCTCCCGCGTTGGCGCCACACCGATGACGCGTCCACCCCACGGACAGCGGTGCCACGCTTCCGGACCGTCCGGTGATCGCCCCAGACGGCTGCGACGACCCCCGAAGACTCGTCCCGCCCGCCGTCCGTGGAGGCCGTGCCCGTTCCACCCCCCGTTTCCACACAGGCGGGCCCACCGGTAACCCCTAGACACACCGGGACACAATTTGACTGACCTGACTTTCCCCCGTTCCGTCGCCCGGGCCGGCTTCTCGGCCACCGTGGCGGGCCTGCTCGCCTTCGGCCTGGCCGCCCCCGCCGCGGCCGAGCCGGAACCCTACGAGGGCTCCGTGCGCGGCCAGTACGTGGGCAACGCCGAGAGCGGCGAGACCATCTGGATGAACGACGACCGCACCCGGGTGAGCCTCTTCAACCTCAAGTTGGAGAACGGCAACACGCTCACCACCTACTGCATCGACCTCGAGACCGGTATCCGCGGCGACGCCTGGTACCGCGAGGACGCCTGGGCCAACTACCCGGGCAAGGGCGACTTCGCCGAGCCCGCCAAGGTGCACTGGGTCCTCCAGAACGGCTACCCGGCGGTGAGCACCGATGAGCTGGCCGAGGCCGCCGGAGCCCCCGGCCGCGTCTCCGACAAGCAGGCGCTCTCCGCCACCCAGGCCGCCATCTGGCACTTCAGCAACGGCGCCGACCTGACCCGGGCCGAGCCCGCCACCACGGCGATCTACGAGTACCTCATCGGCAACGCCGTGGACCTCAACCAGGGCGAGGAGCCCGACGCCACGCTGAGCATCACGCCGGGTGAGGCCTCCGGCCAGGCGGGCGAGACCGTCGGCGAGTTCCTCGTCGAGACCAGCTTCGAGGGCGAGATCCCGGTCGAGCTGGGCTCCGACGTCCCCGAGGGCGTCGACCTGGTCGACCTGGAGTCGGGTGAGGAGGTGAACGCCGTCGAGAACGGCGACACCGTCGGCTTCTCCGTCCCCGAGGACGCCGAGGACGGCTCCGCCTCCTTCAGCCTGTCCGCCAGCGCCACGGTGCAGACCGGCCGCCTGTTCAAGGGCGAGGAGGTCGAGACGCAGACCCTCATCACCGCCGAGGAGGGCGAGGTCGAGGTGTCCGCCTCCGCCTCCGTCGACTGGACCGCCGCTCCGGAGCCGTCCCCGGAGCCCTCGCCGAGCCCGAGCGAGAGCCCGGAGCCGTCCCCGGAGCCGACCCCGGCGCCGACTCCCACCCCGGAGCCGACGCCGGAGCCGACCCCCACCCCGACCCCGGACGACAACAACACGCCGTCCCTGCCGGTCACCGGTGGCGCTCTGGCCGGTCTGGTCGCCGCCGGTGTCGCCGCCCTGGGCGCCGGCGCCGGTGCGATCTACCTGAGCCGCAAGCGCAAGGCCAACAGCACCGACTCCCTGGAGGGCTGACCGTGCCCCTTGGGGCCTCCGCTTCGCTTTGGCCCGTGTCCGGGGCCACCGGTGAACGGTCGCCCGCACGAGGGCCCGTCCGCGTGATCACTCACGAGGGCGGGCCCTCGCCCGTGCGAGGGCTCCGCGTCAGCGGCCGTGGGGCCGGACCGGCCCCCGAACACGCGTGTGCCCGCCGTGTCGGACACGGCGGGCACACTCAGACCCCGACGTACGGGAACCGCTCCGCGGCGGGGCGGCCACCCTCAACCGACGCCTGACGGCTCGACACACACCTTGTTCGGGTGCCCGAACGACACCCCTCGGGTGACCGTTCCGAGCGACAGGCCCTAAACCGCGTAGGGGCTGCGGGCGAGCAGGTCGCCGTCGCGCTCGGCGAGTGCGCGCTCGACGGCCGCCGCCACCCGGTAGGTGCGGTCGTCGGCCAGGGCCGGAGCCATGATCTGGAAGCCCACGGGCAGGCCGTCCTCGGGCGCCAGGCCGCACGGCACCGACAGCGACGCGTTCCCGGCCAGGTTGGACGGGATCGTGCACAGGTCGGCCAGGTACATCGCCATCGGGTCGTCCGAGCGCTCGCCGATGGGGAACGCCGTGGTCGGCGTGGTCGGGGAGACCAGGACGTCCACGTTCTCGAAGGCGGCGTCGAAGTCGCGCTTGATGAGCGTGCGCACCTGCTGCGCGCTGCCGTAGTAGGCGTCGTAGTACCCGCTGGACAGCGCGTAGGTGCCCAGGATGATGCGGCGCTTGACCTCGGCGCCGAAGCCCTCGGCGCGGGTCAGCGACATGACCTCCTCGGCGCTGCGCGTGCCGTCGTCGCCCACGCGCAGGCCGTAGCGCATGGCGTCGAAGCGGGCCAGGTTCGAGGAGCACTCGCTGGGGGCGATGAGGTAGTACGCCGACAGCGCCGCGTCGAAGCTCGGGCAGGACAGCTCCACGACCTTCGCGCCCAGGGACTCCAGGAGCTCGATGGTCTCGTGGAAGCGCTGGCGCACGCCCGGCTGGAAGCCGTCGCTGTCCAGCTCCTTGACCACGCCGACCCGCAGGCCGTCGATGTCGCCCACGCGGGCGGCGTCCACGACCGGAGGCACCGACGCGTCGATGGAGGTGGAGTCGTGCGGGTCGTGGCCGGAGAACGCCTCGTGGAGCAGGGCCGCGTCGAGCACGTTGCGCGCGAACGGGCCGGGGGTGTCCAGGGAGGAGGCGAAGGCGATCATCCCGTACCGGGAGGAACCGCCGTAGGTGGGCTTGGCGCCGACCAGACCGCACACGGCGGCGGGCTGGCGGATGGAGCCGCCGGTGTCGGTGCCGGTGGCCAGGGGCGCCTCGAACGCGGCCACGGACGCGGAGGAGCCGCCGGAGGAGCCGCCGGGGATGCGGTCGGTGTCCCATGGGTTGCGGGTGACCTGGTAGGCGGAGTTCTCCGTGGACGAGCCCATGGCGAACTCGTCCATGTTGGTCTTGCCCAGGATGACGAGCCCGGCCTCGCGCAGTCGCGCGGTCACCGTGGCGTCGTAGGGCGGCTGCCACCCCTCGAGGATCTTGGAGGCGGCGGTGGTGGGCATGTCCTTGGTGGCGAACACGTCCTTGTGCGCGACGGGGACTCCGGCGAGCGGGCCCAGCTCCTCGCCGGCGGCGCGGCGGGCGTCCACGGCGCGGGCCTGGGCGAGAGCGGACTCACGGCCCACGTGCAGGAAGGCGCCGATCTCCTCGTCGACGGACCCGATCCGGTCCAGGTAGGCCGTGGTGGCCTCTTCCGAGGACACCTCACCCGAACGGATGGCCGCGCCGAGTTCGGCGGCGGTCAGACTGACGACCTCGCTCATCTACTCCTCCTCCCCGAGGATCCGCGGTACCCGGAAGCGCTGGTCCTCCACCGCGGGGGCCCCGGACAGGGCCTGCTCGGGCGTGAGGCAGGGACGGGCCTCGTCGGGACGGTAGACGTTGGTCAGCGGCAGCGCGTGCGAGCTGGGCGGGATGTCGCCCTTGGCGACCTCCTGCACCTTGGCCACGGCGGTGAGGATGTCACCGAGCTGGACGGCGAGCGTGTCGAGCTCGCCCTCGTCGAGCGCCAGCCGCGACAACCGGGCGAGGTGCGCGACCTCATCGCGGGTGATGGCGGTCATCAGAACCATTTCTTCGGCGGACGTTGGTGTACCGCCCCAATCCTATGGCTCCGTGACCGGTCCCGGTGCCGACCGGGGAAGGAACCGCCGACGTGCGGAGTGGTGACGGGCGGAGGTCCCGGACGGGACGCCGCGGCCCCGTCCCCCGAGCCACCCGGTGACGTCCCGGGCGGCGAGCGCGGGGGCGAAGTAGTGCCCTTGGGCGGTGTGGCAGCCGGTGTCGCGGGCCGCCTGGGCGAGTTCGCGGGTCTGGACACCCTCGGCGGTCGCGCTCATTCCCAGGGCGCGGACCAGCGCGATGGCGGCGCGCACGACGGTGTGGCCGTTGTCGGAGTCGTCGGTGAGCCGCGTGGTGAAGGACTCGTGGATCTTCACCTCGTCCAGGGGGAGCCCGGCGAGCTGGGCGAGGGTGAAGTGGCCGGTGCCGAAGTCGTCGAGGGCCAGTCCGACGCCCAGGCGGCGGAGCGCGCGCACGGCGGCGGTGGCGGCCTCGGTGTCGGTGATGAGCGCCTGCTCACCGAGCTCCAGGACGAGTTGCTCGGGCGGGACGCCGTGGTCGCGCAGCGCGGCGGCCACGGTGTCGGGCAGCGCGGGGTCGAGCAGTTCGCGCATGCTCAGGTTCACGGAGACGGGCAGGTCGATCCCGCCCTCCCGCCAGTCCGCGACGCGGGCGAGAGTGGTGTCGAGGACCTGGCCGGTGAAAGCGCGAAACAGGTTGGACTGCTGGACGACCGGCATGAACTCCTCCGGGGCGAGCAGCCCTCGGGAGGGGTGGCGCCAGCGGGCCAGGGCCTCCAGACCGACCGGGCGCCCGTCGGTGAGACAGACCTTGGGCTGGTAGTACATCTCCAGGGCGCCCTCGGTGAGGCCGCGCCTCAGCTCGCTGAAGAGGCTGAGCCGCGCGGTGGAGTTGCGGTCCTTGCCCGGGTCGTAGGACTCGACGCCGGTGCGTCCGCTCTTGGCCACGTACATGGCGACGTCGGCGCGCTGCATGAGGAGCTCGAAGTCGGGGGCGTCGTCGGGGAAGAGCGCGATGCCGATGCTGGCCGCCAGGTCGAAGTCCATGCCGTCGAGCCGGACGGGTTCGGCGAGGGCGTCGCGCAGACGGGCGGCCACCTCCCGCGCGGAGGCGGTGTCTCGGACCTTGGGCAGCAGGACGGCGAACTCGTCGCCCCCGAGCCGGGCGACGAGGTCGCCGGGGCGCACGCTGCGGGTGAGCCGCTGCGCGACGGTCTGGAGGAGGCGGTCGCCGGTGGGGTGGCCGAGGGTGTCGTTGACCTCCTTGAACCGGTCGAGGTCGAGCAGGAGCAGGCCCACCCTGCGGCCGCGCTGTTGGGCGTGGCCGATCTCCTGGCGGGCGCGGAGGGTGAGCCGGGTGCGGTTGGCCAGGCCGGTGAGTTCGTCGTGGTTGGCCTGGTGGTCGCGCTTCACCGACAGTTGGGCGCTGGTGTAGAGGGCGCCGAGGGGGACGGCGAACAACGGTACGTACAGCACGGAGTGGGTCATGGCGGTGACGACGAGCGGCGCGAGGCTGAGCAGGACGCCGTTGACGTAGACCTGCTGGCCGATCCCCTTGTACATGACCTGGGCGAGGGGTGAGCGTTCGTGCATGGCCACCGCGCACATCACCAGGACGCGGTTGACCACGAAGTAGGCGGACCCGGCAGCGGCGACGGCGAGGAGTTCGCCTCCGTCGGGCATCCAGGGAACGTCCAGGACGGCGGGCAGGAGCAGGCGCAGGACGGCGTCGGCGACGCCCAGGGACAGGGTGTACTGGGCGGCGTTGAACGCGGTCCGGTGGGGGGCGTGGCCCCGCACGAACCCGCCGACCCCGGTGGCGACGGCCTGGAGGAGCGCGGCGACGGGGAGTCCGAAGAAGAGGACGACGGCGAAGGAGAAGGGCAGGGAGGTGGGCGTGCCGCTGTTGGGCGGCTGGCCTGGCATGGAGATGGGCCTGAGCTCCCCGAGGATGGTCATGCACAGCAGGACCCACAGGAGCGGTTCGGACATGAGCGCCTGGAGCTGGGCGAGGCCGAGTTCGAGGCTGGCGAAGACGAGCAGGCCCAGTCCGGCGAGCATGGTGCTCGCCATGTACAGCCAGAGCGGCGTCCCGACGCGGGGACCGATGTCCCTGGTGCTGATGGGGTCCTTCATCCGTGGTCCTCGTGAGGGGGACGCGGAGGACGACGGCACGGGTGGCACCGCCGCTCCTGAGTGTCGAGGTTCCCATGAGACGGCCACCCCTCATGGCCGAATCCGGGATTTGGATGTGTCCACATCCGGGCGCTTGATGTCCAGCTTACGTGGTTTCATCACCAACTGTCGCACGACCGGAACTATCCGTGAAACACGGTGCGTAACGGGGGTGGGTCGACGGCGCCCAGGATCCCGCCGGAGGCGAACACCACCGCCCCCGCGGCCGCCGTGCGCGGCGGGGGGACTGGTGGCGTCGGCCCGGCTCTCGGCGCGACGGCGGCGGCATCCCGTGTGGGGTCTCGAACCGGCTGGCCGCGCGTCCGGGTGAAGCGCGGCATGGTGCCAAAGGGGTCGCGGAAGGCACGGTCGCGGACGCCACAGGGCTGGTCCATCGGTTCCTGGAGCACCTCGGCACCCGCCCCGCTGATGCGCTCGAACGTGGCGGCGCAGTCGCCCGTCGCGAAGACGACGCCGCGCGGCAGACCCTTGGCCAGCGGCTCCGCCATGGCCTGCTGGTCGTCCTCCGAGGCGTTCGGGTCGGCCGGGGGCGGCTCCAGAACGATGTTCACGTCGGGCCGCGACGGCGGGCCGACGGTCACCCAGCGCATCCCCTCGAACCCGACGCCGTCGCCTACCTCCAGCCCGCGGCCGCGCTCCTACGCGGACTCCGTGCCACCGTCCTCGTCGGCGGGCGGGTTGATCCGCGCGTCGGCGGCCGCGTCCGGACCCGATTCGAGCAGGACCCGGAAACCCTGTTCGTCGAGGATCGGCACACCGAGCTTGACCGCCTTGTCGTACTTGGACCCGGGACTCTCCCCCGCCACCACGAAGCTGGTCTTCTTCGACACCGACGACGTCGCGCGCCCCCCGCGCTCGGCGATCGCCTCCTTGGCGCTGTCGCGGGTGAAGCCCTCCAGTCCGCCGGTCACCACGACGGTGATGTCCTTGAGCACGTCCGTCTCGTACTCGTCGGACTTCTCGTCCTCCATGCGAACACCGGCCGCGCGCCACTTGCGGACGATCTCGGCGTGCCAGTCGACCTCGAACCACTCGCGGATGGACTTCGCGATGGTGGGGCCGATGCCGTCGACGGAGGCCAGCTCCTCCTCGCTCGCCTCGCGGATGGCGTCCAGGGAGCGGAAGTGGCGGGCCAGGTCCTCGGCCGCGCGTGGACCCACGTGTCGGATCGAGAGGGCCACCAGGACCCGCCAGAGCGGCTTCTGCTTGGCCTCCTCCAGCTGCTCGAAGAGCTTCTCGACGGTCTTCTTCGGCTCCCCCTCCTTGTTGGCGAAGAAGGAGACCACCTTGGGCTCGCCGGTCTTGGGGTCGGTCTTGGGCTCGGTGGTGTCGGGGTCGAGGACGTGGGTGCGGATGGGCAGCAGCTGGTCGACGGTGAGGTCGAACAGGTCGCCCTCGTCGCGCAGCGGCGCCTGGGCGGGCTCGAGCGGCTGGGTCAGGGCGGTGGCGGCGACATAACCGAGCGCCTCGATGTCCAGGGCCTTGCGTCCGGCGATGAAGGAGACCCGTTCGCGCAGCTGGCCCGGGCAGGAGCGGGCGTTGGGGCAGCGCAGGTCGACGTCGCCCTCCTTCTGCTGGCCGAGCTCGGTTCCGCACTCGGGGCAGTTCTCCGGCATGACGAACTCGTGCTCGCTGCCGTCGCGCAGCTCGGTGACCGGGCCGACGATCTCGGGGATGACGTCGCCCGCCTTGCGCAGGACCACGGTGTCGCCGATGAGCACTCCCTTGCGGGCGACCTCCTGGGCGTTGTGCAGGGTGGCGAACTCGACCTCGGACCCGGCCACGAGCACCGGCTCCATGACGCCGTAGGGGGTGACCCGGCCGGTGCGGCCCACGCCGACCTTGATGTCGACGAGCTTGGTGGTCACCTCCTCGGGCGGGTACTTGTAGGCGATCGCCCAGCGGGGGGCGCGGCTGGTGGAGCCCAGACGGCGTTGGAGGGAGAAGTCGTCGACCTTGATGACGATGCCGTCGATCTCGTACGCGGGCACGTGGCGGTCGCGCTCGTAGCGGGAGACGTAGGCGCGGACCGCCTCCATGGAGTCGACGACCTCGTAGCGGTCGCTGAGCGGCAGCCCCCACTCACCGAGACGGGTGTAGGCCTGGGACTGGCTGGTGAGCGCGATGCCCTCGGAGGAGTCCTCACCCCCCGCCGGGGTGTACGCACCGACCCCGTGCACGATCATCGACAGCGGGCGGGTAGCGGTGACCCGGGGGTCCTTCTGCCGCAGCGAGCCCGCCGCGGCGTTGCGCGGGTTGGCGAAGGGGTGCTCACCCGCGTCGGTGATGCGCTTGTTGAGCTTCTCGAAGTCCTCGACGGGTAGGAAGACCTCGCCGCGCACCTCCAGGAGCTCGGGTGCGGGGCGGACGGACTCGTCGAGGCGTTCGGGCACGACGTCGATGGTGCGGATGTTGAGGGTGATGTCCTCACCGACACGGCCGTCGCCGCGGGTGGCCGCGCGCACGAGGCGGCCCTTCTCGTAGACGAGGTCCACGGCGAGGCCGTCGATCTTCAGCTCGCACAGGTAGGAACCCACCGGGACCTCGGCGCTGGCCCGATCGGCCCAGGCGTTGAGCTCCTCGACGTCGAAGGCGTTGCCCAGGCTCTCCATGCGGACGAGGTGCTCGACCTCGGTGAAATCGACGCTGATCGGCGCGCCGACCTTCTGGCTGGGCGAATCCTGGGTGACGAGGATGGGGAAGCGCCGCTCGATGTCGAGCAGCTCCTCCATGAGGGTGTCGTACTCGGCGTCGGAGATGATCGGTTTGCCGAGGTAGTAGCGGTAGCTGTAGTCGTCCAGATCCTGACACAGCTCCTCGTGACGGGCGCGGACCTCGTCGGGGATGTGGGTGGTGTCGTCGTGCGCGCTCACGTCCTGCCTTTCTGCTGCTCTCATGCTCGCCTGCTGCGGTCGCGGCCCCAGGGCTGGTCTACCCGCGGGGCTCGTCCCGCAGGACCCGGGCCCCCGCGCGTGCCGCGGTGAGGGCGGCGCGCGCGTGCCCGGGCGAGGCACCCGCAAGACCGCACGTGGGGGTGGTGACCACCGCGCGGGAGAGCAGGTCAGGGGTGATTCCCAACCGGTTCCAAAGCTCGCGTACGGGATCGACGGTAGCGGCCGGGTCGGACAGTCGGGGGGACCGCGCCGAAGGCGTCCGTCGAGGGTGTCCCGCTCCTGCGCGAAGCGCCCCCCGGGCGGTGGCGGGCGACGAAGTGGGAGGTACCGCGCCGTCAGGCGTCCGTTGAGGGTGTCCCGCTCCTGCGCGAAGCGCCCCCCGGGCGGTGGCGGGCGACGGGCGGGCGTCGGCGGACGTGCCGTCGAGCGAGGGCACGACACCGAGCAGCAGACCGACACCGGCCTCGACGGCGGTGCCGAGCATCTCGTCGTGGTCGCGGTTGAGCAGCAGGGCGTTGAGGCTGAGGGCCCGGGCGCCGCTGCGGCGCATGAGGTCGATGGGGACCCCCGCGGCGCAGCAGTGGGCGACGGGGACGGCCCCGGCGTCGTCGATGGCGGCGAAGAGGACGCGCAGGGCGGCCTCGACGTGGAGCCGGTCCACGGCGGGCAGGCGGCCGTACCCGCTGGCGGTGGGCAGGGAGCCGAGGAGGACCGCGGGCAGGGAGGGTTCGTCGACCTGCACGAGGAGGCGCGCGCCGGGCACGCGCTTACGGACGTCGGCGATATGGGAGAGGACGCCCTCGAGGTGTGATTCGGCCAGGTCGCGATGGGCGCCGGGGTCGGAGACCAGGCGCTGGCCGGAACGGAGTTCGACCGAGGCGGCAAGGGTCCAGGGCCCTGCGACCTGGATCTTGAGCGTGCCCGCGAAGCCGTGCGCGTGCTCGGTGAGGGCGTCCAGGTCGTAGGACATGAGACTGGTGGCGCGGGCGATGTCGCGACCGGGGCTGTCGGCGACCCGCCACCCGCTGGGCTGGACCTCGAGGGGGAAGTCGACGAGGAGCCCGCCGGTGCGGCCGATCATGTCGGCGCCGACGCCGCGCGCGGGGAGTTCGGGAAGGTGGGGGAGGTCGGGGAGTTCGCCGAGGATGGTGCGCACGGCCTCGTCGGGGTCCTCGCCCGGCCAGGAACCGACACCGGTCGCGGAGGCGTCGGGCCAGGGGTAGGGGTGCTGTTCGCTCACGTTGCCCAAGGTTAGGGCAACGGAGGGTGGAAGGCGCGTGACCGCGGGCGCGGTCGTGTCCACAGGCGTGGGGGCGGCTCTGGCCGGACCTGGACGTTCCGGGGGATACTCGGATTCGGGGGATTCAGACGCCCTGGCCGGGAGTCCGCAGCACCCCCGAAATCGAGCGTAGACGCTGGTCCCTACCCGGCGCCACCGGTCCGCGACGACCTGTGGACAACCGTCTGGCCGGCATCCCGCGAGGCCTCCGGAGCTTCGGCCGGGGACGTGGCCGCGTCGGTGGAAGATTCGGCCGGGGACTCGACCGAGGGCCCGACCGCGGCGGAGGGTTCGGCCGGGGACTCGACCGCGACGGCGCCCGCCCGGTCGCTCGTCCCGGACCGTGTCCGGTCCCGGCGCCGCCCCCGCAGCACGAGCGCCCCGACGACCACGGCCGCCAGCGCCGTCACCCCGACCGCCACCCACGGCGAGTTCAGGAACAGCGCCCACCAGGCGCCGACCACACCGGAGAACACCACCGACCACAGGCCCGCCCAGATCAGCGACCCGAGAGACATCGCGACGAGGTAGCGCCCGAAGCGCATCCGCATCGCGCCCGCCGCCAGGTTGACGGCGGTCTGCACCCCGACGGTGAGGAAGCTCAGGGTGACGACGGGGGCGCCGTATCGGTCGATGCGCTCACGCGCGGTCTCCAGGCGCGGGCCGAGCCGCCTGCCCGTCCGGCTCCGCGAGACGCCCTCGCCCAGCCCCCGGCCGATCCAGTAGGTGGCCTGGACACGAAGCAGGATCACACCGAGCAGCGTGAAGTAGACGATCCAGAAGGGCTGTCCCTCCAGGAAACCGAACTCAGGCATGGACCAGGCCCCCTCATCTCGCCCGCAACTATGCTATGCCTTACCTAACTTCGGCAAGGGGTGCACGGTCCCCGACGAGAGTGTTCCTCCCGACAGTCCAGGTCAGGCCATAGGCAGTGCCGAGCCGGAGCGGAGGCCCGAGAGGACACCGCCTATCCGGCCGCTCCCGCGGCCCCGGCCCTCTCCGTCCTCGCGGTCGCCGAGATCGTCGCCGACCCCAGCACGGTGTCACCGTCGTAGACCACCACCGCCTGCCCCGAAGCCACGCCCGTGGCGGGCTCGGTCAGCCGCACCCGCAGTTCGGGCCCGTCCTCGCCGTCGCGCTGCACGACGCTGGCCGGGTACACCTCCCCGTGGGCGCGCAGCTGCACCTGGCAGTCGGTCGGTTCGGTCAGCGGCGCGGATCCGCTCCACACCGGCCGCGTCCCGGTGATTTGGTCGACCCTGAGGGAGGCGCGCGGCCCCACGGTGACCGTGTTGTTCACCGGCTCGATCGACAGCACGTAACGCGGGTGGGCGGCCCCGCCGAGCCCCAGACCCTTGCGCTGGCCCACGGTGAAGGTGTGCGACCCGTCGTGGGTGCCGACCACGTTGCCGTCCTCGTCCTGGATCGGCCCCGGCTTGGCCCCGATCCTCCGGTTGAGGAACCCGGCCGTGTCACCGTCGGCGATGAAGCAGATGTCGTGGCTGTCGGGCTTGTCCGCCACCGACAGGCCCCGGCGCTCGGCCTCGGCCCGCACCTCGTCCTTGGTGCAGTCGCCCAGCGGGAACATGGCGTGGTCGAGCTGCTCGGCGGTGAGCACACCCAGGACGTAGGACTGGTCCTTGCGCTCGTCGACGCTGCGGACGAGGCGGCCGTCGATCTTGCGCACGTGGTGCCCGGTGGCCACGGCGTCGAAGCCCAGGGCGACCGCCCGGTCCAGCACGGCCTCGAACTTGATCTTCTCGTTGCACCGCAGGCACGGGTTGGGCGTGTTGCCCGCCTCGTACTCGGCGACGAAGTCCTGGACCACCTCGCGGTCGAACTCCTCGGACATGTCCCACACGTAGAAGGGGATGCCGATGACGTCGGCGGCGCGCCGGGCGTCGTGGGAGTCCTCCACCGTGCAGCAGCCCCGCGCCCCCGTGCGGTAGGACTGCGGGTTCTTGGAAAGCGCCAGGTGAACGCCGGTGACGTCGTGGCCCGCCTCGGCCACCCGGGCCGCGGCGACCGCGGAGTCGACTCCGCCGGACATGGCTGCCAGTACACGCAAAGTCATAGTGTCGTCCAGCGTATGCGGCGCGCAGGGGTCACGGCCACGCGAATACGTCACCCCGGGCCGCACCCGCGCGCGCCCGACCGGGACCGCCCCTCGCCGGGCGCCGCCCGCCCCCGCGGTACCCGGCGAGGGTGGTCGCGGGCTTCTGCGAAAATCGTCGTATGGCTCTGTTCCGTCGTCGCCGCTCCGCCGACTCCACCACCGCCGTCACCGCCTTCTGGGACGCCTGGCCCGAGGTGCGTGACGCCCTGGCCAACGCCGTGGAGTCCGCCCAGCCGGCTCCAGCCGAGGTCTCCGACCGCGTCACCTCCCTGGTCAAGGGCATCCATCCCGACCTCGACTGGGAGGTGGGACGCCCGCCGGAGCAGAAGGGCGGCGACATCGAGGACCTGGACCTGTCCCCGGACGTGGACCCGAGCGCGCTCCTGGAGCAGCTCGCCGCGCTGGACGACCCGTCCAAACTGACCGGAGGCCCCACCTACGCCATGACGCTCCGACCCGGCCCCTCCGACGACGCCCGTGTCATGTCCGAGCGCTGGGCCCGGTCGGCCCCCGACGACGAGCAGTGGGGGTTCCATCCGGTCCGCCCGGCCGACCACGAACGCCTGTCGTCGGTGCTGACCGTGGACGGGCACGAGCTCGACCTGTCGCACGTGTCGGTGTCCCTGCGTGTGAACCAGGCCACCGGCAAGATCGAGGTCGGCGTCTACCACCCCGACAACATGTTCCTGCCCGAGGAGGTGCGCGAGGGTGTGGCCGAGCAGGTCACCCTCCTGGCGCTGGGCGAGGACGACATGGTGCGGTGGATCGGCGAGGTCGACTCCCTGGACGAACCGCCGCTCGACCCGCTGCCGCCCACGTCGATGCCCTCCGTCGCGCGGCAGATGGCCGACCTGCTGGGCGGGTCCGAGGGCTGGGTGACCCTGGAGGGCACGCACCCGCTGTTCGGCGCGGTGCGCATCCTGATCCGCCACCCGCTCACCCGGCGCGACTTCCCCGCGCTCTCCCTCTACGTGCAGGTGGTCGTGCCGTTCGCCACCATGGACGCCGAGAAGCGTCCGATCGAGGCCTCCGAGGCCGCCCTGGGCGACCTGGAGGCGCGCTTGGAAGGCGTGCTGCGGGACAACGGAGCCCTGTTCGCCCAGAAGACCGAGCGCGGCGAGCGCCACTACCACTACTACCTGGACCCGGAGTCGGGGGTCCTTCCCGAGTTCGAGGCCCAGCTGGTCGACTGGCCCGAGGGGAAGGTCAAGCTCCGCAGCGAACTGGACCCCGACTGGGCGTGGTTCAACGCCTTCCGCCGCCAGTACCGGCGTGAGCTGGGCTCCTAGGCGGTGTTTTCGGGTCCTGCCGCTTCACTTCGGACCGCGTTCGGGCGCTCGGAGAGGCGGGGGTTCTTCATCCTCGTCCTCGCCTGACGCTCGTTCCCCGCTCGCGGCTCGACTCGCCCACCCGTCACCCCCACCGCCCTCGACGGACGCCTGCGGCGCGGTCCTGGCCATGAGAACCCCGCCGGCGCCCGGGCGACACCCCTCGGGTGACCGTTCCAAGAAACGAGTCCTGGACCAGGACGCTCCGGGCGTTCGGCCGGAGCTGGCCGGAACGGCCTCGATCGACGCCCCGCGGCGGCGGGGTCCCCAGCGGAAGGGTCAGGAGGGGAACAGTTCGCCCCTCCTGACGGTGCCTGAGGAACATTTCGGTGAAATCCCCCGCGACACCCGCCGTTGACCGGATCCCGACCCTCGGGGCCCTACGTCAAGCCCGGATCCCCCCTCGTACATCTGGCGCCCAAGCCTGAACAGGCGTAACGTGTCCTCCCCGGCAGGAGGGTGGTCCGGGTTGTGATGGATTTCGTGATGACACGATCGCCCACACGCCGGCCGAGAGGGTCCAAGGTCGGCGCGCTCCTCGTTCTGTGCCTGGTCGGATCCCCGCTGATGGCGCTGTTCCCGGTCGGGATCTGGACGGCCGCCCGTGCGCTGGCGCTGAGCGGCGCGATCCAGTGGGTCCTCCTCCTCGCCCCGGTGATCGTCGGGTCCATCCTGCTGATGATGTGGCTGGCGGCGCGCTGGCTGGAGGGGTCGGGTATCCGACATCCCACCGCGATCGCGGCGCTGGTGACCGCCACCGCCATGGCCGTACCGGTGGTCGTGGCGTACCTGGCCCCGGCGGCCGCCCCGTTACCGGGCGGCCTCACCGTCAACATCGCCTTCCTCAGCGGGGCGATCACCACCGCCGCCCTGGGCGCGTGCCTGCTGGCCGAACGGCTCCCGCCCCCGAGTCCGCCCGGCCTGCTGGCCGCCGTGGCGGTGGTCGCCGCAGCCCTGGTGTCACTCCCGCTGCTGTCGGACCTCATGCGCTCGTGGGCGGGCGCCGAGCGATCACGGGAGCAGGTCACCGGCTTCGAGCACACGATCAGCGTCCTCGACCACCCCGACTGGACACCGGAGGACGTCCACGAGATCAACGGCGGACTGCGGATCACCTACCGGCACGAGGACGGCGCTGCGGTCCACGTGCTGTCGTGGGGCGACTCGGACGTGCTCGACCCCCGCGGCGAGGGCGTCCGCACCGGCTGCGACTTCCCCGGCGTGCGGTGCCGGGAGACCGATGGGGCGGTCCTGATGGACCGGGGTCCGGGCACCCCGGACGAGTTGCGTGTCCGGTTGAACGACGGCGCCGTCGTCAGCGTGGTCTCGGAACCGGACGGTGCCCCCACCGGCCTCGTCGGCCTGGCCCCGGACCTGCGGCGGGAGAGGCCCGGTGAACGCGACCGCCTCGTCGAGTCCGTCACCGGCTGAACCCTCCCCCGCGCGGCGTCCTGACCGGTTTTCGGCGTTCTCCCGCGCGCGTGGTCACTCTGTGCGACGATCACCACCATGGGTGAGAAGACACGCCGCGTCGCGCTCCTACGCCACTCCACGGCCAACTGGTCCCACGACGTCGACCACGAACGTCAGCTGTCCGAGCGCGGGCGCGAACAGGCCCCCGTCGCGGGCCGCTGGCTGGCGCGGAGCGGGCTCGACTTCGACCTGGTGCTGAGCTCGACCGCGGTCCGCTGCCGTGAGACCTGGGGACTCGCCGAACGCGAACTGTCCGCGCCCTCCAGAACCGTCTTCGACGAACGCCTCTACGAGGCCGCCCCGGGCGACCTGGTCGCTCTGCTCCACGAGACCGACGACGACGTGGACGACCTCCTGATCGTCGGGCACAACCCCGGTCTGCACTGGCTCGCCGACGCCCTGACCGGCGAGGCGGACGGCGACCTGCTCACGCGCCTGAACCTCTCCGGCTTCCCCGCCAGCTCGGTCGCGCTCCTCACCTTCGAGGGCCCCTGGCACGACGTGGAGCACGGTGTCGGCCGACTGGTCGCCTACTGGACCCCGTCCGGCTGACCGACGCGCCCCGACCCGGCCCGCCGCCCGCAGGCGCCACCGGCGGACGGGGCACCGAACACCGCGGGCGCGAACCTAAGTCCGCCTCCTTCCGGAAGGTCCGGCACGCCATCATCCGCGTGAAACGGCATCCACCCGCGTGAGGGCACCGGACGGAGGGTCGGGGACCACGGCTCCGCCGGCGCCGTCTTCGACGGAGGAGGCTTCCGCGAAGCGGTGTTGCGGCGGTCAGGTGAACTTCTTCGGCACTGGGTTCATCGGTGAGCGGGAAGGCCCGGGAACGTCGGTTGACGGATCTGATCACCGGCAGCCCCCTCGCGCGGCGCACCGTCGTGTGCGCCGCGCCCGACGCGAGGCGCAACGGGACGGGTGGGGAGACCAAGGGTTCCGGGCCTCCCCACGCGGATCGCCGTATGCGGCTGAGGCGTCAGCGGTTGTCGCCGAAGAAGTGGTCCGCGGCCGCGCCGCCCGGGTCCTCGACGATCCCGCCGACGGTGTCGGCCTGCTCCTGGAAGCCCTGCACGGTCTCGGCCGCTCCGCCGAAGGCCTCCTCACCGTAGGCCTGGGCGCTCTCGGTGGCGGCGCCCATCCCGTCCTCACCGAGGGACTGCGCCGTTTCCTGAGCGGTGTCCAGCCCGTTGCCAGCCTCGGCCACGGTGTCGGAAACCCCCTGCGCCGCCTCCTCGGCGGCCCCTCCGAAGAGGCCCTTGAACCAATCGATCACGTCGTCGAACATCGCTCACTCACTCCATAGGGTCAGGCCTCTTGTTACCCCTTTGAGATAAACGCGGCGTAAGGGGGCAGGTCAGCAGCGTGATCAGGTGGGACGGGGCGGTGCTCACGGGTCACGTGCGACCCGAGCGCGTCAGGAGCCGCCTTCGGGCGGGGCGGGTGTCCGACCGCCGATCGGTCATCGCCACGCGGGTGGACCGCTGGGTCCCCGTGGGTATCGGGTTTCCTCCCGCGCCGGTTGCGCGGAGGTGGGAGTACGACTCCCGGCGGGGGCGCGGGACCACCGGCCGGTCGGGGGGAGCCGGGGCCGTCGCCTCCCCGGTCGGGTCCGGGTTCCCGGCCTGGGGCGGCGGTGGCGGAGTCGGGCCCTCCTCCTGGTGTGTGTGGGGCCAGAGCACGAGCAGCAGCTCGTCGATGTCCCCGGCCTCCAGGAGTCCGTCCGGGGTCATCACCCAGTAGGTCTGATTCGACTCACCGAACCAGATCACCAGGTGCGGGTACCCGGCCTGGACGGCCGCCGCCCTGGCGTGCTCGTGGGAGTACTCGGCGCGGCGCCCGCCGAGCAGGGGAAGCGACCGCGCCCGGATCCCCCGGCAGGTCGGGTGGTCGCAGCGCGCGCACTCCGGGCCGTGTGTCCGGTCGGTCCGGGACGGCCTGGGGCGCGGGGGCTCGGCTGGGGGTCGCGGAGGCATGTGCGGTCGGGGCGCCGCCGGAGCGGGCGAAGGGGACGGGAGTACTGTTCCTGGTCATCGAGTCCTGCCTGTGGTCGTGGAGGGCGGGTCGTCGTACACACGGGGGATGTTGGGCCGGGGCCGGGCGCGGGGGCAGACGTGCCCGGCCCCACGGGGGAGTCAGGCCGCGGGGGTGGTGCCCCACAGGCTGTCTTCGAGGTCGAAGGCGAGGTAACACCAGACGTGCCGGGTCCGGCCGCGGGCGTCACTGCCCCAGTCGGTCGCGAACGCGTCCACCAGGGCGAGGCCCCGGCCGGACTCGGCGCTGAGATCGAGCCCGGCCGGGTTGGCGGCGGGAGCGGGCGGTGCGGTGCGGCCGCCGGTCCCGCTGTCCCTGCAGACCAGGTGCAGACCGTCGCGGTGCCGGTCGACCACCAGGCTGTAGGTGCCACCGGGGAGCCCCGAAGCCCCTCACTGCGCCTCCGCCGACGTTCCACTGAACTCCGACATTCACGACAAGCCGCCGGATATACCGCAGCAAAAGTCGCAAAGGAGCTTGGTTGGAGCCATCCCAAAATCACAAAGATGGAAACAACCGAATAAAAGCGGATCAAACCAGAAGATCTCGACAAACTAATGGACCTGTATGGGATCGACGCCCCCGAGAGGCGCGACTGCATGCAGGCCCTCGCCAAGGACGCTCGCGTGCGCGGCTGGTGGTCCAGGTACAAGGACGTCTTCAAGAACGAGTCCCTGCCGGACTTCGAGACGGAGGCGTCGACTCTACGAACGTACGAGTCTCAGGTCATCCCGGGTCTGCTTCAAACTCCTGCCTACGCTGAAGCCATCTTCAGGGGTGGGCGTTACACAAACCCGCAGGAGATCGAACGACGTGCCGAAGCACGGATGGGTCGCCGAGGAATCCTCACTCGGTTCAATCCCGTACACCTGCGGGCTGTCATCGACGAGTCCGCCTTCCAGCGACTCATAGGTGGACGCGAGGTGCTGGCTGCCCAGCTCAGGCACCTGCTGCACATGGCGCAAATGCCGCACATTGACATACAGATGCTCCCCCTCAGCAAGGGCGCGCACTCCGGGCTCACCGCTCCGTTCACGATCCTGGACTTCCCCAACCCTCTGGACTCCCCCATCGTATGTGTGGAGACTCTGAGCGACGCTCTGTATCTCGAAGAGCACGATGATGTAGAGCTGTACGCCGCCACCTTTGGGGATGTCCAGGCATCGGCCATCAGCGCCGCCGAGACCGCCGAGTACATCACCGAGCAGATAAGCACCTTGGAGAGCACCCCTTGAGACCAGCCGTGCTGAACTTCTACAAGAGCAGCTACAGCGGAAGAGACGTCGACTGCGTCGAGGTTGCGCACATCCCCACGAACTTCCGCAAGAGCAGCTACAGCGGCCAGGGAGTCGACTGCGTCGAGGTCGGCGACCTTCCCAGCGGGGCCGCCATCCGCGATTCGAAGCACCCCGACGCCGGACACCTCCCCTTCCCCACGGCCGAGTGGGCGACCTTCCTCAGGGCCGCCCAGCTCTGATCGCCCCACGTTGAACACCCGGAAACCCCTCCCCTCGGGTCTCCGGGTGTTCAAGAGCCACAGCCGTCAGTTCTCGCTCGCGGGCGGTACCACTGGTCGCCCCTCACGCTCGCGCACCAACCGCTCAAGCCGCTCGACCTGCTGACTCAGCTCGGCGAGTCGATCCATCACCGCCTTGTGCTGGACCTCTTCCAACTCCTGGTCCTCCGCCCACATGGCCTTGTCGACCTCCTGCTCCATCGACGTGACGATCACGCCGATCACGAGGTTGAGGATGATGAAGGTCGTGAGCACGATGTAGACGACGAAGAACATCCAGCCCATCGGGTGGTGGTCGATGACGGCGTCGGCGACGTCCGGCCAGTTCTCCGTGGTCATGACCAGGAACAGGGTGTACAGCGTCGTCCCGAGGTCACCGAAGTACTCCGGCACGTTCGCGCCGAACAGCTGGTGCCCGAGAACCGCCGCGGAGTAGATGATCACCAGGAGCAGGCCGATGACGGTCCCCATCCCGGGGGCCGAGCGGAAGAGGGCCGTGATGATCATCCGCATCTGGGGCACCACGCTGATGATCCGCAGGATCCGCAGCACGCGCAGCACCCGGAGCACGGAGAAGGGGCCGGTCGCGGGGATCACGGAGACCACCACGACGAGGAAGTCGAACCAGTTCCACGCACTGCGGAAGTACTGGCCCCGCCAAGCGTGGATCTTGAGCGCCAGCTCGATGATGAAGACCCCGATGAAGACGCGTTCCACCACGAGGAGATACGGAAGAGCGGAACCTCCGTAAGTGGCCAACCCCAAAACGGCGGCGTTCACGAGGATCAGCAGAAGCATCAGGTTGGAGAACCATCGGCTCTCCACCACGCGTGTGACCTGATCACGCCGCAACGTCACGCCCCCTCTGCAAATTTCACCCCCATTCGGGCAACCAGCGACCAAATATATCGAAGGAGTCGGACCGCCCTTTGGTTCACTTCCCGTCCTACCGAAAGTGAACGCAGCCCACGAGCGTGGTCCCCTCAAAGCAGGGTCGGGGCCTCGTGTCCGGGTGCGACATCCCACACCCTCGTTTTCGGGTGAGGGGCGCTTCCCAGCGTCGAGGACCGGACGTGACGCGGTCACACGCCGTCCCCGGGCACGAACCGGCAAAACCTCGGGGATGTCCCAGGGGCCGGGAGGAGAACGGCGATTCACGAGGGACGGTGACCCGCTGGTATCTTCGCACCTGGCCACGGCGAGGGAGCCCGAGCCGCCGGACAGCGCCCGCGACCGAGGAAGATGCATGCCGGAGCTGAAGTACTTCACCGGGTCGATGAACTCGGGTAAGAGCACGATGGCTCTCCAGGAGCACCACTCACGCGGTGGCGAGGGCGTGCTGTACACGAAGCAGGACCGCGCCGGAGCGGGCATCATCTCGTCGCGCCTGGGTCTGACATCACCCGCTATCGAGGTCAGTGACGACCTGGACCTGTACGACGACATCGCCGAACGCAAGGCCCCGTACGTGATCTGCGACGAGGCGCAGTTCCTGTCGTTCAAGCAGGTCGGCCAGCTCGCCGGAGTGGTCGACGGAATGCGCATCGACGTGTACTGCTACGGGATCCTCACCGACTTCCAGGGACAGCTGTTCCCGGGGTCGAAGCGCCTGGTCGAGCTCGCCGACAAGATAGAGGTGCTGCCGGTGTCCGCGCGCTGCTGGTGCGGTGGACGCGCGACGCACAACGCGCGGGTCGTGGACGGCGTGATGGTCTACGAGGGCGAGCAGGTGCACATCGGCGGCAACGAGTCGTACACGACGCTGTGCCGCCACCACTTCATGGCCGGTGTCGCCTGACCCCAGCCCAGGGTCATCTCACTCCGGAACCCACGCATTAAGACTGTGTTCCACAAACGAGGCCACGTGATCTGCCTCATTTGCAAAACGAGCACTAGATACCTCACCATTGACAGCAGGTGCCTCAAAGGTCATCGCATATACCGTACTTCGAGTCTGCCCAACCAGATAGTACGCATACCCTCCCGAGGGAGCCACACTATAGTAATAGTATGATCTCTCGCTCAGGTTCGCTTCTCCAGACTCCAGTATTTCGTAGTCGCGCTGAGAGAGGTCCGACACCAGTTCATCGAACCTATTCGAGGCGACCTCATCAGGACCAATTCCGTCGGATGTAGAGATAACCGCTTCGTACGTGTAAGAAAACCGCCATGGCTCTATCTGCCCAGGCACACTACCCTGGGGGTAGATCTCCCACTCACACTCATCTCGCACGGTACGGTCCTCTACATTTCCTCCCAAAGCAGGGTCTTCATAGTTCCCGCTTGAGTAATTACTATCCGGCTGACCATATGCGTACTGAACGTCCTGCGCGCAGAGGTCCAACGCCCCGGGATCAAGTTCCGCGATGGGTTCACCGGTCATCGCTACTCGCGGCTGGTTATCGTTTCCTCCGACTCCGTTGGCCACCCCAGAGAGAAACAAACTGGCTACACCGACGAGAGCACCGAAGACACCAAAGGCGGCTACGGTTCCGCAACCGAAGACAGCAACAGCGGCCCGCCAGCCATGCAGGCCCTTCTTCCGAACGGGCTCCTTCGTGTCAGCCACGGTTATCAGATGCCTCCAACTGAGCGAGCACGTCAGGGTGTTGCGACGGACGCGTGAACCCCAAGATCTCCGAACGGTTGGGGTCATCGTACTCGCGCACCGCGATGGGGCCACAGTTGGTGCACCAGGCCTCCACCATCAATCCGTCGCCGATCACCATTCCCACGTGCCCCGGGCTGGGCTGACCACGGGTTTCCACATCAAAGAAGACCAGGTCGCCCGGTTGTTCCTCTCCTGCGGGAATCCTCGGGCCGAAGCGCCACTGGTCCTGTGAGACACGAGGGATCGTGATTCCGGCACTCTCGTAAGCCTTCATCAAGAGCCCGGAGCAGTCATAACCGACCGGCCCCGTTCCGCCCCAGATATAGGGCTTGCCCCGCTGATCCAGGGCCCAGTCGATCACTGCCTGCGTGATCTCGTCCGGCGCCCGCCCGATCGGCAGCCCCTCGGCATCCAGCTCACAGAGCACCGCTGTGCGAATGGAGTTCGACGTGTTGAAGTCACCATCGGCGTAGCGCCCGGCCCACTCCATGACGTCGTCCACGTACCACCAGGCATGGTTGTAACCGAAGATCGCCTGCCGGACGTCGTCCTGCAAACCGTGCGCGATCAGGTAGTCCGCTGCCGCCGGGATCGCGTCCCCCGGATCGTAGACATTGACGATGCCATCGCCGTTGCCGTCAAGGCCGTAGCCCTCGCCCGGCCGGTCGTCGACCGGTTGAATCGGCTCGCCACCCCAGCTGTTACCCGCAGCTGACCCGTCCAGAGCACCGAACTGCATGGGGCCAGCCGCTCCCCAGTCGTTGTGCCCCTCGGTGATGCCCGGCCCGTCCCACCGGCCGTGGTGGGACTCGACCTGGCCGACGCCGGCGAGGATGTTCCAGGGAATGCCCCGATCCTCCCCGGCCTCCATGTACAGCTCCAGGTAGTTCTCCGGAATGGAGTCCATGGCATAGCCACTGGCTCCGGGCTGTTCGGCGTCGGCGTTGGGCCCGCAGGCGAGTCCGTTCGCCAGGTAGCTTCCGATCTGCTGCGTCGAGTTGGTGATCAGCGGAACCATGAACATGGTCAGGAAGATCATGAGCGCGACCATGATCGCGGCTGCCATGCCGACCCACATGCCCGTGGCGCCTGAGTCGGAGGTGGTTGTGGAGGTGGGGGTGAAACGGGGGAACAAGGGTTACTCCTCCCCGAACTGTCCTACGTCGGCAGGTTGGAAGTCGAACACCAGCCACGTGCCGCCTTCCCGAACGACGGTCACGGCGAACTCACCGAGGTTCTCGTCGAACTGCGCGTCTCCGGTCTCGGTGATGGACTGCGCCGTCAGCACGAAAGTGATGGAGTCCTCCCCGAAGGTGCGGACCCGGTCGACCTCGGCACGGCCCTCGGCCACGGCCTCGGCCTCCGACATCTCCTCCCAGAACGCACCGACCCTGCTGGTGTCCGCCAGAATCTCGGCGTACTCGTCGGTGGCCAGCTCCTCCATGGCACCGAAATACGCCTCGGGGGACTGTGAGTAGTCGATGGTTCCGTAGGCCTCGGCGAACGCCCTCGCCGTGGCTCCGGCCTCGCGAAGCTCGGCCTCCTCGAACGGGAACCACGTGAGGACGTCGACGTCGTCTTCATCCGTCGTGGTGATCGGGCTCGGCTCGACCGTGGACAGGTCATCGAGCGACGAGGGCTCACCTGCCCCGTTGTCACCCGACCGCGCCTCCTCGGGAGCAGCAGAGGGCTCCTCAGGAGCATCGTCACCCCCACCGAAGCCGCCGAGGGTGAAATAGAGACCGAATGCGACCAGAGCCACGATCAGGCCGATGAAGACCAGCCGCTGGGCGCGTTCGGACAGAGAGTTGGGCATCGTTCGGGGCCTTCGTACGTCAGTCGTCGTTCAGCCAGAAGGGGACGTCGCGTTTGCGGTCCCTGGTGGTGGAAGAGCTGCTCTCTCCCCAGAACGGGGTGATGGGCGCGTCGTTCTTGCGCTTGCTCGATCCGGTCAGCCACCCGCCGTCCCCCTCGCCTCGGCCTCCGCTTGAAGGGGCCGGTCCTGCGGGACGTTGCGGTGCTGGACGTTCCCGTCGCTCCCTGGGTGTCCCCCAGCGGGAGCCTCGGCTTCCGAAGCTGCCCTTCGCCGGGGTCTCCTCCCGACCGTTGAAGATGCCCCGTCCCGTGCTGGGTTCCGGCCGCTCGGCACTCGCGGCACGCCCGCCTGGGGAGGGGGCACCGCCGCCGAACAGGGACCCACCACCCCCGCCACCACCATTGTCACGACGGTCAGCGGAGCCCCGACCACCGGAATCCGTGCCGAACACGGAGGACCAACCACTGTCTCCGGTGCCGGTGTAGCCACCGCTAGGCCGAGGTGGGATCGAACCGCCACCGCTCAGGCTCGGTGCCTGTTCACTGCTCCGTCCGGTGTTCTCCGGACGCTGGCCACCACCAGAGGATGTGGAGCCGGACCGGTGCACGTTGAGCGGAGGAGCCGTTCGTTCACCACGTACACGTCCGTAGCCCGCGGCTCCGCGTGCTCGAACACCATCGCCTCGAACAGGAGCGCCTTCGCCGGAGACTTCCTCCCCGTTTCCAGCTGCCGCATCCATGGCGCCGTTCTGCGCGCCAGGTGTTCCGCTACCAGCTGGCACCCCGGAGGCGGCTGCGGCAATCTGCGGAGCCCTCCGCAGCCCCCACGCCTGAGCCTTGAGGTTGGCCATCGGGGGAAGGACCACAGCGCTCTTGCTGAGGGCCTGGCTCTGCGCGACATCGTTGGCGATGCGCGAAGTGAAGGTGTTGGCGTTGACCGACGTGAAGAGGTAGGCGAAGGGCTTGCGGTAGACGAAGAGAGCGACGGTGAACAGGGCTAGGAGGATCATCTGCAAGCCCCATCCGAGCGTGCTCGACATGACCATCCCGTAGCACATCACGAGTAGGGAGATCAGGAGCACGATGAAGATCTGCTTGAGCAGGAAGCCGACCATCAGTTCCACCCACCGCAGCAGGACCATACGGCCATAGCCCGGATGGATACCGATGAGCAGGAAGATGGGCGAGAGCAGGAATAGGAGCAAGAAGGCGATCTTCAGCACGATCAGCGCCACAGACCCCGCAAGGATCAAGCCACCTGCAAAGATGGATGCAAAGAGGGCGAGTGTAGCGACCCCAAGACGGCTCCCTTGGTCCTGTCCTGAGAACAACGGGTAGACACTCGGCGATGTACTTTCAATGGTAGAGGCAATTTCCTCGTAGGATTCTTGCTTCTCTGTGATTAGTTCGCTTGGGTCAACCTCGCCATCCGCGATCTGCTGTTGCTCGATACGGTTGATTCCCTGAGCTGAGACCAGGTCCACAGCATAGCGACGTGCAACGTTTTGCCCCGTATCGTCGTTGCCGAATTGCCCAGCCACCCATGGCTGACAGACCAGACTCGACCACAACATGTCGGCGTTCCGTCGGACCTGGAAATCCGCCTCGGACTCCCACTCCGCCCGTTCCGGTGCCTCAGCCCCGGCCGGACATGTGCCCGAGCCTCCCCCGTACGGCACCTGGCCCACCGTGCTCGTCACCAACTGGCTTCCGGAGTTCACCAGACCGCTGGCCATACCCATGATCTGCGCCGGGTTCACCAGGATCCACATGCCGAGCCCGATGGCCGCCACCATCCACACCGTGGACTCGATGGTGAGCGTGACGCGCTTCCGGATCAGCCCGTACCATCCGAGCCAGATCGCACCGAGAATGACGATTGTTGGAATGAGCGGGCGCCAGATGCCCTCCCTCAGAGTGACGACGACATCCTCAACCAGCTCATTGAAGCTCGCCAACAGACCGTCCGAGGTGGCCGCCTGGTAGACGGTGATCGTCGACTGGTTGATGGTCTTGGACAGGTCCCACGCCGTGTTGGCGAGCGTGGCCTGGGCGCCGTTGGAGATCCCGTCGACACAGGACTCGGTGATCATGTGCCACTGGGTTCCGGCGGTCCCGTACTGCCCGTACATACTCGCGTCGGGAGGCAACCCGCCTGGAGGGCCCTCAAGTTCCGACTGTGACGGTGGCGGAACCAGCAGCCCGTCCGAACCGCTTCCCGCCGCCTCCGGCAGCGGCGCGGGCTCCCCGGGACACAGCGTGTTCGCCTGCGCCGTCGTCGCTGGAAGCACGACGAACCCGACCATCAGCAGGAACATCATCAGTAGGCGTCGCCATCCGCGCCGTCGGACGTGCTGATGCGTCATCTGCTGGCTCCTGCGTCGTGGTTCGGGCCGAGGGTCGATGGCAGACACGGTGACTCCGCCCGCGCGCACGCCGTAGCGAGACCGCGCACGGGCACAGCCCCCCGCATGTCCTTACCCCATCCTCTATGGTGCTTCATCGGCGGGTCGGAAGATGAGTGCAACGCGTCGGGATTTCCGGTTCCTACCGACACTCCACCCCACCGGGCCGGTGCGAAGCAACGCAAAACCTACGTTTTCGCAGGTAACAGGCATCAACGGACTTCCAGAACACCCATAAACCACCAGGCCACAATTTAGTACCCCAGCCGCGAGTATGAGCGGCGTCACATCCACTTTCGCAAGCAAAAGTGGACATCTGCCCATAAACCGGACTGACGCCCGCTCTCCGAACCGGCTTCCGAAGTACCCGCAGTCCCTATTGCCGCACAGCCGAAAACCATCTCCTTCCGGAACACATCGCACCAGACGACGACCCCGCACCCCCGCACCCCCGCACCCCCGCCCCAGGAGGCCCGCCGCGCGCTCCTCGGCCCCGAGGGATCGACCGCCGACACCCCTGACACGCGCCCGTCGAACACACGCCCCGCGACAGGACACCGGAGGCCCCACCATGCCGCCGCCCCACTCCCCCGGCCCTCACGAACCAGGCGCGGGCGCCAAGCCCGTGCCGACGCGCACACGTCCGAGCCGTGCCACGACCGTCACGCTGGTCGTCGGCGGGCTGGTGTACGTCCTGTTCCTCCTCCTGGCACTCGGCTATCTCCGCCTCAGCGTCGTCCTCGACCTCCTCTACCGCGGTTCGACGGACAGTCTCCCCACCGCTCTGTGGCTCGTGTTCCTCCTCGGCGTTTCCTCCTTCGCCGTCCTGGTCTCCGTCCTCCAGCGGGCCCGGGTCCCTCGGCCCGTCGCGACCGTCGCGCTCCTGACCGCCGTCGTGCTCCTGGGCTACCTCCAGTGGTGGTTCACGGTCCCCGACCTCACTCCCGGCTCCCTCTTCGACGGCCCCACCACGGGGCTGGGTGTCCTGGCCGCCGCGGCGGCGGTCCTGGGCATCCTCGCCGCCGCTCCGAAGCGCGCGTTCCTGTGGGCGCTCGTGGCCGTCGTCGCCGTGACGGCGCTCCGGGCCGGGGTGGACTGGAGGCTCCGCGTCGAACGGGAACGGGAACGGTTCGACGCGCTGGTGACCGAACTCTCCGAGTACCCGGACGAGATGGTCCTTCTGGCGGCCGAGGGGTGGACACCAGCCTCCGCCTCCGTCCGCCACGACGACAGCGGTGTGTCGGTCGGTTACCAGGACGCGGACGGCCGCGAGGTCCGCGTCACCAGCAACGCGTCCCCCGGCTCCGCGGACTCCGACACCGAGGGCTCGGAGCACGCCGCCCCCCTCGACTGTGACGGCGCCGCCGATCCCGCCCTCGTCGACTGCGAGGAGCTCGACGGGGTCGGAGTCGGTGCGTCCCTCCTACTGACCTGGGAGTCGTTCCACGAGGAGTTCCACAGCATCCGCCTGGAGTGGGAGACGGGGACCGTCGTCGAGGTCGCGGCACCGCTGCGGGACGAGTCCGTCCACGCGGGCGACGACGCCTACGAGCCCTCCGAGGTCACCACCGACGAACTCCGCGCGCTCGCCGGGCGGCTGCGCGTCGCGGAGGACGGCGAGGCGCTCGCGCTCACCGAGCGGATCACCGGGGGTCCTCGGCCGTGACCGCCCGGTGCCCGCCGTGCCCGCGACCGGAGCGCACCGGGTGGTCACGGCCTCACCCCGAAACGCGCGGTCTCGGCGATGACCGCAATCGGTCAGCTCCCGTTCCCCCGACGACGTCCGGGTCAGACCGATTTACAGTGAGATGGACTCAGATGTCGGCAACACGCACCATCATCCGGGAGCGGTAGGACCTTCTCGGATAGATTGGCCTGCGCATCGTCCCCCACCCCCCAGAAGGGATGCGCCCCTATGTCGTCCGACGGTCGTTCCTCCGTAGGCCGCTACGAGCTACGGGAACGGCTCGGCGCGGGCGGAATGGGAACGGTGTGGCGTGCCTGGGACCCCGCCCTCCAGCGCGACGTGGCCGTCAAGGAGGTCCTGCTCCCCGAGGGGATGGACCCGGACGCCCGCGCCGAGGCGCACGCTCGCAGTATGCGCGAGGCCCAGGCGACCGCACGGATCAACAGCACGGCGGTGGTCGCCGTCCACGACGTGCTCGACGACGGCGAGAGCCCCTGGATCGTCATGGAGCTGCTCTCCGGGGCCTCGCTGCAGCAGCACCTGGACGCGCACGGCCCCATGACGGTGACCCGGGTCGAGGAGGTGGCCCGGTCGGTCCTCGACGGACTGCGCGCGGCCCACGCGGCGGGGGTCACGCACCGGGACATCAAGCCCGCGAACATCATGCTCACCGCCGACGGCCGGACCGTGCTGACCGACTTCGGCATCGCGAACGTCGACGGCAGCACGGCGCTCACCCAGACCGGCGTGTACATCGGGTCCCCCGAGTACATGGCCCCCGAACGGTTCGAAGGCGAGCGCGCGCTGCCCGCGTCCGACCTGTGGAGTCTGGGTGTCACCCTGTACTCGCTGCTGGAGGGACGCACACCGTTCAAGCGGGACAGCATCACCGGCATCATCAGCGCGGTCCTGACCGCTCCCCTGCCGCCGCGGTTGTCCACGCCCGGTTCCGGTGACCGCTCGGCCAGCGCGCCCCTGCACGCGTTGGTCTCCGCTCTGCTGAGCCGCGACGCCTCGGCGCGGCCCACCCCCGCCGAGGCGCTCGCCCTGCTGGACCGGGAGAAGGAGGCCCGGGAGGCGCGTGCCGCCGAACCCGGCGCGCGAACCCCCGGGCCGCACACCCCCGCCGGTGGGCCGCAGGCCCCTGTGAGCGGTCCCCAGACACCCCCGAGCGGACCCCAGGCGCCCGTGCCCGGGCCGACTGGCGGACAGTCCGCGTGGGCCCACTCGGGACCGCACCGACCACCCGGCCCCCCGGGCCCGCACACACCGCACCACGGTGTGCCCGGGCACCAGCCCCCGGTCCCGAACCCGCCCGGCCCCTCGACCGGTCGCCTCCCCGTCCAGCCGCCCACCGGCCCCCAGCGGGCGCACCAGGGCCCCAACGGCCCGCAGCCGGTCACTCCCCTGTCGGGGGGTGAATCGACGGGCGCCACGACGCGGTTCGGCCCCGGGTCCGTTCCGGCCGGGCACACGGCCCGCCTCGCCGGCCAGCCGCCCCGGGCCGGCGCGCAGCCGTCCGTCGGCACCGGCCAGCACGTGTGGAACGGGAACCGGGCCGACCCGCCCAAGCCCGCGGCGGTGATCACCGCCGCGGTCATGCTGGGGCTGAACGCGCTCTACCTCATGGTGCTCACGGCCCTGTTCGCCGGTGAGGCGGTCGGCGGCTCGGAGGAGTACACGTGGGGCACGGTGTCGCTGGTCGGAGTCTGGGGGCTGTTCTCCGCGTTCGCGGGCGTGGGACTGATGGCGCGGTCGCGCGTCCTGTACGGCGCCGTGGTCATCGTGCAGGCCGTGGTGTCGGTGCTGCTGATCCTCACCATGTTCTCGGTGCTGATCTACACCCCTGACCTGCTCGTCTGGTACGCGCTGATCCTGATGTTCAACCTCGTGATCGGCGGGCTGCTGCTGATCCCGCCCAGGGCGCGCGCGTTCTTCGGGTTCGGCCCCGACGCGGTCTGAGGGGCGCGCCCGCCGTCCCGGGGCGCTACCACCGCAGGACCGACAGCTCACCCAGTTCGTCGAGGGCGATCCGCCCCTCCTCCGCGAGGACCCGCACCATCTCGTCCGCCTCGGAGACGCTGACGAACCTTCCCCTGGACAGGGACGCCTCGGGTTCGGGGGTCTCCATCCACAGTCGCGGCCCGGCGTGCCACATCATCTGCACGCACGAACCGTCCCGGGCGACGAAGACCGCGAAACTGTCCGGGGCGGGGGTGAGGTGGTGGACGAGGGCGCGGGCGGCGGCCGTCTCCAGGGGTTCGGGGACGTCGACCGAGCCGATGCCGTCCCGTGAGGTGTCCTGATAGCTGGCGTCGACCATGCCGACTCCGCTCGACGCGGCGTCCTCCTCCGGCCAGACACCGCCGACGGCCCAGCGGCTGAGCGGCTCCTCGACGCGTTCACGCGGCAGGACGCGGCCGGTCTCTCGCACGCGGAGCACGTCGAAGGCGCGCTCGACCACGACCGTGTCGCCCCGGTCGCTGGTCATCGTCGCCGTGAAGTCGCCGGGGAGCCAGGGCAGGACCATGCGGGCGAGCTCGCGGACGGTCACCCGGCCCTCGTAGTGGCTGACCCACTCCGGGGTGGGGTAGGGGCTCGGGTTCGTGTAGGCGACCTCGACCGAGGGTTCCCCCTGGATGGCGGAACCGGGGTAGGCGGCGCGGCGCCCCCAGCGGCGCCAACGGCCGTCCAGTTCGACCGCGAGCAGGGTGTCGGGGTCGCCGTTCCAGGTGACGGTGAGGCCGTGCGCGCGGAGGGTCTCGGCGATCTCCTCGCCGACGGCGGCGCGGCGGATCTCGTGCACGGCGTCGAAGCCGAGCCAGAGCCCGCCCTCCACGGCCGCCCGCGCGGCCTCCCGGGCGTGGTAGTAGACGTAGCCGCGGATCGCGGGGCCCGCGTCCGTGTCGTGGGCGGCGACCTCGGAGCGGAGGGCGTCGCGGGCGCACTGGCCGCAGCAGGTGAAGTCCTCGCGGGCGACGATTCCGGACTCGTCGAGGGCGCGGAAGGCGCGGGTGAGCCGTTCGCCGTCAGTGCGCACGGGCCAGCGGCGCTGTTTCTGGGCGTGCTCGGCCATGGCGTCGTCGATGGCCGCCGAGAGCTCGGTGAGAACCCCCGCCCCCGGCTCCTTCAGCGGCTCCGCGCCCTCCGGCTCCACGCCCTCCGGCTCGGCGTCCGACCTGAGGAAGTCGGCGATGTCCTCGCTGGCCTTTCGGTAGATCTCGACGAATCCGCCCTTCCCGTACACCACGTCGGCGATCGCACCGTGGAGGGCGGTGTCGAGGGGCTCCCTGTCTTCGGTCATGCGCCCAATCTGTCAGATTCGGCGGACACTCGCTCCGCTGCCCCCGGGGCGCCGTCGTCCGGCGCCGGCCAGTCCGGGGCGTCACCGGCCGTGAGGGCGTGGTCGGCCAGGAGCCGGACCCGTTCGTCGCGGACGCGCCGGGCGGCCTCAGCGGTGACGGCCAGCGCTCCGAGACCGGTGGGACGGGTGTCGAGGAAGGCCGCCGAGGCGAGGTGCTCGGCGTACTCGGCGGTGGAGTCGAGCGCCTCCTGGCACTGCTCCCACTCGCGGTGCGCGGCGACGGCGCGCTCGACCAGCCGCCCGTACTCGGTGATCTCCTCGACCCGGGCACGGACCGCCGCGTCGACGGTGTTCAGGTGCTCACGCTGGGGTTTGAGGGCTTCCCTGACTCGGGGTGAGGCCGCGCGCTGCCAGCGGCGCAGGTGGGCGCGGCGCAGTTCGCGCTGGCGGACGAGGAGCTTGGCGATCCGCCACTCCTGGTCGCGCAGGACCGCGAGCGCGCGCTCGGTGTCCAGGGAGTCACCGCCGCCGAGTTCGTCCCGGGCGGAGGCGACCTGGTCGATGGTGCGCTGGACGGCGGACAGGTGGGCGTGGTCGTGGTCGCTGACGTCGTCGGGGAGGATGGCCAGCCCCTCGTGGTCGTCGGGGGTCCGGCTGACCCGGGCGGTGGCGGCGTCGGCTCCGACGAGGGCGACGAAGACGCCGAACACGAGCCAGGGGACGACGGCGGCCCCGTCGGGCGCCGCCATGACCATGGCGGGGGTCGCGACGACGGTTCCCGCGCCGGCCGTCGCGCCCAGGACCCGCGTCGCGGGATGGGTGTCCTCGACGCAGATGAGCACGAGGACCTGGGCCAGGAGGATCACGACGGCGACGGCCAGGCCCAGGGGCCAGCCCCCGGCGGCCGAGGCGAGGGCGGCCGTGAACCCTGCGGCGAGCACCTGGACGGCGCTCTCGCGCGCGCGAACGGCGCGGGTGACGATCTCCCCGTTGGCCCGGCGCGGGGGCGGGTCCGGGGGCCGGTTCTCCCGCGTGATCCGCTCACGCAGGACATCGGGGAGGGTGGGGTCGACGACGGGGCGCGGCACGTCCTCACTCATGGGCGGTCCCTCGTGAGTGGTGGGTCTCGGTCGGGGGTGCGGAGTCGGTGCGCCGGGACGGGAAAACCCGACAGAGTAGGTCATCCCCATCCCGGACGAGCCCCGAACCTGGTGCCGCTAATCCCCTTTTGCGGGGACTTGTCCGTTCCACTCGTGGACGTGGGCGCACGTCCGTCAGCGTCTGTCGGCCACCTCCTGGCCGGAGGCGGCCGCGAAGTCGTCGTCCTCGGCGGGCCGCTGCCGGGTGGGGTTGGTGTCGAGCCAGCGCAGGAGGTTCTCCGAGACCAGGTCGACCCCGATCCGCCCCGCCCGCCCGTCGAGGTCACGGAACAGGCACTCGCCGTTGCCGAGGTTGCGCAGTACCGCCAGGTGATCCTCGGTGGGCTCGACGCCGAGCAGGGACATGACGCTCTCCACCTCGTACCGTTCGCTGGAGCGGAACGCGAACACCGAGGACAGGCAGTTGGTGACCTGTTCGTTGAGCAGGTCACCGGCGTTCTGGGAGACGAGGATGAGGGCGGTGTTGCGGGAGCGGCCCATGCGGGAGACCTCGGGGACCAGCTTGGCGCCCTCCGGGGTGGAGGTGACCGCCCAGGCCTCGTCGAGGAAGATCGCCTTGGGCAGGTGACGGTCGAGGCCGTTCATCAGGCGGCGCGCGAACTGGGAGACGAGGTAGAGCAGCGCGACCGACAGGCGCTGTTCGTAGGAGTAGTCGTCGCGGCCGACACCGGAGTCGGGGAGGGTGAGGCCGCCCAGGGTGAAGACGGTGGTCCAGCCCTCGGTGTCGACCTTGGCGTCGCCCTGGGGGTCGAAGCACAGACTGGCCAGACGCATCTCCGACATCGACTGCAGGACCGCGCCCAGGTTGCGGGAGGCGGCGCCCGGCGAGGCGACGAGGTGGTCGACGACCTTGGCCAGGGACGGGCGCGGCTGGTTGGCGACCGCGGCCACGGCCTGGATCATCGCCGACTCGCGTTCCTCGCTCATGCGCGGCAGGAGGAGCCGGAGGGTCTCGGTGGCCATGGTCTTGCGCGAGGGCAGGTCGTCGCCGAACGCGAAGGGGTCGAGCAGGCCCGGCTGGGCGGACCCCAGGGACATGACGCGGGCCTTGCGCCCCCGCCGCTGGAGGAGTTCGACGAGGGACTCGGCGTCGCCCTTGGGGTCGATGGCGGCGACGGTCACCCCGCGCAGGGCGAGCTGGTAGATGAGCAGGAGGGCGAGGGTGGTCTTGCCGCCGCCTGGCTCACCGGTGATGGCGATGGCGGTGGGGCGGTTGCGGGCCGCGGCGACCATGGGGTCGAAGTGGACGATGGAGCGGGCGCGGCCGATGCTCTCGCCGATGTAGGGCCCCACCCAGCCGCCTCCGGAGTGGTCGACGCGGTCGCCGACGTCGACGGTGGCGGTGGGCATGCCGCCCGCGATGGTACGCAGGGGCTGGCGCTGGGCGTAGGCGCCCAGGCGGATGCGATCGCCGGGCAGAGCCTCGTTGAACAGGGAGAACTGGTCCCCGGTGGAGTTGATGACGTCGATGCCGATGTCGCGGTAGTGCTCGATGACCGCCTCGACGTGCTGGCCGAGGAGGCGCTCGGTCGGGGCGGAGACCATGAGCCGGTGCCAGCCGTAGACGAACGGCAGGCGTTCCTTGGTGATGCCGTGCTCCAGCATGCGGGCGGCGTCGATCTGCTCGGCCAGGGCGATGGGCGCCTCGACCCCGGCCTCGCGGATGTGCGCGTCCATGTCGCGGGCGTGCGCGAGCTTGCGGCCGACGTCCTTGCTGGCCTTGGCGGGCGGGATGAGCTTCATCCGCAGGGACATCTCGACGGGGAAGGGCAGGGCGTCGGCGTGGTGCATCCAGGGTTCGCCGTCCGGGAAGGGCATGAGGTCCGGAAAGCGGGCGAAGGACAGGTAGGCGACGTGGGTGGATCCGGCCGGCTGTTCGAGGCGCAGGGACGAGCGGCCGTTGTACACGACGCCGTCGACGAGCGCCTCGATCTCGCCGCGCCCCCAGGTGCGGCGCCCGGCGGCGGAGGGGCGCACCTCCTCGGCGGTGCCGCTGACCGCGTGGCGGATGAGCCAGGCGACCTCGTCGGAAGTGGCGTGGCGGGCGTGCAGCGAGCTGGCGGCGAGGGCACGGCCGAGGCGTTCGGACTGCTCGGTCCATCGGGCGATCTCGCGGTCGTCGATGGCGTCGTCGGTGATGCCGAGGACCTGTTCGGTGCGCTGGTAGGCGCCGAAGAGCTGGGAGAAGAGGCCGAGGCCGCCCCCGGCGTTGCGCATGCCGAGACGGACTCCGAGGTAGACCTCCTTGGTCCAGAAGTCCTTGGCCCAGACGTGGCGGTACATCTCGTCGAGGTAGTCGTACCAGCCGGGGCCGGAGTCGGCGGTGCCGTCCAGGCGGGTGGCCCAGGCGGCGGCCGGGTAGGTGCGGTGGGCGACACGGAGGTGGACCTCGGCGTCGTTCATCCGGATGGCGGCGAGCGCGATGGTGATGTTGGTGGCGAGCGCCTGGCGTTCCTCAGGCGTGGTGAACTCGTAGGACACCGTCGGGAGGCGGAAGTAGGCCCAGGCCTCGGTGTCGCTGAACAGCACGCGGTCGTCGAAGTAGCGGACCGCGAGGCGGGTCGCGCCCCGGGTTCCCCTGGTGCCGGTCATCTGGTTGCCCTTCTCGTCGCGTCGCGGCGGGGCGTGCCCGATCCGGGGCCGCCCCCGGGCCTCCCGCCTGTGCCACCCCCCATAGTGGTGCATTGCCTGGGGGCAGAGAAGTGGACGGGATTCCGGCGCGCCCGAATCCCGGTCCCGAACCATTCGGCCGGGGTTGTCCACAGGTTCCCGGGACGGTCTACCGCCCGGACGCGCCGACAGGTTTCATGGAAATCGGGGGGTCCCCACGAACCGCCCGCCTCGGGCTGCCCACGACCCCGCCGAGGCGGGTGAGTCCCGCACCGGAGCCCACCGGTGGGGAGAGGGCCCCGAGCCCCACCGCCACGGCTAAGGGCCCGCACCGGAGTCCGTCGACTCGGATGCGGGCCCTCCCGCCGCGACCCGGACCCGTCGGGCTCCTCCGACGGGGAACCTCTCCGGGACGGGTGACCGCGGAACTCCGCCTGGTGCGAAACTCCGCCCAGTACCGCGACGACCCGTCGTCGCGGTACTAGCAGCGGTCGTCGATCGTGGACTGGATGGCGGACCGCTCGGCGTGGGTGACGGTGAGGTCGTAGCGGTACTTCACGTTCACCCAGGCCTTGACGTAGTCGCAGTGGACGGCCGTGTTCGGCGGCATCCACTCGGACGGGTCGTCGTCGCCCTTGCTGCTGTTGCTGGACGGGGTGGCCAGCCACAGCTGCGGGGAGTCCACGTCGTTGGCGAAGTCGCGGCGCTGGGAGGTGCTCCAGTAGCGGGCGCCGGTCTTCCAGGCCTCACTGAGCGGGACCATGTGGTCGACGCTGATCTGGGACGGCTCGTCGTACACCCACGTGCTGTCGAAGGAGCTCCACCAGCTACCGGAGGTGGGCTGGCAGCGGGAGTCGGTGACGACGTCGTGGCCGTCGCGCAGGAGGACGACCTGGCGCGCCGAGCAGTTGCCCTGGACGTCGACCCAGTGCGGGAAGAGGCTGCGGTCGTAACCGCTCTGGGGCCCCTTGGGGGCGACGGTGAGGGAGTTGAGCTGGCTCTGGGCGGCCGAGGTGCTGGGGATGCCCGGCGGCAGGACGTGGTCGGCGGAGGCGGGGGCCGCCCAGCCGAGGACGGCGAGCAGGACGACTGCGGCGAGGGACACCAGGGCTCTGCCCAGCGTGCGGGGGGTGGGGGGCACGTTCTCTCCTCTGGAGCGGGGGTGGAGGGAAGGGACCCCACCACAGTGCGCCGAAAACGTTTTCCGGTCCAGCCCCGCCAGGGGAATTCGGGCGTAATCCGAAGTGAACCGACAGGTTCTACCGAGAACCCAGCCTCACCGCTGTACCATATTCCTGTGATCTAGCACACAGGAAAATTCCGAGGGCCCGCAGCCTATCGCGGCGACCACGGCTGCAACTGGACGACCTGGGAAGATGCCGCCTTGGGACGGATCTTGGCGACCCGCGCCGCGACTCCGCAGGTGAGGCGCGGCGTCAGCGCGAGGAGGGAGCGAAAACGAGAAGAAAAAGAAGGTCCAAATTTCAGTTTTGCCCCATATAGTATAGCAGTAATACCCACTTGAAGAATTATCAAACACACTGCCGACGGGCATCCTCATAAAGGTCGTCGAATATTTGTTAAGTTCGCGTGTCGTAAGGACGACCGTCGACCTCAGAGAGGATGAACCCCCACCGAGGGGATCGGCCATGACTCTGCAGATGGATGCTCCGACCGCGGACGAGTACCCGACCCGAAAGGCCAGCGAGGCCGCCCTTCTGTACCGCAAGGACCCCGTTGTCTGGGGACCCGCGGCGGACGGACCCTTCACCGCTGAGGAGATCAGCGACTACGACGCGCGCGGCTACGCGCAGATCCCGTCCCTCGTCTCGGGCGAGGAGGTGAGCGCCTACCGAGCCGAGCTGGAACGGCTCAGCTCCGACCGGGCGCTGCGCCGGGACGAACGGGTGATCGTCGAACCGGCCTCGGACGAGGTCCGCTCGATCTTCGAGGTACACAAGATCAGCAAGGTCTTCCACGACCTGGTGAACGACCCGCGCCTGGTCGAACGAGCCCGGCAGATCCTCGGTTCGGACGTGTACGTGCACCAGAGCCGGATCAACTACAAGCCCGGGTTCGGCGGCGGCTCCTTCTACTGGCATTCGGACTTCGAGACGTGGCACGCCGAGGACGGCATGCCGCGGATGCGGGCGGCCAGCATCTCCATCTCGCTGACCGAGAACTTCACGCACAACGGCGCCCTGATGATCATGCCCGGCTCGCACAGGACGTTCGTGTCGTGCGTCGGCGAGACCCCCGACAACCACTACCAGGCGTCGCTGAAGAGCCAGCACGTCGGCACTCCGGACCAGAGCTCGCTGACCATGCTGGCCGAACGGCACGGCATCGACGTGCTCACCGGTTCGGCGGGCGACGCGACCGTGTTCGACTCCAACTGCATGCACGGGTCGGGCGGCAACATCACCCCCTACCCGCGGTCGAACATCTTCATCGTGTTCAACAGCGTCGAGAACGCGTGTGTGAAACCGTTCGCCGCGGGCAGCCCTCGCCCGGACTTCCTGTCCGCGCGCGACTTCACCCCGGTCGGCCGCTGAGCCGCCACCGCTGACGGGTGCCCGGCGCCCTGACCACCACCCCGATCTCCGTGCGGGCGGGCACGTGCCCGCCCGCACGGCGCGCTCAGGAGCGCGTGAGGGCGTTGACCAGGACCCCGCCCAGTGCGCCGTGGGCCCGCTTGGTCGCGGGACGCAGAGCGCCGACGTCGATCCTGGTGTAGGACGAGCCGAGGTGGTCGTCCCACGGGATCCGGACGATCGCCCGGCAGCGACCGCGCGCCACCCGCTCGGCGGCGTCCACGTCCGCCAGGCTGCGCTTGCTCACCCCGTTGACCACGAGCACCGAGCTCGCCCGCAGGGCGCCGTAGCCGTTGCCGTCCAACCACTCGAAGGTCATGGACACGGCCCGCTCGGCGTCGGCGTTGGCGGGGGCGACCAGGACCAGGCCGTCGGCCACCGGCAGGGCCCGGGCCACACCCGTGGCCGCCGGGTCCAGGAGGGTCACGGCGTAGAAGCGGCCGAGCATGTCGGTGAGCTGGCCGTAGTCGCGGTCGTCGAGGGTCTGGACGTAGGGGTCGTCGAGGGTCTGGACGATCTCCAGGCCGGTGCTGGCGCGGCTGGTGTAACCGCGCATCCGCGCGTGGTCGTCGACCTCGTCCGCGTTGGCGAGCAGCGCGGTGAGGGTCTCGGGGGCCTGCGCGCCGACCCGGCGGGAGAGGCCGTTGGGACCGGGGTTGACGTCGACCGCGACCACCGGCTCGTCGCGGTGCGCGGCCAGGGTGTGCCCGATCATGAGCGAGGTGACGGTCTGACCGGCGCCGCCGGTGCACCCGAGCACGACGAGGCTGCGCGGCTCGGGCAGAGGGGCGCGCAGCCGGGCGATGTCACTCGCGGGCAGGTCGGAGCGGACCGGGGCCGCCCCGCCGGTGACCACCTTGGCCAGACGGCGCCAACCGCGCGTGCCGCCGGAGTCACCGGCGTCACCGGTGTCCCTGGCGTCGTCGGCGTCGCCCTCCCGGGGTTCGGGCTCCGTGGGCACGGGGCGGGGTGCGGGAACCCCGGTCGGGGTGTCGCCGAGCCGCTCCTGCTCGCCGGTGCCGTGGTCGAGTTCCAGCTGGGGTTTGGGCTCCTCGCGGCGCGGCGGTTCGGGTTCCTCTCCGGGCACGGGCTGACCGAAGAGGTGGCCGAGCCTGCGGGCGTTCTGCGCGACCCGGTGGAAGACGCCGTCGTGGGGGTCACCGCCGTCCGGACGGCCGTCGGCCGCGGTGCCGCCGTCAGGCGCGGCCCGGTCGGTACCGGTGTCGGTCCTGGTGCCGGTGTCGCCCTCAGGCGCGGCCCGGTCGGTACCGGTGTCGGTCACCCGGTCGGTACCGTCCTGCGCGGTCGGAGAGACGGCGCCCTCCTCCGCGAGCACGCCCGCGAGGCTGCGGTTGGCACGGGGGTCGAGGGCCGGAGCGGGGCTCCCGTCGGGCTCCGGGGCAGTGGCGCGCTGAGCGCCCCCGCGCCGTCGGGCCAGCGCGGCGGCCTCGGCCTCCTCCAGGTCCGCGGCCGTACGGCGCGGGACGGATGTCGCGTCGGACGTGTCCCGAGGCTCTGGAGGCTTGGAGTCGGACGTGTCCGGGGAGCCGACGGCCGACCGGGAGCCGGCGCGGCCGTTTCCGGACTCGCCCCGAACCTCGACGAAGCTCGCCAGCTCACCCGTTCCGTGGTCGAGCTGGGTGGGCGGTTTGACTCCGTCGGCGTCACCGGTGCCGCCCGGCGCGCCGGGGAGCGTCACCTCGGGGTCCGCGTCCTCCGGGGTCCCGTCCTCCTCCGTGGGGTCGGAGACAGCGCCGTCGGCCGCCTCGACATCGCCGGGCGCGTCCGACCCGGCGCCCTCGACCACATCGGCCGTCCGCGCGGTGGAGGTCTCCGAGCCCTCGGTCCCGGGCTCCTCGGCGCGCGCGTCCGCGCCGGTCTCAGCGGTGTCCGTCGACCGGACGGCGGCGGCCTCGAGCCCCTCGCCCGCGACCACGCCCTCCTCACGCAGCTCACTCGCCGGGATCACCGGGTTCCCCCGGTCACCGACCTTGGGTTGGTCGGGGTGGCGCTTCTTGCCGTCCTCGAACCACTGCGCCGGGTCCGCGGCCCCCTGGTCACGTTCACCGCCGCGCAGGGCATCGGCGAACTTGGGCCGCGGCGGCGCGGGGGTGTCCGCCTTGCTGAGGTGCTGGTCGAGCACCGACATGTGCTCGTTCCACTCAGGCCCGCGGTCCTCGTCGTCCCGGCCTGACCGGACCGGCATCGCCTCCTGCTCGCCGGTCCCGTGGTCCAGTTCCGGCGGCGGCCCGGCCGGTGTCCCAGCCTCCGCGCTGGCCGGGGCGGCTGGTGCGTCCGCGGTGTCCGCAGCATCTGAGGTGTCCGTGTCGGCCGGGGCGTCCGGGGTGGCGGCGGTCTCCGCCTCGTCATCGGCGTCGGCCGGGGGACCGCCGTCCCCGTCCTGCGGCTCCGGTCCGTCCTTCGGCGTCGAGGACACGGGCGGAAGCCAGGGCGCGGAGGGAGTCTCCGGTGTGACGGAACGACCGGTCGCCGCCGCGTAGCGCTCGGCGTAGTCGGACAGATCGCCAAGCCCGGTCCGGTCCGCGGGCCTGTCGTCGGCTCCCGGCCCGGAACCGCCGTCGCGATGGGACTCGTCCAGCTCCCAGGGGGCGGCGTGCGGACGACCCCTGCGGCGGGGCGGAGACGGCGGGGCATCGGCGGGCAGGGCGGTCCCGTGGGCCCGCGCGGACGGCGGGTCCTGCGGGGCGCGCTCACGGACCTGTTCGGAGCGGCGTTCGTCCAGTTCCTTGGCGACCCTGATGCCCTGGACGCGTCCGCGCAGGCGTCGCGCGGGATCGGATTCCCCCGCCTCGGGGTCGGTGACCGCCCCGGCCCCGGTGACGGGCTCGGGAGCGGTGTCAGGAGCGGAATCGGGGGCGGCCATGACCTCCTCGGCGCGGCGGCGCTCACGTGCCCGTTCGGGCGCCTCAGGCACCTCGGGCGTCTCAGGCGCCTCCGTCATCCCGGTGGCCTCGTCGATCTCGGTGCGGTTCAGGGGCCCGGTGTCACCGACCTCGTAGGAGGTCTTGGCACTGAGGCCGACGGGGGTCCGTCCGGAGTGCGCACTCAGACCGGAGATCCACTCCTGGCCGTCCCGCTCCTCCCGCGACTCCTCCCGGTCGAAGGACCGGTCGGCCCCAGCGGGCTCGTCCCCGCGTTCCCGCGGCGGCACGGGGGCACCGGGTTCGAGGGCGAAGCCGAAGTAGTTCAGGACTCGGCGGGTCGCACCGCGCGTGTCGGGGGCGGTCTCGAGGGGCTCCGCGTCGGCCGGGCCGTACTCCGTGTCGGCGGCGACGGGTTCGGGCGCCTCCTCGGGGGCTCGCTCGGGCTCGGGAACGGGGGCCCGTTCGGGGAGGTGTCCCCGTTCGGGAACGGGCGCGGGCTCAGCCACGTTCACCAGCGGCGGCGCCGACTTCGGGGAGGGGGCCGCGCGGAGCTCCCCGACGCCGGTCTCGTCGACCTCCCGGACCGGCTCGGCGCGTTCTCCCCGGCGCCGTCCGACCACGGGCGGCGGTCCCGCGTCCGGGTGGCGGTGCCACACACGCACCACCACCCGGGCCTCACCCGGTTCGTACTCGGGCGCGAGACGCGTGTAGACACGGGCCTCGGTGAGGAAGCGGGCCTGGGAGATGAGTAGTTCGGTGAGGCGCTTGCCCTCGATCACCGGTCGGGTGGCCAGCACGGTGATCACCCCCGGCGGCACCACCCAGAGCACCAGGTGCCAGCCGTTGCCGAAGGTGAACGGCGCGTTGAGGATGCTGAGCAGCACCACCCAGATCGCGAAGACCCCCAGCGCGACCCCGAAGGTCCCCACCGGGAGCGGCATGGGCAGCCGGAAATCGTAGAGCTTGTACAGCCGCTTCTCGATACGCCAAATGTTGGTGTATGTGGGCAGATCCACGTTCCCGGCCTCCCTCGCCTATTCCGCCGACACGCCCATCGCTCGGGCCAGCGCCACAGCGATGACCTCGATGATGCCGGGGACGTAGAAGACGATCCCGATGAAGATCGCCAGGATGATGAACTGCGCGAACCGCGTGATCTCACGCGTGAACAGGAAGAACACCGCCACGATCGACACGATGACGAGGAACAGCGGCCCGAAGAAGCCGCGGAGGAAGTCGGCGAGGCCGCCCGTGTCGGGGGCCTCCTGCGTCGGCGGGGGCGGGGTCGCCGCCGCGAGGTGGAGGAGGTCGGCGCCGCCCGCCTGGGCGAGGGCGTCCGTCGTGGAAGACAGCAGGGGGAGCATGTCAGGCGCCGTCCTCCGGTGTCGTCGCTGGTGTGCGCATGGTTCTTCTCGTCTCCCTCATCTCCGTGCCTAGGCGCCCCGTCAGCCGTCGAACGAACGCGGGGCGCCCTGGATGTCACGCACGTGCCACTCGTTGCCCGAGTTGACTACGGTGACCAGGTAATCCTGCACCAGCTGGCCCGCGTCCCCGTCGTCGGAGGCCGGGACGTTCCAGCGGACGGTGACCGCCACCTGTCGTACGTCATCATCCCCGGTCGACGTCTGGGATGGCACCGTGATTTCGGACAGTTCGGCGAATTCCAGGGTGTTCGCCGGAAGCGGGGTGACGGAGGCGCCCTGTTCGAGGAACCGCTCCAGGAAGTCCGGTTCTCCGGCGTAGGCCTCGAAGAAGCCGGGCAGCACCTCGCCGAGCTGTTCGGCGGCGTTGGGATCGGTCTCGAAGGATGCGCCGGGAGGCAGCGTGGCCTGGGTGGGCGCGGCCAGCAGCGCCGGACGCCCGGAGACCACCAGGGCGTCCTGGTCGGCGTAGACGGGCACGTCCAGGCGCATCGGCTCGCCGTTGACGTCGGCGCGGACCACCACGACGGCGTTGTTGTCGTCGAGGACGTCCACGGCGACGACCGTGAGGTTCTCACCGGTGAGGCTGTCGGCCGCGGCGTCCAGCGCGGTGGCCTCCCCCTCGGGGACGAACGCGGCGAGGTCGGCGCGGCGCGCCTCGGTGTCCTCGGTGTTGAGGTAGACGTCGGCGAAGCGGAGCGCGAACGCGGCGGAGGCGGTCTCGGGGTAGGTGACGGTGTCGGTGCTCTCGGGTTCCTCGGAGGCGCTGGGCAGGGCGAACCCACCGCGCAAAGGGAACCAGACGCCGTTGACGACGACGACGATGATGAACGCCCACAGCACGGCGCGCCCCACGCCGACCCACCAGCGTCCGCCCGCCCCCGCTCGGGGTGGCCGGGACCGCGGGGCGCCGAGCCCCGCCTCGGTGCCGTCGGACTGGTCACGCCCGGACTGACCGAGCCGTGACGCCTTCGCCATCCCCGCCTCCTGCGCTCAGTTTCCGCCGTCCGGTCCGGACGGCCCTTCCGCCATGCCCTTGTCTACCCCATCCCTATAGTGAGGCATTGTGCGGGTTGGGAGCGGCCATGCCGACCGCGCGTTTCGGTGTCGGCGGAGGACCCAACACACCGGCCAAAGTTCGCGAAAGCCATCGAATGCGTTGAATTCCCAGGTAATCAGGATGGTGACGGTGCAGGTCAGCGCAATTCCGGTCGTCCAAGACAGGAGTTAGTCACCTGGCGGAAAGCGGGTTGTCGCCCTCGGGGACGAAAAACCGTTGGCTGGATGTAACCGGAGTCTCGTTCCTCCCGGGCCGCTCCGGCCCCGGCGATCCCGCGCCTGGCGCGCCTGATGCTCCCGCACGGCCGGCCCCGACGTCACATCGGCGGCGGCGCCGTGTTCGGAATGCCGGGAAGCCGACCTGTGTTGACGCACCTCGGGGGCGAGCACCCCGCCTGGGGAGCGCCCCCGAACCCGGCCGCCCCGAGAAAGAAGCCGTCACATGCGCGTCGAGATCTGGACCGACATCAACTGCCCCTGGTGCTACGTGGGCAAGGCACGCTTCGAGAAGGCGCTCGCCGGTTTCGAGCACCGCGACGAGGTCGAGGTCGTCCACCGACCCTTCGAGCTCGATCCGTCGTTCCCCCAGGGCACCACGGAACCGGTCGTGCCGATGCTCGCGAGGAAGTACGGCATGACCGAGGCACAGGCCGAACAGGCCGAACAGCGGATCGCCGCCAACGCCGCCGCCGAGGGCCTGGGGTACCGCACGGCGGGGCGGGACGTCGGCAACAGCTTCGACATGCACCGACTGCTGCGCTTCGCCCTGGAGCGGGGACGCCAGGACGCACTGATCGACGTGCTCTACCGGGCCAACTTCGTCGAGGAGCGCTCCGCCTTCGAGGGGGGCGAGCGCCTGGTGGAACTGGCCGTCGAGGCCGGGCTGGACGCCGAGGAGGCCCGTGCCGTCCTGACCGACCCCGAGCGTCACGCCGACGAGGTGCGCGCCGACGAGCGCGAGGCCGCCCGGCTCGGGGCCACCGGGGTGCCGTTCTTCGTGCTCGACCGCGCCTACGGGATCTCCGGGGCCCAACCGGTCGAGACGTTCGGCCAGGCGCTCGAGCAGGCGTGGGCGAACCGCTCACCCCTCACCACCGTCGGCTCCGCACAAGACGCAGAGGCCTGCGGCCCCGACGGGTGCCCGGTTCCGGAGCACGACTGAGTCCCAGGACGACGGAAGGCCCGCACCACAGGCGGTGCGGGCCTTCGCGCGAACGGCTTGGGACCGGTCAGACGTTGAAGCGGAACTCCACCACGTCGCCGTCGGCCATCACGTAGTCCTTGCCCTCCATGCGGACCTTGCCCGCGGCGCGGGCGGCCTGCATGTCGCCCGCCTCGACCAGGTCGTCGAAGGAGACCACCTCGGCCTTGATGAAGCCGCGCTGGAAGTCGGTGTGGATGACCCCGGCGGCCTCGGGCGCCGTGGCGCCCTTGCGCACGGTCCACGCGCGGGCCTCCTTGGGCCCGGCCGTCAGGTAGGTCTGAAGGCCGAGGGTGTCGAAACCGACCCGGGCCAGCTGCGCCAGACCCGACTCCGTCTGCCCCATCGACTCCAGGAGCTCCTGCGCCTCCTCCTCGTCCAGCTCGGCCAGGTCCGCCTCGATCTTGGCGTCGAGGAAGATCGCCTCGGCCGGGGCGACGAGTTCCTGGAGCTTCGCGCGCAGGGCCTCGTTGGCCAGGTCACCGCTGTCGAGGTTGAACACGTAGATGAACGGCTTGACGGTGAGCAGGCTCAGCTCGCGCAGCCGGTGCGTGTCCAGGCCCTCGGCCGCGTAGAGCGACGTACCGCCGTCGAGGACCTCGCGGGCGGCCAGCGCCGTCTGGAGCAGCTCCTGGGCGGCCTTGTCCTTGGCGTTGCGCTTGGCGTCCTTCTCCAGGCGCGGGATCGCCTTCTCCAGGGTCTGCAGGTCGGCGAGGATCAGCTCGGTGTTGATCGTCTCGATGTCGCGCGAGGGCTCGACGTCGCCGTCCACGTGTGTGACGTCCGGGTCGTCGAAGGCCCGGATCACCTGGCAGATGGCGTCGCTCTCGCGGATGTTGGCGAGGAACTTGTTGCCCAGTCCCTCACCGGTCGAGGCGCCGCGGACGATACCCGCGATGTCGACGAAGTCCACCGTCGCGGGCAGGACCTTCGCCGAGTCGAAGATCCCGGCCAGGGTGGCGAGCCGGGAATCGGGCACACCCACGACCCCGACGTTGGGCTCGATGGTCGCGAACGGGTAGTTCGCGGCCAGAGCGTCGTTCTTGGTCAGCGCGTTGAAGAGGGTGGACTTGCCGACATTGGGCAGGCCGACGATCCCGATAGACAGACTCACAAGGTCAGAGTCTATGCGGACCGACGAGTACGCCGATCCGCCACCGCCGGGCGGCCGAACCAATCACCGAAACACAATGCGCAGGGGCCACCACGCACAGTAGGTTCGAAGCAGTCCGCCGGAGTCCTGGGCCGGAGGAGGTGCACGGGGCGCCGCGCGTCGGGGCCGCCCGCGTGTCGCGGGACACCGGACGGTCCGCTCCCCGAACCCGCGCCGTGACCCCGTTCCTGGGGGGAGTCAACTGTGGTCACCGACCAGCTGAGAGCGCTCGTACGCCGCTATCCCGTGGTGCGCTTCGCCACGCGCCAGATCCGTGTGCGCCTCCCCAGACGGCTGGGCGGACTCGATCCCGCCCGCGTCCCGCCGTGGAACCGCGACCTGACCGTCGTCCTGCCCCGGCTCGACCCGGACCCGTCCCCGGCCGGCCCCGACAGCATCACGCTGCGGCTGCCCGGCGACCTCACCGTCCCCAGGCGCCTGGCCGCGTCCGGCCTCTCCCGGCACGAGCCCGACAGCCTCGCCTGCTTCCTGGCGATGCTGGACCACACCCCGCCCGGCGCCGTGCTCGACGTGGGCTCCGGGGTGGGCGTGTACGCGATCCTGGCCGCCGCGCGAACGGACCGGCCGGTGTTCGCCTTCGAACCGACCCCGGAGATCGCCTCGGCGGCCCGGGCGGTGGCCCAGACCGGCGGGCTGGGGTTCGTGGTCGTGGAACTGGCGCTGAGCAACCACAACGGCACCGCCCGCCTGCGCCGGGCACGGCACAACGACATGTGCAACACGGTCGTGCACGCCACACGCGCCGATCTCGCGCACGTCCCGGTGGCGGTGACGACGCTGGCGCACTGGAGCGAGGAGGCGTCGGTCCTGCCCTCGGTGGTCAAGGTGGACACCGTGGGCACCGAGCCGGACGTGGTCGCGGGAGGTCTGGAGGTACTGCGGCGCCACCGGCCGTGGATGCTGGTGAAGGTGCGCCCGGACCGGGGGCTGGAGGAGCGGCTCATGGCCCTGCTCGACCCGCTCGGCTACACGTGGTACCCGGTGGGCGGACCGCCTCCCTACGAGGCGCGTGAGGAGATCGCCGGGCGCGCCTCGCCCGCGTGGGAACGGATGTGGATGTTCACCCCCGTCCCGGCTCCGGAGGAGTTCTGGCGCTCGGTCGGCGCGTGGCGGCGTGCGCTGGACGTGTGCGTCCCCGGTGCGCGACGGGGCGCCCGGGGCGCCTGACCCCCGCACCGCGCGGGCCGGGAGCGGTGGACGGGGAAGGCGCCCCGGGGGCGGGAGCGCCGCCGTCAGGAGGAGCCGAGGGACTCCACCAGCGCTGCCAGGCGTTCGATCTCGGCCGGGTCCTCGCCGGAGGCGTAGGTGCGGTCGGAGGTGAGAGCGCTGACCGAGACCGCGCCCTCCGTCAGAAGCGCCGTGCTGTCGGCGTCCTCCTTGGTCTCCGGCAGGCATCCCGGCGTGTCCGGCCCGCAGACGGTCACGCCGAGCTCGTAGGTGTCCTCGCCGGTGAACGTGGGGACCAGGACGGTACCGGTGCCCGCCTCGGTCCACCGGACGTCGGAGGCGGGCTCCCCGTCCGCGGAGTGCGGGTGGTTGACGTTGACCAGGTACTCGCTGGTGAGCAGGTCGGCCCCGTGCAGGCGGGCGAGCAGGTCGGCGGTGAACGCGGCCGTCGCGGAGTAGGTCTCGGGGGTGACCACGAGGTCCTCGTCGACGGAGGCGCTCACGGCGAGGGACGGCACACCGGCGAGCTGCCCGGCGAGGGCCGCCCCGACCGTGCCGGAGTTGGGGATCTGCGTGGCCACGTTGGGGCCCGAGTTGACGCCGGAGACCACGACGTCGGGGGCCTCGCTCCAGCCGACGAGCTCCCGCAGGCCGTGGTGGAGCGCGAAGGTCACGGAGTCGACCGGGGTGGCGCTGGGCGAGTCCTCCTCGCAAGGGCCGTCCTCGACGCAGACGCCGTGGACGGCTCCCCCGCCGGGGGCGTCGGCGCAGTCGTCCGCGTACTCGTCGGGCGGGTCGGAGGGGCTCCCCAGCCCGAACGAGCCGCTGTGCGAGACGGCACCGCTCATGCTGGACTGGTAGCCCCACGGGGCGAAGACCACCACGTCCGCCCCGGCCGCGCACAGCGCCGACCGCAGTTCGTACAGGCCCAGTCCGTCCGACCCGTCCTCCCGCGCGGCCCGCATGGAGTCGTCGTTGCCCAGGAGCACCCGCAGACCGTCGAGTGAGGCGGGGGCGAAGTCCTCGTGCGCGCCCCGGTCGGGCGTCGTGTCGGTGTCGTGGGCGGAGCAGGCGGCGAGCAGCGGGAGCGCCAGGACGGCGGCGGCGCGACGGATCACGGCGGTCACAGCCACCCCTCCAGTGACGCGAGGAAGGCGGGATAGTCGTCGCGGTGGATGCAGTGACCCGCGCCCGCGACCGTGCGGACGGTGAATCCGCGCTCAGCCAGCAGGCGGGCACCGTCCTCGTCCACCGTGAAACTCGGATCGGCCAGCTGGACCAGGGAGGGGACCGCGGCGGTGGTCGGTACACGGTCCTTCGCCGAGGCTTCGGTGACGACGTCGAAGAAGTCCGGGTCGAAGGCGGCGAAACCGGCGAGCTCGGCCTCGACGTCGGCGTCGCTCCAGCGCGGGTTCATCGCGCGCACGCTCTCCGCGGTGGCTTGGGCGACCATGCGGCGCATGGCTCCGAGGGCGGCCGTGGAGGCGCCGCTGAACCGGAAGGCGGGGTCGGAGTAGACCGCGCGGGCGGGGCGCAGGCGTTCCACGGCCAGTGACAGGGCCAGACCGCCCATGGAGTGGCCGACGGCCAGGTCCGCGCCGGTCGGCAGGGTGTCGACGAGGTCCTGGCCGAGCGCGGCGACGGAGTAGCCGCCGCGCGGGCTCCGCCCGTGGCCGCGCAGGTCGACGCCGATCACCTGGTAGCCGCGGTCGACCAGGTCGGCCTCGAGGGCGTGCCAGGTGCCGTGGTCGGACATGGCGCCGTGGACGAGCAGGGCGGTCCGGTCACCGTCGCCGGTCACGTGGGTGGCGAGTCGCAAGGGTTCCTCCTCGGAGTCGGTCGGGAGTGGGAGTGTCGGGGTCGGTCGAGGCGGTCGGGCGGTCAGCGGACGCCGCGGACGAAGACGATGGCGAGCGCGCCGAGGAGGCCGACGGCTGAGCCGACCAGGAACAGCGACCCGTAGCCGCCGAGGTGGAGGATGATCGCCGAGGCGATGAACGGGGCGATGATCTGCGGTCCGGCGGCCGCGATGTTGAGGACGCCCATGTCGCGGGCGGCGTCGGCGTCGCTGGGCAGGACGAGGGTGGCCAGGGCGGTGTCCACGGCCATGAAGCAGCCGAAGGCGCTGCCGTTGACCACGGCGAACACGAGCATGCCGGTCCAGGTCGGCGTGAAGAAGGGGATGAGCATCGCCAGCGCGGAGACGACGCCGGAGACCAGCGCGAAGAGCTTGCGGCGGTCGAGGCGGTCGGAGAGCGGTCCGCCGGCGGCCGTGGTGAGGACGGTGCCCGCGGCGGTCACCAGGGTGAGCACGGTGACCGCGGCGGCGGGTTCCAGGCCCTCGGGCAGGGCGATGAAGTAGTCGAGGATGTAGAGCTGGAAGCCGAAGATGAGGAAGTAGCCGAGGAAGAGCAGCGCCCGACCGGCGAAGACCAGGGCGAAGTCGCGGTGGGCCAGCGCGGACAGGAAGCGGCCCAGCGCGGCCGGGGGGCTGCCGCCCGTGGCGCCGCCGCGCTCGGGCAGTTCCGCGCCGCGGGGGTCGTGGGTGGTCGCGGTGAGCAGGACGGCCGCCGCGACGACGATGCCGCCGAGCACGATGTAACCGAGCGGGAGCCGGGCGGTGAAGAGCGCGGCGAGTCCGGTTCCCAGAACCCCGGCCACGGAGACCGCGATGCCCATGGCGGCGGCCGCGGTACCGCGCCGGTCGTGGGGGACGCGGTCGGGAATGATCGCGGTGAGCGCCGCGTGGTGCAGGTTCATGGCGCCCTGGGCCAGGCACCAGCCGATCACCATCATCAGCAGGGAGTCGGCGTAGCCCAGGACGAACACGAGGACGAAGGCGGCGAGCGCGCCGCCGAGGAGCCAGGGGTTGCGGCGGCCCCAGCGCGTGCGGGTGCGGTCGGACAGGGCGCCGCCGACCGGGTTGAACACGGTGCCGAAGACGGCGGCGATCCCGGCGACCACGCCGAGGTTGGCGACGGCGGCCTCCTCGTCGCCGGGGGTGAGTCCCTGGACCTGGAGGGGGAGCAGGACCGCGCCGATGCCCAGGTAGAAGGCGTAGACGGCGAGGTTGCCCGCCCCGAGCAGAGGGATGAGGCGGCCCAGTCCGCGCCGTCCTGTCGTGGGTGGGGGCGCCTGTGTGGGGGCGGCGCCCGAAGCGTCCGGCCTGGGGGAAGGGTGCTCGGACATGTGGATCTCCCTGGCGTGAACCTGTGTGACGGAGAAACGCCTGTTCAGGCGTCGGTTATGCGATTAAGCTAGGTTACGCGTTTAACCTTGTCAATGGATGCGTCATCAGCAGTTCACACGCGCCGGTTCCGCGCCCGGGGCCTCCACTGGGCACCGGCCCCGACAGGCAGGCAAGATAGGGCCATGACTTCGATCCGCCCCCGACCCGCGACCATCACCGACATCGCCAGGCGCGCGGGTGTGTCGACCGCGACCGTGTCGTACGTCCTCAACGACGCCCCGGGGGCGCGCATCCCGGAGGCGACGCGGGAGCGGGTACGGTCCGTCGCCGACGAGCTGGGCTACGTCCCGCACGCCAGCGCGCGGTCACTGCGCACGGGCACCAGCGACCTCGTCCTGCACGTCCAGATGGACGTGGTGCAGGGGCCGCTGGCGTCACGGTTCCTGCACGACCTCTCGCACGGCCTGCGCGAGCTGGGCTACACGCTCCTCCAGTACGGGGCGGAGCGCAGCCGGGGGGTGAAGGCGGCGCGCGCCTGGGCGGCCATGCGGCCCTCCGCCGTCGTGGCCGGGGACGACCGGCTCACCCCCGCCGGGGTGGAACTGCTGCGCAAGGCCGACATCCACGTGTTCGCGGTGGGCACTCCCCCGGAACGGGCCAAGGAACTGGGCGTGTCCACGCTGACGATGGACCACCACGGCCTGGGCGCGCGGGCCGGGGAGCACCTGGTCGGACGGGGTTGCCGCGACATCGCCGTCGTCGTGCCGCGCGAGGACACCCTGCGCCAGATGGGCGAACGGCGGTTGGAGGGGGTGCGCTCGGCGGTGGAGCGGACGGGGCCCGGAGCGTCCGTGCGGCGGTACGAGATGGACTGGACGCCGGAGAGCGCGGCCGAGCTGGTCGGAACGTGGGTCGCCGAGGGGCTGCCCGACGGCGTGTTCGGGTACAACGACGAGTTCAGCGGACTCCTGCTCGGCGCGCTGCTGGACGCGGACGTGCGGGTGCCCGAGCAGGTCGGGCTGGTGGGCGCGGACGACGTCATGCTGTGCCGGATGCTCCGCCCCCGGCTGACCAGCGTGCGCCTGGAGTCCGAGGAGCCCGGGGCCACGGCGCGACGGATCGTCGAGGCGGTCCGGGAGCGCGCAGCGGTGCATCTGTCCCCGTGGAGGCCGGTCCTGGTGGAGCGGGAGACGTAGGGCGGGCGCCCTGTCCGCGCGTCCGGACAGGGCGCGGGCGGGGAAGTCCGGGTCCCGCGACACGGCATGCCCACGGGCTTCCCACCTCGCACCCGGACAGGGCTCCCCTTGGCATCACTCCTCCCGAGGGCAGGTCTCGGTGGGCAGACCGGGGGGAAGGCCGGGGGGAAGGCCGTCCCGTTCGTCATCGGTGAAGTCACGGCCGACGACCGCGCACAGGTGCCGCCGCCACAGGCCCGGATCCAGGCGGAACACCCCCAACCGCCCTCCCTGATCGGGCGCCCGCAGCAGTGCCCTGCCGTCATCGGCCGCCGCCAGGAACCCTTGGGGCCCGCCGAACTCGAAGATCTCCCGGTCATAGGGCTCGTCCGCCCGCAGGAACTGCACGGAACTGCCGTTGGCCAGGAAGAACCCGGCGGCCCCGGTGCTGCCCACCGTCCACCGGTTCTCAACCAGCGGCCCCAGGGGACCCACCACTCTCTCAGGCTCCCGGTCAGAGGGAATAGACCACAGCTCCACCATGAGACCCGTAGTCATCGCCGCCGCGTAGCGCGGATCCTTCAGGAACGCCACCGCGACGAGTCCGTCGCCGAGCCGCACGCGTAGATCCTCGTCCACCCCTCCGGTGGCCAGATCCACCGCGTGGACGTCCGGCTCTCCGTGGACCGTGACCGCTACGTGGCCCGGCTCGGGATGGCGTGCCACCAGAAAGGCGGGATGTTCCTCAGTGGTGAGCCGCAGGTCGGCCACGTCCACGGGCTGCGAGAGTCTGCGGCCGTCGCGCGCGTCCCAGTGCTCGACGAGTGTGTCCGAAACCGTCACGATCTGATCGTCGTTCAGGAACAGGTACTCCAGTAACCCCCGCGCCCCGTCCTCGCCCACAGAGGGGAGCACCGCGTCGAACTCCGTCACCGGACGCAGCGAGGGCAGTTCACGGACCGTGATCCGATTCAGGTTCGACACGTCCGCCACCAGGGTCCCAGAACTGTTGACCTGGATCTCCTGGGCCGGGTCCGGCGGGATGGAGGCACCGGTCTGGACTTCGGCGAGGGTCTCCCACGAGCCCTCCGTGTCCATGACGACCAGGAGGTCATCGTCCGCCCCCTCGCGGACGGCACGGGCGACCAGGGTGGATCCGTCTCCGAGCAGCCGCGGAGGACTCTCGACGCTGTACTCGAAGTACTCTGTGAGAAGCCAACCCGTCACCGCGTCATCGTTCTGTGTGACGACGACGGGTTCACGCTCGGTACCCAGAAGGGGCGCCCCCTTGGCTACGGAAAGATAGGAGGGGGGAGCAGCGAGGAACCGCGCCGGGCTCGCCTGCCGATCCGAGGTGTCGACGAGATCCCACTCGTCCTGCGCGGTGAGCACCGCGAACCTCTCCCCGCCCTCCGTGACGGCGACGTCCGCGCACGACGCGTCCACGCGGCCCGCGAAGTCCCGCAGCACCCGCCCGTCCGGCACGCTCAGAGCCCGATAACCGACCTGTTCGGGCGTACCGGTGCCGACCTCCTCACCGCAGACGACCACGACGGCGCCGTCCCCGGAGACACTGATGTCCGGATCCAGGACACCGCTCACGAGTTCACGTGTCGTACCGGCACGGATGTCGACCACCACCACCGAGTACTCCAGTGATTCCGGATCATCGTCGGACCTAACGGCCACCAGTGTGTTCTCGTCCGGCCCGAACCACACCTCCACGAGGCCGAAGACATCGTCCGACAGGGTCCTCGACCGCCCGCTCTCCAGGTCCCAGACACGCACGGGCAGCCCCGAGTCGGCGGCCGATACCCCCACCAGTCGGCGGCCGTCCGGCGAGAAGTCCACGATCTTGGTGTCGAAGAACCACGTACCCAGAGAAGCACTGGTGAGCGGAGGGTGGAGCCGCTGCGGCGGCCCGACCAGCCGCTCGCCGGAGGGGGTCACGTCATGCCAGACCAGGGTACCGTCCAGGTCATACCTGTAGGCGATCCGCCCCCCGTCGCGGCTGACCACCGGAGACAGGACGTTCTGGGCGAGATTGAGGTGCTCCCGTTCGACCTCGCCTTCAGGCGTGCGCACGAACAGGGTCGCGCGGCCGCCCTCGGTGGTCACCAGGGTCACCAATCCGTCCGCGCTCATGGCCACCGCGCTGATCTCCCCCTGCGGACCCGTGAGCGTCCACACGGCGTCCTGGAAGGCGTCGTACCGGCGCATCAGCGCGCTGAGTGCCTCCTGCGTCGGTTCGGCCTCGTAGGCGGCGAGCGCGGTCAGGGCCGCCAGGCCGGGGTCGGTCTCCATCAACTCGTCCGAACGGACGGCGAGCGCCCGCGACAGGCTCTCAGCGGCTCGCTGCTGGCTCACGTTTGACTGCTGGACCAGGAACGTGGACAGTCCGACGATCAGAGCGAGGGCCAGGGCGGCCGCGACTCCGGCCGTCCTGGCCCTCGCCCGCCTCACTCTCCGCCGTCGGCGGGCCCGTGCCAGGAAATCTTGCTGCTCCGCGGTCAGGTCCGTCTCACGCCCTCGTAACCGCGCTTCCAGGGACGCGAGCTGAAGGGCTCCCGGCAACATGTCGGACCGGGAATTCGCCCTACGCCATCGTTCGAGGTCGTGCTGCACCTCCGCGCGGCCCGCGAGGAAATCGGCACTTCGGCGCACCTCGTCGGCGAGCCTCGGCCAGGCCAGGATCAATGCCTCGTGAGCCAGTTCCGCGCTCTCGGGCTGGCCGTCCCCTCCGTACAGGACCAACAGGCGCCACTGGGCCAGGGCCTGCACCAGCCGCCAACGTGTGTCTCCGGCCTCCCGCCACGTCAGAACACGCCGCTGCGGCGCCTCACCTCCTGGCAGTACCCGGACCAGTCCGGTGAGCAGCTGCCGTGCCTCCGCCTCGTCTTCCGGCCTGACGCATGCGCGCCACGCCTCGTCGGCATGTTTGCGCAGGGCCCCGGACACCCCGCCGAGCTGCTCGTAGGCCGAGGCCCGCAGGCGCCCGGCGACCCGCTCCTCCCACAGCTGTTCGAGGACGAAGCTCAGCAGTGGAAGGGTTCCTGGTTCGTCACCTGCATCGTCCAGGATGCGCAGGTCAAGCCCGGGGTCGTACTCAACCGCCGGAACTCGTCGAAGCGGCTGTGTGATCACGGCGTGCAGTTGATCCCGCGTCATGGGCGTGATCGGCAGCGTCGATCCGCGCTTCAGGGCCGGGCCGAGGCGCGCGTGGCTCAGCATGGCGTCCATGAGGTCGGCGCGCAGGGTGGCGAGAACTCTCAAGCCCTCGGGTCCACGCTCCGGGAACAGCAGGGCGACAACCTGTTCGATCTCCGGTTCGGAGAGGTTCAGCAGCGCTTCGAACTGATCGAGCACGATCAGTAGGCGCATGTCCTGACGTCCGGTGGCCCGGTGGAAGGCGTCCATGAGCCCGAGGTCGTCCAACCACCGTTCCAGTTGACCCTGATCAGTCCGTTCCGCCCGCGCCGGGCCGAAGCGTCCCGAGTTCATCGCTTCGAACAGCTCCGTGGCCAAGGCAGCCCTCAGGGAACCGACGCGGCCGGCGTTGACCACCAGTACCTCGAAGCCGTCCTGGCGCATCCGAGGCACCACACCGGCGAGGGCGAGGGAGGACTTCCCGCAGCCCGAGGGCCCGTACACGGTGACGGCGGCGTGATCTCCCCGCAGGGCCGCGACCACCTTGTCGACATCGTCGTCCCGCCCGAAGAAGATGTCCGCGTCGCCTTCCCTGAGAGGAGACAGACCGCGGAAGGGCGGATCCGGGAACAGAACGGCGTCGAGTCCGGTGATCTCGTGCAGGAGCGTTCTGGTGCGCAGCACGAACACCTGCTGCGAATCCTGTTCCGGCTGTGCCGCGACCACCAAGCCGACGACCGCGCCCAGCTCGTTGTCCCAGACGGGACTCCCGCTGAAACCCCGCTTGGCGAAGGCGGTCTGCCCGTCAGCGCGGGAGAGCTGTATCCACCCCTCCTCCGTCACCCCGCCGAGCCTGCCCCGAAGCCACAGCGCCGTCGGCTCACCGTCGACGAAGCCCACCGACCGCGCCCCGTGCTCCCATACGTCCTCAGGGTCGGCCACGGGCAACGGGTGCGCGCCGGGAATGGTGTTCCCCAACCGCAGAAGGGCGACGTCTCCCGTGCGGTCGGACCGGATCGGCACCCACTGCACCACCTCCGCCGGCCACCGGGCGCCCCCTCCTGCCGACTGCCCGGCCAGAGGAAGATCGACCGTGACCACGGCCCCGAGCGCGACCTCGTCACCACGGGGGCGACCCAGAGCATCGGATACGACGTGGGCACAGGTCAGCACCAGGTCCGACGCGACGAGTGCGCCCGCACCACAGACGGCGCCGTCCGGGCTGCTGATCCGAACGACCGCCGAAGCGAGTGCTTCCTGCGCGCTCCGCGATGTTGTACCGGTCACCACGGCCGTCCTCCCCGGTGTGATCTACCGGTCGGCCTGGCGTGAACGACCGTCGGGAGCGCCGACCCCATCGTCCCTGTTCCATGTCAGACTCACGGAGAAATTGGCCTCAGCCGCGGTACTGGATACGACGATGTCCGCTTCGACGGAGAGTGACAGTCCGAACTCGAGAGTGATCTCGTCGGGTGTATGAGCCAATTCCCTGAAGCGCCCCACAAAATTGTCCGCGACCGGCCGTACGGTGTCCAGCATCTGCCCGAACGAACGCTCGGCCCGTGCAATGGAACGATCACCGCGACCAACGCGGACAAGGTCGTTGTCCAGTTCCGATATCTGCACGCGGATCGTTTCTCCACCACTGCCGTCTAGGGGTACCTCAACCGTACGCACCGACCGTTCACTCATCGTGGTCTCCAGATGTGGGGGATAGAATGCATCGAAAGCCAGTGTTGTGCGTTCCGTGGATCGCCGTGAACCACGTACACGAACGCGGACCCGCGACAGGAATCTGAGGCAGGTCTGCGAGGATGGTCGTCGGGGCCTTGCTGATCGCACTCTACGACCGGGCCGACGGATATGTCGCTTCCCCACTCGACCAAACCGGCGAACACCGCTAGTCGCCTCACTCGCCGATACGGCAACCATCCATATAATCGAAGGTCAGAGGCATGCGATCGGGGCCTCCGACAACGGTGACCACATCCGGCCACTCGGATTGGTTTCCAACCGGCCAAAGCGATCCGCGCCCGCATCGAACGGCCCTGAGGATACGGCCGCACCGCGCCACCTCTATTCAATGGCGAGTGACGCCCAAGGGTAATTCGGGTTTGAGCGCCGTGCGCCGCGATCGGTTCGACCAGGTGGGCGTTTCCTCGGACGCGCGAGGGGTGAGGCGACCGGGCGGGTCCACGCCCCGGTTCCGTCCGCGCGTCGACCACGGGGAACGGAAGACCGCCGTGTCGCCGGATACCGACCGGCACCCGGCGACGACGGGAACGGCTACCGCAGGTCGACGGGGACGGACAGACGCGTGTCCTGGTACGAGCGGCCGACGAGCAGCTCGTAGGCACCGGAGACGTACTCCCACTCGTCGGCGTCGGACGCCCACGTGCGGATCGCCTCGCGGGAGACGGTGACGACGGCCTCGGCGGTCGCTCCGGCGGCCGCCCGCACGGTCGCGAACCCGGCCAGCACGCGCGCGGGCCGGTCCCCCGGTTCGCGCGGGGCCAGGTAGACCTGCACGACCTCGTCGCCGTCGCGCTCCCCGGCGTTGGTCACGCGGACCCGCACCGTGGCGAGGACGTCCTCGTCCGCGCCGGGGGCGGCCAGCTCGACGTCGACCCCGTCGTAGCGCCACTCCGTGTAGGACAGCCCGTGCCCGAAGCAGAACGCCGGGGTCCTCCCGGCGCGCTCCCAGCCCCGGTAGCCGACGAACACGCCCTCCGCGTACTCCAGGGCGCCGTCCGTGGGGACCACGTCCAGTACCGGGACGTCCTCCTCCGCGGCCGGCCAGGTCGTGGGCAGGCGTCCGGACGGGTCGCGGCGCCCGAGCAGGACGTCGGCGAGGGCCCCGCCGAGCTCCTGGCCTCCGAACCAGGTGAGCAGGATCGCGCGGACGTCCTCCCGCCACGGCATCTCCACGGGGGAACCGGCGTTGACCACGACCACGGTCCGGTCGTTGACCTCGGCGACCCGGGCGACGAGCTCGTCCTGGCGGCCGGGCAGCCGCAGGTCGGAGCGGTCGAAGCCCTCCGACTCGACCTCGGCGGTCGTGGCCACCAGGACGACGGCCACGTCGGCGCCGCGCGCCGCCTCGACGGCCTCCTCGATGAGGACGTCGTCGTCGGCCAGCGGCTCGCGGTGGGTGAGGGTGAACCCGATGAAGGCGAAGTCGCCCATGCCCAGGTCCTGGTGGGCCTTGACCACGGACAGGCGGACGTCGCTCCCCTCGGTGAGCGCGACCGGGACGGTGGTCGTGGGCGGATCGAACATGGCCGCGGCCGGGTCGTCGCCCTCGAAGTCGAGCTCACCGTCGAAGAGGACCTCCCCGTCGACGGAGAGGGTGTAGCGCCCGGCGCCCGAGATGCCGAGCAGGTGCTCCCCGGTCGCCTTCGGGGTGAGGGTTCCGGCCACCTCGACACGGTCCAGTTCGGCGTTGGTCACACCGTCGGGCAGCTCGCCGATCCACCGGGCGGTGCCGTCGGGCAGCGACTCGGTGGCCAGCACCCGGCCGTCGGCCGCCAGGAAGGTGGCGGTCGTGGCCGTGTCGACGGCGGGCAGGTTGGCGCGCGGGTCGGCGCCCACCGCGTAGGTGAGTTCGACGGCGTCGGGCAGGGCGGCGCGCAACCCCTCCAGTGGGGTGACCGTGCGCTCGGCGAACACGCTGGCGCTGCCGCCCCCGCTGGTCCGGGCCTCGGAGGCGGCCAGTCCGACGAGCGCGATCCGGTTGGTCCCGGCCGGGTGGACCGGCAGGGCGGCGCGTTCGTTGCGCAGCAGCACGAAGGACCGGGTGGCGACCTCCCGGGCGATGGCGCGCCCGTCCAGACCGGAGGGCCGGTCGCCGGGGGCCACGACGGGGTCGGCTCCCTCCAGCAGACCGACGCGCGCGGCGAGCAGCAGTACCCGCCGCGCGAGGGCGTCCACGGCCTTCTCCGGGACCCGGCCGTCGCGGACGGCGTCGACGAGGTGCTGTCCGTAGACCGTGTTGGGGCCGGGCATGGCGACGTCGAGCCCGGCCAGGCAGTCGCGGACGGTGTCGCGGGCGGCCGTCCAGTCCGAGACGACGAACCCGTCGAAGCCCCACTCGTCGCGCAGCACCGTGTTGAGGTCGAGGTGCTCGGTCATGGTGGTGCCGTTGACCTTGTTGTAGGCGGCCATCACGCCCCAGGGCCGCGCCCGGGCGACGATGCGCTCGAAGGGGGCGAGGTAGATCTCGCGCAGGGTGCGCTCCTCGGCGCGAACGTCCACGGTGAAGCGGTCGGTCTCGGAGTCGTTGGCGACGAAGTGCTTGACGGTGGTGCCGACCCCGCCCTCCTGGACGCCCTGGACGTAGGCGGCCCCGATCTCGCCGGTGAGGTAGGGGTCCTCGGAGTAGGTCTCGAAGTGGCGCCCGCCCAGCGGGGAGCGGTGCATGTTGACCGCGGGGGCGAGCAGGACGTGGACGCCCTTGCGACGGGCTTCCTGGGCCAGCAGGTGCCCGGCGGTGCGGACGAGGTCGCGGTCCCAGGTGGCGGCGATCGCGGTGGGACTGGGGAGCTGGATGGAGGGGTCGTCGGGGGTCCAGCGCTCGCCGCGCACCCCCACGGGCCCGTCGGACATGACGAGGCGGCCGAGGCCGATGTCGGGGTTGGCGGCGATGGCCCACATGGAGTCGCCGGACAGCAGGCGGACCTTGGCTTCGAGGTCGAGGGCGGCCAGGGCGGCGTCCACCCGCCGTTCGCGGGCCGGGTCGGCGTCGGTCGGTGCGCTCATGTCGCTCCCAGGGGTGTGTGGGGAGACGCGGGAGGAATTTACCTACCGGTCATTCGGCAAAACACTGACCTCAGGTTAAACGCATAATCATCCCGTGTGAAGTACCGCAGCGTAGCCTTGCTTCGATGAGCGAGCAGGAACCCGTCCCACCGCCGGAGGAATCCGGGCGGGAGTCGTCGGCGCCACCGGAGCCGGACCCTCCGGCGCACAGGGGGCGCGGACGCCCGCGCGCCACGAGGCGCCGGGACCAGATCCTCGACGCCGCGCTCGCGGAGTTCGGCGAGTCCGGCTTCCAGGGGGCGTCCCTGGCCGCCGTGGCACGCAGGGTCGGACTGAGCCAGCAGGGCCTGCTCCACCACTTCCCCAGCAAGGAGGCCCTGCTGATCGCCGTTCTCGCCCGGCGTGACGAGGTCGACGTCCGCGAGCTGGACGGACTCGGCGACACCGCCGCGCTCACCGGGCTCGCCGAACGCAACACGCGGCGCCCCGAGGTGGTCCGACTGCACTCGCTGCTCACGGCCGAGGGCCTGACCGGCGACCACCCGGCCTCCGCCTACGTCCGCGACCGCTACGCCCGCGTCCGGGAGCGGCTCGCGCACACCCTGCGCACCGAACACGGTGACCGGCTGCCGAGCGGAGCGACCCCCGACCAGGCCGCCGCCCTGCTCACCGCCGCCATGGACGGCCTCCAACTCCAATGGCTGTACGACCCGGATTCCGTGGACATGCCGGATCTGATGGGACTCCTCACCGATGTCCTGCGTGGCGCGGCCCCGGACCCCACCCCGCCCTGACACCATGGAGGGCCATGGACGCCCTCGTTCTCGTACTCGTGCTCCTGATCGGTCTGGCCGTCGGTGTCGCCGTGGGCTGGACCCTGGCCCGGGGCCGCGCGGCCGAGGAACGCGCGAACGCCCGCGCGGCCCGGGAACGCGCCGCCTACGTGGAGGAACAGCTGGCCGATCGGTTCCGCGCGCTGTCGGCCCAGGCTCTGGACCAGACCAACCAGCGCTTCCTCGAACTCGCCGAGGGGCGCCTGCGCGCGGTCAGCGCCGAGGCCGGGGGCGACCTGGACGAGCGGCGCCAGGCGGTCGAGCGCATGGTGGAGCCGCTGACCGCCACGCTGCACCGGGTGGAGGCGCAACTGCGGGAGGCGGACGCGGGTCGGGCCGCCGCCCACGCGGAACTGGCCAAGCAGATGGAGCTGGTACGCGAGGGCTCCGAGCGCCTGAGGGACCAGACGCGGGCCCTGGTGACCGCGCTGCGGCGCCCGGAAGCGCGCGGCCGGTGGGGCGAGCTGCAGCTGCGCAGGGTCGCCGAACTGGCCGGGATGGCCGCGCACTGCGACTTCGACGAGCAGGCGAGCACCCGGGACGGAGCGCTGCGCCCGGACATGGTGGTGCGCCTCGCGGGCGGCAAGAACATCGTCGTGGACGCCAAGGTGCCGCTGGCGGCCTATCTGGACGCGGTCGAGACCGCGGACGAGGAGGCGTCGGCGGAGCGGATGCGCGCCCATGCCAGGCAGCTGCGCACGCACGTCGGGCAACTGGCGGCGAAATCGTACTGGACGGCCTTCACGCCCGCTCCGGAGTTCGTGGTGTTGTTCGTCCCCGGGGAGGCGTTCCTCGCCCCCGCCCTGGAGCGCGACCCGGGCCTGCTGGAGCACGCGATGACGCGTCGGGTGCACATCGCCACCCCCACGACGCTCATCTCCCTGCTGCGGACCGCGCAGTACGCGTGGCAGCAGGAGGCCCTGAGCGAGAACGCCCGGGAGGTCTTCGAACTCGGCAAGCTGCTGCACGGCCGGCTGTCCACACTGGGCGGGCACGTGGAGGGGCTGGGCCGGGCGCTGACCCGTACGGTGAGCGCCTACAACCAGACGGTGGGTTCCCTGGAGAGCCGGGTCCTGGTGACCGCCCGCCGCTTCCGCGACCTCGGGCTGGTGGACACGGATCTGGATCGGCCTTCGGGTGTGGAGGAGCACCCCCGCACCGTGACCGCGCCCGAGATGACCGCCCCGGAACTGACCGAACCCGACATGTCCTCCGAAACGTTGCGCGAGGCCACCGCGATGGATGGAATTCGGCACGCGGGTAAAGCTAACCACGGTCAGACCCAAATGGATCCCGGGGGCACCGTGCACTGAGCCCGACCCCGGAACGGGGCGGAACCATCACGCCCCAACCCGGTGTCCAACGGGTGGGAAGACGTGTTCGTCGCGGAAGGGGCAAGCAGCCGAAATGACGACACGATCCAAGGAAAAGTCACCGAAGTCTCACGTGAAGTGACACACTGAACACTGTGAGTAACACACTTGGGAGGCGCACGGTCATGCCCCCGCGGAAGGCGGACGGTCCGAGGCCCGGGCACGCACCGCACTCCGTACGGCCCCGCGGCCGCGGACGGGACGTCCCTCGCGCCACGAAGTCCACCCGTACGGACCCACCATCGAAGGCGCCAGCCCGGCGACCGCCCCGCCTGACCGGCCGGGGCGGCGTACTGCTGATCTGCGTACTCAGCTTCGCCGGGACCATGATCGCGCACTGGACGACCACCCCGGCGGCTCCGGGCCTGGCCTTCACCACCGCGTGCCTGGTCACGGCGTCCCTGGTCCGCCCGGGCGACCTACTGTCGCTGTCGGTGAGCCCGCCCATCGCCTACTTCGCCGCCGTGACCGTCGCCGAGTGTCTGATCGCGCTGGGCACCGAGGGCTTCGCCCGAGTCGTCCTGCTGGGGCTGGCGTCGCGCCTGGCCGAGGTCGCCCCCTGGCTGTTCCTGGGCACGGCCCTGGTCCTGGTGATCGGAGTTTTCCGAGGGCTGCCCGGCAACATCCGCGAGCTGAGCGACGACTTCAACGGCCGACGCTAGGCAGTGCCTCTCGGGGTTTGCGCCCCGGGTCGGCGCGCGGACTCCTAGAAGGGGGCGTCGCCGTCCTCGGAGGCGTCACCCTGGCGCTCGTCCATGGCGGCGGCCAGCTTGGCGCGGGCCCCCTCCAGCCACTGCTCGCACACGCGGGCCAGCTCCTCGCCGCGCTCCCACAGGGCGAGGGAGTCCTTGAGGCTGAGGCCACCGGACTCCAACCGGCGGACGACGTTGTTCAGCTCCTCCCGGCTCTCCTCGTAGCTGAGCTCGGGCTCGGTGCCCGCCGCGCCCGTGTCGTCGCCCTGCTCCACCATGGCTACTCCCCCTCTGTGGTGTGGTCGGTGGTGTCGTCGGTGTGGACCGCGTCCACGGTCGCCGTCAGGCTGTCCCCGGCGAAGCGCACGCGCAGGGACTCCCCCACGTCCGGTTCGCCCGCCGAACGCACCACCGCCCCGTCCTGGCGCTGCACGATGGCGTAGCCGCGGGCCAGGGTGGTGGCCGGGGACAGGGCGTGCAGGCGGGCGCGCGTGTGCGCCAGACCGTCCCCCGCCCGGTCGAGGGACACGGTCAGGCTCCGCCGCGCACGGTCGCGCAGCTCCAGGACCTGCTCGGTGAGACGGTCGATCTCCCGCACCGGACTGGCCAGCGCGGGACGCGAGCGGATGCCCTCCAACCAGGCGAGCTCCCGCTCCACCCCGCCCCGGATCACCCTGCGGCCGCGGTCGCGCAGCTGGCGGATGATCTCCAGCTGCTCCCCCACATCGGGGACGGTCCGCTTGGCGGCGTCGGTGGGCGTGGAGGCGCGCAGGTCGGCCACGTAGTCGAGCAGGGGTGCGTCCTGTTCGTGTCCGATCGCGCTCACCACGGGTGTGCCCGCGGCGGCGACCGCTCTGACCAGCGCCTCGTCGGAGAAGGGCAGCAGGTCCTCCAGGGACCCGCCGCCGCGCGCGATGACGATGACATCGACGTCCGGGTGCGAGTCGAGGTCCTTCAGCGCCTCCATGACCTCGCGGACCGCACGGTCCCCCTGGACCGCGACCGGCCGGACCTCGAAGCGCACGGCGGGCCAGCGACGGCGGCCGTTCTCCAGCACGTCCCGCTCGGCCGCGGAGTCGCGGCCGCAGATGAGGCCGACGGTGTTGGGCAGGAACGGCAGCGGGCGCTTGCGGTCGGCGGAGAACAGCCCCTCGGCGGACAGCGTGCGGCGCAGCTGTTCGAGCCGGGCCAGGAGCTCACCCAGCCCGACGTGGCGGATCTCCGACGCGCGCAGCGAGAAGGTGCCGCGCACCTCGTAGAAGTCGGGCTTGGCGTGGATGACGACGCGCGCACCGGCCTCGGGCGGCGGGCTCTGGGCGTCCAGGACCGTGGTCTGGCACACGACGCGCACGGACACGTTGGCGACGGGGTCGCGCAGCGTCATGTACGCCATGCGGCCGCGCCGGTTGAGCTCGGCGATCTGACCCTCGACCCAGATCCGGCCCAGGCGGTTGATCCAACCGCCGACGGCGCTCAGGACGACGCGTACCGGCTGCGGCGCCTCGGCGGAACTCTCCATCCCCATACCGATCGACCCTACGGCAGGCCACCGACAACCTGGCCCGACACGGCCGCGGCACGACGGAGGCACAGTTGACGACAGGGAAAGTGAAGAGCTAAGTTTCCATCATGGAAACCGAACCGACCACCCCCCGCCCCACCCCCGAGGAGGCCGCCGCCGCGCTGCGTGAGGCGGAGTCGGCGCAGGAGTCGACCAGGGCCGTGAAGGTACCCGCCTGGTACTACCCGGTGCTCGGGCTGATCATCGCCCCCTACGGTCTGTTGTTCGTCATCCCCCACGAGGGATGGTGGCTCGCGGCGTACCTGCTCGGCCTGGTCGCGTTCCTCACCGCGACCGTCGTGCTGATGCGGGTCGGCGTGAACCAGATGGGGGTGCTTCGCTGGCTGACCCCGCGGGAACTGCGGCCGATCGCGGTCTGGTCCCTGTTCCCGATCATCGGCGGAATCGGGCTGTACCTGATCCACGGCACACCATGGGCCTGGGTCGCCACGACGGCGGGCCTGGGCGTGGCGATCGGCCTGTTCGGCCCCTACCACCGGCGCACCAGCCCCTACTACCAGACGAGCGGGAACCGTTGAGCGCCACGACCGACGACGGCTTCGACCCGACGATCCACGCACCCCAGCGGCTACGGATCTGCGCGATGCTCGACGCCGTCGACCAGGTCGAATTCGGCACCGTCCAGGAACAGCTGAAGGTGAGCGCCTCGGTCCTCAGCAAGCACGTGAGCGTCCTGATGGACAAGGGCTTCCTGCACCAGACCCGGGCCACCCGGGACCGGCGGCAGCGCGTGTGGCTCTCCCTGACCAAGGAGGGGAAGGCGGCCTACCGCTCCCACGTGGCCGCGTTGCGGGAGATCACGGGCGCCTGACCACGCCTCCGCCGGGGCCGCCGGACCGACGGGGCGACCCCGGCACGCCGAGATCGCTCACTCTGCGCTCTCCAGCTTGGCGATGCGGTTGTCGTACATCTTGACGAACTCCGGCCGCCCCTCGTGCGCGACCTCGTAGGCGCGCAGGTCACGCACCTGGGCCACGGTGAGCTTGCGCAGACGGGCCCGGATCGACGGCAGGGTGAGATCGTCGTAGGTGGGCACGGCGAGCTCGTCCGCCGTGGGGGCGACCTCCTTGCGAACCTTCTCCAGGACCTCGTCGCTGGCGACCTCGGTGTGGGCCTCGGCCACCGCGATCTCCTCGGCGATCGCCGCGCCCTCCTCCTCGAGGTCGGCCGTGGCGGGGACGGCGGACTCCGACCGGCTCTCCTCCGCGGGGGCGGGAGCCTCCTCGGCGGCGGGAGCCTCCTCCTCGGTCGCGACCGCGTCCTCGGCCTCGGCGGTGGACTTCTCGGCCTCCCCCTGCTCCTCGGGCTTCGGGGACGCCTCCGCCGCCCGCGACTCCTCGACCTGGTCGGGAGCCTCGGCCTTCTCGGTCTTCTCCACGGCGGGAGCCTCAGCGGTCTCGGTGACCTCCGCGCTCTCGGAGGTCTCGACGGCCTCGGGGGTCTCGGCCTTCACCGGCGTCTCCGCCTTCTCCGGGGCGGTGCTCTGCGGCTTCGCGGACTCGTCCGCCTGGGCGGAACCGGTGGCGGACACGGGCTCCTTGCGCCCGAAGATCCCCTTGACCAGGGACAGCAGCTTCGTGGCGACGGTGGGGTTCGACATAGGACGGGGGCTCCTGATGCTCTCGGCGGGTGGGCCGGCGGCGCGCGTCCAGCAAAACCAGGCAAGGCCGAGTTGGGGCGAACCGCCTATCTACAGATGCGATGGTGCACCAGGATAGAGGAGGGTAGATCAGCATGAGCAGGCGATAAGTGAACGATTTCGCCACGTCGCGGCCGAACCCGGCATCTCACGCCGCGCACCCGCCCCGCCTGGACCCCGCCCCGCGAACCCCCACCTCGGTGCCTTCGACCACACACGCCACGGGGACCGTACAGGGCACCTAGGATGGGACCCATGACTGCGACGACGACTGCGACGACCCACCGCCGTGTCCTGCTCGCCAACCCCCGGGGATACTGCGCCGGTGTCGACCGCGCGGTCATCACCGTGGAGAAGGCCCTGGAGCAGTACGGCGCACCGATCTACGTGCGCAAGCAGATCGTGCACAACACCCACGTGGTGCGCACGCTGGAGGAGCGCGGAGCGATCTTCGTCGAGGAGACGGAGGAGGTGCCCGAAGGCGCCATCGTCGTCTTCTCCGCCCACGGCGTGTCCCCGGCCGTCCACGAGCAGGCCGAGCGGCGCAGGCTCAAGACGATCGACGCCACCTGCCCGCTCGTGACCAAGGTCCACAAGGAGGCCAAGCGCTTCGCCTCCGAGGACCGGGACATCATCCTCATCGGCCACATCGGCCACGAGGAGGTCGAGGGGACCAGCGGCGAGGCCCCCGAGCACATCCAGATCGTGGAGAGCCCGGACGAGGTGGACAAGGTCCAGGTCCGGGACCCGAACAACGTCTCCTGGCTGTCGCAGACCACCCTGTCCGTCGACGAGACCACCCAGACCGTGGACGCGCTGCGCGACCGCTTCCCGAACCTGCTCGACCCGCCCAGCGACGACATCTGCTACGCCACCTCCAACCGCCAGGACGCCGTCAAGGCGATGGCCCCCGAGTGCGAGCTGGTCATCGTGGTCGGGTCCGACAACTCGTCGAACTCGGTCCGCCTGGTCGAGGTCGCCCTCGACGCCGGCGCCGACGCCGCCTACCTCATCGACAACGCCTCGCTCATGGACGACGCCTGGCTGGAGGGCGTGACGACGGTCGGTGTGACCAGTGGCGCGTCCGTGCCGGACATCCTGGTGCGCGAGCTGCTCGACAGGCTGGCGGGCCACGGCTACGGCACAGTGACCCCGGTGACCACCGCCGACGAGACCCTGACCTTCTCGCTCCCCAAGGAGCTGCGCCGCGACCTGCGCGCCGAGTAGGGGATCCGGACATGACGGTGGCCCCGCCGATCCGGCGGGGCCACCGTCATGTCCGGGGGGCGTGCGCCGGGGGTCGTGCCTACGCGTCCTCCGGCTCCGCCGACGCGGTCTCGTCCTCCGCGCCGTCCCCGGAGGCGCCCTCGGCGTCGCCCTGAGAGTCCGCCCCGGTGTCGGCGGTCCCGTCCGTCTCCAGCCCCTCGGCCAGGTGGGCGAGCTCGTCCAGGTCGGCGCTGCCCGCCACGACCAGGGTCACGTCCTCCTCGTACAGGACGAGCGCCCCCCAGTCCGCCGACTCGTGGTGGTCCCACTCGCGTCCGCCCACGACGACCGTGCCGACGTCCTCGGCGCCGCGGGCGTGCTCGTACACGACCGCCTCCGGGTCGGCGTCGCTCTGGATGAACCGGGCGTGGCTGTCGGCGGCGGTGGCGAAGCCGACGCTCCACTCGACGGGGCCCGTCACGTCGAGGGTCGAACTGGTCGGCGTCCACCCCTGCTCGGAAAGCCCCTCCGCCGGAAGGGTCACCGGGTAGTCGGCCGCCTCGCGCAGGACGTCGGCGTCCGGCCGGTAGTTCACCGACGGGATGTGCTCCCCGGAACGGGTGGAGACCACGAACGCCATCACCAGGAGGATGCCCACGACGATCCCCAGCGAGATGGCGTAGTTGACGAAGGTCGCGTTGGACCGGCTGTGCTCACTCATGACCCCATCAAGCTTGCCCCAGGTCCGGGAGCTCTCCGACCCGGGGTGGGTCTAGGACCCGTTTTTTGGAACGGTCACCTGAGGGGGTGTCGTTCGGGCGCCCGAACACGGTCCGAAGCGCGGCGGAGGACCCAAGAAACACTGCCCGGATCCCCGGGCCTCACCCGCGGTGTTCCGGCTCCAGTTTGGTGAGCAGCCGGGTGATGTCGTCGGCGAGCTGGCGCGCGTCCGCGTCGTCACGGCGCACCACCTCGGCGACGGCGAGCAGCATCGCGCCACTCACCACGATCAGCAGCGCCTCGTCCACCGGCTCGTCGGCCTTGCGGAACAGCGCCACGTTGCGGTCGGTCCACTGTGTGAGCCGGGCCCGCAGCTGGTAGTCGAAGCCGGGCGGGCCGTCACCGCTGAAGAACAGCCGCGCCGTGTCCCTCTCCTCGATACAGCCCAGGAGGTAGGCGCGCGCGGCGAGGTTCATCAGCCGTGTGGGATCGCTCTCACCCCGCGCGCGTGCGTCGACGACCGCCTGGTGGGTGCGTTCCTGCTGCCGCTGCTGGAACTCCTCGTACAGGGCGAGGTAGAGGTCCGCCTTGCCCGTGAAGTGGTGGTAGAGGCTGCCGACGCTGGCACCCGCGACGGCCACGACCTCGCTCACCCCCGCCTTCGCGAAGCCGACGGTGCGAAAGACCTGGGCCGCTGCCCTGAGCAGGGCGCTGCGGGTGGCGGCTCCACGGGGGGACACCCGCGTGGGCTTGTCCGTCTTGTCCACTGTCCTGCCCTCACTCCAGTCCGGATCCCGCCAGAGTAGACGGTACCGGCCACGCCGCGGGAGCGGCGGTCACGCCCAGCGCACCCACAGCAGTCGCGGATCACGTCGGGTGACTACCCTAAGGGGCAAAGCCCCGCCCCGATCCCTGACGGAAGGTGTCATCCCATGTCGCAGGCCAGCAGCTCGCCCGCGCCCTCCTCCACCCCGGACCGCAACCTGGCGCTCGAGCTCGTCCGCGTCACCGAGACCGCCGCCCTGGCCGCCGCCCGCTGGGTCGGCAAGGGCGACAAGATCGGTGCCGACGGCGCGGCCGTGCGCGGCATGCGGCACATGATCAGCACCGTGTCGATGAACGGGACCGTGGTCATCGGTGAGGGCGAGAAGGACGAGGCCCCCATGCTCTTCAACGGTGAGCGCGTCGGCGACGGCGGCGGCCAGGAGTGGGACGTCGCGGTCGACCCGATCGACGGCACCACCCTCACCGCCATGGGCATGCCCAACGCGATCGCCGTGATCGCGGCCAGCCCGCGCAACACCATGTTCGACCCGTCCGCGGTGTTCTACATGGAGAAGCTGGCCACCGGTCCCGAGGCCGCCGACGCCGTGGACATCGCCGCCCCGGTCGGTGACAACATCCGCGCTGTCGCCCGGGCCAAGGGCAAGGCCCCGCAGGACGTCACGGTGGTCATCCTGGACCGCCCCCGCCACAAGCAGATCGTCCAGGACGTGCGGGACGCGGGCGCGCGCATCAAGTTCATCCGCGACGGTGACGTGGCGGGCGCGATCATGGCGGCCCGCGCCGGAACCGGTGTGGACCTGCTGCTCGGCATCGGCGGCACCCCGGAGGGCATCATCACCGCCTGCGCGATGAAGTGCCTGGGCGGTGTCATCCAGGGCCGTCTCTGGCCGAAGGACGAACAGGAGCGCCAAAAGGCCCTGGACGCCGGTCACGACCTCGACCGCGTGCTGCTCACCGACGACCTCGTCTCCTCCGACGACGTGTTCTTCGCCGCCACCGGTATCACCGACGGCGAACTCGTCGGCGGGGTGCGCTACGAGGCCTCCCGCGTCATCACCGACTCGCTCGTCATGCGCGGTCGGAGTGGTACGGTCCGCCAGGTGCTCAGCGAGCACCGGTTGAGCAAGCTGTCGGCCTACAGCGGCGTGGACCTGACGTCCGCTCCCTGACGCCCGCCGCCCCGCCCACCGGCCCGCCCCACCCCAGGCGGGTCCCGCGGCCGTGTATCACCCGTCACACACCAAACACGAAGACGACGGAACCGTGACGGGGTGCGCGCGCATCTGATCCCTCAGTGCGGTCGCACAACGAGTTTCCCCTCATCGGAGGTCCGATGTCCTACCCCGAGCCCCCGCAGCAGCCCCAGTGGCAGCAGCACCAGCCTGGGCAGCCCGCGCAGGGCTTCCCGCCTCCCCAGGGGGGTGTGCCCGGCCAGCCCCCGTACCCGGGCGGCGGTATGCCCGCTGGTCCACCTCCGGGCGGCCCGCCGCCCGGAGGCCAGTACCCGGGCGGGAACTTCCCGGGCGGGCAGCTCCCGCCGTCGGGCGGCAGGCGGAACCGCTGGCTGATCCCGTCGGCCATCGCCGTCGCGGGGGTGGTCATGGCGAGCACGGTCTGGGCCACGGTCGCGCTGGTCGACTTCGGCGGGCCGCAGCCCGAGTCCGTCCTGCCCGCGAGCGCGGCGGCCTTCGCCAAGATCGACCTGTCCATCGACGGTTCCCAGGCGATCGAGCTGCTCCAGTTCGTCGACCGGCTCCCGGACGAGATCACCGAGGAGATGGGCGAGCCCGACGGCGACATGACCGAGACCTTCGCGGAGGGCTTCACCGAGGCCTTCCCCGACGCCCGGCAGAGCGAGGTGGAGGAGTGGATCGGTCAGCGGGCGGGTGTCGCCGTCTGGCCGTCGGACGTCAACGACCAGGGGGTGAACGGCGCGTTCGCGCTGGCGGTGACCGACGAGCGGCTGGCCGAGGAGACCTTCGCCGACCTGGACGAGGACGGCATGGCCTACGAGGTCGTGGACGGCTTCGTCCTCATCTCCGACTCGGGTGACAGCCTGGACGACCTCCAGGACCAGATGGAGGAGTTCGGTCCGCTGGAGCGCGACGGCGTGTTCTCCTCCGACATGTCCGACGTCCCCTCCGGCAGCCTGGCCGCGGCGTGGGCGGACGGCGGCGCGCTGATGGAGCTCGACGCGTTCGCCGAGGGGTACGCGGAAGGGTACGCCATGGGCTCCGGTGGCGCCGAGATCGAGGACCTGAGCGGCCGGATGACCGCGTCCGTGCGGGTGGACGGCGACTACCTGGAGGCGCGGACGGACTTCTTCGACTTCGAGTTCGAGCAGACCGACCTGTCGTGGCTGTCGGAGACCCCGGGGGCGGCCGTGGACGCCATGGGGACCCTGCCCGAGGACACGGTGATCGCGGTGGGCGCCGACGGTCTGGACCAGGCGCTGACCGAGGCCTACGAGAACGAACAGCTGCCGTTGAGCAGCGGTGAGCGCACCGAGATCGACCGTGAGTTCAACTCCCTGGGCGTGCCGTTGCCGGAGAGCTTCAGCGGCCTGCTCGGTTCCTCGACCGCGTTCGGTATCACCAGTATCGACCCGGACACCTTCTTCGGTTCTTCCTACGGGGCCAGCTCCGGCGACGACTTCGCGTTCGAGTACCGCGCCGTGGGCGGCGACGAGCAGGTGCTCGGCGACCTCATCGACGGGGCCTTCTCCGACGCCTACTCCACGCCGCCCGGTGTGAGCAGCGACGGTGACACCGTGCTGGTCTCGCGCGGTACCAGCGGGACGGGGGCGCTGGCCGACGACCCGGTGTTCCAGCAGACGATGCAGGACATGGACGACGCGGTCCTCGCCGGGTTCTTCGACCTGCGCCAGGTGGTGCCCGCGGAGGACGTCGCGAACCCCGACCAGTGGGGCGCGGTGGGTCTTGCCCTGAGCGTCACCGACGGAGGAAGCCGCAGCAGCCTCGAACTGCGGTGGTCGCCCAGCGCCGGGGAGTAGCCCCCGACCAGGAGGGCCGATCGGACGGCGCGGGAGGGAGCCCCTCCCACGCCGTCGGCGTTGCCGGGCACCGACGCGCCGCCCCTCACTCCCCTCCCCGCGGCCGCCCGGACGCGCGCCGACGGACCGGCCCACCGGCGGGAACGCGTGCCGACCCGGCCACGGACGCGTCCCGTCCGCCGTGTCTCAGCTGACGACGCGGCGCCGGAGCTGGCGTACGGCGAGCAACCAGATGAGCACGATGAACACCAGCATCACGGCGACGTGCACGAGCACGGCGCCCGGGGCGATGTCCCCGAACACCGCGCCCCGGATGAGTTCGACCGCGTGGTAGAGCGGGTTGGCCATGGCCCCCACCTGTACCCACGCGGGCAGCTCGGTGAGCGGGAAGAACGTCCCCGCCATGAGGAACAGCGGCGTGAACAGTCCGCTGAACACGTAGTCCATCGACCGCACCGACCTGATCACCGCCGAGATCCAGATCCCGAACAGGGCGAAGGCGAAGCCCGCGACGAAGGCGATGAGCGGCACGAACAACGCCCAGGGCCCCGGTCTGAGTCCGAAGCAGAGCGACACGAGCAACGGCACGCAGCCGTAGGTTCCGGAGCGCACCGCCAGCCACAGGGCCTCGCCGGTGACCACCTCGCGCACGTCCACGGGGGCGGCGAGGATCCCCTCGTAGGTGTGCTGGAACTTGCGTTTGATGAAGGTGTTGATGACCCCGGGCATCATCGACTGGAACATGACCGACACCGCCACGATGCCGGTGCCGAGGAAGTCGATGTAGTCGTATCCGGCGAGCGTCCCGACGAGGGCGCCCATACCGAAGCCGAAGGCGAGCAGGTACAGGGTGGGTTCGACCACGGCGGCGAAGGTGGTCGAGCTCCAGGACTCGCGGAAGAGGATCCACTCACGCGCGACGACGCCCATGACCGCGTCCACCTCGAACCGTCCGGGCCGCGCGTGCGTCTCCGGGCGCGCGTCCGCGCGGGTCTGTTCCAGGGTCATTCGAAGGTCTCTCCCGTCAGGGTCACGAACACGTCCTCCAGGTTGCTGACCCGGCGCTGGGGCTGGCCGAGCTGGTCGCGCAGCGAGTCGGGCAGCTCCTCAGCGCGCAGCACGGACAGGGTGGTGCCGGTGCGGCGGGTGGTGAAGCCCTGGTCGTGGATGAGGCGTTCGAGCGCGTCGACGCCCTCCGCGCCGGGCGTGTACTCCTCCACGATCGCCCCCGCGTACTTGGCCACCAGGTCCGCGGGGGTGCCGCGCTCAACCACCCTGCCGCTGGCCATGAGGGCGACCTCGTCGGAGAGGCGTTCGGCCTCCTCGATGTAGTGCGTGGACATCAGGACGGTGACGCCCTGGTCCCGCAGGGCGGAGATGACGCCCCACAGGTCCTGGCGCACCTGGGGGTCGAGGCCGACGGTGGGCTCGTCCATGAGGACGAGTTCGGGCCGGTGCAAGAGGGCGCGGACGATGAGCAGCCGGCGGCGCATCCCCCCGGACAGGTCGTCGACCCGGGTGTCGCCCCGGCCGACGAGCTGGGCCAGGCGCAGGGCGCGGGCGATGGACTCCGCCCGGTGCCGGCGCGGGACCCGGTACAGATAGCTGAACATCCGCAGGTTCTGCTCGACGGTGAGTTCCTCGTCGAGGTTGTCGTGCTGGGGGACGACGCCCATGCGGGCGCGGGCCCACTTGGACTCGGCCGGGATCTCGTGGCCGAGGATGCGGATCTCGCCCCCGTCGGCCAGGCTCTGGGCGGTGAGCATCCGCATGGTGGTGGACTTGCCCGCTCCGTTGGGGCCGAGGAGTCCGAGGACGACGCCCTGGGGGACCTCCAGGTCCAGGCCGTCCACGGCGGTGAGGGAACCGAAGCGTTTGACGACCCCGCGCAGGAGCAGGGCGGGCACGGCCGGGGCGTCCCGGCCGCTCATGGCGGCGCTTCCGGGCACCCGGCGACCGGGGAGTGATGTGCTCATGGGGCAACCGTAGGCATCGGCGGGCACCGATATCCAGCGCTTTCCACCGCCTGTGGACAACCCCGTCCGGACCTCCGGACCGCCCGGACGCCGACCGGCGGCGCACGCCGCCGGAGAAAATCCGTTGCCGCGGCCGGCCGGGGATCCTACGATCGTCCCCTGGTGATGACGACGACCCCGCGGGCCGCGACCCGACGGGATGACGAGGAACGGTGAGTATGGCCCGGACCGCGCCGAGCGCGCCTCACACACGTACGGGCGGCCCGACTCCCCGACCCCGTTCGGCTGTCTGACCGGGCCCGACCCCGCCGTCGAGAACCGCTCGGCGCTCCTCCTGCTGATGTTCCGAACCGTCCAGCAAGGAGTTCCCGGGTGTCCACCACCGAACCCGATTCCACCCTCAGCGCCTCCGCGTTCACCTGTGTGCGCTGCGGCCTCACCGTGTCCGCCCTCGATCCCGACGGCGGTCCGCGCGACCACTGTCCGAGCTGCCTGAGCTCCAGGCACGTCGTCGACCAGACGGACGGCGGCGCCTCCCCCTGCGGCGGGCGCATGGCGCCGATCTCGATCGCGGTCCCGCGCGGCGGCGCGTGGCTGCTCGTCCACCGGTGCACGTTGTGCGATGAGATGTCCGAGAGCACCGTCTCCACGGACGACAACCACCTCGTGCTCATGCGGATCGCCGTACGTCCGCTCGCCGACCCGCCCTTCCCGCTCGACCTGTTCGGGGAGGTGTGACCGTGGGTCGACGCAACTCCACCCACGGGCGCCGTCCGCAACGGCGCAAGTCCGTGACGCACGCGCACGGCGAGTCCGGCCGGGCCGGGGCGTTCCGCTGCGCGGGGTGCGGACTCCAGGTCCCGGTCGACGCCCCGGGCACCGCGCACCGCAACCACTGCCCGCACTGCCTGACCAGTCTGCACGTGGACGGACGGGTCCCCGGCGACCGCCGTGCCGACTGCCGGGGGCGGATGGCCGCGCTGAGCCTGGCCACGCGGCCGGACGGGGAGTGGCTGCTCGTCCACCGCTGCGTCCGTTGCGGGGATCTCAGCGCCAACCGCGTGGCGGGGGACGACAACGCCCGCGCCCTGGTCCGGCTCGCGGTCCGTCCCCTGGCGGACGGATCCGTTCCGCGACGGGCCCTCCTCCACCTGTAGGGAGTGTGTGACGGACGCGCGTGTCCCGCCCCCGTCCGCCGGGCCGCCCACGGGGCGGGCCCGGCGGGCGGGGTCCCGCCCGGTGTCCGGCTCATCTACGCTGGGGCGGTGTGAGTGAGGAAGTGTCCCCCGCCCGGCTCCGTGCCTCCGACCGCGACCGGGAGCGGGTCCTGAGGGTGCTGCGCGACGCCGCCGTCGACGGGCGCCTCGACCTGGAGGAGTTCGAGGAGCGCAGCGGGCGCGCCCAGGAGGCGCGGACCCTCGGTGAGCTCCCCGGACTGACCGCCGACCTCCTCCCCGCCGACCAGCAGCCCGTCCGCCTGGAGCCCCAGCCCGCCCTCGCCCTGTTCGGCACGCTCAGCCGCCGCGGCCGCTGGGTGGCGGTCCCCGGTGAGCATGTGGCCGCCCTCGCCGGACACGTCGACGTGGACATGCGCGAGGCCCTGCTGCTGCGCAACCACCACCGGATGACGGTGACCGCCGTCCTGGGCCGCGTCGAGATCGACGTCCCCGAGGGCGTCGAGGTGCGCGTGCGCGGCTGGTCCTTCCTCGGCCGACGCACGACGACGGCCCGCCCCTCCCCCCTGTCCCACCCTCCCGTCCTGGAGATCGACGGCTTCAGCCTGCTGGGCTCCGTCCGGGTGCGGGCCCCGAGGCGGCGTCGGCTCCTGGGGTGGCGGCGACGCCCGCCCCGGCGTGGAATCGGCGCCTGAGTCCGGCGCGGATCCCGGCATGACGCGCGCAACACCGTCAACTCAGGGTGAGTGGCCGGCCCAGGTCGCGCGTCTGGCAGGCTGTGACTCACAGATTTTCCCAGGAGGGATGGGTTGCAATGAGTGAGTTCCGCGTCGAGCACGACTCGATGGGTGAGGTCAGGGTTCCCGCCAAGGCCAAGTGGCGGGCCCAGACGCAGCGCGCGGTCGAGAACTTCCCGATCTCGGGCCAGGGCCTGGAGGGCGCCCACATCGCCGCGCTCGGTCAGATCAAGGCCGCCGCCGCCAAGGTCAACGCGGAGCTCGGCGTCATCAGCGACGACTTCGGCAAGGCCATCCGCGACGCGGCCCTGGAGGTCGCCGAGGGCGCGTGGAACGGCGAGTTCCCGATCGACGTGTTCCAGACGGGGTCCGGTACCTCCAGCAACATGAACACCAACGAGGTCGTGGCCACGCTCGCCAAGGAGCGCACCGGCCTGGACGTGCACCCCAACGACCACGTCAACGCCTCGCAGTCCTCCAACGACGTCTTCCCGTCCTCCATCCACATCGCCGCCACCTCGGCCGTCCAGAACGACCTGATCCCGGCGCTGCGGCACCTGGAGGGGGAGCTCACCCGCAAGTCGGTCGAGTTCGCGTCCGTCGTCAAGAGCGGCCGCACCCACCTCATGGACGCCACCCCGGTCACCCTGGGCCAGGAGTTCGCCGGATTCGCCGCCCAGGTGCGCTACGGCGTCGAGCGCCTGGAGGCCGTCCTGCCGCGTGTGGCCGAGCTGCCCCTGGGCGGCACCGCCGTCGGTACCGGCATCAACACCCCGGACGGGTTCGCCGCGCGCGTCATCGCCGAGATCGCCGCGAACACCGGCCTCCCGCTGACCGAGGCCCGCGACCACTTCGAGGCGCAGGGCGCCCGGGACGGGCTGGTCGAGCTGTCCGGCCAGCTGCGGACGATCGCCGTGGCCTACTGCAAGATCGCCAACGACATCCGCTGGATGGGCTCGGGTCCGACCACCGGTCTGTCCGAGATCCGCCTCCCCGACCTGCAGCCGGGTTCGTCGATCATGCCGGGCAAGGTCAACCCGGTCCTGTGCGAGGCCATGCTCCAGGTCTCCTCGCAGGTCGTCGGAAACGACGCGGCGGTGGCGTTCGGCGGCGCGAGCGGCAACTTCGAGCTCAACGTCCAGCTGCCGATGATCGCCCGCAACGTGCTGGAGTCGATCCGCCTGCTGGCCAACGTCTCGCGTGTGTTCGCGGACCGCTGCGTCGCGGGGATCGAGGCCGACGAGGGGCAGTGCCGCACCTACGCGGAGTCCTCCCCCTCGATCGTCACCCCGCTCAACCGCTACATCGGCTACGAGGAGGCCGCGAAGGTCGCCAAGCAGTCGCTGGCCGAGCGCAAGACCATCCGCCAGGTGGTCATCGAGCGCGGCTACGTCGAGGACGGCAAGCTCACCGAGGAGCAGCTCGACTCCGCCCTCGACGTCCTGAAGATGACCAACGCGCCCCAGTAGCCACGGGGTCTCGGCGGAGGGGCGCCCCACTTCGGTGGGGCTCCCCTCCTCCCGGGGTCAGGAGCGCCGTACCGGGCGTGGTTCCCTCCCCTCCCCAGGAACCTTTTCGCTCCGGGTGCCATCCGACATTCGTGTCAGACCACCCGCACTGAGCCCGCCGAGAGGGCGATACATGTCGAGCAACAGCGACCGTGAGCGCATCGTCGCGGACCGATACGTCCTCCGCCGTGAACTCGGCCGCGGCGGGATGGGCGTCGTCTGGGAGGCCTTCGACCCGTCCCTGGACCGTGTCGTCGCCATCAAACAGGTGCTCCTCCCCGACCACTTCACCGAGTCGGAGCGTAAGGACGCGCACGCGCGGGTCCGCCGCGAGGCCCAGTCCGCGGCACGGGTCCGCCACTCCACCGTGATCACCATCCACGACGTGTTGGTCTTCGAGGGTGACCCGTGGGTGGTCATGGAGCTCGTCGAGGGCGGGTCACTGGCGGACCTGCTCGCCGAGCGCGGCCCGTTGGACACGGACACCGTGGCGACGATCGCCGAGTCGCTCCTCCAGGCGGTGCGGGCGGCCGACGAGGCCGGAGTCCTGCACCGCGACATCAAGCCCGGCAACATCATGATGGCCGCGGACGGCCGGGTCCTGCTCACGGACTTCGGTATCGCCACGATGGAGGGCGGACCGAGCATCACCCGTACCGGGGCCCTCATCGGCTCGCCCGAGTACATGCCGCCGGAGCGCCTGGAGGGCGGCCCCGCCGAGCACCGGGGCGACCTGTGGAGCATCGGCGTGACCCTGTTCGCCGCGGTGGAGGGCGCCTCGCCGTTCCGCCGTGACAGCATCACGGCCGCGATCGCCGCGGTGATCTCCGCGCCACTTCCGCCGATGACGCGCGCCGGGTGGCTGGAGCCGGTCATCTCCGGGCTCCTGGAGAGGGACCCGAAGCGGCGGCTGAGCGCGGACGAGGCCCTGGCCCTGCTGCGCGACCGCGGCGCCGGGGGTACCGGTGCGCGGCCCTCGGGAGCGGTCGGTGGTGGCGCCGGGACCGCCGCGACCCCTGGTACGGGTCCGGCTCCGGCTGTCGGTCCGGGTGCGGCCGTGCCCGGACCGGCGGGCCACCCCAGCGGCGCCCACCCGGGCTTCGGTGCCGGAGCCCACCACCACGCGCCCAGCGGCGGGTACCCGGTACCCGACACCGGCCCCCGTCCCACGGGACCGTACACGGGTCCACCGCAGCACGGCCACGGCCCGACGACACCCTTCCCGGGCCACGGGCCCGCCCCGCACGGCCCCGGCTACCCGCCACGCCCCCCGCACGGGCCCGCTCCCGGCGGCACGACGAGCCCCGTCCACTCGGGCACCGGTCCCGTCCACTCGGGCGGGTACGGCGGCGGCCGCCGCTCAGGGACGGGCTCGACGGGCAAACTGTTGATCGGCCTGGGCGCGGTGGGCGTGGCCGTGGTGCTCGTCGCGGTGGTCGCGGCCGCCCTCGTCGTCCGTTCCGGCGAACAGCCCACCGATGATCCGTCGGTGGTCGCCGAGCCTCCGGCGACCAGCGCGCCCACAAGCGAGAGCGAGGACGACGGTGGCGACGGCTATCCGCCCTCCTACGACGACCTGACGGCCTACCGCTCCCAGTGGTTCACCGTGGACTATCCGTCCGGGTGGGCGGTCCACGACGACGAGATCGACGAGGGCCGGGTGTTCTTCGTCGCCCCCGGCAACGACCAGCAGGTCCAGGTGGCCGCGTGGACGGAGCAGGTCTACGACCGCGGCAGCGCGGAGTTCCTGGAGGAGACCGACGGCGGGACGAGCGTCGTGGAGGGCGACGTCACGACGAACTACCGGCAGCTGGGCCTGGAGGAGGTCGACAGCGACGACTTCCCCGACTCCTGGAACGAGGACTGGGACGTCGCGCGGGTGGCGGCGGACTTCACCAACGAGCAGTGGGCCACCACGGAACGGCGGTTCTGGCGGGTCGCGATCAGCTTCGAGGACGAGGACCAGCGGATCTTCTACCTCGTGAGCGTCAACGTCCCGCAGGACGACGCCGACTTCTACCAGGACCTTCCCGGCGACGTCGTCGAGACCTTCGTCCCGTCACCGCGGTGACCCGGGGCCGCGCGGACGCCGGGCTCCACGGCCCGCGTCCGCGCGGGGAACGGCGGTCAGTACCAGCCGTTGGCCTGGGAGTGGGCCCAGGCCTCGCACGGGGTGCCGTAGGTGCCCTTGATGTAGTCGATGCCCCACGCGATCTGGGTGGCGGGGTTGGTCCGCCAGTCGCCGCCGTGGCTGGCCATCCTGTCACCGGGATAGGCCTGGGGGATGCCGTAGGCGCCGGAACTCGGGTTCTGCGCCGTGTGGTTCCAGTTGCTCTCCTTCTCCCAGAGGGGTTCGAGGCAGCCGCTGAACTCGCTCTGCGCCCAGCCCTCGGCCAGGACCATCTCGAGCGCGATGGACTTCGGGTCGCCCGTGAACGCGGGGGCGTCGGCCGATCCCTCCTCGTCCTCGTCCTCCTCCGGCTCCTCGACGATGTCGCTCCCCTGGGCCTGGGCGGTGCGTACGCCCGCGCCGAGAACGGTGTCGCGCTCCTGCTCGGCCTGGGCTCGCCGGACCTGGAGCTCCTCGTCGGTCAGTTCCTCGGAGGTGAAGAAGTCGTCCTCCGCGTCGGTGTCGACGGCGGGCGCCTCCTCGACGTTGGCGGTGCTGGCGGCCGAGTCGGGCTCGACGTCGTCGTCGGCGAAGGCGACGACGGTGAAGGTCGCACCAGCGACGAGGGCCGCCGCACCGACGGCCGCACCGATCCGCAGCGACATTCGGTTGAGTACCACGGTTGCCTTTCCCAAGAGGGGGTGTCCGGCAGGGAGATCCCTGGTGGAACGGGTGGTCGCCTGCACAGGTGGCGTGATCGCGCACGTTCGCGGGGGCGCGTACGGCCTCGGGGGCGCGTACGGTGCGCGGCGGGGAAGGAGGAGGACTCCGTTCGACCCGCCGCGGCGAGGGGTCCCGCTCGGGGCGGGGACGCGCTGTGCAGCGGATTCAGCCTGCACTACCGTCACGGTAAAGTGACTCCACTTTTACTGTGCCTTGGGTCACATCACGGAATGTGTCGCATTTGTGGCGCTCTGACCTGCAAAGAAACACGAAGAGTCAACCGAGGGTCAATCCGGCAAGATTGCGGGAGTCTCTCCCGGGCCGCTCCGGAGCAGCGGTGTCAGGCCCGGAGCGACCGCCTGAGTACCCGTACGGATGCCGTCGGGGCACGATCGGACGAGGATGGCGGCATGAACCAGCAAGGACCTCCACCGCACGACGCGGCCTCCGAGCCGCGGTGCCCGGACTGTCGCGCCCCGTTGGGCGACCGCCCCCGCGACTGCGCGCGGTGCGGGATCCTGCTCGTGGGCGCCACCGCCGAACGCCTGTGGCTGATCGACACCGAACTGTCCGCCCTCGCCGGCCGGGAACGCGCGCTGCACGCCGAACGCGCCGCCGTCCTGCACGCGCTGCGCCAGGAGTCGCACCACGCCGCGCCGCAGGCCGCTCCGCCCGTCGCACCCGCGGGTCCCGACGGGGCCGACCGACTCACCCCCGCCCAGGTGCCCGGTACCGCGCGGGGCTCGCGGACCTCCCCCGAGGAGGTCGTCGTGTCCGTGCCGTTCGACGCCTCCGGCCTCGGCCCCGCACCCCAAGGTCCACCACCGTCCCCTCCGGCGGTGGACCGCGTGGGAGAGGTCACCCGCCGCTCGGCGCAGAACGTCATCCTCGGCCTCGGCGGACTGCTCGTGGGCGTCGCGGCCCTGGTGTTCGCCATCTGGACGTGGAGCGACATGGGCACCGGCACCCGCGCGGCCGTGCTCGTCACGACCACGCTGCTGTTCGCCGGGGTCGCCCACCCCCTGTACCGGCGCGGGCTGCGCGCGAGCGCCGAGACGTTCGCTGCCCTGGCGGCGGGGCTGCTCGGCGTCGACGCCCTCGCCCTGTTCCTGCTGTCGGACGGCCTCACCAACGCCCCGGGGTACGCGGCGGTCTCCCTCTCCGTGATCGGCGCCCTGATGGCGCTGTACCCCCTGGCCGTCCCGCTGGCCGGGCCACGCGTCATCGCGGTCCTGCTCGCCCAGCCGGTGGCCTTCTTGGCTGTCCTGGCCGCACCGGGTGATGTTCGCTGGTCGTGGCTGCTGCCCGCCGTCGCCGCCACCGCCCTCGCCGACCTCCTCGTCGCCCACCGGCTCGGGGCCCCGCGCCCGGAGCGCCCCGTACGGACGCTGCGCGCGTGCTCCCTGGTCCTGTGGGTCGGCGCCGCCGGTGTGTCCGGCCTCGTCCTCTTCGGCGGCGACACGGGCACCGGCCCGGAGCGCTGGTGGGCCGTCGCCGTGAGCCTCCTCCTGGTCGGGGTGACCGGCCTGCTGTTCGCCCGGCGCCCCCTGCCCGGCCTCGGCGTGCCGCCCCGCGTGTTCTCCGGCGCCGCCCTCACGGCCCTGGGCGCGGTACCGCTGGCCGCCGGCCCCACCTCCCTGCCCGCCCTGCCCCGGGTCCCGGCGACACCGTGGTCAGCCGGGAACGGAGCCGTCACGACCCCGATCACCGCGCTACTGGGGACCCCCGTACCGGAGGCGCCGTCCCCGCTCGGTCTGGCCTACCTGGTCGCCGTCCTCCTCGGCTCCGGTCTGGTCGTGGGGGTGACCGCCCTGCTCCTGCCCCGCCTCACCCTGCCCTCCGCCGCCATGGCGGCCCCCGCCGCCCTGCTGGCGGTCCCGCCGCTTCTGGGGCTCCCCTCCGTCGCCGCGGCCGTCTGGGCGGTCCTGGGCGGCGCGGCGCTCGTTCTCAGCGCGTCGCTGCCGCGCTCGGGCCACCTGGGCTGGGTCCCCGCGACCACGGGCACCCTCACCGTGATCACGGGCGTGTGCTGGTCGCTGCCGACGGTCCACGGCACCGTGGCGACGGTCCTGCTGGTGGCGACGACCGCGTTCGTCGTCGTCCTGCTCCGGGCCCGGACGGGTGTCGGCCGGCCGGACGGGCCCGCCCGCCCGCTGTACGTGGCCGGCGCCGTGCTGTGGGTACTCGCGCTGTTCGTGGGCGGCGCGCTGCTGGCCTGGTCGCGCGCGACGGGGACGATGACCGAACCGCTGGGCTGGCTGCTCGCCGCCCTCGTGCTCACCTCCGCGGCGACCGCCCTGCTGTTCGGACGGCTGCCGAACCCCTTCGCCGGGCCCGGGCGGGACGACTCCGTTCTCCCGTCGCTGGTCACCGTCACCGGACTGCTCCTGCTGCCGGTCGCCCCGCTGCTGACCGGCCCCGAGAACTCCCCCGTCCTCCCCGACCCCTCCCGCCCCCGCCCGCCGTGGTCGGCGCCCGTGTCGGCGCTGCTCGAACCGGCGCACACGGTGCTGGGGCTCCCGGCCCAGGAGAGCGCCGCCGCGGCCGTCGGGACCGCCCTCGGCGTCATCGCGACGGGCGCGCTGGTCGTCGGGGTCGCCCGTCTCGTCGACCGCCGATGGACCGCCGCGGCCCTCGCGCTCGCCGCGCCCACCGCGCTCGTGCCGCCGCCGGTGATCCTCGGACTGCCCTACGCCGTGGCCGTCGCGTGGACGGCGCTGCTCGGAGCCGTGCTCACCCTGGGCACGTCCCGGATCGCGGGCGGCTCCGGCTGGGTACCCGGGATCACCGGCACCCTCACCCTCCTGCTCGGGTTGCTGTGGGCGCTTCCGGAGCGGCACGCGACCCTGTTCGTGGTCGTGATGGTGGCCGCCGCCGCCCTGGCCAACGCCCTGACGCTGCCCCGAGCCTCCTCCCCGAACCGGCGCGACCGCGCGCCCAGGGTTCTGTGGACGGCGCTGTCGCTGGGAGCGCTGGCCGCCGTGGTCGGCGCGGTCTGCCTGACCGCGGTGGTGGCCGTCGGGGCCGGACCCGCCCCCCGGTGGCTGCTCGCCGCGGCCGCGCTCCTGGTCGGGGCGGCGATGATGGTGGTCGGCCACCGCCCGCCACCCGCCACCGCCCAGGGGTCGCTCCACGCGAGAGCGGGACGCCCTCAACCGACGCCCGCGACGTTCAGCCTGATCGGACTGGCCGCGCTCACGGTCGTGCCCCTGCTCGCGGGGCCGCACGGCGCGCCGGTGCTGGCCGGGTTCGCGCGGGTCCCCTTCCTCACCTCCGTCTCCCCGGAGGCCCTGCTCCGGCCCGCGTACGAGGTCCTCGGCCTCCCGGCCCAACCGGACACGGGCACGGCCCTGGCCGTGGCGTTCGGACTCGTCCTCTCCGGCGCGCTCGCCGTGGGTGCGGTCCTCCTCCTCGCGCGGAGGTGGACGACGCACGCCGTCGCACTCGTGACACCGTCCGCCCTCGCCCCCGTCCCGGTGGTGCTCGGCGCGCCGTTCGCCGTGGCACTCGTCTGGACCCTCGCGGTGGGGGCCGCCCTGACCGCGGGTTCGGCGCTGTCGAGGGATCGTCGGGTCGCCTGGGTGCCCGGCGCCTCGGGACTGTTCACCCTGCTGCTGGGGCTGGCCTGGTCCCTGCCCGAGCGGTACGCTCTCACCGCCGCCCTCATGGCCGTCGCGGTGGTGTGGGCGATCGCCGCCGCGCTGGCCAGGACCACGGTCGTGGCGGTGGCCGCCACCTCGGCGGCCACGACCGCGACCGGGGCGTTCGCGCTGGCACTGCCGCTGGCGCTGGGCGCACCCGTGGAGTACGCCGCGCTCGCGCCCATCGCCCTGGCGGCGGCGGTGGCGTCGGTCGCTCCCCGGTTTCGGAGCCCCCTGTTGGAGGCGGCGGAGGTCCCCGCCGCGCTGTGGGCCGTGCTCGCGGTGATCGTGACGAGCGCCGCCGGAGTACGCGGAGAGGTGATCGGCCTCGCCCTGGCGATCGTGGGTGTCATCGCGCTGGCCAGCGCCGTCCGCCCGCGCCGCCGATGGTTGGCCGTGGTCGGCGGGGCGCTCATGCTCGCCGCGCTGTGGACCGTGCTGGGGGCCTGGCGTGTGACCGCCCCTGAGGCGTACACGATCGTCCCGGCGGTCGCCGCGCTGGTCGTGGGATGGGAGTGGAGCCGCCGGGCTGTCCCTCCGCCCTCCAGCTGGGCGGCGTACGGGGGCGGACTGGCCCTGCTGCTCCTGCCGTCCGTGGTGATGCTGCTCGCCGACTCCGGCATGCTCTGGCGGGTTCCCGCAGTGCTCGCGGTGGGCCTGGCCGTCGCGGTGTGGGGGCTCCGGGCGCGGCTCCGGGCCGCGTTGGCCCTGGGGTCGGCGGCCCTGCTGCTGTCCTCGCTGCGGGCCTTCGGTCCGCCGCTGTGGGACCTCACCGTACTGCTGCCCAACTGGGTGCCGTTCGCCGTCGTCGGCGCGGTCCTGCTCGTGGTGGGTGCGCGCTACGAGGCCAACCTGGCCCGGCTGCGCCGCCTGGGGGCGCTGGTGTCCGGAATGCGCTGAGCTGTGTTCGTTTGGGCCTCCGCTCCGCTTCGGCCCGGGTTCGAGCGCCCTCCAGGCAGGGATTCTTCATCCTCGTCCTCGCCTGACGCTCGTTCCTCGCTCGCGGCTCAACTCGTCTTGCAGAACCCCGCCGACACCCGAACGGCGTTCGTTTTGGGCCTCCGCTCCGCTTCGGCCCGGGTTCGAGCGCCCTCCAGGCAGGGATTCTTCATCGGCGATGGATACCGGGCGGCCGCGTATCCGGCCGCCCGGGGAGGAGGCCGCGCGCGGCCTCCTCCGGGCCGCGCGCGGTCCGCGTCAGTTCTCCAGCATCTCCGTGACCAGGGCGGCGATCGGGGACCGCTCGGACCGGTTCAGGGTGACGTGCGCGAACAGGGGGTGCCCCTTGAGCTTCTCGATCACCGCGACCACACCGTCGTGGCGGCCCACCCGCAGGTTGTCGCGCTGGGCGATGTCGTGGGTGAGCACCACCCGCGAGTTCTCACCCAGTCGGGAGAGCACGGTGAGCAGAACGCCGCGTTCCAGGGACTGGGCCTCGTCCACGATCACGAACGCGTCGTGCAGTGACCGGCCCCGGATGTGCGTGAGCGGGAGCACCTCCAGCATCCCCCGGTCCACGACCTCCTCGATGACGTCCTCGCTGGTCACCGCGGACAGGGTGTCGTGCACCGCCTGCCCCCACGGGTTCATCTTGTCGTTCTCGCTCCCGGGCAGGTAGCCCAGCTCCTGGCCGCCGACCGCGTAGAGCGGTCGGAACACCATCACCTTGCGGTGCTGGCGGCGCTCCAGGACCGACTCCAGCCCCGCGCACAGCGCCAGGGCCGACTTGCCCGTGCCCGCGCGCCCGCCCAGCGAGACGATGCCGACCTCCGGGTCCGTGAGCAGGTCCAGGGCGATCCGCTGCTCCGCGCTGCGGCCGTGCAGACCGAACACGTCGCGGTCGCCGCGCACCAGCCGCACCGACTTGTCGGGGCGCACGCGGCCCAGGGCCTTGCCCCGCTCGGACACGAGCACCAGACCCGTGTGGCACGGGAGGTCGCGGGCCTCCTCGATCTCACTGCCGCCGCCGTCGAACAGCTCCCCGATCCGGTGGGCGGGCACGTCCAGCTCGGCCATCCCCGTCCACCCGTGTTCGATGGCGAGCTCGGCCCGGTACTCATCGGCCGCCAGACCGATCGAGGAGGCCTTGATCCGCATCGGCAGATCCTTGCTCACCAGCACGACGTCGCCCTCGGCCCCCTTACCCGTCCCGTCCTCGTGGACGTACGGCGAGAGCTGGAGGTTGCGCGCCACGGTCAGGATCCGGGTGTCGTTGTCGCCGAGCCGGAAGCCCGCCGGAAGGACCTCCGGGTCACTGTGGTTGAGCTCGACACGGAGCGTCCCGCCCAGCTCGTTCACCGGCACGGGGACGTCCAGCCGACCGTTGGCGACCCGCAGGTCGTCCAGGAGGCGCAGCGCCTGACGCGCGAAGTACCCGAGTTCCGGGTGGTGTCGCTTGCTCTCCAGCTCGGTGATCACCACCACGGGGATGACGACCTCGTGCTCGGCGAAGCGGGTGACCGCCATCGGGTCGGCGAGCAGGACGCTGGTGTCGAGCACGTACACGCGCGTGCCCTCCGTCACCTCCGGGTGGGGGGTGGTGGGGGACTGGGTGTCACGGCGATCGGTCGAGGAACTAGCCACTCGTTCTCCCCTTGGGCACCGCGAGGGCGCCCTACTGTCACGGGATCATGGAGGACCGGGACCTGGCCCCTGAGGGCCGGGTCCGGCCCTCCTCGTTGACGTTCCGCTGTGACGGAGGAGATCAATGAGCCGGGGCCTCCCGAACGGGTGGACGAACACCACCCGTCTGATCCGACGCTACGTGCCCACCGGCCCGTTTTCCAGAGCCCCGGCCCGACAGGCGGTGAACACCGCGTTAAGGGAGTCCGCCGCGACGGGCGGAGGGGATGGGGGTCAGGAGCCGAAGCGACGGTTGCGCGCGCCGTACGAGCGCAGTGCACGAAGGAAGTCGACCCTGCGGAAAGCAGGCCAGTGGACCTCGCAGAAGTAGAACTCCGAGTGCACGCTCTGCCACAGCATGAAACCGGACAGGCGCTGTTCCCCCGACGTGCGGATGAGCAGGTCGGGGTCTGGCTGACCGCGCGTGTAGAGATGCCGTGCGATGTCTTCGATGTCCAGGCGCTCGGCCAGCTCCTGGATACCGGTGCCCTTGGTCGCCTCCTCCTGGAGGAGGGACCGAACCGCGTCGGCGATCTCACGTCTACCCCCATACCCGACGGCGACGTTGACAACCAGGCCTGGATTGCCCGATGTGGCCGATTCTGCCTCTTTCAGGGCCCGGGCGGTGGTGTCGGGCAGGACGTCGAGGGCGCCGACGGGCCGCGTGTTCCACCCTTCGGCGCGCAGCCGGCCGACGGTGGCCTCGATGATGCGCAGGAGCGGCTGGAGCTCGGAGTCGTCGCGGGTCAGGTTGTCGGTGGACAGCATCCAGATGGTGACCACCTGTACGCCCAGCTCGTCGCACCAGCGCAGCAGCTCGAAGATCTTGTCCGCACCAGCCCGGTGCCCGTCCTCCAGGGCCTGCTTGCCGCTGCTCCGGGCCCAGCGCCGGTTCCCGTCCAGCACCACACCGACGTGGCGCGGCATCTCCTGGCTGGTCAGGTGACGTTCGAGACGTCGCTCGTACAACCAGTACAGGGGGTCACGAAGCCCCATGGGCGATACCTCTCAGAGCTGGAGCAGGAACGGCGCGCACCGGAGCGGCGACCGGGAAGGGATATGTCCCCAGAGTAGTTCGCCGACGGAAGCTACGTCACAGCCAGGGACTTGCGCACGTGCTTGCGTCCCTGGTGGATACGCGACTTGACCGTGCCCAACGCCAGGTTGAGCTCGGAGGCGATCTCGTTGTAGTCCATCTGGCACAGGTCGCGCAGGACCAGGGGGGCCACGAGGTTCGGGCGGTCCTTCTCCAGCTGGTCGAGGGCCTCCAGCAGGTCGATGCGGGAGCCGGCGATGACGCTGGTGGTGCGGGGGTCGCTCTGGTGGGGCATGCGCTCGGCCTCGGTGGGGAACTCGGCCGAACGGCGCTTCATGGAGCGGTAGGTCTGGCGGGCGGAGTTGGACACCACCGTGTACAGCCAGGTGGTGAAGAGGGAGTCGCCCTTGAAGCTGTCGATCTTGCGGGCCACCCGCAGCAGCGCGTCCTGGCACGCCTCCTCGGCGTCCTGGCGGTAGGGCAGGAAGCGGGAGCAGCGGCGCAGCACCTCGGGCTGGATACGGCGGAGGAGTTCGTCCAGGGCCACGGCGTCACCGCCCTTGGCCCGTCGCGCGAGGTCCTCCAGCTCCTCGTCGACGTTGCTCGCCACCCGGCGCCGGGGCGCGGGCTTCTCTTCGTGGTCTGGGCGGTCACTACTGGCCATAGTCGGTCTCTCCCTGAATCGCACCCCTCGGTGCACACGTCCCCCGTCGGAGTCCAGTGGTTTTCCACGTCCCGCAGCGCTCGGAGGTATCCGGAGTGGGGATCATATCCGTGGAAGGCGGCACGGGGGTCTGGATGGTGTATTAGTGGGCAACGACCGCGTATCCACCCCCGAAACACCGAGGCGGACATGAGCCAACCGGAGGCCTTCGGACGTTACCGCGTCATCCGGCGCCTGGGTTCCGGCTCCTTCGCGACCGTCTGGTTGGCACAGGACGATCTACTCAACTATCCGGTGGCCATCAAGGTACTCGCCGAGAACTGGGCACACCAGATGGATATCCAGCACCGGTTCCTGGAGGAGGCGCGCATCCTGCGCCAGACCGACTCCACCTGGCTGATCGCGGTGCACGACGTCGACGTGCTGCCCGACGGACGCCCCTACATGGTCATGACCTACGCCGACCAAGGGAGCGTGGCCGACCTCGTTCGCCGAGGTCAGCTGCCCCTCGACGAGGCGCTGCGACTGCTGACCGAGATCGGCCAGGGCATCACCGTGCTGCACAACCACGGCACGATCCACCGTGACATCAAGCCGTCCAACGTGCTGCTCCAGTCGTCACCGGTGGGACAGAGGGTGCTGGTGGCGGACCTGGGGTTCGCGAAGTCGATCGACGAGGCGTCGGGGTTCACCGCGGCGGCGGGGACCCCCGGGTACATGTCGCCCGAGCAGAGCATCCCCGGCGGTGACCTGGACGTTCGCTCGGACGTGTACTCGCTGGGCGCGGTCGCCTACGAACTCATCACCGGTCGGCCGCCGTCGCGACCTCCGGTACGGATCGCACCTGGCCGGATCCGGCCAGGACTGCCCCCAGCGCTCGACGAACTCATTCTGTCGGCACTTTCGGTGGACCGGGAAAGCCGTCCAGGGGACGCCAAAACCTTCACCGACCGGGTCCGGGCGATCCGTATGGCCCCCGATCTGCCCACCGCCGACCCGTGGTGGCGCCGCTACCGGATGCCCTGGCACAAGGTGGGCGGCCTGGTGGTCGCACTCGCCGTGATGACCATGGGCGTCACCGCCTCCGTCGGCCACCCCGGGATGGACCTGAAGCTCGTCAGGTCCAACGACCACTCGCTGGAGATGCGCGTCCCCCTGGTCTGGATCGACGAGTTCGACACCGACCTGGAGGCCCGGCCCGTGACGGTGAACGCGGGCGCGGAGCCCGGTCTGCTCTTCGCGACCGACGCCGAGAACTGGCGCTCCACCGACCAGCCGTCCTACGGGGTCTACGCGACGGTCATGCCGGGGGTCCAGCCCCTGAGCTCGATCACCGACACCGAGCCGTGCCCGGGCGCCCCCACCGAACGCCTCATCGACGACGGCATGTGGGAGGGCAGCGCGTGGGACTGGCCGGACTGCAACGACAACGGGTCCTTCACCATCGCGGCCGTCCACGAGTCCGGCGTGCCCAAGACCGTCTACCTGGAGATCCGGCAGCCCGACTACCGGCCCGACCTCGTGGACAAGATCATCGGCGCGGTCACCCTCCGCTAGACGGTGTTCCTTGGGGCCTCCGTCTCGCTCCGGCCCGTGTTCGAGCGCCCGCAGGAGCAGGGATGCTTCTCCCCCTTCGTCGCCCTCCACCGCCCTCAACGGACGCCTACGGCGCGGCCCTGGCCTCTTGGAACCCTGCCGACGCCCGAACGACACCCCCTCGGGTGACCGTTCCGAGGAAAGGCCCTAGCCCTCCAGCTGCCGCCTCAGCTCCTCCGGTGAGGTGACGGGCAGTTTGCACGTGAAGCCCTCGCACACGTACGCGGTGGCCCGGCCGCCGATCGGCGCACGCCCCCGAAGCAGCGGCACTCCCCCGTCGTCCCGGCCGTCTCCGCGCGAGAACACCGTTCCCAGGGGAGCCCAGCGCAGCGCCGTGCGCGCCAACTCGTCGGCCGCGGGGTCACCGGGATCGCCGACGACCGCGACCGCCCGGGGGCCACTCAGGACGGCCTCGCCCGTGGTCAGACCCCAGCCCGCGAACCGGGCCGCCTTCTCCGCCAGGAGGGTCACCGGGGACAGCGCGCCCTCGGCGGCGGTCCGGTGCCGTTCCGAACCGGTGAGCGCCGCATACGTCAGCAACGCCGAGGCGGCGGCCGACCACCCCGAGGGAGCGGCGTTGTCGGTGGGGTCCTGGGGACGGCTGAACAGGCGCTCGGCGTCGTCGGCGGTGTCGAAGAACCCGCCCTCCCCGTCACCGAAGCGGTCCAGGACGGTGTCCAGCAGACGCCCGGCCTCGTGCACGTAGCGGGCCTCGCCCGTCACACCGTGCAGGGCCAGCAGGCCCTCGGCCATGTCCGCGTAGTCCTCCAGCACGCCCGCGCTGGTCCCGACCCGTCCGTCGCGCGAGGTGCGCATCAGACGGCCATCGCGGACGTGGACGTCCAGGACCAGGTCGGCCGCGGTCCGGGCGGCCTCCACGAGGTCGGGGCGCTCCAGCAGGGTCCCCGCCTCGGCCAGGGCGGCGACGGCCAGGCCGTTCCACGCGGCCACCACCTTGTCGTCCCGGCCGGGGGCCACACGGTCCTCCCGCGCACGCAGCAGGGCCGCGCGGACGCGTTCGTGGCGCCAGACGTCGGCCGGGGGCCGGGGGAGCTGAAGGACCGAGGTCCCGCGTTCGAAGGTGCCCTCCTCGGTGACCCCGAACACGCGCGCGGCGAACTCGGCGTCCTCCTGATCGAGGACCTCGCGCAGTTGGGCGGGCGTCCACACGTAATAGGTGCCCTCCTCCCCCTCGCTGTCGGCGTCCAGCGACGAGGCGAAGCCGCCCTCGGGGGTGCGCAGGTCGCGGAGCATCCAGTCGGCGGTCTCCTCGGCGACCCGGCGCAGGAGGGCGTGGTCGCCGCTCTCCGCGGGGCCGGAGCCGGGCGGGCGGCGGCTCATCCTCGTGTAGGCGCGCAGCAGGAGGGCGTTGTCGTAGAGCATCTTCTCGAAGTGGGGCACCACCCACTCCCGGTCGACCGAGTACCGGGCGAAGCCGCCGCCGAGCTGGTCGTAGATGCCTCCGCGCGCCATCGCCACGGCCGTGCCCCCCGCCATGAGCCCGGCGGGGGTGGGTTCCTGGGCGGACTGGAACGGCAGGGTGCGCTCGTGCTGCGCGGTGAGGAACGACAGCAGCATCGACGGCGGGAACTTGGGCGCCGCGCCGAAACCGCCGTTGGCGTGGTCGTAGTCGCGGATGAGCGCCTGCACCGCCAGGTCCAGGGTCTCCCGGGCGGGCGGGGGCGCGGCGGCCAGCGTGCGCGGCCCGCTGAGCGCGGTCACCACACGTTCGCCCTGGTGGAGGAGTTCGTCGCGCTTGTCGCGCCAGGCGGTGGCCACACCCTCCAGGAGCCGCTGGAAGTGGTCGCGCGGGAAGTAGGTCCCACAGTAGAACGGCGCGCCGTCGGGGGTGGCGAACACGGTCATCGGCCACCCGCCCTGGCCCGTCATGGCCTGGGTCGCCTCCATGTAGACCGCGTCGACGTCGGGGCGCTCCTCACGGTCCACCTTGATATTGACGAACAGAGCGTTCATCCGTTCGGCGGTCGCCGGGTCCTCGAAGGACTCGTGGGCCATCACGTGGCACCAGTGGCAGGCGGCGTAACCAACGGAGACGAGCACGGGCACGTCACGACGGCGCGCCTCGGCGAACGCCTCCTCACCCCAGGGGTACCACTCCACGGGGTTGTCGGCGTGTTGCAGGAGGTACGGGCTGGTCGCGTCGCTCAGGCGGTTGGACATACCCCCACTCTGCCACCCGAGGGCCGCCCGCGAGGGGGAGGTACCGCGCCGAAGGCGTCGGTTGAGGGTGACGGGCGGGCCCCGCTGGGTCTCGGCGGGGCCGACCGTCAGTCCCTCGCGGCCTCCGCGCCCTCGCCGGAGGCGCCGGCCACGGGCGTGCCGCTCCCGTCGGCCTCGTCGGCGTCGGCGGACAGGGTCCGGAGCTTCCCGGTCATGTTGCGCATGAGGAAGTAGAGTCCGACGCCGACCGCGAACACCATGAGGAAGCCGAGGACGCCCGGGGTCACGAGGTTCCGGTCCATCTGGACCTCTTCCGCCAGCACAGCCGCGGAGGTCAAAAGCGTGTTCATACCACTCATACTCTCACCGCGTCCGTGACGCCCGCGAAGAGGTCCGTCTCCGGGACCTCCGTGTCGACCAGGGACCGGACCAGGTGGTAGTCCTCCGTCGGCCAGGCCTCGACCCGGACCTCGTTCGGCACCGCGAACCAGAACCCGTTGGGGTCCACCTGGGTGGCGTGCGCCTTGAGCGCCTCGTCGGCGACCTCGAAGTACTCACTCACCCCCACCTGGGTGGTGATCTCCCAGCGGGGGCGGTCCTGCTCCTTGATGCGGTCGACCCACTCGGCGAACGGGTTCTCCAGTCCGCGCTCGGCGAGCACCTTGGCCAGGGCGTCGAAACGCTCGGGCGGGAAGGAGACGAAGTAATAGAGCTTGAGGGGCTGCCAGGGGTCTCCGGAGCCGGGGTAGGCGTCCGGGTCACCCGCGGTGTCGAAGGCGCGCATCGACACCTTGTGGGTCATGATGTGGTCCGGGTGGGGGTACCCGCCGTTCTCGTCGTAGGTGAGGATGACGTGCGGACGGAACCGGCGGATGGACGCGACGAGGGGCTCGGCGGCCTCCTCGACGGGGAGGGTGGCGAAGCTGCCCTCCGGAAGCGGCGGCAGCGGGTCGCCCTCCGGGAGGCCGGAGTCGACGAAACCGGCGAACTCCTGCCGGACGCCGAGGATCTCCCTCGCTCGCTCCATCTCCTCACGGCGAACCTGGGCGATGTTCTCTCGGATCTCGGGACGTTCCATCGCGGGGTTGAGGATGTCGCCGCGTTCGCCACCGGTCATGGTGACGACGAGCACGTCGACTCCCTCCTCCACGTAACGCGCCATGGTGGCCGCGCCCTTGCTGGACTCGTCGTCGGGGTGGGCATGAACCGCCATGAGGCGCAGGCGCTCGGACAACGAAGGCTTCTCCTTGACTCGGTGAACGGCTCGACGGGTAGGCCGTCCGGGCACCCCGAATGCACGGCATGGACGACTCACGCGTGGGCCGAGTAGGGGGGTTGTCGGGTCGGGGATATCTTAGACAACACCGTCCCCTCGTTCGGAGATTCCCGATGCCCGCGACCCCGGAAGAAGCCGCCGTGAACAGTGCCGACGCCGCACCCGCGCTCCGCAAGCGCCATGGCAACGGCCCGCTCTTCTTCCTCTTCGGAACCATCTTCGCCGTCATCACGGCGGTCGGGTGGGGGTACTCCGTCATGAACTACAACGGGCTGGCCGGTGGGGTGTACCACCAGGTGGTGTCGTTCGAGGTCCGTTCGGCCGACGAGGCGAGGATCACCTTCGAGGTGAACAGTCAGGGCGGGGCCCGGTGCCTCGTCTCGGCGCTGGACGACCAGATGGTCCAGGTCGGTCAGGACAGCGTCACGGTCGAGCCGGGGAACCGGATGGTGACCACGAGCGTTGACACGCTTCGACAGGCTTCCACGGTAGAAGTGGCCTCGTGCAGGGAACAAGACCCGCAGAACTGATCCACCGAACCCTCCCCCTGCCTGGCCCGGTACCAGGGCGGAGTCACGAGGCCCGTGTGCGTCGACGCTCGGTGATATTCTCGTGAGTTCAGCTCTGGCCGCCTGGTGGCCATTGCTACTAGTACACCAAGGAGTTCCCGTGACCCAGACCCGCGACGACAACGTCACCTGGCTCACCCAGGAGGCGTACGACCGGCTCAAGGGAGAGCTGGACCACCTGACGGGGCGCGGGCGCGTCGAGATCGCGGAGAAGATCGAGGCGGCCCGGGAAGAGGGCGACCTGAAGGAGAACGGCGGCTACCACGCCGCCAAGGAGGAGCAGGGCAAGATGGAGGCCCGCATCCTTCAGCTCACCGAGATCCTGCGCACCGCGCGGGTCGGCGAGGCGCCCCGCACCGAGGGTGTGGTGGGCCCCGGTATGACGGTCACCATCCGGTTCGACGGTGACGACGAGGAGGTCACCTTCCTCCTCGCCTCGCGGGAGGAGAGCGGAGCTCCCATAGACGTGTACTCCCCGAAGTCGCCGCTCGGCGCGGCCATCAACGGCAAGCGCGTCGGCGACAACGTGAGCTACCAGCTGCCCAACGGCCGAAGCCTGGGCGTGGAGATCATCGACGCCGTGCCGTACAGCGGGGCCTGACACTCCAAAGGCCGGTGGGGGGCGTCGGCCTGCCCCTCACCGGCCACCCGAGGGCGGATCGTGACGGGTCACACCGGCCACGGCGGTCCCGTCGATACCGTGGAGGGGCAGACCCCGCCTCGTTCTCCCAACGACCGACGCCCGAGGAACCGCATGTCCACCCCCCGTTGGAATCCGCAGGACCCCGCGTACGGCGCCCCGTACGCCCAGGGGGCCGGCTGGGGCCCCGCCGCCCCGCCCCACCGCCCCGCCCCCGCCGCGTGGGCACACTCCGGCTCCGCCGTCCCCGGTCGCCACGACGGCCCGGAACTGGCCGGGTTCGGCCGCCGTCTGACGGCTCGGGCGATCGACTACGTCCTCGCGGTCGTCGCGGCGTTCGTCTTCTTCGTGATCGTCGTCCTCCTGGTGGCCGTGCTGACCGGCGGCAGTGACACGAGCGACGCCCAGGCCAACGTGTGGGCCCTGGTGTTCGTGTTCGGCTGGGGTCTGCTGCTGTTCTTCTACGACTGGCTGTACCTGGCGGCGTGGGGACGCACGCTGGGCAAGATGCTGGTCGGGATCAAGGTGGTCAGCGCCGCCGACGGCGGGAGGCTCAGCCAGGGCCAGTCCCTGGGCCGCTCGGCGCTGTTCGGCCTCCCCCAGTCCCTGCCGTTCCTGGGGCACCTGTTCTCCCTGGGCGAGTCCATGGCCGCGCTCGGCGACCAGCGCCAGGCCCTGCACGACCGCACCGCGGGAACGGTCGTCATCCGCACCTGAGCGGTCGTCCGACCCGCTGCGGCCCGGGCCCGCCACCGGTGTCCGGGCCGCGTCCGCGCGCCGTCGCCTCCGTCACGGCAGCGGTTCGCACGCGGGCGCGTCGGCGCCTCCCTCGGCGAACACCGCCGGGACGTAGTTGTCCTCCCCGATCCGGTACCAGGCGTCGTCCGCCCCGAACGGCCCGCGGATCTCGTCACCGACGGCCTGGCAGTCCACGTCCACGACCGCCGTGTGCGCGGCCAGCCCCACCGGGGCGTGGCCGGTACCGGGACCGCCCCGAACGATCACCGGGGCGCGCCGGCTCTGCGTGGTGATCCTAGCCTTGGACCGGTACTCGGCGGTCCACAGGTAGTCGACCCGCACCCACCCGTTGGTGGGCAGTCGGAGCCCCTCGCGAAACGCGCCGTCGGCCAGGTCGATCCCGGCCGGGTTGCGGACGCGGCGGCCGAACCCGTCGAGTCCGCCGTTGTGCCCGTCGGTGTAGGCCGCCTGCGCCTGGGGGCGGCCGTGGAGCAGCTCCGGCCAGGACTGCCGGGACTCGTTCCAGTGGTCGTCGGTGATGTTCCACGGGCCCACGTCCCACACGGGAAGGTAGGCGCAGCGCGCGACGTGGTCGTCGGGCACGCCCCGGGGGACGGTCGGACCCAGCGCCCCCGTCGTGCACACCCGCACCGTGTACTCTCCCCCGCCCCGGTTCGCGAGCGCCCGACGCGACGGCAGCGCGACGAAGTGGTCGTCGGGGCGGATGGTGTGTCCGTTGGCGGTACGTCCGCCGACCAGGCCGATCCTGGTGGCGAAGAGATGGGCCGAGAACGGTTCGGCCCGCGTGTCCGCTCCCTCGTGCCCTTCCTGTTCCCCCTCGCCCCCGGGCCCCTCCGGCCGGTCCCGGGGCGTGTCCTGCCCGGCGCCCGGCCCGTCCGATCCCGGTCCTCCGTCCTCCGGGTCGGCCACGCGCAGCCCCAGCCCGGTCAGGGCGGTGTCGTCGCCGTCGAGTTCCACCCGGACCTGTACGCGGGAGACGTGCTCGGGCAGGGTGATCGCGCCGTCACCCCGTGCGGGGTGCCACTCGGTCCACATGCCGTCGGCGCGCACGCCACGCGCCTCGGTCAGCACGTCCCGACCGTCCCCCTCGGCCCGGACACGCACGTCCACCGTGTCGGTGCGCGCGCCCAGGCCCTGTTCGGGAAAGACCGCCATACCGGTGTCGGTCTCCGGGTGCTCCCTGCGCGCCCCGACGCGGTTCTCCTTCCCGGCCGCGCCGACGCGCAGAGCGCCGCCGTCGAGCAGCAGGCCGACCCGGTCCGCGGAGGCGAGGTCCTGGGGGATCCACCCGGCGCGCGCGTGGGCCGGGGTCGCGGGCATCAGCAGGGCCAGAGCGCTCAGGGCGGCCAGAGTCCGCACGGTGGCCGGGCGGTGTCGGTCGGACATCGCGTGTTCCCTCACCCGAGAAGAAGCATGTGGTCACTCTCAGTAAGCGCCCTGGTGCGCGCGCACTCAAGGAGCTTGTGCCGGGTGTTGGTGATACGACGGTAAAAGTCCGGCTTACCAGGCAACCCTCAGTCAGCGAAGGCCAGGAGGCAGGCGGTGAAGCCGTGGACGTGATTGACACCGCTGACCGGGCCGATCTCCCCGGCCGCGAAGAAACCCGCCACGGCCTCCACGCCCAGGATGCGGCGGACGGCCAGCACGTCGTGGTCGGCCTGCGGGAACAGGGCCTCGCCCCGCCCGTTGCAGGAGAAGAGCAGCCCCGCGCCGACCTCGTGCTCGGCGCCGAAGTCGGCCAGCCTGCGGGCCAGGTCCTCATCGGCGGTGCCCGCGTCGCGCACCTGGAAGCGCACGGTCTGGCCCACCTCGACCATGTCCCCGACGGCCAGCGCGCCCATCTCCGGGTCGACGCCGCTGAGCGCACGGATCAGGAAGTCGCCTTGTTCGTGGTGCTCGGCGTACTCGTCCATGGCGATGCCCACGTGCAGCCCCTGGACGGCCAGCGCGCGGTCCTCGTCGCTGAGCGAGTCCACCAGCTCCTCCAGCTTCTCGTAGGCGTTGGTGCCCGCGAGTTCCATCAGGAGGTTGCCCTCGGCCTTGGTGACGGTCATGTTCGGGCCGATCGGGCGGCAGCCCTGGCTGACCACCGTCCCGAGCACGCCCTCACCGCCGACCAGCACACCGACGGCGCCGCTGTCCACGGCCTCGCCTTCGTAGAACAACCGCACGGAGTCCTCCCCGCGCATGCCGTCGGCCATCCCGCCGACCAGCGGCAGCCCACCGAGCGCCGGAGTGGACTCCCGGACGAAGGCCTGGGTGGGGAACTCGTAGGGGTTGGTGAGCAGGATCGCCACCCGGTCGCGGGGGCCGGGCTCACGCATCCCGACCACGGCGAGGTGGTCGTCCTCCAGGATGGTGTCCAAGCGGAACGGTGTGAGCTCCACCCCGGGAAGCCGCGCGCACCAGACGCTGACCGCCCCCTGGTCCTCCACCCCCCGGCCGCCGCCGATCACACCGGTGGAGCTGCACCCCACGGCGACGGCGCCCGGCGCGAGTTCCATCACGCGTCTCCCGGCAAGGGTGACCTCGTCCGGATCGGCGCCGCTGACGAAGAAGCACAGCAGGTCGACCGGCCCCTCCACCTGCTCCAAGGCGGCCCGCACGGCCCGTTCGGCCGCGTTCACGAGGTCGGCCCCCGTCGTCAGAGCATCGCCGAACCGCGTCACCAGCCGCCACCCCGCCTTCACCGGCCCCTGCCGGACCTCGGACCGAACCTTCTCCTCCCATTCTTCCACTCCCCGCCCCGCTCTGGGGTGATTCGCGCCCGAGCCGTGCTCGCCTCGGACCTCCGGTGCGGCGCCCCTGCCCGGGCTCGCGTCGCCGGCGGAACGGTCCTAGACTCCCTCGGGTGAGTCCCATCACGCCTCCCACGCCGCCGAAGGACCTCCCGAGCACCCTGGCCGCACTGCGCGAGTCCGGGCACGTCCACCGTTCGGTGGCCGCCGAGGTCCGGGACAACCTCCTGCGCCGGATGGGCGAGGGCCGCCCCCGCTTCCCGGGCCTGCACGGCTTCGACGGCACGGTGCTCCCCCAGGTCGAGCGAGCCCTGATCGCGGGACACGACATCGTCCTCCTGGGCGAGCGCGGCCAGGGAAAGACACGGCTGATCCGCACCCTGGCCGGGCTGCTGGACGAGTGGTCTCCGGCCGTGGCCGGGTGCCCGGTCAACGACCACCCGTTCACCCCCCTCTGCCCGGGATGCCGCGCGCGGGCGGCCCGCGGGGACGGCTCCCTCCCCGTGGTCTGGCGGCACCGCGCCGAGCGGTACGGCGAGAAGCTCGCCACCCCCGACACCGGGGTCGGTGAGCTGATCGGCGACGTGGACCCGGCACGACTGGCCGAGGGCCGGTCGCTGGGCGACCCCGAGACCATCCACTACGGCCTCGTCCCCCGCGCCAACCGGGGCGTGTTCTGCGTCAACGAACTGCCCGACCTGCCCGCGCGCGCCCAGGTGGCGCTGTTCAACGTCCTGGAGGAGCGCGACCTCCAGGTGCGCGGCTACACCCTGCGGCTGCCGCTGGACCTGCTGCTGGTCGCCAGCGCCAATCCCGAGGACTACACGCACCGGGGGCGCATCGTGACCCCGCTCAAGGACCGGTTCGGCGCCCAGGTGCGCACCCACTACCCGCTCGGCCTCGACGACGAACTCGCGCTCGTGCGCCAGGAGGCGGCGATCCCCGAGGGCACGACCGTCCCCGCGCACCTGCTGGAGTCCGTCGCCCGGTTCACCCGTCTGGTCCGCGACTCGAAGAAGGTCGACGGCCGGTCCGGGGTGTCGGTGCGCTTCTCCGTCGCGGCCGCCGAGACCGTCGCCGCGTCGGCCCTGCGCCGCGCCGCGCTGACCGGTGAGGAGGTCCCCGTGGCCCGGGTCTGCGACCTTCCGTCGGTCGTGGAGCCCCTGCTGGGCAAGGTCGAGTTCGAGATGGAGGCCGAGGGCCGCGAGGCCGAGATCCTCCACCTGCTGCTGCGTCGCGCGGTCGCCGAGACCTTCCGCGCCCGGCTCGGGGAGAGCGACCTGAACCCGCTCAGCGACCGGTTCGCCGGGGGCGGCGCCGTCGAGACCGGAGACCTGGTCGGAGCCGCCGACCTGCTCCGCCGGGTCGGCACGGTCCCGGGCCTGGCCGCGATGATCGAGCGGGCGGCTCCGGAGGCCGAGGACGGACCGCCCACCCCCGGGCTGGCGGCGGCGGTGGTCGAGTTCGCGTTGGAGGGGCTGTACCTGGAGCGGCGCCTGGCCAAGGACACGCTCCCCGACGGGGGCGTCTACCGCTTCTGACACGGGGACACGAGGCACGCGGCGGAAGGAGAAGGCGTGAGGTTCCAGTACCGCGCGTACACCGGCGGCCCGGACCCGCTGGCCGACCCCGACCCGCCGCCCCGGGAGGAGCGGGTCGGGGTCACCGCGCTGGAGCACGCGCGGGGACGGGAGGGCGACGGAGACGGCGACGGGATCGAGGGCCGTCCCGTGGGAGGGTCGCGAAGCGGCGGTCTCCTGGCCCCGTCGGACGGGAGCGGTCACGGTCTGACCCCTCGTGAACTGCGACGGCTCGGTGACACGGCCCTGCGTGACATCGAACGCTCGGCGCGGGGGGCCGGCGGCCGGCACCCGGGAGGCGGCGGTTCGGGGGGCGATCCCGTCGGAACGCACGCGCCCCGCGAGCCAGACGACGACCGCCCTCTCGACCCCGTGGAGACCGTCCGCGCGGCGGCGCTGCGCCGTGCCGCGTCCCCCGGGGCGGCCCTGCGTGCCGAGGACCTCCGCGTCGCCGAGACCGAACCCGTCGGCGCGGCGGCGGTGTCGCTGCTCGTCGACCTCTCGCACTCGATGGTGGAGCGCGCGCTGCACACCGCGGTCACCCGGACCGCCCTGGCCCTGTACGCCCTGGTCCGTACCCGCCATCCGGACGATCGGATCCACCTGGTCGGCTTCGGGGAGGGCGCCCACGAGCTCACCCCCGCCCGGCTGGTCGCGCACGAGTGGCGGCGGACCCCCGGCACCAACCTGCACCACGCGCTGCGCCTGGCCCGAAGGCACGTGCGGCGCCACCGCGGCCTCCGGCCCCTGGTGCTGGTGGTCACCGATGGAGAGCCCACCGCCCATCTGGGCGAGGACGGCCGTGCCCGGTTCGCGTGGCCGCCCGACCCGCGGACCGCCGAACTCACCCTGGCGGAGCTGGACCGTGTGCTGCGCGAGGGCGCTGAGGTGGTGTTTTTCCTGCTCGCCGACGACCCCCGGTTGCGCGACTTCGCCGCCGAGGTGGACCGGAGGCGTGGGGTACGGGTCGTGCGCGCCGACGCCGGGGCCCTGGGCCCTCTGGTCGTGGACCGGTACCTCGGACGTCGCGGGTGAGCGTGGTCAGAACTCGAAGACGTTGACGTCGGAGGCCAGGACGAGCAGCTCCTCGGGAGCGTCCCCACCGGAGTAGAGGAGCTGGTGGCGGTTGGCGGGCATGATCGTCTCGGTGAACCGCAGCGCCAGGTCTCCGGCGTAGGCGACGCGCTCCTGGACGAGTAGCGGGATTCCGGGGCCGAGCCCGAAGGCCTCCGCCTCGTCCGGCGAGGGCATGCGCGCGCCGACGACGTCCCAGTTCCAGGTCTCCTCGTGGCCCAGGTCGCGCAGGAGGGCGGCCACCCCGTTCGTGATCCGTTCGGGAGACATCAGCGGCGTGTTGTTGGCGATGGTGAACGGGACGTAGGTGACCTGGGACTGCCAGAGTCCGCCCTCGACGAAGCGGTCGCAGGAGCGGATGACCACGAGGCCGCCGTGCGGGGCCGTGCTCTTGGGCTCGGGGCGCAGCCGCTTGGCCACGCGCGGGCGCATGGTGTCGAGGCTGACCTTGATCTTCTCGTGGATGTGGTGGTATCCAGCGTCGCGCAGATGCGGCTGGTACCCCTCCTGGAAGCGTTCGGAGTCCGAGCCCCCGGAGACCGGTGTGGCCAGGTGGACGATGGGGCGGTGGTCGGCGGCGTAGGCCCCGCGTCCGGCGCGGATGGCGATGCGCCCCTCGTCCTGGAGGATGCGCATCCCCATCCGCGCCGTGGCGCGGGAGACGTCGAACCGCTCCGCGAGCTCCTCCTCACCGGGGAGCCGTTCGCCGGGCTTGTACTCACCTCTGGCCAGCGCCTCGCGCAGGTGATCGGCGACCACTGTCTTCTTCGACGTGCTCATGCTGTAGCTCAGTCCCGGTGGTAGGCCTTGAGGTTGCCGTGTTCGAACTGGTATCTGATGCTGTGCCCCGCGTAGACGGTGTGTACCACGCGGATCGGACGTTCCTCGGAGTAGTCGGTGCGGTGGACGTTCAGTACGGGCACGCCCGGGGGGAGTTCGAGCTGGGACGCCTCCTGGGGCGTCGGCATGCGGGTCTCCACCTCGTCGACGCAGCCCACCTGGCGGTGCCCGTGGCCCAGGAGGACCTCCAGGGCGCTGTCCACGTCCTCGGGGAGCATGAGCGCGGTGTCCTGGACGAGCTCCATGGGGTAATAGGCCGAGCTGATGGATCCGGAGACGTCCCCCGAGAAGCGGTACATGCGACGGACGACGGTCATGTCGCCCTCGGGGACGCGGAGGCGGCTGGCGATGTCCGGGGTGGCGCTCAGGAGTTGGAGCTCCTCCAGGGTCTGACCGGACAGGGCGGACTCGTTGAGGCCCGTGCTCTCTGTGGGGCGGGTGGCGTAGAACGTCTCGGGGACGACGTTCTGCACGAAGTGTCCGCGTCCGGGCCTGCTGAGGATGAGCCCCTGGTTGCGGAGCATGCCCAGGGCGAGGCGGACGGTGTTGCGGGAGGCCTCGAAGCGCTCCTCCAGCTGTTTCTCCGAGGGGAGTCGGCCCCCGGGGGGAAGGGTCCGCTCCTGGATCTCGCGGCGCAAGACCCGGGCGATCTGTCGATATCTACTCTCTGCCCGCATAAGTCCGCCCTCAGGGGGGTATCAATCCAACACGTTCGCTTGTACCAACAAGGTGATCGCAACACCAACAGAACATGTACAGCCGGGTTACCTCAACCCATCCTAAAGGAAGGCCACCCTCAGTACACGGCCCCCAGCCCCGGAGCCGGAGGAGGACCCTTCGGTGCTCGCCCCCGCAGCCGGCCGCGGAAGGGCACGGAAAGACCTCGTGAGCACACGCGAAACCCCCCTCACGACGTGAGGGGGGAGTCAGCGGAAGTGAACCGTCAGCCGTGAGGAGAACACCATGATCCCCCTCGTCATCGCGTTCGTCGGCCTCCTACTCCTGGGCCTGTCAGCGGGGTTCTTCCTGGCCGTCTCCATCGGGATCCGCCGCCAGGACCGCCGCCGGGGCTACCGCTCCCTGCGCGAGGAGGACGACGGCAGCGTCCTCTCCCGCACCGGAAGCCTCGTCGTCGGCCTGCGTTTCAGCAACGACACCCGCCCCTCCGGCCGGGACCACGCCCCTGATCCGGACCGCACCCCCAGTGCGGTCTGAGGTGCCCGAACACGGTGGGTGCCGTGCCGGAGCCGTCGGTTGAGGGTGCCCGCCGCCCCGCCGCGGAGCGGCCCCCCAGACGGTGGAGGGCGACGGGCGGGCGGGTCGATCCGCGAGCGGGGAACGGGCGTCAGGCGAAGACGGGGGTGAGGCGCCCCCGCCTCCGGGGCGCCCGAACACCGTCCGCGGCGCAGCGGGGGCCCACGAAGGCACCGCTAGTCCTCCAGGGCCCGCAACAGGTCCATCACCAGGTCGCCGCCGGACTCGATACCGACGGAGATCCGGACCAGGTCGGCGGGAACCTCCAGCGGGGAGCCCGCGGTGGAGGCGTGCGTCATCCGCCCGGGGTGCTCGATCAGGGACTCGACCCCGCCCAGTGACTCCCCCAGGGTGAAGACCTCGGTGCGCTCGCACAGCCGCAGCGCCGCCTTCTCCCCGTCCCGCAGGGAGAAGGAGACCATCCCACCGAAGGAACGCATCTGCCGCTCGGCGATCTTGTGCCCCGGGTGACCGTCCAGCCCGGGGTAGTACACCCTGCGGACCGCCGGGTGGCCCTCCAGCTCGGCCACGACCTGCTCGGCGTTCGCGCTGTGCCGGTCCATCCGCACACCCAGGGTCTTGATCCCCCTCAGCGTCAGCCAGGAGTCGAACGGCCCCGGCACGGCGCCCATGGTGTTCTGGTGGAAGGCCAGCCGCTCGCCCAGGTCGGCGTCGGCGACCACCAGGGCGCCGCCGACCACGTCGGAGTGCCCGCCCAGGTACTTGGTCGTGGAGTGCACGACCACGTCCGCGCCCAGCGTCAGCGGCTGCTGCAGGTAGGGCGAGGCGAAGGTGTTGTCGACGACGTACAGCGCTCCCGCGTCGTGCGCGATCTGCGCGAGCGCCTCGATGTCGGTGATGTTGAGCAGCGGGTTGGTGGGCGTCTCCGTCCACACGACCTTCGTGTCGGGGCGCACCGCCGCGCGCACGGCCTCGGGGTCGGTCTGGTCGACCGCGTCCCAGGACACGCCCCAGCGCTCGACGACCTTGGAGACCAGGCGGAAGGTGCCCCCGTAGGCGTCGTCGGGGATGATGATGTGGTCGCCGGGTGAGAGGACCGTGCGCAGCAGCGTGTCCTCGGCGGCCATGCCCGAGGCGAAGGCCAGGCCCCGCGCGCCGGACTCCAGCGCGGCCAGGCACTCCTCCAGGGCGGCGCGCGTCGGGTTGCCCGTGCGCGAGTACTCGTAGCCCTGGCGCAAACCGCCCACGCCGTCCTGGGCGTAGGTACTCGTCTGGTAGATCGGCACCACCACGGCCCCGGTCCCGGCGTCCGGTTCCTGCCCCGCGTGGATGGCCAGCGTTTCAAACCCGTCGAACGTCATGGGGCCACAATAGCCGCCGCTTTCCCCGTGAACCCCACGTTTCACGCAGGAGGGAATGTGGCGGAGTCGCACGCCACCGCCACCGTCCTCAGGCGGGCGGGAACCTGGTGGCCGACCCCGGTTCGGGCGGTTCGATCGGCACCTCGGGCGGCAGCCCCGCGGCGGGGGTGGGCACGCGCGTGGGCGTACCGGTCTCGCGCATCGGCGGATCCCAGCCGAGCTCGGGATCGTGGGTGCGCACGACCTTGCCGGGAACCCCCGCGACGACACTGTGGTCGGGGTAGTGGCCGGGGCGGACCACGGTGCCCGCCGCGACGACGCAGTTGCGGCCCAGGTGGACGCCGGGCAGGATCACCGCGTTCGCGCCGATCCAGGTGCCGTCGCCGATGCTCACCGGGTCGTCGACGGGCCATTGGAGGCCGACGGGGATCTCGGTGTTGGCGTAGGAGTGGTTCTGATCCGTGATGTAGACGTACGGACCGGTGTAGACGTGGTCCCCGATGTCCACCGACTTGTGCGCGACGATGTGCGATCCGCGGCCGATCGCGCAGCCCGAGCCGATCCGGACGACGGTGACGGGCCCGAGGTCGTAGTCCGGCCCCATGCCCGCTGCCAGGGTCATGTCACCGCCCAGGACGGTGTGTACCCCGATCTCGATCCACGGCTCCCCGTAGAGGGTGGCCGTGGGGAAGGCGATCGCGGAACCCACGCCGAAGCGCGCGAACTTCCGCGCGGCCTTGGAGTCCGCGCGGATTTCGGCGTGGCTCCGCGCGTACGACCAAGCGGAGCGGATGATCCAGGACAACAGCCGCGACACGCGAGCTCCCATGTATTACCTGCCAGTAACGTTGCCGCGAAGAGTAGCAGTGTCCGAGTATGCGACGCTCCGTCCGGTCTCCACACAGCGGGGCCCCGAACCGCGCTCGGTGGAACGCGGTTCGGGGCCCCGGATGCGCCGCGGCCGCCCCCGTCAGCCGGACAGGTGGGCCAACAGGTCCTGGCGGGTGAGGATGCCCACAGGCCGGCCGTCGCGCAGCACCACCAGAGCGCCGGAGCCGCGCAGCAGCCGCACGCAGTCGCCGACCGGAGTCCCCGTGCCGACCGTGGCCAGCGGCTTGCCCATGTGCGTCTCCACGCTGTCGTCCAGCTGGGCGCGGCCGTCGAAGAGCGCGTCGAGGACGTCGCGCTCGGCGATGGAGCCGACCACCTCGGCGGCCATGACCGGCGGCTCCTCCTTCATCACCGGGAGCTGGGAGACGCCGTACTCGCGCATGATCGCCACGGCCGTGCCGATCGACTCGTGCGGGTGGGTGTGCACGAAGTCGGGCATCTCACCGCCCTTGCCGTTCAGCACCTGGCCGGCGGTGGCCTCCTCGGTCTCGGCCGACAGGAAGCCGTAGTCGGCCATCCACTCGTCGTTGAAGATCTTGCCGAGGTAGCCGCGTCCGCCGTCGGGCAGCAGAACGACGATGACGTCGTCGGGGCCCGCGTCCTCGGCCACGCGCAGGGCCGCCTCGACCGCCAGGCCGCAGGAGCCGCCGACCAGCAGCGCCTCCTCACGCGCCAGGCGACGCGTCATGAGGAAGGACTCCTTGTCGCTGACGGCCACGATGTCGTCGCAGATCCCCGTGTCGTAGGTGCCGGGCCAGATGTCCTCGCCCACGCCCTCGACCAGGTAGGGGCGTCCCGATCCGCCCGAGTACACCGAGCCCTCCGGGTCGGCGCCGATCACCTTCACCCGCCCGTCGGAGACCTCCTTGAGGTAGCGGCCGGTGCCGCTGATCGTCCCGCCGGTGCCGATGCCCGCCACGAAGTGCGTCACGCGGCCCTCGGTCTGGTCCCAGATCTCGGGGCCGGTGGAGTGGTAGTGGGACTCGGGGTTGTTCTGGTTCTCGTACTGGTTGGGCTTCCACGCCCCGGGAATCTCCTCGGCGAGCCGGTCGGAGACCGAGTAGTAGGAGTCGGGGTGCTCCGGAGCGACCGTGGTCGGGCACACCACGACCTCGGCGCCGTAGGCGCGCAGCACCGCCAGCTTGTCCGCCCCCACCTTGTCCGGGCAGACGAAGACGCAGCGGTAGCCCCTCTCCTGCGCGACCATCGCCAGCCCGATCCCGGTGTTGCCGGAGGTCGGCTCGACGATCGTGCCGCCCGCCCTGAGCTCCCCGCTCTTCTCCGCCGCCTCGACCATGCGCAGGGCGATGCGGTCCTTCACCGAACCGCCGGGGTTGAAGTACTCCACCTTGGCGAGAATGGTCGGCGCGAGCCCCTCGGTGACCTTCCGGAGTCGCACGAGCGGGGTGTCCCCCACCAGGTCGATCAGTGAGTCGTGTACCCGCACTGTGGGCTCCTTCAGCATCGTGGCGGCCGGATCCGTCGGTCCGCCTGGTCCTTCGCCCCGGTCGCGCCTGCCGGGGCCGTGGGCCGGTCCGGCCCACCACACTCCCGACTCTAAGCCGTTCCCGTGCCGTTCGCGCCGTTCACGTCGGGTGTCGGTGCCGCCGGACGTCACGTGCGGGCTCGATCCGGCTCACCGAACGGAGCGGATCGTGTGCCGCCCGGGGTACGTGACCCGGGACCACTCCGGTTGTAGCCTCGGATCGAACCGGCCCGCCCCAGGGCGGACGGAGACGAGGCCCCGGGGGTGGTCCGATGCTGCGAGCCGCGCGCGCACGGCGCATCGCCGCCGCCACGGCGTTCGGTGGCGGCGGGGTGACGCTCGTGGGCGCGGGTACCGTCGCCCTCCTCTACCTCCAGGCCCGGCTCGCGCGACGCGCGGTCGGCGTCACCGACTGGGACCGGCCCGAGGTGAACGGGCTCCACGGCGACGGCGACGGGCCATCGCTGCGGATGCTCATGCTCGGCGACTCCACCGCGGCCGGATTCGCGGTCGCCGAGGCCGCGCAGACCCCCGGCGTGCTGCTGGCGACGGGGATCGCGAACGCGGCCGACCGGAGGGTGCTGCTGCGGTGCACCGCTTTCCCCGGCGCCACCTCAGCGGACCTGGGCCCCCAGGCCGAGCGGGCCGGAGCGTTTCGGGACGGCGGCCGCTTCGACGTGGCGGTCGTCTTCATCGGGGCCAACGACGTCATCCGCAGGGTCCGCCCGAACGACGCCGTCAAGCAGCTGCGCGACCTCACCCGCCGCCTCGTCGACCACGGCACGGAGGTGGTCGTGGCGACCTGCCCGGATCTGGGCACCGTCCGGCCGATCGGGTGGCCGCTGCGGTCGGTCGCGCGACGTGCCTCACGCCAACTCGCCGCCGCCCAGACCATCGCGGTCACCGAGGCCGGCGGGCGCACGGTGTCATTGAGCGACCTTCTCGCCGACGACTTCCGGTCTGATCCGCATTCCATGTTCGGACCCGACCGATTCCATCCGTCAGCCCTCGGGTACGCCCAGGCCGCCTCCGCCGTCCTGCCCTCGGCGTGCGCCGCGCTCGGGCTGCTCCCAGAGATCGGGGAGATCGGCCGCCCCGAGGGCATCCTGCCGGTGGACCGCGCGGCGGTCATGGCCGCCGAGACCCCGGGCACCGAGGTCTCCCGGGCCCCCGTCGAGCATGCCGGCAGGCGGGGGCACTGGACCGATCGGCTGCGCCGGAGGCGTCCGTCGAGGGTGGTGGTCCGTTCCGGCGCGGAGCGCCCCTCACGGGCGATGGTGGGCGACGGATGGGCGCTGATCCGGGCCCCCTTCCGCCCGCGCGTGACCCGGGCGGGCGCCGCCGGGGAGACCGGGGCCGCGGACCGGGCGGTCGAGACGGCCGGCCGGACCACCGGGGAGGGAACCGGTGGTCAGGACGGCACGCCAAGGCCGACCCCGGGTGGCGACGGCGAGGGCCCGAGATGTTAACTGGTCAGTAACAAGACGCGTCGCGGACGTCGAGACAGGTGTCCGGCGAACCGACGGAGCGTCACCGCAGCACCCCGACACCGAATGGGACGAAGCACATGCCCGAAGCAGTCATCGTCGCCACCGCGCGCTCCCCGATCGGCCGCGCCTTCAAGGGTTCCCTGAAGGACATCCGCCCCGACGACCTGACCACCCAGATCGTCGGCGCCGCCCTGGCCAAGGTGCCCGAGCTCGACCCCAAGGACATCGACGACCTCATGCTGGGCTGCGGTCTCCCCGGCGGTGAGCAGGGCTTCAACATGGCCCGCGTCGTCGCCGTGCAGCTCGGGCTCGACACCGTCCCCGGCACCACCGTCACCCGGTACTGTTCCTCGTCCCTCCAGACCACCCGCATGGCCTACCACGCCATCAAGGCGGGCGAGGGCGACGTGTTCGTCTCCGCCGGTGTGGAGACCGTCAGCCGCTTCGCCCACGGCAGCAGCGACAACCCGCCGAACGAGAACCCGCTCTTCGCCGACGCCAAGGCCCGCACCGAGAAGCGCGCCGAGGGCGGCGCCGAGGCCTGGACCGACCCGCGCCAGGACGGCGCCCTGCCCGACGCCTACATCGCGATGGGCCAGACCGCCGAGAACGTCGCCCAGATCACCGGCGTCTCCCGTGAGCGCCAGGACGAGTTCGCGGTCCGCTCCCAGAACCTCGCCGAGAAGTCCCTCGACAACGGCTTCTGGGAGCGCGAGATCACCCCGGTGACCCTCCCGGACGGCACCGTGGTCAGCACCGACGACGGCATCCGCCGCGGCACGACCTACGAGAAGGTCAGCCAGCTCAAGCCGGTGTTCCGCCCCGACGGCACCGTCACCGCGGGCAACGCCTGCCCCCTGAACGACGGCGCCTCGGCGCTGGTCATCATGAGCGACACCCGCGCCGCCCAGCTGGGCATCACCCCGCTGGCGCGCATCGTGTCCACCGGTGTGACCGGTCTGAGCCCGGAGATCATGGGCCTGGGCCCGGTGGAGGCCTCCAGGCAGGCGCTCGCCCGCGCCAACATGGCCATCGGCGACATCGACCTGGCCGAGATCAACGAGGCCTTCGCCGCGCAGGTCCTCCCCTCCGCCGACCAGCTGGGCATCGACATCGACTCCCAGCTCAACGTCAACGGCGGGGCCATCGCGGTCGGCCACCCGTTCGGCAGCACCGGCGCCCGGATCACCGGCACGCTGCTCAACGGCCTGCGGTTCCACGACAAGACGTTCGGTCTGGAGACCATGTGCGTCGGCGGCGGCCAGGGCATGGCGGCCGTCTTCGAGCGCCTGAGCTGATCCGCGCCACGTCGCGACGCACTCCGCCCGGACCGCCTGAGGGGGTCCGGGCGGAGCCGTCTCCGGCGGCGGACGGCGCGCCCGCAGACCAACGTTCTGCCTCTCACAAGGTAAAAGCTGGTGACCGGGGCTTGTCCAAAGCGTGATCCTGATGCAGTGTCGCAGGTAAGTGCCATACGCCAACGCGCCTCCGGAGGTGCCCATGTCACTAACCCACTCGCCGGAGATCCACGCCAAGCTCATCGAACGCGTGCCGGCCGTCACCGGCCGCGAGCTCCCCGAGTGGTTCGACGCCCTCGACAAGGGCCCGAGCCTGCTCCGCTGTTCGGACCGTTCGAACTGGCTCGCCGACGAGTACGACCTGCCCCACTGGTACGCGCAGGCGATCGTCACCGAGCACGAGCGCCGCCGCCGTAACCGTTCGATTCCCGCCCCGCGCCGCGACGGGACCTGACCCGTCGGGGGACGCGGCCCGGCCTGAGGGCACGGCTCCGTCCCGACGGCGAAGGGGCCACCTCCGGGCGGTAACCCGGGAGGCGGCCCCTCGCCACGTCCGATGCGACGCCGCTACTCGGCGAACATCGTCTTGAGGATCCAGAGCAGGCGCAGGATCTCGATGTAGAGCCAGACCAGGGAGACGGTCAGACCGAAGGCGAACTGCCAGGCGAACTTCGCCGGGATCCCCTCCTGGACGCCCTCCTCGATGCCGCGGAACTCGATCGCGAGCGTCAGCGCCGCGATGACCACGAACACCAGGCTGACCCCCAGCCCCAGCAGGGTGGGCTCACGCAGGCCGAGACCGCCGGCGATGAAGAAGCTCAGCACGAAGTTGACCAGCATCAGGGCGGCGGCGCCGAGCACCGCGAAGCCGACGGCCTTGACGAAGCCGTCGGTCACCTTGATGACCCGGAACTTGTACAGCGCCAGCATCACGGCGAACACGGCGACGGTGCCGACCACGGCCTGGGAGACCAGGGAGGCACTGGCACCGGCGTCACCGGTGCTCACGGCCAGCTGCGCCCCGAGCAGGGCGGAGAAACCGCCGACGAGGAGGCCCTCCAGGGCCGCGTAGGTGAGGATGAGGCCGGGGTTGGTGCTCTGCTTGAAACCGATGACCAGGCCGAGGACAAGACCGCCCAGGGCCCCGACGATCGTCAGCAGCAGGGCCAGGCCCGGGCTGAAGCTGAAGAGGAAGTAGTTGACGACGCCGAGGAGGGCGACCACCCCGAGCGTCATGCCGGTGCGCACGACGACGTCGTCGATGGTCATCGGCTGGGCGTCGGCGCCCTGGACCGGAGCCGCGGGGTATCCGGGCTGCGGGTATCCGGGCTGTGCGTAGCCCTGCTGGGGGTATCCGGCCTGGGGGTACGGCTGCCCGTAGCCCGGCTGACCATAACCCTGCTGGGGGTATCCCTGCTGCGGGTACGGCTGCCCGTAGCCCGGCTGGCCGTAGCCGCCGGCCCCGGACTGCTTGAGCGCCCGCTTGAGGACGGGGTTGGAACTCCGCAACCTCATGTCTCGTCATGGCCTTTCACGCGTCGTTTGCTGCCCACAAAGTAACGTATCGGGCCTCCGGCGGGTTCCCGTGGCAGGTCACCATTGCGACACGGGACGGGACCGGCGCCCCGAGGGGACACCGGCCCCGGACCACGCGTCCGGACGGTCAGTTCCGGGTGATCACCGACCGCGCCATGAACAGGACGTTGGCCGGACGCTCCGCCAGCCGGCGCATGTAGTAGCCGTACCACTCGTCGCCGTAGGGGACGTAGACGCGCACGCGTTTGCCCTCGGCGGCCAGCCGCACCTGCTCGGTGTCGCGGATGCCGTAGAGCATCTGGTACTCGTAGTCGTCCGAGGAGCGGCCGTTGGTCTTGGCCAGCTCTCCGGCGATGGCGACCATCCGCGGATCGTGCGAGGCCACCATCGGGTAGCCGTCACCCTCCATGAGGATGCGCAGGCAGCGCACGTACGCCTTGTCCACCTCGGCCTTGTCGCGGTAGGCGACGGAGGCGGGCTCGTCGTAGGCGCCCTTGCACAGGCGCACACGCGAACCGGCGCCGCTGAGGTCGCGGCAGTCGGCCTCGGTGCGGTACAGGTAAGCCTGGAGGACCGCGCCCACGGACGGGAAGTCCTGCCGCAGCTCGCGCAGGATGCCCAGGGTGGAGTCGGTGGTGGTGTGGTCCTCCATGTCCAGGGTCACCGTGGTGCCGATCGCGGCGGCGGCCTCGGCGATCCGCCGGGCGTTGTCCAGGGCGATCTTCTCGCCGTCCCTGTTGAGGAACTGACCGACCGCCGACAGCTTGACCGACACCTCGGCGCGCCCGCCCAGACCGGCCTCGCCCAGGGCGGCCAGCAGGTCCTCGTAGGCGGTCACCGTGGCGGTGGCCTGAGCCAGGTCGGTGGTGTCCTCGCCCAGGTAGTCGAGCGTGACGTAACGGTCGCTGGTCAGGTCGGCGACCGCGGGCAGCGCCGAATCAAGGGTGGCGCCGGCGACGAACCGGGAAACCAGGCCCCGGGTGACGGGCGTGCGCTCGACGATCGTGCGGCAGGTCTTGGACCTGGCGGCGAGCAGCAGGGACTTACGAAGCATGGAGACCTCGAAGAAGACGTGCGCGAGCCAGTGGGCAGGCGCGGACTGCGGTGACTGCCGGAGATGACCGGCCGTACCGGTGAACTCCTCAGGGGGTGTGGCCCGTCCCGCGCCACCGGGTGGCGGCGCGGGACGGTGCCGGACCGTGCGGGATCGACCCGACTAGTCCATGTGCGGGTAGGAGGAGGTCGTCGGAGCGACGAAGGTCTCCTTGATGGCGCGCGGGCTGGCCCAACGGGACAGGTTCTGCGCCGAACCGGCCTTGTCGTTGGTGCCGGAGGCGCGGCCACCGCCGAACGGCTGCTGGCCCACGATGGAGCCGGTCGGCCGGTCGTTGATGTAGAAGTTGCCCGCGGTGAAGCGCAGGGCCTCGGTGGCCTTGGCGACCGCGGCGCGGTCCTTGGCCAGCACGGCGCCGGTCAGCGCGTAGGCGGAGCCCTGGTCGACGATCTCCAGGACCTCGTCGAACTTCTCGTCCTCGTAGACGTGGACGGCGACGATCGGGCCGAAGTACTCGGTACGGAACACGTCGTGGGAGGGGTCGGTGCCCTCGATGACGGTCGGGCTCACGAAGTAGCCCACGGAGTCGTCGGCCGTGCCGCCCGCGATGATCGACAGGGTCGGGTCGGCCTTGGCGTCCTCCAGGACCTTGGCGAGTTTGTCGAAGGCGCGGCGGTCGATGACGGCGCCGACGAAGTTCGACAGGTCGGTGACGTCACCCATCTTGATCGCCTCGACCTCGGCGACGAGGTCGTCACGGACCTGCTCCCAGACGGAGCGGGCGACGAAGGCGCGCGAGGCGGCCGAGCACTTCTGGCCCTGGTACTCGAAGGAGCCGCGGACGATCGCGGTACGCAGGACCTCCGGGTCGGCGGAGGAGTGCGCGACGATGAAGTCCTTGCCGCCGGTCTCACCGACGATGCGCGGGTAGCTCCGATAGTTGGAGATGTTCTCGCCGACGCTCTTCCACAGGTGCTGGAAGGTGCGGGTCGAGCCGGTGAAGTGCACACCGGCCAGGTCCGGGTCGTTCAGGGCGACGTCGGAGACGGCCAGACCGTCGCCGGTCACCATGTTGATGACGCCCGGGGGAAGGCCGGCCTCCTCCAGCAGACGCATCGTGAACTCGGCGGCGAACTGCTGCGTCGGGGACGGCTTCCACACGACCACGTTGCCCATGAGGGCCGGGGCCGTGGGCAGGTTGCCCGCGATGGCGGTGAAGTTGAAGGGCGTGATCGCGTAGACGAAGCCCTCCAGCGGCCGCTGCTCCATGCGGTTCCACACGCCGGGGACGCTCAGCGGCTGCTGCTCGATGAGCTGCCGGGCGTAGGAGACGTTGAAGCGCCAGAAGTCGATGAGCTCACAGGCCGAGTCGATCTCCGCCTGCTGCACCGTCTTGGACTGGCCGAGCATGGTGGCGGCGTTGATCGTGGCGCGCCACGGGCCGGAGAGGAGCTCGGCGGCGCGCAGGATGATGGCGGCGCGGTCGTCGAAGGACATCGCGCGCCAGGCCGGGGCCGCGGCCTTGGCGGCGGCGATCGCGTCGCGGGCATCGTCGTGGGTGGCGTTGCCCATGGTCCCCAGGACGGACGAGTGGCGGTGCGGCTGCACGGCGTCGATGCGCTCGCCTCCGCCCATGCGACGCTCGCCGGCGATGTACATCGGCAGGTCGATGCTCTCCCGGCCGAGTTCGTCAAGCTTGGCCACGAGCTCGGCGCGCTCCGCGCTGCCGGGCGCGTACGACAGAACGGGCTCGTTCTTCGGCAGCGGGACGTTGGTCACGGCGTCCATGGGCACCTCCCTGGAAAGTCTGTCCCTGTTCTACGCAGGGTTGATCTGATTCAACGCTCTCAGAACCGACGTGTGGGATCCTTGTGGGACAGGCCACTCTTTGCCATGCTTATTTGTCCAGTAGGACAAAATGGTACGCATATGAGCACAGACTCCCCACTTACCGGACCGATCCGCCCCGGAGACGACGAACCTCGCCTTCCCACCGCGCATCCCGGCGTCATGCCTGGTCACCTCGGTGCGCCCGTGAGCGAGGGGACGGGCATCCCGCTGCGGCGGCTGCTCCTCGTCGTCGGTGACCCGATCATGGACGTCGCGGCGGCTCCCGCCGGCCTGGATGTTCAGGTGGACAACGTCGTCATCCTCGACCCGGAGGACCGCGCGGAGGCTCGGTCAGGTGATCTCGTCCTCCTGATCGGAGCCCGGGGCGGGGCCGCCCGACGTCTCGTACGGACGCTCGCCGATCGGGGCGCGACGGCCGTGGCGGTCAAGACGAGCGGCCACTCGGCGGAGGAGGTGCTGCCACCGCCCGCGGGTACGCGCGGGGGCCGGCCCTACCGGTCCGGGGGCAAGGACGAACTGGCCGCCTTGCGCGCGGAGGCCCAGGACGCCGGGATCGCTCTGCTCGCCGTGCGGCCCGAGGTGCGCTGGGACCAGTTGCAGTCGGTGTGCCAGAACATCGTGGACGACGCCCGGCCGAGCAACCCCGACGACCTGGGCGAGACCTCCGGCGACCTGTTCTCCATGGCCCAGACGATCGCGCGCCTGACCAACGGCCTGGTGGCCATCGAGGACTCGGCGAGCCGGGTGCTGGCCTACTCGTCCGGCTCCGAGGTGGACGAGCTGCGCCGTCTGTCGGTCCTGGGCCGTCGGGGCCCGGAACCGTACCTGGCGCTTCTGCGGGAGTGGGGGGTGTTCACCAAACTCCGGTCCGGCGAGGAGGTCGTGCGGATCGATGAGAACCCCGAACTGGGCATCCGCCGACGCCTGGCGGTCGGCATCCACGCCGGACGCCAGCCGCTGGGATCGATCTGGGTCCAAGAGGGGTCCGAGCCGCTGGCCGAGCACGCGGAGGAGGCGCTGCTGGGCGCCGCGCGTACGACCGCGTTGCAGATGATCCGGCAGCGCACCCAGGCCAGCGCGGGGCTGCGTCTGCGCGAGGATCTGCTGTCGAGCCTGCTGGAGGGGCGGATCGACGCCAGCGCGCTGGCCGACACGGTGGAGGTCCACACCGACCGGGGCGCGCTGGTCGTGGCTTTCTCCCTCACTCAGCAAGCGGTGTCGGCCGGGGACACCGAGGCCGAGGAGCACGCGGAGCGGCCCGAGCCGCCCGACCGGCCCGAACGCGAACTGCGCCGCCGCCAGCTCATCGACCTGGTGTCGGTGCACACCGCCGCCTACCGGCGCAGTGCCCTGGTGACCGAACTGGGCGGCCGGGTGTACGTGCTCCTGCCCGACCTCGTGCGCGGCCGTGAGGGGTGGCGTGGCGTGGAGCAGTCCGTGCTCACGCTGACCCGGAAGACGGTCGCGGCCGCCCGGGCCGCCCTGGACCTGGAGGTTCAGGCGGCCGTGGGGTCGTTGGTGGAGAGGCTGGGAGAGGTCCCCGACTCCCGGGCGGAGGCCGACCGGGTGCTGGACGCGATGGGCCGTGACCTGGACCGGGGCCTGGACTGGGAGGTGGCGACCATCTCCGACGTGCGTTCGCGGGTGCTGATCAGCGAGACCCTCGCCCATCTGCGGGAGGATCCGTCGTTGCGTGACCCGCGGGTGAGTCGTCTGATCGAGTACGACCGGTCGGGCGGCGCCGATCTGGTGAACTCACTCCTCGCCTACCTGGAGGCCTTCGGTGACGCGCGATCGGCCGCCGAGCGGCTGCACATCCACCCGAACACGCTGCGGTACCGGGTGCGGCGGGCCGCGGCGGTGAGCGGTATCGACCTGGGTGACCCGGGCGAGCGTCTGTTCACCCAACTCCAATTGCTGATGGAGCACCACGGCCCGGCGCGCCCCTCATCATGAGGAACCGAGCCGCCGGCGAGGAACGAGCGACAGGCGCCGCCGAGGATGAAGAATCCCGGTTCCGCGCGCTCCGGGCCGAGCCTGCGAGGCGACGAGCACGAAGAAAGCACGCGAGGGGCGTACCGGGTTCTGCAGGAGGAGCCGAGCCGCCGACGAGGAACGAGCGACAGGCGCCGCCGAGGATGAAGAATCCCGGTTCTGCACGCCCCGAGCCCCGACGCGAGGCAGCGAGCGCGTAGAAAGCACAGTACCCCCGGTCGGACTCGAACCGACACTTGTGACCCTTTTAGGGGGCCTGCCTCTTCCATTGGGCTACGAGGGCGAGCCCATCATACCGGCCGGGGTGATTGCCCACTTTGGTTCAGCTTGGCCGGATGGGGACACGAAACGACCGGCTTCCCCGGGGAAGCCGGTCGTTTCGTGCGCATACGGGACGAACCGGTGTCAGCTGACGCGGCGCAGGCGACCGTCCTGGACGATCTGCGGCTCGCTGGCCTCCTCGAAGGCCTGGCGCGGCTCGACCATCTCCGGAAGCGCGGCGAAGTCGCGGCGCAGGAGGAAGGCGAGCGTCCAGTCGGCCAGCACCCGCATCTTGCGGTTGAAGGTCGGGACCGCGTACAGGTGATAGGCACGGTGCGCGTACCAGGCGAGGCGACCGTTGAGCTTGACCTTGCCGAAGAGCTGGGCGGCGCCCTTGTGCAGGCCGAGCCCGGCGACGGCGCCAAGGTTCTTGTGGCGGTAGGGCTTGAGCTTGCCGCCGCGCAGGGTGGCGATCACGTTGTCGGCGAGCACCGGGGCCTGGCGGACGGCGTTCTGGGCGTTGGGCGGGTAGTAACCGCCGTTGCCGTCGGGCACCTGGGCGTTGTCGCCGCCGGCGAAGGCGTTCTCCACACCGTTGACGGTGAGGTTCTCGCTGGTGTCGACGTGACCCTTGGGGCCGAGCGGCAGGTCGCTGGCGGCGACGACCGGGCTGGGCTTGACGCCGGCGGTCCACACGAGCGTGCCCGCGTCGAACTCGGTGCCGTCGCTGAGCTTGATGCGCTGGTCGACGGCCGACTCCAGGAAGGTCTCGAGCCGGACGTCGATGCCGCGCTGGCGCAGCTGGTTGAGCGCCTTGGTGCCGACCTCGGGGCCGACCTCGGGCAGGATCTTGTCGGCCGCCTCGATGAGGTAGAACCGGACGTCCTCGAGACCGATCGAGCTGTACATGCGAACCGCGTCGCGGACCAGGTCCTCCAGCTCGGCGATGGCCTCGGCACCGGCGAAGCCGCCGCCGACGAAGACGAAGCGCAGCGCCTTGGCGCGGATCTCCTCGTCGTCGGTGGAGTCAGCGATGGCGAGCTGGTTGAGGACGTGGTTGCGGAGGTAGGCGGCCTCCTCCACGGTCTTGATGCCGATGCCCCACTCGGCCAGGCCCGGGATGGGCAGGGTGCGCGAGACCGCGCCCGCGGCCAGCACGATGTGGTCGTAGCGGATGGTCTCGGGCTCGCCGACGTTGGGTTCGTAGCGGACGGTGCGCTCGGCGTGGTCGATGCGCACGACGCGCCCGCCCAGGACACGGACCCGGTCGAAGACCTTGCGCAGGGGAACCACCACGTGGCGCGGGGAGATGTTCCCGGCCGCGGTCTCGGGCAGGAACGGCTGGTAGGTCATGTAGGAGTTCGGGTCGATGACGGTGATACGGGCCTCACCGGAACCCAGCTTCTTCTCCAGCCGCCTCGCGGTGTACATCCCGAGGTAACCGCCGCCGACGATGAGGACGTGCGGGATCTCCGCCTCGTCTCCTCCGCCGTGCACCAGTCGGTAGTTCCTGCTCTCGGTCATCGCATATCCGCCCTAACGGTGTCCTGTGGCGCCCTTGCCCAGGGTCGCGAAGAGTGTTCGTCCTTCGGTCGCCCCGGCCGTAACATCCGGTCGGATCCCTGGTGGGAGCCTTGGGGTGTTACGACCCTGTTGCTTGTGCATTCTTTCACAAGCACCTGCCGACAGAGAAGGTTCACAGCCGTTCACCTTCCGACCACTTTACGACCCGCACTCATGGAGTTTGCGCAGGTCAGAGTGGTTGTGAATGCTTTCACAAGCTTTCTCCGGGTGACGCGTCTCACCCGGAGGAGCAGGTCAGGGGCCTTGCAGCCCCCGACCCACGTATGCCTGAAGCCCTACACGACCAGACTCCAGGCGACACCGTCGAGGATGTCGTGCTCACTCGCGGTGAAGTGGTCCGCGCCCGTGCGCGCCAGCACCCGGGACAGCACCAGGGCCCCCGCACCGATCACGTCCACCCGGCCGGGGTGCATGACCCCGATCCGCGTCCGCTCATCGTGGGTGGAGGCAAGCAGTTCGGCGGTGATCCGGTCCAGCTCCGCGACGTCCACGCGGGTGTGGTGGATCCGCTCGGAGTCGTACTCGGGCAGGTCGAGGGCGATCCCCGCGACCGTGGTCGCCGTCCCCGCCACGCACACGACCGAACCCGCCTCACGCAGGGGGACGACCTTCTCCACCTCGTCGAGCGCGGCCTCGATGTCCGCGGTGGCCGCCGCGACCTGCTCGGCCGTGGGCGGGTCGTCGCGCAGGTGCCGCTCGGTCATGCGCACACAGCCGATGTCCACCGACAGCGACGCCCGGACGAGCTCACCGTCCGGACCGCCCTGGCCGCCGAGGACGAACTCGGTGGACCCGCCGCCGATGTCGACCACCAGGAACGGCGGGGTGAACCCGTCGTCCTCCGCCTCGGCCTCGAACTCGGCGGTGGCACCCACGAAGGACAGCTCCGCCTCGTCCAGCCCGGTGACGACCTCGGGTTCGACACCGATGATCTCCCGAACGCCGTCCACGAACACCTGGCGGTTGCTGGCGTCACGCGTGGCGCTGGTGGCCACCATGCGCACGGCGTCCGGTCCGAGTTCGATCCCGTGCGCCCGGATCGCCTCGGCGTACCCGCGCAGCGCATCGAACGTGCGCTCCAGGGCCCGGGGCGCGAACGCCCCCGTCTCGTCGACACCCTCGCCCAGGCGGACGATCTCCATCCGCCGGTCGACGTCGATCACCTCGACCTCGTCGCCGTCCACGTGCACGACCTCGGCGACCAGCAGTCGAATCGAATTGGTTCCGCAGTCGATGGCCGCGACACCGCTCATGAAACGTCCTCTCCCTCGGGCGCGTCCTCATCGACACACACGCATGGTCCCCGGTCCCACCAGTCCGGGAGTTCCTCCAGGGCTTCGGCGCCGAACGGGTTGGTCCCCGGCGCCGCCAGCTCGTGGGCGACCAGGGCGTGCAGGCACTTGACCCGGGTCGGCATGCCACCGGTGCTCTGCATGCCCTCGGGCAGCGGCTCGACACCGTCGGCCCGCGCCTGTTCGGCCCGCTCGGCCAGGTAGGACTCGTGCGCCCTGGTGTAGGCGGCCTGGAGCTCGGGGTCCTCACCCAACCGCTCCTGCATGGCGCGCATCCGGCCGTCGTTCTCCAGCCGGCCGATGGCGGAGGCCGCTCGTGGGCAGGTCAGGTAGTACAACGTCGGGAACGGCTCGCCGCTCTCCAGCCGCGGCGCGGTGCGGACCACGTCGGGCAGGCCGCACGGGCACCGGTGGGCGACCGCGCGCACCCCGCGCGGCGTACGGCCCAGCTGACGTTCGATGGCGGCGACGTCGCGTGCGGAGACCTGGCCCTGCGGCCGGTCGGCGCCCTCGCGCGCGGCGTCCTCGTGGTGCCCGGGGGCGGGCTGATCTGCGGAAGTCATGACGGGTTCAGCATAGGCCCGCCCGTCACCCTCCACCGCCCACGGGGCGCTTCGCGCAAGAGGTGGGCACCCTCAACGGACGGCCTCCGGCCGACCACACCACCCACTTCGTCACCCTCCACCGCCCACGGGGCGCTCAGAGCCCCGCGTCGGGCTGGGGGCTGTCGGCCTCCACGACCGAGCGCCACAGGGTCTCGAACCACGGCTCCGAGGGCGGCGACTCGCGTCCGTCCTCGTCCTCGTCCTCGGGGCTGATGACGATGTAGGTGGTCTCATCGGGGTACTGGTAGTGCAGGCGGGTACGCGCCTCGCGCTCCACGTACTCGTCCCGGGTGAGCTGGTCCTCACGCTCCTGGAGATCCCGCACGCTCGCCTCCATGCGAGCCCGGTCCTCCTGGAGCTCGGCGATCTGCGAGCGTTGCAGGACGTACTCGCGCAACGGGTAGGCCAGGCTGAGCGCGATCACGCCCACGACCAGGGCCAGGATCGCCGCGCGGCTGGTGAGCATGGGCCGCACCCGGCGGGTGCGGCCCCCACTCGTCGCCGGTGCCCCCGCGTCCCGGGCAGCCCTCTCGGTGGACCCGTCGGCTCTGGTGGCCTTCGTCGTCTTTGGGGGCTGCTGTTTGGGTTCGCGGGACACTGGGGCAGACTAGCCGCGGTTGGCGAACCTCGGGAAGGCCGACACGCCCGCGTACACGGCGGCGTCGGCGAGCTCGTCCTCGATCCGCAGCAGCTGGTTGTACTTCGCGACACGCTCGCTGCGGGCCGGGGCACCGGTCTTGATCTGACCGGCGTTGGTGGCCACCGCGATGTCGGCGATGGTGGTGTCCTCGGTCTCACCGGAGCGGTGGCTGATCATCGCCGTGTAACCGCTGCGCTGGGCGAGGCTGACCGCGTCCAGGGTCTCGGTCAGGGTGCCGATCTGGTTGACCTTCACCAGCAGCGAGTTGGCGGTGTCGGCGTCGATGCCGCGCTTGAGCCGCTCGGGGTTGGTGACGAACAGGTCATCGCCGACCAGCTGCACCTTGTCGCCCAGCTCGGAGGTGAGGCGCTTCCAGCCCTCCCAGTCCTCCTCGTCGAGCGGGTCCTCGATCGAGACGAGCGGGTAGTCGGCGACCAGCTCGCCGTAGTAGGCGGCCATCTCCTCGGACGAGCGCGGCTTGCCCTCGAAGGTGTACACGCCGTCGGAGTACAGCTCGGTGGCGGCCACGTCCAGGGCGAGCGCGATGTCCTCGCCGGGGGTGTAACCGGCCTTCTTGATCGCCTCGACGATGAGGTCGAGGGCGGCGCGGTTGCTCTCCAGGTTCGGGGCGAAGCCGCCCTCGTCACCCACGCCGGTGCCCAGGCCGTGGGCCTTGAGGACCGACTTGAGGGAGTGGTAGATCTCCGCGCCCCAGCGCACGGCCTCGGAGAAGGTGGCCGCGCCGATCGGCGCGATCATGAACTCCTGGATGTCGACGTTGCTGTCGGCGTGCGCGCCACCGTTGAGGATGTTCATCATCGGCACGGGCAGGACGTGCGCGTTCGGCCCGCCGATGTAGCGGAACAGCGGCAGCCCGGCCTCGTCGGCGGCGGCCCTGGCCACGGCCAGCGAGACGCCGAGGATGGCGTTGGCGCCGATCCGCGACTTGTCGGGCGTGCCGTCCAGGTCGATGAGCGCGCGGTCGATGAGGCGCTGCTCGTCGGCGTCGATGTTCTCCAGCGCACCCGCGATCTCGTCGTTGACGGCGGTGACGGCCTTGGTCACGCCCTTGCCGCCGTAGCGCTCGCCACCGTCACGCAGTTCGACGGCCTCGAACTGCCCGGTGGAGGCACCGCTGGGGACACCCGCGCGCGCGAAGGTGCCGTCGTCGAGCAGGACCTCGACCTCGACTGTCGGGTTGCCCCGGGAATCGAGGATCTCCCGCGCCTGTACTGACTCGATGGACGCCACGGTCACTCTCCGTATCTTGGTTGGTCGGACCACTGGTTCTGGACCCGACACGAGGGTAGCGACCCCGCCCCCGGCGCCGCGCGCCCACCCGGCCGGATTGGTCTACTCCACATCCTCGGCGGGCGCCGCCCCCGCCTCCAGTGCCGCCAGCGCGCACGTGACGGCGTGGTCCCCCCGGGAGCGCGCGTCCATGTCGGGGCGGAGGACGGCGCGCGGCCTCACCGCCCTGTGCCACTCACCGCGCGGGGAGCTCGCACAGGCGCTGTTCGGCCTGCCCTCGGACGAGGACACGGGCATCGACCGCGCGACCCCCGAGAAACAACGGCGCATGCCGCGCGAGCACTTCTCCGGCGCGGGCTGGGAGACCGGCCGGCCGCTCGACGCGCCCGCCTCCGTCTGAGGTACGCCGCGGCCCGCCACCGTTCCGGCACGCCTTACGCCCATCCGACAACGCGTGTGCCTATAGTGCGAGAACACGACGAACCTCCCCTCTTCCGGCCGGGCGCGGGCGCTCCGACGGGCGCCCCGCCCCTCACGTGGACGGCGGGACGGCACGACGACATGGGCAACCCCGAGGCAGAGACGAACGGCTCCGACCTGGCGTTCGCGCCCGTCCGCCAGAGATCGGCGGAGCTGCGCCTGCTCGTCCCCGCGCTGGTGGCCGGCGCGTCCGGGCTGGTCGCCGCCTCACTCGCGCTCACCGGGGAGGTCGACCCGTCCGTCACCCTCGCCATCGTCGTGGTCAGCGCGTGCGCGGTCGCCCTGCACGTCCTCATGCGGTTCCTCGCCCCCTACGCCGACCCCGTGCTCCTGCCGGTGGCCACGGTCCTCAACGCACTCGGCCTCACCATGATCTGGGCGCTCCAGATGGCCAAGGCCGAACCGGGGCACGGCGACACCGACCGGCAGCTGTTGTGGACCGTGGCGGGAACGGTGCTGTGCGGAGCCACGATCGTCCTGGTGCGCCGACCGCGCCGCCTCACCATGTACACCTACGTCATCGCCGTGGCGGCCCTGCTGCTGCTCCTGCTGCCGCTCTCACCCCTGGGGATCGAGGTGCTGGGGGCGCGCCGGTGGATCGGGATCGGACCGTTCACCATGCAGCCCTCGGAGTTCGCCAAGGTCCTGCTCGTCATCTTCCTCGCCTCCTACCTGGGGCGACAGCGCACCGTGATGTCCCTGGTGACCCACACGGTCAAGGTCGGCCGGGTCAAGGTGTTCAGCGTCCCGCGCGCCCGGGACCTGGCCCCCATGGCGGTGGGCTGGGGAATGGCGATCCTGCTCCTGGTCGGCACCCGGGACCTGGGCACGTCGCTGCTGCTCTTCGGCACCTTCCTCGCCGTGCTGTACGCCGCGACCGGCCGCAAGTCATGGGTGGCCATCGGACTCATCGCCTTCTCCGCCGGGGCCTACGTCGCCTACCTGCTGTTCGGGCACGTACGCAACCGCGTGGAGATCTGGCTCAACGCCTTCGACCCCGAGGTCTACGGACGTCCGGGGGGCAGCTTCCAGGTGGTCGAGGGCATGTTCGCGCTGGCCAACGGCGGCGTGCTCGGCACGGGCTTCCACGAGGGCTTCGCCCAGGAGGTCTTCGCCGCCGACAGCGACCTCGTCCTGGTGTCGGTCGGCGAGAAACTGGGGCTGACCGGACTCATGGCCGTTCTGGTCCTGCTGTTCCTGCTCGCCGAACGCGGCTTCCGGATCGCGCTGGCCTGCCGCGACGTGTTCCTCAAGCTCACCGCGCTGGGCTACGCCTTCCTCCTCGCCTTCAACGTGTTCATCGTCCTGGGCGGCGCCACCCTGGTCATCCCGCTCACCGGGATGACCACGCCGTTCCTGTCGGCGGGCGGATCGGCGCTGATGGCCAACTGGGTGATCATCGGACTGTGGCTGGTGATCAGTGAACACGCCCGGCGCCCTCAGGCGACCTTCAGTGAGGGCCTCGCCCCGGGCGACGCCTCGACCGAGATCATCGACGTGCGCCGGGTGCCGCGCCGCCCGCGCCGGGACGAGGGGTGAGCCGCCGCCCCGCGGGGGACGGCGGCCCGTCCGGATCAGGTGAGGAACGTGATGCACAGCGAGGCGACGACGAAACCGAAGAACATCACCACCGCCGAATAGCCCAGGACGCTGCCCGCCCGCAGTCTGGTCAGCGCGAGCAAGGGCAGCGCCCAGAACGGTTGGATGCCGTTGGTGAGCTGGTCGCCCATCGCCACCGCCATGACGCCGACCCCCGGGTCGATGCCCAGGGACTCCGTGGCCCCGATGACCACGGGCCCCTGCACCGCCCACTGGCCCCCGCCGGAGGGCACCGCGAAGTTGACCAGGGCGGCGCTGGTCATGGCCCAGAACGGGTAGCTGAACGGCGTCGCGAAGGAGACGAAGGCCTCGGTGACGACCGCCAGCAGCCCGGAGCTCGCCATCATGCCCATGATCCCCGCGTAGAAGGGGAACTGGATGATCACGGCGGAGGCGTTGCGCGCCCCCTCCGCCGCGGCCGCGGAGTAGCCCGCCAAGGTGCCGTGCAGCCCCAGTCCCGCGATGAGGAAGGTGAAGTTGAGCAGGTTGATGTCCATGCCCACGACACCACCCCTGACGAGCGCGGGCACCAGGTACACCAGCCCCACGGCCACCACCAGGTAGACCAGCAGGCGGCTGTGCATCAGGCGCTGCGCGGGGGACAGCTCCCGGACCGCGGTCGCGGTGGCCGCCCCGCCCGTGCCGCCCCCGGCCGCGCCACCGGCACCGGAGGCGCCGCCGTCAGCGTCGGCGTCGGCCTCGATCTCCTCGCTGTCCCGCGACCTCGGGTGCATGCTCATCAAGAGCAGCGGCGCCCCGATCAGCATGGCCGCGAGGAAGACCAGGTTGAACGGTTGGAGGATGGTCTCGGTGAGCGGAATCAGCCCGACCTGCTCCTCCAGGAAGTGCCCCGGGGTGTTGACCAGCAGCGGCGCCGACCCGGACAGACCGCTGTGCCAGACCATGAGGCCGACGTAGCCGCCCGCCGCCACGAGCGGGAAGTGCACCCGAACGCCGCGCTCCCGGCAGGAGCGCGCGACCTCCACGGCCAGCAGGGCACCCGCGATCAGGCCCAGCCCCCAGTGCAGCGTGCCCAGCAGGGCGGCGCCCAGCGCGGTGACCGCGACCGCGGAGAGCGGGCCGCGCGTGCGGCCCGCCACCCAGCGGATCGCCCGTCCCGCCGGCGGCGAGGAGGCGAGCGCGTACCCGGTGACCAGCACCAGAGTCATCTGCATGCCGAACTGGAGGAGATTCCAGAACCCGCCGTACCAGTCACCGACCAGTTCGAGCGGGGTGCGGTCGGTCAGGCCCAGGGCCAGGCCGAAGACGAGGACGGACAGGAAGACCGCGAACACGAAGGCGTCCGGCACCCAGCGGGTGCTGAACGCGGCGAGGACGTTTCCGAATCGACGCATGACGCTCCCATCGTCGGGCGTCCCCGGCCCGGGAGAACGGGGGAGTCCGGGCCCGGGGGTGCGCCCACACCGGAGCACTGTGTGCCATGCGTCACATGCGGGTCAAGCCTCGTTCCACCCGCTTTCCGGCACCGGGATATGTCCGTCGGACACACCCCGCGCCCCTACCCCTCCTGGACATCACCGGCCCGGTGCCAGTACCGCCGCCACTCGGCCTCGGACAGCTCCCGGGGGTCACGGCCGTCCGCCCCGGCCAGCGCCTCGGCCGCGCGCACACGGGCGTCGAACCGCCGCGCCGCCGCCCGCAGGTCGCCCTCGGCGTCACGGCCCCGCTCACGCTCGGCCGCCACGGCCGCGAACAGCTCACCGCCCGCTCCGCCGTCGTCGACGACCAGATCGGCCGGGACGCCGTTGCGCACCGCCCGCCGCTGCAACTCCTCCGACAGCAGCACCGCGGGCTGGGCGAAGGGCACACCGTCCAGGACCGAGCCCTCGCCCTCGTGCCCCCTCGCCCTGGCCTTCTCCCTGCGCTCGGCGGCCTTGATCGCCTCCCAGTTGCTCTTGACCTCGTCGGCGCCGGACACCTCCACCCCGCCGAACACGTGCGGGTGGCGGCGGGTCATCTTGTCGATGATGGCGTCGGCGACGTCGTCCACGGTGAAACGCGCCGGATCCCCCTCGGAGCGCTCAGCGGCGATCGCCGCGTGGAAGACCACCTGGAGCAGGACGTCCCCGAGCTCCTCCGGCAGCAGGGACGGATCCCCCTCCTCGATGATCTCCAGGGTCTCGTAGGCCTCCTGGATCAGGTACTTGGCCAGCGACTCGTGCGTCTGGCCGCGGTCCCAGGGGCACTCCCTGCGCAGGGTGGCCATCACCTCGACCAGGCGCGCAAGCCGGTGCCCCGGCGCCGGCCCCGCGTCCCCGGAGCGCGCCTCCCCCGGGCCCCCGTGGTGTCCGCCGCCGTCACGGGTCTCGTGCATCGCCGTCTCCTACCTGTCCTTGTCCGGCAGCCAGCCACCCTCGCGCAGCGCGGCCAGCACCCGCGCGGCCGACTCGTGCGGGTCCTCACCCACCGTGTGGATGACCATGTCGGCGTCGGTCGGTTCCTCGTAGGGATCCGAGACACCGGTGAACTCGGGGATCTCCCCCGCCCGCGCCTTGGCGTACAGGCCCTTGCGGTCCCGCTCCTCACACACCTCCAGCGGGGTGGCCACGTGGACGAGGAAGAAGTCGCCGTACTCCTCCACCATGGCCCGCACCTCGGCCCGGCTCCGCGCGTAGGGGGCGATCGGAGCGCACACGGCGACCCCGCCGTGCCGGGTGATCTCGGAGGCCACGTAGCCGATGCGGCGGACGTTCATCTCGCGGTCCTCACGCGAGAAGGTCAGGCCCTTGGACAACATGAGCCGGACCACGTCGCCGTCGAGCAACGTCACCGTACGACCCGCGCGGTTGATGCCCTCACGGACCCGCTGCGCGATCGTCGACTTGCCCGACCCGGACAGACCGGTGAACAGCAGGGTCAGCCCCCGCCGGGTCCGCGCCGGACGCAGCCGGGCCAGCTCCGCGCCCACCCGGGCCGGGGTGAACCAGGCGGCGAGCTCACGGCCGTGCGCCAGCTCGGCCGCGACCTCGGCGTCGTCGGGTTCGGCGCGGCGCGCCTCCTCGGGCACCTCCTCCGAGGGCCGCCACATCGCGCTGGCCGTGTCATAGCTCCACGGTTCCGGGGCCACCAGGGCGACCGGCGGCTCCAGTGCCTTGGCGCCCTCGACGTCGGCGCCCGCCGGGCCCGCCTCCACCATCATGTGCGTGGCTCCGTAAGCGGCGGCCACGTGCCCGGCCATGGCCACGTCCCGGGCTCCCCACCGCCCGCCGAGGGGCCCCTCGGAACGCGCCGCCGAACGCGGCAGCGTGCACACGACGAACCGTGTGTGCGCGGACAGCAGCGGCTCGGCCGCGAGCACGGCCGGGGCCAGCCCCTCGTCCTCCAGCGGGGCGTCGACCATCACCAGCACGTCGGCGTGGCCCAGCGCCTTGGCCCGGTCACGGATCTGGTGGAGGGCGCGGTGGTGCAGCGGCCGGTCGGTGACCACGGCCAGGAGTGGGTGGTCGGGGCTGAGTTCGCGCTGACCGCGCACCTCCGCCGGGGGAACGCGCAGCTTGCGCAGCACACCTCCCATGGGCGGGTTGGCCAGCGCCACGTCACCGGCCACGTGGCGGCGTTCGACCCGCCCCTCCCCGTGGTCGGGGGCCGACGACTCCCACCGCTCGGTCACCGTCAGCTCCGCCAGGGGGAAGCCCTCCGGGTCGGCCAGGACCAGCCGCTCCGCGTCGGCCAGGTGCTCGGGAACCGTCAGGGTGACCGGAACCGGCCAGGCTCCGCCGGGCGACCGCCCGTCACTGTCCACCGACGCGGCCTGCTCCCTGGTCATGAAGCCGGGCAGCGGACAGGCGCCGTTGAGGATCAGCTCCAGGTGCGCGAGCTCGTCCTGGTCCGGGGTCAACACCCGTGCCTCCGGCCGGCCGGATCCCCCGCCCGGGGTGCGTCCCCACCCGTTGCCACTCACCACACGCTCCCTCTCCTGTCCACGGTCCGCGTCGCGTCCAGCGTATGCCGGGCCCGGTCACAGCCTCGGCGTCGATCCGCCCAACCCGGAATAGGACCAGCTCATCGCGAGTTTGACTCCCTGTGTACCGCCTCGTCCGACCGGAGCGGCCCCGAGGGTGGGCGCGGGGGACCGCCGTCCACAGCCGACCGCGCGAAGCCGACGGAGTCGCTAGGCTGATGGGGACCGGGCTGCCGTCCACGACACGGCCGCCCTCCACCGTGCAGGCCGCGACCACCGCCTGATCCGGACCACTCCCATCTCTCGCTCCTGGTGCTATGAGCCTCATTGGACTTCTCGCCGACGTCTGCAAGGACCCGGCACTGCACAGCGCGATCGAGGCCGCCCGCGGCGGCCGCGATCCCCACACCGACCTCATCGCCCCGGCGGCGCTGCGCCCCTTCATGGTGGGCGCGCTGGCCGCCGACGCGCCCGTGGGCGCGGCCCGGCCGGTCCTGGCGATCACCGCCACCGAGCGGGAGGCCACCGACCTCACCGACGCCCTGGGCTCACTGCTGCCCGCCGACGCGGTCGCGCACTTCCCCGCCTGGGAGACCCTCCCCCACGAACGGCTGTCCCCGCGGTCGGACACCGTCGGCCAGCGCCTGGCCGTCCTGCGCCGCCTCGCCCACCCCGACCCCTCCGACCCCCTGACCGCCCCACTGCGGGTGGTCGTGGCTCCGGTGCGCAGCGTCCTCCAACCGCTCGTCGGCGGCCTGGGCGACCTGGAGCCGGTGCGCGTCCGACCGGGTGACGAGGTGCCCCTGGAGGAGGTGGTCGACAACCTCACCATGACCGGCTACGCCCGCGTCGACCTGGTCGAGAAGCGCGGCGACATGGCGGTGCGCGGCGGCATCCTGGACGTCTTCCCGCCCACCGAGGAACACCCGCTGCGGCTGGAGTTCTGGGGCGACACCGTCGAGGACATCCGCTACTTCCAGGTCGCCGACCAGCGCTCCATCCAACCGCGCGAGGGCACCGACGGGCCGGGCACCGACGCCGCGGCCGGCCTGTTCGCCCCGCCGTGCCGGGAACTGCTGCTCACCGACACCGTCCGCGAACGCGCCCGGGCCCTGGCCGCCGAGCACCCCTCCCTGGCCGAGATCCTCACCAAGATCGCCGACGGCGTCACCGTCGAGGGCATGGAGGCGTTCGCGCCCGTGCTCGCCGACCGCATGGAACCGTTCTTCCGCTACCTGCCCGAGGGCGCCCTCGTGGTCGGCTGCGACCCCGAACGCATCCGCACCCGCGCCCTGGAGCTGGAGGCGACCAGCGCCGAGTTCCTGGACGCCTCCTGGATCAACGCCGCCTCCGGCGGTGAGGCCCCCATCGACCTGGGCGAGTCGGCCTACATGTCCATCGCCGACCTACGCGCGAGCGCCAGCGAACTGGGGCTGCCCTGGTGGGGGCTGACCCCGTTCGGGGCCGACGGGGAGGGCGCCGCCGAGGAGGACCACGCCGTCGTCGTGGGCGCGGTCCCCGCCGAGTCCTACCGCGGCGACACCGAGCGCGCCCTGGCCGACGTCAAGGGCTGGCTGCACGACAACTGGAGCGTCGTCCTGGTCACCCAGGGCCACGGCCCCGCGGAGCGACTCGTGGCCATGCTGCGCGACGCCGGACTGGGCGCCACCCTGGCCTCCGACCTGGCCGAGGCCCCGGCCCCGGCCGTGGCCACCGTGACCACCGGCCTGGTCGACCACGGGTTCCTGCTCAGGTCGGTGCGCACCGTCGTCCTCACCGAGACCGACCTGGTCGGGCAGAAGTCCTCCACCCGCGACATGCGCAAGATGCCGAGCAGGCGGCGGGGCACGGTCGACCCGCTCCAGCTCAAGCCCGGCGACTACGTCGTGCACGAACAGCACGGTGTGGGCCGCTACCTGGAGATGGTCAGCCGCCAGATCCAGGGAGCCACCCGCGACTACCTGCTCATCGAGTACGCGCCCTCCAAACGCGGCCAACCGGGCGACCGCCTGTTCGTACCCACCGAGCAGCTGGGCGAGGTGACCCGGTACGTCGGCGGTGAGGCGCCGACACTGTCCAAGATGGGCGGCGCCGAGTGGAGCAAGGCCAAGAGCCGGGCCCGCAAGGTCGTCCGCGAGATCGCCGGGGACCTGATCCGCCTGTACTCCGCCCGCCAGGCCTCCCCCGGCCACGCGTTCGGGCCGGACACCCCCTGGCAACGGGAGCTGGAGGACGCCTTCCCCTACGTCGAGACGCCCGACCAGCTCGCCGCGATCGACGAGGTCAAGAAGGACATGTCGCGATCGGTCCCGATGGACCGGCTGATCTGCGGCGACGTCGGATACGGCAAGACCGAGGTCGCCGTGCGCGCCGCGTTCAAGGCGGTACAGGAGGGCAAACAGGTCGCCCTGCTCGTACCCACCACCCTGCTGGTCCAGCAGCACCTGTCCACCTTCACCGAGCGGTACGCCTCCTTCCCGGTCACGGTCAAGCCGATGTCGCGGTTCCAGACCGACGCCGAGGTGGAGCTGACCCGGGAGGGACTGCGCAACGGCGAGGTCGACGTCGTCATCGGCACACACCGGCTGCTGTCCGCCGAGACCCGGTTCAAGGACCTGGGCCTGGTCATCATCGACGAGGAACAGCGCTTCGGCGTGGAGCACAAGGAGTCGCTCAAGCGGCTGCGCACCCAGGTGGACGTGCTCGCCATGTCCGCCACACCCATTCCGCGCACCCTGGAGATGGGCCTGACCGGTATCCGGGAGATGACCACCATCCTCACCCCGCCGGAGGAGCGCCACCCCGTGCTCACCTTCGTCGGGCCCTACGAGGACAAGCAGATCACCGCCGCGATCCGCCGCGAGCTCATGCGCGAGGGACAGGTGTTCTTCGTGCACAACCGCGTCGCCTCGATCGACAAGATGGCCGCGGCCATCCAGCGCCTGGTCCCCGAGGCCCGGGTGGCCTACGCGCACGGCCAGATGAACGAACAGCAGCTCGAGAAGGTGATGGTCGACTTCTGGGAGAAGAACTTCGACGTCCTGGTCTCCACGACCATCGTCGAGTCCGGCCTGGACGTACCCAACGCCAACACCCTCATCATCGACCGCGCCGACACCTACGGCCTGTCCCAGCTGCACCAGCTGCGCGGCCGGGTCGGTCGGGGCCGGGAACGCGCCTACGCCTACTTCCTGTACCCGCCGGAGCGACCGCTCACCGAGACCGCCTACGAGCGCCTGGCCACGGTCGCCCAGCACACCGAGACCGGCGCGGGCATGTACGTGGCGATGAAGGACCTGGAGATCCGCGGCGCGGGCAACATCCTGGGCGCCGAACAGTCCGGGACCATCGCCGGAGTCGGCTTCGACCTGTACGTGCGCATGGTCGGTGAGGCGGTCGCCGAGCTCAAGGGCGACCAGGGCGCCGCCGAGGAGGTCGAGACCAGGGTCGAGCTGCCCATCAACGCGCACATCCCGCACGACTACGTGCCGGGCGAACGGCTGCGCCTGCAGTCCTACAAGCGCATCGCCAGCGTCACCAGCGAGGAGGACATCCTCGCCGCCTACGAGGAGCTCACCGACCGGTACGGCACCCCGCCCGAACCGGTGGACAACCTGATGGCGGTGGCGCGGTTCCGGGTGCTGGCCAAGTCGGCGGGCCTGTCCGACGTGGTCATGCAGGGCAACCAGATCCGGTTCGCCCCCGTGGAACTACGCGAGTCGCAGGAGCTGCGGCTGCGCCGGATGTACCCCAAGTCCGTGCGCAAGGAGGCGACCAAGACGCTACTCGTCCCGGTGCCCAAGGCCGGCGGGATCGGCGGCAAGCCGCTGCGCGACCTGGAACTGCTGGCGTGGTGCACCGAGCTGGTCAACGCGATCTTCGAGCCGGTCGAGAAGACCGTCGCCAAGGGCTGACCTGACCGGCCCCGCCGCGTGCGGCGGGGCCGGTCGCGTCTTGGGGACCGGACGGCGCGAGGCGGTGGCGGGGGTCGTAGGACGGGGGCACCGCTCGTCCTCCCGAACGGCCCCGTGGTTCGTCCAGGGGCGCACGGGCAGCCGCGCACGGGGGTGCTCCCGACCCCGGGCGGATCAGGGTGCGTCGACCTCCTCGGGGTCGGCCTCGTAGCTGATCCCGTACATCTCCTCGGACTCCGCGTCCCCGTCCTCGCGGCGGCTCCGGCGCTTCTGCGCCTTCTGGGCCCGCCGCTCCTCCCTACGCTGGACGCGCAGCTCCGCTCGGGCCTCCTTACGCGCGGCGCGCTCCGCCCTCTTCTCCTCCCTGGCCCGCTCCCGCACGCGCTGGCGTTCGGCGAAGCGCTCGGCCTCGGACGGCTCCCGCTGTTCGGCCCCGTCCTCGTCGTCCTCCCGCGGGCGCAGCGGCGTCACCGTCGCCAACCCCTCGCCCACCGGCACGGGCTCGGGCAGCTCCGCCTCAGCCTCCTTCCCGGGCTCCTCCTTCACCGGGGCCTCGGCGGCCGCCGCGAAGGCCAGACGCATCCTGCGCGTGTACCACCAGTTGGCGATCCAGGCCGCGATCGCCGCGGCCACCCCGACCTCCAGAGCGGCGACGAGCCCCACCTGCCAGGACGAGGGGCCGATGTCGGTGAGCCGCTCCGCGCCCAGGGAACCGCCCGCGAGCTCCCCCAGGGCCGCGCAGACCATGCCCGTGGTCACCCCGCACACGAACCCCCACAGCGGCGCCGCCTCGCTGACCACGTCCGGTGCGCTGCGCTGGGTCAGCACCCCGCCGACCGCGCCCGCCACGAACGGGACGGCCAGCGCCGCGAGCGACGCCACGGGCGCGGCGCCGTTCGTCGGCAGGGCCGCCAGCATGGGAAACATCGGCAGCGCCCCGACGGACACACCCGTGGGCGCCACGATGGTCGCCTCCCCCATCGTGAACCCCGGTCCCAGGGCGTAGCAGACCGCGAACACGATCGCGTTGGGCAGATAGGCGATCTGCACGAGCAGGAGCAGTGTCCCCCCGACCAACCCGGGGGCGAGCGCGCGGGTCGCGTCCACCGCCTCGGGCAGGTTCACCGCCAGTGCGGCGAGGAACAGCAGCAGACCGCCCAGCAGCAGAGAGCCGGTGGCGGCGCCCATCCCCACGAGCAGGGAGCGCGCACGGCCCGGCATGAGGCCCAGCAGCGCGCCGACCGCCACATCGCGGTCCCGCATCATCTGGCGCAGCGACCCCAGCCCCCCGGCCAGGAACGCGATGACGAAGCCCATCACCAGCGCACGCGGCATGCTGGGCTCCATGGTGTCGGTACGCGCCAGCAGGGCGAGCGTGCCCGCGATCGCCGCGTAGGGCCCGGCGATCGCCAACGCCGCCCGGTAGACGTGCCGCAACCGGCCGATCTCGCAGCTGCGCGCCAACCATCGGCCCGACCGGTACAGGAGCAGGGCCGGAATCAGGACGAGCCCGATCGGTAGCAGTCCGAACTGCCCGCCCTCGATCGCGAAGGACACGTGGTGGCTCACCAACCACGCCAGCACGGCCCCCTGGAGGAGTTCGACGACCTCCTCGCCGAAGGGCGAGTGCGGCGCGGCCACCCACCCGACGATGGTCAACGTGACGATCACGGCGAGGCCGATGCCCGCGGCGGTGGCGGCGGCGATCCCGCCGGTCGGGTAGAGCGGCCGCGGCCCGGGTGAGGGGTGACGGGGCGCGTCGACCGGTGTGCCGCTCGGCCGCTTCCGGCCTCGGTCAGGGGGAGATCCTGGCGTACTCACCCGACTTATGCTGCCAGGGACCGGAATGCTCCGTGGTATCCCGGCGTCGCGTGTCGTGGGCGAGCCAACCCTACGCCCCGCACCTTCGTCCCACCATGGGAGACGAGACACACCCGACATCCCCGGAGGCGAGCACTCCCATGACCCGCCCCCTCTCCCACGACCAACGCGACGAGGCCCTGGAAGCGCTGCGGACGGCACGCTCGGCCGGATGGCTGATCACGACCCAGCACGAGACCCGCACGGAGGCGGTCCTGCACGCGACCACCGTCTCCGACCTGTTCCCGATCTTCGACGACCTCCCCCGGCGATTCCGTCCCGCGTTCCTGAGGAAGGGCACGGTACCCACCACGCTGCCCTTCGTCGGATTCGCCCTGTCGGTCGGAGCCTTCCTCGTGGTCGCCGCCACCCATCCCCTCGCCATGTTCACCTGGGCTCCGATCCTGATGCTGTGCGCGGTCCTCAACTTCGCCGGGATCGTCTGGGTCGGCGTCCGGTCCGGCCGTCGGTCCGGTCACGGTGGCCGAGCGGGCGATGGTGGCGCCGGAGGGGGTTGGTCCGGTGGCGGAGGAGGCGGCGACGGGGGCGGAGGAGGCGATGGGGGCGGAGGCGGTGGCGGGGGCGGAGGCGGTGGCGTGTGACCCGCCCGCCGAGCCGACGCACGGGCGAACCGGAACCCGACGGCGACAGACGACGTCCTAACGTGAGAAGCGGGCCACCCCCGTCACACCTTCCGAAGGAAACACCCATGAGCGGCCCCGACCACGGCTACCGACTGTCCGACGACGAACGCGACGACGCCCTGAACCTGCTGCGGACGGCGCTCTCGGAGGGGCGTTTGGACCTGGAGGAGCACGAGTCCCGCTCGAACACGGCCCTGCACGCGGTCACCACCGCCGACCTGGCCCCGCTCTTCGCGGATCTCCCGCCGCGCCTGCACCCCGCGACGCTCACGGACCCGGAACGCCCGTCGGCCGACGCGGCGCCCGCCGAACCGGCGGCCCGGGCCCCGAGTGCGCCCACGGCCCCGAGCGGCGACGAGCGCGGGGGACCCCGTCCGACCGCACTGCTGATCTGGGGTGGGCTCCTCTTCGCGATGTGGGGCATGCCCGCGATCGCCAGCGGCAACGTCTACGCCATCGTCGGCTGGCTGGCCTTCTTCGCCCTGGTCATGGTGCCCGGCCTGGCGGTGGCCACCACACGCGGCGTCCGTGCCAGGAAGCAGCGGCGCGGACTCGGTGGCGACCGCGGCGAGATCGAGGGCGGATAGGAGAACGGCCCCGCCCCCACACGGGGGACGGGGCCGGCACGGCGCGGTGTCCTAGAACAGCTCGCGCACCAGCTTGGCGGTCTCGCTGGGGGTCTTGCCGACCTTCACGCCGACGGCCTCCAGGGCCTCCTTCTTCGCGGCCGCGGTGCCGGAGGAACCCGACACGATCGCACCCGCGTGGCCCATGGTCTTGCCTTCGGGGGCGGTGAACCCGGCCACGTAGCCGACGACCGGCTTGGACACGTTGTCCTTGATGAAGTCGGCGGCGCGCTCCTCGGCGTCACCACCGATCTCACCGATCATGACGATCGCGTCGGTGTCGGGGTCGGCCTCGAAGGCGGCGAGCGCGTCGATGTGCGTGGTCCCGATGATCGGGTCGCCACCGATGCCCACGGCCGAGGAGAAGCCGATGTCACGCAGCTCGTACATCATCTGGTAGGTCAGCGTCCCGGACTTGGACACCAGCCCGATGCGGCCCGGCTTGGTGATGTCGGCCGGGATGATGCCCGCGTTGGACTGCCCCGGCGTGATCAGACCCGGGCAGTTGGGGCCGATGATCCGCGTCTTGTTGCCCTTGGCGCCCGCGTGGGCCCAGAACACGGCGGTGTCGTGGACCGGGATGCCCTCGGTGATGACGACCGCGAGGCCGATCTCGGCGTCGATCGCCTCGATGACCGCGTCCTTGCAGAACTTCGGCGGGACGAAGATGACGGTGACGTCGGCGCCGGTGGCCTCCATGCCCTCGGCGACCGAGCCAAAGACGGGAACCTCGGTGCCGTCGAAGTCGACGCTCTGCCCGGCCTTGCGCGGGTTCACGCCACCGACGATGTTGGTGCCCGACGCGAGCATGCGGCGGGTGTGCTTGGTGCCCTCAGAGCCGGTCATGCCCTGGACCAGCACCTTGCTGTCCTTGTTCAGGAAGATAGCCATGGTGTCCGTTCCCCTACTTCGCCGCGAGCTCGGCGGCCTGAGCGGCGGCGCCGTCCATCGTGTCGACCTGTCGCACGGCCGGGTGGGCGCGCTTGGTGAGGATGTCGCGGCCCAGCTCGGCGTTGTTGCCGTCCAGGCGGACGACGAGCGGCTTGGAGACGTCCTCGCCGCGGCCCTCCAGCATCTCCAGGGCCTGGACGATGCCGTTGGCGACGGCGTCGCAGGCGGTGATGCCGCCGAAGACGTTGACGAACACGCTCTTGACCGCCGGGTCGCCGAGGATGATCTCCAGGCCGTTGGCCATGACCTCGGCGGACGCCCCGCCGCCGATGTCGAGGAAGTTGGCGGGCTTGACGTTGCCGTGCGCCTCGCCGGCGTAGGCGACCACGTCCAGGGTGGACATGACCAGGCCCGCGCCGTTGCCGATGATGCCGACCTCGCCGTCGAGCTTGACGTAGTTGAGGCCCTTCGCCTTGGCGGCGACCTCGAGCGGGTCACCCTCCTCCGGGAAGGTGAGGCTCTCCAGGTCCTGGCGGAACTCGGCGTTCTCGTCCAGGGTCACCTTGCCGTCGAGGGCGACGACACGGCCGTCCTTGGTGAGGATGAGCGGGTTGACCTCGACGAGGTTCGCGTCCTTGCCGACGAAGGCGTCCCACAGCTTGGTGATGACCTCGGCGGCGCCTTCCGCGGCGGCCTGCGGGAGCTTGCCCGCCTTGACGATCTCCGCGGCGACGTCGGCGGGAGCGCCGGTCAGCGGGTTGACGGCGATCTTGGCGACCGCGTCGGGGTTGGAGACCGCGACCTCCTCGATCTCCACGCCTCCCTCGGCGGAGCAGATCGACAGGAAGGTGCGGTTCGCACGGTCCAGCAGGAAGGAGAAGTAGTACTCCTCCGCGATGTCGGAGGCTTCCTCGACCAGGACGCGGTGGACCGTGTGGCCCTTGATGTCCATTCCGAGGATCTGCTCGGCCTTGGCCTGGGCGTCCTCGGGGCCCTCGGCGACCTTCACACCGCCAGCCTTGCCGCGGCCACCGGTCTTGACCTGCGCCTTGACGACGACGCGCGGCTTACCGGCGGCGGCGAACTCCTCAGCGATGGCACGTGCCTCAGCGGCCGTGCTCGCCACCTTCCCCTGGGGTACGGGAACCCCGTACTCTGCGAAGAGTTGCTTCGCCTGGTATTCGAACAGGTCCACGAGGGTCCGTCCTTGTAACTCGCTGGCTCAAGAGTGTCTGCCGGGGTGGCCTCGTCCGGATCGGCTGTGACCCACTGATCATGTGTCACACGACGCGCAGCCTCGTGGGCTGAGCCGCTACAGAAGATCGAGAACGCCGCGGAGTTGCCACCCGCGACATGCGCAAAGCTTAGTCGCCCGGCATCCGGGCGACGGACACCGGGGGCGTGTTGTCCAGGGCCGTTCCGGCTCGATCACCACGCATACGGCGTTGCGCGCCGCCCCCGATGGGAATTCGTGTGACCAGAGACACCTCCAATCACACCAGACGGGACGGTTTCACCCGTTGTGCGATGCGACGAAGGTCACCCGTGCGCGGTGGCCGGACGCACGTTCTCCCGCACCCAGTCGGCGATCTCGGCGGTCGGCGCACCGGGCGTGAAGATCTTGGCGACCCCCATCCGCTCCAGCTCCTCGATGTCGGCGTCGGGGATGATGCCCCCGCCGAAGACCCGGATGTCGGTCGCGTCGTTCTCGCGGAGCAGCTCCATGACACGGGCGAAGATGGTCATGTGGGCGCCGGAGAGCACGGACAGACCGATCGCGTCGGCGTCCTCCTGGAGCGCGGCGGCCACGATCATCTCAGGGGTCTGCCGCAGCCCGGTGTAGATCACCTCGACCCCGGCGTCGCGTAACACGCGGGCGACGATCTTGACCCCGCGATCGTGCCCGTCCAGACCAGGCTTGGCGACGACGACCCTTGTCATGGCGCACCCCTCTCGTGAGAAGCGTAACCCAGGGGTGGACACCGTGCTCAGGGGTATCTTGCCCGCATGGGGGAGAACTTCGAACAGATCAGCACCGACGACCTGCGGGACCGCGCCGTGGAACTCGCGCGCAAGCGGTGGGACGTGCGTTTCTTCTGGCGCCTGCTCGGTCTCATCCCGGCGGCCGAGGCGGTCGCGGGCAACATGGAGGCGAGCGAGGCCAGCGTCGCGCAGGCGTCCGGATTCCTGTACGAGGCCCTGTCCGTGGAGACGGACCCGAAAGTCCAGGAGGCGCTGCGCCCCGTCTACGTCGAGTACCTCAGGGAGCACGGGGAGCAGGGGAGCTGAACGTCCGAAAACCGCCAGCCCGGGGTCCGGCACGTCGGTGAGTATGGATCCATGGACGACGACCAGCGCTACCGCGCCGTGCACAGCCGCGACGCCCGCTTCGACGGGGTGTTCTACACAGCGGTGCGCACGACCGGTATCTACTGCCGCCCCAGCTGTCCGGCGGTGACCCCGAAGCGGGAGAACACGCGCTTCTTCCCGTCAGCCGCCGCTGCCCAGGAGTCCGGCTTCCGGGCGTGCAAGCGCTGCCGCCCCGACCGGACCCCGGGTTCGCCCGAGTGGAACCTGCGGGCCGACGTCGTGGGGCGCGCGATGCGACTCATCCAGGACGGCGCGGTGGACCGGGGCGGGGTCGGTGCCCTGGCGGCGGCGGTCGGCTACAGCGAACGTCAACTCAACCGGCTGCTGACCGCTGAGCTGGGGGCGGGGGCCCTGGCTCTGGCCAGGACCGAGCGCGCGCAGACCGCCCGCATCCTCGTGGAGACCACCGACATGCCGTTGGCCGACGTGGCCTTCGCGTCGGGCTTCTCCAGCATCCGCCAGTTCAACGAGACCATGCGCGCGGTCTTCGACCGGAGCCCGAGCGAGATGCGCGCGGGCGGCCCGGCGCCGGAGGGATCACTCACCCTCCGACTGCCCTACCGGGAACCGATCGACCTCGACCGGATGCTGCGGTTCCTCGGCGACCGCGCGGTGCCGGGGGTGGAGGAGTTCCGGGACGGCGCGTACCGCCGTACGCTGGCCCTCCCCCACGGCCCCGGCATCGTCGAACTGTCCCCGGGGAGGGGGCACGTCGTGTGCCGGCTCCGGCTGTCCGAGCCGAGCGACCTGATGAGCGCCGTCCGGCGGTGCCGGCTGCTGCTGGATCTGGACGCCGACCCGCGCGCGATACTCGAGGCCCTGCGGGCCGACCCTGTTCTCGGCCCGACCGTGACCGCGTACCCGGGGATCCGCTCCCCCGGGCACGTGGACCCGGCCGAGCTGGCCGTCCGCGCGGTACTGGGGCAGCAGGTCTCCGTCCGGGCGGCCCGAACGCTGGCCGGACGGCTGGTCGAGAGGTTCGGCGAGCCGTTGCCCGAGGGGCTGGAGGACACGGGGGGCGGACTGACCCACCTCTTCCCGGCCCCGGCGGTGCTGGCGGCCGCGGACCCGACCGACCTGTCCATCCCCGTGTCACGGGGGCACGCCCTGGTCGGGCTCTGCGCGGCGATCGCCAGCGGCGAGGTCGACCTCGGCCCCGGTTGTGACCGGGAGCGGACCGAGAAGGACCTGCTGGCGCTCCGCGGCATCGGCCCGTGGACCGCGAGCTACATCCGCATGCGCGGCCTGGGCGACCCGGACGTCTTCCTCGACGGAGACCTCGGGGTCCGCCAGGGACTGCGCGGCGAGCAGACCACACCGGAACAATGGAGTCCGTGGCGGTCCTACGCCACGCACCTCCTGTGGGCGAGAACGGACACAGCATGAACCAGCAGGCGTTGCCACTGAACCTGGAAGTACCGGACCCGAAGGAGCCGCCTCGGATGCCGAGGAAGGAGTTCCGGACGGCCACGGGACCGACCCGCTTCGCCCTGATGGACTCGCCCATCGGCGAGCTGACCCTGTTCGGCGACACCGAGTCCCTCAGCGGGGTGTGGACCCGGTCGCGGACCGTTCCGGAGAGCTGGACCAGGGACCAGGCCGCCTTCAAGGAGGCGATCAACCAGTTGGGGGCCTACTTCGCGGGCGACCTGCGGGAGTTCGACCTCCCGTTGTCCCCCGCGGGAACGGACTGGCAGTTGGCGGTGTGGGCCGCGCTGACCACGATCCCGTACGGGGAGACCGCCTCCTACGGTCAGCTGGCGGAGGAGCTGGGCCGCCCGACCGCCTCCCGTGCGGTGGGGATGGCCAACGGGCGCAACCCGATCAGCATCATCGTGCCGTGCCACCGGGTGATCGGGGCCGACGGGTCCCTCACCGGCTACGCGGGCGGCTTGGAGCGGAAGAGGTTCCTTCTCTCCCTGGAGTCATGACGGACACGGACCGGCCCGGGAGGGGGAGAGCCCCTCCCGGGCCTTCGGTCGTCCGCGGCCCCGTCCCCGGGGTGGCATCCCACCCCTTCCTGGTTCAGGTGACGCGGGCGTCGTGCGCTTCGCGGTTGGTGAGCACCTCGTCCATGTGCGTCTCGGCCCAGGTCTTGATGACGCGCACCGCCTGGTGCAGGGAGAGACCGAGCTCGGTCAGCTCGTAGGTGACCGTGACGGGCACGGTCGGTGTCACGGTGCGGGTGAGGAGACCGTCACGTTCCAAGGAGCGCAGCGTCTGGGTGAGCATCTTCTGGCTGACGCCGACCAGTTGGCGCGACAGTTCGGAGTAGCGCATCGACCGCGGCTCGCCGGGACCTTCGGAACCTGGCTGGTGTGAGCCGCCGCCACCCAGTGCGCACAGGATCAGCGTGGCCCATTTGTCGGAGATGCGGTCGAGCAGCTTGCGACTGGGACAGGCCGCCAGGAAGGCGTCGTAGCGGGCCTTGCTCTGTGCCCTCTTCTGCTCCGCCGTCAGCGTTGCCATCAGCTACCCCCTACCCGTGAGTGCCTTACGCACTCTGAAGTGCCTACTTCCCGTTCGGAAGTTGCGTTCCCATACTGATGCAAGGCGCCATCAGGCACCACCCTCAGCTTGCGATGAAGGACAGGAACATGAGCACGCTCTCCACCTCGCTTCCCGGCGGCACCTGGACTCTGGGCGACCTGAACGTCACCCGGTTCGGCTACGGCGCCATGCAGCTCTCCGGACCCGGGGTCATGGGGCCGCCCGCTGACCACGACGACGCGGTCGCGGTCCTCCGCGAAGCCGTCGATCTCGGCATCACCCACATCGACACCGCCGGCGTCTACGGACCGCGGTTCACCAACCAACTCATCCGTGAAGCGCTACACCCCTACCCCGAAGCGCTGCACGTGGTGACCAAGGTCGGTGCCGACCGCGACCAGCAGGGCGGCTGGCCCCCGGCCCGCGAGCCCGAGGATCTGCGTCGCGCCATCCACGAGAACCTCGAAGACCTCGACCTCGACGTGCTCGATCTGGTCAATCTCCGACTCGGTGACGCGACAGGACCTCAGCCCGGCTCACTCGCCGAGCCGCTCGAGACGCTCGTCGAACTCCAGCGACAGGGCCTGATCAGGCACCTGGGAGTCAGCAACGCGACGGCGGAGCAGGTCGCCGAGGCACGGTCGATCGCACCGATCGTGTGCGTGCAGAACATGTACAACCTCGCCCACCGCCACGACGACGAACTGATCGACACGCTCGCCCGGGAGGGCATCGCCTACGTGCCCTTCTTCCCGCTCGGCGGCTTCAGTCCGCTCCAGTCCTCGGCGCTCACGACCGTCGCCACCCGGTTGGAGTCGACGCCGATGTCCGTCGCCCTCGCCTGGCTGCTGCGACGGTCACCGAACGTCCTGCTGATCCCCGGCACCTCGTCGGCGGCACACCTGCGCGAGAACGTCACCGGGGCCGGTCTCTCGCTCTCCGACGAGGATCTCGCCGAACTGGACCAGATCGGCCGCTAGCGGGGTATCCGCCAGCCCAGATCGTCCCCACGCAACAAAAAAAAGGGGGGCGCCCTCCCGGGCACCCCCCAACACAAAAAAGAAGGGGGCCGCCCCGTCAAGGACGACCCCCCAAGAAAAACCGTGGCAGCGACCTACTCTCCCACCCCACCACAGGGCAGTACCATCAGCGCACAAGGACTTAACGACCGGGTTCGGAAAGTTACCGGGTGTAACCCCTCTGCCATAACCACCACGGAAACCCAACACCACCACAACCCCCACCCCCACAAAGGGAACCAAGGAGCCACAGCGGAAAACCGTGTGAAACAGTATGCGCGAACACCCAATTATCTGCAGCGGACAAGCCCTCGACCTATTAGTACCGGTCAGCTCCACCCCTCACAAGGCTTCCACACCCGGCCTATCAACCCTATCGTCTCTAGGGAGTCTTACCCTCTCAAAGGAGGCAGGAGACCTCATCTCGAAGCAAGCTTCCCGCTTAGATGCTTTCAGCGGTTATCCCTCCCGAACGTAGCCAACCAGCCATGCCCTTGGCAGGACAACTGGCACACCAGAGGTTCGTCCGTCCCGGTCCTCTCGTACTAGGGACAGCCCTTCTCAAGTCTCCAACGCGCACAGCGGATAGGGACCGAACTGTCTCACGACGTTCTAAACCCAGCTCGCGTGCCGCTTTAATGGGCGAACAGCCCAACCCTTGGGACCAACTCCAGCCCCAGGATGCGACGAGCCGACATCGAGGTGCCAAACCATCCCGTCGATACGGACTCTTGGGGAAGATCAGCCTGTTATCCCCGGGGTACCTTTTAGCCGTTGAGCGACACCGCTTCCACACGCCGGTGCCGGATCACTAGTCCCAGCTTTCGCTCCTGCTCGACACGTCCGTCTCACAGTCAAGCTCCCTTGTGCACTTACACTCAACACCTGATTACCAACCAGGCTGAGGGAACCTTTGGGCGCCTCCGTTACTCTTTAGGAGGCAACCGCCCCAGTTAAACTACCCACCAGACACTGTCCCCGAACCGGATCACGGTCCAAAGTTAGATGCCCGAAACAGTCAGAGTGGTATTTCACCAACGCCTCCACCGCCACTAGCGTGACAGCTTCACCGGCTCCCACCTATCCTACACAAACCATCCCAAACACCAATGTCAAGCTATAGTGAAGGTCCCGGGGTCTTTCCGTCCTGCTGCGCGAAACGAGCATCTTTACTCGTAGTGCAATTTCACCGGGCCCATGGTTGAGACAGTGGGGAAGTCGTTACGCCATTCGTGCAGGTCGGAACTTACCCGACAAGGAATTTCGCTACCTTAGGATGGTTATAGTTACCACCGCCGTTTACTGGCGCTTAGATTCCCAGCTTCGCGGGCCGAAACCCACTAACCAGTCCTCTTAACGTTCCAGCACCGGGCAGGCGTCAGTCCGTATACAGCGTCTTACGACTTCGCACGGACCTGTGTTTTTAATAAACAGTCGCTTCCCCCCGCTATCTGCGACCCCACCCAGCTCCGACCGAAAAGATCTTCACCAGACAGGGCTCCCCTTCTCCCAAAGTTACGGGGACAATTTGCCGAGTTCCTTAACCATGGTTCACCCGAACGCCTCGGTATTCTCTACCTGACCACCTGCGTCGGTTTAGGGTACTGGCCACACACGAACTCGCTAGAGGCTTTTCTCGACAGCATGGGATCACTCACTTCACCAAAAACGGCTCGGCATCACGTCTCAGCCACACGGTGCGCGGATTTACCAACACACCAGCCTACACGCTTACCCCCGGACAACCACCGCCGGGTAGAGCTACCCTCCTGCGTCACCCCATCACTTACCTACTACAACATCGGTTCCCAGACCAGAAAACCCAAGCTCCCCGAAGGGACCCTAGGCATCCAGCGTGGTTAGCATCCGTCGCCTCGATACTGGACGCTCGTGCACGGGTACGGGAATATCAACCCGTTATCCATCGACTACGCCTGTCGGCCTCGCCTTAGGTCCAGACTCACCCTGGGCGGATTAACCTGCCCCAGGAACCCTTAGTCAATCGGCGGCAACGTTTCTCACGTTGCTTTCGCTACTCATGCCTGCATTCTCACTCGCACACCCTCCACCACACGATCACTCGGCAGCTTCACCGGATGCACGACGCTCCCCTACCAACCCAGCCAAACGACTGGGCTCCACAGCTTCGGCGGTGTGCTTTAGCCCCGCTACATTATCGGCGCAGAACCACTTGACCAGTGAGCTATTACGCACTCTTTAAAGGATGGCTGCTTCTAAGCCAACCTCCTGGTTGTCTCAGCAACTCCACAACCTTTCCCACTTAGCACACGCTTAGGGGCCTTAGCTGATGATCTGGGCTGTTTCCCTCTCGACTACGAAGCTTATCCCCCGCAGTCTCACTGCCGCGCTTCACTTCACCGGCATTCGGAGTTTGTCTGACGTCAGTAACCTTGTCGGGCCCATCAGCCAAACAGTAGCTCTACCTCCAGCAAGAAACACGCGACGCTGCACCTAAATGCATTTCGGGGAGAACCAGCTATCACGGAGTTTGATTGGCCTTTCACCCCTACCCACACCTCATCCCCCAGGTTTTCAACCCTGGTGGGTTCGGGCCTCCACGAGGTCTTACCCCCGCTTCACCCTGGACATGGGTAGATCACTCCGCTTCGGGTCCACAGCATGCGACTCAACGCCCTCTTCAGACTCGGTTTCCCTACGGCTACCCCACCCGGGTTAACCTCGCCACACACCATGACTCGCAGGCTCATTCTTCAAAAGGCACGCCATCACCAACCCGAAAGTCAGCTCTGACGGCTTGACAGCACACGGTTTCAGGTACTATTTCACGACCCCTCACCGGGGCACTTTTCACCTTTCCCTCACGGTACTAGTGCACTATCGGTCACCAGGACGTATTTTGGCTTAGCAGGTGGTCCTGCCAGATTCACACGGAATTCCTCGGGCTCCGCGCTACTCGGGAGAACATCAACACCTAACCAACGACTTCATCTACGGGACTCTCACCCACTACGGTGCTGCTTCCCAACAGCTTCAACTATCGTCGATATCAGCGCTCCAGGCCGGCAGACCTGAAAAGATGCACCCCACAACCCCGCACACGCAACGACTGCCGTCTATCACACGCGCACGGTTTAGCCTCTTCCCCGTTCGCTCACCACTACTCAGGGAATCACTGTTGTTTACTCTTCCTACGGGTACTGAGATGTTTCACTTCCCCGCGTCACCACCAACTGCCCTATACATTCAGACAGCGGCAACCCGACACAACTCGGGCTAGGTTTCCCCATTCGGACACCCACGGATCAAAGCTCGGTTGACAACTCCCCGTGGACTATCGCGGCCTCCCACGTCCTTCATCGGCGCCTGGTGCCAAGGCATCCACCGTATGCCACTATCACTTGGCCACTACAGATAACAAGATGCTCGCGCACACTATTCACAAATCAAAACACCAACCGCATACCCAAACACCACTCACACCAGAAGCAAGAAGACTCATCGTCTCCCACCACCAGAACAAGAGTTCTCCGGGGCGGTCCGCGGGAACCAACCCAAGGGTTGCTTCCTCAGACACCCAACAGCGCGCCCCCGGGCGCTTCTAGTCGCCCGGGGCAAAGTTCGATTCTCATCTAAGCCACTCCCAACCGGTTCCACCAAGGGAACCCGGCGGGTCCACTTTCGAGTCCGACCAGCACATAGGAAAAACGCTGGTCTGTGAAAGACTCCTTAGAAAGGAGGTGATCCAGCCGCACCTTCCGGTACGGCTACCTTGTTACGACTTCGTCCCAATCGCCAGCCCCACCTTCACTCATTCCCTCCCACAAGGGGTTGGGCCACAAGTTTCGGGTGTTGCCGACTTTCATGACGTGACGGGCGGTGTGTACAAGGCCCGGGAACGTATTCACCGCGGCGTTGCTGATCCGCGATTACTAGCGACTCCACCTTCATGGGGTCGAGTTGCAGACCCCAATCCGAACTGAGACCGGCTTTTAGGGATTCGCTCCACCTCACGGTATCGCACGCCCATTGTACCGGCCATTGTAGCATGTTTGCAGCCCAAGACATAAGGGGCATGATGACTTGACGTCGTCCCCACCTTCCTCCGAGTTGACCCCGGCAGTCTCCCATGAGTCCCCACCATTACGTGCTGGCAACATGGAACAAGGGTTGCGCTCGTTGCGGGACTTAACCCAACATCTCACGACACGAGCTGACGACAGCCATGCACCACCTGTCACCCACCAACTAAATGACCCCACATCTCTGCAGGTCCACGGGTGATGTCAAACCTTGGTAAGGTTCTTCGCGTTGCGTCGAATTAAGCAACATGCTCCGCCGCTTGTGCGGGCCCCCGTCAATTCCTTTGAGTTTTAGCCTTGCGGCCGTACTCCCCAGGCGGGGCGCTTAATGCGTTAGCTACGGCGCGGAAACCGTGGAAAGTCCCCACACCTAGCGCCCAACGTTTACGGCATGGACTACCAGGGTATCTAATCCTGTTCGCTCCCCATGCTTTCGCTCCTCAGCGTCAGGTAAGGCCCAGAGACCCGCCTTCGCCACCGGTGTTCCTCCTGATATCTGCGCATTTCACCGCTACACCAGGAATTCCAGTCTCCCCTACCTACCTCTAGCATGCCCGTATCCACTGCAGAACCGGAGTTAAGCTCCGGTCTTTCACAGCAGACGCGACACGCCGCCTACGAGCTCTTTACGCCCAATAATTCCGGACAACGCTCGGACCCTACGTATTACCGCGGCTGCTGGCACGTAGTTAGCCGGTCCTTATTCCCCACCTACCGTCAACCCCGGGAGAACCCGGAGCCTGCGTTGGTGGTAAAAGAGGTTTACAACCCGAAGGCCGTCATCCCCCACGCGGCGTCGCTGCGTCAGGCTTTCGCCCATTGCGCAATATTCCCCACTGCTGCCTCCCGCAGGAGTCTGGGCCGTGTCTCAGTCCCAGTGTGGCCGGTCGCCCTCTCAGGCCGGCTACCCGTAATCGCCTTGGTAGGCCGTTACCCCACCAACAAGCTGATAGGCCGCGAGCCCATCCCTGACCGAAAAACTTTCCACCCTCCACCATGAGGTGGTGGGTCGTATCCGGTATTAGACGGCGTTTCCACCGCTTATCCCGGAGTCAGGGGCAGGTTGCTCACGTGTTACTCACCCGTTCGCCGCTCGTGTACCCCGAAGGGCCTTACCGCTCGACTTGCATGTGTTAAGCACGCCGCCAGCGTTCGTCCTGAGCCAGGATCAAACTCTCCATAAAGGTCACTCAACCCTGCCCGACCACCTGAAAGGGGTCTGGGCGGGTAAACCTAGAAGTAATCCTGACCAACCACTCTCGTGGTTAATCAAAGGAACCCTTCACACCGAACACGTGGTTCGTGTGTGACGGGGCCAAAACAAACATGGCTTAAAGAAAATCAAACACGCGCTGTTGAGTTCTCAAGAAGCAACCGCTCTTCCCGTACAAGCCCCGGTTTGTGTGTCCGGTCGCTCTTCCGTGGAAGGCGTCTGCGTTTCCGCTTTGTTGTGTCTTTACTTTATCAGGTGTTCCGTGTCCCGCCAAATCGGCGGTTTCGGATCAACCGAACGGGGTAAAGTACCCACTTGCCCTGCTTTTGCCTTTTCGCGAATCTCTCCGCTTTGAGGCAACTCCCCGATCGTACATGCCCCGAGCACCTGCTCGAACCACATCCGGTTGGATCGAACGGACGACGAGGAGCCGTCCTGAATCCTGGGGAACGACCGGCACGTCCGCGCAGATGTCGCGTCCGGTTCGCTCGGTCGTCCCCAACTCTACCCCCGCCGGGGAGTGTTCGTGACACGTTTCCACGAACGTGGCGGTGTCGTGCCCTACACCTGACCCGCCCCGGGCAACGCCCCAACGGCTAGAGCTTCTCGATTGGGGCGTACTTGACCAGGAAGTCCTTCTCGCCGATGTCCGCGCCGAAGTCGATCCGCGCCTTGGTCTTGTCGCCCGTGCCCTCGACCAGCTGGACACGGCCCATGCCGAACGAGTCGTGGTTGACCAGGTCCCCCACACTCAGTGTCGGGGCCTCCTTCTTCGGACTCCTGACCGCGCCGCGCGACTTCGAGCCGCCACCGAAACCACCGCCGAAACCGGCACCGGCACCGCGGCCACCGCTGAGGCCCCCGGAGCCCCAGGACGACCCGCCGATACTCCGGCTCGGCGGAGCGGCCAGGGTCGACTCCGCCCGGCGCCACTCCACGAGCGACGACGGGATCTCGTCGATGAACCGGGAGGCCGGGTTGTACGAGGGCGACCCCCAGGCACTGCGCACGGCGGCACGGCTCACGTACAGGAGCTGCTGGGCACGGGTGAGCCCGACGTAGGCGAGCCGCCGCTCCTCCTCCAGCTCCTGCTTGTCCCCGAGCGTGCGCATGTGCGGGAAGACCCCGTCTTCCATACCGGTCAGGAACACCACGGGAAACTCCAGCCCCTTGGCGGAGTGCAGCGTCATCAGCGTGACCACACCGCCCTCGTCGTCCGCGTCGGGGATCTGGTCGGTGTCGGCGACCAGGGAGATCCGCTCCAGGAAGTCGACGAGCGTCGGCTCTCCCGGATCCACGCCCCCGGGTCGGTCTCCCTCCCCGGAAGCGGACTCGTCCTCGCTCTCCTCCAGGGGCTCGCCGACGTCCTGCGGCTCCTCCTCCAACAGGGCCGCGAAGGTGTGCTCGAACTCGCGCGCCAGGTCGACGAACTCCTCCAGGTTCTCCACCCGGCTCTCGTCCTGGATGTCCTTGGATTCGGTGAGCTCGGACAGATAGCCCGTCTTGCCCAGTACGGCCTCGACGATCTCGGCCGGGCTGCTCGTGGGAACGATCTCGGCCAGTTCGTCCAGGAGAGCGGTGAACGATCCCACCGCGCGCGCCGACCGGGTCGCGATGCCGGGGATCTCGTCCACCCTCCGCAGCGCCCGGGCGAACGAGATCCGCTCCCGCGCGGCGAAGAGCTCGACCGCCTCCTCCGCGCGCGCCCCGATACCACGTTTGGGCACGTTGAGAATGCGCCGCAGGCTCACCGTGTCCTCCGGGTTGGCCAGCACACGAAGGTAGGCCAGGATGTCCCGGATCTCCTTGCGCTCGTAGAAGCGCACACCGCCGACGATCTTGTACGGCAGCCCCATCCGGATGAACACGTCCTCGAACACGCGGGACTGCGCGTTGGTCCGGTAGAAGACCGCCACCTGTCCCGGCGTGACCGTCCCGTCGTCCGTGAGCGTGTCGATCTCACCCACGACGAACGCGGCCTCGTCGTGCTCGTTGTCGGCGACGTAACCCGTGATGGCGGGCCCCTCGCCCTTCTCCGACCACAGGCTCTTGGCCGGGCGGCCCTCGTTGCGGTCGATGACGGCGTTGGCCGCCGACAGGATGGTCTGGGTGGAGCGGTAGTTCTGCTCCAGGAGGATGGTCCGCGCGTTGGGGAAGTCGCGCTCGAACTCCAGGATGTTGCGGATGGTCGCGCCGCGGAACGCGTAGATCGACTGGTCCGCGTCACCGACCACGCACAGCTCGGCGGGCGGGACACCGCCCACCGCCGCGTCCCCCGCCCCGGGACCGTCCGCGTCCGCCACTCCGACCAGCTCACGAACGAACACGTACTGCGCGTGGTTGGTGTCCTGGTACTCGTCGACCATCACGTGCCGGAAGCGGCGCCGGTAGTACTCCGCCACGTCCGGATACATCTGGAACAGGTTGACGGTGAGCATGATCAGGTCGTCGAAGTCCATGGCGCCCGCCTCGTGCAGGCGGCGCTGGTACAGCTGGTAGGCCTCGGCGAGCTTCTTCTCCTGCTCGCTCTGGGCCTGCTCGGCGAAGGCGTCGTAGTCGACGAGTTCGTTCTTGAGGTTGGACACCTGGGCGGAGAAGGACTTGGGCGGGAACCGCTTGGGGTCCAGGTCCATCTCCTTGCAGACCAGCTGCATGAGGCGCGCGGCGTCAGCGGAGTCGTAGATCGTGAAGCTGCTCGGGTAACCGAGCCGGTGCCCCTCCCGGCGCAGGATCCGCACGCACGCCGAGTGGAAGGTCATCGTCCACATGGTGTTGGCCGCCCGGGGGCCGAGCAGCGCCTCGATGCGCTCCCTCATCTCGGCCGCGGCCTTGTTGGTGAAGGTGATGGCGAGGATCTCGCCGGGCCGCACCCCGCGTTCGGCCATGAGGTAGGCGACGCGGTGCGTGAGGACACGGGTCTTGCCCGAACCGGCACCCGCCACGATCAGGAGCGGAGCGCCGCTGTGGGTGACCGCCTCGCGCTGGGGACCGTTCAGACCTTCGAGGAGCTGCTCTTGGGAGGACACGACTACCAGGTTACGGGTCCCGTGCGACACCGGTGCCGCTCCGTCACCGCCCCGACCGGCCACCCGAACCACCGTCCGGCTCCGTGCCTGGTCGGACCGCCCGGGTGGTCCGACCTGGGCGTTCCACGACGTCGACGGGCCAATGGGGACCCATGGGCGATTTAGGCTGGTCTGGTACGGGTCCCTTCCGGGACCGTTCGACGTTTCGGGGGGAGTTCCTTGACCATGCGTGTGTTCGTCGACTGCGACCCTGGCATCGATGACGCCGTCGCGCTCGCCTACCTCGCCGCGCGGCCCGAGGTGGAGATCGCCGGTATCGGCGCGGTATTCGGCAACAACAGCGTGGACGTCACGGCGGACAACGCGCTGCGGCTGCTCGACCTGTACGGGCGCCCCGGCGTGCCCGTGGCGGTCGGCGCGGCGCGTCCGCTGGTCCAGGCCCCGCGCCTGGCCGAGCACGTACACGGAGGCAACGGTCTCGGCGATGTCGAGCTGCCCGCCCCGACCGGCAAGCCGGTGGCGGAGTCCGCGGCCGAACTGCTGGTGCGGCTGGTACGCGAGTCACCCGGTGAGATCGACGTGCTGGCCGTGGGCCCACTGACCAACCTGGCGATCGCCCTGGGCCTGGAGCCGGAGCTGCCCAGGCTGGTGCGCCGCCTGGTGGTGATGGGCGGCGCCGTCCGCGCACCGGGCAATGTCGCCTCGCACGTCGAGGCCAACATCAACAACGACCCCGAGGCCGCGGAGGCGGTGTTCGCCGCCGGGTTCGACCTGGACCTGATCGCGCTGGACATCACCATGAAGACGGTCGCCACGCCCGCATGGCTGGCGGAGCTCAAGGAGGTCGGGAGCGAGCGCGCCGAGCGCACCTCGGCCTTCCTCGACTTCTACGCGGAGTTCTACACGGGGATCTTCGGCGTGCGCCAGTGCGCGATGCACGATCCGCTGGCCGCGGCCGTCCTGGTCGACCCGCACCTGGTGACGGAGTCCTTCGAGGCGCCGCTGCGGGTGGAGCTCTCCGGGGACCTGACCCGGGGGATGACCGTCGCCGACCTGCGTCCGCGCCCCGCGTCGGATGACCGCCGCCCCGCGCGTGTGATCACCGAGGTCGCGGAGGCCGAGTTCCTCGGCCGGATGCTCGACGCCCTGCGCTGATCCGGAACACGCCCCCGGCGCCTCCGTCGGCCGCCACCCCCGCCGGGGGTGGCGGCCGACGCGCGTCCCGCCCCGCCCGGGGCCGGGCTCAGACCAGTCTGCGCGCCGTCGCCCAACGGCTCAGCTCGTGCCGGTTGGACAGCTGGAGCTTGCGCAACACCGAGGACACGTGGGTCTCCACGGTCTTGACCGAGATGAACAGCTCCTTGGCCACTTCCTTGTAGGCGTAGCCGCGAGCGATGTGCCGCAGGACCTCGCGCTCGCGCTGGGTGAGTCGGTCCAGTTCCGGATCGACCGGCGGCGCGTCGGTCGCGGAGAACGCGTCCAGCACGAACCCGGCCAGCCTCGGTGAGAAGACCGCGTCGCCGTCGGCCACCCGAACGATCGCCTGGGCGAGGTCCCTGCCGGAGATGGTCTTGGTGACGTAGCCGCGCGCGCCGCCCCGCACGACCCCGATCACGTCCTCGGCCGCGTCGGAGACCGACAGGGCCAGGAAGCGGATCTGCGGGTGCTGGGCCAGGACACGGCGCAGGACCTCGACTCCCCCGCCACCGGGAAGGTGGACGTCCAGGAGGACGAGGTCGGGGAGCTGTTCACCGATGACGCGCACCGCGCCGTCGACGTCCCCCGCCTCCCCGACGACCTCGACGGCGTCGCCGAGCTCGCCCCGCACACCGCTGCGGAACAGCCGGTGGTCGTCCACGATCACGACGCGGGGAACCGCGTCACCGTCACTGAAGCGCGTGCTCTCGTCTGCCACATCCTGGACTCTATCCAGCACCTTCGGCCTCCCGGTACCCGTGTTCGAGCGGTGTCCGCATCCGGTCGTGTCCACAATCGGTTCCGGAAGTTAGGGCGTGTATGGCGGATACACGCCCTGCTGCGCGACGCCCCAGCACAACTCTCGCTACGTTCTCATCAGTCGAAAGCACACCCAGGCTTACTCCTTCTTCGGCCTTGCGACAGCCGCACTGGATGCGCCGCTCGCGACGGGCAGCACCCACCACACACGCCCTAATACTGCGGAATTCTGGGCATCCGCAACTGCACCTCCGTGCCCTCGCCCGGGGCCGTGCGGATCCGCGCCGAACCGCCGTGACGCTCCATGCGGCCGATGATGGAGCCGCGCACCCCCATGCGGTCCTCGGGCACCTCGTCGAGGTCGAACCCGGCGCCGCGGTCGCGGACGAAGACGAGGACCTCCTCCTGGTCGACCTCCCCGAACACCGACAGGGTGTCGCAGCCGGCGTACTTGGAGGCGTTGACCATGGCCTCCCGGGCGGCGCGGAGCATCGCGCCCAGCGCGTCGTCGAGGGGGCAGTCGCCCACGCACACCACCTCGATCGGGACGCCGTGCTCCTCCTCGACCTCGGCGGCGACGCGTTCCAGCCCGGGTGAGACGGTGGTCTCGGCGTCGGCGGGGCGCTGGTAGAGCCAGCTGCGCAGGGCCCTCTCCTGAACGCGGGCCAGGCGTTGGACCTCGCGGGGGTCCTCGGCCCGGCGTTGGATGAGCGTCAGGGTGTGCAGGACGGAGTCGTGGATGTGCGCGGCGAGTTCGGCGCGTTCGGCGTTGCGGATGCGCTCGCGGCGTTCCTGGTCCCGGTCGCGGATCAGGCCGATGATCCACGGGGCGACGACCAGCGAGATACCGGCGAGCAGGGTGAAGGCGAAGGTGAGCCCGGCCCGGGCGTCCTGGAGTTGCTGTTGGAAGACGAGGAAGCCGATGACCCCGACGACGATGAGCAGGACGCCCGCGCCCGTGCGCATGAGCGCCTTGCTCCCGGCGTGGCGCACGGTCGTGGACATCCACTCGTCGCGCTGGGCGGGGTTGGCCTGCTGCCACAGGATGGTGGCGCCGAGCGCGCCGAAGACGACGAACCACAGGAGCGGGTCGAAGACGCCGCCGAAGACGAGGAAGAGGGTGCCCAGTCCGACGCCGAGGCCGATGTAGGCCAGGAGCTGGGACACGTCGCGGCCCTTGCGCAGCGCCCCGTCCCGGCCCTCCTCCTGGGTGTGCGCCTCCTCCTTGGGCACGAAGAAGAACAGGGCGGTGTAGACCGCGACGCCGATACCGCCGACGGACAGGGCGATGAAGGCGAGACGGACCACGACGGGGTCGACGCCCAGGTGCCGTGCCAGCCCGGCGGCGACTCCGCCGAGGAGCCGACCGTCCACCGCCCTGGTGAGCCGTGGCGTGTCGACCACCGTTCCTGCCACCGCCCGATCACCGCTTCCGTCCGTGTGCGGCGCGGGTGCGCGCGCCGCCTTCGTGTTTCCCGTGTGAACAGGATGCACGGTGGACGGACACGGGCACCATCGGGTGGCTCCCCCGGTCGGACCCGGGTGTCGGTCAGGGTGGGTTCAGGGTCGTCCCGGATTCCGCCGACCAGCGTGTTCGGGTGACGATGGGGGCATGAGGAGGGTGCGGTGATCGACGATGACTGACGGGCCGGCCGCGGAGGCGGCCACGCTCGGACCCGAGCAGGAGCTCCGCAAGGGCGAGGACCGCGTACTCGCGGGTGTGTGCACCGGGCTCGGCCGTTACACGGGCACCGACCCGATCGTGTGGCGCACCGCGTTCGCGTTGACGGCGTTCGCCGGGGCGACCGGCCTCCTCCTCTACGTCGGCGCCTGGATGCTCATGCGCGACGACCAGGGCGGACCGGCGACCTTCGAACAGATGCTGGACCGGAGCATCCCGTCGGGGACGGTGGTGAAGCTGCTGGCGGTCGGGTTGGCGGTGGCGACCGCGTTCAGCCTGGTCGGCGGGTTCGGGTGGTCGACCCTGGTCCTGGCCACCCCGCTGATCCTGGGGCTGCTGGCCGCGCGCAACCGGGGCGTGGACCTGCGGGCGAGCTTCACGGGGCTGCGTGACGAACTGCGTCGGCGGCAGCCGCCCCCGACCACACCCGCGCCAGCACCGGCGCCCGCCTACTACAACCCGGCGCAGCCCTGGGCCTCGGCTCCGCAGGGACCGGTGGACCTGGCCGTGGTCGCCGGGCGCACCGCGGGAGCGGGCGCCGATCCGCACGGTGCGGACGGGGGCGGGGGGTCGGCACCGCCCGGGCCCGAGCCCCGGGAACCCGAAGAGCGGTCCGCCGAGAAGAAGTGTCGGCGCGGTGGGGTGCCGCTGGCCTCTCTCGCACTGTGGACCATCGTCGGCCTCACGGTGGTCGTGTCGGTCGCGGTCCAGGGGTGGAACTCGTCACTGTGGAGCGGGGAGACCGCCACCCTGGTGTTCGGTCCGGAGACCGGGGTCTTCTTCCTGGCCGGGGCGTTGGCGGTCGTGGGGGTGTACGCCCTGGTCGGCACGTGGACGGGGCGGACCGGTGGTCTGATGGCCCTGGGCCTGGTCCTGGCGCTGGCGGCGGCCGCCTCGCTGTCGACCGACCTGACCCGGCTGCGCGCCGGCGAGTCGGACTGGCGGCCGGAGACGGTGGCCGAGGCCGAGTCGGGGGACTACCGGCTGACGGTGGGGAGGGCCACGCTCGACCTCACCGGCCTGGCGGACCTGGAGCCCGGCGACACGCTCGACCTGACCGTCCGGGTGAACGGGGTGACGACGCTGCTCCTGCCCGAGGACGCGCGCGTGGAGGTGGAATCCCACCTGGGGGTCGGCGTGGTGGACCTGGGGGACGGTAAGGAGGGCGAGGACCGGGTCGGGGTGTCCCTCGACCACCGGGAGGTCCTCCCGCCGGTCACGGCGGACGGAAGCGACGGGGACGGCGACGGCGCCGAAGCCCCGTCGATCAGCGTGGACACCGACGGACTGGTCGGGGTTGTGGAGGTACGGCATGGCGAGGCGTAGGACGGACTGGGGGTCGTTCGTCGCGGGCCTGCTGTTCCTGGGGCTGGCACTGGCGTTCGTCGTCCGGGGCACGGGCGACTGGGGGTTCAACGTGGTGTGGGTGCTGCCCGTGCTGGCGGCAGGGCTGGGTGTGGCCGGTGTGGCGCGTGCGCTCACGCGGTCGCGCCGCAACGGTGACCGCCACGACAGCCACGCCAAGCCCCAGGCCTGAGGGGCGCCGGGGCCGCCCCGCACTTCCGCGAAGCGGCATGCGGGCGGTGGTGGGTGACGAAGAGGGAAACACCACGCCGAAGGCGTCCGTTGAGGGTGCCCCGCACTCCCGCGAAGCGGCACACGGGCGGTGGTGGGTGACGGGTGGGTCGGAGCAGCACGAAGGCCCCAGGCGAATACGCCTCAGTCCCGCGGCCGGTGCTCCGCGATGGCCGCGAACTCCTCGATCCCGAGCGACTCGCCCCGCGCGGTCGGGTCGACCCCCGCGGCGCGCAGGGCCCCCTCGGCGGCCGGAGCCGAACCCGCCCACCCGGACAGGGCGGCGCGCAGGGTCTTGCGGCGCTGGGCGAAGGCGGCGTCGATCACCCGGAAGACCTCCTCACGGGTGGCCTCGGTGGCGGGGGGCGGCCGGCGGATCAGTTCGACCAGTCCGGAGTCGACGTTGGGCGCGGGCCAGAAGACGTTGCGCCCGACCGCACCCGCCCGCCTGGCCGCGGCGTACCAGGCGATCTTGGCGGAGGGGACGCCGTAGATCCGGCCGCCCGGTGTGGCGGTGATCCGGTCGGCGACCTCCGCCTGCACCATGACCAGTACCCGTTCGAGACTGGGGAGCAGCTCGAGCAGGTGGAGCAGCACCGGCACGGACACGTTGTAGGGCAGGTTGGCCACGAGGGCGGTGGGCGTGGGCCCGGGAACCTCCGCGATCCGCATGGCGTCGCCCGGGACGACGTTCAGCCGGTCGGCGAGGTCGGGAGCGTGGGAGGCGACGGTTCCGGGCAGCGCCTCGGCCAGAGCGGGGTCGATCTCGATCGCGGTGACCTGGCGCACGTGTGGCAACAGGGCCAGGGTGAGCGAGCCGAGGCCGGGTCCGACCTCGACGACCACGTCGTCGGCGGTGACCCCCGCGACCCTGACGATCCGGCGGACGGTGCCGTGGTCGATGACGAAGTTCTGGCCCAGGGTCTTGGTGGGCCGGATACCGAACCGTTCGGCGAGCGCGCGCACGTCAGCGGGCGTCAGCAGTCGGGACTGCTCGGACGGGTCGGTCGGGTCGGGTGCGGGTGTCTGTGTCACCCCCACATCTTGCCATTGCCCGGACACCGGAACTCAGTCGAACAGGCGTGCGCCGCAGTGCGGCCACTGGCTCCGCCAGTCCCCGTTGACGTTGGTGTACAGCTGCTGGGCGCGCTGGGTCTGTTCCGCCGCGCTGGCCTCCGAGGGCAGTCCGCTGCCGCCGACCGAGCTCCAACTGCTGGGGCTGAACTGGTAGAGGCCGTAGTAGCCCGCGGGGTTGACGGCCGTGGGATCGCCGCCCGACTCGCACTCGGCGAGCGCGGACCAGTTGAGCCCGGCCGCCGGTCCACCGCCGACCGGGGCCGTCTCCGACGGACGGGTACCGACGCGGACGAGACCGTCGACGGGTTCGGTGACGATCGTCTCGGACAGTTCGTGTTCGACTTCCTCCCCGTCGCGCAGCACGGTGGCGGTGGTGATCTCCCTGAGCCCGTCGACGGGTTCGGTGACCACCTCGCGCTCACCTTCGGGAAGCTCGGGGTCCTCCTCCTCGACGGTCTCCGCCTCGATGACGACCTCCTCCGTGACGGGTTCCCCGACGACCGGGAGGATCCGGATGACCATGTCGGGTTCGGCGGGCGCGTCGGGTGCGGGGGTGATGACGTCGTGTTCGCCCGGTGTGACTCCGGCGGCGTCGAGGACGTCGGCGACGGTGGCGCCGGCGGTGCGCGTCTCGGTCCGGACGGTGTCGTACATCACCACCATGCGCGGGGCCCGCTCGGCGCTCACGACGAGCCCGTCGTCGGGCAGGGGGGTGTCCCGGTGTTGGGAGAGCTCGACGGCCTCGGGGTCGAGGCCGATCTGCGGGAGGGCCTCCCCGAGGGTGGCGGCGTGGACGCTGTGGTCGAGTGCGTGGCCGTCGAGTTCGACGGTGAGGTCGCGGGGCGAGCGCAGGACGACGTGTTCTCCGTCGGCGACCGGCGCGTCGGGGTCGGGGGCGACGACGTCACCCTCGGTGAGGGTGATTCCGGCGGCGTCGAGGACGTCTTGGACGGTCCCGCCGAAGGTGTGGATCGTGCGCTCCTCACCGTTGGCGTCGAGGACGACGCTCCGGTCCACGGCGAGGGCGGTCCCCCCGACAGCGGCCGCGAGGAGTCCGGCGGCGGCCGCGGCCAGGAGGGGGAGGGTCGTGGCACGGCGGGCGCGGCGGCGCCCGCCCCGAGTACGGCGGGAGGAATTCCTCGGAACACGACTCATGGTGGATTCACCCTTTTCCTGAGGGAGGGAAAGGCCCGGACGGCCATCCGTCGCATCGCCCGAACCGGAAGGTCCACACAACGGATCATCCCCGCGACTCCTGGGGTTGGCGGGGGTTCACGCTGGCGGCGATGGATTTCGGACATAACGGAAATCGCGCGCATAATGCACGCCGCATCTCTTGTGACCAGCGGACACCGTCACATTAACACCCATCGAAGAATGCGTTGTGGCGCTCAACCGAAATTCACTCACGGACCCCTGGACCGGCGCGTGACCGGCCCGCCCGACCAGATTCCTCCGGCCCCGTGTGGCACCCGGGCGGCCGAGACTGCACAATGAACCGAACGTCGTTCTAGTCGAGCGGGCACCCCTCGCCCTCGCACAGTCCATCCCCAGGTTCAGGAGGCCACCCATGGGACCCCTCAACGGAATCCGTGTCGTCGAGTTCACCGGGATCGGCCCCGCCCCCATGGCCGGAATGCTCCTCGCGGACCTGGGCGCGAGCGTCATTCGCCTCGACCGGCCCGCCGCCGCCGAAGCGATGCGCTCCGGGGGGAACGGCCCGCACATGAGCGAGGGGCGCACCGTCCTGGGCGCCGACCTCAAGTCCGACGAGGGCCGCGGGCTCGCACTCGACCTCGTCGCGCGCGCCGACGTCCTCCTGGAGGGCTTCCGGCCCGGGGTCATGGAACGGCTCGGCCTCGGCCCCGACACGTGTCTGGAGCTCAACCCGCGCCTGGTCTACGCCCGGGTGACCGGGTGGGGACAGGACGGCCCCCTGGCGCACACGGCCGGACACGACATGAACTACGTCTCCGTCAACGGCGCGCTGCACTCCGTCGGCCGTGCGGGCGGCCCGCCGGTCCCCCCGATCAACCTGCTCGGGGACTTCGCGGGCGGCACGATGTTCGCGGTCACGGGCATCCTCAGCGCCCTGGTCGAGCGGCAGGGGTCGGGCCGCGGCCAGGTGGTGGACGCCGCGATGGTCGACGGCAGCTCACTGCTCATGTCGATGGTGCACGAGGACCGCGCCCGCGGTTCCTGGAGCGACGAACGCGGCACCAACTACCTCGACACCGGAGCTCCCTGGTACGACGTGTACGAGTGCGCCGACGGCCGCCACGTGTCGGTCGCGTGCATCGAGCCGCAGTTCTACGCGGCCTTCCTGGAGGGCACCGGCCTGACCGACGAGAACCTGCCCCACCAGTGGGACCGCCAGGGCTGGCCCCGGCTGCGCGAACGGTTCGCCGAGGTCCTGCGCGGCCGCACCCGCGACGAGTGGGCCGAGGTCTTCGAGGACACCGACGCGTGCGTGATGCCGGTCCTGTCGCTGGCGGAGGCCCCCGACCACCCGCACATGCGGGCCCGCGGAACGCTCGTCCGCGACGGCGACCGCGTGGTGTCCGGGCCCGCGCCCCGTTTCGGCCGCACCCCCGGCGGCGTCACCCGGGGGCGGGAACTGCCGGACACGGCCGAGACCCTCAAGCGGTGGGGCCTGGCGGACTGAGCAGTGCTTTTTTGGGTCCTCCGCTGCGCTTTGGCCCGGGTTCGGGCGCCCCGAAGGCAGGGATGCTTCCTCCTCCCCTTCGCCTGCCGCTCGTTCCTCGCTCGCGGCTCGCCTCGTCGTGCAGCGCCCCGCCGGCGCCCGAACGGCAACCCCCTGAGGTGACCGTTCCCCAACAGGCCCTGGCCCCGGGCGCGGGGCGGACACGACCCCACTCCCGGGTGCCGGGTCCCCCACCGCGACGCCGCCGGTCACTAGGGTGATCGACCGGACACGACGGGGGGCAGCCATGGCAGGGAAGCGAGGGGCCGCCCCGCTGGCGGCACGGGACCGGAGCGCCCGACCGGGGGCCCTCGCGCTCCTCGCGCTCCTCCTCGCCGCCACGGCGTCGACGCTGGTGTTCACGGGACCGGCCGCCTCCGCCGACACACGCACGGTGGACGGCGCTCCCGTGGTCCTGGTGGGGGTACCGGGCCTGCTGTGGCGGGACATCACCCCCGAGTCCACACCAACCCTCTGGGACCTGGCCGGGCGGACCTCGATCGCCAACGTGTCCATCCGGACGGCCACCTCGCGTACGTGCCCCACCGACGGATGGCTCTCCGTGTCGGCGGGACAGCGGGCGCTGTCCGTGCGCGAGCGCTTCACGGTGTGCGAACCCGCCCCCAAACCCCAGCTCGTGGGGGCGGGGGCCCGCGTCACCGGCTTCGACACGTACGTGCGCCAGAACGCGCGGTCGGTCTTCGCCGCGCCCGTGGGCCTCCTCGGCCAGACCGTGCGCGACGCGGGCGGGACGACCCTCGCGGTCGGGCCGGGGGCGGCGGTCGGCGCGGCCGACACCTCCGGGACGGTCGACCGCTACCTCCGCGACCCGCGGGGCCTGACACCCGGCCACCTCCGCGAGGCGTCGCTGACCGTGGTCGAGCTTCCGGAGCTGACCCGCCTCTACCCCGACCCGACACGTCCGAACCCGAGCCCCTCCCCCGACGACGACGGCGACGGCGACGGCGACGACCTCGGGGACAAGGGGGAGCGCACCGACCCCGACGACGTCCCGGAATGGGAGCGTGACGGGGCTCTGGCGGAGATCGACGCCCGGATGCGCACGCTCACGCGGCTCCTGCCCGAGGGCACGACCCTGATGGTGGTCGGCGTGTCCATGGACACCGGCCCCTCCGAGCTCACCGTCGCCATGTCGGGCCGTGTCACCGACGGGGGTGTGGTGGGTCGGGAGGGGTTCCTGGCCTCGGAGTCGACCCGGCGCGCCGGACTGGTGGCGCTCACCGACACCACGCCGAGTGTCATGGACACGCTCGGGGTGGCCCCCTCGGACCCGACCGGCGGCCGGGCCTGGCACACGACGGCGCGCCCGGCGACGACCGCGGCGGCGGTGGACGAGCTGGTGGATTTCAACACCGCGGCCACCATCGTGGGCACCGCTCTGCCCGGGTTCTACAGCGGCCTGGTGACCTTCCAGCTCCTCATCTACGCGGCGGCAGCCTTCGCCCTGCACCGGTACTCGAACCGCCAACCGGACAAGCGCTCCCTGGTGTTCTCCGTCACGCGGATCGTGGCACTGGCCGGGGCCGCCTTCCCGGTGGCCAGCTACCTCGCCAACCTGGTCCCCTGGTGGGCCTCCGGCGCCCCGTTCCTCGCCCTCCTCACCTGCGTGGTCGTCGCCGACGCACTGGTCGTGGCGGCCGCCGTGGCAGGGCCGTGGCGGCGGTCGGTCCTCGGTCCGATGACCGTGGTGGCGGGCGCGACCACGGCCGTGCTCTTCCTCGACCTGTGCTTCGGCGCCAACCTCCAGATGAACTCGCCGACGGGGTACTCGCCGATCGTCGCGGGCCGGTTCTACGGGATCGGGAACATCGCCTTCGCCACGTTCGCGACCGGGATGCTCATGGCGGTGGCGGGGGTCTCGCACGAACTCATCACGCGGGGGTGGCACCGCGCCGCCGTGACCACCACGCTCGTCATCGGGACGGCCACGGTGCTGATCGTCGGCTGGCCCGGCCTGGGCACCGACTTCGGCGGGGTGATCGCCCTGATCCCGGGACTGGCGGTGACGGCGATGATGATCGCGGGGGTGAGGATCACCCCACCGCGGCTGGCCGCCGTGGGGACGGTCGCCGTGGCGGCGATCACCGCCCTGGCCTGGTTGGACCTCCAGCGCCCCGCGAAGGCGCGCAGCCACGTCGGCGCGTTCGCCGCCCAGGTGCTGGACGGAGAGGCGGGGACGGTGCTGGGCCGCAAGCTGTCGGCCATGCTCGGCACCTTCGGCAACTGGCAGCTGACCCTGCTCGCGGCGTGCGCGCTGGTGTTCCTGTTCGCGGTGCTCAACCGACCGACCAACTGGCGGATCGGCGCGCTCCAGCGGGCCTACGAGTACGCTCCGACCCTCCGGGCGGGTCTGACCGGTTCGCTGGTGACCGCCCTGGTGGGGTTCGCGGTCAACGACTCGGGGGTGGCGATTCCGGCGATCGCGCTGACGGTGGCGGTCCCGCTGACCCTGTCGGCGTGCGTGTGGGCGCTGCAGCAGGAGGATCTGACACCGCCGGAGTCCGCGGAACCCGCCGGAACCGCCCAAGGGACGTGACACGCGCCCCTGGCGGCACGCGGACACCAAACCACACGAGCACGACCTTGCGTCGCTCACGTCACGAATCGGCTACGGGCCTGTGGTAAAATCCGAGGCTGGGCGGCCCTCGTGGGAACGATCATCGATGTGGCCGACCGGTCTCACCGACCAGCCCGCTCCATCGCACGGGAGACGAGGAATTCCACGGCGGCGGCCGCCACGACGCGGAGCCCGCCCCCATCCCGACTGCGGGACTCGGTATCCACGGAACTTTCGTGCCGTCCTCGCGCGTTCGAGGTACTGACGCGCTTTCCCGAGCAGGCCATGCGAGAAAGGCGTCTCATCCCCGGCCCCAGCACGGGGTACCAGGCAAGGAACTTGATGAACCAGCAGCTTCGCTACCGCCGTAAGGCAACGGACACACCGGGTGGCACCCGCATCCGGGGTGGCGCGCGGCCCGCCTCGCCCACCCGTCTGGCACGGCCCGAGTTCGCCGGAGTGGCAATGCCCGACCTGACCATCGTCTCCACCCTGAACGAGGCGGGACGCGTCCTGTCGTTGGACGGGGAGATCGACATGGCCACCGAGCACCGCTTCCAGGACGCGGTGATCGAGGCGCTGACCACACAGCCGTCCGGGCGCGTCGTCCTGGACTGCTCGGACCTGCGGTTCATCGACTCCAGCGGGCTGCGCGTGCTCATCCGCGCGCACAAGGCCGCCCTGGAGCAGCGGGCGCTGCTGGCTATCGCCGCCCCGGTCGACCGGGTGATGCAGACCCTGCGGGTGACCGCTCTGGACACCCGGATCCCGGTCTTCGCCTCGGTCGCCGAGGCGCTCTCCGCCCCGCGCGCCTGAGCTGTGCTCGTCGTGGGCCCTGACCTCGCCTCGGCCCACCGTCACCACCCTCAACGGACGCCCACGGCGCGGTCCCGATCCTCTGGCGCCCTGGCTGCGCCCCGTCGGACCGCACCTAGCTGAGCAGGAGCAGCCACCCGCCCAGGGCGGTCACCGCGATGTTGACCAGGGCGAAGACCACCACCCACAGGGTTCCCGGCACACCCGTGAGACGGGCCAGCTGGTCGGCGTCGGAGTGGGGGGAGGGCTGACGCATCCGCTGGACCTGGAGTTCGAACACCGGGCGGACCCCCGCGAAGAGCAGGAACCAGATGAACAGGTAGGCGAAGGCCGCCTGGACCTCCGGCGGGGTGAACCAGCTGACGCCGAACACGACGGCACCGGTACCCACGATCGACACCACGCCGTAGACGTTCCGGATCATCAGCAGCATCGCGGCGAGCACGAGGATGCTCAGCCACAGCAGAGCCGTGATCCGGTCGGACATGAGCATGAGGATGCCCAGGAGTCCGACCATGGACGGCGACACGTAGCCCGCGAAGACCGTGAGGATCATGCCGACGCCGGTCGGCCTGCCCCGGGAGACGGTCACGCCGGAGGTGTCGGAGTGCAGGCGGATCCCCGTGAGCTGGCGTCCGCTGAGCAGCGCCACCAGGGCGTGGCCGCCCTCGTGCGCGATGGTGACGACGTTGCGGGCCACCCTCCACGGCGGCCCGAGCAGGACGGCGGCCAGCGCCAGGACCGCCGCGGCGATGATGATCCACTGGTCGGGGGCGGGCTGGACGGACAGCACCTCACGCCAGACGTCACCGAAGGTTGTTCCCACCACTGCTCCCGACTCGTCGACACTCCGTCACGGGCCCGTGCGAAACACCTTCGACGCGAAGTCTCCTCCGTGAGGCGGCCGAACCGGGGGACGCGGGCCCTCGCCGAACTTTAGGACATTTGCGTCCGTGGCGTACGTGCCGTGGGGGAGGTCCTCGTTCAGAGGCCAATCAGCGCCAAGTGCGTCGAAGTGCTGGCCAAACGGAGAGCGCCACCCTAAAGTCACCACTGGTAGTAGTTACCTGCATACCCAAAGTGAGGATTCGCACGTGAAACGTACTGCTGCGCTCGCGATCGTGACCCTGGCGGCCGGTGCCGCCGTCGGCCTGGCCGCCGCTCCCGCCGCCGCTGACGGCTACTGGGACCACCACCGCGGCGGCTCGACCATGATGGACCGCGACAAGGACTGGGACGGCTACCACGACCACGGTCACCACGACTGGCGCGGCCACGGCAAGGACAAGGACTGGGACGGCTACCACGACCACGGTCACCACGACTGGCGCGACAGCTACCCCTGGCGCTAGACGCCGGGCACGGTCCGCAGCGAAGGACCGAAGCGCACCCGATTTCGCGCCCCCGCCGCACCGGAACCGCGGCGGGGGCGTCCGCGTCGGTTCAGCCCCGCTCGGCCGCCTCCCTGAGTCGCACCAGGGTCCGCTCGATGCCCCGCGCGTTCCTCGCGGGGGCTCCGAGCAGAATGTAGAACGCCGAGGGGCCGCTGGTGTAGTCGAAGGTCTCGGTGACCCTCGTCACGCCTTCGGAGACCTCCTCCAGCTCGTACCGCCAGCGGTGCGGACCGACGTGCCGCCAGGCGATCAGCCGGCCCTCCTCGAACTCCACCACCCGGTTGGACATCCGGTACGGCAGTCCGAACATCCGCATGGTCATCCCGAACCGGGAACCGGGCGACAGCCGTTCCGGACCGGACCGGACACCGCGCACGGTGTCCGACCCGTCGAACTCCGAGTGCCGTGCCGGCGAGGCGATGATGTCGAAGACGCGCTTGGCGGGAGCCTTGACGGTGATGCTCCGCGAGATCCTGTGAGTGGCCATGGTCCGATGATGTCACCGCCCGACCCGCGTCCCGGACCGACCCCGGATCACCCCCGGATGCCGTGCCGCTCAACCCCGGCCAGCGCACCGCCCGCGGCGACGTGCACCACCCAGAACGAGCCCTTGCGCAGACCCAACTGCTGCGAGACCGGCGCGTCCAACCGGGTCAGCGCCTCCCGCATCAGATGGGGGATCAGCTCGCCGTGCGTGCACACCACCGTCGGACGCCCCTCTGACAGGACTCCCTCGAACGCCTCCCGCGCGGCCTCGACGTCGAACTCCGCTGACTCGCCCCTGCCCGTCCCACGCACGGTGAAGGCTCGCTCGGTACGCATCGGCACGTCGGCCTCGACGCTGTAGGGCAGCAAGGACTCGGTGCACCGGGCCGCCCCCGACGACACCACGCGCGGCCGACCGTAGGCGCCCAGCACGCGCGGCAGGGCCAACGCGTCGGCGCGGCCGGTCTCGTCGAGGGGTCGCAACAGGTCGTTGTCGCGCCACGCCCGCTTCTCCCCCGCCGACAGGTGGCGCAGCAGGACGACCGGGAAGGTCTCGGCGGGCCCGGCGCGGAAGTTGTCGAGGACCTGGACGTCGTGGTCGTAGGTGAGGCGGACCAGGGCGTCCTCCAGGGGCACCCACTCGACGGCGTCGACCTCCTCGTTGGGCTTGTAGTCGATCGCGCCGTCGGATTCGGCGGGCGTGGCCGCCCACCACTCGACCTGCTTGGGCCACCCGTCCTTGAGGTAGCGCTGCGGCGGGAGCCGGCGGCCGAGCACCGGCGTGAGCCCGGTCTCCTCCCACACCTCGCGCACCGCGCCCGTGATGAGGTGCTCGCCGTTCTTCAGCTTGCCCTTGGGCAGGGTCCAGTCGTCGCGGTCGGGCCGCCTGATCAGCACCACCTCGGGCCCGCCCCCGGGACCGGTGCGCCACAGGACGGTGCCGCCCGCGCGAATGGGCTCCAGGTAGCCGCCGACCGCCGTGTCGCGCGGCGGGAACGCGCTGGTGACACGGGGTTCGCCGAGGACGGCCTCGGCGCGCTTGGTCTCGTCCGTGGTATCCATGTCCATCAGTTTTCCACCACCCTGAGGTGCCGGTCCCCACGCAGGATGTCCTGGAGGTCCAGGAGTGGGTGACCGTCCTCGTCGTGGGTGGCCCGATCCCACGTCCCGTCGGGTCGCAGACGCCAGGACGAGGTCCCGTCCGACATGGCCAGTTCCATGAGGCCGACGAGGCGGCGGCACTGCTCCGGGTCGGAGACGCGCACCAGGGCCTCCACCCGCCGGTCGAGGTTGCGGGGCATGAGGTCGGCGCTGCCGATCCACACCTGGGGGCGCCAGCCGTTGGCGAAGACGAAGACGCGGGAGTGTTCGAGGAAGCGGCCGAGGATGCTGCGGACCCGGATGTTCTCGGACAGCCCGGGGACGCCCGCGCGCAGGACACAACTCCCGCGCACCCACAGGTCGACGCTGACACCGGCCTGGGAGGCGCGGTAGAGGGCGTCGACGATCTCGCGGTCGACCAGGGAGTTGACCTTGATCCGGATGTGGGCGGGCTCGCCCCTGTGGCAGTTGTCGATCTCTCCCGCGATCTGGTCGAGAAGCCCCTCCCGCAGCGCGGCGGGAGCCACGAGCAGGCGCCGGTAGTGCTTCTTGCGCGAGAAGCCCGTGAGGCTGTTGAACAGGTCGCTGACGTCCTCGCCGACCTCCGCGGAGGCGCTGAACAGGCCCAGGTCCTCGTAGACGCGGGCGGTCGCGGGGTTGTAGTTGCCGGTTCCGACGTGGCAGTACCGGCGCAGCAGGCCGTCGTCGTCCTGGCGGATGACCATGGACAGCTTGCAGTGGGTCTTGAGCCCGACGACGCCGTAGACGACGTGGCAGCCCGCGTCCTCGAGCTTGCGGGCCCAGTGGATGTTGTTCTGCTCGTCGAAACGGGCCTTGACCTCGACCAGGACCACGACCTCCTTGCCCGCGCGGGCCGCCTCGATGAGCGCCTCGACGATCGGGGAGTCGCCGCTGGTGCGGTACAGGGTCTGCTTGATCGCCACGACCTTGGGGTCGGAGGCGGCCAGGGCCAGGAACCTCTCGGTGGTGGTGGCGAAGGACTCGTAGGGGTGGTGGACGAGGATCTCGCGGTCGCGGATCGCGGCGAACAGGTCACCGGAGTTCAGGGCGCGTGGCTCGACGGGGACCATGGGCGGGAAGCACAGCTCGGGCCGGTCGACGTCGGCGATCTGGGAGAGTCCGGCCAGGTTCAGCGGTCCGGGGACCCGGTAGATCTCCTCCTCCTCCGCGCCGAGGTGCCGGGTCAGGATGCCGAGCACCTCGTCGCTGATGGACTGCTCCACCTCCAGGCGCACCAGCGGGCCGAAGCGGCGGCGCAGGAGTTCCTGTTCGAGGGACTGGACGAGGTTGTCGGTCTCGTCCTCGTCGACCTCCAGGTCGGCGTTGCGGGTGACGCGGAAGGCGTGGTGTTCGACGACCTCCATGCCCTCGAACAGCTGTGGCAGGTGGGCGGCGATGACGTCCTCGACGGGGACGAAGCGGCCACCGGCGCCGGCGGTGAGCTCGATGAACCGGGGCAGGGAGCCGGGCACCTTGACGCGGGCGAACATGCCGCGCTCGTCGCGCGGGTCGCGGACGGTGACGGCGAGGTTGAGCGACCGCCCGGAGACGTAGGGGAAGGGGTGGGCGGAGTCGACCGCGAAGGGGGTGACGAGGGGGTAGATGGAGCGGCGGAAGTAGCCGTGCAGGTACTCGTGTTCGGCGTCGTCGAGCTCGTTCCAGCGAACGATGCGGATGCCGACCTCGTGCAGGGCGGGGGCGACGCTGTCCTCGTAGCAGGTGGCCTGGCGGAGCATGAGTTCGCGGGTGAACTCCGAGACGCGTTCGAGGATGGCGCGGGGGTGGTGACCGGAGGAGGTCACGGAGACCCCGGTGGCGATACGACGCTTGAGCCCGGCCACCCGGACCATGAAGAACTCGTCCAGGTTGCTGGAGAAGATGGCGAGGAACCGCGCGCGTTCGAGCAGGGGGATGTCCTCGTCCTCGGCGAGTTCGAGGACGCGTTGGTTGAACCGGAGCCAGCCCTCCTCCCGGTCCATGAACCTGTCCGGCGGCAGGTCGGCGATCGTGGGATCCACTGGTGTTGGCGCTGATTCCGTGCTCACAGGTGGCAGACTCCCCCCTGTTCATGACTGGACGGTGACTTCCCCGTGAGGGGAATATGACCGCCGTGCGACTGCTATGGAGCTTCTGTACCCATCAGGACACCTTCATCCGAACTCCGGACGCAGAGTTTGCGTGGTCTTCACACGGAGGGTCCGGCGGCGCACCCGCGGTGAACACGGTGCGTCGCGGGGTTCCCGGGTTTCGTGGGAGTCAGTGTAGGAGGGCGTCGAGTCCCGGGGGCAGGATGATGACGAACAGCGCGATACGCAGGATCACGGTGATCCAGACGTTGCGGAAGCACGTCCACAGGTAGCCGTAGAGGACGCCGCTCACACCGTAGGTGAGCAGGGACAGGCCGAGGTCGGTCACCACGTCCTGGCCGCGGATCTGCGCCACCGCGTCGTGGGGCTGCGTGATCGCGTAGGCCAGGGCGAAGACGGTCGAGGTGGCCGCGATCCCGGCCCAACGGCCCAGGATGAACTCCAGCCGGGTCTGCACCATCGCCCGGAAGAAGATCTCCTCGCACAGGGAGACCAGGGCGAAGGCCAGGAAGAAGCCGACGACGGCCAGGGACAGCGGGGGCAGGCCGAAGGCGGGGACGAGGCGGTAGGAGATGAGCCCCACGGCGAGGGCCACGGAGACCAGGCCGAGCCACCGCCAGGGCTCGCGGACGGCCATCGAGAGCGCGGGCATCGCGGTGCCCTTGCCGTCGATGGTGACGCCGGAGCGGTCCATGACGAGCATGGGCAGGGTGAACAGGAACAGCAGCCGGGACACGAGGGAGACGGACATCCGCAGGTCCATGCCGAGCTCCTCCCCGTACAGGGAGGAGACCCACGAGAGCACGAACATGGCCAGGACGAACCCGCAGAGGAACACCATGAGCCAGCCGAACTCACGGTGGATCGGATGTCCGTCGAGGGCGGCGGCGACCCGCCGGTCGAGTTGGTCGCGATCCCCGAACCAGCGGACGAGCGCCCAGGTGAGGACGCCCGCGATCAGCATGGGGCCCCAGACCGCCACGTAGACGGGACGGGACTCGCTCATGACGTCGGCGAGCAGTTCGGGGCGGGCGAGCATCGCCACGACGAGCAGAGCGAAGAACACGCCCCACGAGATGAGCCCCCAACTTCGCACCTTGGTCACAAGAGTCCCCCCAGCATCAGAGCACCCATTCTGCCCAAGGGGAAACTAAAAGTGATCTAATGACTACGGTATGTCGTCAGTGTGGTCGGGTGCACACACGTCGGCCCGGGGCGCGTCGCGCCCCGGGCCGGTGGACCTCCTGCCAGGTTCGACGAGAACCGGCGGGGACCTCAGAACCCGTTGTCGAGCACCGAGCGCAGGAAGGACTTGGTCCGGTCCTCACGCGGGTCCTCGAAGATCTGCTCCGGCGGCCCCTCCTCGGCGATCCGACCCTTGTCGAACATCAGGACGCGGTGCGACACGTCGCGCGCGAACGCCATCTCGTGGGTCACGCACAGCATCGTGATGTCCGTGGTCTCGGCCACCTGGCGGAGCACGTCCAGGACCCCCGCCACCAGTTCCGGGTCGAGGGCGGAGGTGACCTCGTCCAGCAGGAGAATGTCGGGGCGCATCGCCAGCGCGCGGGCGATGGCCACGCGCTGCTGCTGGCCGCCGGACAGCTGCGTCGGGTGGGCGTCGATCTTGTCGCCGAGGCCGACCAGGTCCAGCAGCTCCTCCGCCCGCTCGTTCGCCTCGCCCTTGGACAGGCCGAGGACGTGCACGGGCGCCTCGATGACGTTCTTGCGCACCGTCATGTTGGGGAACAGGTTGAACTGCTGGAACACCATGCCGATGCTCCTGCGCCTGCGCCGCAGGTAGCTCTCGCTGGCGGGGACCAGGTGGTCGCCACGCCGCATGTGGCTGAACGGCTCCCCCGCCACGTCGATCCGGCCCTCGGTGACCTTCTCCAGGGTCATGAGGAGGCGCAGGATGGTCGTCTTGCCCGAACCGCTGGGGCCGATGAGGGTGACCCGCTCGCCGGGCTCGACCGAGAAGTCGAGGTGGTCGAGGACGGTCAGGTCCCCGAACCGCTTGACCACCTGGTCGAAGACGATCTGCGGCTGTCCAGCGCCCCCTTGGGGTGTTTCTGCGGACGGGGTCTCAGACGGCGGCATAGCGTCGCTCCAGTCGTCGAATCAGGATCGCGGAGGGGATGCTCACGGCGAGGAAGAGGAATCCGACCAGGGTGTAGGCCTCCACGACCCGGTAGGTCACGCTGCCGATCCTCTGGGCCTCCGTGAGCAGCTCGGCCACACCGATCGCGAAGAGCAGCGGCGTGTCCTTGAACATCGCGATCAGGTAGTTGCCCAAAGCGGGGATGACCTTGCGGATGGCCTGCGGCAGCACGATCGCTCCCCAGGTCCGGCTCGCGGGCAGGCTCAGCGCGCGGGCCGCCTCCCACTGGCCCTTGGCCACCCCCTCGATACCCGAGCGGTACACCTCGGCGGTGTAGGCGGAGTAGTGCACGCCCAGCACCACGATGCCGACGGTCATCCCGGAGACGGTGGAGGGGGCCAGGAAGAAGACGAAGACCAGTTGGACCACGAGCGGGGTCGTCCGGATGAACTCCATGACCCCGTGCACGACCGCACCGACCCCCCGGGCCCGCCGGACGATGGCGATCAGCAGGCCGAGGGAGAGCGCGATGAGGTAGCCCAGGACCGTGATCTGGACGGTGACCCACAGCCCGGACAGCAGGTCGGGCATGGCGTCGATGGTGAACTCGAAATCCCAGATCACAGGCGTGCACCTCCGGAACCGGAGACGACCGGGTGCTTCAGCAGGGCGCTCAGGCCGGTGCCGCCCGGGGTCGTCCGGCCCAGCTTGCGGTTGGCCCGGCGTTCGAGGAGACGCATGCCGGTGATCAGCGCCTGCGCGATCAGGAAGTAGAACACGAGGGCGCCGGAGAAGGCCACGATCGTCTCACCGGTGGCCTGGCGCATCTGCTGCGCGACGGCGGTCAGGTCGATGACGCCGATGAGGTAGGCGACGGCGGTCGCCTTCATCAGCTCGATGACCAGGTTGCCGAACGTGGGCAGCATCTGTGCCCAGGCCTGCGGCAGGACGACCAGCCGCATGCGCTGGAACCAGGACAGGTTCAGCGCGACCGTGGCCTCCACCTGTGTCTTGGGCACGGCGTTGATCGCCGCGCGGACCACCTCGGCGCCGTAGGCACCGACGTTGAGTCCCACGGCGAGGATCGCGGCGAACCGGTTCTCCAGCTGGAAACCGGTGAGCTGTGGCAGGGCGAAGGCCATCCAGAACATCAGCACGAGGGCGGCGATGCCCCGGAACACCTCGACGTAGACCGTGGCCACGGCCCTGGGCAGCCAGTGGTTGATGGTGCCCAGGATGCCGAAGGCCATGGCCAGGACGAAGGCCAGGGCACTGCCGCCGAGGGTGAGCTGGATCGTGACCCACGCGCCGTCGAGATAGAGCGGAAGCCGCTCGATCAGGAACTGCACGGCAGGATCAGCCCTCGCAGAGTTGAGCGGTCGTGGTGTCGTCGGGCAGGTCGGCCTCGGTGAAGCCCCACTCCTCGCCCAGCTCCAGGAGGCGGTTGCTCTCCTTGAACTCGCCGATCACGCGGTTGACCTCCTCCAGGAGTTCGGTGTCCTCCTGACGCATGGCCAGACCGCCCCAGCCGCGCTGCTCCTTGCCGTCGATCTCGGGGAAGAAGGCCTCGGTAACCTCGAAGGGGCCGCCGCGGTCGATCAGCAGGTACTCGTGGGACACGCTCAGCATGGAGACCGCGTCGACCCGGCCGGACTCCAGCCGCTCGTAGCCGGTGGTCTGGTCCGGGATGAGCACCAGCTGGTCCTCGGGGATCCCGAACTCCTCCGCGTAGGTCTGCTCGACGGACCCGTTGAGGACCGCCAGCTTCAGGTCGGGGTTGTCCACGAACGAGGTGAAGTGCGAGATGTCCTCGGGGTTGCCCTCCTTCACGAGGAAGGCCTCCGGCGAGGTCGCGGTCGGCTCGCTGAAGGCCACCTGCTCGCAGCGCTCCGGGGTGATGAACATGCCCGCGGCGATGACGTCGAAGCGGTTGGCCTGCAAACCGGGGATCAGGCCGTCCCACGCGACCGGGGATGCCTGGACCTCGGGCACGCCCAGCTCCTCGAAGACCGCGGCGGCCACGGCCGGGGACTGCCCGGCGGGCTCACCGGCGTCGTTGATGAAGCCGAAGGGGATCTCGTTGGCCAGACCGATCCGGACGAAGCCCTGCTCCCGCAGCTGCTCCAGGGTCGAGGGGCCTCCTTCCGGGCCTCCGCCTCCGTCCTCGACACGGCTGCAGGCGGCGAGTCCGGCCACGGCGAGTCCGACGCCACCCAGGCGGAATGCGTCCCGGCGACCCAGGGCTCCTCGGGTGACCGCTGATACCTGCTTCTTCACGACTGCTCCTCGTGTAACTGAGTGCGGCGCCGCGCCCGAGGGGACGACGGCACCGCGCGTTCGGATGGGGACGCCTGTGCGGGCTGGTGTCCGCGGCCGAGTCACTCCGCGGGGTCCGGCCGCCGACCGGGACACGGACCGACGGCGCAGGTACGGATCTCTCCCTCCCCTGGCCCGCCCAGCCGTAACGAGGCAGGTTTAGTCCGTTATGCACTGGTTATGAGCAATCAGCCGTGTGATGAACAGCCCGAAGAGGCGTGCATGCTGGGTCACCTGTGACTTGTGACCCTGGGTGTGATACCCGGTCACCCTGGGAACCCGGTGCCGTACACGACTGTGGGCGGGGTCCGATCACCACGGACCCCGCCCACTCGTTCACACTCGGTCGTCAGGAGACCGGGGTGCTCTCCGACTCCGGCTCCTCGATGATGAGCGGGTACACGCCGTTCTCATCGTGCACCTCGCGCCCGGTCACCGGCGGGTTGAACACGCACAACACACGGAAGTCTTCCTTGATGCGGAGCGTGTGCTTCTCGTGACCGTCGAGCAGGTAGAGGGTGCCGGGGGTGATGGTGTGCTTCTCCCCGGTCTCCTCGTTGGTGAGCTCGGCCTCGCCCTCGATGCAGTGCACGAGCTCGACGTGGTTGGCGTACCACATCGTGGTCTCGGTGCCCGCGTACAGGACGGTCTCGTGGAAGGAGAAGCCGACGCCCTCCTTCGCGAGGATCATCCGGCGGCTACGCCAGTTGCCGTGCTTGACGTCACGGTCGGTGTCGTTGACGTCGTCCACGCTGCGAATGATCACTGAACTCTCCTTAACGCGCTCTCGCGCCGTCGCTTTTGGTCCATTGAACACGGTCAGGGGCCGATCGGCTTCCCGAATCGGGTAGGCCGATCGGCCCCGTGACCGTTCGCCCCTCAAGGGGCGGGTACTACACCGGCTGGGCGACCTTCACGGCCGCGCGGGCCGCGTCGGCCATGATGTCGAGCCCGGCGTTGAGCTCCTCCTCCGTCGTGGTGAGCGCCGGAAGGAGCTTGGCGACCTCGTCCTCGGGTCCGGAGGTCTCCAGGAGCAGACCGCGCTCGAAGGACTCGGCGGCGACCCGCTTGGCGATCGAGGTCTCCTCGAAGCCCAGACCGCGGGCCAGGCCGCGGCCGCGCACGTGCGCGCCGACCTCGGGGAACTCGGCCGCGATCTCCGTCAGGCGGGCGGCGACCATGTCACCCTTGGCCTTGGTGGCGCGGGCGAAGGAGTCGTCGCTCCAGAAGCGGCGCAGCGCCTCGGTGCCGGTGACCATGGCCGGGTTGAAGCCGCGGAACGTGCCGTTGTGCTCGCCCGGGCTCCACACGTCCAGCTCGCGCTTGAACAGCGTGAGCGCCATCGGCAGGCCGTAGCCGCTGATGGACTTCGACAGCGTGACGATGTCCGGGGTGATCCCGGCCTCCTCGAAGCTGAAGAAGTCGCCGGTGCGGCCGCAGCCCATCTGGATGTCGTCGACGATCATGAGGATCTCGTACTCGCGGCACAGGTCGGACAGCCCGCGCAGCCACTGGGCGCTGGCCGCGTTGATGCCGCCCTCGCCCTGGACGGTCTCGACGATGACCGCGGCGGGCTTGTCGAGACCGCTGCCGCTGTCCTCGAGCAGGCTGCGCAGCCACAGGAAGTCCGGCGTCTGGCCGTCGAGGTAGTTGTCGAACGGCATGGTGGCGACGTGGTCCAGCGGGACGCCGGCGCCGCCGCGCTTCATGGAGTTGCCGGTCACCGCCAGGGCGCCCAGGGTCATGCCGTGGAAGCCGTTGGTGAAGTTGATGATGGTCTGGCGACCGGTGTACTTGCGGGCCAGCTTCAGCGCGGCCTCGACCGCGTTGTTGCCCGCGGGGCCGGGGAACTGGACCTTGTAGTCCAGGCCCCGGGGTTTGAGGATGATCTCCTCGAACGTTTTCAGGAAGTCCCGTTTCGCGGTGCTGTAGGCGTCGAGGCTGTGCACGATCCGGTCATCGGTCAGGTACTCGATGAGCGAGCTCTTCAACTCCGGGTTGTTGTGCCCGTAGTTGAGGGACCCGGCCCCGGCGAAGAAGTCCAGGTAGGGCCTGCCGCTCTCGTCGTAGACGTGGCTTCCGAGGGCCTTGTCGAAGACGACCGGCCAGTTCCGGCAGTATCCGCGGACTTCGGATTCGAGGCGCTGGAAGGTCTCCATCGTGGGTTCCTTGGTTCCTTTCCCCAGGTTCGTGGGCTCAGGGCTGTGACGACGGGGCGGGTCAGGATCGGTCGATCCGGTGCGGACGGTCAGGCACGCTCTTGGCTCGTCCCCTGCCCGAAGGGGCCGATACGCACGAGCTCCTCGGGTTCGTGGGAAGTCCCGTCCTCGTGCGGGAAGTGCTCCCCGGTGAAGAGAGGGCTCCACTCGATCTCCGCGTCACGGTCGCGGGCGAACGAGGCGAACAGCGCGCGTGAGGCGGTGTTGTCGGGCGTGACGGTCGCTTCGAGATAACGCAGTCCCATGTCGGCGAACCCGTCGCCGACGAAGTCGAGCATCCGGCGGGCCAGCCGCTGTCCTCGGAACGAGGAGTCCACGGCGACCTGCCAGAGGAAGTACGTGTCCGGGCTGTCAGGGCGCACGTATCCGGTGACGTAACTGGCGAGACGGCCCGCGTCGTCGTAGGCGATGACACTGGTCTTCGCGAAGTCACGGCACCAGAGCGTGTAGGCGTACGGAGAGTTCACGTCCATCCCCGCCTTCCCTGCCAGCCGCCACATGCGCGGCCCGTCCTCCGCGGTGGGGTGCGTCAGGTGCACGTCCCCACGGCTCACGGACCCTGTGGTGCCGGAGCCGGTGGCCCCGCCGTCAGTCCGGTCGTGTGCTTGGAGGTTCGTTCGTAGATGTGGCACGTCGATCGAACTTAGCGAACGAATGTCAATGACGTTTCAGAGAGACTCCGCGTAGATGTTTCATCAGATCAGCATCGGGTATGGCTCGTTTATTTAGCAGCATACAACCGCCCTGACCAGGGGTTTCGCGGGAGAGGCACTGAGCGCCCCTCCACCCGCGAGCCCCCTGCCCATCAGGGACTTCGACGCTTGGACCGGGGCCGGGACCCGGTACGTGGCCGCGCGGCTCGCCCCGTGTGGCGGGCAGCACTCAGGGTCAAACATAGAGCCTGATCGAGCAATATTAACAGTGCGTTAAGTCACATCAATTCGGTGGAAACCTCGCGACATAACGCCTCTGGAGCGCGAGCCCCGGCGCGGACCCCCACTCCAGCCCCCTTCGAAAACCGGCTCTGGGCAGGGACTTCCCCTCCGGCCCGGCGCCCGACGCCCCTTCGGCCCCCGCGCCCCAAGACTCGCGCGCGGCCCTCCACGGCGCCGACACGACCTCGCCGAAACCCTTGATGTCTCGCCGACTTTCCACCAGACTCCGTGTAGTACTACATCAGGTCGTACTACACTTAGTCGCATCGCTTCGCCGCAGACCAGAGGGGTCAAGCACCCGACAGCCGTGGTGAGGACGAGGACCCGCCCGCCGTGCGACCCACGGCGCGGCCCCAGACCACGGATCGCAGCCACGGATCGGAGGCGCACGTGAACCGCCTTTACCACGAGAGCGAGGACTGGGTCGAGCAGGGGAACTGCCGTTCCCACGACCCGGAGATCTTCTTCCCGGTGAGCAGCACCGGGATCGGGCGCGCCGACACCGAGCAGGCCGTCGCCGTCTGCCGCAGCTGTACTGTTCGCCAAGAGTGCCTGCGGTGGGCTCTGCGAGCCGGAGAGGCCCACGGCGTCTGGGGCGGTACGACCCCGGAGCAGCGCCGCTACATGCGGCGCGAGTTGGTCCCGGCCTCCTGAGGCGATGGCGGGGCCGTCGGGTGCGAGGGGGACCGCACCCGACGGCCCCTTTTCCGTGTGCGTGCGCCCCTCGGGCCCGCGAGAGCCGTCCCCGGCGCGGTTGCCGCAAGGACGAAGAGGGAACTCGACCGAAGATGCGGTCGACTACGTAGGGAGAGCGCCGCAGGAGCCGGGCCGAGGGTCGCGCGGCGGAACGGCCGTCCGCCGACCATGCCCTAGTTTCGAACACGTGCGACCCGGCCTTCTCCGCCGGTGCGCGTACCGACCCCGAGCACTGGGAGAAGACATGGCGTCCACCGAGACCACGAACACCCCCGGCCACGCGACGACCCGCCGCCTCCCGCGTGTGATCGCCGCGGCCGCGGCTCCGCTGGCCGCCGCCGCGCTGGTGCTGGCCCCCGCGCCCGCCCTCGCCCACGACGTCCTCACCGGCTCCTCACCCGAGGACGGCGCCACCCTGGACGCCGCACCCGAGGAGATCGTGCTGACCTTCAACAACACGCCGATGGCGTCGGACAGCGCGAGCGACATCATCGTCACCGGACCCGACGGCGAGCAGTACCAGGACGGCGAGGCCCTGGGGTTCGAGGACCTGGACGTGACCACGGGCCTGCTCCCCCTGGACCAGGCGGGCGAGTACACGATCGGCTTCCGGGTCGTCTCCTCCGACGGCCACCCCATCCAGGACACGCTCACGTTCACCCTGACGGAGGCGGCCGCGGCCGCGGCCGCTCCCGAGGCCGGGTCGGAGGGCGGCGAGACCGAGGAGGGCCCCGGAACCGGCGACGAGACGGCCGCCCCCGCGGAGGAGACCCCGGTCGCGGCCGATGAGGCGGCGGCCGAGGCCGACTCCGGTGCGTCGCCGGGGACCATGATCGTGATCGTGGGCGCCGTCGCCGCGGCGGTCATCGGCATCGGCGCGGTCGTACTCCTGGCGGTGCTGCTGCGTTCCCGTTCGCGGGGCGACCAGAACTAGGAGCGGGCCGAGGCGAGGCGGCGGCCCACAAAGCAGATGGGGCCCGGACACGATGATGTCCGGGCCCCACCGTCGTTCTCGGGCTACACGCGGCGCGCGAGCAGGATGCTGATGTTGTCCTTGCCGCCCGCTTCCATCGCCGCCTGCCAGAGTGCGTGCACGGCGGCCTCGTCGCTCCCGGCCTCGGCGATCATCCGTTCCATCTCCTCCGGCAGGACGAGGTCGGACAGGCCGTCGCTGCACATGAGCCAGGCGCTGGGGTCGGCGCCCTCGTCCCGGCCCACGTGCGGGACCATCGCGCCGCCCGCGCTGCCGCCGAGGGACTGGGTGATGAAGTTGGTGGTGACCGGACGGCCGTCCTCGGAGGGCGGGAGGGCGGGGGAGTCGTCCTCGGAGAGTTGGCGCAGGTAGCGCCCCTCCAGGCGGTAGGTCCGCGAGTCACCGACGTTGAACCAGAAGTTGCCGTCGTTGTTGAGCAGGACACCGGCGACCGTGGTCCCCATACCGGAGAATTCGGTGTGCTGGGTCGCGTGGTCCTTGATCTCCTCGTCGATGTTGGTCAGCAACTGGGCGATCTCGTCCGGGCCCTTGAGCCGGGGGCCCACCTCGGCCATGCGGTGCACGGCGTGTTCGGAGGCGATCTCACCCGCGGCCTGACCGCCGATCCCGTCGGCGACGGCGAGGATGACGGGCTCGCTCACCGGCAGAACGCAACGGACCGGCGAGGTCATGTTGGCGCTGGCGACGGTGAGCGCACCCATGACGACGGAATCCTCGTTGGCGGGACGGACAGCGCCCCGGTGCGTGAGGGCCGTGACAATGACTTCCCCACCAGCGACACCCATACGCCCTTCCTCCCGTTTCATCGGCCGTGGCCGGTTGCCCGGCGCGCACCGCCGGACGTTGCTCGAGTCCCGTTCAACGTGTGGATTCTGTAACCGTACCGAGGTACCGGTGGAGTCGGTCAAAATCCGCGTACATCATGGCGGAAAACACCCGGATACGCAGTTCCCACGCGGGTTGCCATCGCCGAAAGTGCTGTGATCGGTGAGCCGGTGGTGAACGAGGTCCAGTCCTGTTGTTCCTGTCCGACAGTAGCGGCGGTGCCCTGACGGCGACAGTGGGGATCGGACGAGATCGAGAAGCCGCAGTACAAAGGGACTCCTCCGGGGTTACGGGCAGCCCCGAAGCCCCCCTTTGGCACGGTCAGCGATCCCCTGTCACGTTGTGACTCACCTGACCGTCTGGCAGAATGGGTGCCGTTGGGTGTCTAAGACGCAGACACACACGACCTCGCCCGCGCGTTGACCCGATCCGGGTTCGCACGGTGGCTCGCTCTCCCTATCGGTCGTTTGGTGTGGTTTCTGTGCGTCTGCCCTCCCCCCTCCTTTCCTCTTCACCACCTGGCTTCCGCGTGCCCTCGATGCGCACGGTCCTCAGCGCTGCCCGCAGACCTCCGCCCGTGCCGCGAACGCGCCCCGTCGCCCCCTGACGCGCCCTGGGCCCCGTGCCACGCGCGCCGATCACCGGACGGGCCGGGAGAACGGCCCGTCGACCACGTTTCCCTCCCGGGGGGCTCCGACCCCGCTCCGGAGTCGCCTCGGGACCGCCCTCAACGGACGGCCTCCGGCCGCAGCACCCGCCGATGACGGACCCGTCCCTCGTGTCCAAGGAGTCCAACTCAGTGAAGATCGCCATGGTCGCCGAACACGCCAACCCCCTCCCCGCCCACCGGGGGGAACCGGCCTGCCCGGCGAGTCTGCACGCCTGCGCCGTGTCCCGGCAGCTCGCCAAACGCGGCCACAAGGTCACGGTGTACTCGCGCCGGAGCGACCCCGACCAGCCCGACGGCCGCACCCGCATGTCACGCGGAGTCTCCGTCGTCTACCTCGACGCGGGTCCGGCCCGTCCCCTCGGCGATGACGAGGAGACGGAGCACACCGGCGCCTTCGGGACCGCGCTCGCCGCCGCCCTCGACGAGGACACCCCAGACGTCCTCCACTCCGTCGGATGGACCAGCGGTTTGGCCGCCCTGCACGCCCAGGCGCACTGCGACCGGGATCAGAGCGGCACCCCGATCGTCCAGACCTTCCACTCGCTCAACGCCAGCGAGCAGCGCTCCGGCCTCGCCCACCAGCCCGAACGCGCACGCATGGAGACGATCCTGGCATCGCGCGCCGACCACGTCCTGGTCAACTCGACCGACCAGCAGGGTGAACTGGCCCGGCTCGGCGTGCCCCGCCACCACGTCAGCGTCGTCCCCTTCGGCGTGGACACCGACCACTTCAGTGTGGAGGGCAGCGCGTCCTCCGAGCCCTGGCAGACCCGCCGCGAGGAGCGGCCCCGCCTGGTCTCGGTCACGTCCCTGTCCGGCCCCGGCGGCGCCGACCGGCTCGTCGAGGCCATGACCCGGCTGCCCGAGGCCGAGCTCCTGATCGTGTCCACCACCGAGGACCGCGACGTGGCCCTGGATGAGAACGCCCGTGCCCTGGAACTGCTGGCCAAGGAGGCGGGCGTGGACGACCGCGTCCACCTGACCGGCCCCGTGGAGCGCAAGGAGCTGCCCCGGCTGCTGCGCTCGGCGGACGTGTACGTGTCCGCGGCCGCCTACGACCCCTACGGCGGGGCCGTCGTGGAGGCCATGGCGTGCGGCCTTCCGGTGGTCGCCACGGCCACGGGTGCGGTCCCCGGCGCGGTACTGCACCGCACCAGCGGTGTCCTCATGCGCTTCGGCCGCCCCGACGAGGTGGCCCGCGCCGTGCGCGCCGTCCTCAACACACCGACGATGAGCTCGGCGTACGGCATCGCCGCCGCCGACCGCGCCCGTTCCCGGTTCACGTGGCAGCGCATCGCGGTGGAGACCGAGATCGCCTACCAGCGCTCCCTGCCCCAGACCCCGGAGAACGAGGAGCCCGACGAGGACGAGGTCGACGGCGTTCTGCTGTCGACGGCCGCCCACTGAGCCGTGTCCCCGCTCCCTCCGCACACGCCTCCTCGGTCTCCCGGAACCCGCTCCGGGGGACCGGGCGCGGAGTGGGTACACCTCAGACGACGGCGTACGTACCCGGGCGCCGCTCCCCCGAACGCGAACCCTCACCGATGATCTTCGAACACCAGGGCCTGCTCTTCCACCGCGAGCAGAGGTTCCACGAGGTGGCCCAGCAGCGGTTGCGCTCCGCCGTACGCGAGGACGCCCACGCCGTGCTCGCCGTCAGCGCCTGCCGCGTGGCAGCCCTGACCGAGGGCCTCAGCGCCCCGGAGCGAGCCCGGGTACACGTCACCGACCGCGCCGAGCTCTACGCCGCGCCGGGGCGGACGCTGGCCTTCCTGCACCGGCTGGCGCTCGTGCACGGCTCCTCCCCCGTGGCCGTGATCGCCGAGCCCCCTCTGTCCGACGGGTCGGCGATGGAGCTGCGGGAGTGGCTCCGGCTGGAGTCCGTGCTGTCCACCGCGCTGGCCCCGACACCGCTGCGGTTGCTGTGTGCGCACGACGCGCGCGGCCTCGCCCCGCACGTGCGGTCGGCGGTGCGCGCCACCCACCCGGTGCTGGTGGGTCCCGACGGCCCCCGCCCCAACGGCGGGTACCTGGGGACGGCGGCGTTCGGGGTCCGGCCGACGGCGCCGGAACCGCTGCCGACCGCGGGGCCCGTCCACCAGTTGGAGATCGGGCAGTCCCTGCCGCGGCTGCGCCGGGAACTCACCGGACTCGGGCGCGCGGCGGGCTGGCCGGATGTGAGGGTGGACGATCTGGTCGTGGCGGTGAACGAGTTGGCCGCCAACGTGCTGGAGCACGGCGCGGGCAAGGGCACGGTGACCGTGTGGCGCGCGCCGGGGCGATGGGTGTGCGACGTCTTCGACGAGGACGGCGGCCTCGTCGACCCGCTGACCGGCTACCGGCCGGCCGACGGAACGCGCCCGCGCGGGTACGGGCTGTGGATCACCCGGCAGACCTGCGACTTCCTGGAGATCTGCGGCAGCGCCGCGGGGTCGCTGGTCCGGCTGCACTTCCTCGACCGGGTCGGGGGCCGCGCCGTAGGCGTCGTTTGAGGGTGATGGGCGAGGCGAAGGGCCGAAGAGGACGCGGCCTATGGCCGGAGGGAGTCCACGGCGGCGCCGGTGCTCGTCATGATGGGGATGACCTGGTCGATCCCGGCGATCACGAACAGGCGGTGGACCTGCTGCTGGGGTTCGGCGACCACGAGACCCACACCCCTGTCACGAGCGTGCCGGTAGGCGGCGACGAGCACGCCGATGCAGCGGGAGTCGCAGAAGGCGACCTTGGCGAGGTCGACCACCATCCCACCGGTCCGTTCCTCGGACAGGAGCCCCTCGAGAACCTCCGCCAGGGCCGGAGAGGTCACCGCGTCCATCTCCCCCACCGGGGTGACCACGACGACGCCATCCTCGCGACGGGTCGAGATGTCTGACGTCACTCTCGGCTCTCCTTGTCGTTCCGGGACGGCCCCGGAAGCCCATCATCCCCGGCTTCGGTCACGCTCCGGACTCATCGGTGTGAGGTTGGTGCCGTGTTCACCCGCTGTCCGGTCGCGGGCGACGGACCCGTGCCGGGCTGCCCGTGTTCTCGCGGACGAGGTCGCGGGCCACGTCCACGACCTTCATCCGGTTGCGCTGGGCGACCTCGCGCAGCGCCGCGAAGGCGGCGTCCGCGTCGCAGGCGCGCGCGTGCATGATGATGCCCTTGGCCTGGTCGATCACGGTCCGCGCGGACATCGCCCGGCGCATGTGCGCGGTCTCGCGGGCCACGTCGGCCTGGCGGCCCACACTGAGCAGGGCGACCGCCGCGTGTTCGGCGAGCAGGGCGGTGAGGGGGACGACCACGTCCTCGTCGAAGGCGTCGGCCCGGCCGGAGTGCACGCCGAAGGTCACGACGCGGTCGTCGTCGCCCTCGTCTCCCGGGATGAGGCTGGGCTGTGTGACGGATGAGCGGTCGCCGCACTGCACGGCCATGCTGGTGTAGCCGGGCCAGCGGTGTTCGCGCAGGACGTCGCCGACCCGCACCTGGCGCATCTCACGCACCGCCTCGACCGTGGGTCCCTGGTCGCTGGTGTACTGGTACTCGAAGGCCTCGGACAGGTCGGCGTGTGAGGCACCGTAGTCGGTGACGACGTGCCGGGCTGAGCCGTCGGGCCCCGCGACCTCCCGCCAGACGACCACCAGGGCGGCGGAGCAACCGGGCACCCCCAGCGCGGCGGCCCTGCTCATCTGGTCCAGGGCGCGTTCGAGGGTGGTGTTCTCGGCCTGGCCCAGCGCCCCGATGTCACGAGCCAGGCGTTCGATCCACACCGTCCCACCTCACTTCCGCCACCGTGCCCCGTGCCCTTAACGGTAACCGTGGCGGGCACCGCCCCTCACATCGGTTAGCGTCGGTGTGAGACAACGGTGTCGGGACAACCTGACGGGTACCGCCGAAGACGCGATCGACGACGACCGGAGACCTGAGCGTGTCGGACAACCTCGCCGGGCTGCGCAGGGAGATCACCGCTCTGGGAGAGCGCGTGGCCGCCCTTGGCAGCACCCACGCAATGTACCCCGACGACGCTCAGAGCACGGCCGAGGCGGCGCTGGCGGAACTGGAGTACGCCGAACGCCTCCTCGGTGAGGCGGAGGAGCAGCTCAGCCGGGCGCGCCCGGAACAGCCCGGCCCACGCCGGTCGGGCGACGACGGCGACCGGGTCCTGCTGCGCGCGATGTTCGCGGAGCTGAGCGTGCCCGTGGTGTTGCTGGACCACGACGGCTACATCCGGCGGATCAACAACGCCGGGGCCGCACAGCTGGGGAGCGCTCCCGGCTACCTCACCGGCAAACCCTTCGCACACTTCGTCGACCTGCGTAAACGCGCGACGATGCAGTCGTGGTTGGCGTCGGTTCTGCGCGGGGGCGGCACCGCCTCGCTGGAGTCGCGGCTGGCGCAGCGCGGTTGGGCGGAGGACGTGCATCTGACCATGACCCGGCTGGAGCTGCCCACGGAGGCGCATCCTCTCGTCCTGGTCGCGATGTCCCCGCCGATGAGCGGCTCCGAGGAGGAGGGCCCCGCGCCGCTGGAGCCGGAGGTGGAGGACCAGGTCGTGGTCCTGGCGGCACGGCGGTTGGACGTGCTGACCCGGATGACGCGGCTGCTGCTGCGCAGCGCGGGGCCGGGCGGCAAGGGTGAGCCGCTCGCCCTGGCGGACGCCGCCGAACTGTTGGCGGACTCCTACGCCGACTGGGTGCTCCTGGACGTGTGCGACCTGCCCACCGGCCCTCGTGCGGCCAGGCGCGCCGCGGTGGCCGGGCCGCCCGACGCGCCGGAGGAGCTGCGGGCGGAGGTGGCGGCGGCGCCGTGCGACTCCGCCGTCCCCGGCGAGGTGCTCGGCAGCGGCCAGTCACAGCTGTTCCCGCTGATCGAGGAGGAGGACGTCCTCGGGTACGCGGAGTCGGGGGCGCCGCTCCTGGCGGCGCTGGGCGCGGGGTCCCTGATGTCGGTGCCGCTGCGCGGAAGCCGGGGGGTGCGCGGCGCGCTGACCCTGATCCGGCGCAGCAACCGGGGCAGCTTCCGCCTCGCGGACCTGGGTCTCATCGAGGAGATCGGCGAGCACATCGGTCTGGCGCTCCCCCCGCGCCCCTCAGCCTGAGCGAGGGGCGTACGGGGTCCTGCAAGACGAGGCAAGCCGCCAGCGAGGAACGAGCGACAGGCGCCGCCGAGGATGAAGGACCCCCGTTCCCCACGCCCCGAGCCCCGGCCGAGCCCGCGAGGCCGCATCAACACAGAGGGGCGTACCGGGTTCTGCAGGAGGAGCCGAGACGCCGGCGAGGAACGAGCGGCGGGCGGGCCGAAGCGAAGCGGCAGGCCCGAAAAACACGACCTAGGCGGGCCCGTACAACGTGTCCACCAGCGTGGACAGCTGGCTCACCGAGCGGTCCATCCGTCGTACCCCGTCCACCAGCGGCTGGTCGCTGTCCTGGTAGTTGGCCATGATGTGTTCGCGCAGCGCGGCCAGGTCGCCCTGGACCTGGCGGGAGCGCTGGGCGAGCCGCTCGGCCAGGACACGGCCGGGCTCGCCGGTCTCCTGGCCGAGGTCGCGTTGCAGACTGCGCGCCTGTTCACGCATCTGCGCCTTGAGCTGGTGGAGTTCGACGAACACCTCGACCTTGGAGCGCAGGACCCACGGGTCGAACGGCTTGAGCAGGTAGTCCACCGCGCGGGAGGCGTAGCCGCGGAAGACCTCGTGCCGGTCGACCTCCTGGGCGGTCAGGAAGATGATCGGCACGTCCTTGGTCTTCTCGCGCTGCTTGATGTGCGCGGCCGTCTCGAAGCCGTCCATGCCCGGCATCACGACGTCGAGCAGGATGACCGCGAAGTCGGTACCCAGAAGGTGCTTGAGCGCCTCCTCACCGGAGCTCGCCCGGACCAGGTTCTGGTCGAGGGAGGTGAGGGCCGCCTCCAGCGCGATCAGGTTCTCTTCTCGGTCGTCCACGAGAAGGATGTTGGCCTTCTGGGTCACTGCTCGTTACTCCAGGTCCTCTGTCGGGGCGGCGCCGACGCCGTCGGCGTCCCCGTTCGGGTGGTCTCCGTTGCCGGTGCGGGTGTCGTCTTCCGTGGCGCCATTGTGCCCCCTGGGGGACCCCGCCGCGTCGCCGCCCCCGGATCCGTCGGTGTCGGCGGCGGCTCCGGCGATGGTCTCCGAGCGGTCGGCGGTGAGCCAGCGCCGCATGACGTCCAGCAGGTGGTCCAGGTCGACGGGCTTGGTGACGTAGTCGGTGGCACCGGCCGCCAGGCTGCGCTCCCGGTCGCCCTGCATCGCCTTGGCGGTGAGGGAGATGATCGGCAGCTCCTCGAACTGGGGCATCTCCCGGATCGCCCGCGTGGTCGCGTTGCCGTCCAGCTCGGGCATCATCACGTCCATGAGGACGAGCGAGATGTCCTCGTTGGCCTCCAGCATGGCGATGCCCGAACGGCCGTTGTCGGCGTACAGGACCTCCAGCCCCTGGGCCTCGAGCGCACTGGTGAGGGCGAAGACGTTGCGGACGTCGTCGTCGACGATGAGGACCCGCTGCCCGCTGAGGATGGCGCGCCGTTCGGGGTCGGTCCGGGCCTCGGCGCGCTCTCCGCCGGACTCGGACTCCCGCTCGCTCTCGGCCGCGGGTTCGGGTGTCTTGAGCACCGGGACGCTGGGCAGCGGCTCGTTGCCGATGTCGGTCAGGGCGGCCAGGGCCGCGTCGAAGTCCTCGTCGGGCATGACGTACTCGACATCGGTGGCTCCGTCGGTGAGCGGGTCCTGACCGCTGGAGGACCCCAGCGCCGGGACCGTGTCCACCCCGGTGGTCTCCTCACCGCGCTCGCCGGCGTCCTCGGGCAGGCGCACCGGGAGCAGGAGGGTGAAGGTCGATCCCTGGTTGGCCACGCTCTGGACGCGGATCTCACCGCCCAGGAGCCGCGCGAAGTTCCGGCTGATGGACAAGCCCAGGCCGGTGCCGCCGAACCGCCGCGAGGTTCCTCCGTCGCCCTGGTGGAAGGCCTCGAAGATCACCTGGAGCTTGTCCTCCGCGATCCCGATGCCGGTGTCGGCCACGGTGAACGCGATGACCTCCTCGTCCTCCACGAACATGTCGAGGTCGGCGTCCTCCAGCGCCCACGCGGGCTCGATGAGCAGGCGCACCTCGCCCTGCGGCGTGAACTTCACCGCGTTGGACAGCAGATTGCGCAGGATCTGTTGGAGACGCTGCTCGTCCGTCCACAGGGTGCCGGGGATGTCGGGGGAGACGTCCACCGCGAACGCCAGCCCCTGCTCCCCGGTGACCGGGCGGAAGGTGGCCTCCACGTAGTCGACGAGTTGGGCGATGGACACCTCGCTGGGCTGGACCTCGGCGCGGCCCGCCTCCACCTTGGACAGGTCGAGGATCTCGTCGATGAGCAGCAGGAGGTCGCTGCCCGCCTTGTGGATGGTCTGGGCGAACTCGACCTGCTTGGGCGAGAGGTTCTCCTCGGCGTTGTCGGCCAGGAGTCGGGCCAGGATCAGCAGGCTGTTGAGCGGCGTGCGCAGCTCGTGCGACATGTTCGCCAGGAACTCCGACTTGTACTTGGAGGAGACCTGGAGTTGGTGGGCGCGCTCCTCCAGGGCGTTCCTGGAGCGTTGGATCTGCTGGTTCTGGAGTTCGATCGCCCGGTTCTGGTTGGCGAGTTGGGTGGCCTTCTGGCGCAGTTCGGCGTTCTTGCCGCGCAGCTCCTCCTGCTGGCGCTGGAGCTCGTTGGAACGCTCGCGCAGTTGGCTGGTCAGCTGCTGGGACTGTTCGAGGAGGTACTCGGTGCGGTTGTTGGCCAGGATGGTGTTGATCGTGGTCCCGAGCAGGGCGACCAGCTGGCGCAGGAAGTTCTTGTGGATCTCCCGGAACTCCTCGTAGGAGGCGAACTCGATGACGCCGAGCGAGCGCTCCTCGGAGATGATCGGCAGGACGTACAGGTGCCGGGGTTCGGCCTGGCCGAGGCCGGACTGGACGGTGACGTAGCCCGACGGGAGATTGCCGACCTGCTGTTCGATCTGCTGCTCCAGGGCCTCGCCCGCCAGTCCGACGCCCTTGCGGATACGGCGGCGGCTCTCCTCCGGGGCGAACCCGAAGCCCGCGTAGAGGCGGAAGACGTCCTGGTCACCCTGGTCCTCGGGCAGGTAGCAGGCGCCGTGCTGGGCGTTCAGGAGCGGCGTCACCTCGGTCATGATGAGGCGGGCCAGCTCGTGCAGGTCCCGGTGGCCCTGGATGTGGCCGGAGATGCGGTTGAGGTTGGACTTGAGCCAGTCGGCGTCCTGCTGGGTGGCGGTGGTCTCGCGCAGGTTGGACACCATCAGGTTGATGTTGTCCTTGAGCTCCTCCATCTCGCCGCGGGTGTCGACCTGGATCCGGCGGGTCAGGTCGCCCTTGGCCACGGCGTTGGCGACCTCGGCGATCGCCCGCACCTGGGTGGTCAGGTTGCCCGCCAGGCCGTTCACGCTGTCGGTGAGCTGCTTCCACGTGCCGGAGACGCCCTCGACCTTGGCCTGGCCGCCCAGCTGGCCCTGGCTGCCGACCTCGTGGGCGACGCGGGTGACCTCCGTGGCGAACGCGGAGAGCTGGTCGACCATCGTGTTGACGGTCGTCTTGACCTCCAGGATCTCGCCCTGAGCGTTGACGTCGATCTTCTTGGTCAGGTCACCGGCGGCGACCGCGGTCGTGACCTCGGAGATGTTGCGCACCTGGGTGGTGAGGTTGTGCGACATCGAGTTGACGTTCTCGGTGAGGTCCTTCCAGATGCCCGAGACGCCCTTGACGTCGGCGCGGCCGCCGAGCTTGCCCTCGGTGCCCACCTCACGCGCCACCCGGGTCACCTCGTCGGCGAAGGCCGAGAGCTGGTCCACCATGACGTTGATGGTGTCCTTCAGCTCCAGGATCTCGCCCTTGGCGTTGACCGTGACCTTCTTGGTCAGGTCGCCCGCCGCGACCGCGCGGGTGACCATGGAGATCTGCCGCACCTGGTAGGTCAGGTTGTTGGCCATCGAGTTGACGTTGTCCGTCAGGTCCTTCCAGACCCCGGAGACGTCCCGGACATGGGCCTGACCGGCCAGTTTGCCCTCGGTACCGACCTCGCGCGCCACCCGCGTGACCTCGCTGGCGAAGGAGTCCAGCTGGTCGACCATCTTGTTGATGGTGTCCTTGAGGTCGAGCATCTCACCCTGGGCGTCCACGGTGATCTTCTTGCTCAGGTCACCCTTGGCGACGGCCGTCGTCACCTGGGAGATGTTGCGGACCTGGTAGGTGAGGCTGTTGGCCATCGAGTTGACGTTGTCGGTCAGGTCCTTCCAGATGCCCGAGACGCCCTTGACGTTGGCCCGGCCGCCCAGCTTGCCCTCGGTGCCCACCTCACGCGCCACCCGCGTGACCTCGTCGGCGAACGAGTCCAGCTGGTCGACCATGGTGTTCACGGTGTTCTTCAGGGCGAGCATCTCACCCTGGACGTCGACCTCGACCTTGCGCGTCAGTTCGCCCCGGGCGACGGCGGTGGTCACCTGGGAGATGTCCCGCACCTGGTTGGTGAGGTTGTCCGCCATGGAGTTGACGTTCTCGGTGAGGTCCTTCCAGATGCCCTGGACCCCGCGCACGTTGGCGCGGCCGCCGAGCTTGCCCTCGGTGCCCACCTCGCGGGCCACCCGGGTCACCTCGTCCGCGAACGTGGACAGCTGGTCCACCATCGTGTTCACGGTGTCCTTGAGGTCGAGCATCTCGCCCTGGACGTCGATGGTGATCTTCTTGCTCAGGTCACCGCGCGCGACCGCCGTCGTCACGGCGGAGATGTCCCGCACCTGGTTGGTGAGGCGGGAGGCCATCTGGTTGACCGACTCGGTCACCTCGCGCCAGGCACCGGAGACGCCCTCGACCTGCGCGCTGCCGCCGAGCTTGCCCTCGGTGCCCACCTCGCGGGCCACCCGGGTGACCTCCTCGGTGAAGCCGCTCATCTGGTCGGCCATGCGGTTCACGGTGGTGGCCAGGCGCAGGAGGTCGCCCTTGAGCTCGCCCCTGCGGCCCTCGGTGGAGGCGCGGCGGCTGAGCTGGCCCTCGGCGACGGAGTCGAGGACGCGGGCGACGTCGGTGACGGGTTCGGCGACCTCGTCGAGGAGGTCGTTGAGGGCGCGGGCGCTCTCGCCCCACGCCCCACGGGAGGGGTTGACCGCGACGCGCTCGTGCAGTCGGCCCTCGTCGCGGACGACCTGGCCGACGCGCTGGAGTTCGTTGCTGAGCTGTTCGCTGTGGTCGACCACCTCGTTGAAGACCGAGGCGATCTCCTTGATCGCGCCGCTGCCGCGTTGGCGGAGGCGCACGCTGAAGTCGCCGTCCCGCATGCGGTACAGGGCACTGAGAATCTCGTCGAGTTGTTCCTCAGCCAGTTCCTTGGCCGCGTCGGGCATCGAACCCCTCCTGCTGGTCTGTGTCCACCTCGGCTTCCCACCCGTACACGCTCGTGGCCCGGGCCCGCCGAGACGGAGCCGGCCGCGCGTCAGTCCGCCGGGTGGGCTCGTGGCCCGTCGCCCGGCGACACCTCACGCTACCGCCGCGTTATACCACCCGAAAGAAGCCGATGTGTCGGTGACTTAGACTAACTGGCCGTGGTGCCCGGCACAGGCGGGTTGGCCATGTCGGTCCCACCAGAACAGCACTCCGCCGTATCCGCGCCTCCCGGACCGCGCCCCCGGCGTATCGTTACAAGGGCAGGCGTACTCCCCGCCGCCCCACGCCCAGTGACGAAGGACTTGCACGGCTTGCCAGTACACGACGCGTCGAAGGTCGCCCGACGAGATTTCCCGCCCGCCCCGGAGACGGCGGCCGCGGCCCGGGAATTCGTCCACGACACCCTGGTCTCCTGGGGGGTGCCGGAGCCGTTCGATGACGTGATCCTCCTGGTCAGCGAGTTGGTCACCAACGCCGTCGTCCATGCGCGTTCAACGCTGGAGGCGGCGGTGCGCCGGATCGACGGCTGTATCGAGGTGATGGTGACCGACTCGGCGCCCGAGCGCGCGGTGCCGCAGGCGGGTCCGCTGACGGTCGACGCCGAACCGGCCTCCGGGGATCGGAGGCCGGGCGGCCTCGGGCTGGCCCTGGCCTCGGCGATCGCCTCCAGTTGGGGGGTGAGCTACGGGCGTGAGGACAAGGCGGTGTGGTTCCGCATCGAGGACGCCACACGGTCGTCGTCTCCTCCGTCACTGGAGTCGCCCCCGGTGCGCAGGGGCACCACGGGCGGCAACCGCCCGTCGCGCAGTGCGTGGTCGTCGCTGGACGCGGCGCTGAGCTCGCGGCTGAGCCTGCGGCAACTCCTGGAGCGGACGGTGGAGTACGCCGCGACCGCGCTGGGCGGGGACGCGGCCTACATCGCGCTGGCCACGTCGGACGAGACCATGTGGGAGGTGCGATCGGCGGTCGGCCTGACCGTCGACGGGTCCCCGTGGCGCCCGCTGCGCGTGCGCACCGAGGAGGCCTTCCCGTCGGCGGCGCCGGAGCCGGGGCCGACGATCAACGACGACCTGATGATCGCCCGCGCCAACCGGGGACGGCTCTCCCGCGCGGGGATGCGCTCCCTGGTGACGGCGCCGCTCATCGTGGACGGCCGGGTGACGGGCCTGCTGGGGGTGGCGTCGAAACGGACGCGGCACTTCGGCCCGGCGGCGGCGCAGCGGCTCCAGGACGGGGCGGACCGCATCGCCCTTCCCGTGGAGCGGTCCCGTCTGGCCGAGGTGGAGCTGAGCCGCCGTGCGTCGTTGAGCTTCCTCGCCGAGGCGAGCGACCTGCTGGCGGGCACCCTGGACGAGCGGATGACCGGGGCGCTCGCCGCGCAGCTGATCACGTCCCGGCTGGGCCGGTGGTGCGCCATCCACACCACCAACGACCTGGGCGTCTACCAGCTGACGCACGTGGTGCACCGGGACGAGAACCTCAATGACATCCTGCGCGACCTGCTGTCCGGTGAGCCGCCGCGCGAACAGCGCGAGCCGCGGCCCCTGTGGAGCCCGGCGGAGCTCGAGGAGGAGGGACTGGCCGAGGAGCTGGTCCGCGAGCTCACGCACGGCCCGGCGATCAGCATCCCCCTGGTGGCACACGGTCGCGCCCTGGGCCGGATGACGATCGGCAACGACGAGGCCGGCGACTTCACCCGCGACCAGGTGGACGTCGCCGACGACCTGAGCCGCCGGGTGGCGTCGGCGATGGAGAACGCCCGGCTGCACGAGCGGCAGGCGTCGATGAGCGGCGCGCTCCAGCGCAGCCTCCTTCCCGCGAAGGAGAAGGAGCCGGTCATCCCGGGTGTGGACCACGCGGTGTTCTACCGTCCGGCAGACGAGAAGAACGTGGTCGGCGGGGACTTCTACGACGTGTTCGCCGCCAGCGGCCGGTGGTGTTTCGCGGTCGGCGACGTGTGCGGGACAGGCCCGGAGGCCGCGGCGATCACGGGGTTGGCGCGGCACACGCTGCGGGCTCTGGCGAGGGAGGGGTTCTCCCCGGCGCACATCATGCAGCGGCTGAACATGGCGATCCTGGACGAGAACACCTCGACCCGGTTCCTGACCATGCTGTACGGGGAGATGACCCCAGCGACGGACAGCGGTGGCGGGATGCGGGTGCGGATGGTGTCGGCGGGACATCCGCTGCCGCTGCGGCTGAACCAGAAGGGCGAGGTGAACTCGTTCGGGTCCTCGCAGCCGTTGCTGGGCGCGTTCGAGGACGTGGGGTTCGAGACGGAGAGCGTGGACCTGCGCCCCGGCGAGGTGGTGCTGGCGGTGACCGACGGCGTGACCGAGCGGCGGAGCAACGCGGACATGCTGGGCGACGAGGGGCTGAAGGAGATCTTCTCCGGGTGCGCGGGGCTGACCGCGCAGGCGGTGATCAGCCGGATCGACCGGGAGCTGGAGGAGTACGCTCCCGGCGGGCACACCGACGACACGGCGATGATGGTGCTGCGCCTGCTGTGAGCGGGGGCGGCGCCAGGGGTGGGCCTGGGACGGCCGCACCCGTTTCCGGAGGGCCCGGGCCGACACCGGCCCCTCCACCACCGGCCGGTCCGGCTGAGAGCGGACGGAGGAGGGCACCGCTTCCCACGCACGCGCGGGCCCCTACAGCCACCCCATGTCCTGGGCGGTCCGGATGGCCGCCATCCGGTTGTCCGCACCGGTCTTGCCGATGGCGTTGGACAGGTAGTTGCGCACGGTCCCCTCGCTCAGGTGCAGCGACCTGGCGATCCGCGCGACGGTGGCCCCGTCCGAGGCCGCCCGCAGCACCTCCGTCTCACGGTCGGTGAGGGGGCTCTCACCGCCGACCATCGCCGCGGCGGCCAGGTCGGTGTCGATGTAGCGCCCTCCGTCGTGGACCCGGCGGATCGCCCCGGCCAACTGGTCGACGGGGGCGTCCTTGGCCAGGAAGCCGCGCGCGCCGGAGGACAGCGCCCGGCGCAGGTACCCCGGGCGGCCGAAGCTCGTGAGGATGACGACCCCGCAACCGGGTGCCTCCTCCTTGAGCCGCGCGGCGACCTCCAGCCCCGTGGCGCCGGGCATCTCGATGTCGAGGACGGCGACGTCGGCGCCGTGTGCGCGGACGGCGTCGGCGACCTGGTCGCCCCGGCCGACCTCGGCGATGACGTCGAGGTCCTCCTCCAACCCGAGGAGCGCGGCGATCGCCCCTCTGACGAGGTGTTCGTCGTCCGCCAGAACGATCTTGATCAAGGCCTGCCCTTCCTTTACGCCACGGTGGCAGAAGGACGTTATCGTTCCGGGGAAGACTGCGTCACACGGACTCGAAACCTTGCCATATCGGTCTCTCACCCTGCTCTAACCCACGCGAACCATCATGGAACCCGTCAGCAGGGATCGTCCCGCGAGTCGGAGGCTGAGTTGAACCCCAACGAACCGAGTGCAGGCACGGCGGCCGGGAACGAGGAGCCCGAGTACCGTCCGGCCGGGCCCGCCGACCAGCCCGAGGCGTCCGGCCCGGCCGGGGAGCGCTCCTCCCAGGACGACGACGCCCAGCAGGCCGCATCCGCCGGCCGGGAGGCCGGGGACGACGCCCCCGGCGCGGTGCCGGACACCGCGCCGGACGCCGTGTCCGGTCAGGAGACCGGGCCGCGGTTCCTCCCCTCCGGTCCCGACCGCGACTGGGCCGGCCCGGAGGCGTCCGGCCAGGCGGCCTACACCTATCCCGCGCCTCCTCCGCCCGGCGCCGAGGGCGCCTGGTCCACCGGCCCGAGCGGGGGCCCGGCCGGTGGCCACCCAGGTGTGTACGCCCACCACGCGGGCGGCCCGGTTCCGCCGCACGGGGGCCCGGGGGGACCCGGCGGTGGCGGCTCGGCGTTCTCCGGCGGACACTCCGCCTTCGGCGGGCCGGGAGGAGTCCAGGGGCCGGGAGGACCCGGTGGGCACGGCGGCGGTCCGGGGCAGCCGCCGTTCGGCCACCAGGGGCCTCCCCCGGGTTCGGTACCGCGGCCCGACAAGCCCCGCGGAGGGCGCGTCGTCACCGTCGCGGCGGTCACCGCCCTGATCACCAGCCTCATCGTGGGCCCGATCGCCGCGGTGGGCACCGCCTACCTGCTGCCGGGAGGAGTGTCGTCCCCGATCAGCTCGCTCACCGGTGACCAGGGGTCGACGCCCACCGAGGGTGAGGTCGGCGAGGTCGCCGACGCCGTGCTGCCGAGCGTGGTGTCCATCGAGACCGCCAACGGCAGCGGCAGTGGGGTGATCATCTCCTCCGACGGCCAGATCCTCACCAACGCGCACGTGGTGGAGGCCGCCCCGGGCGACGCCCTCCAGGTGACGTTCAACGACGGATCGACGGCGCGCGCCGAGGTCCTGGGTTCGGACACGGTGTCCGACATCGCGGTGATCCAGGCCGAGGGCCGCACCGGCCTCGAACCGGCGGTGCTCGGCGACTCCGACCAGGTCGGCGTGGGGGCCGACGTGGTCGCGATCGGCTCGCCGCTGGGGCTGTCCGGCACGGTGACCACGGGTGTGGTCAGCGCGCTGAACCGACCGGTGAACACGGGCGTGGCCGAGGGCGAGGCCGGTCCCACCTCGACGGTGATCAACGCGATCCAGACGGACGCCGCGATCAACCCGGGCAACTCCGGGGGACCGCTGGTGAACATGAACGGCGAGGTCATCGGGATCAACACCGCGATCGCCGGGATCTCGCAGGACAGCGGATCGGTGGGCCTGGGGTTCGCGATCCCGGTCAACCAGGTCCGGCCCATCGCCGAGCAGCTGGTCGAGGAGGGCTCCGCCAGCTACGCCGCGATCGGGGCGACCATCACCCGCAGCACGGCGGGCGGAGCGGAGATCGTGGAGGTCAACAGGGACAGTGCCGCCGAGGCGGCGGGGCTGTCCGCCGGTGACGTGGTGGTGTCCGTCGACGGGGAGACGGTCTCCTCGCCCGATCAGCTGATCGCGCTGATCCGTTCCCACCGGCCCGGTGACGAGGTGACCTTCGGGGTCCTGGAGGGCGGCTCCGGCGACGTGCGGGAGGTGACGGTGACGCTCGGGGAGCAGACCTCCTCCTCCGTCAGGTCGGGGGGCCCGGACGGTATCGGCGACTGAACCTGACGACCACGGTCGTCCCTCCCGAGGGGCGGTCCCGGGCATGGGGGTCCCGGGCCGCCCCTCACGCGTGTCCGTACGGGTGGTACCGCCTCCGCCCCCGGGCGGGTTTCCGTGCCACCGGCGGCGCTCGGCGGGCTCCCGGCCGACCGCTGAGTCAGGTGCTACCTGACCGGTCGCTCCGCCGTCACCGGAAGGTCGGTGGCGGTCAACTCACGTGATCCACACTCGTGCCTGTCCGGCGCGCCCCCAACGCCGTCCCGCCCGCAGGAGAGCACCCCATGTCGACGTCCTTCGTCTCCCCCGCCCCCGCCACCCCACGGACCCCGACCCGGATGGCGCCCGGTCCGCGCCCCTCCGGCGCGCGGACCGCGGGATCCGGCTCCTCATCGGAACCGACACCTACCCTCCCGACGTCAACGGCGCGGCCTACTTCACCGCCCGGTTGGCCCGGGGCCTGGCCGAGCGTGGTGTGTCCGTGCACGTCGTGTGCCCCTCCTCCGGGGGGCGGCCGTACGTGGCCGAGCGCGACGGGGTGGTGGAGCACCGGCTGCGGTCGATGCCCTCGCTCGCCCACGAGAGCGTCCGCCTGACCGTCCCGGCCGGAGCGCGCGGCCACCTCGACCGCCTGCTGTCCCGTCTGCGCCCGGACGCGGTACACGTCCAGAACCACTTCATCGTCGGCCGAACGCTCACCCGCGCGGCGCGCGACCACGGTGTCCCGGTCGTGGCGACCAACCACTTCATGCCGGAGAACCTCTTCGACTACCTGCGGGTGCCCGATTCCCTGCGACCGCACGCGGCCCGGCTCGCCTGGTGGGACCTGCGCACGGTCCTGTCGGACGCCGAGCACGTGACGACGCCGACCCCCGCGGCGGCGCGGCTGCTGCGGGAGCAGGGGTTCACCCGGACGGTCGAACCGGTCTCCTGCGGGATCGACCTCGTCCGTTTCAGCCCTTCGCGCGCGGGCGCCCCCGAGCGTCGGCGGCTGCGCGCCCGTCTGGGCCTGCCGGATCGCCGGACGATGCTCTTCGTCGGGCGGTTGGACGAGGAGAAGCGCGTCGAGGAGCTGATCCGCGCCGTGGCTCGCATCCCGGATCTCCAGTTGGCCCTGGTCGGCAAGGGTGGCGGCCGACGTCGGCTGGAGGCGGTGGCCGCGGCGGAGGGTGTCGCGGACCGGGTGGTCTTCCTGGGGTTCGTGTCCCACGCCGACCTGCCGGACGTCTACCGCTGCGCCGACGTGTTCACCATCGCGAGCATCGCCGAACTCCAGAGCATCGCCACGCTGGAGGCGATGGCGAGCGGCCTGCCCGTGGTGGCGGCCGACGCGATGGCCCTGCCGCACCTGGTCGAGGTCGGGCGCAACGGGTACCTGTTCCCACCCGGTGACCACGAGGCGCTGGCGCTGCGGGTGGCGGACGTCGTGGCCGACGAGGACCGGCGGTCGCGGATGGGCGAGCGCAGCCGGGCCATGGCGGAGCGGCACCGGCTGGCGGACTCCCTGGAGCGGTTCGAGCGCATCTACCGCGACGCCGCGCGCGGCGCGGTGATCGGGGCCGCGGCCGGGTCGGCGGGCTGATCGGCCGAAGCGGTCGGGCCTCAGCCGCCTTCGCCGGGGGGCGTGAACAGCGGTAGGTGGAACCCGACGACCGCCCCGCCGCCCTCCCGGTTGCGCGCGAACACGTCGCCGCCGTGCGCCCGGGCGATGTCGCGCACCATCGCCAGCCCGAGGCCGGAGCCGGGCAGGCCGCGGGCCTCGGTCGCGCGGTAGAACCGTTCGAAGACGCGGCCGAGCTGTTCGGGGGCGATCCCGGGTCCGCGGTCGAGGACCTCCACGACGCCTTCGTGCACACGGATCTCGATGGGTGCGGTGCCCTCGGGGTCGAACTTGACGGCGTTCTCCACCGGGTTGGCGACAGCGCGTTCCAGGGCGCTGGGTCGGCCCCACACGGTGCTGTCGTCGGCGTGCACGGTGATTTCGCGACCGGTGCGCCGCCGGGTCCGGACGGCGACGCGTTCGGCGACGTCGCCCAGGACGACCGTGCTCTGGGGCTCGTCCTCGCGCTCGCCGGTGGCCAGGCCGACGAGTTCGTTGACGAGCGAGGTGAGTTCGCGTGTCTCGCCCCGGAGGTCGTCGATGAGCCGTTCGCGCGCCTCGGGGGTGAGCCGGTCCACTCTGCCCAGCACCTGAACGTTGGTGTAGAGGCTGGTCAGCGGCGTGCGCAGTTCGTGGGCGGCGTCCTGCACGAGTCTGCGCTGCTCCTCCTTGGAGCGGGCCAGGCGCCCGAGCATGGCGTCGAACGCGCTGCTGAGGCGGCCCACCTCGTCACGTCCGGCCTCACCCCCGCCTTCGCCGCCACCGACCGGGTCGAGGCGTCCGGTGGAGCTGACGTACTCGGCGGCGTCGGTGAGGCGGACCAGGCGCTGGGTGGTCCGGTGGCCGACGAGCCAGCCCGCCGCGGCGGCGGCGAGCGCGACGAGCAGCCCCACCCACAGGATCTGGGTGGCGAGCCGGTCGATCATCGCCTCCACCGGGGACAGGGGCTGCAGGAGCTGGATGGCTCCGCGTTCCGCGCCGAAGGAAACCGTGGCCAGGCGGAAGTCGCGGCCCTCGACGTTGACCTCGCGCACGTCGGTGACCCCCGGCTCCGTGTCCCGGGCGATCTCCAGGTCCCGTTCGTCGGAGGGGAGGATGACGACCTGGTCGGGGTCGGCGGCGGTGACCGACCGGGTGCCGACCGGGCTGAGGTACTGCGCTTGGAAGCTCCCGCTGGACATGATGACGAGAGCCCTGCCGACCGACTCCGTTCCCCCCGACGCGTGGCGGGCGACGAGCTCCTCGGACAGCCCCTCGACGGTGCGGTCGAACTCCTCCCGGGCGTCGGTCCGGATGAGCGAGGCGGCGGTGGTGTAGGCGAGGGTGCCCACCAGTGCGATCGTCACCGCCGCGACCAGGGCGAACAGGACCGCGAAGCGGGTGCCCAGCCGCCAGTCGCGCGGCTGGTCGACCAGCCCGCGCCACCAGGGGCGGGGCGCGCCCGACGGCGGTGTGCCCCGAGGCGGTGGGCCCGGAGGCGGCGGCGCGTCCGGAGGAGTGTTCGGCGGCGGGGCGTTCATGGGCGGAGGGTGTACCCGACGCCGCGGACGGTCTGGATGAGCGGCGGGCCGCCGCCCTCCAGTTTGCGGCGCAGATAGCTGATGTAGACGGCGAGGTTCTTGGACTCGGGTCCGAAGTCGTAGCCCCAGATGCGGTCGTAGATCGTCGCGTGGTCGAGGACGATCCCCTCGTTGCGAACCAGGAGTTCCAGGAGGTCGAACTCGGTCTTGGACAGGTCGATCTCGCGGTCGCCGCGCCAGACCCGCCGGGCGAGCGGGTCGAGTCGCAGTTCACCGACCTGGAGCGGGCCCTCCACGGCGCCCTCCTCGGTGGCGGGGGCGGCCCGGCGCAACAGGGCCCGCAGCCGCGCGAGGAGTTCGTCCAGCTCGAAGGGTTTGGCGAGGTAGTCGTCGGCGCCCGCGTCGAGTCCGGCCACGCGGTCGGGGGTCTCCACACGCGCGGTGAGCATGAGGATCGGGGTGCGGTCGTTCTCGGCGCGCAGCACCCGGGTCACGCCCAGGCCGTCGACACCGGGCATCATGACGTCGAGGACGAGCAGGTCCACGGGCTCGGCGTGCACGGAGGCGAGCGCCTGGACTCCGTCCGCCGCCGTGCGCACCTCGTAACCCTCCAGTTGGAGTGCGCGTTCCAGTGACTCCCTGATCGCCCGGTCGTCGTCGGCGACCAGCACGGTGGCCGCGGCGGAGGTGGCTTCCATGGGCAACATCGTCGCGTATCCGGGTGAGAGGGCGGTAAGAGCCCGGTGAGGGTGTGTCTGGAGCCGGAGGGCCCGCGTCGCCGGGCGCCCGGTGGGGGTCAGGCGGTGTTCTCGGGTCCTCCGCTTCGCTTCGGACCGTGTTCGGGCGCCCGAACGACACCCGCTCGGGTGACCGTCCAGGGGACAGGATCTAGGTGTACTGACCTGAGAGGTTAGGAACACGGGAGGCGGGAGGGCCGCCGAGTGCGGTGTGGAACCGGTGGTGATTGTAGTGATGCAACCACTGCCCGAACGCCTCCCGCCGCTCGGCCTCGCTGGTGTAGGGGCGGGCGTAGGCCCACTCCTCGACCAGGATGCGGTTGAACCGCTCGACCTTGCCGTTGGTCTGGGGCCGGTAGGGGCGGGTGCGCTTGTGCTTGATCTTCTGGTCGGCGAGCACATCGCGCCAGGCGTGGGACTTGTAGCAGGCCCCGTTGTCGGTCAGCACCCGCTCCACCGTGATGCCGACCGACGCGAAGTAGGCATGCGCGCGTTCCCAGAAGCTGGTCGCGGTCTCCTTCCTCTCGTCGGCCAGGATCTCGCTGTAGGCCAACCTGGTGTGGTCGTCCACGGCGTTGTGGATGTAGGCGTACCCGACCTTGGAGCGGTGTTTGCGGCCCTGAGCGCGCCCCAGGGTCTTGTGGCCGCCGCCGGTGGGGATGTTGCCGAGTTTCTTGATGTCCACGTGCACCAGCTCGCCGGGCCGGGCCCGTTCGTAGCGGCGCACCGCCCGTCCGGTGGCTCGGTCGGTGTGGGCCAGACGGGCACAGTGGTAGCGGGTCAGGATCCGGTGCACGGTCGAGGCGTGCATGCGAAGGTGTCCGCCGATGCGGGCGGGTCCCCATCGGCGGGTGAGGCGGAGTTTGATGACGCGGCGTTCGCGGCGGGTGGGGGTGCGTCGGGGCGAGTGGTGGGGGCGGCTGGAGGCGTCGTGCATGCCCGCCTGGCCCAGCATCCGGTAGCGGGTGGCCCACCGCCTGGCGGTGGTGGTGCTGACCTGGAAGCGTTCGGCGGCCCGTCGCAGGGGCCAGCCGTCCTCGACGACACAGCGGGCCAGGGCCAGGCGTCCGGTGGGTGTGAGTTTGGCGTTGGTGTGGGTAGCGTGGGGCATCGAGGGCCTTCTGGTGCTTGGTGTAGACGTCGCAATCCACACCGTTACCGAAGGCCCTCTTGTCGTGTGTCAGCCGGGGTGGGTGTTACCAACCTCCGTGGTCAATACATCTAGGCCCCGGGAGTGAAGGAGCGGGTGCGACGGAGTCCGGCGGCCCTTCCCTTGCCCGCCACGACGAGCGCCATCTTGCGGGAGGCCTCGTCGAGCATCTCGTCGCCGAGCATGACGGCGCCCCGGCGGTCGACCGTCGTGGCGTGGGCGTAGGCGTCCAGGATGAGTTCGGCGTGGTCGTAGTCCTCCTGGGTCGGGGCGTAGACCTCGTTGGCGGCCTCGACCTGGAGGGGATGCAGGACCCACTTTCCGTCGAACCCGAGCGCCGCGGTGCGGGCCGCCGAGCGCCGGAAGGCGTCCACGTCGCGGACCTGGAGGTAGGGGCCGTCGACGGCCTGGAGCCCGTGGGCGCGCGCGGCGGTGAGGATGCGCATGAGCACGTAGTGGTAGGCGTCACCGGTGTCGTACCCGGGTGGCTGTTCGCCGACGACCAGGCTCTTCATGTTGAGCGAGGCCATGAAGTCGGCGGGCCCGTAGACGAGGGACTCCAGGCGGGGAGACGCGGCGGCGATCGCGTCGACCTCCGTCAGGCCGCGCGCGTCCTCGATCTGGGCCTCGATGCCGATCCGGCCGACCTCCAGTCCGGCGGCGCGTTCGATCTGGGTGAGGAGGGTGTCGAGCCAGTGCACGTCGCGCGGGGAGGTGACCTTGGGCAGCACGAGGCAGTCCAGTGCGGCCCCGGCGCCCTCCACGACGGTGATGACGTCCCGGTAGGCCCACTCGGTCGACACGTCGTTGACGCGCACCGAGCGCAGCTTCCCGTCCCACCCGCCGTCGTTGAGCGCCCGGACGACGTTCTCGCGCGCGGCCGCCTTCTCCAGCGGCGCCACAGCGTCCTCCAGGTCCAGGAAGAACGCGTCGACGTCCAGTCCCCGCGCCTTCTCCACGAACCGGGGGTTGGACCCCGGCACCGCGAGTACCGACCGCCGCGACCTGAGTTCGCCCATCGCCGTTCCCGCTCCGCTCACCCGTTCGTCCGTGCCGCCACCGACGTCACGCCGTGTGGCGTCGCCCCGCCCTGTGCCGGGGCGCGGGGCTCATCATCGCACCGTGCGGTGCGTAGGGTGTGGTCCGGGGGCCCGACGCGCCCCGGAGAGCACGAAGACCGGGAGTGACCATGTCCGCCACGCGCCACCCGACCAGCGCCCACTGGGGCAGCTACCAGGTCGTCGTCGACGACGGCCGCGTGGTGGGGGTGCGCCCGGACCCGGACGACCCGGCGCCGTCCCCGGTGATGGGCAACACGCCCGAGGCTCAGCACCACGCGTCGCGCGTGGCGCGTCCGGCGGTGCGCCGCCGGTGGCTCGACCACGGTCCGGGACCGGACCCGCGCCGGGGCGACCCGGAGGACGAGTACGTCGAGGTGGGGTGGGACACCGCCCTGGACCTGCTGGCGCGCGAGCTGGACCGGGTGCGCGCCGAGCACGGCAACGCCGCGATCTACGGCGGCTCCTACGGCTGGGGCAGCGCGGGCCGCGTCCACCACGCGCAGAGCCAGCTGCACCGGTTCCTCAACACGATCGGCGGGTACACGCGCTCGCGAACGACCTACAGCCACGGGGCCGTGGAGGTGCTCATGCCCCGGCTGCTGGGCACTCCGGCGGCCAACCGTCTGCTGCACCGCGCCCCCGCGTGGACCCAGATCCGCAGACACACGGAGCTGCTGGTGACCTTCGGCGGTCTGCGGGTGTCCAACACGTGGACGTCGTCCGGTGGCCGTGCCGCCCAGACCGCCGGTCCCGCGATGCGCGGGGCCGCCGACGCGGGCGTGGAGTTCGTGTCGGTGTCTCCGCTGGCCGACGACACCGACAAGGGCGTTCGGGCCGAGTGGGTGCCGGTCGCCCCGGGCACCGACACCGCGGTGCTGCTCGCCCTCATGCACGTCCTGTTCGACGAGGGGCTGGCCGACACCGGCTTCCTCGACCGGTACACGGTGGGCGCCGACCGGCTGCGCGCCTACGTCATGGGCGAGCGCGACGGGCGCGGGCGGCCCGGCGGGACGGCGCGCACCCCCGAGTGGGCGGAGGCGATCAGCGGGGTCCCGGCCGAGCGTCTGAGGGGTCTGGCACGGCGGATGGCCGCGCGGCGGACGCTGGTCAACGTGGGCTGGTCGGTGCAGCGCGCCCGGTACGGCGAACAGCCGCTGTGGGCGGGGCTGGCGCTGGCCTGCTGCCTGGGGCAGGTGGGTCTGCCCGGCGGCGGGTTCGCGTCCGGGTACGGCTCCATGGGCAGCTACGGGGGCGGGGCGACGCCACTGGGGCTGCCGCGCCTGCCGCAGGGCGACAACCCGGTGGACTCGTTCATCCCGGTGGCGCGGGTCGCGGACATGCTGCTGCACCCGGGCGGCGCCTACCGGTACGACGGGGCCGAACGGCGCTACCCGCACGTGCGGCTCGTGTACTGGGCGGGCGGCAACCCCTTCCACCACCACCAGGACCTCACGCGGCTGAGCCGGGCGTTCGGCCGGGCGGAGACCGTGGTGGTGCACGAGACGCACTGGACGGCGACGGCGCGCCACGCCGACATCGTGATCCCGGCGACGACCGTCCTGGAGCGCGACGACCTGACCGCGAGCCAGGGCGACCTGACCGTCAGGGCGATGCCGCGCGCGGTGCCGCCGCACGGTGAGGCGCGCGACGAGTACGACACCTACGCCGACCTGGCCGAGCGGCTGGGTGTGCGTGAGGAGTTCACCGAGGGCCGGACGAGCGGGGAGTGGCTGCGGCACATCTACGGGCGCTGGCGGTCGATGGCGGCCCGCCGGGGGCTGGAGGTGCCCGACTTCGACGCGTTCTGGGCGCGGGGACGGGTGGAGATCCCGGGCCGGGTGGAGGACGAGGCGCTGCTCGGTGAGTTCCGCGAGGATCCGGAGGGGCGGCCGCTGCGGACGCCGAGCGGGCGGATCGAGCTGTACTCGGAGACGATCGCGTCCTTCGGGTACGAGGACTGCCCCGGGCACCCGGTGTGGCTGCCGGGCCCGGCGGTGGAGAAGGACGCCACACGGCCGCTCGTGCTGCTCGCCAACCAGCCGAGCGGGCGGCTGCACAGCCAGCAGGACATGGGGGCGCACAGCCGGTCGCAGAAGGTCCGGGACCGCGCGCCGCTGCGGATGCACCCGGACGACGCCCGGGCCGCCGGGGTCGCCGACGGAGACGTGGTGCGGGTGGTCGGCGCGCGCGGGTCGTGCCTGGCCGGACTGGTGGTGAGCGACGCGCTCCGGCCGGGGGTGGCGCAGCTGTCGACGGGCGCGTGGTTCGACCCGTCGGCGGACGGGGCGACCTGCGCGCACGGCAACCCGAACGCGCTGACCGAGGACGTGGGGACGTCGTCGCTGTCCCAGGCGTGCACGGGGCAGCTGACCCGGGTGCGGGTGGAGCCGTTCACGGACCCGCTGCCGCCGGTGCGGGCCTTCGATCCGCCGCGGGGCGTCACCCCGGCCTGACCTCGCACGCTCCGGTTCAGCCGGGCCGTGAGGGCTCGGCGATTCGTTGCGCGGCCCTTGGTCCACAGGTCGGGACTCCGGCCTGGCACACAGCGGAGCGGCGCGGTTTCCTTGATATAGGGGGACGCTCACGTCGCCAGTTCCGGCATGCCCGGCCCCGCCCGCGAGAACCTCAGGAGTGCGGGCGGAACCGGACCGCGCGCGGCGTCACGTCGACAGAGTCACCATGGGGCCGGGCATCGTGCCGCCTACCGGAGGGCCGGCATGACCTCCTTGACGAACGGTTCGAGGGACTTTCGCCTCTCCTCGTGCGGCAGGCCGTTGTCCGTCCGGAGGCCGTACTCGTCGCGGCGCGTCCGCTCGATGAGTTCGTCCGGAGTCCCGAGCATCGCGGTCCTGCTCAAGGACGCCGGCTCGAACTCCGGATGCCCCTCGAGCTTCGGCTCCGGGCTCGGTTCGAGGAAGCCGTTCTCGGGGGTCTGCTTGTTCCCGAACCAGGCGTCGAAGGTGCGGCATCAGCGCTGGATCGCCTCAGCCGCCGGGCACGCCACCGACGAAACCCCCTGGTGACAAACCTGCTGGCGACCGTGAGCCACGATCCACCGGGCAGGCCCTGAGGAACCGCAGCGGCGGTGGCCCAACCGCCGACCTCACCGTGTGCGGGCGAGCCGACATGACCGCGAACCGGGTGCCGGACCGGCCGTCTCGTCCTCACCCGCGGCAGCGAGGGGTGCCGTTCCGGCCAGGGCGGCACCCCCTCGATCGCCTCGGTCACGCATCGCGATGACCGCGGCACCACCGGGCCACCTCGTCGGCGTGGGTGTCCGGCGGAAAGACCGGGTAGAAGACGTGTTCGATCGTGGCGCCGCGCAGCAGCAGGGTCAGGCGTCGGTAGAGCGTTTGGCCGTTGGCCTCGAACGTGGGGAGCCCGAGCTGGTCCGCGAGCGTGAGTCGAGGGTCGGAGAGCATCGGGTAGGGCAGGTGCAGGCGATCCACGAGCGCCTGCTGGTAGTCGGCCCGGTCCGAGGACAGGGCAATCACACGTTCGACGCCTTGCGCCCTCAACACGTCGAGGTTGTCGCGGAAGCCGCAGGCTTCCTGGCTGCATCCCCGGGCACCGGGAATCTCGTTCCAGCCCTCGGGGACGTCGGCGGCCGGGTCTCCGGTGAGCGGGTAGAGGAAGAGCACCCAGCGGTCCGCGGAGACCTCGTCCAGGAGTAGGTCACTGCCGTCGGTGCTGGTGAACGACATGGCGGGGAGCGTGCGGCCGGGCAGGTGGTCAGCGGCGCCGTCGTCGACCGGGGCCGGCAGGTCGGCGGGCAGGGGATCGGCCTTGGGCAGCATGATGTCGGGCTCCTTCGTCGGCTCGGTGGCGGCCGGGATGGGAAATCCTCGCTGGGCCGCCGCGTCACGGCGGCGGATCAACTGGTCCCGGCTGCGGGCCAGCCGGGCGACGAGCAGGTCGAGCGCCTCGATCTTTCGCTGGTAGGCGGCCAGCGACTCCGCGCAGTGGTCGCTCACCTCGTGTCCCGCGCGCAGGCAGGTGAGGAATGGCCTGGTCTCCCTGGGTGTGAGGCCGAGCGCCGCAAGGCTGCGGATCTCCTCCGCCAGCCGGACGTCCTCCGCGCTGTAGTCGCGGTAGCCATTGGCCGCGCGGTCGGGCCTGAGCAGACCGCACTCCTCGTAGTAGCGCAACGCCTTGATCGTCACGCCAGCGGCCGCAGCCGCCTCACCTGCACGCATGCGCACCTCCTCGTCGTCCAAACGTTAAACCCGGACGTCGGGGGACGGGTCAAGTGCGGACCGCCGTTCCCTCCGCACCATCCGGGCGGTCCGGCTGGAAACGGAGGACTCGTTGGCCACTGCGGGGCGGGCCCGTCGAGGCGACGGGCGACACCCCGGCCGCCACGGGCCTCGACCGCGATGAGGGCGGCACCTCGCTCCTTCGTCCACCGAAGAATCGTGTCGGCGCCGAGCCCGAGGGCACCGACACATCCCCCGCACGCCAAAAGTGCAATCTAATTTTATATTGACACATTTTTCCCAATTCAGATTTCATGTGCTGATCTTTTGTTATTTTGCGTGACCCCATGAGGAATTTTCAACCTCGAGTGGCACGTCCCCCTGCGCAAACCGAAGATGCGCGATTCCAACTGATAGACTGCCCGAGTCCTCTAAAATTGTGGAATCGGCAACATCGACTGAGGGTACAAAATATCCCGCCAGGCGCAGAGGATCATCACGAGCCAAGTCGAGGAGAATGGGATCTCCTGGAGAAGGAACGGGAGGGGCATGCCGCAGAATTCTCCACACACCGCCCAAGGCAAGAGCTACCACTGGCACGGAACACTAGCGCCAGCGGACGACGGTGACAGAACCCAATGTGAAGATATTCTGATATTTCGAGTCAATGTTGCAGGAAATTCTGGCGATGGCACCATCGCTTGGTCCGCTGGCGTCCGGGCCGAACAGTGAACCAGAAGCGAAGCGCAGACGCCGTCAGGAAGTGGGCGGAGGATATCCTCCGCCAACTCGGGAGTCCTCGCACATCCAGGTTGACCGTCACGGAACTGGAAAATGTCAATGCTTTTATCATTGAAAGCGGACTCGAACCCGGCTCCACCCTTCGTCTGGGTTCCGACAGTGCTTCCTGGGGAGGCGGTGAGCCGGGCGTGCTGGTCGGCCTCTCCCTTGACCCCGGGGGATCAGGGTCCATGGTGAGACTTCCGAACTCCCTGCCGGACGCCGAATCGATCAGGATGCTCGCGGACCAGCTTCAGGAGGAGGTTCTGGAAAGCACCCACGGCGATCCGGTGCCCACCTGCCCGGGACACCCCCATCCCGCCAAACCCGATGTGGTGGACGGTGTTCCTTCCTGGGTGTGCCCGAGGGACGGCCGCGACATCCGCCCGATCATCGCGTCGGAGTCTGTTGCATGACGGCGTGGCCTCACGTCAGTGAGGTCACCAGGACGGGACCGCACGCTCGAAGTCGGCGTCGCCGCGCGTCACCGCACCAGCAGCCGGTCCACCCGCCTCGGCAGCGCCATCCCGGCCAGGCCGACCAGGGCGTACCCCACCTGCCCTGGTGCCAGCATCCCCAGCACGACCCCCGTGTTGGCGCCGGGCGCGCGCAGGAACGCGCCCATCCTCGGGTGAACGTAGGGCACCCCGTTGCCCGACACCAGCAGCGTCACCACCGCGACCAGCGACAGCGCCGCCCACACGGTCCCGCCCGCGTCGAGACCGCCCAGCCACGTCTGCGCCCGGTCCAGCGCCAGCAGCGCGTACGCCGCCCCGTCGGTCCCGTCCCCCGCCTCCGGGGTCCCGGAGAACAGCGACACCCCCGCCACCACGGGCGACGCCGCGAACAGCGCGCCCGCCGCGCGGGCACCGGTCACACCGCCGGTCGCGGACAACCCGAGCCGGGCGGCCAGTTCCCGGACACCTCGCGTCAGCTCCTCCTGGTCGGGGTACCGACGCCAGGCCCGCCCCTCGGATCTGGCCTCCCCCATCGCGTTCGCGCGGCGCCACCGCAGGAACCGCCAGGTGTCGCACAGCGCCGTCGGCCCGCGCCGGGCGGCGGTGGCGGACACGGCCAGTTCGTGCGCGATCGACGACACCGTCGTGGCGAGGGTGACCGGCAGGTCCACCCACGAGAGCGCGATGCGCCGGAACAGCGGCGCGATGTCGGCCGGGACCCGGACCCGCATCGCGATCGACCTCCCCCACGCCCGGCGCCGCAGCCGGGGCAGGGGCGGCTGGCCGGGCAGGGCGGGGGTGCTCTCGGCCGCGGTGCCGATCATCCGGTAGTCCATGGCGACGGCGCACGCCAGCGCGAGGAGGAGCAGCCACGGGGTGAGGACCCCGCCGCCGAGCAGGCCGTGGACGACGTCCGTGGCCGGGTGCAAAGCGGCCCCGGCGAGCACCGCGTTGAGGTTGAGGTGGTCCAGGAGGGCGACCGCCAGTGCCACGGGAGGCAGCAGCCAGAGCCACCCGCCGTACCGGCGCCCGACGACCGCCAGTCCGAGGACGGCCCCGACCAGACCAGTGGTCACGGCGTGCCCGGCGAAGACCGCGAGGACGGTCCCGTCCGGCGCGGTGACCGTGGTGCTTCCGGGCAGCAGGACCCCGTCGTCGGCGGAGACGTCGGCGGCGCCGAGGGCGACCTCGGTGAGCAGGCGTTCGGCCAGTTGGAAACCCGCTCCGGAGGCGGCGGCCAGCAGCAGGAGGTCGACCGCGGCCAGGCGGCGGGCGCGGCGCCGCGCGACCAACGCGAACAGCAGCAGCGGGACGAGCTTGCCGAGCTCCTCGACGGGCACCGCGACGTAGGCGTAGCCGACCACGCCGTAGGGCTCGGCCCCCAGGAGCCGGAGGAGGGCGGCCTCGGCGGCGGCGATCGGCCAGAGCAGGGCCGCGCCGACGGCGGCCATCCGCAGCAGGTCGGCGAAGGAGACCGTGCGGGAGCGGGCGAGCCAGGACAGCTGGAAGAGCAGGAGGAAGGCGGCGACCAGGGTCGGGATCGCGGCGTCCAGTCCGGGGACGGCCAGGGGCGCGGCGAGCAGCACGACGAGCACGGCCCACCCCCAGGCGCCCCGCAGGGCGCGCAGGGCGCGGACGGTGCGCGGTGAGCGCTCTCGGGCCCTCGCGAACCCGCGTGCGACGCGTTCGGCCAGGTCGGGCCCGGGCACGCGGGGAGCCTTGGTGTGCCTGGCGCCGGGGGCGACGCAGCCGTAGAGCTGGGCGGCGCGGGTGAGCTGGACACCGCCGTCGGCTCTGGCTCGGGCGGCGAAGGCGGTGCGGGCCTGGGGGATGTCGGCGCCCACGAGTTCGCGGACGAAGTCGGCGGGGCCCGCGGCGACGGTGAGTTCGTCGGCCGCGACCAGGACGGCGGCGGAGAAGTCCTCGACACAGACGAGGAAGTCGGTGGGGTGGGGTCCCCAACCGCGGATGAGGTCGATGAGGGTGTCGGTGTCGAGGGGGACCTCGGTGACGGCGTCGTAGGAGAACTCGGCCCGGGTGCGGCAGACCAGGAGCCGGGACACCCCCATGGCGCGGCCCGCGGAGACGATCGCGCGGATGAGGTTGCGGTCGCGGGGCACCACGAACGGGGTCGTCACCTTGCCTCCGGCCCTGATCCAGTGGGGATCGAGCTCGGTGGCTCCGGCACAGACGCGCAGAACGAGGTCGCGCGCGAGCATGGCCTGTTCTTCCATGGGTGTCCTCGTGCCGTACCAGGGGGCGGTCCGGACCTCCCGCGCCGTGGAGGCGGGGCGGCCCGGACCGAGCATAACGGCGCGGTGCGTGGGGCGCGTCACGCGGCCTCTCACCCTCGGGGACCGCTACGCGACGCCCCGTGCACCGGCCCGGCCCGCTCAGCGCGCCGTTCCGAACGGCTCAGGCCGGGGCGGGCAGTTCGGATCCGCCCCGATCGGCACGCGGGGCGCGGGCCGGGTGCGGTCCGGCCCCGAAGGCGTCGCCGCACAGTTGGACGAGGTGCCGCACCCCGGGAAGGTCGATCGCCCACCCGGTGAGCGCCCAGCCGAGGTTGAGGTGCTCCAACGCCCTGGCCAACGCGGAGACCCCGCTCCAGCGCAACCCGTCCGGGGTCTCATAGGTGAGGCGGTACAGCACGTCGGGGTGCTCGGCGGCGGGGCGGATGTCGAGGGCGATCGGTGACCGGACGGTGAACCAGCGGGCGAGGGTCAGGCACAGCGCGCAGTTCGCGTCGACGTGGAGCACGCCCCTGGTCCTGCCCGGCCATGGCCGCCACCGGGGCAGCCAGGGCCGCACCCGTGACCGGTAGGCGGTCCAGTCCGCTCCGAAGCGCTCGCGCAGCTGGGCGCCCTCGTGCCAGGCGGCCACACCGACGGAGTAGACCGCCGCCGACACCGCCAGGAGCAGGACGAGGGGTTCGCGCAGCAGGACGGCGAGGAGGAGGTGGACGACGACCAGCGACGTCTGCATGGGGTTGCGCACGAAGGCGTAGGGGCCGCTGGTGACCAGACGTTCCGGGGGGTCGTACGGGAGCGGGGTCCCTCCGCCCACCCGGGCGAACTCCCGCGCGGCGGCGAGGCCGGGCAGCCCCGCCAGGAGGAGGAGTTGGGCGCCCGCGAGGGCCTCCGGGCCGGACGGGACCTCCGGCCCCAGCACGAGGATCGGCAGAGCCACCATGAGCCCGCCCGCCAGGGTGGCCTGGGTCCACACGCGGGCGTGGACGAGCTGGCCGTTCCGGGTCCAGTAGGCGAGCAGGAGCGCCGGGATGAGGGTCACGGTGGCGCCGGTCAGCTCCCCGGCCAGCCAGAAGGTGCCCAGGTCGATGACCGGGTCGGCCAACGGCATGAGGATCACGTCGATCCAGACCAGCAGGCCGGCCAGGAGCGGGACCGGCAGGAGGCGCAGCAGCAGCGCGGGGAGCGCGCCCCACAGCACCACCCAGGCGAGCAGGAGGTCGAGGGGGATGCCGCGCCACTCGGCCCCGTCGGTGTGGAAGGTCCACCAGCCCGTGTGCGGGGCGTACAGGTTGAGCGGGACGAGGGTGAGCAGGGACCAGGCGCTGGCCACGATCACCGCGGCGGTCTCGCGCCGGCGGGGGGCGCGCCACAGGCACAGCCCGGTGAACAGCAGCAGGGGGACGAACAGGCCGAGGCCCCGGACGAGCCCGGCGTGGAGTTCTGGGCTCATCGGCCTCCCTCCGTCGCGGAGGCCGCGAAGGTGTCGGCGAGGTAGGTGGCGGCCAGGTCGGTCGCGTAGGACTGGAGCGGCCCGAAGTACCACGAGGGCTCGTAGGTGCGTTCGAAGTCGATCGCCCAGGACAGCCGGGTCCCGTCGCCCTCCGCCGTCCACACGGCCTCGGCCCGGCGCATGTCCATCCACCGGGCGAACGCGGTGTCCTCGGTCACCTCGAAGACGACGCGTCCGCCGTCGGACCGCACGTCGCTCTCGACGACCACCAGCTCCATGTGCTGGTCGACCCACTCGGCGCCGATCCCCAGCGACCGCGCCCGGGTGAAGGTGACGGTCCTGGTGTCGCCGACCGCCAACCCCGCACCCTCCGCCCCGACCGGCTCGGGGAAGGGGACCGCGCGTAGGAGGAGGGCGTCCGGGGAGCCGTAGTCGGGCGGTGCGGCGAGGGCCGCGGCGACCGCGTCGGGGGCCGCGGCGACCAAAACCTCCCCCTCGCCCCGGTCGTCGGCGGGCAGGAGGCCGACCCCGCCCACGCCCTCCAGCGTCAGGCCGAAGAGCAGCGGTACGGCGAACAGGGCGTGTCGGGCCGCGGGGCCGTCCCGTCGGATCGCCACGCACACCCAGGCGACGAGCGCGGCGACTCCGTAGATCAGCGGCGCGGCGATGACCAGGCACACCAGGCCCTCGCCGAGCAGCGGACCGGACAGTGCCAGGAGGACGGTGGTGACCGCCATCGCGACGCCGACGGCTGTGCGCGGCCGGGCGGTGCACACGACCAGCAGGGCGATGACGGCGGGAAGGCCGACGTAGAACAGCGCGGTCTGGTCCAGGCGCCCCCAGTGACTGACCCGCAGGAGGAGCAGCAGGGCGAAGAGCGCCAGGAGGAGCAGCGCCAACCGGGCGCGTGCGGGGGACGGGGGGCGGTGGGGTTCCTCGGGCACGGAAGGCTCGCTCTCCCTTGATTCGGCCATATGGTTAAACCACTCGTTTTAATCACTCGATTAAACCGTATGATGAATCCATCGCGAATCGCAAGGAGGGTCATGGCCAAGGGCGGCGGTGGACGCAGGACGAGCGAGGAGACCAAGGAGCGACTCCTGGTCGCGGCCGGTGCGGTCCTGCGCGAGGAGGGGTACGCGGGGGCGTCGGCGCGGGCGATCGCGGCGCGTGCGGAGGCCAACTCGGCGTTGGTCTTCTACCACTTCGGCGGGGTCGACCAACTGCTGCTCGCCGCGCTGGACCGGTCGAGCGCCGAGCGGTTGGCCATGTACCGGGAACTGACCGCCCCCGCGCGCACCCTGGAGGAACTCGTGGCGGCGGCGACCCGGATCTACCGCACCGACCTGGAACGCGGCTACATCACCGAGTTCTCCGAGCTGGTGGCGGCCGCCGTCACCAAACCGGAGCTGCGCGGGGAGATCAAGGAACGCGCCGAGCCCTGGATCGCCTTCATCGAGCAGGAGTGGGAGCGGGTGCTCGGGGGGTCGCCGCTGGCCAGGCTGGTGCCCGCCCGGGAGGTGGCCTACGGGGCGATCACCTTCTACCTCGGGGTGAACCTGTTCTCGGTCCTGGACGAGGACCACTCCCGCACGGAGGCGGTGTTCGACCTGGCCGCCCAGCTGGCCCCGCGCGCCAAGCTGCTCACGCTCCGGCTGCCCCGGCGCGGCGCGCGCAGCGGCGACGTAGGCTTGCCGGTCGACGGCGAGGTCACCGAGGAGGACGCGTGAACGATATCGAGGTGGCGCCGGGGATCGAGTTCCCGGACACGTCCGACGGACGGACCTGGGTCGCGGGCGCGGTGATCGCCGACCCCTCGGGCCGGGTCTTCGCCCAGCGCCGCTCCCCCACCCGCAAGGTGTTCCCGCACTGCTGGGACATCGTCGGCGGCCACGTCGAACCGGGCGAGACCATGCTGGAAGGGCTGGCCCGCGAGGTCGAGGAGGAGACCGGCTGGCGCCTGACCGGGGTGCTCGCCGAACTGTTCTCCCTCGACTGGGACCCCGGCGACGGCGTCACCCGCCGCGAGATCGACTACCTGGTCCGGGTGGAGGGCGACCTGTCCGCGCCACGGCTGGAGCCCGGCAAGCACACCGAGTTCCTGTGGGTGGACGACTCCACCGTCCACGTGCTGCGCGACGAGCGCGACCCCGGCGACTACTTCATCACCGACATCGTGCGGCGCGGTCTCGACACGGCCCGGAGGGGCTGACCCTCCCCGGGCTCGAACCGGTCCGCCGGGCCCGCGACCGGCGCGCCGTGTCAGGCGCCCCGCCTCGCCTCCGCGGTGGCGAGCGGCAGGCCGTCCAGCAGGTCCGAGGCGCTGACCGGCGCCCCGCCCCGGGCCAGGACGGCCGCGCGCCCGTGCAGGTACGCACCGCACATCGCGGCCTCGTAGGCGGGCAGCCCGCCGGCCAGCAGCGCACCGATCGCCCCGGCCAGCACGTCGCCGGAACCGGCCGTGGCCAACAGGGGGGTCCCCGTCGGGTTGGCCAGCACGGGGAGGCCGGGCTGTGCGACGAGGGTGGTCGACCCCTTGAGCAGGACCGTGCAGTCGTACTCCTCGGCGGCCCGCCGTACGTGCTCCAGGCGGCGCGCCTCGATGTCGGCCCGCTCGCTGCCGGGCAGGAGGCGGGCGAGCTCACCGGCGTGCGGGGTCAGGATCGTGTGGGCGGAGCGCTCGCGCAGAGTCCGCGCCAGCGGCGTCCCGCCGTCGCCGCTGAGCAGGGTCAGCGCGTCGGCGTCGATCAGCAGGGGGCAGTCGCTCTCCAGGACCGCGTGCAGCTCGTCGGCGTTGGCCGGGTGCGTGCCCCGGCCGGGGCCGATGACGACGGCGGCGGCGCGCCCGGGGTCGAGGCGGGTGCTGGACCGGGGGTCGAGGTCGACGGCGACCGCCTCCGGCCAATGCCCGAGCACCTGGGCGACAGCAGCGCTCGCGCCCCCGTACCGCACCATCCCCACCCCCGTGCGCAGAGCCCCGCCCACGGTCAGGACGGCGGCGCCCCGGTAGTGCTCGGAGCCCGCGCGAACGGCGAGCAGCCCCCGGCGGTACTTGTCGGACTCCGCTCCCGGCCTCGGCAGGAGAGCGGCGACGTCCCCGAGTCCCGGTTGGACCAGCTCGGGTCCGCCCAGTTCGGGAACGAGGCCGATGTCGACCAGGTGTACCCGCCCGGCCCGGTCGGCGCCCGGGTCGACGCACAGCCCCGGTTTGAGGGTGCCGAAGGTGACGGTGACGTCGGCGCGCACCGCGTGGCCGGGCACCTCTCCGGTGTCGGCGTCCACCCCGCTGGGCAGGTCGACGGCGACGACGGGGGCGGGGGCGTTCTCGGCGAGCACGGCCAGCGTCACGTACGGTTCGCGCAGCCCGCCGCGTCCGCCGATCCCCAACAGCCCGTCGACGACGAGGTCGGCGTCGAACAGTTCCTCCCCGTCACCCGGTTCGCTCTCGAAGCCGCGCACCCTGCCGCCCGCCGCACGCAGGGCCGCCAGTCCGCCCTCGTGGGCGCGCGGCCCGGCGAGCAGAGCGCGCACGGCCGCTCCGCGCGCTGCCAGGGCCGCGCCCGCGTAGAGCGCGTCGCCCCCGTTGTCCCCGGTGCCGACCAGCAGCACCACACGCGCCCCGTACACGCGGGGCAGCATCCGGGCGCACTCCGCGGCGAGTCCGGCCGCGGCGCGGCGCATGAGCGCACCCTCGGGAAGGCGGGCCATGAGTGCGCGCTCGGCCTCGCGGACGGCGCTGACGGGGTGTGCGGACCGCACGGGGGTCACCTCCTGGTGTGGATCACCCTCCGGGCACGGTTCCCCGAGGAGGGTCGGATCGTCCCCATCGTGCCGCACGGGGGACCCGGTGCGCCGCCTCCGCCACACCGTGGCCCCTCCCCGGCCGGAGCCCGGCGCACGGGGTCACTCGACGTCGGCGATGATCGATTCCCCTCCCATCCCGTACAACTCGCTGAACTCCACCTGGGCGATGGTGACCTCGCCCTCCGCGGCGAGCTGCCCCGAGGCCCTGTTTCCGGGCCGCACCGTCACCATGCCGAAGGAGTCGATGTCGGCGGTGTAGTTGTCCATCGCGCTCACGGTCAGGCCGTCGTCCAGGACCAGGGTGAAGTAGACGGGGTTGACGTCGATCGACTCGTCGGAGTTGTTGACGATCTCGACGTCCACCACCGTGTAGACGGTGTCGTCCAGGAGGTCGCCCGCGGTGCCCGCGTTCGTGGCCGTCATGACGACGTCGCCGTCACCCTCCTCCGTGCCCTCCGTCTCTCCCGTGCCCGGTTCCGCGGAGCCCTCGGTGTCGGTCTCCACCGTGTCCTGGCCTTGTTCCTGGGTGGGCTGCTGGGTGGTGGAGGCCGTGGTGTCTGCGCCGTCACCGGTGACGGCGTTCACGATCGCGATGAGGAGCACCACGATGATGACGAACGCGAGAATGAAGCCGGAGCTGAGGGCGATCCTGCCTCCGATGGACATGCCCCGCTTGGCCGGTCGGCCGGACGGGGGGTCGTACTGGGGGTTGGGCGGGTACTCGGGATAGGACATGGGAGCGCTCCGGTGTGGGGGCTTGGGGCGTGAACAGGCGGCGGAGCGGGTGTGCCGCGCTGGGCCGCGCACCCTGGGGAGAATGGTGCCGACAAGGACGATATCCAACACGGCGTCAGAGCGTCACCACCCGGCTCCCCGGGCCCGCACCCGCCGCCTCGGCGGCCCTCCGTCGGTTCCGGGGGCCGGTCCGATGCGGTCGCGGGCGAGTACTACGCTGTGTCGTTGACGGCGGTCCGCTGACATGGGCGGACGCCAGGAAGCGAGCGTGAGCGGAGGCGCCGTGGTCGACTGGCTGACCATGACGATTCAGATGGCGTCGCTGGCGATGGCCGGCTGGTGCCTCGTCTCGACCTTCCGCGACCGACCCATGATGGTCCCGCACCTGGTCGGTATGGGCGCCCTGTGGCTCCTGGTGATCGGTCAGGCCGTCGTCTCGGCCGTGGCGATGGTCGGCGGTGAGCGCCCCGCCGAGACGGCGATGTTCGTGTCCTACCTGGCCACCGTGGTGCTCCTGCCGCCCGCGTGCGCCGTGTGGGGCTTCATGGAGCGCAGCAAGTGGGGCCCGGCCGTCATCGCCTTCGCCTGCCTGGTGCTCCCGGTGCTCCTGGTCCGCCTCGAACAGCTCTGGACCCCCGTTGTCTGACACCGCCGCGTCCTCCGACAGAACCCTGCGCACCGGACCCGGGCGGCTCCTGGTCGCGGTGTACTCCGTGTTCGCCCTGGCCGCCACCGCGCGCGGTTCCTACCAACTGGCCACGAGGTTCGACGAGGCCCCGCTGGCGTACGGCCTGTCGGTAGCCGCCGGGGCGGTCTACCTGGTCGCCGCCGTCTGCCTGGCCCGGGCCGACCGCACCTCCCGCACGGTCGCGCTGGTCTCGTGCGGCGTCGAGCTGGCCGGTGTGCTCTTCGTCGGCGCGCTCAGCGTGTTCGTCCCGGGTCTGCTGCCCGACGACACCGTGTGGTCGCGGTTCGGCTCCGGCTACGGGTTCGTCCCCCTGGTCCTGCCCGTCCTGGGCCTGTGGTGGATCCTGCGCGTGCACCGCATGGACCGCCGCTGACCCGGTCGGGATTCCCGCGAGGCGCCCGTGTGTGGCGACCCGCCACGATCTAGGCTGGCGGCCATGTCCGAACCCTTGACCCTCCCCGTGGCCGTGTCCGCCGACTGGCTCAGCGACCACCGCGACGACGTGGTCGTCGTCGACTCCCGCTGGTACCTCGACGGCCGCTCCGGGCACGAGGCCTACCTCTCCGGCCACCTGCCCGGCGCCGTGTTCACCGACGTCGACACCGACCTGGCCGCTCCGGCCAGCCCCGAGGGCGGGCGCCATCCGCTGCCCTCCCCGACCGACTTCGCCGCCGCGCTCGGCCGTCTGGGCGTCGGCGACGACGACGCCGTCGTGGTCTACGACGACGCGAACGGTTCCGTCGCCGCCCGCCTCGTGTGGATGCTGCGCGTGCTCGGCACGCCCGCCGCCTTCCTCGACGGCGGTCTGCCGACCTGGAAGGGCGACCTGGAGACGGGTCACGTGACTCCCGAACCCGCCCGCCGCACCGCGCGCGCCTGGCCCGCCGACCGCGTGGTGCACACGCCCACGCTCCTCGCCCAGACCGACGACCCCGCGCACCTGATCCTGGACGCCCGCGTGTACGGCCGCTACACCGGCGAGGCGCCCGCCCCCGTCGACGCCCGTCCCGGCCACGTCCCCGGCGCGCGGAGCGCCGAGTGGCCCGCCAACCTGGACGACGACGGCTTCCTGGCCGCTCCCGGGGCCCTGCGCGAACGCTTCGCCGGGCTCGGGGCGGACTCCGCCGCCACCGTGACCGCCTACTGCGGCTCCGGCGTGACCGCCTGCCACGACCTCCTGGCGCTGGAGCACGCCGGGTACACGCGCACGCGGCTCTACCCCGGTTCGTGGAGCCGCTGGGGCGCCGACGACGGTCTGCCGGTCGAGACCGGCGACCCCCACCGCCCCGGGTAGTCTGCGCCCACGTCCCGAGGCCGTCCGCGCGGTTTTCCGCCGGACGGCCTCCTTGCCTGGCCGTTTTCGGCCAGGACGAAACCGTGCGGCCGTCGGACGCGTCAGAGGAAGGACGCCCGCGGGCGCCGTTGGCACCAGCTCCGCCCCACAGCCAAGCGAGGAACCGTGACCACCGCACTCCTACTGCTGCTCCTCGTGATCATCGGCATCCTGATCGCTGTCGTGATCACGTCGAACCGCTCACGCAAGAAGGAATCGACGATGAAGTCCCCGCAGCCCACGCCCCGGGACCCGTTCGCCAACGAGGGCGACACCACCGGCGACCCCCGAACACTCAAGGCGGGCGACATGCTCGACTTCGGGCACGAGCGCACCTGGATCCGCGGCTCCCTGCGCCTGTCCGAGGGCGGTTTCACCTGGTCCGAGCACTTCCTGGAGGTCGACGGCGGCAAGCGCTGGCTCTCCGTGGAGGAGGACCCCGACCTGGAGCTGGTCCTGTGGACCGGCCGCCCCGACACCGAGCTGACCCCGCACGCCAAGACCCTGGAGTTCGAGGGCGTCACCTACCGGCTGGAGGAGAGGGGCACCGGCTCCTACCGTTCCGAGGGCACCACCGGCCTGCGGGCCCAGGGCGGCCTGGACTACGCCGACTACGAGTCCGCCGACGGCCGACTGCTGTCCTTCGAGCGGTTCGACCACGGCGGTTGGGAGGCCGCCACCGGCCAGAAGATCCTCCCCGGCAGCTTCACGATCTACCCCGGGAGCTGATCGGCACGTGCGCGCGAGCATCAGCACGCCCTTCGTCGACACCCGGGCCGACGACCTGGTGTGGACCCTGAACCACCCCGTGGTCGAACCCCTGGCCGCCCGCACCGTCGAGCGGCCGGGGCTGCGCGTGCAACTGCGGGTCCTCGGCGCGTCGCACCAGGTCGTCGTGGAGCGGGAGCCCGGGAACGGGACCGACCCCCTCATCGAGACGGTCGCCTGCCTGCCGGGCTTCACCGGCGGGCTGCCCGGTGACGCCGTCCTGCCCTCCTGGGGGCTCGGCGACTACCGCTTCGCGTCGACCGTCGAGACGCTCGCGGACGACGACCTCTCCCGCCGGATCGGCCGCCTCCGCGACGAGGTGGCCGATTCCCCCGGCGGCCTGTACGTCACCTTTCCCGGCGACCCCCTCGCCGTGACCGCGCTGCACCTGAACCCTCAGGCCCCCCTCGGCTGGCGGACCTGGCACGCCTATCCCCAGAGCGGCGAACTGGTCTCGACGACGGCGACCATCACCCCCTGACCGAGGAGCCACCATGCCCCCCACCACCGTCCGGACCCCGACCGCGAGACTCGGCGTGGTCGTCGGATCGGCCCTGCTCGCTCTGTTGCTGACCTCCTGTGGAGGCGGTGGGGACGACGACTGCCGTCGCGCCGGTAGCACCCCCAGCCCGACGAACGCCCCCGGCGGCGCCTACGGGTCCGGTCCCAACGCCACACCCACGGACGATGACGACGACTGCGACGGCGGCCGCAGCGGCGGAGGGGGCGGTTTCTTCTTCTTTTTCGGCGGTGGCGGAGGCGGCTCCAACAGCAGCGGCAGCGGCGGCGACCACCGCGGCGGGGGCAGCGGCTCCGGTAAGTAGGGGCGGTACCCTGCGGTGTCGGGGGGCGAGCGCCCCCCGACACGTGTGTCCGCCCCGCCTGGTCCTGACCACCTCGACCGGGCCGACGGCCCCCTCCCGGTGCCGCCGGGTCCCCCTGCCCCCGGGGAGCGTCCGGCCGCGCCGAGCGGTCCGGCGCCATCGATTCCATATGTCCAACGACGCGGCGAGCCGGATTCCGGGCCCGTCCGCGACCATCCCCCACCGTGAGGAGATCCCTTCATGGACGACGAAGGAAAGAACAGGACACTGCTGACGGTGGTCCTCATCGTCCTTGCCGTCATCGTGATCCTGGTGCTGATCGCGTCCTGTGACAACGGCTCGACCAACTACTGCCCGGACGACGACTACGTCTCGGACCCGACCTACGACGATGACGACTGCGAGAACGGCTACAACAGCTCCGGCGGCGGAGGCGGTCTCTTCATCTTCAACAGCGGCGGCGGCAGCAGCTACCGCGGTGGCGGCTCCGGCTTCGGCAAGTAGCATTCAGGCACGTCACGGCATGCACCACGACATCACGACCCCCTTCCCCCAACCTCGCAGGCAAGGACCATGAACGACCTTCTCTTCAACTCCCTGTCCGCCCTCGCCTACGGCGGCGTGGGTATCGCCGTCCTCATCGTCGGCTACCTGGTGGTCGACCTCCTCACCCCGGGCAAGCTGCACAAGCTCATCTGGGAGGACCGCAACACCAACGCGGTGCTCCTGGTGTCGGCCAACACGCTGGGGACGGCCATCGTCGTGCTCTCCGCGATCCTCAGCAGCGAGTCCGAGGTGAGTGTGGCCGCAGGCCTCCTGTCCACCGCGGTCTACGGCGCGATCGGCCTGGCCGTCATGGCGGTGTCCTTCCTCCTGATCGACCTCATCACCCCGGTCAAGATCGCCCGGATGATCAGCAGCCCCGAGCCGCACCCGGCCACGTGGGTGAGTGCCACGGCGCACGTGGCCATCGCCCTGGTGGTCGCGGCGGCCCTCACCTGAGGGACGGGAACCACCGCACCGGCCGGCCCGAGACCACGGTCGGCCCCTCTCCACAGTTAGGCGTGCTCCGTTGACCGAGACCACCGACCGACCGGCCTCCAGACTCCCGGTTCCGCCCCGTGTGGCGCGGTTCCTCGTACTGACGGCGGTGTTCGTGTGCGCCGCGTGCGGTCTGGTGTACGAGCTCGCGCTGGTGGCGATCGGCAGTTACCTGCTGGGCGACACCATCACCCAGGCCTCCGTGGTGCTGTCGGTGATGGTGTTCGCCATGGGGGTCGGCTCACTGCTGTCCAAACGGTTCCAGGGCAACCCCGCGCTGTCCTTCGCGGTCGTCGAGGGCCTGCTGTCACTGGTCGGCGGGTTGTCGGTGCTCCTGTTGTACGGGGCCTTCGCCTGGTTCTCCGCCTACCAGCCCGCGCTGGTGGTGCTCGCGTTCGTCATCGGCGCGCTCATCGGAGTGGAGATCCCCCTGCTGATGACGCTGATCCAGCGCATCCGTCGGCAGGACGCCTCCGACGCGGTCGCCGACCTGTTCGCCGCGGACTACGTCGGCGGCCTCATCGGCGGCCTCGCGTTCCCGTTCGTGCTGCTCCCCCTCCTGGGGCTGCCCAAGGGCTCGGTCATGGTCGGCGCGCTCAACGCCGTGGTGGGTGTGGCCGTCGTCCTGTGGCTGTTCCGCGCCCAGCTGGGCCGACGCGCCTACGCGGGGCTGACCGCGGGGCTGGTCGTCGTCCTGGGCGTACTCGGGCTGGCCTTCGCCTACGCGGACCAGTTCGAGATCGACGCGCGCCAGGCGCTGTACCGCGACCCGATCGTGTACGCCGAGCGCTCCGAGTACCAGGAGATCGTGCTCACCCGGTCGGTGGACGGCGAGGACGTACGGATGTTCCTCAACGGGTCGCTCCAGTTCTCCACCCTGGACGAGTACCGCTACCACGAGTCGCTGATCCACCCGGTGATGGACGGCCCCCGCGAGGACGTCCTCGTCCTGGGCGGCGGCGACGGCCTGGCCCTGCGGGAGATCCTGGCCTACGACGACGTCTCCTCGGTGACCTTGGTCGACCTCGATCCGGCGGTCGTGGAACTGGCGTCGACCGACCCGGTGATCCGCGAGGTCAACGAGGACTCGTTCGAGGATCCGCGGGTGGAGGTCGTGCACACCGACGCCTTCCGTTGGCTCCAGGAGAACGGACGGGAGTTCGACGCCGTGGTCGCCGACCTTCCGGACGGGGACGACGTGGGCACCTCGAAGCTGTATTCGGTGGAGTTCTACGCGTTGGTCGCCGAGGCCATGGCCGAGGACGGGCGCCTCGTCGTCCAGGCGGGCTCCCCGTTCTTCGCCCCGGAGGCGTTCTGGAGCGTGAGCCACACCCTGGAGGAGGCCGGTTTGGCCTCGACCCCGTACAACGTGGACGTGCCCTCGTTCGGGAACTGGGGGTTCTACCTGGCCACGGAGGAGGCGGCGCCGACTCCGACCCTGCCCGGGGACGCGCCGCCCCTGCGCTTCCTCGACGAGGACCTGCTCGCCGCGTCCCTGGTGTTCCCGATGGACCGACGCGACCCCGGGGTGGAGGAGTCCACCCTGATGCACCCCCGCGTGATCGACTACCAGCGGGGCGCCTGGCGCGGGTACTGACCGGGCTCGGGGCGAGGGTTCCGAGCGCTCCGGAACCCGTGCCGGGGTTCCGGAGCCGCACACGCTGACACCGCGCAGCCTGGGAACTCGGGCCGGTGGGCGGCCACGCGGTGGATCTGGGTGAGGCGGACGTCACCATACTGGACACGGACCGGCGATCCGACGGCCGCGCCACGCCGCTCCGCGTATCGCCCGGGAGAACCCTTACCCAGCCTTACCCACCCCTTTCCGACGGCACATCACGCACGGCACGCGAGTGGCCACATGCGGCCATGGGTACCACGGGCACGAGAAACGCCAGGTGGGAAGGCACATTCCACGGGCGGATCCGAATTTCTCCACGTTACAGTCAATTGCCCTGACTGGTTGGCAACTGTTAGATTTTCACGCAGTGAGCAAGCGAGAATTTGACTCACATCCTTACCCCCCTTTTTTCCGGCAAGGATCCCCATGAAAATCAATTTCAGACGCACAACCGTGACAGTGCTATTGACCAGTGGTCTCGCGCTGGGTGCGGCAGGAATCGCAGCTGCCGATGTCGATTACGTTGGCGGTGGAACTTGGTACCACGGAATCACCGAAACCCGCGTGTACTCGAATTATTACCACGGTTCCGTTTGCCACGGGTCCACCGCAGTGGGCACAACGGTGGTCAGGGACTCGGCACCAGCAGGCGGCACATCACGCGCGAGCGCACCCAGAGCATGGACGAACAACCAGTCCTACTACCGGACCTCATGCTAACCTAAGGAGCTTATTCATGAACGCTTTCAAACGTATCTCCATCGCTGCGCTCATCGCCTCTGGTATCACCGTGGGCACTGCTGGAGTGGCTGCGGCCGTCGTCGAATACGTCGGCGGCGGCACCTGGTCACACGGCTCGCAAGGAGTGGCCGGCGCCGGCGTCACGTGGTCGAACTACCATCACGGCTCCGTGTGTCACGGATCTACGGCCGTGGGTGCGTACACGGTCCGCGACTCAGCACCCGCGGGGGAATGGTCCAGGGCTGCGGCGCCGAAGGCGCTCGGCAACAACCAGACGTACTGGCGCACGAGCTGCTGACCACCGAACTCGACGCGGCCCGCCAGCATCCTGCCCCGGCGGGCCGCCCCTCCCGTGACAGGACCAGCAGGTGCCCAACCGCATCCTCTCCTTCGCCTACAGCGCGTGCCTGGCCTTCGCCGCCGTCATCGCCTTCCTCCTCGCAACCACCGCGGAGCAGACCATCTACGTCCTGGAGGACTCGGAACTGGTCTGGATCAGTGAGAACGACGGCACGCACGACAACGCCGAGGTCGCGGCCAGCGTCCAACGGATCGCCGACGACCACGGCGCGGCGATCGCCTACGTGATCCCCGACGTCGAGGAACCGTCGACGCTGGTGCACATGTACCTGGCAGTGTCCGACCCCGATTCGCGCTACGCCGACTGGTTGGACTCGGGGTACCCCTCGTTCAGCCGCGCCATGACGGTCCAGACCCACCCCATCGACGCGTTCGGCGACGTTGGCCCCAACGGCCACTACCTCGTCCTCGGCGCGCCCCAGGCCGAACCCGCCCTGCGGGAAGCGCTGGCCGAACACGGGCTGCGTGAGGCAACCGGCACGACGGTCACCCAGCTGTGGCACTACTTCACCGGGGGCCGACTGTTCAACCTGGTGGCTGTCGCGCTCCTGGGGACCGTGACCGCCGTCGGCGCCGGGGTCCTGCTCGGCTCTCGCGAGTACGCCGTCCGGCGGCTCCAGGGCCACTCCTACCTGCGTGTTCTCCGGACCGACCTGGGCCGGGTCGGTCGACTGTGCGCGATCGCGCTCCCCATTGCGACTGCGGCGACCCTGGGGTTCCTCGGCGTCTACAACGGCTGGAACCAACTGGGCTTCTACACGCCGTTGGCCCTGGTGTTCCTGGGGCTGCTGATCGTGCCGTGCCTGCTCGTGCACGCGGGGACACTCGGGTTGGTGCACGCCACCGGGATCCTCCCGGCGCTCAAGGGCCGCCTGCCGGTGCGCAGCACCACGGTCGCGATCTACCTGGTGCGCGTGCCCGTGCTGGCGCTGTCCCTGGTCATCGTCAGCGCGATCGCCCTGTCCGCCCAGAGTGCCCGGGAGCAGAGCGCCGCCCTAGAGCTGTACGAGGAGTATCCGGATACCTCACGCCCCGCGCTCAGCTCCAACTACGGCTGGGCGGATGCCGACGCGGTCGACGACGCGCTCGGCCCTTGGCTCCGGCGGGTCGACGCCGACGGCGACATGGTCCTGGCAGCGCATCAGAGCCCGTTGGAGTTCGTCCCGCCCGATCCCGCCGGCGTGGCGCCCCCCGCGATCGACCTGCGGATCCTCTTGGTCAACGACACCTATCTCGCCGAACAGGAGGTCCTCGCGCCCTCCGGCGAGCGGTACGGATCGGGCGACGAGGTCCGCGTGATCATCCCGGACTCGGCCGCGGAGCACACCGAGCAGATCGTCGCGTCGACGGAGAACTGGCTCAGTGGGGCGAGCGAGTCCGAACGCGCCCTCGATGTCGAGGTCCTTCCCGCGGCCGACGGCCAGACACTGTTCACCTACGGCATGGAAGGCGGCGGGCGACCGCTGTTCCTGCCGCTGGTGTACGAACCGGTGCTCATCGCCCTACCCAACGGTCAGGTCCTGTCCGACACCAGCTACGTCACTCACATGTCCGCGCGGGAGACCATCTTCCCCGCCCCCGGCGTCGTGGAGGAGTTCCGCGCCAGCAACCCGCAGGCGTCCCGTTACATCTCAATGGTCGAGACGCTCACCACCAGTGCGCTGGTGGCGCACGCCAACACCCTGACCACGCTGCGCACCGAGATGTTCAACCTCGTCGGCGCGACGGCCGTGCTGGTCCTGACCGCCATGGCCGCGTGCGTCATCCATGTGCGCACCCGGGCACAGGAAATCTTCGCCAGGCACATCAGCGGATGGTCGTTCGTCGCCACGCACCGCCGGCTGCTGGCGGTCGAGGGGCTGATCGCGCTGGCCTTCGTGGCGTGGGCGGTGTGGGACACACTGTCTGCCCTGGCCGCGGCCAACGACCCGGGCAACCCCCTTCCCCGGGGGCTGATGACCACCACGGGCACGGAACCGTACTATGCCGCAGCGATCGCCGTGGCCTCCCTCGCGATCACCGTCACGGCGCTGGCGTCCTTCCACCGCCGCATCGTCCTCGAAGGCGCCTCCCAGGCGTAAGGAGTTCCCATGATCAGCACGGCCCGGTTGGCCAAGTCCTTCGGAGACCGCACCCTGTGGAAGGACGTCGACCTGACTGTCGAGACCGGCGAGCTGCTCGCGCTCGTCGGCCCCTCGGGGTCAGGCAAGACCACCCTGCTCAACTGCCTGGGCCTGCTGGAGCGACCCAGCGCGGGAGACGTCATGCACGGGGGCCGAAGCGTCACCCGGCTCGGCGCGGGGGGGCGTCGCCGCTTCCGCCGCGCGCACCTGGGTTACCTGTTCCAGAACTACGCCCTCATCGAGAACGGCACGATCCGGGACAACCTCGACGTGGTCGGGCGGGACCGGGCCTCGCACGCCGAGGCGTTGGAACGGGTCGGTCTCGCCGGTCGCGAGAAGGCCGTGGTGCACCGCCTGTCGGGCGGTGAGCAGCAGCGCGTCGCGCTCGCGCGCCTGATGGTCAAGCGTCCGTCGGTCGTGCTGGCCGACGAACCGACCGGAGCCCTGGACGAGGACAACGGGCGGATGGTGATCGATACGCTTCGAGGCATGGCGCGCGAGGGCTGCGCCGTGGTCGTGGCCACGCACAACGACGCGGTGCGCGACGCCTGCGACGCGGTGTTCGACGTGCACACCCAGCGGCTCAGTGCGGCAGCGGGGAACGGCCGGGGCTGACTCCCACGACGGACACACGGGCTCCCGGCCGCGTCCGGGCCGGGGCCTGCTGGCGTTCACCTCCAGTCTGTCCATCCTGGGGCTGTACACCTACCCCGTGTCCATGGCGGAGGGGCGGGACCTGGCCGCCGGGGGTTCGCCTTCGTCTGGGTACGAGGGTCGGCGGCACCGCGCCGCCGGACGCCCGACGCGTCGCGGCCCGGGCCGATCGTCGACCCGGGCCGCACCCGTCCGGGTCCGGGAGCCCTCACTCCCCCGGACCCGGGGTCCTCGTGTTCGAAGCATGCGCCCCGGGGCGCCCGAACCCGGTCCGAAGCGGCGGGCCCCAAAAGGCACTGCCTAGCTGTCGAAGCCCAGACCCATCGCGTCCAGGGTCCGCAGCCAGAGGTTGCGTTTTCCGTCGTTGCGGTCGGCGGCGGCCGTCGCCCGCAGCGTCAGCTCGATCCCCAGCGACCGCACCGGCTCCGGCGGGAACGGCAGCGGCTTCTCCCGCACCATCCGCAGCCGGGTGCGCTCGGTGTCCAGGCCGTCGAGCTTGTCGAGCATCACCTGCGCGCCGAAGCGCGTCGCCCCGACGCCGAGGCCGGTGTACCCGGCCGCGTAGGCCAGGCGTCCCTTGTGCGCGGTGCCGAAGAACCCGGAGAACCGGCTGCACGTGTCGATCACCCCGCCCCAGGTGTGCGTGAACCGCACGCCCTCCAGCTGCGGGAAGTTCTCGAAGAAGTGCTCGGCGAGCTTCTGGAAGGTCTCCGGCCGCTGGTCGAACTCGGGGCGCACCTTGCCGCCGTAGTGGTGCACGACGTCGTAGCCGCCCCACAGGATGCGGTTGTCCGAGGTCAGACGGTAGTAGTGGAAGAAGTTCGAGGCGTCGCCGACGCCCTGGCGGCCCTTCCACCCGATCGACGCCATCTGCTCGTCGCTGAGCGGCTCGGTCATCAGGGCGTAGTCGTACACCGGAGCCAGGTAGTGCCTCAGGCGGCGCAGCGGCCCTGGGAAGGCCCCTGTGCCCCACGCGACCTTCTGCGCGTGCAGGGCCCCGGCACTGGTCTCCAAGCGGAGCCCGGAGTGCGTGGACCGGATCGCCCGCACGGGCGTGTTCTCGAAGATCCGCACGCCCAGCTCCTGGCACGTGGCCCGCAGCCCCCAGGCGAGCTTGGCCGGGTGCACCATGGCGACCGCGTCGGGCTCGTACAGCGCGCCGACATAGGTGGGCGAATCCACCTCCTGACGCATCCGCTCGGCGTCCCACACGTGGGCCTCGTACCCCAGCTCGTGCATGGCCGCCGCGGACTCCTCGAAGCCCTCCGCCTGCCAGGGCGCGGTGGCCACGAGGATCTCCCCGGTGCGCTCGAACTCGCACTCGATCCCGTACCGCCGGACCGCCTCCTCGATCCCGTCGAGGTTGGCGCGTCCCTGCCGCTCCAGTTCGCCGACCTCCTCGGGCCAGCGCTCGGCGCCGTTGTCGTACCCGTGGGTGAGGCTGGCCGCGCAGAACCCGCCGTTGCGCCCGGAGGCCGCCCACCCGGCGGTCCTCGCCTCCACCAGCACCACGTCACGGTCGGGGTCGCGCTCCTTGGCGAGGAGCGCGGTCCACAGTCCGCTGAACCCGCCGCCGACCACGACGAGGTCGGCGTGGACGTCCCCGGTCAGGGACGGTGCGGGTTCGGGCACGTCGTGGCCCTCGATCTCGGGGTCCAGCCAGAAGACCTTCGGGCGGGCGCCCTTCAACGCCCTCTCCGCTCGCGCGGTCGCTCCGTCGGCCATGGGTTATCACTCCGCTTTCTCGTGACCGTGTCCGCCGACGTCCGGCGGGCACGGATCCCCTGTCCGGGGAAAGGGGGAGGTGGTCCGGCATGGACGGATGGTGCCGGAACGCCTCCCCCACCGCACGTACGACACACCCGGGATCCGGGATCCGCGGGGACGCCGCCGCGCGGGGTCGGTGTGGCTCGGTGGCGTCGGGACGTCCCCGCGGAGACGTCCCGACCGCTCACCTCCTGCGTCTGCTGCTGATGACGTTCACCACCGCGAGAACCACACCCACCAGGAACAGCAGCGTGCCCATGACGTTGACCTGCGGCGGGATACCGACGCGGGTGGTGCCCCAGATCCACAGGGGGAAGGTCGTCACGTCACCGCTGACGAACGAGGTGATGATGTAGTCGTCGATCGACAGTGCGAAGGCCAGCAGCCCGCCCGACATCACCGCCGGGAACAGCATCGGCAGGGTGACCAGCCGGAACGTGGTGAACGGTCCGGCGCCCAGGTCGCGTGCGGCCTCCTCCAGCCGCGGGTCCAGCGTGATGACGCGCGCCCGGACCGTGATGGCGACGAAGGACACGCAGAACATCACGTGCGAGACGACCGTCGTCCAGTAGCCCGTGGTGATGTTCATCATCAGGAACGTGGACAGCAGGGCGGCGCCGATGACCACCTCGGGCGCGCTGATCGCGGAGAACATCACCAGGTTGGTGAGCTGCTTGCCCCGGAAGGTGAAGCGGCCCAGCGCCAGGCCGAGGAGGGTGCCGAGCGCCCCGGAGATGACCATCGTCAGGAGCGCGATGCTCACCGAGTTGAACATCGCCTGGTTCAGGTCGGGGTAGGCGAGCGCGTCCTGGTACCAGCGGAACGTGAACCCCTGCCAGGTGACGTTGTGTCGCCCGGCCGGGTCGTTGAAGCTGAACGCGGCCATGAACAGGATCGGCAGGAACAGCCAGGCCAGGACCGCGATCGTGTAGACGCGCCCCCAGTCGATCCGTCGTCGCGGGCGCGCGGACCGCTTCACGGCCCCCGTGTTCTCCGGGGTTTGCGGGGCGGGCTCGGTGGGTGTGTGGACTCCGGTGCTCACGTGTGCACCTCCATGACCCGCTCGGTTCCCAGGGCCCGCGCGTAGCTGAAGATGCCGACCAGCAGGAGCCCCATGAGGACGAAGGTGATCGCCGAGGCGATCGGGTAGTTGTTGTTGACCAGGTACTGGGTCTGGATGACGTTGCCGATCATCGTGTTGTGCGTGCCGCCCAGGACCGACGAGTTGACGTAGTCGGAACTGGTCGGGATGAAGGTCATCAGCACACCGGCGAACACCCCGGGCAGGGACACCGGCAGGATCACCCGTAGGAAGGCCTGGACCCGGCCCGCGTACAGGTCGTGGGCGGCCTCCACCATGCGCGGGTCCATGCGCTCCAGAACGGCGTAGATCGGTAGGACCATGAACGGCAGGAAGTTGTAGGCCAGGCCCAGGATCACGGCGGGCGAGGAGTTGAGGACGGCCGCGTCGGACGGGAGCAGCCCGACTGACTTCAGGGTGCCCAACACGACGCCGTTGTCGGCGAGCAGGAACCGCCAGGAGATGGTCCGCAGCACGAACGACACGAAGAACGGCAGCAGGATGAGCAGCAGGTACGTGGACTTGTGCGCCCCGCCCCGGAACGCGATCCAGTAGGCCATCGGGTAGCCGATGGCGATGCACAGCAGTGTGGCGCAGCCCCCGTAGAACAGGGAGCGGACGATCTGCTCCCAGTAGGTGGCGACGGCCTCGACGTAGTTGCCCACCTCGAAGGTCTGCTGGAAGCCGGTGACCACGTTGCCCGTGGTCAGCGACAGCGACAGCATCCCGCCGATGGGCACGACGAAGAACATGGCCAGCCAGACCCAGGCCGGCAGCACCAGCACGTAGGGAGTGGTCTTTCGGTTGCTCATGGCGGTCAGCTCTGTGTGATGGCGTGGAAGAGGGACGCGAACCCCTCCTGGTCCTCGGCGGCCAGGTTCACGTAGTTGTGCAGCCGCTGGTACTCGGCCTCGGTCGGGAAGACGAGCGAGCTCTCGGCCATCTCCCTGAGCGCCTGGCCGCGCTCGCTGTCACCCTCGGCGTCGGCCCACTCCCCCATGACCTCCTGGACGTAGGGAACCGGGGTGATGTAGGCGATGTACTCGGTGAGTCCGGCGGCGATCTCCGGCTCGTAGAGGAAGTTCATCAGCTCGATCGCGTCGACCGGCGCCTGCGAGGTGTAGGGGATCATCATGCAGTCGGTCCAGATCGTGGCGCCCTCGTCGGGGACGACGAACTTGAGGTTCGTGCCCTCTTCGGCGTTCTGCTGGTAGATGTCGCCCGACCAGGCCATGGTCATCCACAGGTCGCCGTTGGTCAGCGGCTGGATGAAGTCCTGGCCGTAGTAGGCGCGCACGATCCCGGCGTCGCGCTGCTCGCGCAGGGCCTCGGCCGCGGCCTCCCAGTCCTCCCGGGTGGAGTCGGCCGGGTTGACGCCGTTCTTGAGCAGACCGAAGTTGGCGATCTCCTGGGCGTCGGCCATCATGCCGACCTTGCCCTCGAACGCCGGGTCCCACAGGTCGGCGATACTCGTGATCTCCCGGTCGACGTACTCCGGGTTGTAGGCGATGCCGGTGATGCCCGAGGTGTAGGGGACCGTGTACTTGTTGCCGGGGTCGTAGGCGGTGTTCTTGTAGATCTCACCCGCGTAGTCGGCGTAGTTGTTCAACCGGGTGTGGTCCAACTGCGCGAGGTAGCCGAGCTCGATCAGCTTGGCCAGCTCGAAACCGTTGGGCAACACGATCAGGTCGTAGCCGGTGTCGTCGCCGTTGGCGAGCTTGGGCTGGATCTGCCCGAAGAACGGTGCCGCCTCCTGCACGTCCTCCTTGTAGTCCACCTCGATCCCGGTGGCCTCGGTGAACTGCTGGAGCTGCGTGCGCTCGGAGTCCATGTACAGCGGCCAGTTGGCGAACCGCAGGGAGCCGGTCCGCTCCTTGTCACCCCAGTAGTCCTCGACGGGCTCAGCGTCGCGCTGCTGGCCGCCGACCCCGCAGGCGGACAGGGCGAGCGCGGCGGCGGCCACGCCGCCCGCCTGAAGGGTGCTGCGACGGCTGATGCCGGGCACGGCGAGGGAGCCTCGCTGTCGGCGGCGGGTCAGACCGCGCAGGAGCGAAGGGTCTGGGTTCAGGCGAGGACGGTGGTTCATGTCGAATTCCCTGCTTCTGATCGGGGGATGCGGCTTGGGGACCGGGCCGGTCCGGAGCGGTGTCCGCGGACCCGGTCGGGGTCGGTCAGTCGGACAGCGCGTAGGAGTGCTCGGGCAGCCAGGACAGCCACACCCGTTCGCCCCGTTCGGCGACCAGACCCGATCCCGAGGCGTTCTGCTGGAAGACCGTGACCTGCTGGTCCGAACCGATGTCGACCTGGTAGTGCGTGGCCGAACCGAGGTAGACGGTCTCGGTGACCGTCCCGGGCACGCGGCTGACCGCTCCCTCGGGCTCCGCCACACCGATGTGGACCTTCTCCGGGCGAACGGTCAGGTGGACCTCGCCGCCCGCCTCCGCCGTGTCCGGCAACTCGGCGGCCAGGGCGGTGGCGCCGTCGCCCACCTCGACCCGCCAGGGCTCCCCGCCGGAGCGGTCCCGGACCACACCCGTGAGCAGGTTGCTGGTCCCGATGAAGTCGGCGACGAAGCGGGTGGCGGGGCGTTCGTAGATCTCCGCGGGAGTGCCCAGCTGCTCGACCCGGCCGTGGTTCATCACCGCGATGCGGTCCGACATGGTCAGCGCCTCGCCCTGGTCGTGGGTGACGTAGACGAAGGTGATGCCGACCTCGCGCTGGATGCGCTTGAGCTCGACCTGCATGGACTGGCGGAGCTTGAGGTCCAGGGCGCCCAGGGGCTCGTCGAGCAGGAGCGCTCCGGGCTGGTTGACCAGGGCCCGGGCCAGCGCGACCCGCTGCTGTTGACCGCCGGAGAGCTGGGAGGGCCGGTGCTTGGCCCGGTGGCCCAGCTCGACGAGGTCGAGCATGTCCGCGACGCGGGTGCGGATCTCGGCCTTGGCGACCCCGCGTCGCCGGAGCCCGAACGCGACATTGTCGGCGATGTTCATGTGCGGGAAGAGCGCGTAGCTCTGGAAGACCATGTTGACGTCGCGGTGGTTGGCGGGGACCCCGGTGACGTCGCGGCCGTCGAGCCGGACGGTGCCGGAGGTCGGCTCCTCGAACCCGGCGATCATGCGCATGGTCGTGGTCTTGCCGCACCCCGAGGGGCCGAGCAGTGAGAAGAACTCCCCCGTGCCGATGGTCAGGTCGACCCCGGTCACGGCCGTGACCGTCTCCGACCCCGAACGGAAGGACTTGGTCACGTCCTCCAGGCTGATGGCGGGTTCCCCCGTCTGGGCTGGCGGCTCGACCGCCGCCTCGGGCGCGGACGTGGTGGTGCTTGTTGCCATGGCGGGGTGGTTCCTATCAGCTCGCGTTCCAGGGGAATGCCGGTCGGGCCGCCCGGCCGCGTGGTCGCGGTCCGGGTCGGCCGCCGGGTCGGGTGTCGGGTCAGTCACCGATGTAGCTCATGACGTGCTTGATCCGCGTGTACTCGTCGAAGGAGTACATCGACAGGTCCTTGCCGTAGCCGGAGTGCTTGAAGCCGCCGTGCGGCATCTCCGCGGTGATCGGGATGTGGGTGTTGATCCACACACAGCCGAAGTCCAGGCGGCGCGAGACGCGCAGCGCCCGGGCGTGGTCCCTGGTCCAGACACTGGAGGCCAGGCCGTACTCGACGGAGTTGGCCCACCGGACGGCGGTGTCCTCGTCGGTGAACCGCTGCACGGTGATGACCGGGCCGAAGATCTCGTCGGTCACCAGCTCGTCGCCCTGCTTGAGGCCGGACACGACGGTCGGGGCGTAGAAGAAGCCCTCGTCGCCGACCCGTTCGCCGCCGGCGAGGATCTCCGCGTGGTCCGGGGTGCGCTCCAGGAAGCCGCTGACCCGGGCGAGCTGGTTGGCGTTGTTGACGGGTCCGAACAGGGCGTCGGCGTTGCTCGGCGGGCCGGTCACGGTGCCTCGGGCCTGCTCGGCCAACGCGGCGGCGAAGTCGTCGTGGACACCCGGCGCGACGAGGACGCGGGTGGCCGCGGTGCAGTCCTGGCCCGCGTTGAAGAAGCCGGCCTCGGCGATCCCGGCGGCGGTCCGCTCGATGTCGGCGTCGTCGAAGACGATGACGGGTGCCTTGCCGCCCAGCTCCAGGTGGAGGCGCTTGAGGTCGCGGGAACCGGCCTGGGCCACCTCGAGCCCGGCGCGGGTGGAGCCGGTCAGTGAGATCAGCTGCGGGATCTTGTGGTCGACGAGCGCGCGACCGGTGTCGCGGTCACCGCAGATCACGTTGAACACGCCCGCGGGGAGGAACTCGGACGCGATCTCGGCGAGCAGCAGTGTGGAGACCGGGGTGGTGTCCGAGGGCTTGAGCACGATGGTGTTGCCCGCGGCCAGCGCGGGGCCGATCTTCCAGGCGGCCATCGCCATGGGGTAGTTCCACGGGGAGATCTGGCCGACGACGCCGATGGGCTCGCGGCGGATCCACGAGGTGTGGTCGGCCATGTACTCGCCCGCGGCGCGGCCCTCCAGGTTGCGCGCGGCACCGGCGAAGAACCGGAGCGCGTCCAGGACCTGGGCGATCTCCTCGCTCTTGGTCAGCGCGACGGGCTTGCCGCAGTTGCGCACCTCGGCCTCGACCAGCTCGTCCGCGCGGGCCTCGACCGCGTCGGCGAACTTGTTGAGGGCGATCTGCCGCTCGGCCGGCGTGGTGTCGCGCCACCCGTCCTCGAAGGCCCGCTGGGCGACCTTGAAGGCGTGGTCGACGTCGGCGGCGGAGGACACGGGAGCCGTGGCGAAGACCTTGCCCGTGGCCGGGTCGACGATGTCACTGCGGATTCCGTCGATCGTGTCGACGTACTTCCCGTCGACGAAGTTCCGGAGGTGGTCGAGATCGGTCCCCTGTGTCACGTCTGCTCCCTTGGCTGGTCAGGCACGTCGCGCGCGCTTTCGTGTCATGGATCACGTTGCCATCAGGACAGCAGAAGTTCAAGGGATTCCGTTGTAAAAGTTCGGTTTCGCGACGGATACTTGACAAGATCAGTCTTCGTGCCACTATTTCTATAGCGGGTCCATGCAGGGGCCCACGGGTCGACCGACCTTCCACACGGTCCCCGCACCTACCCAGCGATCATGGGAGTACCAAGTGGCAGCGAGCCTGAGCCCGCAGGACGTTCAGCGGGCCGCCAAGGACCACCTGTGGATGCACTTCACGGAGATGGCCGCCTACGACGATGCCGACGTCCCCGTCATCACCCGCGGTGAGGGCGTCCACGTCTACGACTCGAACGGCAAGAAGTACCTGGACGGCCTCGCGGGGCTGTTCGTCTCCCAGGCCGGGCACGGCCGCACGGAGATCGCCGACGCCATCGCCGAGCAGGCGAGGGAGCTCGCGTACTTCCCCATCTGGACCTACGCCCACCCGAAGGCCGCCGAGCTGGCCGAGCGGATCGCGGACCTGGCCCCCGGCGACCTGAACCGCGTGTTCTTCACCACCAGCGGCTCCGAGGCCGTCGAGTCCGCCTGGAAGCTCGCCCGCCAGTACTTCAAGGCGATCGGTGAGCCGCTCCGGCACAAGGTGATCAGCCGGAAGATCGCCTACCACGGCAGCAGCCTGGGCGCGCTGTCCATCACCGGCCTCCAGGGCATCAAGACCCAGTTCGAGCCGCTGGTGCCGAGCACCATCCAGGTGCCCAACACCGACTTCTACCGCGCGCCGGTCCACGGCGACGACCCGGAGGCTTTCGGGCGCTGGGCCGCCGACCAGATCGAGGACGCGATCCTCCAGAACGACCCGGACACCATCGCCGCGGTCTTCGTGGAGCCGGTGCAGAACTCCGGCGGCTGCTTCCCGCCGCCGCCCGGGTACCTCCAGCGTGTGCGCGAGATCTGTGACCGCTACGGCGTGCTCATGGTCTCCGACGAGGTCATCTGCGCCTTCGGCCGCCTCGGCGAGTACTTCGGCGCCACCAAGTACGGCTACGTGCCCGACATGATCACCTTCGCCAAGGGCGCGACCAGCGGTTACGTCCCGCTCGGCGGTGTGGTCGCCCGCGAGCGGCTGATGGAGCCGTTCAAGGAGGAGGGCAACGTCTTCCTGCACGGCATCACGTTCGCCGGACACCCGGTCGCCGCGGCCGCCGCGCTGGCCAACATCGACCTGTTCGAGAAGGAGGGCATCCTCGACAACGTCCGTGAGAACGCCCCGGTGTTCCGCGCGACGCTGGAGAAGCTGCTCGACCTGCCGATCGTCGGCGACGTGCGCGGCGACGGGTTCTTCTACGGCATCGAGCTGGTGAAGGACAAGGAGACCAAGGAGGTCTTCACCGCCGAGGAGTCCGCCCGACTGCTCAAGGGCTTCCTGTCGCAGGCGCTGTTCGAGGCCGGCCTGGTCTGCCGCGCCGACGACCGCGGCGAGCCCGTCGTCCAGCTCTCGCCGCCGCTGACCTGTGGCCCGGAGCACTTCGACGAGATGGAGCGCATCCTGCGCAAGGTTCTCACCGAGGCCTGGGAACGGCTCTGATCCCGCCGGTCCCGCGGTCCGCGTGCCCCCGCCCCCGACTTCCGGGCGGGGGCACGCCCCTTTTCCCCTTCCCCGGGCCGCGACGGGGCGGGGAGCGCCGAGGCCGGAACCCCGTCGGAAGGGCGCCACGCAGCCGATATCCCGAGATTCATGCCGCCCAAGGTCTGGTGTTCTCCGCGCATTGAGCGCACAATCAGTGAACAACTGGTAATCCAGCGTAGAGGTCTGTCTGAGCGAGTCCCCTCCACCACACCCGCAGGAGGTCACCCGTGATCGACTACCCGCGGACCTATTTCGGCTGGTCCGCCTCCTCCCCCGCCGACTACGCCGACCCCCGGTCCGGTCTCGTCGTCCACTACAACGGCCCCCCGACCGATCTCGACGGCCACGCCGCGTGCGTCTCCTACTGGAAGAACACGCGCGGCCACCACGTCGACGGCCGCGGGTGGGACGACATCGGGTACAGCTTCGGCGTCTCAGTCGAGGGCGGGATCTTCGAGGGCCGGGGGCTGCGCCGGTACCAGGCCGCCCAGGGCACCTTCTCCGGGAACGCGAACTACTACAGCGTCACCCTGATGATCGGCGAGGGCGAGCGGCCCACCGACGCCCAGATCGACGGCGTCCGCCGGCTGCGCGCCTGGCTGAGGTCCGACCACGGAGTGTCCGGGACGGTGCTCGGCCACCGTGACTTCGTATCCACCTCATGCCCAGGGAGTGTGCTCTACGCCCTGGTCGAGAACGGCACGTTCACCCAGGCCCCCGGGGCCCCTCCAGGATCGGGAGACGAGATGCTCGGACTCAAGGTCGGCGACAGCGGCAGCCGCGTCACACTGCTCCAGCAGATGCTCACGTACGCGGGCGCCAGCCTGCCCGAGTACGGGGTCGACGGCTCCTATGGCCAGGAGACCTCCGCCGCCCTGCTGTGGGTGCGCAAACAGATGGGCTCGAAGGCCACCGACGGTGACACCGTGACCTCCTACGCGCTCGCCCAGCTCCACGCCCAGATCGCCCGCCACCAGTCCGCCGCAGTGGGCTGACTCCCAGGGCCGCCCCGCCCGGAGCGAACCGTCCTCGCCCGGGCGGGGCCACCCGCGGACTCATCCGGCGGCGGCGCCGAACCACGTCGGCAGGTGGCCGACCAGTTCCTCCTGGTCCTCACCGACCCACGCCACGTGGCCGTCCGGCCGCAGCAGCACGGCGGGCGCGTCCAGTTCCTCGGTTCCGTCCACGACGTGGTCGATCCGGTCCGCCCAGCCCGCCGCCGAGAGCCGTCCGGTCCGGTCGAGCAGCAGTCCGCGCCCGCCGCGCGTCAGCTCGTAGAGGCGACCGCGCCTCAGCCCGATGTCGCGCATCCGCCCGCCGAGCAGGCCGTGCCCCTCACCGAAGTCGTACCTGACCGCGATCGCGGTGACCTTCTCGATGAGGTACCGGTTCACCTCCTCGAAGTCCATCAGCTCCGACATCAGACAGCGCACCGCCTGGGGACCCGGTTCGGTGGACATCAACTCCATCTGCGCGCGGGTGTTGTCCAGCACGTCGGCGGCCACCGGGTGGCGTTCGTCGTGGTAGCTGTCCAGCAGTCCCTCCGGAGCCCAGCCGCCCACCTCGGCCGCCAGTTTCCAGCCGAGGTTGAACGCGTCCTGGATACCGAGGTTGAGCCCCTGCCCGCCGGTCGGCGGGTGGACGTGCGCCGCGTCGCCCGCGAGCAGGACCCGGCCGACCCGATAGCGCTCGGCCTGCCGGGTGGCGTCGCCGAAGCGGGACAGCCAGCGCGGCGAGTGCACCCCGAAGTCGGTGCCCGCGACCGCCCGCAGCCGCTTTCGGAACTCCTCCAGAGTCGGTGGGGCCGAACGGTCCTCGGTCACCCCCTCGGCGGGAACGACGACGCGGTGCGCCCCGCCCCCGAGGGGCCCGACGCCGAACCGCTTCTGCGTCTTGCGGACCTCGGCCACCGTCGCGGCCACCGTTTCGGGCGGCATGGACACCTCCATCTCGCCCAGCAGCGTCTCGACCCTGGTGGGCTCACCGGGGAAGCCGACGCCGAGCAGCTTGCGCACCGTACTGCGGCCGCCGTCGCAGCCGACCAGGTAGCGCGAGCGCAGCCGTGTGCCGTCGGCCAGCTCAGCGGTCACCCCGTCGTCGTCCTGGCTCAACCCGACCAGCTCGCGTTCGCGCCGGAGCTCGGCGCCGAGCTCGGTGGCGCGTTCCTCCAGCAGGCGGTCGACGACGGGCTGCGGGATGCCGAGGACGTAGGAGTGCGCGGTGTCCAGCCGGTCGGGCCAGGAGGTGCCGAGACCGGCGAAGAAACCGCCCACCGTGAACTTCTGGCCGTGTTCGAGGAATCGCTCCAGCAGGCCGCGCTGGTCCATCACCTCGATGCTGCGCACGTGCAGGCCGAGCGCGCGGACGACGCTGGTCGGCTCCGCCTCCCTCTCCAGTACGACCACCCGCACACCGTGTAGCCGCAGTTCGCTCGCCAGCATCAGGCCGGTCGGACCACTCCCGACCACGATCACGTCAACCATGGAACCCCCGATCGAATAGCGCGGATGTCGGCCGGGCACCCCATGTGATCCGGCGACGGTCGACGATTCTGGGGCACGGCCCGGGTCTTGCCGCAAGCCCCCGGGTGCGCTATAGGTTGAAAGTGGCGGGAACCGTCCAGAATCCGGCGGCAATGCGTCCGGGACCTGTTCCCCTCGTCGGGCGTACCGGAGGCCGTCCGTCCGTCCCCGGCCCGGGCCACGGGCCGTCTCAGGCCTCCCCGAGCGCCGCGAGCGCCATCACCGCCCCCAGTTCCCAGCACGCCTCCCGCGCCTCGGCGTCCGGACGCCCCGTCACCGACAGTGGCGGCCGCTGCTGTCGCCACCCCATCCCCTTCGCGATCGACTCGACCGCGCGCACCGCCCCCGACGTGTCGTTGTCACCGTGGACGTAGAGCGCGTACGGCAGTCCCGCCGTGTCGCCCTGCGCGGGGTAGTAGACGTTGTCGAAGAAGAACTTCAGGGCGCCCGACATGTACCCGATATTGGCGGGTGTCCCGAGTATGACCGCATCGACTTCCAGCAGGTCAGGGACGGTCGCGGACAGAGCCGACTTCGTCCGTACCTCCACTCCTTCGATATCGTCGGTGTGGGCGCCGTCGAGGACCGCCGTCAGCATCTCCTGGGTGGCGGGCGAGACGGTGTGGTGAACGATGAGCAGTCGTGCCATGACCCCACAGTAGGCACGTCACGGGAACCGATCCGCTCCCGTCGGCGTCTGACCCGACAGAGAACGAGCAGCCGCTGATCGCGGGCGTCCCCGGCCGACGCCTCGACCCGGACCCGCGGGCAGGAAGCACCCCCCGGGCTCGGGCGCTCGCCCCGCTCACGGCAGAAAGCCAGGACCGCCATGAGCCAGCCTCCTTCGAACGGCCCCTACCAAGGACCTCCGCCCGGTATGCCCCCGCAGGGGCCCCACACCGGCGGTCAGCCCCCCATGGGTCCGCCCACCGGCGGCCAGCCGCCCATGGGCCCGCCGCCGCCCCCGGGCGGAGCGGGCATCCCTGGAGCCCCCGGCGACCCCTACGGCCACGGCAACGACCCCTACGGCCACGGCGGGGACCCCTACAACCAGGGCGGATCCCCCTACGGCCAGCCGGGCGCCCCGTACGCCCAGCACGGCACCGGCCCGTACGGCGCCCCTCCCCACGGTGACCCCTACGCCGCCCCGCCGATCGACCCCTACGGCAACCCGTACGGCCAGCAGCAGCCGAAGAAGACCTCCCCGTGGCTCTTCCTCGGTCTGGGCTGCGCCGCGCTGTTCGTCATCGGCGTCGTCGTGGTGGTCCTGGTCTCCGTCGTCTTCACCGGCGAGGACCCGCAGACCGTCGAGGCCCGTGAGCCCGGCGGCGCGGCCGACACCGACGAACCGGGTCTGGAGGAGCCGGCGGAGCCCGAGGAGCCGGAGGAGCCGGAGGAGCCCGCGGGCCCCGTTCCCGACCCCTCCGACATGGAAGCGGTCGGCAGTGAGTTCGAGTACGACGGCATGTCCTTCACCGTCACCGGCGTCGACGTGGTCGACGAACTGAACGGCACCGGGGCGGACGGCGAGTTCCTCGTGGTCGAGATCGACGTGGCCGACACCTCCGGTACGGGCAGCAGCTGGTTCTGGATGGACGAACAGCACGTGTACACGGCGGATGGCACCCAGTACGGGGAGGCCTACGACCTCACCCAGGAGATCAACGGCGACATCTACGAGGTCCTGGACCCGAACGGCGCCGTCTCCAGCGTGACGATCGCCTTCGACGTGCCCGACGCCGACGAGATCAGCTACATGGGCCTGAGCACCGAGACCTATGGGGGCAACGAGACCTACGTGTCCCTGGCCGACTGACCGGACGGTCGGACGCGGCCCGGTCCGCCCGACGTCGGCGCGTGGCGCACGCCCCGCACGGCCCTCCGCCCCCCGGGTGGAGGGCCTCACGCGTGGAACCGCGATCGTGGCGGGGGGTGACCGCCGGTCGGGCGCACGAGAGCGACAAGGTCCATTTCGGATATGTAGGGACATCCGAAATTCATGGCTTGATCAGCATCAAACCTGGCACTTCCTCCGAATTCCTACATCCACACAACGGACATTACTTCCCTAACGTCACATTGGCGAATATACGCAACACGATGGAATCACGTCCGCAAGAATGTCGGACGTTGACCGGTCATTCCCCTCTTCTCTAAGGTGCGACGGCACGCGCCACCTGCTCCCACCACCCGTGCGAACAGGCGATACGCGGACACTTCAGGCGTTCTTGGCCGCCCGGACCGGGCGGCGCTCAGCGAGGAGCGAGGGAACCATGCCGCACACCGTCCGTGCCGCACTCGTCCAGACCGAGTGGACCGGCGACACCGAATCCATGCTCTCCGCCCACGAGAAGTACGCGCGCGACGCCGCCGCGCAAGGGGCGAAGGTCATCGGGTTCCAGGAAGTCTTCAACGCGCCCTACTTCTGCCAGGTACAGGAGGCCGAACACCACCGCTGGGCCGAACCCGTGCCCGACGGCCCCACGATCACCCGTTTCCGGGCCCTGGCCAGGGAACTCGACATGGTGATGGTGCTCCCGGTCTTCGAGGTCGAAAAACCCGGTTTCTACTACAACACCGCCGCCGTCATCGACGCTGACGGCAGCTACCTCGGCAAGTACCGCAAGCACCACATCCCCCAGGTCAAGGGCTTCTGGGAGAAGTACTACTTCCGCCCCGGCAACCTCGGCTGGCCGGTCTTCGACACCGCCGTCGGCCGGGTCGGCGTCTACATCTGCTACGACCGCCACTTCCCCGAGGGCTGGCGCGCGCTCGGTCTGGGCGGAGCCCAGATCGTGTACAACCCCTCAGCCACCAGCCGCGGCCTGTCCGCCTACCTGTGGAAGCTCGAACAGCCCGCGTCGGCCGTCGCCAACGCCTACTTCGTGGCCGCGATCAACCGCGTGGGCGTCGAGGAGTACGGCGACAACGACTTCTACGGCACGAGCTACTTCGTCGACCCGCGCGGACAGTTCGTCGGCGACGTCGCCTCCGACTCCGACGCGGAGCTGGTCGTGCGCGACCTCGACCTCGACATGATCGACGAGGTCCGCCAACAGTGGGCCTTCTACCGGGACCGACGCCCCGACGCCTACGGACCGCTGGTCGAGGGATAGGGGGCGACGGACATGGGACGCACCGTCATCCGAGGCGGACTGGTCGTCACCGCGGCCGAGGAGGTCGAGGCCGACGTCCTGATCGAGGGAGAACGGGTCGCCGCCCTGGCCCTGCGCGGCACCGAGGCCGCCGGGACCTGGGCGCGCGGCGACGCCGCCGTCATCGACGCCACCGGCCACTACGTCATCCCGGGCGGCGTGGACGCCCACACCCATATGGAGATGCCGTTCGGCGGCACCCAGTCAGCCGACACCTTCGAGACCGGCACCCGCGCGGCGGCCTGGGGCGGCACCACCACCATCGTCGACTTCGCCATCCAGAGCCCCGGCCAGTCCGTCCGCTCCGGCGTGGACGCGTGGATGGCCAAGGCCGACGGGGCGTGCGCGATCGACTACGCCTTCCACGCCATCCTGTCCGACGTCAACGAGTCCTCGCTCAAGGAGATGGACGTCCTCGTCGACGAGGGCGTCACGTCGTTCAAGCTGTTCATGGCCTACCCGGGCGTCTTCTACAGCGACGACGGCCAGATCCTGCGCGCGATGCAGCGCGGCGCCGCCAACGGCGCGCTGACGATGATGCACGCGGAGAACGGCATCGCCATCGACGTCCTGGTGGAGCAGGCCCTGGCCGAGGGCCGGACCGACCCGCGCTACCACGGCGAGGTCCGCAAGGCGCTGCTGGAGTCGGAGGCCACCCACCGCGCGATCCAACTCGCCCGGGTGGCCGGGGCTCCGCTGTACGTCGTGCACGTGTCGGCGGGCGAGGCGGTCGAGGAGCTGGCGCGGGCCCGGGACAAGGGGCTCAACGTGTTCGGCGAGACCTGCCCGCAGTACCTTTTCCTGTCCACGGACAACCTGGCCGAGCCGGGATTCGAGGGCGCCAAGTACGTGTGCTCCACGCCGCTGCGCCCCAGGGAGCACCAGGAGCTCCTGTGGCGGGCGCTGCGCACCAACGACCTGTCCGTGGTCTCCACCGACCACTGCCCGTTCTGCTTCACCGGACAGAAGGACATGGGCGTGGGCGACTTCTCCAAGATCCCCAACGGCATGCCGGGTGTGGAGAACCGGATGGACCTGCTGCACCAGGCGGTGGTGGACGGACACATCAGCAGGCGGCGGTGGATCGAGATCGCCTGCGCCACGCCCGCCCGCATGTTCGGCCTCCATCCGAGGAAGGGGACGGTGGCTCCGGGTGCGGACGCCGACATCGTGGTCTACGACCCCCGGGCCGAACAGGTCATGTCCGCCGAGACCCACCACATGAACGTGGACTACTCGGCATACGAGGGCAGGCGCGTCACCGGCAGGGCCAGGACGGTGCTGTCACGCGGACGCGTCGTGGTCGACGACGGAAACTACCTGGGGCAGGCCGGGCACGGCCGGTACGTGCCCCGGTCCACCTGCCAGTACCTGGTCTGAGGAGGAGAAACAGCATGGACATCGGACTCGTCCTCCAGACCGATCCGCCCGCCGACCTGCTGGTGGACCGGATGGCGCGCGCCGACGGGCTCGGGTTCACCCACGGGTGGACCTTCGACTCGGTGGTGCTGTGGCAGGAGCCCTTCGTCGTCTACAGCCGGATCCTCGAGCGCACGGAGAACCTGGTCGTCGGACCGATGGTCACCAACCCGAGCACGCGGACGTGGGAGGTGACCGCCTCGCTCTTCGCCACGCTCAACGACATGTTCGGCAACCGGACGGTGTGCGGGATCGGGCGCGGCGACTCGGCGATGCGCGTGGCCGGGCGCAAGCCCGCGACCCTGGCCCGCCTGGAGAAGGCCATGCGGGCGATCAAGGACCTGGCCGAGGGTCGGGAGGCGGACGTCGACGGGGCGTCGATGCGCATCCCGTGGGTGCGGGACGGCTCCCTGCCGGTGTGGATGGGCGCCTACGGACCCAAGGCGCTGGACCTGGTGGGGCGCCGAGCCGACGGGTTCATCCTGCAACTGGCCGACCCGTACCTGACCGAGTGGATGGTCAAGGCGGTGCGGTCGGCGGCGGCGGACGCCGGTCGGGACCCGAGCGAGGTGAAGGTGTGCGTGGCGGCGCCCGCCTACGTCACGGACGGCTCGGCGCAGGGGCTGGCGCACGGACGCGAGCAGTGCCGGTGGTTCGGCGGGATGGTGGGCAACCACGTCGCCGACCTGGTGGAGAGGTACGGCGAGCACTCGGGGGCGGTCCCCGAGGAGCTGACCGACTACATCCGCGCACGGAAGGGCTACGACTACAGCCACCACGGGCGGGCGGGCAACCCGGACACCGAGTTCGTTCCGGACGCCATCGTGGACCGGTTCTGCCTGGTCGGCCCGGTCGAGGAGCATCTGGCGAAGCTGGAGCGACTGCGCGAGGCGGGCGTGGACCAGTTCGCCGTGTACGCGATGCACGACGACGTCGACGGGGTCATCGACGCCTACGGACGTGACGTGATCCCGGTGGTGTCCGCAACCGCGACGCCGTCCTGAAACACGGAGTCAACACGCGTCTCGCACACTGTCCGACGTGCGAGCAGAACGGTTCCGGGGTTCCGGGTGTGGCCGAGGTCCCCGGGAGACCCGGGGTTCCCGGACCACCCGGGGCCTTCCGGGCAGCCGGGCCTCCCGGGCCCTTCGGGGCCCTTCAGGGCGCTGGGGGTCCAGGAGGCCCGGGCTCCGAGGCCGCGGTCCCCCGCTCGCCGCGTCCCACCGCCGGACGGGGCGCGACGGGTGTCGGGTACCGCCCCATGGGGCCAAGGGGAACACCACACCATCCGCGCACCAGAACCCCCTTCCTGACGTGCGAGGATGATCGGCGTCCTGCGACGAACCCGAACATTCCTCCCGTCCACCAACGCGGGTCCCGAGCCGTGCCCGTGTCCCCGCCCACCTCGCGATCCCCCATCAGCACCACCGAAACCAGGTGTCACGTGACCCACGCTCCTTCCCCACCCGAACCCGCCGCCTCCTCCGCCGTCGTCACCCACCCCGACGGGCGCGTGTCCATGCCCAAGGGGCAGAACCTGCCCGAGGGCCCGTTCGTCAACGAGGACCTGCACCCCGTACCCATGTCCCGACGCACCTGGGGCACCGGAAGCTTCACCGCCCTGTGGGTGAGCATGTCGGTGAACCTGCCCGCCTGGACCCTCGCCAGCGGCCTGATCGCCGTGGGGATGGACTGGCGGCAGGCGGTCCTGACCATCGCCCTGGGCAACCTCATCGTGCTGGTGCCCATGGTCCTCACCGGCCACGCGGGGGCGAAGTACGGCATCCCCTTCCCCGTGTTCGCGCGCGCGTCGTTCGGGCTGCGCGGCGCCAACCTGCCCGCCCTGATCCGCGGGGCCGTGGCATGCGGGTGGTACGGCATCCAGACATGGATCGGCGGCCAGGGCGTGTACATCCTCGCGGGCCGCGCGTTCGGCGACGGCTGGAGCGGCGCGGCCGAGGTCGGCGGGCAGCCCTGGACGATGTGGCTGTCCTTCGGGCTGTTCTGGGTGGCCCAGCTCGGGATCATCCTGTGGGGCATGGAGGGCGTGCGCAGGGTCCAGGTGTGGGCGGCCCCGCTCATGCTGGTCGGAGGTGTCGCGCTGCTGGGGTGGATGGTCGCCCAGGCGGGTGGCTTCGGCCCGCTGCTGACGGTCAACTCCGATCTCGGGTGGGGCCCGGAGTTCTGGGCGCTGTTCTTCCCGTCCCTGATGGCGATGATCGGGTTCTGGGCGACGCTGAGCCTCAACATCAGCGACTTCACGCGGTTCTCGTCCTCCCAGCGCTCCCAGGTACTGGGGCAGACGTTCGGCCTGCCCACCACGATGGCGGCGTTCGCGCTGCTGGCCGTGATGGTCACGGCGGGCACACAGGCGGTCTACGGGGCTCCCCTGTGGGACCCGGTGGACATCGTCGCGGAGATGTCGAACGGAATCGCGCTGCTGTTCGCGATCTTCGTGGTGCTGCTGGCGACCGTGTCGACCAACATCGCCGCGAACCTGGTCGGGCCGGCCTACGACCTGGCCAACCTGAAGCCGAGGCTGATCAGTTTCCGGACCGGCGCGGTGATCACGTGCGTCGTCAGCGTCGCGATCTTCCCCTGGAGGCTGATCTCGGACCCGAACGTGTACATCTTCACCTGGCTCGGCACGGTCGGCGGCGTGCTCGGCACCGTGGGCGGCATCCTCGTCGCCGACTACTGGCTGCTGCGCCGGACCCGCATGAACCTGACCGCGCTGTACACGCGCCGCTCGGAGTACTGGTACACGGGCGGCTGGAACTGGCGGGCGCTGGTGGCCTTCACCGCGGGCGCGGCTTTGGCGGTCGGCGGCTCCCACTCCGCTCCTGGAGAAGGCCCCTTCCCCGAGGACGGACTGATCCCGTTCCTGGCTCCGCTGTCCGACTACGGATGGGTCGTCGGGTTCGCGTCCGCGCTGCTCATCCACTGGGGCCTGGGAGTGTTCCTGCCCGACGGCCGTTCCCGCGCGGCCGCCGGGCAGGGCGCGGCGGGCACACGGACCGGCTGACCCACCAGTCACCCGGGCCACACGGGAAACGACCGTGGGGTCGGCACGCGCGTGCCGACCCCACGGTCGTCGTCGGATGTGTTCCCGGTCAGGCGGCCGGGCGCTGCTCCTGGGGGTCGAGCGAGGCCAGCACCGCGTTGATGTCGCGGGTGACCCGGGTGAACGCACGGGTGGACAGCCACAGCTTGTAGATGATCACCAGCTCGAAGGCGAGCATCAGGAAGCCGGACACGGCGATGGTCACGAGCATCCCCGTCGTGGAGAACAGGCCGACCAGCGGAGCGACGATGAACACGCCCATCTGGAACTCGATGCCGCTGAACAGGTGCGGGCGGATGCGGTTCTCCCGCAGGACGTCGCGGACGCGCCGGTACCAGGGGAAGCGCCGGTGGAAGCCCTCCTGGAGTGCCGTGCTCTGAATCTGGCGCGCCTTGCGCCCCGGGGTGAGGACGGTGGGCTCCGCCTGGTCCTCTTCCTCCTCGTCGGCGGGCGCGGTCCGGGTGACGGGGCCGGACGGCCGTTCCGGTGCGGCGACGCGCTCGGCGCCGCCGACGGAGACACCGCCCTCGTCGTCGGCGTCGTCGACGGCTCCGCCCGTTTCGAACCGGGCGGCCAACTCGCGGACCTCTCTACCGCCTTCGCCGTCGCCCTCCTCGGCCTCGCGGATGGCCTGGACCATGTGCTTGCGCATCGTGGTCCGCACCTTGGCCATCTGCGGCGAGTTCAGGTAGCGGAACATGTCCGTGAACACGATGCCCAGGGCGAACCAGAGGAAGACCGAGTTCCCGGACTCGGCGAACTGACCGCCCATGAGGGCGATGGCGCAGATCAGGACGCGGACGCGGTCGAAGACGTAGTCGAGCCAGCTGCCGAACACCGACCCGTTGCCCTTGAGCCGGGCGATCTTGCCGTCCATGCAGTCCAGGACGAAGCTCAGGTGGAACAGGACGGCCCCGGCCAGCAGCCAGTACCAGTCGGCGAGGAAGAAGCAGACCGCCGCCGCCACGCCCAGGATCAGCGCCGCCAGGGTCAGCTGGTTCGGGGTGAGGCGGGTCCGGTTCGCGGTGGCCCTGACCAACCGCGAGGCGAGGGGGTCGACCAACCAGACGGTCCACCACGAATCACGTGTCTTGTAGGTCTGTTCCTGTACGTCACGAAGGGTGAACGCGGGCATGGGAGAAACTCCAGGCACGGTGGACGATGGTTCGGGGTCGTCGTGCGGCGGCGGGAACGCACGAACACCGCGGGCGCGAGATCAGGGCGCGGGGGAGCCGGGCGCCGCCGGGAAGGGCGTGTCACACCGGTGATGCTGAGTTGACGCCCTCTCAGGCTCTCGGGTTCACATCCACACACGACTGGTGACCCGAACAGACACTCATGACGGTGACCAGGCCTATCACATGTGACATAAACACCACGTCAACATGACGTCACACCAACGGCGCCGATCCCTCCTCCACCGCCCCACCCCTACCGTTCCACCTCGACCGGCGTGAACGCCGGAATGTACCCCATGTCTCCGCGTTCGGTGTCAACCCCGGAACTTCATGTGCGGCGGATCACCCGATTTCCCCCTCCACGGCTACGCGTGCACACAGATTTCATCTCGACTCGACAACATGCGCCGCGCGTCCCACGGGTCAGTGACAGGACCCGCTGATACTGGACCGGCAGGGCCACGCGCCCCCGGACGCCGACCATCGCCACGGCTCCGGCGCCACGCCAGGCTCCATCCGAGGCCCTCCGCCGCGCCGCCGCCCCTGCCTCCACCTCCGCCAACCCGAGGCTGACTCGTGTCCGATCCTGCCCTGAACCGCGCCACCGACACGGTTCCCACCCCTTCGACCGCCACCACCCGCCGACGCCGTTCCGACATCGAGGGCCTGCGCGCCGTCGCCGCGCTGCTGATCGCCGTCTACCACATCTGGTTCGGCAAGGTCTCCGGCGGTGTGGACGTCTTCCTCGTGCTCACCGGCTTCCTCATCACGGGCTCCCTGGTGCGCGCGTTGGAGCGCGACGGGCGGATCGCGCTCGGGGCGTTCTGGGCCAAGCTCGTGCGGCGTCTCTTCCCGGCGGGCGCGGTCGTCCTCGGCACGGTCCTGGTCGGCGCCTACCTGCTCCTGCCACGGTCGCGGTGGACCGACGTCATCGCCGACGTCCAGGCCGCCGCGCTCTACCACGGGAACTGGCACCTCGCGCTGGGCTCGGTCGACTACATGGCGGAGAACGGTGCCGCCAGCCCCGTCCAGCACTTCTGGTCGCTGGGTGTGCAGGGACAGTTCTATCTGCTGTGGCCGCTGCTGCTCACGGCGGCCGGGCTCGTGGCCGCGGCCCTGGGCGCGCGGGTCCGCACGGCCGCGGTGATGACACTGTCCGCCGTGTTCGCCGGGTCGTTCGGGTACTCACTGTGGATCACGGCGAACGAACCCGTCTGGGCCTACTTCGACACCGGTGCCCGCCTGTGGGAACTCGCCCTGGGCGGCCTGCTCGCCCTCACCCTGGGCCGTGTCCGCCTGTCCTCCCGGATGCGCGGCGCCGCCGGGTGGACCGGACTGACCGCACTGGTCCTGTGCGGCCTCGTCGTCAGCGACCACCTGCCCTATCCGGGCCTCGCCTCACTGTGGCCGACCCTCGCGGCGGTCCTGGTCATCGTGGCCGGGGCCGGTGCGGACGTCGGGCGGCTGTCCGCCAACCGGCTCCTGGGTTGGGCTCCGCTGACCTGGCTGGGCGGGCACGCCTTCACGCTGTTCCTGTGGCACTGGCCGGTCCTGGTGTTCTACCTGGAGGTCACCGGAACGGAGCGGCCCACGCTCGGTGGCGGGCTGCTCGTCCTCGGTCTGTCCTTCGCGGCCGCGCTCGCCACGAGCTGGGTGGTCGACGGCGGGCTCACCCGCCTCACCCGGACGCGGACGGCTCCCTCGTGGTCGCTGGCCGCCGGAGTCCTGTTCGTCGTGCCCGTGTTGCTCGGCGGCCTGGCGTGGGGCCAGGTGATCCAGCGTGACCAGGAGCTGCGGCTGGAGCTGGCCTCCGACCCCACCGCCTACCCGGGGGCGGGCGTCCACCTGAGCCCCGCGCTGGCCGAGGGTCTGCCCGACCTGCCCGTGTACCCCGACACGACCACGGTCGCGCGCGAGACCATCGACCAGACCCGGGCGTGCAACGCGCTCATCGACGACACCGAACTGGTGCGGTGCGAGGCCGGGGACCCGGAGGGCGACTACACGATCGCGCTCGTCGGCAGTTCGCACGCCCGCCACTGGTACCAGGCGCTCGACACCCTGGCCGACCGGCACGGGTGGCGGCTGGTCGTGATGACCAAGAACGCCTGCCAGTTCAGCACGGCGGATCAGACCTACCGGGGCGAGGCGTTCGAGGAGTGCGACGCGTGGAACGGTCATGTCATGGCCGAGCTGCGCGACCTGCGGCCCGAGGCGGTGTTCACCACGGGCACCCGAACGCGGACCGGCGCGGACCGCCCGGAGCACGTGCCGGACGGATACGTCGAGCGCTGGCGTGAACTGGACGAGCTGGGCGTCGACGTGGTGGCGGTCCGCGACACCCCGCGGTTCGGGTTCAACGTGCCCGAATGCGTCGACCGGAACGGCGCCGGCTCCCCGGAGTGCTCGGAGCGGCAGTCGTACTCGATGGCGCGCACCTCACCGGCCAACGCGCTGGAGGACGTCCCGGACAACACGGCCTTCGTGGACATGACCGAGTACTTGTGCTCGGACGGCCTCTGCCCGGGGGTCATCGGCAACCAGTTGGCGTACTACGACACCAACCACATGTCGCATGCGTTCTCGCGCTCGATGGCGACCGTGCTGGAACCCGACCTGCTCGACGCCCTGCCCGAGGCCCCGGAGGCCGACGCGAGCCTGGTGGAGTCGGCGGCGGTGCTGTACGAGGAGCCCTAGCCGTGTTCGTTCTGGGCCTGCCGCTTCGCCTCGGCCCGGGTTCGGGCGCCCCGAAGGCAGGGATGCCCCATCCTCGGCTACGCCCGCCCGTCGCCCTCCACCACCCTCAACGGGCGCCTACGGCGCAGTCCGATTCAAGCCCGTTCCTCGCTCGCGGCTCGCCTCGTCTCGCAGCACCCTGCCGGTGCCCGAACTGTGTTCGTTCTGGGCCTGCCGCTTCGCTTCGGCCCGGGTTCGGGCGCCCCAAAGGCAGGGATGCTTCATCCTCGGCCACGCCTGACGCTCGTTCCTCGCTCGCGGCTCGCCTCGTCTTGCAGCACCCTGCCGGCGCCCGAACGAAACCCCCCAGGGCGGCCGCCCCTCCTGAGGGGACGGCCGCCGCGTACGCGGGTCGGGGCTACTCGCCCTTCCAGACGGGGGCGCGCTTCTCAGCGAAGGCCGCCGCGCCCTCCATCGCGTCCTGACTGACGAAGACCGGGCCCGCCAGCTCGTTCTGCCGGTCCCACATCTCCTCGGCGGACCAGTCATTGGAGGACTGGATGACCTCCTTGGACACCTTCAGCGCCAAGGGGCCGTTCGGGGTGATGCGGGCGGCGAGATCCTTGGCCCCGGCCAGGGCGCCGCCGCGGATCGTCACCTGGTTGACCAGGCCGAGTTCCGCCAGGCGCGTGGCGTCGACGAAGTCGCCGGTCAGGGCCATCTCCATCGCGATGTTGCGCGGGATCCGGTGGTGGAGGCGGAGTAGGCCGCCCGCGCCCGCCACGAGGCCGCGCTTGACCTCGGGGATGCCGAACTTCGCGTCCTCGGCGGCGACCACCAGGTCGCAGGCGAGCACCGCCTCGAAGCCGCCCGCGAGGGCGAACCCCTCGACCGCCGCGATGAGCGGCTTCCTCGGTCCGCGCTCGGCGAACCCGCCGAATCCGCGGCCCTCGACGAGTGGCAGCTCGCCCTTCATGAACGCCTTCAGGTCCATCCCCGCGCAGAAGGTGCCGCCCGCGCCGGTGATGACGCCGACGCTCAGGTCCTTGCGGGCGTCCAGGTCGTCGAGCGCCTCGGCGACCTGCTGGGCGACGGCGGCGTTGACCGCGTTCTTGGCCTCGGGCCGGTTGATGGTGATGACGGCGACGCCGTCCTCATCCGTGTAGAGAACCTCGTCGGACACGGGGACCCCCTACTTCGGCGGCATGCGCAGGCCGCCGTCGATGCGGACGACCTCGCCGTTGACGTAGCTGATCTCCAGCAGGGCGCGGGCCAGCTTGCCGAACTCTCCGGCGGTCCCCATGCGCTTGGGGAAGGGGATGGGCGCGGCGAGGCGCTTCTTGAACTCCTCAGCGCCCTCACCCTCACCGTAGATGGGGGTCTCCAGGATGCCGGGGGCGATGGTGTTCACGGTGATGCCGACCGCGGCGAGGTCGCGCGCGGCGGGCAGGGTCATGCCGATCACGCCGCCCTTGGAGGAGGAGTAGGCGATCTGGCCGATCTGCCCCTCGATGCCCGCCAGGGAGGCGGTGTTGACGATGGAGCCGCGCTCGCCGTCCTCGTTGACCGGTTCGGTCTTGGCGATCTCGGCGGCGGCCAGGCGCAGCACGTTGAAGGTGCCGATCAGGTTGACCTGGATGACCTTCTGGTAGCTGTCCAGGTCGTGCGGGTTGCCGTTCCTGTCCACGGTGCGGGTCGCCCAGGCGATCCCGGCGCAGGAGACGGCCGCGCGGAAGGGCTTTCCGGTGTCGACGGCGGCCTGGACGGCGGCCTTGACCTGGTCCTCCTTGGAGACGTCGGTGCTGACGAAGACACCGCCGATCTCCTTGGCGATGGCCTCGCCGCGCTCGGCGTTGAGGTCGGCGATGACGACGGTCGCACCGGCGTTCGCAAGTTCCTTGGCGGTGGCCTCACCGAGGCCGCTGGCGCCGCCCGAGACGAGGGCGGAGATTCCGTTCAGATCCATGGGCCGCACTCTACAGACGATGTGACCCACGCACTAGAACCGGGTTCGGTTTTTCACGGAGGACCCTCGAGATCCGGCCCTACCCATACTGAGCCATGCGCGGGTCAGGTCGCGCAGTTCGTCGAACTCGCCGGGCGGGTCGGGGGCGAGCAGGTCGCCGCCGGGCGCCGGACGGGGTGCGGGAACGCGCGGGGCCGCGTGTTTGGGGATATAGGCGGGGGTCGATACCCGGGGTCCGTCGGCGGTCGGCCGGGTCGTGCGGGCACGCAGGCGGCGGGCGGGGTGCGCCGCGGCGTAGGCGAGTTCGCGCTCGTGGGCGAGGAAGTAGGGCCGAACGGGGGCGGCGTCCCTGACGGGATGAGCCGTGCAGGTCGGGGGCGAGGCGGGGACCGACGCGGGTTCGGAAACCGGGGCGGGCACCGGCGCGTAGCGGCGGACCCGGGTGGAGCGGCACCGACGGGCGCCGTGGCGGCCACGGGCGGGGGCGAGGAGGGTCTTCAGGCAGTCCAGGGCAGAGCCGAGGACCGCACGACTAGAATCAGCCATGTCGGCAAGTCCTTGGTAAAGGTGGAAGTTGCTGGCCACGACCCCGGACGTATGACTAACGTCGCGGGGTCTTCGTATGCGGTTGTCGTTCGCGACAAAGAGTAGAGCACTCCGGCGGGATGGGTGAACTTTTCTGCGAAACCGCGCTGCTTCGAGAACCAGGTTTTTCGTTTTCCCAGTTCAACCCGCGTGTTGCACAGAACCAGCCCGGTTTATCCGCCAAGCCAGAAGAGTCCGAATTCGCCCGAATTAATAGAATTAATCAGCGCGGGACACGCCGAATTCACTCCCGGCGAGCGCCTTCGGGCCAGATGACGTCGACCGGGACGCCCCGCCACCGGGCGGCCTCGACGGCGTCGCCCGTCCCGCCCCTGCCACCGGAGGGCCGGCCGTCCCAGACCGCGAACAGCCGGTCGATCGCGCCCAGCACGGCCTCGTTGGCGTCCTCGTAGGCGGTGCGACCAGCCGTCCGGTGCGGCATGTACCGCACCAGGGTCGAGCGCATGAGCAGACCGTCGAACTGGTCGAGGTTGTCGCGCTTGACCTTGACCTCCCGGTAGTCGACGGAGGGGAGGACGACCTCCAGCCGTCCTCCCGCGTCGAGCACGGCCTCCGCGAAGAGCTGGTCGGCCCCGCGTGCCAGGCACGACAGACCGGTGAGCCCGTCACCCGCGTACGGGGTGAGGGCCTCCGCCAGCGCCGCGCGGACGAGCGGCACGCTGTCCATGCTGAGGTTCGAGTGCCCGGTGATACCGATGCGCGTCACGCCAGCTCCTTCAGGTGCGATCGTCCGGCCAGCAGAATACGTGCCCCGCGCCGCGGCACCAGGAGCGGTCGAACCAGCGACCGACCGGACGGCCGGGTACCGACGGACACCGCTACCAGGGCCACCAGGGCACGGGGTCCTCCTCCGTGGGCTCGGGCTCGGGTTCGGGCTCCGGTTCCGGCTCGGGCTCAGGCTCCGGTTCGGGGCGCTCGGGCTCGGGTTCCGGCTCGGGTTCGGGCTCCGGCTCCGACGCCTCCCCGGACGGCTCAGACGGCCCCTCCGAGGGCGAGGGCTCCGGAGACGGCGAGGCCGAGGGCTCCTCCTCCGCCTCGTCGTCCTCCGACGGGGAGGCCGAGTCGGAGGGCTCGGGGGCGGCGGCGCTCGGGACCGGGGAGGCCGGGTCGGCGGCGGGGCCGGAGGGCAGCTGCTCGGCCTGCCCCACGCGTTGGCGGTCGTCCCCACCGGTCTCGGGCGGGTCCTGGGAGACGAGGACGAAGACGAGCGCTCCGGACATGGTGATCACGCCCACGGAGCAGGCGATCGCGGCCTGGAGGAGACGCTGGCGGCGCCGTTCGATACGGCGTGCCTCGCTTCGCCGGAGTCGCGTCGGATGAGGTGTGCGGGTCATCGCGTGCGTCGGCTTCTCTTGGGAGTCGGGGGCGGGCTCGGCCCCACGGGGCGAAGAGCCCACGAAAGTCCGAGCTACCTTACATAAGCAGGGCGTGAGCTCGCACGTTACCCCGGAGGAACCCCCGCTGCGCGGAAAACCCGAAAAGGGCGCCGCACATGATCGCGTGCGGCGCCCCGCCGGGACGTCCGGCCCCTCGGCCGCCCTCTGTGACTGACCGACGTGACGCCCCGGCGCCTGGTCAGGAGGCGAGCTCCTGGGTGACCCTCTTGAGCATGAACTCGGAGGACTCCCGTGCCCGTTCCTCCCACGCGAACACGCACACCGTGGCCACGCCGTCGAAGTCCAGGTCTCGCAGGGCGCCGAAGAACTCGTCCCAGTCCACCTCGCCCTGGCCGATGTCCAGGTGCTGGTGGATCCGCGCGGGGGTGCCGGGCGGGTTGAGGATGTACCGCAACCCGGACGAGCCCTTGTGGTTGAACGAGTCGGCGATGTGCACGTGCTGGAGCTTGTCGCCCGCGTACTCCATCATCCGCCGAACGTCCGCGCCCGGGTCCTCACCCGACAGGTGGAAGGTGTGCGGAGCGCAGTACAGGTAGTTCACCCAGGGCCGGTTGATCGCCCGGACCAGGTCCACCGCGGGTTCGTTGACCTCGCAGAAGTCGTCCGGGTGCGCTTCGAGGTTGAGGGCGATCCCCTCACGCTCGAGGATCGGCAGCAGCTCCTCCATCGACCGCCAGAACGCGCCCTCGCTCTCGGCGGCCCGCTCCGGGCGGCCGTTGAACTCGGAGTTCATCAGGTTCACGTCGAGCTCGACCGCGACCTCGATCATCCGCTTCCAGTAGCGGACCGCGTCCCGGCGTTCCTGCTCGATCGGGCTCGACCACGCGTACAGCGGCAGGATCGAGGACAGCTTCACCCCCGTCTCGCGCAGCGCGCCCCGCAGCTCCGCCACCCGGGCGTCGTCGGCCCTCGGGTGCTGGAAGAACGGCATGAACTCCGCGCGAGGGGACAGCTCGATGTACTCGTAGCCCAGGTCCGCCACGGTCCGCACCATCTCGGTGATCGGCAGACCCCGGAACATGTACGGGTCAATGGCGATCTTCATGTTCTGCTCTCTCCCTCAGGCGTAGAACGCCGGGCGTTCCTTGATGCCGGTCTCGACGACGCCACCCGAGTGCAGCGACCGCACCAGCGCGTCGGTGACGATCGCCGCGGCGTAGCCGTCCCAGGCGTTCGGTCCGGTCGTCGGGACCCCCGCGGCCACCTCGTCGACCCACGTCTGGAACTCGGTGTCGAAGGCGGCGGCGAACCGCTTCACCCAGTCCTGGAGGACGGGCGTGCTCTGGCGGGCGGCCGAGCGCACCACCGCGCCGGGGATCTCCGGCAGCCGGACGGTGCCCTCCTCCCCCACGACCTCGCAACCGATCTCGTAGCCGTACTGGCAGTTGACGAACACCTCCAGGTCCACCCGGGCGCCGCTGGCCATCTCGAAGAGCATGACCTGTGGATCACGCAGGTGCTCGAACTTCTTGGTGGTCGAACGCGGGACGATCACCTGGACGGAGGAGATCTCGTCGTCCAGCAGCCACCGCATCACGTCCACCTCGTGGACGGCGGTGTCCTGCGAGGCCATCTCGGAGTGGTAGGCCTCGGGCACGGTGGGGTTGCGGTGCACGCAGTGCGCGAGGAGCGGCGTGCCGATCGCGCCCGTCGAGACGGCCTCCTTCATCTCCCGGTAGCCGGTGTCGAAGCGCCGCATGAAACCGACCTGCACCAGACGCGAGCCGTGCGCGGCCTCCGCGTCCAGGATGCGCTGGGCGTCCTCGGCGGTGGTGGCCAGCGGCTTCTCGCAAAAGACCGGTTTGCCCTCCGCGATCGCCTCCAGGACCGACTCGGCGTGCGCCGGGCCCCAGGAGGTGACCACGACCGCGTCGACCTCCGGATCGGCGATCACGTCCGTCCCGGTGGGCAGCACGCGCGCACCGGTGCCCTCGACCGCCCTGGCGGCGCGGTCGGCGTCGATGTCGGTCGCCGCCACGACCTCGGCACCACCCACCGAGGCGGTGATCCTGCGGATGTGCTCGGCTCCGATCCAGCCGGTGCCGATCACTCCTACCTTGACGGTCATCGTTCCTTGCCTTTCTTGACGGTCGGGCGGGTGTGGACACCCGCCCGTTCCGGTCGGAGTCCCCTGTCGGCCGGGGCCGGAGCCCCGGCCGACCTGAGGTATCGGCCGTCCGAGGTCAGAGCCCCTGGACGTCCGGGCCCTCACCCGCCGCGTCGTGCAGCGGATCGACCTGCGGGTCCTTGGCCCGTTCCAGCTCGTGCTGGAGCGCGTCCAGCTCGGCGCCGCCCGCCATGTGGTGGGTGAGGTCGTCGAGGGTGAGCTCGGAGCGGGGCTGGTCGAGCTCGGTCTCGCCGAGCTTGATCACCACGAAGTGGTCGCCGACCATGTACGCGTGGTGCGGGTTGTGCGTGATGAAGATGACGCCCAGGCCGGCCTCGCGGGCCGCGCTGACGTACTTCAGGACCACACCCGACTGCTTGACCCCCAGCGCGGCGGTCGGCTCGTCCAGGATCAGCACGCGGGCGCCGAAGTAGACGGCCCGCGCGATGGCCACGACCTGGCGCTGGCCACCCGACAGGTTGCCGACGGGAGCGTCGATGTCGGGCAGGTCGATGCCCATCTTCCTCAGCTCCTCGTCCGCGATGCGGCGCATCCGGGCGACGTCGAGCATCCGGAAGGGGCCCACGCCCCTGCGCAGTTCGGAGCCGAGGAAGAAGTTGCGCCACACCGGCATCAGGGGAACCATCGCCAGGTCCTGGTAGACCGTGGCGATGCCCCGGTCGAGGGCCTGTCGCGGTGACGAGAAGTCCACCGGCTCACCGTCGACCAGATACTCGCCCGACGTCGGCCCGTACAGCCCGGCGATGATCTTGATCAGTGTGGACTTGCCCGCGCCGTTGTCACCGAGGATGCAGGTGACCTCGCCCGCGTCGACCCTCAGATTGATGCCGTTCAGTGCCCTGATGTTGCCGAAGGTCTTGCCGATACCGCGTAGTTCCAGCAGCGGCGCGGTCCGCGGCGTGGTGTTCCCGGTGGAAGTCGACGTGGTGTCCGTCATCGTGCTCACCTCGGTCACCTCTTGTTCGCTTGCGTACGGACCCAGCCGTTGACCACGACCGCGAGCAGGAGCATCGCCCCGACGAAGAAGAACACCCAGTTGTTGTCCCACCCGGCGAGGACGATGCCCTGGCGGGTCATGCCGTAGATGAACGCGCCGATCGCGGCGCCGATCACCGTCCCGTAGCCGCCGGTGAGCAGACACCCGCCGACGACGGCCGCCATGATGTACAGCAGCTCGTTGCCCACGCCCTCCGCGGACTGCACCGTGTTGAACATGAAGAGCAGGTGCATGCCCGAGAACCAGGCCATGAACCCCACGGTCATGAACAGGCCGATCTTGACCCTGGCCACCGGGACGCCGACGGCCCGTGCGCTCTCCTGGTCGCCGCCGACCGCGTAGATCCAGTTGCCGACCTTGGTGCGCATGAGCACCCACGTGGCCAGCCCGGCGAAGACCATCCACCACAGAACGGTCACGCGCACCTCGACCCCGGCGATGGTGAAACTGGACGCGAAGACCGCCCGAGCCTGGTCGAAGCCGTCCATCGACGAGATGTTGCGGGTGGAGACGGTACCGATGACCAGCTTGGTGATGCCGATGTTGAGCCCTTGGAGCATCAGGAACATCGACAGTGTGACCAGGAAGCTGGGGAGTTTGGTCCGGACCAGGATCCACCCGTTGAGGAACCCGATGGCGAGCGACACCGCCAGGGCGAACAGGACACCGACCCAGACGTTCAGCGAGAAGTACCAGGCGAACATCGACGCGGCCAGGCCGGAGCTGATCACCGCGACCCCGGCGGAGAGGTCGAACTCACCGCCGATCATCAGCAGCGCCACGCCCACGGCCATGATGCCGATCGTCGAGCTGGCGTAGAGGATGTTGGTGAACGCCCCCGCCGAGCGGAACGGCTCGGCGATGGTGAAGAAGACGGTGAACACGATCACCGCGCCGACCAGGGATCCGACCTCCGGCCGCGTCAGGAAGTGCCGGAGCACGGATCTGCGGCCCAACCGCAGTGCCTTCTCGGAGCCGCCCGGCGACGGCGCCGGAGGGGTGATGACGTGGCTCATGGTTATCGGGTCCCCCGCTCGGCGTATTCGGCGACCGCGTCGATGTTGGTCTCGTCGATGAACGCCGGGCCGGTCAGGACCGGCTCGGTCCCGCCCCCGGACGTGTTGCCGTTGGTGTTGTACAGCCACAGGCCGTCCACGGCGAGGTAGCCCTGGAGGTAGGGCTGCTGGTCGACGGCCCAGTCGACGATGCCGCCCTGGATCGCGTTGACCAGGTCCCGGTTGGTGTCGAAGGTGGCGACCCTGGCGTCGCTGCCCGCGTCGTCGACCGCGTCGACCGCGGTCATGGCGATCGGAGCGCCCAGGGTGACCACGTAGTCGAAGTCCTCGTCCGCCTGGAGTGTGGAGGCGATGCTGGACCGGACCTCCGGCATGTTCGCGCTGTCCACGTACACGACATCGGACTCACCCTCGAAGGCCTCGCCCAGGGAGGCGCACCGGGTCTCCAGCGCCACGTGCCCCTGCTCCTGGATGACGCACATGACCTTCTCCGCGCCGACGTCGTTCAGCCGCTCGCCGAACGCGGCACCGGCCACGTGCTCGTCCGTGCCGAAGTACTCCAGCACGCCCATGTCCTGCCACTCCTCGAGACCGGCGTTGAACGCGACCACCGGGATGCCCGCCTCGATGGCGTCGGAGATGGCGCCCTCCAGCGCGTCCGGCTTGGCGAGGGTGACGGCGATGCCGTCCACGTCGCGGTCGATGGCGTTCTGGATGAGGTTGGCCTGTTCCCGGGCCTCCGGCGCGGAGGAGTACTCCAGCTCGATCCCGCTCTTGGCCGCCGCGTCCTCCGCCCCGGAGCGGATGATGTCCCAGAAGGTGTCGCCGGGGACCTCGTGGGTGATCATCGCGACGGTCATGTCGGGGAGTTCGACGTCGCCGCCGCCTCCCCCCGCCTCCCGGCCTCCCTCCGAGCTGCACGCCGTGACGGCGAGCGTCAGACACGCGGCCCCTGCGATCAGGGCGGTGTAGGTGGTGTTGCGCTTCATGATTCGACCTCTTGTCGATCTGGGGGATTCACTCAACCTGTGGTTGGTCGCAGGGGCCGGTGCGACTTGCGGGGAGTCCGCTCTGCGCGGCGGGCTCAGCGTGTGGTGTGGAGGTCAGGCCTTCTGGTGGCGCGCCCCCAATCCGCAGCTGTTGAGGTACGTGCGGGTCCGGACCGCGATGGGCAGCGGAACCTCCGGCTCGCACGGGTACAGGTCCTGTTCGACGATCACGAAGAGCCGGGCGTCGACCTCGTCGAGCGCGTCGATGACGGCCTTGGGCGCGGGCTCCCCCGCCGGGGGCTCCACGCACACACCGCGCTTGACGGCCTCGCCGAAGCCGAGCTTCTCCTCGTGGACCTGCCGGACGACCTCCGGGTCCATCTGCTTGATGTGCACGTAGTCGACGCGCTCGGAGTACCGGCGGATCAGGTCCACGGCGTCACCGCCGCCGTAGGCCACGTGACCGGTGTCCAGGCACAGGGACACGAGGTCGGGGTCGGTCCCGTCGAGGAACCGCTCGATCTCGGGCTGGGTCTGGATGTGGGTGTCGGCGTGCGAGTGCAGGCACAGGCGCACGTCGTAGTCGCCCAGCAGGATCCTGCCGAGCTCGTCGGCGGAGCGCTGGAGGTTCCTCCACTGACCGTCGTCGAGCGTCGGGGACTCGGAGAACTCCCCGGTCTTCTCGTCCCGGTACATGGGCGGGATGAAGACCAGGTGGTGCGCGCCGACGGCGGCGGTGAGCTCGGCGACCTTCCGGACGGTGGCGACAGTGTCATCCCATTCGTCCGGGTTGTGCAGGTTGCCGAACACCGTGCCGCCGGAGACCTTCAACCCGCGCCGGCCGACCTCGTCGGCGAGGCGCTTCGGGTCGGTGGGCAGGTAGCCGTACGGCCCCAGTTCGAGCCATTCGTACCCGGCCTCGGTCAGTTCGTCGAGGAACCTGTTCCACGGCGTCTGGTGTTCGTCCTCCGGGAACCAGACCCCCCAGGAGTCGGGGGCGGATCCGAGGACCAGTTTCTCCGTCATGTCCATCTCGTTTCGTGAAAGGTGTGGCTGGTGTGGACGGCCAGGTTCGGCCGGGGCCTGTTTTCTGGAACGACCACCTGAGGGGGTGTCGTTCGGGCGCCGGCAGGGTTCTCAAGGATCGAGACTGCGCCGTAGGCGTCCGTTGAGGGTGGTGGTGGGCGACGGGCGGGCGAGTCGAGCCGCGTAGCGAGGAACGAGCGACAGGCGAGGTCGAGGATGAAGAATCCCTGCCTTGTGGGTGCCCGAACACGGTCCGAAGCGAAGCGAAGGACCCAAAAAACACCGCCTAGCCGTGGGTGGGGAAGTTGAAGGCGGCCTCGACCGATCGGTCGACATGCGGCCACCGGCTGGTGACGACCTTGGCGCGGGTGTAGAACCGCACGCCCTCGGGGCCGTGGATGTGGCTCCCGCCGAAGAGCGAGTCCTTCCAGCCGCCGAAGGAGTAGTGCGACATCGGCACGGGGATCGGCACGTTGACGCCGATCATCCCGACCGTCACCCTGCGCTGGAAGCGGCGGGCGGCCTCGCCGTCGCTGGTGAAGATGGCGGTGCCGTTGCCGTACGGGTTGGCGTTGATCAGCTCGATCGCCTCGTCCAGGTCGGCGGCGCGGACGATGACCAGCAGGGGCCCGAAGACCTCCTCCCGGTACACGTCCATCTCCGGTGTGACCTCGTCCAGGAGCGACGGGCCGACGAAGAAGCCCTCCTCGTGCCCCTCCACCGTCAGGTCGCGGCCGTCGACCACGACCACCGCGCCCTGCTCCTCGCCGGAGGAGACGAACCCGGCGACGCGGTCGCGGGCCTGGGCCGTGATGACCGGGCCCATCTCGTTGGCGGTGTCCTGGCCGGGGCCCACCCTGACCGCCTTGGCCTTGTCGGCGAGCACCGGCACCAGGGCGTCGGCGGCGTCACCGACGGCGACCGCCGCGGAGATCGCCATGCAGCGCTGGCCGGCGGAGCCGAACGCGGCCGCGGTCAGGTGGTCGGCGGCGAACTCCAGGTCGGCGTCGGGCATGACGACCGCGTGGTTCTTGGCGCCGCCCAGGGCCTGGACCCGCTTGCCGGAGGCGGTGCCGCGCTCGTGCACGTACCTGGCGATCGGGGTGGAGCCGACGAAGGAGACGGCCTCGACGTCGTCGTGGTCCAGGAGCGTGTCGACGGCGGCCTTGTCCCCGTGCACCACGTTGAACACGCCGTCGGGCAGTCCCGCCTCGGCGTAGAGCTCGGCGACGAGGTTGGACACGGACGGGTCGCGCTCGCTGGGCTTGAGGACGAACGTGTTGCCGCAGGCGATCGCGACCGGGTGCATCCACAGGGGCACCATGATCGGGAAGTTGAACGGGGTGATCCCCGCGACGACGCCGAGCGGCTGGCGAAAGTCGAAGGAGTCGATCCCGGTGGAGATCTGGTCGGAGTAGCCGCCCTTGAGCGCGCTGATGATGCCGCAGGCGTACTCGACGACCTCGCGACCGCGGACGATCTCCCCCCTGGCGTCGTCGATCACCTTGCCGTGCTCGGCGGCGATGATCCGCGCCATCTCGTCCTCGTGCCTGGCGAGGAGCTCGCGCAGGGAGAACAGCACACGCGTGCGCTTGGTCAGGGAGGAGTCGCCCCAGCTCTCGAAGGCCTTGGCCGCCGAGGCGACCGCGGCGTCCACGTCGGAGGGCTCGGCGAGCAGGACGGCGGCCTGCTGCTCACCGGTGGCCGGGTTCCACACCGGCGCGGTGCGGGTCGAGGCCCCGGAGGTCGCGGCCCCGTCGATCCAGTGCTGGATGGTCTTCACGGTGGATTCCTTGCTTCCGGGAGGCGTCACAGGTAGTGGCGCTGTCCCTGCTTGTGCGAGTGGTAGGTCAGATACGCGTCGCGGGTGCTGTCGAGGTCGGACACCTGGCTGACGGGCACGTCCCACCAGGCGCTGCCGGGCGGGTTGGGGCCCTCCAGGTCGGTCTCGATGTGCACGACCGTGGTGGTGTCGGCCGCCTTGGCCTCGGCGAGGGCCTCACGGAACTCCTCGATCCCGTCGGCGCGGATGACACGGGCGCCCAGGCTCGCGGCGTTGGCCGCCAGGTCGACGGGCAGGACGGACCCGTCGAGCTGGCCGGTGGACGGGTCGCGGTAGCGGTACTTCGTGCCGAACCGCTGGGATCCGAGCTCCTCCGACAGGGATCCGATGGAGGCGAAGCCGTGGTTCTGGACCACGACGATGATCACCTTGATCCCCTCGGAGACCATCGTGACGATCTCCTGGGCCATCATCAGGTAGGACCCGTCGCCGACCAGGACGACCACCTCACGGGAGGGGTCGGCCATCTTGACGCCGGTCCCGCCGGCCACCTCGTAGCCCATGCAGGAGTAGGCGTACTCGACGTGGTAGGCCTTGGGGTCCCTGGCCCGCCACAGCATCTGGAGGTCGCCGGGCATGCTCCCGGCGGCGTTGACGACCACGTCGCGGTCGTCGAGGACGTCGTTGAGCGCCCCGAGCACGGCCGTCTGGGCGGGCAGCGGGCCGTGCTCGACGGTGTAGCAGGCGTCGGTGATCTCGGCCCACTCGTCGGCGAGCTCCCGGGTGCGTGCCCTGTAGTCGGCCGCGACCTCCCAGCCGGCCAGTTCCCGGCGCAGCGCCTCCAGGCCCGTGCGCGCGTCGGAGACCAGCTGGATGGCCGCGTGCTTGGCCGCGTCCAGCCGGGCCACGTTCAGGTTGACGAACGTGACGTCCGGGTGCGCGAAGACCGTGTGGCTGGCGGTGGTGAAGTCGCTGTAGCGGGTGCCGACGCCGATCACCACGTCCGCCTCACGGGCGAGCGTGTTGGCGCTCCCGGCGCCGGTGGAGCCGACCCCGCCGACGGCCCGGTCGTGGTCCCACGGGAGTGCTCCCTTCCCCGCGTGGGTGTCGGCGACGGGGATACCGGTGGCCTCGGCGAACTCGCGCAGGGCCGTGCACGCCTCGGAGTAGACCACGCCGCCGCCCGCGACGACCAACGGCCGCTCCGCGCCGCGGATCACGTCGGCGGCCCGCGCCACGGCGTCGGGTTCGGGCACCGGCCGGCCGATGTGCCAGACGCGCCTGCGGAAGAACTCCACCGGCCAGTCGTGGGCCTCGGCCTGGACGTCCTGGGGCAGGCACAGGGTGACCGCGCCGGTCTCCACCGGGTCGGTGAGCACCCGCATCGCCGCCTGGGCCGCCGGGATCAGCTGTTCGGGGCGCGTGATCCGGTCGAAGTACTTGGAGACCGGGCGGAAGGCGTCGTTGACGGTGACGTCGCCGCCGCGGGTGTCCTCCAACTGCTGGAGCACCGGATCGGGCAGGCGCGTGGCGAACATGTCGCTGGGCAGCAGCAGGACCGGGACGCGGTTGGTGGTGGCCAGCGCGGCGCCGGTGACCATGTTGGTGGAACCGGGGCCGGTCGAGGCCGAGCACGCGAAGGTCTGGAGCCGGTCGCGGGTCTTGGCGAACCCGACGCTGGCGTGGACCATGCCCTGCTCGTTGCGGGCCAGGTAGTAGGGCAGGTCGGCCTCGCCGGTCCTGGCGGCCTGGAGCAGCGCCTGGCCGAGGCCGGCGACGTTGCCGTGCCCGAAGATGCCCCACACCCCGGGGATGAACCGCCGTTCGACGCCGTCGCGCTCGCTGTACTGCGCGGCGAGGAAGCGGACCAGGGCCTGGGCCGTGGTGAGCCTGACGGTGGACTGGGCCATCACGCCTCCCTCTCGGCGGTGGAGGTCAGCGGCAGGCGCCGGTCCATCTCCTGGTCGGCCCAGGTCTGGCGCACCCACCCGTGGGCGGGGTCGTCGCAGATCTTCCAGGCGCGTTCCTCTCCAGGGCCCGCCATGACGTTCAGGTAGTAGAGGTCGTACCCGGGAGCGGCCATGGAGGGGCCGTGCCACCCGTGCGGGATGAGGACGGCGTCCCCGCCGCGGACCTCCTCGAAGACGTCGATGGGACGCTCCTCGGTCCCGTACACCCTCTGGTAGCCGATGCCGGGGCCGGAGGGCCCCTCGGAGACCTCGTAGTAGTAGATCTCCTCCAGTTCGCACTCGGTCTCGGTGACCTCGTCGTGCTTGTGCGGCGGGTAGGAGGACCAGTTGGACGCGGGGGTGAGCACCTCGCAGGCGATGAGACGGTCCGCCTCGAAGGTCCCGGGCACGCAGAAGTTGTTCACCTGGCGGCTGGACTGGCCGGCGCCGCGCAGCTCGACCGGGACGTCCTCGGCGGCGCCGTACCTGGCGGTCAGGCGCCGGTCGCAGCGCGCGGACGGGAGCGCGAACCGGCCGCCCTGCGCGCTGGTGACCGTGGCGCGGGCGTCGCGCGGCAGGTAGACGAAGTCGGTGACCCGGCTGAACACGCTCCGCCGCCCGGTGACCCGGAACTCGCGACCGTCCACCGTGACGACGCAGCCGCCGTTCAGCGGCAGGACGAGCGTCTCGGCGTCCCCGGTGGCGATCTCCTCGGCGGCGCCGGGCGCCAGTTCCAGGACGCGCAGCCCGGAGTAGCCCCACCCCGCGGACTCGGGGGTGATGACGGTCCGGAAGGGCGCGGCCGCGGTGCTCCCCGCGGGCAGGTAGTGCTTACCGTTGGTTGGACTCACAGCAACCCCACAGCGGTGTCGACGGCGGCCACGACGTCGTCGTCGGCCGGGTACAGCAGGGACCGGCCCACCGTCAGGCCGATGACGTTGGGCAGTTTGAGCGCCTCGCCCCAGCGGGTGAACGCGGCGTCGGGGTCCTCCGGCAGCTCCCCGCCCAGCAGGACCGTGGGCAGGGTGGAGGTGGCCACGACCCGCTCCATCTCGTCCACGACCGGGAGCTTGAGCCAGGTACGGGCCGAGGTGTTGCCGAGCCCGGCGCCGATGGCGACGGAGCGGGCGACCGCGTCCGGCGACAGGTCGTTGCGGACCACGCCCTCGGTGCGACCGGAGATGAACGGCTCGACCATGGCCGTGAGGCGGGCGGCGTTGAGCTCGTCGACCGCCCTGGCGCAGCTCTCCAGGGTCGGGATGGTCCGGTCGTCGTCGTAGTCCAGGCGGAGCAGCATCTTGCCGCCCTCGAATCCCATCCGGGCGATCCCGGCGGCGTCGTAGCCGGTGAAGCGGTCGTCGATCTCCCACGCGGCACCGGCCAGCCCGCCGCGGTTCATCGAGCCGAAGACCGACTTGCCGTCCAGGACCCCGCTCCCGTCGGGGTTTCGCAACAGGAGCAGGTCCTCCAGGATGTCCGCCGTGGCCAGGACACCGGTGACGCCGGGGCGCGCCAGCGCGGTGCGCAGCCGGTCGAGCAGGTCGACGCGGTCGGCCATGGCCATCGGACGGCTACCCGAGCGCAGCGCGCCGCGGGCGGGGTGGTCGGCGGCGACGATCATCGCCTTGCCGTTCTCTCCCACGGGCGAGGTGGGCCGGACCCTCCGGGCCGCGGCGTCGGCGATCGCGTCGGGGTGGTACAGGCGGGTCTCGACAATGGACCTGAGCAGGTCAACCGACATGATCCGCCTCCTCCAGCTTGGCCTCGACCTCGGCGGAGGTGGGCATGGCGTCGGAACAGGACAGGCGGGAGGCGACGATGGCACCCGCGGCGTTGGCGAAGCGCATGACGCGTTCGGTGTCCCACCCGGAGAGCAGGCCGTGGCACAGCGCGCCGCCGAAGGCGTCGCCCGCGCCGAGGCCGTTGACCACCTCGACGGGGACCGGAGGGACGCTGACCTGGCCGGAGTCGTCCACGGCGAGTACACCGGCGGGCCCCTGCTTGACGACGGCGAGGTCGATTCCGGCCGCGCGACCGGCCTTCGCCGCGGCCTGGGGGTCGCGGTCCCCGACAGCGGTCTCCCACTCGTCGAGGTTGCCCGCGGCGACGGTGGCGTACGGGAGCGCCTCGGCGACCCAGTGGCGGGCCTCCTCACGGGACTCCCAGAACATCGGCCGGTAGTCGAGGTCGATGATGGTGATGCCCCGCCGGTCCCGTGCCCGGAGGGCCTCCAGGGTGGCGGTGCGGCTCGGCTCCTGGCTCAGACCGGTGACGGTCACCCAGAACACGTCCGCCGCGGCGATCGCGTCCAGATCGAGGTCCTCGGCCCGGATCATCAGATCGGGCGCGACGGGGTCGCGGCCGTAGAAGTACAGGGGGAAATCGTCCGGAGGGAAGATCTCGCAGAACGTCACGGGGGTCGGCAGGTCGGCGACCGGCGTGACGAAGCGGTCGTCGACGCCGAACCCGCGCAGCGCCTGGTGGACGAACCGGCCGAAGGGGTCGTCGCCGGTACGGGTGATCACGGCGGACCGGTGACCGTGCCGCGCGGCGGCGACGGCGACGTTGGTGGGGCTGCCGCCCAGGAACTTGCCGAAGGAGCTCACCGTGTCCAGGCCGACCCCGGTCTGCTCGGGGTAGACGTCGACGCCGACGCGGCCCATGGTGACGACGCCGAAGGGCGCGTCGGAGCTTCGGGCTGCACTGGCGTTCACGGGGACCTCCGTGGATAGCGGTACACCGGGACTTCTCTTCTCTTCCTCGGGTTCGGTTCGTCGGTGATGTCCCGCGATACGGCGACACCGGTCGCGGGCGGATGGGAATCCCGGGACTAGCGCGCTCTACTAGAGCGCTCTAGACTGGGCAATGGTGATCCAACACACATGTCGTGTCAATACCCCGTTCCGGATCTGGTAGTAGATGTAGGGCGATGGGAGGCGACAGGGTGACCAGCACGGACGGCGATACCGCCCAGGGGGGCGACGACGCCTCGCAGCGCCCGAACAGGCGCGGGAACCGGCGCCCCACCATGGAGGACGTCGCCGCCCGGGTCGGGGTCTCGCGCGCCCTGGTCTCCGTGGTCTTCCGCGACGCCCCCGGCGCGAGCCCGCAGACCCGTGCGCGGGTTCTGCGCGCGGCCGAGGAGATCGGCTACCGGCCGGACGTGGCCGCGCGAACCCTGGCCAGCTCGCGGAGCCGGGTGCTCGGCGTCATGCTCACCGTGCACAACGCCTTCCACGCCGACCTGGTCGAGGCGGTGTACGCGGAGGCGGAGAGGGTCGGCTACGACATCCTCCTGTCCGCGCACGCGCGCACCCGGCACACGGAGAAGGCCGTCGGCGCCCTGCTCGGGCACCGCTGCGAGGCGCTGATCCTGCTCGGCCCCGAGACGACCACGGACTTCCTCGGCGAGGTGGTCGAGAGGACGCCCGTGGTGTCGGTCGGCCCGCGCTTCCCCGGTGTCCACGTGGACACCGTGCGCACGGCCGAGGGCAAGGCGACCCGGCAGGCGCTCGACCATCTGGCGGGACTCGGCCACCGGGACATCACCCACCTGGACGGCGGCGCCTGCGCTGGCTCGGCCGAGCGCAGGCGGGCCTACCGTGACTGGATGCGCCGCCGCGGCCTGGCCGACCACGCGCGGGTCCTGCCGGGTGACCACACCGAGTCCAGCGGAGCCGAGGCCGCGCACCGGCTGCTCGCCGAAGGGCGCATCCCCACCGCGCTGTTCGCCAGCAACGACCGGTCCGCGATCGGCTTCCTCGACGCGATCACCCGCGCCGGAGTGCGGGTCCCCGAGGACGTCTCGCTGGTCGGCTTCGACGACATCCCGCTGGCCCGGCTCGCGCACATCCAGCTGACGACGGTCCGCCAGGACGTCCAGGGGCTGGCTCGCGAGGCCGTACGCGCCGCCATCGACCGGTTGGCGTCGCCGAACCCGCCCCCGCGGGTCAGCGTGCTCGAACCGGAGCTCGTGGTGCGCGGCACGACGACCGCCCCGCGGGCCGCCGAGGCTTCCTGAGTTCACGGGCGCACCTCCTCGATCCGCACCGGTCGGCCCGCACGGCGCGACCGCTCGGCGGCGTCCGCGACCAGGACGGCCTCCAGGGCGTCGGCGACCGTGCACGGGCTGGGGCCGCCCTCGCGCACGGCGCTGAGGAAGGCGGCGATCTCGGCGCCGTAGGCGGGGGCGAACCGGGACCAGAACTCCCGGTAGGGGTCCTGGGAGGGGAAGTCCACCCCCGCCTCGGCCGAGCGGAGGGCGGCGTGCCCGTCGAGTCCGACCGCGATGGTCCCGGCCGAACCGGCCAGCTCCATCCGCACGTCGTACCCTCCGCCGTTGTAGCGGGAGCCCTGCACGGTGGCCAGGGTTCCGTCGTCCATGCGCAGGACGGCCGCCGCGGTGTCGACGTCGTCGGCCGCGGCGAAGTAGTCGGCGCCGCGGTTGGCGCCGTAGGCGTGGACCTCCACGACCTCGCGACCGGTGACCCAACGCAGGATGTCGAAGTCGTGCACGAGGCAGTCACGGAAGAGGCCGCCCGAGGTCGGCAGGTACTCGGCGGGCGGCGGGGCCGCGTCGCAGGTCACGGCGTGCACGCGGTGCAGCTCTCCCAGTTCCCCGTCGCGCAGGGCCCGCCGCGCCTCGGCGTACCCGGCGTCGAAGCGCCGCATGAAGCCGATGTGGACCAGGGCCTGGCGTTTGTCGACCTCGCGGAGGACGTCGACGGTCTCCGCGACGGTGGGCGCGACCGGCTTCTCGCAAAAGACCGGGATTCCGGCTCGGACCCCGGCGAGGATGAGCTCGGCGTGCGCGGAGGTGGCGGCGGTGACCACGAGCGCGTCGACCGCTCCGGGATGGAGGAGGGTGTCGATGGCTCCGGCGACGTGGGCCCCGACCCGACCGGCGACGTCGCGAGCGCGGGCGCCGTCGGCGTCCGCCAGGACGAGCTCGTCGACTTCGGCCCGCGCGGCGACGGCGGCCGCGTGCGACTCGCCGATGCGTCCCGTTCCCACCAACCCGACGCGCATGCCCACCCCTCCCGGTGTCCGGACTCCAGGGCCGGTCGGCCCCGGGGCTCACGTGGCTGTTTCGTGGATCACAGCCACGACCCCATGTTCACTCAGGCGAAACGAGCCTGTCAACAGTTTGTCTAGACATAAGTACCTATGAACTTACAGACAACCGGGCATCACTACACTGATCAAGGGAGGGAGACGCCCTCCCGGACTCCCCACGACGAACGGACGCGCACGTGACCGAGACCCCGCTGTCGATCCCGATCGACCGCTCCAGCCCGGTGCCCCTGTACTTCCAGGTGGCCCAGGAACTGGAGCGGCGCATCACGTCGGGCGAGCTGGCCGTGGGCACGCGCCTGGAGAACGAGCTCGTCCTCGCCGAACGGCTCGGACTGTCCCGGCCCACGCTCCGCCGCTCCATCGAGTACCTGGTGGACCGGGGGCTCCTGGTCCGCAAACGCGGCGTGGGAACCCAGGTCGTCATGCCCCGCGTACGCCGACCGCTGGAGCTGTCCAGCCTGTACGACGACCTGAGCCGCGCCGGGGAACACCCCCGGACCGAGGTCCTGAGGCTGGCCGTGGAGGCCCCGCCGGACGCGGTCGCCACCTTGCTGGAGGTCGCCCCCGGAACCGAGGTGTACGTGTTGGAGCGGCTCCGCTACGCGCGAGACGAACCACTGGCCCTCATGCACAACTACCTGCCCGTCGGGCTGGTCGGCCTCGACGAGGAGAAACTCGCCCGCCAGGGGCTCTACCAGCTGCTGCGGGCGGCGGGCGTCACGCTGAAGATCGCCTCGCAGAGCATCGGGGCGCGCAACGCCACGGCCGCGGAGGCGCGCGCGCTCGACGAGCCCCGCGGGGCCCCGCTGCTGACCATGGAGCGCACCGTCTACGACGACGTCGGCCGGGTGGTCGAGGTCGGATCGCACGTGTACCGGGCCTCGCGCTACTCCTTCGAGCTCACCCTGACCGACTGATCCCCCCACCGCGAATCCCCGCGATCGTGTCGTCACCCCGCGCTACGTTCCTGCCATGAGAAGACCGGCAGCACTAGAGCGGCCTCAGGAATCGACCCCGGAGGATTCGATGACCGCCGAGCCGCTCCCCGACTGGTCCACCCCTCCTCCCGGCGGCTGGACCGCCGATGACATGGACGAACTCCCTCCGGGTGTCCCCCGGATGGAACTCATCGACGGAGCGCTCGTTTTGCTGTCCCCCCAGACCCGATTCCACAGCCAGGTCATGCGCCGTCTGGCCAACGTCCTGGAAGACGCTGCCCCCGAAGGGGTCGACGTCCTCCTGGAGATGACCATGAAGCTGGGCAAGCACCAGCGGCCGGAGCCGGACGTCCTCGTCTACCGGCACGAGGAGGGGGACGAGGGCCACGTCGACTGGTACCGGGCCACCCACGTCCCACCCGAGGACGCGCTCATCGCCGTCGAGGTCGTGTCCGAGGAGCCCCGAGACCGGGACCGCACCACGAAGCCGCTCAAGTACGCCCAGGCGGGCATCCCCCACTTCTGGCGGATCGAGCGGGTGGACGGCGGTCCCGCCATCCACGTGTACGAGCTCGACGGCGTGCGGGACCCCAGGTACGTTCCCATCACCATCGCCCGGGAGCGACTCAAGGTGGACGTCCCGTTCCCCATCGACATCGACGTGAGGGCGCTGGGCCGGAGGTAACACCGCCCGAAGGCGCCCAGAACACCCGGGCCGGGTCGGGCCGGGTCGGCACCAGCCGATCCGGCCCGCCGTCCTCGCCCCAGGTCGACAGGGGCAGATTGTCTGTAATTATGTCTAGACAACCTGTTGACTTCTTGTTCGAGCAGCGATAAACCTGAGTTACCAGTGATCTGCGCCACACGCGAACTTCTCCCCGGACCGATCCGCGGGCCTACGCCGGTGGCGCGTCACGTCGACGAGCCAGGGCTCGCGCGCCCCGTGGCGGGGACATCACGACGATCGCGGCGTCCACGCCCCAGGCCCCGCGTCGATCCGTTGCCCGAAGGAGATGGCGACATGTACACGCGCGACGTCGCGTTCGTGAGCGGTGTGGACTCCGCGCGTTCGCGTGAGCCGGCCCCCGCGCCCCGGGCCACCTGGCGGCTCCCGGACACGCCCGCCGCGGCCCGCCTCGCCCGCGGGTTCGTGGCGGAGTTCCTCCGGAACCTGAGGCACGACCGGCCCGACCACCACGACCCGGACCTCGACCACCGGACCAGCCTCGTCGTCAGCGAACTGGTCACCAACGCCGTCGTCCACGGCCAGCCGCCCGTCGACCTCTCCGTCGTCTGGACAGCCGCCGACACGGGGTTGCGGATCGACGTCCACGACCGGGGCGACGCACCGTCCCCGTCGGCCGCCCCGTCCGCCTCGGAGGGGGGCGACACGGGCGAGGAGTCGGGGCGCGGCCTGTTCCTGGTCTCGCTCATGGCGGCCCGCTGGGGCATCGGCCCCCGGCTGCCCTACGGCACCCACGCCTGGGCCGAGCTGCGCACCGCCTGACCCCGTCCGAGCCTCAGCCCGCCCCGGTGGTCAGTGCTCCTGGTGCGGAAGCGTCTCCCTCGCCAGGTCGGCGGCGCCGATCAGACCCGCCTCGTTGCCCAGTGCCGCCGCGACCACGCGCGCGGTCGGCCGGTAGCCCCGCCCGGTCAGGTTGCGCTCGAAGGCCGTCCGCGCCGGGCCGAGCAGCAGCTCACCTGCCTCCGACACTCCCCCGCCGATGATGAACAGCTCCGGGTCGAACGCGGCCGCCAGGTTGGCCAGGCCGGTCCCCAGCCACGCCCCCACGTCCTCCAGGATCTCCACGCACGCCCGGTCGCCCTTGCTCGCCAGTTCGCTGACCAGGGGGCCGGTGATCTGCCTGGCGTCGCCACCCACGGCCTGGTGCAGCATCCGCGCCACGGGCGACTCGGCGCGCACCAGTTCCCGGGCCTCCCGGGTCACGGCGTTCCCGCTCGCGTACTGTTCCCAGCAGCCCCGGTTGCCGCACTCGCACCGGTGGCCGCCCGGCACCACCGTCATGTGGCCGAACTCCCCCGCCAGCCCGTAACGGCCACGGTGCAGCCGACCGCCGAGGACCACCGCCCCGCCGATCCCGGTGCCCAGGTTCACCACCACGACGTTGTCCACGCCCTGCCCCACCCCGGCGCGCACCTCCGCCCAGGCGGCGGCGTTGGCGTCGTTCTCCACCACGACCGGCAGGTCGAGGCGGTCGGTGAGCGCGTCACGGAGCGGCTCCCGGCGCCACGACAGGTGCGGGGCGAACAGGACGTTCGCTCGTTGCTCATCGACGAACCCCGCGGCGCCCACCCCCACGGCGGCCACGGTGAACTCCCGCATCAGTTCCCGGACGACGCCGACGATCGTCTCCTCGACGACGGCCGGGCTCTTGCTCCGCTCCGGAGTCTCGGTCCGCAGGCGCGCCAGTACCTGCCCCTCGGCCGTGACCACACCGGCGGCCACCTTGGTCCCGCCGATGTCCACCCCGATCGTCAGGATGTCCTCGGTCCGTGACTCCGTCATACGTTCCACTCCCGTGTCCTGACACGCGATGACCGGGGACCGCGCGCGGTCCCCGGTCATCACAACACTCACACGCCCGTGTCTCTGCCCACGGGTCCCCTAGCCCAGCGCCGACCGCACGGCGGCGGCCAGGCGTTCGGCCACGGCGCCGGCCTGCTCCTGCTCCGGGGCCTCGACCATCACGCGCACCTTCGGCTCGGTCCCGCTGGGCCGGAGCAGCACGCGCCCGCTACCACCGAGCTCGGCCTCGGCCTCACGCACGGCGGCGGCGAGCTCCTCGGACTCGTGGGTCCGGGCCTTGTCCACACCGGACACGTTGACCAGCACCTGCGGCAGCCGCGTCATCACCTTGGCCAGCTCCGCCAGTCCCAGCTGCCGCCGCGCCATCGCGGCGAGCAGGTGCAGGCCGCACAGGACGCCGTCGCCGGTGGTCGCGTGGTCCAGCAGGATGACGTGCCCGGACTGCTCACCGCCCAGACCGAACCCGCCGCGTTTCATCTCCTCCAGGACGTACCGGTCGCCGACCGCGGTCTCCACCACGGCGATGCCCTCGCGCTCCATCGCCTGCTTGAGCCCGAGGTTGGACATGACCGTCACCACCAGGGTGTCCTCGGCCAGGCGGCCCGCCTCCTTGGCCTCCACCGCCAGGATCGCGAGGATGTGGTCGCCGTCGACCACCCGCCCCTCGGAATCCACGGCCAGGCAGCGGTCGGCGTCACCGTCGTTGGCGATACCGGCGTCCGCGCCGTGCCGCACCACCGCCTCCCGGAGCGCCTCCAGGTGCGTGGACCCGCACCCCTCGTTGATGTTGAGCCCGTCCGGTCGGTCACCGATCGTCACGACCTCGGCGCCCGCCCGGCGCAGCGCCTCGGGCGCCACGGCGGACGACGCGCCGTTGGCGCAGTCCACGACGACCTTCAACCCGTCCAGCCGGTGCGGCAGCGATGACAGCACGTGCCCGACGTAGCGTTCCGCCCCGTCGGTGGCGTCGGTGACCCGTCCGACCTCGTCGCCCACGGCGGGGGTCGAGGGGACACCGAGCATCCCCTCGATCTCGTCCTCCAGCGCGTCCGCCAGCTTCTGGCCACCGCGCGCGAAGAACTTGATCCCGTTGTCGGGGGCGGGGTTGTGGCTGGCGGAGAGCATGACGCCGAAGTCCGCGTCCAGCTCCCCGGTCAGGAACGCGACGGCGGGGGTCGGCAGGACGCCGACCCGGACGACGTCCACGCCGGTGCTCGCCAGTCCGGCGACCACGGCCGCCTCCAGGAACTCGCCCGAGGCCCTCGGGTCCCGGCCCACGACGGCCAGGGGGCGCCGCCCCTCCGCGCGCTCGGCGAGCACGCGGGCCGCCGCGACGGACAGCTCCAGAGCGAGCGAGGCGGTCAGGTCCCGACCGGCGACACCCCGTACACCATCTGTTCCGAACAGCCGTGCCACAGGCCACAGCCCCTTTCGAAAGCGGCGCCGGACCCGGCGCCGGAGAAGAAGATCGACGTGGCGAGAACGCCACCGAACAAACGAAAAACCCGTACGCCGCCCCCGACTCGGGGACGACGCACGGGTGGAGACTCAGCCGAGCGGGCGTCGGCGCATGAGCACTAGCGCTTGGAGAACTGGGGAGCCTTGCGCGCCTTCTTGAGACCGGCCTTCTTCCGCTCGACCTCGCGGGAGTCGCGGGTGAGGAAGCCGGCCTTCTTCAGGGTCGGACGGTTGTTCTCCGGGTCCAGCGAAGCGAGCGCACGGGCGATGCCGTGGCGCAGCGCACCGGCCTGGCCGCTGGTGCCGCCGCCGTCCAGACGGGCGAAGACGTCGTAGGCGCCGTCGAACCCGAGGGAGACGAACGGCTCCTTGATGGTCTGCTGGTGGACCTTGTCCGGGAAGTACACCTCAAGCGGCTTCCCGTTGACCTTCCACTCACCCGCACCGGGGGTGATGCGGACTCGGGCGACGGCCTGCTTACGGCGACCGGTGCCGGCGCTGGGGCCGGACGCGGTGGGGACGTAGGCGGCGGTCGTCTCGTCGGACTCGCTGGTGTACTCGGAGGGGAACTCCTCCGGGTTCTCCGCGTAGTCCTGGGCGACGTCTTCGATGCCGGTGGGCTCGGACACGGTTCTCCTCGTGCTTCTTGTAAAGTCTCGCGAACGCTTAGGCGGGCTGCTCGATCTTGCTGATCTCGAACGGCACCGGCTGCTGGGCCTGGTGCGGGTGCTCCGGCCCGGCGTACACCTTGAGCTTCTTGGCCATCTGACGGCCGAGCGAACCCTTGGGCAGCATCCCCTTGACGGCCTTCTCGATGGCCCGCTCGGGGTTCTTCTCCAGCAGTTCGGCGTAGGCGACGGAACGCAGACCGCCCGGGTAGCCGGAGTGCCGGTAAGCGCGCTTCTGGGCCAGCTTGTTGCCGGTCAGGGCGACCTTCTCGGCGTTCACGACGATCACGAAGTCGCCGGTGTCGATGTGGGGCGCGTAGTACGGCTTGTGCTTACCCCGGAGGAGCGTGGCAACCTGGCTCGCCATACGCCCGAGCACGAGATCGGTGGCATCGACTACATGCCACTGACGCTGAACATCGCTTGGTTTGGGGCTGTATGTGCGCACGATCGTTTGCCTTCGCTCTTCAGTCGGCTGCCCCATCCCGCACTGGGATGGCGGACTCGTATTACGAAACGCCACCGCGGTTGCGGGGCGTTCTTGGCCGGATGTCCCATGCCAATGAGGACGATCCGGAGGTGAGTGCGCAGACGATGGTGCGTGGATCGGCACCCGACTTCTTCCGAGTCTGGGGCCCACGGCAACTCAACGCACAACGACGGAATATCCTACCTGGCCACCATGCGCAGGTCAAAGCCAGCGGCGGGGCAACCCGGCAAGACCACGCCTGGCGGGAAAGCGCCGGCACGGGGTCACATCCGTGACCTCTCCGCCTTTTATTATGCCTGTCGCCGGGAGTGCTTCGTCCTTCCTCCGCCTCCGCGTTGGCTACGCTTGCACCGAAAGGCCGTTCTCCGCCCGCCTCGACGGGCGCGGACGCGAATCATGGAGACGCCCGTCACGGTAGCCCGGAGCAGGGATCCGGCGGCCGTCCAGTCCCCCCTCTGAGCCTTCGGAGACACCCATCAGTACGCACCCGAACCAGCCGCAGCCCGGCCCCGACGGGTACCCCACCGGCCCGGAGAGCGGTGACGGACAGGACCTGCTCGGCCCCGCCCCGGCCCGGCCCGACGGTCAGCATCCCACACACGGCGCCCCGTCGCCGCACGGCGCGCCCGGGCAGCCGATGCCCCTTCCCCCGCACCCCGACGCGTACGGGCAGCCCTACCCCCCGGCCCCTCCGGCCGGCCCCGGAGGGGCCCAGCCCGGCGCCCCCACCGGACACGTCGGCCCGAGTGGGCCCCAAGCCCCCCCGCGGAACGGTCCGAGCGGCCCGCAGACGCCCGTTCCGAACGGTCCGAGCGGCCCGCAGACACCACCCGGAGCCCCCCGGCCCCCGGCCCTTGGCGCGCCGACCGGCGGGCAACCGCCGATGGATCCCGGCGCGCGGCAGCCGCACGGCCCCGCCCCGATGGGCGGCCGGTCCGGAATGGCACATCTCACCCCCAGTGGTCCGAACCCACCCCTCGGCGCCCCCGGGCCCGGCCAGCGACCGCCCCAGCAGCCTCCGGGCACGGGTCCGCAGGGACCCGCCGGAGCACCGCAGTTCCCCCCTCCGCAGGACCAGCAACACCAGCGGCCCGGCACCGGCCAGCCGCCGTTCCCACCGGGACAGCCCCACACTCCCGGCCCACCCGCGCCGGGAGGCCCCGGTCAGCCTCCGACCGCCTACCAGGGCGCCCCCTCCGGCGGCCACCCCGCCATGACGCCCCAACCGGGAGCGCCACAGGGGCCGCCGCGGGAAGCTCCGATCAACCCGCCTCCGTACGCCCAGATGCCCGGCGCCCCCGGTCAGGCCCCCCAGGGGCATCAACCGCCTCCCCCGCCCCAGGCGCCCGACCCCATGGCCCCGGTGGACGCCGCGGGCCCCACACAGCACATCCAGGCGGTCCCCGCCGCTCCCAGCTCGCGGAACGACCGTCCGCTCTACCGCGACGAGGTCCCCGAGAACGCGGGCGCGGACACCGCGCAGTTCGACCTCCAGGACCTGGACGACTACGACGGCTACCCCGACCAGCGGTCGGACCGGTCCCGGAGCTCCGGTGGGGGAAGGACGAAGATCCTCCTCATCGCGGGCTTCGTCGCGCTGCTCGTCGTCGCGGGCGGCGGCGCCTTCCTGTTCGCCCGGAACGGCGCCTCCTCCGACGGCGCCACCGGCCCCGAGGGCCCGCTGTCCGCCGAGTCCCTGTTCCCGGAGACCATCGACGTCGAGGGCGCCGGCACCTTCACCCGCGTGGTGACGGAGGATGCCGAGGACTGCGCGACCGCCGCCCACGGCGACTACGGCACGGTCCTCACCGAGCAGGGCTGCGAACAGGTCGTCCGGGCCTCCTACCTCAACGAGGACGAGACGCGCGCCGTCACGGTGGGGATCGCCACCATGGCCACGGAGGGCGAGGCGGTCACCGCCCAGGGCGAGCAGGACCTGGTCGCCGCCAAGTGGTTCGCCGGACTCGCGGGCGAGGAGGGCAGCGGCACCGAGCGCCTCGGCTTCGCCGGCGGTTACGGCAGCAGCGGGCAGTGGGGCAACCACATCGTCTTCTCCCTGGCCGCCAACAAGGACGGCAACGACGCCGAGGAGGACTCGGAGGTCGCGACCGAACTCCAGACGATCGGCGAGGGCTTCCTCGGCGAGGCCTTCACACTGCTCACCGGGAGCGGCGGCTGACACGCCACCGCCGACACGCGCGAGGGCACCCGGAATCCGTTCCGGGTGCCCTCTGTGTTCTCAACTGTGTCTTCTACGGCCTCGTGGGCTCGGCACGGGGCCCGGCACGGGGCTCGCTCAGGCCGAGTGCCCCCGGCAGGGCAGCGTCCGCACCCTGCGGGTCGAGGTCGCTCGCTCGGCCAACTCCCCGTCGGCCGGATAGCGCACCTCCTCCAGGCTGAGCCCCTCCGGGCCCACCACGTGCACCGAGGAATCGCGCACAGCGGCCCCGAGCACCTCTCCGGGCCATGTGACCCCCCTGCGGCCGTCCCCGACCGCCAGGAGCGCGCCCACGAGCGCACGGACCATGTTGTGGCAGAACGCGTCCGCCTGGATCGTTCCCCGCAACAGGTACCGGTCCGTGCGCTCCCACTCCAGGCGCAGCAGTTCGCGGATGGTGGTGGCGCCCTCCCGCTTCCTGCAGAACGCCGCGAAGTCGTGCTCGCCCACGAGACGCGCCGCAGCCTCGTTCATCCGGTCCACGTCCAGCGGGCCGCGGTGCCAGAGCACGTACCGCCGCAGCAGCGGGTCGACCCCGTAGGGCGCGTCGCTCACCTGGTAGGCGTAGCGCCGGAACAGCGGCGAGAAGCGCGCGTCGAACCCGGGCGGCGCCAACCTCGCCCCGGTCACCCGCACGTCCTTGGGCAGCACCCCGGCCAGACGGCGCGCCACCCGCTCCCCCTCGCTCTCCCAGGTGGCGGCCGGGATGTCGGCCTGGGCCACCTGGCCCCTGGCGTGCACCCCGGCGTCGGTACGCCCGGCACAGGTCAGCGAGACCGAGGGCAGCCGCAGCACCCGCGCCAGCGCGGCCTCCAGCTCCCCCTGGACCGTGCGCCGACCGGGCTGGACCGCCCATCCGGAGAAGTCCGTGCCGTCGTAGGCGATGTCCAGCCTCAGCCGGACCGTCGTGTCGTTGTCGTCCATCGCACCCATCCCGGAAAACACGAGTGCCCGACCCCCAGGGGATCGGGCACTCGACGAACGGTAGGCGCCGGGTCCTCACCCGACCGCGCCGTCACGTCCTACTTGCTCTCGGAGCTCTCCTCGGCGGAAGCCTCGGCGGTCTCCTCAGCCGGAGCCTCGGCGGTCTCCTCGGCCGGAGCCTCGGTGGCCTCGGCGGCGGGGGCCTTGGCCGGGGCGGCCGGGGCGGCGAGCGCCTCGACGAGCTCGATGATCGCCATCGGGGCGTTGTCACCCTTGCGCGGACCGATCTTGGTGATGCGCGTGTAACCACCGGGGCGGTTCTCGTAGCGCGGGCCGATCTCGGTGAACAGCTCGTGCACGACCGACTTGTCCGTGATCTGCGTCAGGACCTGACGGCGGGCGTGGAGGTCACCGCGCTTGCCGAGGGTGATGAGCTTCTCGGCGTAGGGGCGCAGGCGCTTGGCCTTGGCCTCGGTGGTGCGGACACGGCCGTGCTCGAACAGCGCGGTGGCGAGATTCCGCAGGATGTGCCGCTCGTGAGCGGGCCCGGAACCCAGACGGGCGCCCTTGGTAGGCGTGGGCATGGTGTCGTTCTCCTAGTGATGCGGTCCGCGGCCGCACTCGGCCGGGGACCATGTGGGCGACGAAGGTCGGTTAGTACTGCTCCGTCTCGACGAAGGACTGGCCCTCGTCGTCATCGGAGCCGTAGGAGTCAGCCGCGGTGCTGGGGTCGAATCCGGGCGGGGAGTCCTTCAGCGACAGGCCCATGTCGACGAGCTTCTGCTTGACCTCGTCGATGGACTTGGCACCGAAGTTGCGGATGTCCAACAGGTCCTGCTCGGAGCGGGCAACCAGCTCGCCAACGCTGTGGATGCCCTCACGCTTGAGGCAGTTGTACGACCGGACCGTGAGGTTGAGGTCCTCGATCGGCAGCGCCAGGTCCGCCGCGAGGGCGGCGTCCGTCGGCGACGGGCCCATGTCGATGCCCTCGGCGTCGACGTTGAGCTCACGCGCCAGGCCGAACAGCTCGACCAGGGTCTTGCCCGCGCTGGCGACCGCGTCACGGGGACGGATGGCCGGCTTGGTCTCGATGTCGACGATCAGACGGTCGAAGTCGGTGCGCTGCTCGACACGGGTGGCCTCGACCTTGTACGTCACACGCAGCACGGGCGAGTAGATGGAGTCGATCGGGATCCGGCCGATCTCCTGGCCCGCCTGCTTGTTCTGCGTCGCCGAGACGTAACCGCGGCCGCGCTCGACCGTCAGCTCCATCTCCAGCTTGCCCTTGCCGTTCAGCGTGGCGATGTGCAGGTCGGGGTTGTGCACCTCGACACCGGCCGGCGGAGCGATGTCCGCGGCGGTCACCACACCGGGGCCCTGCTTGCGCAGGTACATCAGCACCGGCTCGTCGTGCTCGGAGCTGACGACCAGGCCCTTGAGGTTGAGGATCATCTCAGTGACGTCCTCCTTGACACCGGGCACGGTGGTGAACTCGTGCTCGACGCCCTCGATGCGGATGCTGGTGACAGCCGCGCCGGGGATGGAGGACAGCAGGGTACGCCGAAGCGAGTTGCCGATGGTGTAACCGAAACCCGGCTCCAGCGGCTCGATGACGAACTTCGAGCGCAGGTCCGAGATGGCTTCCTCGGTCAGCGTGGGACGCTGTGCGATCAACATGGTCCGTGTCTTCCCTTCCACATGGCCGACCGCTATTTGACGGCCATCGGACGGACACCGCCCAGACGGCGGTGCCCACTACTCGGATTCCTACCCAGCCCGCGCGGCCCCAACGGGGACCACGCGGGCCAAGCGCCGCGTACGCTCCGCGCGGTAGGAGGCGCGGAGCGACGCCCGGGGGTCAGACCCGGCGGCGCTTGGGCGGACGGCAGCCGTTGTGCGGAACCGGGGTGACGTCCTGGATGGAGCCGACCTCGAGACCGGTCGCGGTGAGCGAACGGATGGCGGTCTCCCGGCCGGAACCCGGGCCCTTCACGAAGACGTCCACCTTGCGGACGCCGTGCTCCTGGGCGCGGCGCGCGGCGGCCTCGGCGGCCATCTGCGCGGCGTACGGGGTCGACTTACGCGAACCCTTGAAGCCCACCTGTCCGGAGCTGGCCCACGAGATCACGGCACCGGTGGGGTCGGTGATGCTCACGATCGTGTTGTTGAACGTGCTCTTGATGTGAGCGTGACCGTGAACAATGTTCTTCTTTTCCTTGCGGCGCACCTTACGCGCGGCACCCTGCTGACGGCCCTTAGGCGGCATGAGCGAAACTCCCAGAGATCATCGGTCCGTGTGTGTGTCTCGGACGCGGTCGACAGTCCGAGCGGACTACTTCTTACCGGCCTTCTTCTTACCGGCCACGGTCTTCTTCTTGCCCTTGCGGGTGCGGGCGTTCGTCTGCGTGCGCTGACCGCGGACCGGGAGGCCTCGGCGGTGCCGGATGCCCTGGTAGCTGCCGATCTCCATCTTGCGACGGATGTCGGCCTGGACCTCACGACGCAGGTCACCCTCGACCTGGTAGTTGGCGTCGATCCACTCGCGCAGCTTGACCAGGTCCTCTTCGGACAGGTTGTAGACGCGCGTGTTGCCGTCGACACCGGTGTTCTTCAGCGTTTCGAGCGCGCGGGTGCGGCCGACCCCGAAAACGTACGTGAGAGCGATCTCCACCCGCTTGTCGCGGGGGAGGTCGACGCCGGCGATACGTGCCATGTGGGCGAGACTCCATCCAATGTGTGTGCGGAGGTCTGACCCGTTCCACCCTCCCGTCGCCCAACCGACGAGGCCCCGGCCTCCGACCGGGGGTGGTTCCCGAGCACTCCCGGGAATCGGAACAGGTGTTCGTTCTTGCAGGCCCAGTGGGGAACGCGTTCCCCTGCCGGGCGGTCGCGACGCGGAAGCCGCGGCGAGCGAGGGTGCTAGCCCTGGCGCTGCTTGTGCCGCGGGTCCGAGCAAATGACCATGATCCGGCCGTTACGGCGGATCACGCGGCACTTCGCGCAGATCTTCTTCACGCTCGGCTTGACCTTCATGGTGACTCCGAACTCGATGTCACCCGCTCTGGGCCGTGCGGCCCGCGACGGGCTACTTGTAGCGGTAAACGATACGCCCGCGCGTGAGGTCGTACGGGCTCAGCTCCACGACGACGCGGTCGTCGGGGAGAATACGGATGTAGTTCATCCGCATCTTGCCGCTGATGTGGGCAAGGACCTGGTGCCCGTTGTCGAGCTCTACCTTGAACATAGCGTTGGGTAGGGACTCGACAACGGAACCCTCGATCTCGATGGCGCCGTCCTTCTTTGCCATGTCCTCCACGCCTCGCTCATCGATTGGTTGATCAGGACAACCCGACGGGTCCCGGTGTGCCCTCGCATGACACGATGGCCCCGACGACGGTGCAGGAAGCCAACCGTCGTCGACGCCGAAGCACACTGGAAGTTCGGGCCAACTGCGAGAGCGTACGTCGTCGGAAAGACGGGGCACGAAGAAGGCAGACTGACCCAACAGCCCGCGTATGGGCAGTGTCAGTGTATCCCCTTCGGACAAGTACTCCTAACCGACGGGCAGAGCACCCTACACCGTCGCACCCGCGGGGCGAAACGGCCACCCGAGGGGGTGTCGTTCGGGCCGAAGCGAAGCGGCAGGCCCAGGGCGAACACCGTCAGGTGGAACCGTCGTCCGGGCCTCTCTGTGCGGCCAGCACCCCCACGGTCACCACACCCATCACGATCCCCCATGGCCCCAGAACCCACAGGAACCAGGGGTAGCTGTTCTGCCCCGTGAGGAAGAGGATGAGCCAGATGACGAAGCACAGGACGTTGACGCCGCCGTAGAGGATCCACGGCACGATCAGCGCCGGGTCCCGCATGCTGATCGGCGGCGCCACGGCGAACTCGGCGCCCCGGGGACCGGCGCCGGTCAGGTCGGCGAGGTCGCGCTCGGGCAGGTCCCGGGTGACCTCCGCCAGTTCACCGACGGTGCGCGCCTTGTAGACCTGCCCCAACCGGTCGGTGAACTCCTCCTGGTCCAACCGCCCCTGGGCGAACTGCTCCTGGAGGAGTTGGGCCACCCGGTCGCGTTCCTCGTCGGACGTCCGCATCGACGGAACCGGTTCGGACACCGCGCACACCTCGCTTCTCCCCGAAGGGCGCCGCGCGCCGCACGACGCGGAAGGCCACTACCAAGTCGGCTGGACGAACCCCATCTCCGCGATTTTATCGCGGTTGGACTCGCGTGCGGTCAGGACCATCGGGCCCTCGGCGGTGATGGCCACCGAGTGCTCGAAGTGCGCCGCGCGCCCGCCGTCCTTGGTCACAACGGTCCAGTCGTCGTCGAGTGTGACCACGTCGTGCCTGCCGAGCGTGGTCATCGGCTCGATGGCCAGGCACATCCCCTCGACCAGGCGCTGGCCCTTGCCGCGCCTGCCGTAGTTGAGCACGTGCGGGTCCATGTGCATCTCGGTACCGATGCCGTGGCCACCGTACTCACGGACGTTGCCGTAGCCGCCGTGCTTGGAGATGTGGGCGGCGATCGCGTGGCCGACGTCGCCCAGGCGCTTGCCCGGCCGCAGCTCGGCGATCCCCTTCCACATGGATTCCTCGCACACCTCCATCATCCGGAGATCCTCCGGACGGCCCTCGCCGACCGCGACGGTGATCGCCGAGTCGCCGTGCCAGCCGTCCAGGATGGCCCCGCAGTCGATAGAGATGATGTCGCCCTCGGCCAGCACCCGCTCGGCGTTGGGGATGCCGTGGACGACCTCCTCGTTGACCGAGGCGCAGATGGAGCCGGGGAAGCCGTGGTAGCCCTTGAACGAGGGGATGGCGCCCGCGTCGCGGATCACCTTCTCCGCGATCGCGTCCAACTCCAGGGTGGACACTCCGGGCCGCACCGCGGCCCGGAGGGTGTCCAGGGCACGGGCCACGACCTGGCCCGCCGCCCTCATCTTGGCGATCTGCTCCGGCGTCTTGATCTGCACGTCCGGTTCCGCCCTACGAAACATCAGGAGTCGGCCTTCCCGACCTTCTCCGCGATGGCGGCCTTGGCACGGGCCGTCACCTCCTCCACGGCACCCGCCGCGGCGATGGTGGCCAGCAGCCCCTCCGCCTCGTAGAACTCCACGAGCGGAGCGGTCTGCTCCCGGTAGACCTTGAGACGGTGGCGGATCGTCTCCTCGCGGTCGTCCTCGCGCTGGTAGAGCTCGGCGCCCTCGGTGTCGCAGCGGCCCGCCGTCTCCGGCGCGTCGTACTCCACGTGGTACACCCGACCGCACTGGGGGCACGAACGGCGGCCCGAGAGCCGTTTGACGACCTCGTCCTCGTCGACCCTCAGCTCCAGCACGACGTCGAGCCGCGTCTTGAGCTCCCCGAGCATCTCCCGGAGCTTCTCGGCCTGGGGGACGTTGCGGGGGAAACCGTCGAGCAGGAAGCCCGGCTCCGCGTCGTCCTGAGCCAGGCGGTCCTTGACCATGGCGTTCGTGACCTCGTCCGGGACGAGGTCGCCGCGGTCCATGTACTCCTTGGCCTTCTTGCCCAGCTCGGTGCCGCCGCTGACGTTCGCCCGGAAGATGTCACCCGTGGACACCTTGGGGACCGACAGCTCGGCCGCGAGGATCTGGGCCTGGGTGCCTTTACCGGCCCCAGGGGGTCCCACCAATACTGCACGCATTTATCGCAGAAAACCTTCGTAGTTCCTCTGCTGGAGGTGACTCTCGATCTGCTTCACCGTGTCCAGCCCGACACCGACCATGATCAGGATGCTCGTACCGCCGAGAGGGACGTTCATCGAGGCGCCGGTGGCGCCCAGAGCCACCATCGGCAGGAGAGCGATCACGCCCAGGTACAGGGAGCCGGGGGTCGTCAGCCGGTTCAACACGTGGTTGAGGTACTCGGCGGTCGGACGCCCCGGTCGGATACCCGGGATGAACCCACCGTACTTCTTCATGTTGTCGGCGACCTCAACGGGGTTGAAGGTAATCGCCACATAGAAGAACGCGAAGCCGACGATCATGAGGAAGAACGTCACCATGTACGCCGGCTGGTCGGGCCGCAGGAAGTAGGTCTGGATCGTCGTGATCACGACGTTGTCCGACTCCGGTCCCACCAGATTGACGATCATCTGCGGCAGGAACAGCATCGAGGAGGCGAAGATCACGGGGATGATGCCCGCCTGGTTGACCTTCAGCGGGATGTAGGTGGAGCTCCCGCCGTACATCCGGCGTCCCACCATCCGCTTGGCGTACTGCACGGGGATACGGCGCTGCGCCTGCTCCATGAAGACCACGGCGGCCACGAGGGCCAGCGCCGCGATGCAGATGATGGTGAAGACCCAGACCGAGCGCTCCTCGTACATGCCCAGGATCGCCGACGGGAACGACGCCACGACGGTGGTGAAGATCAGGAGCGACATGCCGTTGCCGACGCCGCGCTCGGTGATGAGCTCACCGAACCACATGACCAGCGCGGTACCGGCGGTCATGACGAAGACCATGGTGACCAGGGTGATGATGTCCTGGTTGGGCATGTAGGCCTGAACCGGGATGATGCCCTGGAAGAGCAGGTCCGTGCGCGCCATCGCCACGATGCTGGTCGACTGCAGGACCGCGAGCATCAGGGTCAGGTAACGGGTGTACTGGGTGATCTTGGCCTGCCCGGCCTGCCCCTCCTTCTTCAGGGACTCCAGGCGGGGGATCACCACCGTCAACAGGTTGATGATGATGCTCGCGGTGATGTAGGGCATGACCCCGAGCGCGAACACCGCCAGCTGCAGCATCGCGTTACCACTGAACAGGTTGACGACGTCGTACAGACCGGTGTCGTCCCCGGCTCGCAACGCCTCCATCTGGTCCCGGATCGCCGCCGAGTTGATACCCGGTGCGGGGATGACCGCCCCAAGACGGAACAGCGTCAGGATGAACAGTGTGAACAGCAACTTATTGCGCAGATCGGGCGTGCGGAATGCACGGACGAACGCACCTAGCACGTCTCCTCCTGCGCGATTTCGGCGGCGGAACGGGTTCCAGACATCGCGGCCGATCCTGAATCGTCGTAGCTCGTCAGCACGGAGCGTCTCGCCCTGTGCTCGGAAGTATTCACATTACGTCAAGCGGGGGGTTCGAACAGATGGCACTGTAACAGTCATCACCCGCTCACGGCGGACCGACCGTCATAACGATCGCCACTCACAAAGCACGAGGGCGCCCGCCAGCGGGTCTGTCACTGACCTGCTGGGCGGGCGCCCCCTAAAACGCATCGCGGGGAAGACCCCTACAGCTCGGTGACGGAGCCACCGGCGGCGGTGATCTTCTCCTTCGCCGAGGCGGAGAACGCGTTCGCGCTCACCTGCACGGCGACGGTGATCTCACCGGTCCCCAGCACCTTGACGGGCTGGTTCTTGCGAACCGCGCCCTTGGCGACCAGGTCCTCGACCGTGACCGCGCCACCCTCGGGGTAGAGCTCGGTCAGACGGTCCAGGTTGACGATCTGGTAGGTCGTCTTGAACCGGGCGTTGCTGAAGCCCTTGAGCTTGGGCACCCGCCTGATGAGCGGCATCTGGCCACCCTCGAAGCCCGGGCGCACGGTGTTACGAGCCTTCGTGCCCTTGGTGCCTCGACCGGCGGTCTTGCCCTTGGACGCCTCGCCGCGGCCCTTGCGGGTCTTGGTCTTGTTGGCACCCGGGGCCGGCCGCAGGTGGTGCAGCTTGAGCAGCTCGTCGGGGTTGTAGTCGCTCATTCGGCAACCTCCTCGACAGAGACGAGGTGCGAGACGATCGTGATCTGCCCGCGAACCTCGGGGCGGTCCTCACGGACGGTGGACTTGCCGATCCGGCCCAGGCCCAGCGACTGGAGGGCAGCGTGCTGCTTCTCCTTGCCGCCGATCTTGGAGCGGGTCTGCGTGATCTTGAGCTTGGCCATGGTCAGGCTCCTGCCTTCGCCTCAGCACGAGCACGCAGGAGCGCGGCCGGGGCGATGTCCTCGATCGGCAGGCCACGGCGAGCGGCGATCTCCTCGGGCTGGTTGAGGCCCTTCAGAGCAGCCACGGTGGCGTGCACGATGTTGAGCGGGTTGGACGACCCGAGCGACTTGCTCAGGACGTCGTGGATGCCGGCGCACTCCAGGACGGCGCGCACGGGACCACCGGCGATAACACCGGTACCCGGAGCGGCCGGACGGAGCAGGACAACGCCCGCGGCGTCCTCACCCTGGACCTGGTGCACGATCGTGCCCTGGACGCGGGGAACGCGGAAGAAGTTCTTCTTCGCCTCCTCGACGCCCTTGGCGATCGCGGCCGGGACCTCCTTGGCCTTGCCGTAACCGACACCGACCATGCCGTTGCCGTCACCGACGACGACCAGGGCGGTGAAGGAGAAGCGACGGCCGCCCTTGACGACCTTCGCGACCCGGTTGATGGTCACGACCTTCTCGATGTAGGAGACACCCTTGTCTGCGGCGCCGCCGCGGCGATCGTCACGGCGATCACGCCGCTCGCCACCGGCGCCGCGCCGCGGTGCTGCAGCCATCAGTGGTTCCTCTTCTCGTGGTTGATGTTGCCAAGTACAGAGGTCATCGGCTAGAACTCCAGTCCGCCCTCGCGCGCCGCGTCGGCGAGCTTGGCGATACGGCCGGCGTACTGGTTCCCGCCACGGTCGAACACGACCTGGGTGACGCCGGCGTCCTTCGCGCGCTGCGCGAGGAGCTGGCCCACCTTGACGGACCTGTCGGACTTGGTGCCCTCAAGGCCGCGAACATCGGCCTCGACCGAGGACGCGGCGGCCAGCGTGTGGCCCTTCGTGTCGTCGATGACCTGCGCGACGATGTGCTTGGAGGAGCGGAACACAGCCAGACGCGGACGCTCGGCGGTGCCCAGCACCTTCTTGCGAACGCGGAACTGGCGGCGCGCACGGGAAGTGGCGCGCTTGGCGGTCCGCTTGCGGCTCACGGTGATGCCCATCCCTACTTACCAGCCTTTCCGGCCTTGCGGCGGATGTGCTCACCCTGGTACCGCACGCCCTTGGCCTTGTACGGGTCAGGCCTGCGCAGACCGCGGATGTTCGCGGCGACCTGGCCCACCAGCTGCTTGTCGATGCCCTCGACGTGGAGGAGCGTCGGCTTCTCGACGCGGAACTTGATGCCCTCCGGGGGTTCCACCACGACGGGGTGGCTGTAGCCCAGCGAGAACTCCAGGTTGGCGCCGCGGGCCTGGACGCGGTAACCCACACCGTGGATCTCCAGCGTCTTGGCGTAGCCCTCGGAGACACCCACGATGAGGTTGTTGATCAGCGCACGGGTCAGACCGTGCAGCGACCGGTTCTCCGGCTTGTCGTCGGGACGCACCACCGTGATGACGCCGGCCTCGTCCTTGGAGACGGTGATCGGCTCGGCGACGGTGTGCTTCAGTTCGCCCTTCGGCCCCTTGACAGTGACGTCTTGCCCGTCAATCGTGACTTCGACGCCCTTGGGGGCCGAGATCGGCAGTCGACCGATACGCGACATGCTTCAATCTCTCCCTGTTACCAGACGTAGGCGAGAACTTCGCCGCCAACGCCACGCTTCTTGGCCTGCTTGTCGGTCATCAGGCCACCGGACGTCGAAATGATCGCCACACCGAGGCCGCCCAGCACCCGGGGCAGGTTCTCCTTCTTCGCGTACACGCGCAGACCGGGCTTGGAGACCCGGCGGATGCCCGCGATGGAGCGCTCACGGGTGGGGCCGTACTTCAGGTCCAGGACGAGGCTCTTGCCGACGACGGCCTCTTCGGTCCGCCATCCCTGGATGAAGCCCTCCTGCTGGAGGATCTCGGCGATGTGCGCCTTGATCTTGGAATACGGCATCGTCACGGTGTCGTGGTACGCCGAATTCGCGTTGCGCAGACGCGTCAGCATGTCTGCGATCGGGTCGGTCATTGTCATGGCCGACTGGCCCTTCCTCACCGCGGTTTCCGAGTGCGGGTCTTCCCAGAACCTGTCCCCGCACGGGCGTACCCGTGGAGGTGCACAAACGGACCTACGGCGTGGTCGTGGGCACCGCGATCCCGAGAGGGACTGCCGTGCCCTGATGGTTGGATGGTGCCGGACCGTTCCCGCCGTGGGGGAACGGCCACTGCTGTTGAGCCAGTGAGCGGCGGCTCCGGGGGGCGGCCCCGCGGTGCTCTCCCTCACGGGAGGGCGATGCGGGGCCGGCCCCACCGGGAACTACCAGCTCGACTTGGCGATACCGGGCAGCTCGCCCCGGTGGGCCATCTCGCGGAAGCAGATGCGGCACAGGCCGAACTTCCGGTAGACGGCGCGGGGGCGGCCGCACCGCGAGCATCGAGTATACGCGCGAACGGCGAACTTCGGCTTGCGGGCCGCCTTCGCGATCAGGGACTTCTTAGCCATCTTGCCTTACCCCTCAGGCTTCCTTGAACGGGAAACCGAGCCGCTTGAGCAGGCTGCGGCCCTGGTCGTCGTTGGTCGCCGTGGTGACGACCGTGATGTCCATGCCACGCTGCCGGTCGACCTTGTCCGGGTCCACCTCGTGGAACATGACCTGCTCGGTCAAACCGAAGGTGTAGTTCCCGTTCCCGTCGAACTGCTTCGGGGACAGACCACGGAAGTCCCGGATTCGGGGCAGGGCCAGGGAGAGCATCCGGTCGAGGAACTCCCACATCCGGTCGCCGCGCAGCGTGACGCTGGCGCCGATCGGCTGCCCCTCGCGCAGCTTGAACTGCGCGATGGAGTTCTTCGCGCGGTTGATCCGCGGCTTCTGCCCGGTGATCGCCGACAGGTCGGCGACCGCGCCCTGGATCAGCTTCGCGTCCCGCGCCGCCTCGCCGACACCCATGTTGACCACGATCTTGGTCAGACCGGGGATCTGCATGACGTTGGCGAGCTCGAACTCCTCCTTGAGGGCGGGAGCGATCTCGTTACGGTACTTCTCCTTCAGCCGCGGCATCGGAGGGACCGTGATGTCGTTGGTGACCGTCATCAGATGTCCTTACCAGTGCGGCGGGAGACCCGAACCTTGGTTCCGTCTTCCTCGAAGCGGTAGCCCACCCGGGCGGCCTTGCCGTCCTCCGCGAGCGCAACGTTGCTCACGTGGATCGGGGCCTCCTTGGTGACGACCTCGCCCTGCTGGCCGCCCGCCGGGTTGGCCTTCCTGTGCTTCTTGACCAGGTTGACGCCCTCGACGACGACACGGTCCTCACGCGGAAGGGCCTTGACGACCTTCCCCGTAGCACCCTTGTCCTTGCCGGCGATGACGATGACCTCGTCGCCAGATTTGATCTTCATCGCCTACAGCACCTCCGGCGCCAGCGAAATGATGCGCATGTACTTCTTGTCCCGCAGCTCGCGCCCGACCGGGCCGAAGATACGGGTGCCTCGCGGGTCCCCACCGTCCTTGATGAGCACGGCAGCGTTCTCATCGAAGCGGATGTAGGAGCCGTCGGGCCGGCGGCGCTCCTTGACGGTGCGCACGACAACGGCCTTGACGACGTCGCCCTTCTTGACTCCAGCGCCAGGCAGGGCGTCCTTCACCGTGGCGACGATCGTGTCGCCGATCCCGGCGTAGCGCCGACCCGAGCCACCGAGAACACGGATGGTGAGGATCTCCTTGGCACCCGTGTTGTCGGCGACCTTGAGTCGCGACTCCTGCTGAATCACGTCTGCTCCTGATGTGATGCGTGCGGTCCACTGCCGCACGGCTAGGTGGTCTCACCCCTCGCGCCGGCGGCCGACACCGAGTGTCGGCCGCCGACAGGCCGGGGTTACTTAGCCTTCTCCAGGATCTCCACGACGCGCCAACGCTTCGTCGCGGAGAGCGGCCGGGTCTCCATCAAACGGACCCGGTCACCGACGCCACAGGAGTTCGCCTCGTCGTGCGCCTTGTACTTGGTCGTCCGACGGATGACCTTGCCGTACAGGGCGTGCTTGACGCGGTCCTCGACCTCGACAACGACGGTCTTGTCCATCTTGTCGCTGACGACGTAGCCCTCGCGCACCTTGCGGTAGTTGCGGGTCGCGGTCTGGTTCTCACTCATTCGGCTGCTTCCTTCGTCTCCTCAGCCGACTCACCAGACAGCGGGACGATGCCCAGCTCGTGCTCCCGCAGGACCGTGTAGATCCGCGCGATCTCACGCTTCACGGTACGCAGACGGCTGTGGTTGTCGAGCTGGCCGGTGGCGGCCTGGAAGCGGAGGTTGAAGAGCTCGGTCTTCGCTTCCTTGAGCTTCTCGACCAGGTCCTCGACGGACTGGTCGCGCAGCTCGTGGGCAGTCACGGACTTCGCCATCACTCCCCCTCCCGCTTAACAAACTTGCACTTCATCGGGAGCTTGTGCATCGCACGGCGCATGGCCTCCTTGGCCACGGCCTCGGGCACGCCCGACAGCTCGAACATCACGCGTCCGGGCTTGACCGGAGCGACCCACCACTCGGGCGAACCCTTACCGGAACCCATACGGACCTCGGCGGGCTTCTTCGTCAGCGGGCGGTCCGGGAAGATGTTGATCCACACCTTGCCGCCACGCTTGATGTGCCGCGTCATGGCGATACGAGCCGCCTCGATCTGGCGGTTCGTCACGTAGGCCGCGTCCAGCGCCTGGATGCCGTACTCACCGAAGGTCACCGAGGTGCCGCCCTTGGCCTTGCCACGAAGGTCCGGGTGGTGCTGCTTACGGTACTTGACCTTACGAGGAATAAGCACTGGTCAGCTCCCCTCGGTCTTCGCGGACTCAGTCGGGGCCTTGGACTCGGCGCCCTGCTGGCCACCCTGCTGGCCGCCACCGCCGCCACGACGGCGGCGCTGCGGACGCTCACGGCGCTGACCGCCGCCACCGCCGGCGGAACGCTGGGCGGCCTGGGCCGCCTCGCGCTCGGCGCGGGTCGCGGGCGCGTCGCCCTTGTAGATCCAGACCTTCACGCCGATGCGGCCGAAGGTCGTACGGGCCTCGAAGAAGCCGTAGTCGATGTCGGCACGCAGCGTGTGCAGCGGGACCCGACCCTCGCGGTAGAACTCCGAGCGGGACATCTCGGCCCCGCCCAGACGGCCACCGCACTGGATACGGATGCCCTTGGCACCGCTCTTGACGGCGCTCTGCATGGCCTTGCGCATCGCGCGGCGGAAGGCCACACGGCTGCTCAGCTGCTCGGCGACGCCCTGGGCGACCAGCTGCGCGTCGATCTCGGGGTTCTTGACCTCGAAGACGTTCAGCTGAACCTGCTTGCCGGTCAGCTTCTCCAGGTCGGTCCGGATACGGTCGGCCTCCACGCCGCGGCGGCCGATGACGATGCCCGGCCGGGCGGTGTAGACGTCCACGCGGACACGGTCACGGGTGCGCTCGATCTCGACCTTGGAGATGCCCGCGCGCTCCATGCCGCGGGTCAGCATCCGGCGGATCGCCACGTCTTCCTTGACGTAGTCCTTGTAGGCCTTGTCCGCGTACCAGCGGCTCTTGAAGTCGGTGGTGACACCGAGGCGGAACCCGTGCGGGTTAACCTTCTGCCCCACTATCGGGTCCTTTCCTTCGTCTTGGACGAGGCGCCCGAGTTCTCAGCGACGACCACGGTGATGTGGCTCGTGCGCTTGGTCACCCGGAATGCGCGGCCGAAGCCTCGCGGACGAATGCGCTTCAGGGTCGGACCCTCGTCCACCCACGCGCGCTCGACCACCAGCGTCTCACGGTCCAGCTTGTCATTGTGCTCAGCGTTGGCGATGGCACTGGCCAGTACCTTGCCAACAGGCTCGCTCGCCGACTGGGGCGCGAACCGGAGCACCGCCTGTGCCTCGTCAGCGGGCAACCCGCGAATAAGGTCCACCACCCGGCGGGCCTTCCGGGGCGTAACACGGACGAACCGTGCCTGAGCCCTCGTTCCCATCGCTTTTCCCTCGCTCACGGAAATTCATCTCCACTCACCGTGGAGAAATGGTTCTTACTCCTGCTGCAACCGCTAACGGCGGCTACGGCGGTCTTCCTTGACGTGGCTGCGGAAAGTACGCGTGGGAGCGAACTCGCCGAGCTTGTGGCCGACCATCGACTCGGACACGAACACGGGGACGTGCTTGCGGCCGTCGTGGACGGCGATCGTGTGACCGATCATCTCCGGGATGATCATGGACCGCCGGGACCACGTCTTGATGACGTTCTTGGTCCCCTTCTCGTTCTGCGCTTCCACCTTCTTGACGAGGTGGTCGTCGACGAAGGGACCCTTCTTAAGGCTACGTGGCATCAGACGTGCTCCTTACCGCTTCTTCTTACCGCTACGCCGACGCCGCACGATGAGCTTGTCGCTGGCCTTGTTCTTGGCCCGGGTCCGGCCTTCCTTCTTACCCCAGGGGCTGACCGGGTGCCGACCACCGGAGGTCTTGCCCTCACCACCACCGTGCGGGTGGTCGACCGGGTTCATGACCACACCACGGACGGTCGGGCGCTTGCCCTTCCACCGCGAACGGCCGGCCTTACCCCAGTTGATGTTGGACTGCTCGGCGTTGCCGACCTGTCCAACGGTCGCGCGGCAGGTGATCTCCACCATGCGCATCTCGCCGGAGGGCATACGCAGCGTGGCGTAACGCCCCTCCTTGGCCAGGAGCTGGATCTGGGACCCCGCGGAGCGGCCGAGCTTGGCACCGCCACCGGGCTTGAGCTCCACCGCGTGCACGAACGTACCCGTGGGGATGTTGCGCAGCGGGAGGCAGTTGCCCGGCTTGATGTCCGACTGCGGACCGTTCTCGACGCGGTCACCCTGCTTGAGGCCGGCGGGCGCCAGGATGTAGCGCTTCTCACCGTCCACGTAGTGCAGCAGGGCGATGCGGGCCGTGCGGTTCGGGTCGTACTCGATGTGCGCGACCTTGGCCGGCACGCCGTCCTTGTCGTGGCGACGGAAGTCGATCACGCGGTAGGCGCGCTTGTGACCGCCACCCTGGTGGCGAGCGGTGATGCGGCCGTGGCCGTTACGCCCACCCTTGGAGTGCAGCGGACGCACCAGGGACTTCTCCGGCTCCGAGCGCGTGATCTCGACGAAGTCGCTCACGCTGGAACCGCGACGACCCGGTGTCGTCGGCTTGTACTTACGAATGCCCATCTTCTTCGCGCATTCCTTTACGTGTTACTTGATGTGTAGCGGTCAGACCCGGAAGGTCAGACACCGAAGATGTCGATCCGGTCGCCTTCGGCGACACTGACGATCGCGCGCTTGGTGTCGGGACGCTTCCCGTAACCGAAGCGGGTGCGCTTGCGCTTGCCCTTGCGGTTGATCGTGTTCACGCTCGTGACCTTCACGTCGAAGATCTTCTCGACCGCGATCTTGATCTGGGTCTTGTTGGCGTCCGGGCGAACGATGAACGTGTACTTGTTCTCGTCCATGAGCCCGTAGCTCTTCTCGGAGATCACCGGCTCGACGATGATGTCCCGGTGGTCGGCGATCCTCACTGGTCGTCCTCCTCGGACTGCGCGGCCTTGGCACCGGCCGCGTGGGCCAGGAACTCGGCGTAGCCCGCCTCGGTGAAGACCACGTCGTCCGAGTAGAGGACGTCGTAGGTGTTCACCTGGTCCGCGTCGAGGATGTGGACTTCCTCGAGGTTGCGCAGGGCGCGCCGGTTGTGCTCGTCCTCGCGGGCCAGGACGACCAGGACCTTGTCGGACTCGGTCACCTGACGCAGCGCCTTGAGGGCCGTCTGCGTGAGCTTGGTGTCGGCGTCCTCGGCCACGAAGGCGCTGAGGACGTGGATACGCCCGTGACGCGCCCGGTCCGAGAGGGCACCGCGCAGGGCGGCGGCCTTCATCTTCTTCGGGGTGCGCTGGGAGTAGTCCCGCGGCTGGGGGCCGTGGACCGTGCCACCGCCGGCGTACTGCGGCGCCCGGATGGAGCCCTGGCGGGCTCGGCCGGTGCCCTTCTGGCGGTAGGGCTTCTTGCCACCGCCGCGGACGTCGCCGCGGGTCTTGGTGGCGTGGGTGCCCTGGCGGCCGGCGGCCAGCTGGCCGTTCACGACCTGGTGGATCAGCGGGATGCTGACCTGCTGGGCGAAGACGCTGTCCGGCAGCTCGACGCTGCCCTTGGCGCCACCCTCGGGGTTCTTGACCTCGATCTGGGCCATGGCTTACTTGTCCCCCTTCACAGCGGTGCGGACGAGCACCAGACCGCCGTTGGGACCGGGAACAGCACCCTTAACCAGGATGAGGCCCTTCTCCGCGTCCACGGAGTGGACGGTCAGGTTCTGGACGGTCTTGCGCACGTTGCCCATGCGCCCAGCCATCCTCATGCCCTTGAAAACGCGGCCGGGCGTGGCGCAGCCGCCGATGGAACCGGGAGAGCGGTGCTTGCGCTGCGTGCCGTGCGTGGCGGAGAGACCACGGAAACCGTGGCGCTTCATCACACCGGCGAAGCCCTTGCCCTTGCTCTTACCCGTGACGTCGACCTTCTGGCCGCTCTCGAAGCTGTCCGCGGAGACCTCCTGGCCGAGCTGGTACTCGGAGGCGTCCTCGGTGCGGACCTCGACGTAGTGCCGGCGCGGGGTCAGGTCGTGCGCGCGCAGGTAGTCGCCGAGCGGCTTGTTCACCTTGCGCGGGTTGATCTGCCCGTAGCCGAGCTGGATAGCGGAGTAGCCATCGGTGTCCGGAGTCCGGATGCGGCTCACGACGCACGGACCGGCCTTCAGAACCGTCACGGGCACGATCTTGCCCGCGTCGTCGAAGACCTGGGTCATGCCGAGCTTCTCGCCCAGAACTCCCTTGATCTGCTTGGTGGCCATGTCTGTGCGTCCTTAAAGCTTGATCTCGATGTCAACGCCCGCCGGCAGGTCGAGCCGCATGAGCGAGTCGACGGTCTTCGGCGTGGGGTCGATGATGTCGATCAGCCGCTTGTGCGTGCGCATCTCGAAGTGCTCGCGCGAGTCCTTGTACTTGTGCGGCGACTTGATGACGCAGTAAACGTTCTTCTCCGTCGGCAGCGGCACCGGGCCCGCGACCTGTGCACCAGTTCGCGTCACAGTCTCGACGATCTTCTTCGCCGAGCTGTCGATGACCTCGTGGTCATAGGCCTTTAGCCGAATGCGGATCTTCTGTCCCGCCATGTGGCCTGTTCGTCCTTCGCTTCAGTGTCCGTAACGGTGTCTGTCCCGGTCACAGACGCCCAGGCCCCGGCGGAGACCGCCGTGTACCGTGAGCCCCTATTCCCTTGAGAAACCGCAACAGGGCTTGCCCCTGCGGTGCGTCACCGTCACAGAGCCCGATGACGTCTTTGGTGGTGCGGTGGTCGGGCCGTGCGAACACGGCCCGACCACCACGTTGGGGTGGCGAATCGCCACCCCAACCTGGGTACTACTTGATGATCTTCGTGACGCGACCGGCGCCCACGGTCCGACCACCCTCACGGATGGCGAACTTCAGGCCCTCTTCCATCGCGACCGGCTGGATCAGCTGGACGGACATCGCGGTGCTGTCACCGGGCATGACCATCTCGGTGCCCTCCGGCAGCGTGACGACGCCGGTGACGTCGGTCGTGCGGAAGTAGAACTGCGGGCGGTAGTTGTTGAAGAACGGCGTGTGGCGGCCACCCTCGTCCTTGGACAGGATGACGACCTGGCCCTCGAACTCGGTGTGCGGGGTGGTCGTGCCCGGCTTGATGACGACCTGGCCGCGCTCGACGTCCTCGCGCTTGATGCCGCGCAGGAGCAGACCGACGTTGTCGCCGGCCTGGCCCTGGTCGAGCAGCTTGCGGAACATCTCGACACCGGTGACCGTGGTGGTCTGCTTCTCTTCCTTGATGCCGACGATGTCAACGGTCTCGTTGACGTTGATGATGCCGCGCTCGATACGACCGGTGACGACGGTGCCGCGACCGGTGATCGAGAAGACGTCCTCGATCGGCATGAGGAACGGCTTCTCGGTGTCACGCTCGGGCTCGGGGATGAAGGTGTCGACCGTGCCCATGAGGTCCAGGATGGCCTGGCCCCAGGTGGCGTCGCCCTCCAGCGCCTTGAGCGCGGAGACCTTGGTGACCGGAACGTCGTCGCCCGGGAACTCGTACTCGGTGAGCAGCTCGCGGACCTCGAGCTCGACGAGCTCGAAGATCTCGTCGTCGTCCACCATGTCGGCCTTGTTCAGGGCGACGACGATGGCGGGGACGCCGACCTGGCGGGCCAGGAGCACGTGCTCCTTGGTCTGCGGCATCGGGCCGTCGGTGGCGGCCACGACCAGGATCGCGCCGTCCATCTGCGCCGCACCCGTGATCATGTTCTTCACGTAGTCGGCGTGACCCGGGCAGTCGACGTGGGCGTAGTGACGCGCCTCGGTCTGGTACTCGACGTGGGCGACGGAGATGGTGATACCGCGCTCGCGCTCCTCAGGAGCGTTGTCGATGTCCTCGAACGGGGTGAACGGGTTCAGCTCCGGGTACGCGTCGTGCAGCACCTTGGTGATGGCCGCGGTCAGCGTGGTCTTGCCGTGGTCAATGTGACCGATGGTGCCGATGTTGACGTGCGGCTTAGTCCGCTCGAACTTTTCCTTCGCCACTGGATGTCTCCTAGACGTACAGAGCTATCTGGTGCCCGTTCCCGCGGCCGCGGGAACGGGCTGGTTACGTGTCCGCGAGCGATTACTCGCCGCGAACCTTCGCCACAATTTCTTGGGCGACAGCGGACGGAACCTCCGCGTAGGAGTCGAACACCATCGAGTAGTTGGCTCGACCCTGCGTGCGGCTACGCAGGTCACCCACGTAGCCGAACATCTCGGAGAGAGGAACCTGGGCCTTGACGACGCGGACGCCGGAACGCTCGTCCATGGACTGAATCTGTCCACGGCGGGAGTTCAGGTCACCGATGACGTCACCCATGTAGTCCTCCGGAGTGGTGACCTCGACGGCCATGACCGGCTCCAGGAGCGTGGGCTTCGCGAGCTTGACGGCCTCCTTGAAGGCCATCGAGCCGGCGGTCTTGAAGGCCATCTCGGAGGAGTCGACCTCGTGGTACTGACCGTCCGTCAGCGTCACCTTGATGCCGACCAGCGGGTAGTGCGCGAGCACGCCCAGCTCGGCGGCCTCCTGGCAACCCGCGTCGACCGACGGGATGTACTCCCGCGGGATGCGGCCACCGGTGACCGAGTTGACGAACTCGTAGCCGGACGCGTCGCCGCTCTCGGTCTCGAGGGGCTCGAGGTTGATCTTGACCTTGGCGAACTGACCCGAACCACCGGTCTGCTTCTTGTGGGTGTACACGTGCCCCTCGACCTTCTTGCGAATGGTCTCGCGGTACGCCACCTGCGGCTTGCCGATGTTCGCCTCGACCTTGAACTCGTCACGCATGCGGTTGACGAGCACCTCGAGGTGCAGCTCACCCATGCCGGAGATCACGGTCTGACCGGTCTGCTCGTCCGAGGCCACCTGGAAGGAGGGGTCCTCGTCGGCCAGACGCTGGATCGCGATGCCCAGCTTCTCCTGGTCGCTCTTGGTCTTGGGCTCGATGGCCACCTCGATGACCGGAGCCGGGAACGACATGGACTCCAGAACGATCGGAGCCGACTGGTCGCACAGCGTCTCGCCGGTCGTGGTGTCCTTCAGACCCATGACGGCGACGATGTCGCCGGCGCCGGCCTGGGAGATCTCCTCACGCTTGTTGGAGTGCATGCGGTAGATCTTGCCGATGCGCTCCTTGCGGCCCTTGAGGCTGTTGAGCACCTGGGTGCCCTGCTCCAGGACGCCGGAGTAGACGCGCACGTAGGTCAGCTTGCCCAGGTGCGGGTCGCTCATGATCTTGAAGACCAGGGCGGACATGGGCTCGTCGACGCTCGGCTTGCGGGCGAGCTTGGTCTCCTCGCTCTCGTCCTTGGGGTCGTGGCCCTCGATGGCCTCGACGTCCAGGGGCGAGGGGAGGTAGTCCGTGACCGCGTCGAGCAGGGGCTGGACGCCCTTGTTCTTGAACGCGGTGCCGCACAGCACCGGCACGGCGGTACCGGCGATGGTGGCGCGACGGATCGCGGGAACGAGCTGCTCCACGGTGGGCTCCTGGCCCTCCAGGTACAGCTCCATGATCTCGTCGTCGGCCTCGGCCAGCGTCTCGATGAACTGGTCGCGCGCCTCGCGGGCGGCGTCCGCGTGGGTGTCGGGGATGTCGATCGTGTCGTACATCTCGCCCAGCGCGGCCTCTTCGTTCCAGACGTAGGCCTTCATCCGGACGAGGTCGATGACGCCCTTGAAGTCGCTCTCGGCGCCGATGTTGAGCTGGATCGGCATCGCGTTCGCGCCCAGGCGCTCGCGGAACATGTCCACGCAGCGCTGGAACTCGGCGCCGATCTTGTCCATCTTGTTGACGAAGCAGATGCGCGGAACGCCGTAGCGGTCAGCCTGACGCCAGACCTGCTCCGACTGGGGCTCCACGCCCTCCTTGGCGTCGAACACGGCGACCGCACCGTCGAGGACACGCAGCGAACGCTCGACCTCGACCGTGAAGTCGACGTGGCCGGGCGTGTCGATGATGTTGATGGTGTGGTCGGCCCAGTGGGTGGTGGTAGCAGCCGAGGTAATGGTGATACCCCGCTCCTGCTCCTCCTTCATCCAGTCCATCGTGGCGGCGCCGTCGTGGACCTCACCCACCTTGTGGGTGACACCGGTGTAGTACAGGATGCGCTCGGTCGTCGTGGTTTTACCCGCGTCGATGTGGGCCATGATGCCGATGTTTCGCACCTTGGCCAGGTCAAGCAAAGTCTTAGCCATGAGGCTCGTCGTCCCTCGGTCTGTTCCGATCCAGCCGCTTTACCAGCGGTAGTGAGCGAAGGCCTTGTTCGACTCGGCCATCTTGTGCGTGTCCTCACGCTTCTTGACGGCCGCGCCGAGACCGTTGCTGGCGTCGACCAGCTCGTTCATCAGACGCTCGGTCATGGTCTTCTCGCGACGCTGGCGCGAGTAGGAGACCAGCCAGCGCAGGGCCAGCGTGGTGGACCGGGAGGCGCGAACCTCGACCGGCACCTGGTAGGTCGCGCCACCGACGCGGCGGCTGCGGACCTCGAGCGCGGGCTTGACGTTGTCCAGGGCGCGCTTGAGAACGACGAGCGGGTCCTGGCCGGTCTTCTCGCGGGCGCCCTCCAGGGCGTCGTAGACGACGCGCTGGGCGATGGAGCGCTTGCCGTCGAGCAGCACCTTGTTGATCAGCTGCGTGACGAGCGGCGAGCCGTAGACCGGGTCGGTGATGAGCTGGCGCTTCGGCGCCGGGCCCTTGCGCGGCATGCTTACTTCTCCTTCTTGGCGCCGTAGTGGCTACGCGCCTGCTTGCGGCCCCGGACACCCTGGGTGTCGAGCGAGCCGCGGACAATTCGGTAGCGGACGCCCGGCAGGTCCTTCACACGACCACCACGGACCAGCACGATGCTGTGCTCCTGGAGGTTGTGACCGATGCCGGGAATGTAGGCAGTCACCTCGATGCCGCTGCTCAGCTTCACGCGAGCGACCTTGCGCAGAGCGGAGTTCGGCTTCTTCGGCGTAGTGGTGTAGACACGCGTGCACACACCACGACGCTGCGGACTCCCCTTCAGCGCCGGGGTCTTGTTCTTTGCGACCTTGTCCTGTCGGCCCTTACGGACCAGCTGCTGGATGGTGGGCACCGCGTCTCCGTCTTCCTCGTGACCTACGCCGGTTCTCGTAGCCGATATCGCTATTGACCTGCTGGATTTCCCGAACCTCCCCGACCCCCGATGTCGGGCGTGTCGCGCTCGTTCTCGCGCATGGCGAAGAGGAACACACCCGGCCGGAGGCCGTTGATGGAAGGGGGTTCACATGAGCGGCACGCCAGTGCCGAACCTCGGGAGGGTTCAAGCCGCTCCCGGTCGGGCGAAAGGCGCCGCACACACACGTGTGACCCGTCGACTCACGGGCACAATCACACAGGCTACCGCCCGCCGTGTACACGGTCAAAACGGTGTGCGACATGGCGAGTTTCGATCCTCGCGTAGCCGTGGGTCTCCTCTAGTCTACGCGCTTCGCGACTTGTTTCGTCCCAGGTTTGCGTGCTGGATGGGGATGTCGTCGCCCACACACGAGCGGCCGCCTTCCCCGGACCAGGTCCGGGGAAGGCGGCCGATGTGCTAACGGACGAGGAAGAAGGCGACGGAGATCACGGTGACCAGGATCCCGATCACCGCGAACACCGTTCCCGTGGTGATCAGGCCCAGACCGTCGAGCTGACCGTTCGACCCGCGGATCGCCCGCCTGGCCTTCGGTCCGGTGACGAACAGCGCCACGGCCGCGGTGGCCAGACCGATCCCGGGCAGCAGGGAGGCCAGGCCGAGCCACAGGGTGACCAGCGCCCCCCGATCGGTGTCGGCGAGGTACTCGATGCTGTCGTAACCGGGGTAGGCGTCGCCCACCTCACCGCCGGGAGGACGGTCATCGAAGCCGGGGAAGTCGCTCGCGATCGGGTCACGCCGCCGCCGCTGCCTCGGCTGGTCCACCGGCATTCCGTAGTCGGCCGGGGTGAATCCGTCGTCGTACTCGGACTCCGCGTCCGGCCCCTGCGGATCAGCCGTCTCCTCCGGAGCGGGACCCAGGTCCGAGGGCATCCCCGGGGCGGCGGCGCGGGGATCGTCGTCGTAGCCCTCCGCCGGGTCCTCGTCGTATCCGACGTCGTGGTACCGGGAGTCGTAGGACTGCTCGGCGTACCCGTCGTCCGCGTAGCGGGGATCGTCACCGTCCCCGTAGTCGTCGTACCCCCCGTCGCCGTACGCGGGAGCCCCGTACCGGTCGGCGCCCGGCTCGGGGTCGTCGAAGGAGAGGGCGTCGAACATCTGGGTGGCGCCGCCCGGCTGCTGCTCCGCGTCGCGGACGTTCCCCTCGTCCTGGAAGCGGGCCCTGGACTGCATGTCGGCGATCGTTCCGAGCGGGTCGTCGGAGCCGGGGACGGCCGCGGAGGGGGCACCGTCGTCCGGCCCCTCGGGCTCACCGCCCCAGTCCCGGTACTCGGGTCGGGCGGGGCCGTTCTCCCGGCGGCGCCGCTCGGCCTCACGCACCGAGTCGGGCAGGCGGGCGTCATCGCGGTCGAACACCCAGGTGTTGCCGGTGCCGCCACCGGGCGGGTTCTGCTCGAGGGGCGCCGGAGCGGGCGAGAGCTCGTCGTCGTAACCGTCCGTGGACGGGCCGGTCCACGGCTCGGCGGGCCGCGTGCCGCTCCAGGTGTCGCCTCCGTCCCGGGCGGGCGCCCAGGTGTCCAGGTCGTCGGTGCGCTCGTCCCAGGTCCGGGGAGCACCGAGGCCGCCGGAACGCGCGTCCGCGCCCCAGGACTCGGAGCCGAGTTCGTCGTCGGCCCAGGAGTCCGGGCGAGGGGCCAGGGGGTCCGGGCCGTCCGCCGGGGGCATCGGGGACCGGGCCCCGAGTCCGTCGTCGGCCGGTGCCTCGGGGGTCCAGGGCTCGTTGGCCGGAGGGGTGCCGGGGGACCACGCCTCGTTGACGCGGTCGAGGGCGGGGCCGGGGTTCCACTGCGCGTCGCCGGGCTCGGGGGACCACGGCATGTCGGTGGAGCCGCCACGGGGCTCGTCGAACGACGGGGCGGGGGTTTCCGGGGAGAGCGTGGTGGCGCTCGGAGTCCAGGGCTCGTCGGCACCCGGTGCGGCGGACTCGGAAGACCACGGAGCGTCCGTGGAGGAGGTCTCCCCGCCCCAGGACTCGTCGGCACGCGCGGGCTCAGGCGCCCACGGCCGGTCGCCAGCGGCACCGGCCGAGGGAGCGGCGGGCTCGGCCGACAGCGGATCCGTGGTCGCGGCGGCACCCGGTGACCAGGGCGCGTCGTCCTCGTCGCTCACGTCACCGGCGCCCCACGGCGCGTCGGTCGAGGGGGACTCGGGGCCGGAGGACCACGGCCGCCCGGTGGCACCGCCCAGGGGCTCGTCGAACGACGGCCCGGCGGGCTCGGGGAACGGCGCGGCCGAGGGAGCGGCGTCGTTCGGGGACCACTGCGCGTCACCCGGCACGCTGTCGGACCCCGGAGACCACGCCCCGTCGGCGTGAGCGGCCTCGGAGGACCACAGGTCATCATCCCGGTCACCCGGGTCACCGGCGCCCCACGGCGCGTCGGTCGAGGGGGACTCGGGGCCGGAGGACCACGGCTGCCCGGTGGCACCGCCCACGGGTTCGTCGAACGACGGCCCGGCGGCACCCGGCGACCACGACTCGTCGCCCTCGCCGCTCACGTCACCGGTGCCCCACGGCTCACCGACCGAGGGAGCGGTGGACTCGAAAGACCCCGGTTCGTCCGCGGAACCGTCACGGGGCTCGTCGAACGACGGTCCGGCGGGCTCAGGGGCCCACGGCCGGTCGTCAGAATGGCCGGCGCCCCATGGCGCGTCATCCACGGGAGTGGCGGAGTCGGACGACGCCGAAGAAGAGGGAAGGGACGGGCCCGGGCCCCACGGCTCCTGCGCGCGGGCGGGCTCGGAGGACCACGGATCATCGCTCCGGTCACCGAGGTCACCGGCGGCCCAGGGCTCATCGCCGGAGGAGGACGCGGAATCAGGGGTCCCCGGTTCGTCCGCGGAACCGTCACGGGGCTCGTCGAACGACGGTCCGGCGGACTCAGGGGCCCACGCGGTACCGGCCCCCGGTTCCGCCGGCCAGGTGCCCGTCGACGCGCCGCCGGGGACGGAGTCCGTCTCCGGGGGCAGCGGCACCTCCGCGCTCGCGGCGATCCCCGGGAAACTCGGCTCGTTCTCCGGCTCGGGCTCCCCCGGGACGCGGGTCAGCGGCTCGTACGCCGAGGCGCCCGCGCCGGGGTAGGAGAGCGCCCCGGGTGTCGGCGGGGCCGGAGAGGTCGACCCCGGCGGGCCGCCCAGCGCCTCCGGATACGGCTCGACCATCGGGGGCCGCGACGTGCTCAGCCCCGCGTAGCCCCCGCTGTCCGGGAAGACCGTGTCGCCGGTCTCACCGTCCTCCATCGGGTCCTGGTACTCCGACTGCGTGCGGTAGCGGTTCTCGCTCGGCTTGAACCACGAGTCCGCCTCGCGCGCGCCCGAGTCCCGTCCGCCCCCGTTTTCAGTCACTGTGCGCCTGCTCTCCCGACAGCGCCGAAGCGCCCTCTCCCCGTCCACACCGCGATGTGCGGACCGACCACGTCGAACGGCGGCGGCACCACCCCCCTGAGGAGGTGGTGGACCGCCGCCGTCCGTTCAGTCAACCGCTCTTACCGGTTGTAGGGCCCGAAGTCGTACTCCTCCAGCGGGACGGCCTCGCCCGACCCCTGCCCGAAGGTGTACTCGCTGGGCTCCTCGTATCCGGAGACCGAGTACATCGAGGCCTTGGCCTCCTCGGTCGGCTCCACCCGGATGTTGCGGTACTGCGGAATACCGGTACCGGCCGGGATGAGCTTACCGATGATGACGTTCTCCTTGAGGCCGAGGAGCGGGTCGCTCTTGCCGTGGATCGCGTTCTCGGTGAGCACCCGGGTGGTCTCCTGGAAGGAGGCCGCCGACAGCCAGGACTCCGTGGCCAGCGAGGCCTTGGTGATGCCGAGCAGCACCGGGCGTCCGGCCGCGGGCTGTCCGCCCTCGGAGACGACGCGGCGGTTGATCCGCTCGAACTTCGGCCGCTCGACCATCTCACCCGGCAGCAGCTCGGTGTCACCCGACTCGAGGATGTTCACCCGCTTGAGCATCTGGCGGACGATGATCTCGATGTGCTTGTCGTGGATGGACACACCCTGCGACTTGTAGACCTCCTGGACCTCCGACACGAGGTGCTGCTGCACCGCGCGCGGCCCCTGGATGCGGAGGACCTCGTGCGGGTTGATCGCACCCTGGATCAGCTGCTGTCCGACCGACACGTGGTCGTCGTCGCTGACCAGGAGCTGGGCGCGCATCGGCACCGGGTAGGCGATCTCGTCCGAGCCGTCGTCCGGGATGACGACGATCTTACGGCTCTTCTCCGTGTCGTCGATCCGGATCCGGCCCTCCACCTCGGAGATCGGGGCCACACCCTTGGGGATGCGGGCCTCGAAGAGCTCCTGGACACGGGGCAGACCGTGGGTGATGTCCTGACCGGCCGAACCACCCATGTGGAAGGTCCGCATGGTCAGCTGGGTACCGGGCTCACCGATGGACTGGGCCGCGATGATACCGATCGCCTCACCGACGTCCACCGGCTTGCCGGTCGCCATGGAGCGGCCGTAGCAGGTGGAGCACACGCCGATCTTCGCCTCACAGGTGAGCGACGAGCGGATGCGCACGCGGGTGATGCCCGCCTCGACCAGCTTGTCGATGTTCTGCTCGGAGGTGTCGGCCAGCGCGGGCAGGACGACGTTGCCGTCCGCGTCCACGGCGGGCTCGGCGAGGGTACGGCCGAAACCGGTGTTCTCGACGTTGTGCTTGCGCACGACGGCGCCGGAGGCGGTCTTCTCACCGATCTCGTGCCAGAGCGAGCGGTCAGTCTCACAGTCGACCTCGCGGACGATGACGTCCTGCGCGACGTCCACCAGACGACGGGTCAGGTAACCCGAGTCGGCGGTACGCAGGGCGGTGTCGGCCAGACCCTTGCGCTGACCGTGCGTGGAGATGAAGTACTCCAGGACGGACAGGCCCTCGCGGTAGGAGGACTTGATCGGGCGCGGGATCGTCTCACCCTTGGTGTTGGAGACCAGACCGCGGATACCGGCGATCTGACGCACCTGCATCGGGTTACCACGGGCACCGGACTGGACCATCATCCACACCGGGTTGTCGGCGGGGAAGTTGTCCTCCATGTTCCGGGCGACCTCGGCGGTGGCCTGGGTCCACACCTCGGTGAGCTCCTGACGGCGCTCGTCGTCGGTGATGAGACCACGGTCGTACTCGCGCTGGATCTTGTCGGCCTTGCGCTCGTAGCCCTCGAGGATCTCCGTCTTGGCCGGAGGCGCGACGACGTCCTCGATGCCGATGGTCAGACCGGACCGGGTGGCCCAGCGGTAACCGGCGTCCTTCAGGGCGTCCAGGGTCGTGGCGACCTGGACCTTGGGGTAGTTCTCGGCCAGGTCGTTGACCAGGGCCGAGACCTGCTTCTTGCCCACCTGGAAGTTGACGTACGGGTAGTCGACCGGGGTGGCCTCGTTGAAGAGGTACCGGCCCAGCGTCGTCTCCAGGACGTAGACGTCGCCCTGCTGCCAGCCCTCCGGCGGGGTCCAGTCCTTGGGCGCGGGAGCGCCGTCGGCGATCCGCAGGCGGATCTTGGCCTGGAGGTCGAGGTCGCCCAGGTCGTAGGCCATGATCGCCTCGGCCGGGGAGCGGAACGCCCGCCCCTCGCCCCGGGCGCCGGAGCGCTCCGTCGTCAGGTAGTACAGACCGATGATCATGTCCTGGGTGGGCATGGTCACGGGCTTGCCGTCGGACGGCTTGAGGATGTTGTTCGTGGCCAGCATCAGCAGCCGCGCCTCGGCCTGGGCCTCGGCGGACAGCGGCAGGTGCACGGCCATCTGGTCACCGTCGAAGTCGGCGTTGAACGCCGTGCAGACCAGCGGGTGGATCTGGATGGCCTTGCCCTCGACCAGCTGCGGCTCGAAGGCCTGGATGCCCAGGCGGTGCAGCGTCGGAGCGCGGTTGAGCAGCACCGGGTGCTCGGTGATGACCTCTTCGAGGACGTCCCACACGACCGGGCGGGACCGCTCCACCATGCGCTTGGCGCTCTTGATGTTCTGCGCGTGGTTCAGGTCGACCAGGCGCTTCATCACGAACGGCTTGAACAGCTCCAGCGCCATCTGCTTGGGCAGACCGCACTGGTGCAGCTTCAGCTGCGGGCCGACGACGATGACCGAACGGCCGGAGTAGTCGACGCGCTTACCGAGCAGGTTCTGACGGAAGCGGCCCTGCTTGCCCTTGAGCATGTCGGACAGCGACTTGAGCGGACGGTTGCCCGGCCCGGTGACCGGACGGCCGCGGCGGCCGTTGTCGAACAGGGCGTCGACGGCCTCCTGGAGCATCCGCTTCTCGTTGTTGACGATGATCTCGGGCGCGCCGAGGTCGAGCAGTCGCTTGAGGCGGTTGTTCCGGTTGATCACCCGGCGGTACAGGTCGTTGAGGTCGGAGGTCGCGAAGCGGCCACCGTCCAGCTGCACCATCGGACGCAGGTCCGGCGGGATGACCGGGATGCAGTCGAGCACCATGCCCATGGGGCTGTTGGTGGTGTTGAGGAACGCCGAGACGACCTTGAGCCGCTTGAGGGCGCGGGCCTTCTTCTGGCCCTTGCCGGTGCGGATGGTCTCGCGGAGCTTCTCCGCCTCCTGGTCCAGCTCGAAGTTGGAGAGCCGGTCCTGGATGGCCTGGGCGCCCATGCCGCCGCGGAAGTACTTCCCGAAGCGGTCCCGCATCTCGCGGTAGAGCATCTCGTCGCCCTCGAGGTCCTGGACCTTGAGGTTCTTGAAGCGGTTCCAGACCTCGTCGAGGCGGTCGATCTCACGCTGGGCGCGGTCGCGCAGCTGGCGCATCTCGCGCTCGGCGCCCTCGCGCACCTTGCGGCGGGCGTCGCCCTTGGCACCCTGCTCCTCGAGCTCGGCCAGGTCGGCCTCGAGCTTGCGGTGGCGCTCCTCGATGGTGGAGTCGCGGCGCTGCTCCAGGTGCTGCTTCTCGACCGAGATCCGCGCCTCCAGGGACTGGAGGTCGCGCTCACGGGCCTCGGTGTCCACCCAGGTGACCATGTAGGCGGCGAAGTAGATGATCTTCTCGAGATCCTTCGGCGCCAGGTCCAGCAGGTAGCCCAGGCGGGAGGGCACGCCCTTGAAGTACCAGATGTGCGTGACGGGCGCGGCCAGCTCGATGTGGCCCATCCGCTCACGGCGCACCTTGGCGCGGGTCACCTCGACGCCGCAGCGCTCACAGATGATGCCCTTGAAGCGGACGCGCTTGTACTTACCGCAGTAGCACTCCCAGTCCCGGGTCGGACCGAAGATCTTCTCGCAGAAGAGTCCGTCCTTCTCCGGCTTGAGGGTCCGGTAGTTGATGGTTTCGGGCTTCTTGACCTCGCCGTGCGACCACTGGCGGATGTCGTCGGCCGTCGCGAGGCCAATGCGCAGCTCGTCGAAGAAGTTGACGTCGAGCACTTAATTCGTCCCCTGCTCTCGAAGATCGCGGAAGTTAGACCTCTTCGACACTGCTCGGCTCACGCCGACCCAGGTCGATTCCCAGCTCTTCCGCAGCGCGGAAGACGTCCTCGTCGCTGTCCCGCATCTCGATGGACATACCGTCACTGGACAGCACCTCCACGTTCAGACAGAGCGACTGCATCTCCTTGATGAGCACCTTGAAGGACTCAGGGATGCCCGGCTCGGGGATGTTCTCGCCCTTGACGATGGCCTCGTAGACCTTGACCCGGCCCACCACGTCGTCGGACTTGATGGTGAGCAGCTCCTGGAGCGCGTAGGCGGCGCCGTAGGCCTCCAGCGCCCAGACCTCCATCTCACCGAAGCGCTGACCGCCGAACTGCGCCTTACCGCCCAGCGGCTGCTGGGTGATCATCGAGTACGGGCCGGTGGAGCGCGCGTGGATCTTGTCGTCCACGAGGTGGTGGAGCTTCAGGATGTACTTGTAGCCGACGGAGATCGGCTCGGCGAACGGCTCACCGGTGCGGCCGTCGAACAGCCGCGCCTTGCCGTCCTCGTTGATCAGGCGGTTGCCGTCCTTGTTGGGGCGGACCGACTGGATCAGGCCGCTGAGCTCGTCGCCGTGCAGGCCGTCGAAGACCGGGGTGGCCACGTTGGAGCCCGGCTCGGACTCGGAGGCCCCGATGTCGTGGAGCGACTGCTTCCACGGTTCGTCGAGCCCCTCGACCGACCAGCCGTTCTTGGCCAGCCAGCCCAGGTGGACCTCCAACACCTGGCCGACGTTCATTCGGCCGGGGACGCCCAGCGGGTTGAGGATGATGTCGACCGGCGTGCCGTCCTCCAGGAAGGGCATGTCCTCCTGGGGCAGGATCTTGGCGATGACGCCCTTGTTGCCGTGGCGGCCGGCGAGCTTGTCACCGTCGGTGATCTTGCGCTTCTGGGCGACGTAGACGCGGACCATCTCGTTGACGCCCGGGGCGAGCTCGTCGCCGTCCTCGCGGCTGAACACGCGGACGCCGATGACCTTGCCGGTCTCACCGTGCGGCACCTTCAGGGAGGTGTCGCGGACCTCGCGGGCCTTCTCACCGAAGATGGCGCGCAGCAGGCGCTCCTCCGGGGTCAGCTCGGTCTCACCCTTGGGGGTCACCTTGCCGACGAGGATGTCGCCGTCGACGACCTCGGCGCCGATGCGGATGATGCCCCGGTCGTCGAGGTCGGCCAGGACCTCCTCGCTGACGTTGGGGATCTCGCGGGTGATCTCCTCCGGGCCCAGCTTGGTGTCACGGGCGTCGACCTCGTGCTCCTCGATGTGGATCGAGGAGAGGACGTCGTCCTGCACCAGACGCTGGGAGAGGATGATCGCGTCCTCGTAGTTGTGGCCCTCCCAGGACATGTACGCCACGAGCAGGTTCTTGCCCAGCGACATCTCACCCTGGTCGGTGGACGGGCCGTCCGCCAGGACCTGGGACTCCTCGACCCGCTGGCCCTCCTGCACGATCGGCCGCTGGTTGAAGCAGGTGCCCTGGTTGGAGCGCTGGAACTTGCCCAGGCGGTAGGTCTTGCGGGTGCCGTCGTCGGCCATCACGGTGACGTAGTCGGCCGTGACGTCCTCGACCACACCGGCCTTCTCCGCGAGGATGACCTCACCGGCGTCGGTGGCGGCCCGGTACTCCATGCCGGTGCCGACGTAGGGCGCCTCGGCGCGCAGCAGCGGCACCGCCTGGCGCTGCATGTTGGAACCCATGAGCGCGCGGTTGGCGTCGTCGTGCTCCAGGAACGGGATCATGGCGGTGGCGACCGACACCATCTGGCGCGGCGACACGTCCATGTAGTCGACCTCGTCCGAGCGGACCTGCTCGAACTCCTCGCCCTTGCGGCGCACCAGGACGTGGGACTCGGCGAAGGTGCCGTCCGGGTTGATCGGCGTGTTGGCCTGGCCGATGACGTACCGGTCCTCCTCGTCCGCGGTGAGGTAGTCGACCTGGTCGGTGATGCGACCGTCGACCACGCGGCGGTACGGGGTCTCGACGAACCCGAAGGAGTTGACGCGGCCGTAGGCGGCGAGGGAGCCGATCAGACCGATGTTGGGACCCTCAGGGGTCTCGATCGGGCACATGCGGCCGTAGTGGGAGGCGTGGACGTCACGGACCTCGAAGCCCGCGCGCTCACGGGACAGACCGCCCGGCCCCAGCGCCGAGAGGCGGCGCTTGTGGGTCAGACCCGCCAGCGGGTTGGTCTGGTCCATGAACTGGGACAGCTGCGAGGTGCCGAAGAACTCCTTGATGGAGGCCACGACGGGGCGGATGTTGATCAGGGTCTGCGGCGTGATCGCCTCGACGTCCTGGGTGGTCATCCGCTCGCGGACGACGCGCTCCATGCGGGCCAGGCCCAGGCGGACCTGGTTCTGGATGAGCTCGCCGACCGTGCGCAGGCGCCGGTTGCCGAAGTGGTCGATGTCGTCGGTCTCGACGGGGCGGACACCGATGGCCGTCTCGCGCTCGACCTCACCCGCGTGCAGGCGCACGAGGTAGTCGATGGTGGAGACGATGTCCTCTTCGGTGAGGGTGCCCTGGGTGTAGTCGGTCTCCAGACCGAGCTTCTTGTTGATCTTGTAGCGGCCGACCTTGGCGAGGTCGTAGCGCTTGGGGTTGAAGTAGAGGTTCTCCAACAGCGCCTGGGCCGACTCCTTCGTGGGCGGCTCCCCCGGACGCAGCTTGCGGTAGATGTCCAGCAGCGCGTCGTCGGTGCCCGCGGTCGGGTCCTTCTCCAGCGTGTTGCGGATGGACTCGTACTGGCCGAAGCGCTCGAGGATCTGGTCGGTGGTCCAGCCCAGCGCCTTGAGCAGGACGGTGACGCCCTGCTTGCGCTTGCGGTCGATACGCACACCGACGAAGTCGCGCTTGTCGACCTCGAACTCCAGCCAGGCGCCGCGGGACGGGATGACCTTGCAGCCGAAGAGGTCCTTGTCCGAGCTCTTGTCGACCGACCGGTCGAAGTACACGCCCGGGGAGCGGACCAGCTGGGACACGACGACGCGCTCGGTGCCGTTGATGATGAAGGTGCCCTTGACGGTCATGAGCGGGAAGTCGCCCATGAACACCGTCTGGCTCTTGATCTCACCGGTGTCGTTGTTGATGAACTCCGCCGTGACGAACATCGGGGCGGAGAAGGTCATGTCCTTGTCCTTGCACTCCTCTTCGGAGTACTTGGGCGGCTCGAACCGATGGTCGCGGAACGACAGCGACATCGTGCCCGAGAAGTCCTCGATCGGACTGATCTCCTCGAAGATCTCTTCGAGACCGGACTGCTCCGGAACGTCCTTGCGGCCAGCGTTTCGGGCCGTCTCGACCCGGGTCTTCCACTTCTCGTTGCCCAGCAGCCAGTCGAACGACTCGGTCTGCAGGGCGAGCAGGTTCGGGACCTCGAGGGGTTCCTGAATACGGGCGAACGAAACGCGGTGCGGACCAAGGGCGTTAGCGGAGGCGTTGCGCGAGGCTGCCAACAGGGGTCCTTCCGAAGGCTTGTGGCGGTTGAAGCGCGCACGCCAGACGATCCGTCACTGGAGGACCGCCGCAACACGGTTGAGACGGTCACATCGAGCGGGAACGGGCTACCGTGTCCAGACGAAAATGGGATGGCGGAAGCCGTACACCGACACAGGGATCACCAAAGGGCAGCGCAAAAGAGCAGTGTAGCCGAACACCACACCGCTGTCCACTCACGGTCCACGGCGCCACTCACGACACCGGCAGGATCACCCGTGGCGGGCGATCCGTCAAGCCCGGACACCGTCCCCGGCCCGGAACCCGACCTCGGATTCCGTCCCCGGCGACCCACCGGGACCGTGTGGGTGGTCCAGCGCGCCCGTCCCGGCCCCCAGGGGGATACGAGCCGTCGGACACCCGGAAGAGTTCCCCCGCCCAGGGCGGGTAAACACTCTCCCCCGAGCCCGTCAAGAATCCCGGGACGGGAGATTATCGCGTCCGCGGGACAGTTCGCACACGCGGATCCCCGTCCCACCGCCGACCCAGCTTCGCACACCTCCCACCCGGGGCGGGATCGGACACGGCGCCGGGAGCGGCGAAGGGACCTTCGTCCCCTCGGGGGAGTCGGACACACGACGGCGCGGCCGCCCCTCCCGGAGGAGGAACGGCCGCGCCGCGGGTACCAGCGGGCCCGTACGGCCCGCGTGGGACTACTTGAGGGTGACGGTGGCGCCAGCGCCCTCCAGGGCGGCCTTGGCCTTGTCAGCGGCCTCCTTGTTGACGCCCTCGAGCAGCGGCTTGGGAGCGTTGTCGACCAGGTCCTTGGCCTCCTTGAGACCCAGGCTCGTGAGGCCGCGGACCTCCTTGATGACCTGGATCTTCTTGTCGCCGGCGGACTCGAGGACGACGTCGAACTCGTCCTTCTCGGGCTCGGCCTCGGCGGCGCCGCCACCGGCACCCGGGGCGGCGGCGACGACGGCGGCCGGGGCGGCGGCCTCGACGTCGAACTTGTCCTCGAACAGCTTCACGAACTCGGACAGCTCGAGGAGGGTCATCTCCTCGAACGCGGCCAGCAGGTCCTCGTTGCTGAGCTTCGCCATGATGCGATCTCTCTTTCTCTACGGACACGCGCGCCCGTCGGCGCCACGTGCGAGCCATGAGGCGGGTGACGTCGACACCCGCCGGAAATCAGGTTGTCTAGGCCGCTTCCTCGGAGCGCTTGTCCGCCAGGGCCTGCGCGAGACGCGCGGCCTTGGTCGGGAGCGCCTGGAAGACGGCGGCGGCCTGGCCCTGCTTGGCCTTGAGCGCACCGGCCATCTTCGAGAGAAGCACCTCGCGGGACTCCAGGTCGGCCAGCTTGGTGATGTCCTCGGCGGACATCGACTTACCGTCGATGACGCCGCCCTTGATCACCAGGGGCTCGTTCGCCTTCGCGAAGTCACGCAGACTCTTGGCGGTCTCGACCACGTCACCGCGGATGAAAGCGACGGCGGTGGGGCCCTCGAGCAGGTCCTTGACCTTCTCGTCGACTCCGGCCTCGCTCACGGCGATCTTGGTCAGCGTGTTCTTCACGACGCGGAAACGCGCGTTCTGGCCGAGGCTGCGGCGGAGCTCGTTGAGCCCGGCCACACTGAGTCCCCGGTATTCCGCCAGCACGGCGCCGTTCGACCCACGGAGTTCCTCCGTGAGTTCGGCGACCGCGGCTGCCTTGTCCGGCCTCGCCATGGGACTCCTTCCAACAGTGAACGCTGGTTGGTTCCCAAGGACTCACGCGATCGGCGTCAGCACGAGAAAAAGCCCCGAGCGCGAGGCGCACGGGGCACGACCGCGTCCACGGGGCGCGGAAACGCACCCGGAACGGGAAAGCTCTGGTGACACCTGCGCGGGCGCCCATCGCGGATGGGTCCTTAGGTCACCCGTTCGGGTGACGACCAGCGGTCTTCGGCAAGTACTCATGCTACAGGACCGGGAAGGGTGCGGAGAACGGATTCCGGGCGACCGGCCCCCACCTGACGTGAGGAGCGTCACGCAACCCCACGAAATGGGACAACGTCCCAGTAACAAGTGTTGCCTCGTGTCCGAGATGTCCTACACACGTGGCAACATGACCCGCTGAAGGCCCGCTCCCTTCCTCGCACACCATCTCCCTCATCGAAAAGGTATCCACCCCCATGAAGACCCGTGTGCCGGCTTTCCTTGCCGTCGGCGCCCTGAGCCTGTCCCTCGCCGCCTGCGGTGGCGACCAGTCCGCCGAGCCCGAGGAGACCACCGAAGCCGCGACGGAGGAGGAGAACGGGGGCGGAGGCGTCATGAGCCTCCTCGCCGACCTCGCCTCGACCACCGAGTCGGTGGACAACTACACCCTCGACATGGCGATCGGCATGACCGACCCCGAGCTCGGCGAGACGAACATGGACTTCACCTACGAGGTCATGAGCGACCCGCAGGCGGCCCAGGTCACCATCGTCATGCCGGAGATCGGCGAGATGATGCTGGACCTCGAGGAGCTCAGCGGTGAGAGCTCGGGCATGACCGCGGAGGAGCTCGGCACCTCGATCGTCATCGTCCCCGCCGAGGGCGAGGCCCTGGTGTCCAACCACAACGGCAACTTCGAGGCCGACACGGCCTGGGTCCGCGGCGCCAGCGGCATGGACTCGATGCCGACCACGGAGGACATGTTCGACGCCTCGCAGCTCTCGGACGTCGCGGGCGCGATCTCCGAGATCGAGACCGTCGAGGAGGCCGGGACCGAGGAGATCAGCGGGGTCGAGACCACCCGCGTCGACGGCACGTTCACGCAGGAGGAGATCGACGCCCTCCCGGAGGGGCAGGCGGGCGCCCTGAACGATCTGATCGGCGGCTCGATCGAAGGGGCCATGGAGACGTCCATCTGGATCTCCGGTGACGGCTTCCCGATGCGCATCGACTTCAGCGACGACGTCACCGACCTCTCGATGGTCTTCTCCGCCCTGGGCGAGACCTCCTTCGAGATGCCCTCCGAGGAGCAGATCACCGACATCTAGTCGGGGGCCCTCCGCACGGCGACGGCCCCCCGGTTCCCTGACGGGATCCGGGGGGCCGTTCGGCTACGTGCCGGTTCGGGCGCCGTTCGATCAGGCGTCGAGCGGGATGCTCGGGCCCATGGACGTGGTGACCACGGCCTTCTTGATGTAACGGCCCTTGGCGGCGGACGGCTTGAGGCGGTTCACCTCGTCGATGGCGGCCTGGTAGTTCTCCACCAGCTTGGCGTCGTCGAAGGACGCCTTGCCGATGATGAAGTGCAGGTTGCCGTGGCGGTCGACGCGGAACTCGATCTTGCCGCCCTTGATGTCGGTCACGGCCTTGGCCACGTCCGGGGTGACGGTGCCCGTCTTGGGGTTGGGCATGAGACCACGCGGACCGAGCACGCGGCCGAGGCGGCCGACCTTGCCCATGAGGTCCGGGGTGGCGACGACGGCGTCGAAGTCGAGGAAACCGTTCTGGATCTCCTGGACGAGGTCGTCGTCACCGACGTAGTCGGCGCCAGCGGCGCGAGCCTGCTCCGCACGCTCACCGGTCGCGAAGACCAGGACCCGGGCGGTCTTACCGGTGCCGTTGGGCAGGTTCACGGTGCCGCGAACCATCTGGTCGGCCTTGCGCGGGTCGACGCCCAGGCGCAGGGCGACCTCGACGGTCGCGTCGAACTTCACGCTGGAGGTCTCCTTGGCGAGCTTCACGGCCTCGGCGGGGCTGTAGAGCTTGTCACGGTTCACCAGCTCGCTGGCTTTGCGGTGGTTCTTGCTGCGCTTCACGCTGTTCTCCTGTGGAACGTGTGGTCAGTGGGCCAGCGCCTGGCCCTGCCACTGTCGGTTCTTGACGGCGAGCACCCCACGCGGCCCGGGCGTCGGCCCGGAGCCCCGGTGCGGGGAGCTACTTGACCTCGATGCCCATCGAGCGGGCGGTGCCGGCGACGATCTTGGCGGCGGCCTCGATGTCGTCGGTGTTGAGGTCGGGCAGCTTGGTCTGCGCGATCTCGCGGACCTGCTCGGCGGTGATCGAACCGGCCGTGCTGCGACCCGGGTCGGTGGCGGCCTTGTCCAGGCCGGCGGCCTTGAGGATCAGCTTCGGCGCCGGGGGCGTCTTGGTGACGAAGCTGAAGGAGCGGTCCTCGTAGATGGAGATCTCTACGGGGATGACGTTGCCGCGCTGGCCCTCCGTAGCAGCGTTGTACTGCTTGCAGAAGTCCATGATGTTGACGCCGTGCGGACCGAGGGCGGTACCGACGGGCGGCGCCGGGGTGGCCTGACCGGCGGGGAGCTGCACCTTGACGAGTGCGGCCAGTTTCTTCTTCGGAGGCATATCGGGTCCTTTGCCTGATGTGCGGTGTGTGCTGGTCCCCGCCCTGCCGTGGGCGGAGCACGCGAGTGGGTCCGCCCGGAGGCGGACCCACCAAGTCTACGTCGGCCGGGTCACTGCCCGGACGGTTCAGATCTTGGCGACCTGGTTGAAGGAGAGCTCGACCGGGGTCTCGCGGCCGAAGATCGACACGAGCACCTTGAGCTTCTGGGTGTCCGGGTTGATCTCGCTCACCGTGGCGGGCAGCGTCGCGAACGGGCCCTCCATGACGGTGACGGACTCGCCGATCTCGTAGGCCACGTCGGAGCGCGCCTCGCTGACACCGGCGCCGGCCTTGGCCTTGCGCTCCTCCTCCGGCTCCTCCTCGGGCTCGGGCGCCAGGAGCTTGGCGACCTCGGTGAGGCTGAGCGGGGCGGGCTTGTTGGACAGGCCGACGAAGCCGGTCACGCCCGGGGTGTTGCGGATGGCCGACCAGGACTCGTCGGTCAGGTCCATGCGGACGAGCACGTAGCCGGGCAGGACCTTCTCGGTGACCTGCTGGCGCTTGCCGCTCTTGACCTCGGTGACCTCGTGTTCGGGCACCTCGACCTGGAAGATGTAGTCCTCCATGTTGAGCGACTGGGTGCGGCTCTCGACGTTGGCCTTGACCCGCTTCTCGTACCCGGCGTAGGTGTGCACGACGTACCAGTCGCCGGGAAGCAGGATCAGCTCGTTCCGGAACTCCTCGACGGGGTCGAGCTTGGGGAGCTCGGGCTCCTGCTCGGCCTCCTCGGCCTCTTCGTCGGCCTCGTCGGCGTCACCGGTCAGCTCCGGGCTGTCGGTGTCGGCCTGCTCGGCCGTGTCCTCGGACAGCTCGCCCGCCAGGCCGGTCTCTTCCTCCGACGACTGACCCGGCTCCTCTTCGGGGAAGTCGTCAGGGGTCAGTGGGGACTCGGACACGGCTGCTCTTTCTCTCGTCGGATGCGCTACTGCGGGCCGACGCGCACCGGACAGCGGTCGACGTCGAACCCAGTCCTGCCAGCTTACGGTCTCCGCGCGCGGGATGGGACCAGGCACGGGTGGACGGGGACGGCGGCCCGCGTCACGGCCGCGGCTCCGCTCGGGCTCCGGACCTGGGCGGTGCGGAGGACCAGGGGAGCGGGGCTCAGTCGCCCTTGCTGCGCATGAGCCCCATGGCGCCGAAGATGACGGCCAGGGCGCCGGTGGCGATACTGGTCCACAGCGGCAGGGCCTGGAACTCGCCCTCGGGGCTGAATCCAGCGTAGAGCCAGGTGGTGAGCGCGGCGAAGACGAAGTCGAGGAGCGAGACGTAGCTCAGGACGAGGACGACGAACACCAGGACGACGATGGTGTAGGTGACCAGCTCGCGGCGCGTGGGCCAGCGGACTTTGCGAAGCTCCCCGACGACCTGCTTGGTGAAGGTCACAGGACCGGTACGACGCTTGGGCTCCTTGTCGGGCTTGGCGTCGGCGTCAGTCTGGGTCACCTGGGGTCCTTAGGGTCGCGGGCTGCTGGTCATCCCCGTAGTTCCGTATGCCCCGCAGGGTGCGGCGGCCCGAAGACCGCCACACCGTGCGTTCGTGCAGGGCAGGAGGGACTCGAACCCCCAACCGCCGGTTTTGGAGACCGGTGCTCTGCCAATTGAGCCACTGCCCTTGAGCGGAAACTGCGTTCCCCACCATAGCCGGTCCGAACCGGGTCCGCACCCCACTTGTACGCGGGGCCGCCCCGTCCGTGGCCGGTCGGCGCGAACGAGTCTATGCCCTGGGCGGCGCGGAGACCAAACCGCGCTCCTCCGGGCACCCCGTCGCGCCGGTTCCGCGATCGCCCTGTACCCTTCCCCACCAGCTCTGCCGGGGGCACGTGACACCATGGAGACATGACTGAGCGACCGCGAGTCTCTGCACGTATCAGCGCTATCTCCGAGTCGGCCACCCTCGCCGTCGACGCGAAGGCCAAGGCCATGAAGGCGGAGGGGCGCCCCGTCATCGGTTTCGGGGCCGGAGAGCCGGACTTCCCGACCCCCGACTACATCGTCGAGGCCGCTGTGGAGGCAGCCCGCGAGCCGCGCTTCCACCGCTACACGCCGGCCGGGGGCCTTCCCGAACTCAGGAAGGCCATCGCCGAGAAGACCGCCCGCGACTCCGGGTACCGGGTCGAGCCCTCCCAGGTCCTGGTCACCAACGGCGGCAAACAGGCCATCTACGAGGCCTTCGCCGCCCTGCTCGACCCGGGGGACGAGGTCATCGTCGTGGCCCCCTACTGGACCACCTACCCCGAGTCCATCAAGCTCGCGGGCGGCGTTCCGGTCTTCGTCACCACCGACGAGAGCACCGGCTACATGGCCGGTGTCGAGCAACTGGAGGCCGCGCGCACCGAGCGCACCAAGGTCCTGGTGTTCGTCTCCCCGTCCAACCCGACGGGCGCCGTCTACCCGCGCGAGCAGGTCCGCGCGATCGGTCGGTGGGCCCTCGAACACGACCTGTGGGTGCTCACCGACGAGATCTACCAGCACCTCGTCTACGGCGACGCCGAGTTCGCCTCGATCCCCGTCGAGGTGCCCGAGCTGGCCGACCGCACCGTCATCGTCAACGGCGTGGCCAAGACCTACGCCATGACGGGCTGGCGCGTGGGGTGGATCATCGGGCCCGAGGACGTGGTCAAGGCGGCGGGCAACCTCCAGTCGCACGCCACCTCCAACGTCGCCAACGTCTCGCAGGCCGCCGCGATCGCCGCCGTCTCCGGCGACCTGTCCGCCGTCGACACGATGCGCGAGTCCTTCGACCGCCGACGCAGGACCATCGTCCGGATGCTCAACGAGATCGACGGCGTGGTCTGCCCTGAGCCGCAGGGCGCCTTCTACGCCTACCCGTCGGTCAAGGGCGTCCTCGGCAAGGAGATCCGCGGCCGGCGGCCGAGCACCTCCACCGAGCTGGCCGAGCTGATCCTGGAGGAGGCCGAGGTCGCGGTCGTGCCCGGTGAGGCCTTCGGCACCCCCGGCTACCTCCGGTTGTCCTACGCGCTCAGCGACGAGGACCTCGTCGAGGGCGTGAGCCGCGTCCAGAAGCTGCTGGCCGAGGCCGTGTAGGCAGTGCTCGCCTCGCCCGACGGCGCCCGAACTGCACCTACCTTGGTCCTCCGCTCCGCTTCGGACCGTGTTCGGGCGCCCATGCGGCCAGGGATTCTTCATCCTCGGCCACGCCTGACGCTCGTTCCTCGCTAGCGGCTCGCCTCGTCTTGCAGAACCCTGCCGGCGCCCGAACGGATCAGCGGGTGTGCCCTCGGCCGCGGCCGGGGGCACACCCGCGTTCGACCACCGTTTCCCGACCGGTCTTCGGGTCCCGGTACCACGCGTGCGCGGTTTGCGGCAGCATTGCGTCATGGAGACACCGACCAGCGCGCGCCGGTTGGACCGGCTGCCCAAGGCACACCTGCACCTGCACTTCACCGGATCGATGCGGCACTCGACCCTCGTGGAACTCGCGGAGGAACACGGGGTCCACCTCCCCCAAGCCCTGGTCGACGAGTGGCCGCCCAGACTGCGCGCCACGGACGAACGCGGCTGGTTCCGCTTCCAGCGCCTCTACGACATCGCCCGCTCGGTCCTACGCAGGCCCGAGGACGTCTACCGGCTGCTGCGCGAGGCGGCCGAGGACGAGCGGGCCGCGGGGTCGGGCTGGTTGGAGATCCAGGTGGACCCGAGCGGATACGCCGCCCTGTTCGACGGTCTGACCGCCACCCTGGAGCTCATCCTGGACGCCGCGCGCGCGGCCGAACGGGACACGGGCGTCCCGATCGGCCTGATGGTGGCCGCCAACCGCACGCGCCACCCGATGGACGCCCGGGCGCTGGCGCGACTGGCCCGGCAGTACGCGGGCCGGGGCGTGGTGTCCTTCGGCCTGAACAACGACGAGCGACGGGGACGGGCGCGCGAGTTCGAGGCCGCCTTCCGGATCGCCCGGCGCGCGGGACTTCTGTCGGCTCCGCACGGCGGGGAACTCCTGGGACCGCGCAGCGTGCGCGAGTGCCTGGACGATCTCAGCGCCGACCGGGTGGGGCACGGTGTCCGTGCGGTGGAGGACCCGCACCTGGTGGAGCGGATCGCCACCCAGGGCGTGACGCTGGAGATCTGCCCGACCTCGAACGTCGGCCTGGGGGTGTTCGAGCGGGTGGAGCACCTGCCGCTGCGCAGGCTCTTCGACTCGGGGGTGCAGATCGCCCTGGGCACCGACGACCCGCTGCTGTTCGGGCCGCGCCTGGTCGAGCAGTACCGGATCGCGCGGGAGGTGTTCGGTTTCGGGGACCGGGAGCTCGCCGAGCTGGCGCGGATGTCGGTGCGGGGGTCGGGCGCCCCGGACGCCGTGCGCAAGGACCTCCTGGCGGGGATCGACGCGTGGCTGGCGACGGCGCCGGAGGGCGATCCGGCCTGATCCGGGGCTCCCCCCCGCGCGCGGGCGGTTCAGCTCAGGAGCAGCCAGGCGCCCTGGCCGAGCATGGCCGCGCCGGCGGCGAAGAACAGGATCGCGGCGCCCACCCGGACGGCCTGTTCGGGGAGCTTCTTTCCGAGGACCGCGCCGAGCACGATGGCGACGGCGTCCGCCGCGACCATGCCGATCGTCGAGCCGATCCAGACCGCCAGCCAGTGGTACTGGGTGCCGACGGTGATGGTGGCGAGCATGGTCTTGTCCCCGAGCTCGGCGGTGAGGAACACCACGAAGACGGTGAGCAGGCCGGAACGGATCCGCCGGGAGGCGGCGCGTTCCTCGTCCTCGGCGGTCATCTCGTCCCCGCGCAGGGTCCAGAACCCGAAGACGACGAAGGCGACTCCGGCCGTGAAGGTCAGCCAGTCGGTGGGGATGCTGGCTCCCAGGACCTCGGCCAGGAGGACGCTGCCCGCGTGGACGACGGCAGTGGCGGCGGTGACGCCGAGGATGACCGTGAGAGCGCGGTAGCGGGTCGCCAGGGACATCGCCACCAGTTGGGTCTTGTCCCCCATCTCCGCGATGAGAATGGCGATGGTGCTCACAGCCAGACCCGTGAGAAATGCTGTCACACGTCCTCCTCCGACCGAGGGTTTCGGGCAGAAGGAAGCAGCGGACACCCCTTCAACCCGGTCGTTTCCTACCGGGCCAAAGGTCTCGTCCGCCCTGACTGGAACCTGCTCCTTGGCTGTTCAGCCACTACCGTGACGGGCTCACACGACCGGGCCGCCGAGCGGCCAGTGTGTCGATCGCGTGGATTGGGGACTACTCCCCTTCGACACACAAGACCTTAGCAAAACAAAAGGAAAAGGCAATTCATTCGCTCGGCGAATTTGTTTTTAAGGATCCCCTGATAAACAAGTTGGCCGTGCCCAACTCAAGAATTGGGCACGGCCTCAAACATGTCGCGGGCAACCGAGGCGCAGCAAAGGCCCGCAAAGGCACCGCCTCAAAGACTCACACCGACCATGACGGGTTCGTTGACCAGGCGCACGCCGAACACGGACTCGACCCCGGCCCGCACCTCGCGGGCCAGGTCCAGCAGGTCGCGCGTGGTCGCGCCACCCGGATTGGTCAGCGCCAGCGTGTGCTTGCCCGAGATCCGCGCGGGGCCGGTCCCGTAGCCCTTGGTGAACCCGGAGCGGTCGATCAGCCAGGCGGCGGACAGCTTGACGTTGCCGTCGCCGTCAGGGTGGCCGGGGACCTCGACGTCCGGGCCGAGCCGTCCCGCGGCACGGTCGCGCACCGCGGCGAACTCCTCGGCGGTCACCACGGGGTTGGTGAAGAACGAGCCCGCGCTGCGCGTGTCGGGGTCGTCGGGGTCCAGGACCATGCCCTTGCCCGCGCGCAGGGCCAGGACGGTCTCCCTGGCCCGCGCCAGGGGCACCCGGGCGCCCGCCTCGGCCCCCAGGGTCCTGGCCACCTCGGCGTAGCGGATGGGGCGGCTCAGCTCGGATCTGCGCAGCTCGAAGACCACCTCGCACACGACATAGCGGTCCTGGCCCTTGAACACGCTGTCGCGGTAGGTGAAGCCGCACTCGGCGTTGGCCATGGTGCGCCGCTCACCCGTGTGCCGGTCGTGGACGAGCACCTCGCGCACGGTCTGGCTGACGTCCTGCCCGTAGGCGCCCACGTTCTGGATGGGGGTGGATCCGACCCGGCCCGGGATCCCGGACAGGAACTCGACCCCGCTGAGCCCCTCGGCGACCGTGCGCTCCACCAACGGGTCCCACTCCACGCCCGCCTCCGCGCGCAGCAGTACGACGTCCTCGCCGGTCTCCGGGTCGTGCCCGGCCTCGGTGAGGGAGACCCCGCGCGAGTCGACGTGCACGACGGTGCCCGCGAAGCCGTCGTCGGCGACGATCAGGTTGCTGCCGCCGCCCAGGACCAGGAGCGGCTCACCGTCCAGGTCCGCCGCGGTGACCGCGTCCACCAGCGCGTCGGTGGTGCGGGCGACGAGGAAGGTCTTGGCCGGGCCGCCCAGCCCGAGCGTGGTGTGGTCGGAGAGCAGGGCTCCGGAGAGTGTGGACACGGTTCTACCTCACTGCTTCACTGCTGCCGCGGCACGGTGGTCGAAGGCCGGCGCGGATCCGCCGTTCAGGCCAGGCGGACGACGGCGGTGGACTTGGCCAGCACCTTGGCGCCGCCGGAGCGCGCCGTCAGGAGCACGTTCACGGTACCGTCGTCGTTCTTGGCCTTCACCTTGCCGCCGACGGTGATGTCGGCGCCCTCGTCGTCGTCGGGCACCACGACGGGCGCGGAGAAGCGCACCGAGTAGTCGACGACGCAGCCGGGGTCCCCGGTCCAGTCCGTGAGCACGCGTCCGGCCTCGGCCATGGTGAACATGCCGTGCGCGATCACGTCGGGCAGACCGACGGACTTGGCGAAGCGCTCGTTCCAGTGGATGGGGTTGAAGTCGCCCGAAGCGCCCGCGTAGCGGACCAGGTCCAGGCGGCGGACCCGGAAGGTCTGCTCGGGGAGTTCGGTGCCGACCTCGACGTCGGCGTGGCGCAGGCTCACGGTCGCGTTCCTCACGTTCTGGTGGTCGGTCCTGGTCACTCGCCGCGCACGACGAGCATCATGCCCGCCGTGACGACGTGCTCGCCGTCGGCCGCCGTGGCCACGGTCTCCAGCGTGAGCATCCCGTTGCCGCCAAGGGTCTTGACGTCGGTGATCCGGGTGACGGCGGTCAGGACGTCGCCCGCGCGCAGGGGACGGCTGTAGTGGAAGCTCTGGTCGCCGTGGACGACGCGGGAGAAGTCCACCCCCAGCTCAGGGTCGGCGACGGCGTACGCGGAACCGGCCATGCCCAGGATGACGGGGAAGGTGGGCGGCGCGATCACATCGGGGTACCCGGCGGCCTCGGCCGCCGCCCGGTCCACATAGACCGGGTTGGGGTCGTTGATCGCCTCGGCGAACTCGCGGATCTTGCCGCGGGTCACCTCGTAGGGCTCCGGAGCCGGGTACTCCCGGCCGATGTACTCGGCGTTGATCGCCACGGTCTCCCTCTCCTGGTCCTTCTGCCCGGGGAAGGGCCCGGACACGCGAACAGCCCGGCGAGCGGATCGCTCGCCGGGCCGGAAGTCTAAGTCGAACGGAGCCACCGCCCACACGCGCCTGCGGGCGGGCGACGGCACGCGGCGGGACTCAGCGGGTCTCGCGGTGCTCGTTGTGCTTACGGCAGTTCGGGCAGAACTTCTTGATCGCGAGACGGTCGGGGGTGTTCCGACGGTTCTTACGCGTGATGTAGTTCCGGTGATTGCACTCCTGGCAGGCCAGGGTGATCTTCGGCCTCACGTCGGTGGCAGCCACTTCGGAGTGCCTTTCTCGCTGGAGACGGTACTTGGTTTGCAGTGAACACTGCAAAGGGCCCGCTTCGACCCCTGAGTAGGGCCTCAGGGGTCAGCGGGTTGGTAGCGGAGGCCGGACTTGAACCGACGACACAGCGATTATGAGCCGCTTGCTCTACCGACTGAGCTACTCCGCCCCGATCGGTGGGGACGGTCAATGCTGACCGTTCCCGGTACCAGGCCGGTAGTCGCTCCACCGGCCACCCACCTGAGTGGACCGGACCGCTTCAAGTGGTGGAGCCCCTTTACGGAATCGAACCGTAGACCTTCTCCTTACCATGGAGACGCTCTGCCGACTGAGCTAAAGGGGCGCGCTGTGGGGCTTTCTCTCGTCCGCCCCGGGGGCGTTGCCCCCTTGCGCTGGTCATGACTATACAGGTCTTCGGGGGTGGTCTGCCAAATCAAATCCCCTCCGCCCCCGGAACAGCCCCTCCGGCGCACTCACGACTCCATCCACGGAGAGGGAAAGGGCCAGTACAGGGGCGGTTTCGCGGACTGCCCGGCCCCTCACGCGGCGCCCGCGGAACCCGTCGATGTGATCCAGGCCGCTCCCCGCGGGCGTCTCCCCCGCCTCATCCGTCCCCCTCCGTCACCCACACGTTGGACATGGCGTCGCGGTTGATCGTGCGGATGGTGGCGGGCAGCCCGAGCCTGCGCAGGGCGTCGGACAGACGCGTGTCGTGCGTGAACACGATGAGCTGCCGGTGGCGCCCCACCTCGGACAGGACGGAGGCCAGCCCCTCCACGGTCTCGGTGTCCATCGCCTGGACCGGATCGTCGAGGACGAGGAAGCCGAAGGGGTTCCCGTCCACGAGGGCGCGCGGCAGGCAGATGGACAGCGCCAGCGCCTGGAACTCGCCCTGGCTGAGCAGACCGGGCGCGCTGGTCTGGTCCTCGACCCCGTCCACGGACACGTCCACCTCGACCCTGCGCCGGGCGCCCCGGCCGATGAGGCGCATCCCCTGGAGGTCGATGTGACGCTCCTGGCGCAGTCGGAACCACACCTGCTCGGCCTGGGTGGCGACCGGGCCCAGCTGCTGCGACCGCAGCTCCCGGGCCTGCTCGGAGAGCCAGTTCAGGGCCGCCTCCGCGGGAGCGAGCGCCTCCCGGGCCGCGATGGCCTCCTGGGCGTCGTCGAGCCACCCGGAGAGTTGTTCGGCCAGGGGCGCCCATCCGCCGGTGGGGTCCTCCAGGCGCTCGGTGGCGTCGCGGCGGGCGGTGACGGCGGCGGCGCGGAGTTTGCGCCCGACCGTCTCCACGTGCTCGGCCAGCTCCCCGAGGTCGGTGATGTCGGCCCCGGACTCCCACAGGGCCCACACCTGTCCCAGTTCGCTCTCCGGCGGCAGCCACGAGGGCGCCGGAGCGAGCAGGAAGCGCGCCTGGTCGCGCGCGGCGTCGGCGCGCTCGTAGGCCGCGGAGGCGGACGCGGCCTGGGAGCGCAGCGCGCGGAGCTGGGCGTTGGCGCGGCGAACCCAGTCGGCGCCCAGGGCCCCCTGCGTGGAGCAGGTGGGGCACGTGGTCTCCGTGGGATGGCGCTGGTGGTGTTCCAAGGCCTGTTCCAGGAGGCGGACGACGCCGTGCGCGTGGTCGCCCTTGGTGCCCGCGGCCATCGCGAGCTCCATGGCCGCGCCGCGGAGCTCGTTGACGACGTCGCTGATCACCACCCGTTCGGGGACGGAGAGCCGGCGCAGCCGGCGCAGGACGGTATGGAGGGCGGGGTCGTTCGGGCCGTCGTCGGCGGCGATCGAGCGCAGCGCCTCCAGATCCAGGTGGGACGCCGTCAGGAGCTGGACGGCGCGGGCGGCGCGGGGGTCGTCCGTGCTCTGGAGCGCCTCCAGGAGGAACCTGAGTTCGCGTGAGGGCCGGTCGCGGCGCTTGGCCAGGCCGTCGCACACCCGGGCCAGCCGCCGCTCCGCATCCGCGAGACCGGTGAGGCCCAGGAGGGCCGTGAGGGTGTCGTAGAGCTCGGCGGCCCGCCCGGTGACGGTGCGGCCGAGTTCGTCGTAGGACAGGAACGGCCGGTAGCGGACGAGGTGTTCGCCCCAGGCGAGGGTGCGCAGTGGAGAGGTCTCCCCGTCCGGGTGGACCACCTCTCCGCGCGCCGAGCGCACGCTCTCCCCGGTCCAGCGCCGGTTGACCCGTGTGGGGCCGTCGTCGCCCGCGATGTGCAGGTCGACGGTGGCCTCGGTGCGCTCGTCGTAGTGGAGGTTGCGCCACCCGTCGCGCCACCCCGTGGGCATGGCGTCCCAGCGGGGGTTGCGCCCGGTCAGCGCGGCCTCGGCGGCCTCGGCGAAGCTGGACTTGCCCGAGCCGTTACGGCCCACGATGACCGTGAGGCCGGGGCCGGGCGGGAAGGTGAGTTCGGCCGGCCGGCCGATGCCGCGGAAACCCTGCACCCGGATTCCGGTGAGGTAGGCGCGACGGACCGGGCCGCCCGGGCTCGTGTCGGGTCCGGGCGTGGCGCCCTGGGCGGCGTCGGGCATGCGCTCGCCGTTCAGCAGGGCCGTCAGGGCCTCGTCGCCCCACAGGGCGGCGGTGACCCAGGAACGGACCTCGGCGGGCAGGCCCGACCGCGCCAGCTCGTCCAGGAGCCCCTCGGTGACGGGGTCGTCCGCGGACGGCGGGGGATGACGGTCGTGCTGTCCTCCGTCGTCGAACGCCTCGGGTCCCCGAGTCACCTGCGCCACCCCGCTCCGTCGTCGATCCTGCACAAGCAGATTAGGACAGAGGGGGAAGTACGACCCGAACTTCCCCCCGTTCTCTCCCCGCTCACACGCCGACCAGCCTGCGCCTGCTCCCGTCCCAGGTGAAGTGCAGGGTGGCGATACCGGGGACGTCGGGGTCGCGCAGGCACTCGTAGATGTTGAGGCTCGGCACGCTGGCGAAGCAGCCCCACACCCGTTCGGAGGTCAGCACGAAATCGAGGTCGAGTTCGACGAGCAGGCCGAGCAGGCGCCCGTGCGTGGGCTCGTCGACCTTGGCGAACGCGTCGTCGAGCAGGATGAGCCGGGGAGCCCAGGGGGCGTGGGCGCCGAGGGCGTCGAACTGGGCGGCCGCCGCGGCGAACAGCACCAGGTAGGCCACGACCCGCTGCTCCCCCTGGCTGAGGGCGGTCCGGTGGCCGAGCCTGCGCTCGTCCCCGCTGCCGTCGGTGACGTAGACGGTGAACGCGAACCAGGAACGGTAGTCCAGGGCCGCGCGCAGCTGGGCGCCGCCGGTGGCGGTGGGGTCGAGTCGGCGGATCGCCTCGATGCAGCGGCGCAGGGCGTCGCGCAGGCGGGTGGTCTGGACGCGGGTGCGTTTCTCGGCGGGGGTGGCCAGGAGCGGGACGACGGCCTCGATGTCGGCTCCCGCGTCGGGGGCCAGGTCCCAGTCCAGGCGGACGCCGAGACCGGCGGAGGTGGTGACGTCCTTGAGCACGCCGTTCATGGTGGCGATGAGGCGACGCGCCTCGTCGATCTGGCGGGAGAGGTGGCCGGCGAGTTCACCGAGCAGGTGCCGTTCGAAGGCCTCTTCCTCGGCGATGGCGACGGTCTCCTCGGCGCGCGCGGCGGCGGCCGTGACGCGTTCCGCGTAGACGGTGACGTCGTGGGTCCCGTCCTCGTCGTGGACGGTGAGCCGCTTGAGGCCGCGCGGTTCGCTGAGTTCGGTGCGGGTCTGGGACCAGCCGACCGAGGTGAGCAGGCGGCGCAGCTCCTCGCGGCTGCCGAGGATCGCGCTGTCGTCGACGTCGGCGACACCGTCCTGCCCGGCGAGCCCCTCCTCCAACTGGGCCACGAAGGCCTCCAGCAGGGCGAGGCGGGTGTCGGGGCCGGGCGGCGCGGCGGGGGCCGCGGTGGCCACCGGGTCGTCGGTGCCGGCGCCGGCGCCCTCAGACGGAACGGCGCCCTCGGCGCGGGCGGCGAGGTAGCGGGCCAGGGGCGCGTCGGCGGCCGCGCAGGCGGCGAGGCCCGCGGCACCGAGCAGGACGGCGTCGGGTGCGTCTCCGGAGGCTGCGGCGCCGACCGTGACCGCGGAGACGAGCGCGTCCCCGCTGACGAGGGCCAGGCGGACCTGTTCGGCCCGTTCGCGGGTGGCGGCGGCGAGGCGGGCCTCCGCGCTGACGCGGTCGTCACGGGCGCGCTGGGCGGCGCGTTCGAGTTCGGGCAGCCGGGCGGCGGCCTCCTCGGACCGGGCCCGGACCTGTTCGCGGGCGGCGTCGAGCTGGTCCTCCGGCACGCCGCGGGCGCGGTCGCCCAGTTCGATCTGGCGGCGGACCGTGATCATGTCGTCGATGGCGGCGGCCCGGGCGTCCTCGGCCAGCACACGGTCGGAGCGGGCACGCGCCCAGGCTGCGACGTGGCGCTCGTGGTCGGCCAGGCCCCAGGCCAGAACGTCGAGGTCGCGCAGCGCTGTGGCGACCAGGACGCGCAGGTGGTCGAGGGCGCGCAGGGTGCTGTCGAGTTCGGCGCGCACGGTCGGGAGCGGGTGCGCCGGGGACCCCGCGTGGGAGGTGGCGGCCTCGCGAAGCCGGGCGCGGATGTCGAGGAGCTCGGCCCGGGCTTCGTCGGCGGCGGTCTGGGCGATGTCGTGGGCGCGGCGGGCGGCGGCCACGTCGGCTCGGGCGACGTCGAGGGTGGCCCAGGCACGGACCAGCGGAGCGGGGTCGGGGAGGTCCCGGGAGACCTTCAGGAGTTCGGCGTAGGAGCTCTCCACGGCCCAGCGGCGTTCCCCCGCCTCGGAGAGCAGCGCCTCGGCGATGTCCCTGCGCCGTTCGGTGTTGGCCAGTTGGCGGTCGCGGGCGCGTTTGCGGGCGGCCTCGCCGATGAACTCGGGGTCGGACTTGTGGTGCGCCCCGGAGGCGACGCCGAGGCGCCACCCGCCGCCGAGGGTCATGGAGCTGACGGTGGCGACCGAGGCGTCGCGGCGGTGCTTGGGTTCGGAGTCCTCGGCGGCGTCCTGGGCCTCGGAGCGCAGCGCGATGGAGGACAGCAGCGTACGCAGCGTGTCGTGGCTGACGCCGGTGTCGGGGGAGGCGACGGGGACGAGGGCGTCGAGGAGGGTGCGGCCCTTGGCGGGGCGCGCGGGGGTGAGGACGACGTCGCGTGTGGCGGGGTCGTGGAGGGTGCCGTCCGCGCGGATCCACGCGGTGAGCAGCCCGCTGGCCTCGAGGGCGGCTTCGAGTCCGGCGCGTTGGTCGTGGGTGAGCGTCTCGACGAAGTCGACGGCGAGGTGGAAGGCGACGCCCTCGCCTTCGGGACGGGGGTGAGTGGCCCAGGCGGGGCGCTCGGGGGCGTGGCCGGTGTTCCGGGTGCGGCGGTCGGCGAGTTCGTGGAGTTCGTCGGAGAGCTGGCCCTCCTCCCCCACGGCGACGTCGCGGCGGGCTCGGAGCTCCTCCAGGAGCGGGTCGACGGCGGCGTGGGCCAAGCGGGAGACGGTGGCGGGCACGTCGGCGGCCAGGACCCGCAGGTCCTCACTGATGGGCAGTTCGACACTGCCCTCCAGTTCGTGGATGGCCTCACCCAGGGCGTGGGCGTGGCTGGAGTCGCGCAGGCGGGCGGTCCAGGCGCGGACGCCCTCGGCGTAGTCGGCGCTCTCCTCGCGCAGGAGGTCGATGGCGTCGCGTTCGCGGGTGTGCGCGTGTTCGAGGTGGGCCTCGGCGCTCTCCGCCTCGCTGGTGAGGGCGACCAGGCGGCGGTCGGCGGTGGCCTCGTCCGTGGTGAGGCCGGTGAGGCGGGTGGCGGCGTCGCTGCGGTCGTCGGCGAGGGCGGCGGCCGAGGTGAATCGGTCGTGGAGGCGGCCGAGGTGCTCGCGCAGGGCGTCGAGGTCGACGCCGTCGACGGGCGGGCGTTCGACGGCCTGCTCCAGTCCCTGGAGGTCGACGCGGGTGGTGCTCTCGCGGGGGGCGTGGACGCGGGCGTCGGTGTCGGGGACACGGCCGAGGGCGTCGGGGTCGATCCCGGCGGCCACCGCGGCGCGGGTGGCCTCGGCGTGGGTCTGCCGGAGGACGTCGAGGGCGCGTTCGATGGCGCTGGTGTCCTCGCCGAGCCGTTCCACGGCGTGGTTCTCGGTGCGCTCGGCGTGTTCCGCGGCGACCCAGGCGGCCTCGGCGGCGCGGATGTAGGCGCCGACGGCCGCGTCGTAGGCGCGGCGTTCGTTGTCGGTCGCGGTCGCTCCCCCGCCCCGGGCCGCGGCGAGGGTACCGCCGTCGGCGTCGGCGGTGTCGCGGGTACGGCGAGCCTGGTCGCGTTCCTCGGAGACGCGTCCCTCGGCGGTGACGAGTTCGTCGAGTTCGGCGCGTAGGCGGTCGGCTTCGGCGGTGCGCTCGGCGCAGGCGTCGAGGCGCTCGCGGACCGCGGTGGCGCGGGCGCGCAGGGCGTGCACCAGGTAGCCGCGGTAGTCGGTGAGGAAGTCGGCGACCCCGGTGTCGGCGCGGGTGAGGGCGTTCTTCTCGGCGCGGGCCTGTTCCAGGTCGGCGATGTTGCGGGCGACCTCGTCGAGGACGGTCTCGTCCATCGGTGGCAGGGCCTCCGACAGGACGCTGACGAGTTCCCCCGCTTCGAGGCGGTCGCCGATGGTGGGCCTGCGCAGACGGTAGAGCAGGTGGACGAGGTTGCGGTAGCGAACGGAGTCGTCGATGCCGAAGAGGGCGCTCATGACACGGGCCCGGTAGGCGACCGGGCTGGTGAAGCAGTGGTCGGCGCCGATCTCGGAGCGCAGGCGGTCGATGGGTTTGGGACGGCCGTCGGTGACCAGCTCCAGGTCGCGCCCGACGCGGCGCTCGGTGACGAAGAACACGCAGCGCGGGTCGGCGTCGCCGACGGCCAGGACGGCGGCGCCGAGGGTGAGGTGGCGGGGCGGAGCGGCCGGACCGCCCGCGGAGTCGTCCCGTTCCCGGGGGGTGCCGCGCCCGACGGCGTCCAGGCCGCGGTCGCCCCGCGCGGTGGTGAACTCGACCCACAGGTAGCCCAGGCGTGTGGCGGGTCCGGTGCCCTCCGTGTCGTCGTCCTGGTCGGCGGGTTCGTCCGGGTCGGCGCCGCCCAGCAGGTCGGGGCCGGTCTCCTCGGGGCCGGGGCCGCGGCCCGCCCGGGGACCGTCGGCCATCAGCCAGCGCAGGCTGGTGCGGTTCGTGCCGGTGGTGTCCAGGCGGCGGACGTCCCCGTCCAGGAGGAAGGGCAGCAGCATCTCCAGGGCCTTGGACTTGCCCGCGCCGTTGCGGCCGCGCAGCAGAAGCCGCCCCTCGGCGAAGTCGAGGACCTGGTCGTCGTACTGCCAGACGTTGCGGATGCCCGCCCGTTCGAGACGGTAGCGGGGCGCGCTGGCCGGGTCAGTCGGAACCGTTCCGGGGGTCTCGCTCGTCTCCTGGGTCACCACTGGTCGCGCTCACCTTCTCGTTCGCCACCGCTTGCAGCACGGACGCCACGCGGCTCAGATCACCGTGGGGGTCGGCGGGGGCCCCGGGCGCGCCGGGGTCGGCGCCACTCGTTTCGTCGGGGTGTGTCCGGCTGTTGTCGTCATTGTCCTGGATCCGGAGGACGCGCTCGTCCGTGTCGGCGCCGTAGCGCGCGGCCGCGGCGGTGAGCCGCCGGTGGCCGGGGCCGCCGCGGATCAGGCCGAGGTCGGCCAACAGGATCAGCACCCGTGAGCGGAGCCGGGCCGGATCGGGGATCTCGGGTCCGGCCGTGCGGGCCCACTCGGCCCGTTCGGGGGTCCCCTCGGCGCACAGGGTGTCGAGCGCGGTCTCCAGTTCGTGTTCGGGGACGGGGACGGAGGTGGTGGGTCGGCCGGGGTGCAGGCGGCCGGAGAGGTGTCGGACCAGGGCGAGGGCGGTCTGGCCGACGGGGTCGCCGGAGGGGAACGCGGCGTGCGGGGCGGCCTCGTCGGGGGAGACGAGCGCGACGCCCTCGGCGCGGACCTCGGTGTCGACGCCGAGGAGGTTGGCGAGGGCGGCGGCCGCGCGCCACTGGTGGGCGACGAGTCGGTCGCGTTGGCGGTCGGGGAGCTCCTCACGGTAGACGACGGCGGTCTCCGCGAGCAGACGGCGCAGGGCGATCTCCCCCGCGTGGTCCCCGGAGGGGTCGGGGTCGACCGCCTCCGCGAGGAAGGTGTCGGGGGTGTCGTCCGCGTGGGGCGGGTGTGCGACGACGGAACGGAGCACGTGGTGTTCCGGGCGCAGGAGGGGGTCTGCGGTGGCGTCGGCGCGGTGGTCGGCGACGGTTCCGGACACTTCGGTGAGGGCGCCGAGGTCGACCAGCCGGGTCAGGGCGGCGCAGAACGCGCGGCGTTCCCCGAGCCCGCGCGCGGGGTCGGCGTCGACACCGGCCTCTCGCCCAGCGGAGCGGACGCGGGTGGCGAGTGTCCGGGCGGGGACGGCCGCCGGTTCCTCCAGCAGGACCGCCAGGGACAGTGCCAGGTAGGTGTGCGCACGGGGGGTGAAGCGGGCGCCGGTGTGCCGGGTGTGGGGTCGGGTGACCTCGGTGACGAGCCCGCGCTTGGCGAGGCGCGCGTGGTCGTCGGCGACGGTCAGCCGGTAGCCGAGCACGCGTTGGAAGCGCTGGATGAGCCACTCGGCGTGGGAGCGCACGAGCGCGAATTCGGCCGGGTGGGTACGCGCGGTGATCAGCGGACGCGCCATGAGCGCGCGAGCGGCCGCCTGGCGCTCGCCGATGAGGGCGGCGTCCTCGCTGTAGGTGTCCGTCTCCTTCACCCCCCTTGGTGGGCGTCGCGCCGGTGCGCGGACAGGTCGATCGGTCCGGTGGTCTCGTTGTCGGGGTTGGCGCCCGCCCCGGAGGGCGGGACGTCCCGAGGATCCTCGGTCTCTCCGTCGTCCGGCCCGGGGGTGTCGACCGGCGTCGCCGGACCGGCGCCGGGAACCTCCGTCGGGACGACGGGGATGGGGCCGGTGTCGGCGTCCGCGTCCGCGTCCGTGGGGTCCGGTCGGACCTCCGGGGCGGCCCACGGCCCCTCCCCGGCGGGGGGCGTCTCTGGTGCGGGCGTGCCGTCAGGTGCCGTGGCGACCGGAGCCACGTCGGAGTCCGACGTCTCCCGCGGGACGTCCGCGCCCCGCGTCTCGGACGGCTCGGCGGGCTCGGTCGACCCGTCGGGCCCCGACACGGCGTCGGAGGCCTCAGGGTGCTGCGGGTGCCCAGCGTTGTCCTGGGGCAGGAGGGACGTGAGGAGCTCCGTGGCGGTTTGGGGCTGGTCGGCCTCGCCGGAGGTGAGGACGTCCGGGGACTCCGAGGCTCCGTCAGCGCCGGAGGAGCCCCCCCGTGCCACGGCGTCCCGGGGGCCGGGGGGCTCCTGGGCGGCGGGCTCGGGAAGGGGGGCCGGGAGGGGCGGGAGTTCGACGACGTGTTGTTCGTAGGGGGTCACGCAGAGGCGCAGCCCCTCCAGGGACAGCTCGCCGCCCTCCCCCAGGACGGTGACCTCCGCTCCCGGCTCGGGGACCACGTGCAGTCGCAGGGAGAACTCCAGGTCCCCGGCGGACGTGGGGCGGTGGCTCGCGTCGCCGGAACCGAGAGCCGCGGTGAGGAGTTCCATGAGGACCTCCATCCCGGCCCCGGACAGGTCCAGGCTGGCCCGAGCCCCGGTGGGCTCGGTGAGCAGGGACCGCACCTGCGCGGCTCCCGCGCGGCGCCAGTGGGCGGAGGACTCGGCCGCGTCGCGAAGCCGGGCGCGCTGGGCGCGATGGTCGCGAACGGGCTCGGGCGGGCGGGTGCCGGGGCGTTCGGTGACCGGACTGCGATCGGGGTCGGCCTGCCACCAACTGGTCGTGGCGGCGACGACGTCGTCCGCGCGGCCCCCGAGGTGGAGGGAGGCGTACAGGCCGTAGGCGGCGGTGGCCAGTGCGTCGGCACGGTCGGGTTCGGCCTCCTCGAACCAGGAGGCCAGGCGCAGCAGAGCCGCGCGGCCGTGCCGTGGCGTCGGCTGATCGCCGGGGCCGTTTCCGTCGTGCGCGCCGTCCTGCGGACGCTCCTTGAGTCCCACAACTCAGCAGAGTAGAGACCTCACGGACGCGCCACGCCCGGATCGGCCCCGTATGGCTCGGCTGAGCCACCTCCATCACCCGTCCTGAGCAGGGACTATGTACTTTTTCGGAAGTTTGGGCCTATTCCGAGTCACACGGTCACTCCTCCGGTGGGAGGTCCAGTCGGCCACCGTCGGCGGCCTCCATCGCCTCGCGGGCGTCAGCGGGCATGTCCCCGGCGGGGTCGCTGATCGTGTAGGTGGAGAAGTACGCGGTGCCGTCGACCTCCTTCGGGTCGGAGAGCTCGACGTCCACCTCGTAGGGATCGTCCACGCAGCCCTGCTCGAAGCACCAGGTACCGGAGAGCTCGCCGTGCCCCCGCGCGGTGCCCTCGGACCAGTCCTCCCAGTTCATCCGGGTGAAGGTGGTGAACTCGGTGGCGACGTAGTCCCGGGGTTCCTGGTCGGGGTATCCCTCGGCGTCGCCGTGCCGGTTGAAGACGTGGGTCCCGCCGTCGGCGTCGCCGGAGTTCGGCGTCCCGCCGTCGTCCGGGGACGTGCCCCCGCCCTCGGGCTCCCTGGGCGTGGCCACCTGCTCTCCGCAGGCCGTCAGCAGGACAAGGGCGATACCGCTCAGAAGGGCACGCTTCATTCCGACCTCCTCCGTGTGACCCCCATCATGCCCCTGAACAGCGAGAAGGCCCCCCAGCACACGCCGGGGGGCCTTCGAACCGCTCTTTTCCGTCACTGTGGGGCCGTCAGGCCCCGCCACTCGGGGACTAGTACCCGCCGCCCCCGTGGCTCAGGTTGGTGCTCTCCGGCCCGTTGACGCAGTCGCCGGTGGTCTGCGGCGACAGGATCGGGATGTTGACACCGGCCAGGAGGCCCACGGCCAGCTCGGTGTTGCAGAGCTGAACCGGAACGACCTGCAGGTTCTGGTTGAACTGCTGGTCGCCGCCGTGCGAGGCCGAGGCCGGGGAGGCCGCCAGAGCCGCCCCGAACGCGATCCCCACGATGGCACCGGTCACGGTGAGCTTACGCAGCATCGCCGGATCTCCTAGTCGATGTTGGTGTGCGTGGGCCCGTTGACGCAGTCGCCGGTGGTCTGCGGCGACAGGATCGGGATGTTGACACCGGCCAGGAGGCCCACGGCCAGCTCGGTGTTGCAGAGCTGAACCGGAACGACCTGCAGGTTCTGGTTGTACTGCTGGTCGCCGCCGTGCGAAGCGGAGGCGGGCGTGGCGGCCAGGATGGCGCCCAGAGCGATTCCGGCGACGGCGCCGGCGGTGGTGATCTTGCGCAGCATGTCGGTTAACCCCTAGCGGATGTTGGTGGAGACCGGGCCGTTGGTGCAGTCGCCGGTGGTCTGCGGCGACAGGACCGGAACGTTGACGGCCACCAGGCCGACGGCCGCGCTGGTGTTGCACAGCTGAACCGGGATGCCCTGCAGGTTCTGGTTGTACTGCTGGTGACCGCCGTGCGAGTCCGCGGAGGCCGGGGAACCGGAGAGAACCACGCCGAAAGCGGCGCCAGCGATGAGGCCGGCAACACCGAGCTTACGCAGCATTTGCATTACCCTTCAGAAAAGATTGTGAACTGTCTCGGTCTGGCGAATTGCCGGAAACTAGCTGATGTTGGTGCCGACGGGCCCGTTCGTGCAGTCGCCGGTGGTCTGCGGCGACAGGATCGGGATGGTGACGGCAACCAGACCGACGCTGCCGGTCAGGTTGCAGGACTGGATCGGAACCACCTGCAGGTTCTGGTTGAACTGCTGGTCGCCACCGTGGGAGGCGAAAGCGGGAGCCCCCGTGAGGATCGCGCCCATCGCGGCACCGGCGACCAGGCCAGCAGCGGCCATCTTCTTGATCATGACTTCCCCCGAGAATCAATGCGAGGTGTTGACAGAAAAAGACGCAGGCGCTTCTTGCACCTGTGTCGCGGTGGACTGGAGCAATCATCATCCGGCCCCTGTTTTTTGTCAACGCCGAAACCCGGAAAGCAATTTGTCCGGATTGTCGTTGACATTCTTTATGTGGGGCGCGCGAAACATCCCCAGCCATCCATTAACGTATGAAAGCGAATAAAGCCGCACACCTTCACCAAGCCACACAAACTCGACCAGGCGCGCGTAACATGAGATATCCGCCCACAATCCCCACGGCAGCGATCCCAGATCGCCCTCCCCTTCGGCGAAACCGCAGATCAGAGACGTACGGACGGAGAGCCGAGGGCAGGCGACCATCACAACCCGAACATCACTCAGCGTGATCGCCCCGTGACGCCATCGCGATCCATCCGCGACCGGCCGAATCCACCGAGAGTGACGACAGCGCACGCGTAGACCCGCCAGGACTCACGGAGAGTGACGCACACCACTCCCGTCGGAGCTCACCCGCCCCAGACACGCGAAAGGCCCCGGTGGCCAGCGTGTCCGCTGGCCACCGGGGCCTCATCCCAGGGTGGCAGGTGAAGGATTCGAACCTTCGAAGGCAAAGCCGACGGATTTACAGTCCGCTCCCATTGGCCGCTCGGGCAACCTGCCTGGGCTGCGGCGACGTGTTCGTCGCGGCGCATGTAAGAGACTAGCGGATGATCGGCCCAAACCTGAAATCGGTTTGTCCGTCCGGCGCCCAGCAGGGCCTTCGGGCGTCCAGGGCAGCACGCGGCTAAGCTCGTGACCCCGCCCGGCCGGACTGTCGGCACGGGCCGAACGAGACCGCGCGGGCGCCCGACGAGCGCCCGCTACCCATGACAGACAACGGGGTGTGAGCGTACGTGGCCGCCGAATCCAGTTTCGACGTCGTGTCCAAACTCGACCGTCAGGAGGTCGACAACGCCCTGAACCAAGCGGGCAAGGAGCTGGCCCAGCGGTTCGACTTCAAGGGCACCGGAACCACCATCGCCTGGCAGGGCGAGAACGGTATCGAGATCAAGAGCGGCTCCGAGGAGCGCGCCACGGCGGCTCTGGAGGTCTTCAAGGAGAAGCTGGTCAAGCGCAAGATCTCCCTGAAGGTCCTGGACCCGGCCGACGAGCCCAAGCCCTCCGGCAAGGAGTACCGCCTCCCCATCAGCCTCAAGGAGGGCATCTCCTCCGAGGACGCCAAGAAGATCTCCAAGCTCATCCGCGACGAGGGCCCCAAGGGCGTCAAGGCGCAGATCCAGGGTGACGAGCTGCGCGTCAGCTCCAAGAAGAAGGACGATCTCCAGAGCGTCATGAAGCTCGTCGAGGCCAAGGACTTCGACCTGGCCCTCCAGTTCGTCAACTACCGGTAACCGCCCCCGGCGCCGGACGCGGCCGTCCTCCCCAGGCGGGGGAGGACGGCCGCGGCGCTTCTCAGCCCAGGTCCCAGCCGCGACGCAACTCGCGCAGCCGCCGCACGCGCTCGGCCACCGGCGGGTGCGCGGAGAACAGCCGACCGATCCCGCAGGGGAAGGGGTTGGTGGTCATCAGATGCGCCGAGGCCATCAGGGGGCGTTCCCGTGGCAGCGGGTAGGCGCGGGCGCCCGCCTCCAGCTTGCGCAGCGCGCTCGACAGCGCCTCCGGGTCACCGGTCAGCCGTGCGGCCTCCTCGTCGGCCCGGAACTCCCGTCGGCGCCCCGCCCCGCAGTGGACCACCACCGCGGCCAGCGGCGCCAGCAGCGCCAGCAGCAGGCCGCCCAGGAGGTTGGGCATATCGGTCTCCTCCGAGTCGCCCAGGGGCAGCAGGAAGGTGACCATCGTCAACGCGGTGATGAGCCCGGCCAGGGTGACCACCACGGAGCTGATGACCGTGTCGTGGGCCCGGATGTGCGCCAGCTCGTGCGCCAGCACGGCGCGGAGTTCACGCTCGTCGAGGGTGCGCAGCAGCCCCGTGGTGCAGCACACGGCCGCTCGTCTCGGGCTCCGCCCCGTGGCGAAGGCGTTGGGGGTGCGCACCTGCGACAGGTAGAGCCGGGGCATCGGCTGCCGGGCGGCCGTGGCCAGTTCGCGGACGATCCGGTACAGGTCCGGCTGCTCGATCTCGCTCACCGGGTGGGCCCGCATCGCGCGCAGCGCCAGGGTCTCCCCGAACAGGTGGACCAGCACCCCGGCGCACACGACCAGCGCCAGGCAGAACTGGGCTCCCGCGGCGGCCCCGAACAGCCAGCCGGCGGCCACGAGGAGGACTCCGGCGCCGACGAACAGACCGACCGCACGGACCGCGTTGACGTGCACGCCGCCACCTCCTCCGAACCGAATCCGCGCCCGCTTTGGATGCGTACATGGTGACAAACGTGCGGGTCGGCGTCTTGCGTTCCCCATGTGACCAGCTGTCCGTCACATCCCCGGACCCCGCCACCGCCCACCCGCTGTGACAATCGCCACCCAGGAGAGAACCGACTGCGGCCGAAGACCTATAGTGCGAACGTGGCCCTTATCACCAGGGCGTGTTCGGTGACTTCCGCCCGCCGCGAGCGGGGTGGGAGTCCGCGGAACACGCACCGCAGACATCGGTCCGGGTCCCGCCCGGCCCGGTGGGAGAGCGGCCGTGTCGTCGATGGCTGGCCCCTTCACGACCCGACCGCCGCGGCGACGCCGCGACACGCGAGGCCGGGTTGGCGCGCCCGGTCCCCGCGAGGGCCGCACACGCTGTCCCCACGCCCACGGACCGGCCGTTCCGCCAGAGGCGACACGACTCGTCCGGGGCTGACAACCGAGCGCCGCCGCCCGACACGACAGGCGGCTCACCGAGGAGGTCGTCGATCTCAGTGGCCAAACAGATCGAACAGCTCGACCGCGTCATCATCCGCTTCGCCGGTGACTCCGGCGACGGAATGCAGTTGACCGGCGACCGTTTCACCCAGGAGACCGCGTCGTTCGGCAACGACCTGTCGACACTGCCGAACTTCCCCGCGGAGATCCGCGCCCCCGCCGGGACCCTGCCCGGTGTGTCCAGCTTCCAGTTGCACTTCGCCGACCACGACATCATGACCCCGGGCGATGCCCCGGACGTGCTGGTGGCGATGAACCCCGCCGCGCTCAAAGCCAACCTCGGCGACCTGCCGCGGGGTGCGACGGTCATCGTCAACACCGACGAGTTCACCCGACGCAGCCTGGCCAAGGTCGGCTATGACGTCGACCCCCTCACCGACGGCACACTCGACGGGTTCAAGGTCAGCGCGGTACCGCTGACCTCCATGACCGTGGAGGCGCTGGCGGAGATCGACATCTCGAAGAAGGACGCGCAGCGGGCGAAGAACATGTTCGCGCTCGGCCTCCTGTCCTGGATGTACAACCGGCCGACCGAGGGCACGACGTCCTTCCTCAAGTCGAAGTTCGCCACCAAGCCCGACATCCTGGCCGCCAACCTGACCGCCTTCCAGGCCGGGTGGAACTTCGGGGAGACCACCGAGGACTTCGCGGTCTCCTACGAGGTCAAACCGGCGCGGCTGCCCTCGGGCACCTACCGGAACATCACCGGCAACCTCGCGACCGCCTACGGGCTGATCGCCGGGTCCCAGCGGTCCGGGCTCCCGCTCTTCCTGGGGTCCTACCCGATCACCCCCGCCTCGGACATCCTCCATGAGCTGTCCCGGCACAAGCGGTTCGGCGTGCGCACGTTCCAGGCCGAGGACGAGATCGCCGGGGTCGGCGCGGCGCTGGGCGCGGCGTTCGGCGGCGCGCTGGGCGTGACGACCACCTCGGGCCCGGGCATGGTACTCAAGCAGGAGACGGTCGGCCTGGCCGTCATGACCGAACTCCCGCTCGTGGTGGTCGACGTGCAGCGCGCGGGACCGAGTACGGGCATGCCGACCAAGACCGAGCAGACCGACCTGCTCATGGCCCTGTACGGCCGCAACGGCGAGTCCCCGCTCCCGGTGGTGGCGCCGTCCTCACCCGCGGACTGCTTCGACGCGGCGGTCGAGGCCGTCCGTCTGGCGGTCACCTACCGCACGCCGGTGGTGATGCTCTCGGACGGGTACCTGGCCAACGGTTCTGAGCCCTGGCGGCTTCCGGAGGTCGACGCGCTGCCCGTGATCGACCCCGGTTTCGCCACCGGCCCCAACGGCCCCGACGACTCCTTCCTGCCGTATCTGCGGGACGGGGGGACGCTGGCCCGACCGTGGGCGGTGCCCGGCACGGCGGGGCTGGAGCACCGGATCGGCGGTATCGAGAAGCACGCCGAGACGGGCGACATCTCCTACACGCCCGCCAACCACGACCTCATGGTCCGCACCCGGCAGGGCAAGATCGACGCCATCGCGCGCGACATCCCCCCGGTGGACGTGTCCGACCCGACCGGCGACGCCGACGTCCTGGTCCTGGGCTGGGGCGGCACCTACGGGTCGATCACGGCGGCGGTGCGCAGGGTCAGGCGCGCGGGCGGACGGATCGCCCAGGCCCATCTGCGCCACCTGAACCCGTTCCCGGCCAACCTCGGCGAGGTCCTGCGCCGCTACGACCGGGTGGTGGTCCCGGAGATCAACCTCGGCCAGCTGGCCCTGCTGCTGCGCGGCAGGTATCTGGTCGACGTCATCGGTTACAACAAGGTCCGCGGTCTGCCGTTCGGGGCCGAGGAGCTGGCGGGCGTGCTTCAGGAGGTCATCGACCGTGGTGAGTGAGAACGGCGCAGCGGTGAACGGCAACGGCGCGGGCCCGTCCGGGCTGAGCCTGGTCCCGAAGACCGACGCCGCCTACAAGGCGAAGGACTTCAAGTCCGGTCAGGAGGTGCGCTGGTGCCCGGGCTGCGGCGACTACGCGATCCTCGCGGCCTTCCAGTCCTTCCTCCCGGAGCTGGGTGTCCCACGGGAGAACATCGTGATCGTGTCGGGGATCGGCTGCTCCTCCCGGTTCCCCTACTACCTCAGCACCTACGGCATGCACTCGATCCACGGGCGTGCGCCGGCCATCGCCACCGGGTTGGCGAGCAGTCGGCCGGACCTGTCGGTGTGGGTGGTGACCGGCGACGGGGACGGTCTGTCGATCGGCGGCAACCACCTCATCCACGCGCTGCGGCGCAACGTCAACATCAACGTCCTGCTGTTCAACAACCGGATCTACGGGCTGACCAAGGGCCAGTACTCCCCGACCTCCGAGCCGGGCAAGGTCACCAAGTCCTCGCCGGTCGGATCGCTCGACCACCCGTTCAACCCGGTGTCGCTGGCCCTGGGCGCGGAGGCCGGGTTCGTGGCGCGCACGGTCGACTCCGACCGCAAGCACCTGACGTCGGTGCTGCGGGCGGCGGCGGACCACCCGGGCGCGTCCTTCGTGGAGATCTACCAGAACTGCCCGATCTTCAACGACGACGCGTTCGAGCCGCTCAAGGACCCGTCCTCGCGGGACACCCGTCTGCTGCGCATGGAGCACGGCGAACCGCTCCGACTGGGGGCGGACCGGGGCGTGGTCGCCGGGGAGTTCGGCGGGCTGGAGGTCGTGGACGTCGGCTCCGTCGGTGAGGAGCGGCTGATCCGGCACGACGCGCACCGCGAGGACCCGGGGTACGCGTTCGCGCTGTCCCGGCTGGACCAGCCCGCGTTCGAGCACGTGCCGATCGGGGTGTTCCGCGACGTGCGGCGCCCCACCTACGACGAGCTGCTGAACGAGCAGGTCGCCGACGCGCGCGCCGCACGGGGCGAGGGCGACCTGGCGTCGCTGCTGGCCAGCGGGGACACCTGGACGGTCGAGTAGTCGGACGGCCCTCGGGGAGGGCGCGGGCCGTGGGCCCGTGCCCTCCCCGGCCGGGGCCGCGGGCCGTCCCGGTGCCCGGTTCCGCCCCGCCCCGGCCGGGGCCGGTACCCGAGGCAATACGCTTCGGGCATGCGTATCGTCATCGCCGGAGGGCACGGGAAGATCGCGCTGCGTCTGGCCAGGCTGCTGGCCGACCGCGGCGACGAGCCCGTCGCCCTCATCCGCAACCCCGACCACGCCCAGGACGTCCGTGACGCCGGGGCGGAGCCGGTGGTGGTGGACCTGGAGAAGGCCACCGTCACCGAGCTGACCGAGAAGATCATGAACTCCGACGGCGTGGTCTTCGCCGCCGGCGCCGGTCCCGGCAGCGGCGCGCCCCGCAAGGACACCGTGGACCGCGCGGCCGCCGTCCTGACCGCTGACGCGGCCTCGTTGGCCGGTGTGCGCCGACTGGTCCAGATCTCGGCCATCGGGGTGGACGAACCCGTCCCCGAGGGCACCGACGAGGTGTGGGCCGCCTACGTCGAGGCCAAGCGCGCCGCCGACGCCGACCTGCGGGAGCGCCACCTGGAGCTCGACTGGACGATCCTGCGGCCGGGGCGGCTGACCGACGGACCCGGGTCGGGGCTCGTGGCGCTCGGCCCGGACGTCGAGCGCGCCGAGGTGACCCGTGACGACGTGGCCGCGGTGGTCCTCGCCCTGTTGGAGGAACCAGGGACGGTCGGCAGGACTCTCAACCTGGTGAACGGTCACACACCCGTCGCGGACGCGGTCCGTGGCGCCGCGTCCTAGGCGTGTTCCGCGGAGCACGCCTCGGGGGGACGGTTCGGGCGTTCTGTGGCCAGATGCACGCACAGGAGGCATCATGGATCCGGAGCCCGGCGGAGTTCCGCCATGCTGGACGCGGATGACCGGGAGGCCCCCGGCGGGTGAAGCAGCTCCGATCAGAGCAGATGGGTACGGTTATTCATGAGCGTCACACAGGTCGTGAGGGACAGCACGGTCGTCGAGCACGCGAAGGTCGCCGCGCAGCAGAAGCGCCGGATGTTCATCATCCAGCTCGACGTCAACGCCTACGACGAGAAGGACAGCAAGCTGCGCCCCGGCCTGACCCGCATCCTTGAGGGGATCGAGGAGGCGGGGTGGCGCCTGGAGATGACCGCGCCGAGCGAGTCCGAGGAGAGGGCCTCGCGCCTGTTCATCTTCCGGCCGGACGCGTCGGCGGCCCAGGGCGCCGCCCAGGCCGAGGCCCAGCAGCAGCCCGCTCCGCAGCCGGACCACTCCGGCCAGCAGCAGGCGTACCCCCACACGGGGACCCAGCAGGCGTACGACCCGTACGCGGGCTACGCCCAGCAGCAGCCGGGGTACGGGCAGCAGCCCGGCTACGACCAGCACCAGTACCCGGGGTACGACCCGCAGCAGTACCCGGGCTATGGCCAGCAGCAGCCCGGCTACGGGCAGCAGCCGGGGTACGGACAGCAGTACCCGGGGTACGGGCAGCAGCAGGGCTGGTAGCAGCTCCACCGATCCGAAGGGCTCGCGCGCCGCGCGGGCCCTTTTTCGTGCGCGCCTTCCGCGTCGGGCCTCGAAGGACTCGCCGAAGGGCCACGCACGCCGTGTTCTCAGTTCGGTCACAGGATGCCGCCGTGTTGGCGTGACATGTCCGTCATGTCGCGCGCGGGGCCAGAGAAATCCCGAGGAACCTCTGAATTCTTCCCCGAAAGCACTCCGAGCACGCGCTCGACTACGCTAAGTTATTTCCGGCGGCTACAGCCACCCGATTTTGGACCTTCCGAAAGGTGACCTCCATGACGCGTATCGCCAGGGCCTCCGGGCTCGTCCTCGCCACCGGCCTCGCCCTCGGTGCCCTGACCGGCACCGCCGCCGCGGACAACAACGCCAACGTCCAGAACATCACCATCCCGGTCTGCCTGGACGTCATCCAGGTCGCGGGCCTGACCGCCGACGGCTGCAACGTCGTCGACAAGGACGCCAACGGCAACATCAGCGTCCACCGCTAACCACGGGCACGCATCCCGGAGGCCGACCGGTCTCCACCGAACCAACGATCACATCGCGAACCGACAAGGACCAACACCATGAAGCGTTTCTCCACCGCCGCCGGCCTCGTTCTCGCCACCGGCCTCGCCCTCGGCTCCCTGACCGGCACCGCCGCCGCGGACAACAACGCCGACATCCAGAACATCACCGTCCCGATCTGCGCCGACGTCCTCCAGTTCGCCCTGGTCAGCCTGGACGGCTGCAACGTCATCGACAGCAACGCCAACAACAACATCCACAACTGATCCCGCTGAGGGGCGAGCGCGGGGCACGGCGCGCACCGTGCCCCGCCGGTTCCTCCCGCCTCATCGGCCACCGCACGGCGGCAGACTGACGCCCTCCGCCGAGTCGGTGGCCAGGCGCGCGTGCGCCCCGACGTCGAAGCGCTCGGGCCCGTACCGCAACCGGGCCCGCCGCACCCCCTCGGGACGGAACCCGGCACGGAGCGCCACCACGCACGAGCCGGGGTTGTCGACCCGGTGCGCCAGCTCCAACCGGTGCAGGGACAGGGCGCCGAAGGCGTACTCGGCGACGAGGGAGGCCCCCGCGGACGCCACACCCCGCCCCCGCTCGGCGGGATGGACCCAGTAGGACACCCAGCCGGTGTCGTGGCGCGGGTCGGTCACCGCCACCTCGACGTGGCCGAGGACCGGCCCGTCACCCCCGACGACCGCGAAGGCGAACGCCCGCCCGCCGGCGGCGCGGTCCCGGCACCGGGCGATCCACTCCCGCGCCAGCGCGCGCGTGCGCGGCACGACCACGGTCTGCCGCGCCAGTTCCCCGTCCTCGAAGGCCTCCAGCAGACGGTCGGCGTCGCCGGGACGCCACTCCCGCAGTCGGTACACCCGGACCCCTCTCCACACGGTCCACGGGCGCGCCACGGTAGGGGCGCGACACGCCGCCGGGCAAGGGGTCCGTGGCATGAGGATCGATCCGGCTTCTTCGGGAAACCGGCCGGTAACCGAGCGTGTCCACGCCATGCTGGTCATCATGCGACCGAGGAGGCAGTATGGCTGTCATGACCATCAGGCACACGGAAGTACCCGAGCGGCGTCTGACCGTGGACGATCTGGAGAACACGCCGGACGACGGACGGCGGTACGAACTGGTCGACGGGCGGCTTGACGTGTCGCCGGCGCCCAAGCCCATCCACACCGACGTGGACACTCGTCTGACGTACCACCTCGTCTCCGAGGCTCCGGAGGAGTTCGCCGTCCTGACCGGTCCGGGCGTCAACCTCAGGCCGGACGGCACCCACCACCGGATCCCCGACCTCGCGGTCTTCGACTGTGAGCGCCCGGGGCAGGGCTACTACACGGTGCCACCGGTGCTCGCCGTGGAGATCGTGTCCCCCGAGAGCGTGTTCCGCGACAACCACACCAAGCGCGCGGAGTACGCGGCGTTCGGCGTCCGGTCCTACTGGATCATCAACCCGCTGCCCGACAAGGCCGGCATCGTCGAGTTCCGGTTGGAGGACGGCCAGTACCGCGAGGTCACCCAGGCCTACGGCGAGGAGGTCTTCGAGACCGACCTCCCCTTCCCCGTCCGGTTCGTGCCGCACTGGCTGGTCGCGAGCGGCCCCTGGAGGAAGAACATCGGCGGCCCCTCCGAGGAGGGCGGCGCCGACGCCGAGTGACCCCCGTCACCGCCCCGGGATGTCACGCCCGGGGCACCGTGGTACGTCTTTGCGACATGACCACCGATGTCTTCGAAGAGCACCGCTCCCTCCTCACCGGGGTGGCCTACCGCATCCTCGGCAGCGCCGCCGACGCGGAGGACGTCACCCAGGAGACCTGGCTGCGCTGGAGCGGCGTCGACCCCGCCACCGTCGACGACCCCCGCGCCTACCTGGTCACCGTCGCCTCCCGGATCGCCCTCGACCGGCTCCGCTCCGCCCGGCACCGACGCGAGTCCTACGTCGGCGAGTGGCTCCCCGAACCGGTCAGCGACCTGCCCGACGCGGCCGACCACGCCGAGCTCGCCGACTCGGTGGAGTACGCGCTCCTCGTCGTCCTGGAGACCCTCAGCCCCCTCGAACGCGCGGTCTTCGTGCTCCGCGAGGCCTTCCAGTTCCCCTACGCGCGCATCGGCGAGGTCATCGGCCGCGAGGAGGCCACCGCCCGGCAGCTCGCCAGGCGCGCCCGCGACCACGTGCGCGAGCGGCGCCCCCGGTTCGACGCCGACCGGGGTTCCCGGCGCCGGATCACCGAACGCTTCCTCCAGGCGTGCCTGGAGGGCGACCTGGACGGCCTCACCGCCCTGCTGGCGGACGACGCGACCCTGGTCGGCGACGGCGGCGGAAGGGTCAGGGCGCCCCTGCGGGTCCTCCAGGGGGTCCGGAAGGTCGCCGGTTTCCTGTACGCCGTCGCCCAGGAGCGCAACGCCCGGCGCTTCCTCGACTCCGCCGGGCTCGCGGACCCGGCGGAGCTGGAGACGGGGGTCATGGAGGTCAACGGCGCCCCGGCCGCGTACGTCGCGGCGGACGGCCACGTCGTGACGCTGCTCGTGCTGGACGTGGTCGATGACCTGGTCCAACACGTCTACCTCATCGCCAATCCGGAGAAGATGTCACGTCTGCGGACGCCCGCCTCGTCCTAGGGGCATGGACATCACCGTTGTGGGCGGTGGCCTCGCCGGACTGACCGCGGCCATCGCCGGCGCCGAGAGGGGCGCGAACGTCACCCTGTGGGAATCTCACGAGCGGCTGGGCGGCAGGGCCCGTTCGACCGAGCCGCCGTACGTGGTCAACGACGGCCCGCACGCCCTGTACAGCGACGGGGCGCCGTACACGTGGCTGGCCGAACGCGGCCTCCTCCCACCGGTCCGCGAGCCGACCCGGGCCTTCCTCGCCAGGACGCGGTTCCGGCACGGGGGCCGGGTGGGTCGCCTGCCGTCGGCCGGTCTGCTCGGGGCGATCCGGCGGCGGAGGCTGCGGGCCCCGCACGACCGGGACTTCGCCACGTGGGGCCGGGAGAACCTGGGTGCCGCCGCCACCCGGGCGGTCTGCGGCCTCCTGGGCGTGACCACCTACGAGGCGGACCTGGGGCGGCTCTCGGCGGAGTTCGTGTGGGAACGCTTCACGCGGGTGACCGCGCTCCAGTCCCCCACCGTCCGCTACCCGCGCGGCGGTTGGGGCGCGCTGGTGGAACGCATGGCGTCGCGGGCGCGTGAGATGGGGGTGCGGATCGAGACCGGCGTCCGGGTGACGCAGCTCCCGGGCACGCCGACGATCGTGGCGACCTCGCTCGCCGCCGCCCGGTCGCTGCTCGGTGACGACGCGTTGGCGTGGGAGAGCGGCCACTCCCTGCTCGTGGACCTGGGGGTACGGGGTCGGGCGAAGGATCCGACGATCGTGTTCGACCTCGACGAGTCGGGGTTCGTCGAGTGCTACTCCTTCCTCGACCCGGGGATCGCGCCCGAGGGCGAGGGGCTGTACCAGGCGCAGCTCCCGGTGCGCGCGGGCGAGTCCCGTGCCGAGGTCACCGCCCGGATGGAGCGCCTGCTGGACGGCGCGCTGCCCGGCTGGCGGGAGCGGACGACCTGGCGGCGCGACCAGATGTGCCGGGGCCGGACGGGCGCCCTCGACCTGCCGGGCCGTACGTGGCGGGACCGGCCCGCGATCGACCGGGGCGACGGCGTCTACCTGGCTGGGGACGCCGTGGCGGCGCCCGGGCTGCTGGGCGAGGTGTCGGTCGCCAGCGGGATCGCCGCCGCCGAGGCCGCCGTCACCGGGGCGCGCACCTCCGTGGCGTAGGGGCCCGTGGCGTGCGCCGCGGCGCACGCCGGCGCCGACGCCCCGGAGGGGGCGCCGGCGCGGCTACACGGGGCGGCGGACCCGGTTCGGACTACACGTGCTTCCTGCTCAGGCCGTAGAGCGAGGCCCCCGCCACCACACCGTAGATGGCGTGCCCCAACAGGCTCATCATGGACGTCTGCCCCATCGGGAACAGCGCCATGCCGAGCAACGCGGGCATGAGGATGAGGCCGCCGACGACCCACAGCGCGACACCGTAGGCCAGGCCCGCCCCGAGGGTGGCCCACACGTGGTCGGCGTAGGCGCCCGCCAGAACCCCGAACACCACACCGAAGACGACGGAGATCGCCAGGTGCACCACCGCACCCACGACCGCGTTCTCACTGCCGACCAGCATGGCGACCATCGGCAGCATGCCCGTCATGGCCATCAGGACCCCGAAGACGACACCACCGATCGCACCGGCCACCGCACCCCTCCAGGCGTGCGTCATGGCGTGTGAACGAGCGTGAGCGATCGTGGACATGGTCTCCACCTCCCAGGTGATCCGAGCTCATGGCACGAGCCCGGGATGTGACCCGTCTCACTTAGTGGAGTACCCTCGCGCGGGCCGTTGGTCACACGTCGGACCCCCCGTTCACGGCATTCCGCGGTGGACGCGGTCCCCGGAGGGGAGGAGCCCCCGTGGACCGCGTGGCCGCGGTCTGGTTCGCTGGGGTTCCACCCCTCCCCGCGACCGTCCCCCGAGGTGACCATGACGACCGAGCCCCTCTCCGACCGCCGCCTCCCGATGATCCTCGCGGCGGTGGCGACGTCCGCGACCCTGGGTCTGACCGCCTGCGCCGCCACCGAGCCCGGGCAGGGCGCCGGAGACGGCTCCGCCGAGGCACCCGACACGCCGGGACCGGACACCTCCGGGTCCGGCACCGCCCCCGAGGAGACCCCCGACGCGCTGGCGTTCGACACCCGGACCGTGGACGGCGACGGCTTCTCCGGCGCCTCGCTCGCGGGAGAGCCCGCCGTGCTGTGGTTCTGGGCCCCGTGGTGCACCGTCTGCCGGGGCGAGGCGGCGGGCGTGCTCGAAGCGGCCGAGCGGCACTCCGGCGACGTGGAGTTCATCGGCGTCGCCGGGCTCGGCGAGGTCGACGCCATGCGCGGCTTCGTCTCCGACACCGGAACCGGGGAGATGACCCACCTGGCGGACGAGGACGGCTCGATCTGGTCGGGCTTCGGCGTCGCCAGCCAGCCCGCCTTCGCCTTCGTCGACGCCGACGGGACCTTCGAGACGGTCCAGGGCACCCTGACCGGGGACGACCTCGACGCCCGCGTCGCGGCGGTCACCGAGGGGTCATGAGTCAGCTTCCGATCGCGATCGCCCTGGTGGCGGGCATGCTCGCGGTACTCAATCCGTGCGGTTTCGCCCTGCTGCCCGGCTACCTGGCGCTCCTGGTCGCCTCGGACGGCGGGGACGGCGGAGGCGGTGCGACGGCGGGCGGGGCCCGGTGGCGCCCGCTGGGGCGTGCCCTGGCCACGACGGCGGCCATGACCTGTGGTTTCACCTTCGTCTTCGCGGGCTTCGGGCTGGTCGTCACCCCCCTCGCGTTGTCGGTGGAGCGCCATCTGCCCTGGGTGACGGTGGTGATCGGCGCGGCCCTGGTGGGGCTGGGCGCGTGGCTGGCGGCGGGCCGGGAGGTCACACTGCTGCTGCCCAAGCCCTCCCCGGGGCGGCCCGCCCGCTCCCTCCGCTGGGCCCTGGTCTACGGGATCACGTACGCGATCGCGTCGCTGTCCTGCACGGTCGGCCCGTTCCTCGCCCTGACCACGGCGGCGCTGCGGTCGACCAGCCCGGTCGGGGTGGTGGCCGTGTTCCTGGCGTACGCGCTGGGCATGGGACTGGTCGTCGGCGTCCTGACCGTGGCCGTCGCGCTGGCCCGGGACTCGGTGGCCTCGCGCCTGCGCCGAGCCATGCCGTATGTGACGCGCGCCGGCGGGGTACTGCTCGTCCTGGCGGGCCTGTACGTGGCCTACTACGGGTGGTTCGAGCTGCGCGTGTTCTCCGGGGGTTCGGCCGACGACCCCGTCGTGGGCGCGGCGACCCGTGTGCAGGCGGAGCTGGTCCGCCTGCTGGAGTCCGTCGGCCCGTGGTGGACCGCGCTCGTCCTCACGGCCCTCGTCACGGGTGTCGGCGGACTCGGGTGGTGGCGCTCGCGCCGCCGCTGACATGCCCGTCACCGTCACACCGCCACCCTCCGCATCCCCCTGGAAGGGACCCCGCATGATCGACATCGAGACCGCTCGGGCAGACACCCCCGGCTGCGAGGGGAGGATCTTCCTCGACAGCGCCGGCTCCTCCCTGCCGCCCACCCCCGTCCTCGACGAGGTGATCGCCCACCTGCGGCGCGAGGCGGAGATCGGCGGCTACCGCGCCTACGCCGAACGGGCGGAGGACGTGGAGGCGGGCCACGCCGTGTTCGCCGGCCTCCTCGGCTGCGCGCCCGACGAGGTCGCCTTCACCGACAGCGCCACCCGGTCGTGGCTGACCCTGGCCGGATCGGTTCCCCTGGGCGCGGGGGACCGCGTCCTGGTCACCGAGGCCGAGTACGGAGCGAACGCCGTCGCACTGCTGCGCCTGGCGGAGCGGCACGGCGCGCGCGTGGACGTCGTCCCCTCGGATGCCTCGGGGGCGATGTCGGTCGGGGCCCTGCGGGAGATGCTGGACGAGCGCGTCAGACTGCTCTCCCTCGTCCACGTACCGACCAACTCCGGGCTGACCAACCCCGTCCGCGAGGCGGCCGAGGCCGCGCACGAGGCGGGCGCCCTGGTCCTGCTCGACGCCTGCCAGTCCGTCGGACAACGGCCGGTGCGGATGGACGACCTGGGGGTCGACATGCTCTCCGGCACGGGCCGCAAGTGGCTGCGCGGGCCCCGGGGCACCGGCTTCCTCGCGGTCCGCCGCTCCGCCGCCGAGCGCCTGCGACCGCTCCTGGTCGACCACTCCGGAGCGGAGTGGGACAGCGCCACCACCTACCGGCTCCGCGGCGACGCCCGCGTCCACCAGCTGTGGGAGTACGGCGTGGCCGAGCGCCTGGGGCTGATCGCCGCCGCCCGCTACGCGCTGGACCTCGGGCTGGAGGCGGTCGCCGACGCCGTCGCCGACCGCGCCGGGCGGCTGCGGCGGGGGCTGGCCGGAGTGGAGGGTGTCGAGGTCACCGACATCGGGACCGACCACAACGGGATCGTCACGTTCACCTGTGCCGGCGCGGAGCCGAGGCGGGTGGCCGCGGCGCTGTGGGACGCGGGTGTGGCCGTCACGGTGAGCCGCCGCGAGTCCACCCGGTTCGACATGGAGCGCCGGGGGCTGGAGGCGGTCGTGCGCGCCTCACCGCACTACTTCGTCTCGCACGGCGACATCGACCGGGCCGTGGACACGCTCGACGGGATCGCGCGCGGCGACGGGTGATCCGTCCTGGTGCCGCGGGGCCTCCGGGCGTTCCTCAGTCGCCGTCGGCCGGTTTCCGCGGGCCCGCGGCCCAGGCGACGGCGTCGTCGAGGTCGTCGTAGTCGAAGTGCCGCAGCTCGGCCCGGACGAAGTGATCGGCCAGACGGGGCATCAGGCCGGCGAGCCCGCTGTCCGCCGCCAGCGCCACCCTGCGGACCCGTCGGTGGTGGTCGCGGACGAAGCGCACATGGCGCAGGAGGCTCGCGATGTTCTCCCAGCCGGGGAAGCCGCGGGTGTGGATGACGATTCCGGCCAGCTCATCGTGCGTGTCGAGCCAGGTGTCCGCCGTCTGCGCCAGCGCGTCGAAGTCCTGGACCCGCAGCGGCGCCTCGACCTCGGCCACCAGGACCCGGGAGCGGGGATCGAGGCGGTGGGACAGGCCCGGCCCCTCGGGCAGGGAGGCCAGCCAGCGGAGGGCGTCGTCCCGGTCGTCGACGTCGAAGACGCGCACCGGGCACGGTGCCAGGAAGCGTCCGAGGCGGGTCGCCTCACGGATCCACCCGGTGTCGGTGACGACCGCACAGCCCTCGAAGAGCCGCATGGCGCCCATCCCGACCTTGAGGTCCTCCCAGGCGGCCCCGGGGGTGAAGGAGTCGAACTCCGGGCCGAACTCGCAGAGCATGCGGATGCGGCGCCCCTCGCGCCGGGCCTCGTCGACGATCGGGTCGATCACCGTCTCGTAGTCGTCCTTGGTGACGTCGCCGACGGCCTTCAGGGCGTCGACTCCGGCGGGCGCGTCCGGGATCCGTTCCAGCATGGTCCTCTCCTCTTCACAGCCGTCACGCGGTTCGGTCAGGACGAGGGAGGACGGGCGGGGTGCCGTACCTGATCTACCCCGGGTCGTCACCGGGTACACGCGGAGTGCGCTCCGGGCGGGCCGGAGGGTGGGCGCAGGACACCGCGCCCGGAGCACGGGGCTTCGGGCGCGGGACGTGGTCGGAAGGGCGAGGGCTACTCGTCGGCCGGGGAGGCGGCGGCCCCCTCGGCGGCCTGGAGGGAGCGCCTGAGGTCGGGCTCGATGTAGATGAGCCTGGCGATCGGGACGGTCTCCCGGACGCGCGCCTCGGCCGCGTCGATGGCGCGGGCGACCCGAGCGGCGTCGTCCTCTCCGTCGACCTCCACCTTGGCGGCCACCAGCAGCTCCTCCGGCCCCAGGTGCATGGTGCGCATGTGGATGACGGAGTCGATGTCCTCGGTCCCGGCGATGGCGCGCTCGATCTCGCGCACGTGCTCCTCGGTGGCGGACTCGCCGACCAGGAGGCTCTTCATCTCGACGGCCAGGACGACGGCGATCGCGACGAGCAGGAGGCCGATCGCGGCGGTGCCCAGGCCGTCCCAGATGCCGTTGCCGGTGATGAGGGTCAGGCTGACACCGGTGAGCGCGAACACCAGTCCGAGGAGGGCGCCCGCGTCCTCCAGGAGGATGACCGGCAGTTCGGGTGACTTGGACCGGCGGATGAAGTCGACCCAGCCGGCCTCGCCCCGAACGGCGTTGGACTCCTTGATGGCCGTGCGCATGGCCATCGACTCCAGGATGATGGCGACGCCCAGCACGGCGATCGGGACCCAGCGCCAGTCCTCGATCGGGTGCGGGTCGGAGATCTTGTGCCAGGCCTCGTAGAGCGCGAACAGGCCGCCGACGCTGAAGAGCACGATCGCGACGAGGAAGGCGTAGATATAGCGCTCGCGGCCGTAGCCGAAGGGGTGCGCGGAGGTGGCGTCGCGCTTGGCGCGCCTACCTCCGAGGAGGAGCAGGCCCTGGTTGCCGGAGTCGGCGACGGAGTGGATGGACTCCGCCAGCATGGACGAGGAGCCCGTGAGGAGGAACGCCACGAACTTGGTGGCGGCGATCCCGAGGTTCGCCCCCAACGCCACGACGACGGCCTTGGTACTTCCTTCAGCAGCCACTGTGCTCTCGTCTCTCTGGATTTTCCCGTTCAGTCCGGGTCGCATCCTAGCGATGCCGGATACCGCAGGTCATACCGGAGGTGAACGGGTGCCGTCCTCTGGCCGGGTCCGGCCACCGCGGCGCACGAGCGGCGCACCGCCGAGAAACAGACACCCTCGGCATTCACCGTGTCGCCCGGTGTAGTGTTCTGACCGGCGTCCGCCCCGCGTACGCTCAGCGCCTCCCGGTGACGGACCCGACCGTATCCACGTATCCGAGGGGCTCCCCATGGCCGACACCGCCTACTTCGCCTTCCAGTACCCCGGGCACAGCGAGTTCGTCTTCAAGCTGACCAACGGGAAGCGGATCGCCCACGCGCGCAGGATCGTCTCGGGGGAGGAGACCAGGCGGGTCAACGTCAAGGGCGTGATCGTCAAGGCACGGGTGGACTACAACCCCGCCTGGGACTTCCACCTCGATCCCGCCAGCATCTCCTTCTTCCAGCGGGAGATCGAGGTGTGCGACTCCCATCCGTCCTATGTCGGCGAGCACCTGGACGTCGTCGGCGACGGCTTCCTTCCCGGATCGATCTGGTGCCCGTGGCGGGCCACGGTCGTCCGCGAGGTCGGCTGACCCCGGACTACGTGGCGAGAGTCGGGTGGTCGCCGCGAAAGACCTCGCGGCCGTGCCAGTCGACGTGGTCGGGTTCGACCGCCGGGTCCGTGCCCCCGGGGCGGTTCAGCGGCTGCCCCTCCAGGGAGGACACGAGCCGCTCCGAGGCCCGGGACCGTCCCTTGAACCGGGTGGAGACGGCGACGGTGTGGTCGCGTGAGAGGCCGAGGACGCCCCTGTCGAACAGCCGGTGGTGGATCGAGCACAGGCACAGGCCGTTGGTGAGGTCGTCGGGGCCGCCGAGCGCCCACCAACGCACGTGTGCGGCCTCCAGTGCCACGGGACCGCCGTCGATCCACCCGTCGTAGCCGCAGAAGGCGCACCGGTGGTCGTAGGCGTCCAGGACCAGGTCGCGGAAGCGGGGGTCACGGTGTCCCGCGACGAGGCGGACGTCATCGGTCCGGACGGCCCCGGTATCCAGGTCGAGTCCGGCGAGCACGCAGATCTCCGCGTGCAGGGAGGGCTCGAAGTTCGCGTCGAGCAGGTAGCGCGCGATACGGACGGTCAGGCCGGGGTCCCGCGACAGGGCGGTGGAGAACTCCGGGCTCAGGCCCCCGCGCGCGCTCTCGTTCCGCAGCCCCGTGGCGGTGTCGGCGTCGCACTTCCGACCGTCCACGGTGGTGACCCGCCACAGACCGTCGCTGGTCAGGTGGTGGAAAGGGTAGGCGGGCGACGTCCGCCGGGGCGGGCCGAACTCCCGGAGGAGGTGGGCCAGCTGCCGCTCGGCCTCGCTGTAGGGGATCGGGCGAGCGCCGTGGCGCTGGTGGTGGCCGAGCGCGTAGAGCAGCAGGAGGGGTTTGTGGGGGGCGCGGTAACCGTTGCGGGTCCAACGCCTCATCCCCGCGACCCGGTCGATCCAGTCCATCCCGCGACCCTAGCGCGTGGCCCGGGACCATCCCTGCGGCGGTCCGGGGTCGGTGTGGCATCGTCGTCGCCCGACAGGAGGAACGAAGGGGGAGCCGGTATGCGCACGGAACAGGAGCGGCGGGCCGCCGACGACCGGGAGAGGGTCGCGGCGCTGCGCCGGTCGCTCGGGTTGACCGCCCTGGTGGACGTGCACACCCACTTCATGCCCGAGCGGGTCCTGGCGAAGGTGTGGGCCCACTTCGACCAGGCGGGTCCGCTCGTGGGACGGCCCTGGCCCATCACCTACCGCCAGGAGGAGGAGCAGCGGGTGGAGACGCTGCGGGGCTTCGGCGTCCGCGCGTTCACGTCGATGCTGTACCCGCACCGGCCCGGCATGGCGCACTGGCTCAACGACTGGGCGGCGGAGTTCGCCGAGCGGACCCCCGACTGTCTGCACACGGCCACCTTCTTCGCCGAGCCGAGTGCCCGCGACGACGTGCGGCGCGCCCTCGACCAGGGCGCTCGGGTGTTCAAGTGCCACCTCCAGGTCGGCGGATTCGATCCGACCGACCCGGTCCTGGAGCCGGTGTGGGGGCTGCTGGCCGAGGCCGGAACGCCGGTCGTGACCCACTGCGGTTCCGGTCCGGTTCCGGGGGCCTTCACCGGCCCGGGCCCGATCGGCGCCGTCCTGGACCGCCACCCGGGGCTGCGGCTGGTCGTCGCGCACCTGGGGGCGCCCGAGTACGAGGACTTCCTCTCCCTGGCGGAGCGTCACACGCACGTCATGTTGGACACCACGATGGCGTTCACCCCGTTCATCGAGGACATGGCGCCGTTCCCGCGCGCCGCGCTGCCCCGGCTGGCGGACCTGGGCGGGAGGGTCCTGCTCGGGACGGACTTCCCGAACATCCCCTACCGCTACGCCGACGCGCTCGACGCGCTGGAGGCCACCGGACTGGGAACGGAGTGGCTGCGCGCGGTCTGCCACGACAACGCCGCGCGGCTGTTCGGACTGGCGTCCTGGAACCCGCCCGCCAACCGCGCCGGACCGGCGTGAGGAAGCCGTTCCCGCCGCGGGCGGGCGCCTCCTCCGACGGGCGGGTCCGGGGTCACGGCGTCACGGAGCGCCAGCGGACGTGTTCGGGGACGATGTCGTCGACGTGCCAGTCGACGCTGGAGTCGACGGACACCACGCCCTCCACCCGCTGGGCGCGGCGGACCAGCTCCTGGGCCTCGCTGCGCAGCCGCACGGTCCCGGTGAGATGGACCACTCCGTCGGTCACCGTCGCGGTCGGATCCTCGTCGCGCGCCCGGTTCATGACCTCGGCGATCTCACCGCGCACCTCGTCGGCGATGTCGGAGTCCCCGCGCAGGAACACCCGCAGCAGGTCGGACCGGCTCACGATCCCGACCAGGCGCTTCTCCCCGTCCACGACCGGAAGGTGCTTGACGCCGCGCCGCTCCATCAGCCGAGCCGCCTCGACCACACTGTTGTCAGGCCCCACCGTCACGGCGGGCCGCGTCATGAGTTCGGCCGCGCTCGTGGCTCTGGCCTTGTCCCGCGCCGCTCCGCCGACGCCCAGGTGCGCCCGCAGGCGCGCCCTCGGCGGCGGCACGTAGTCACCGCCCTTGAACTCCTCCTTGTGGAGCAGGTCCTCCTCCGACACCACCCCGACCACACGCCCCTCGGCGTCGGTGACGGGCAGCGCGCTCACGTGGTGGTCGACCAGCGCTTCGAGGACCTCCCGGTAACCGGCGTCCTCCGTGACGGCGACGACCTGGGACGTCATGACACCGCGGACCGTACTCATCGCGGACCCCCCTCGTCCGTCGGGCCGCCGACCCGGGTGAACACGGGCGCGCGGCCGTCGAGTCCCCTTCCAGGCTACTCCCGGAACCCGATCCGGCCAGGGGTGACCGTTCCTGACCGGCACCCGGGTCAGGCGAGGTGGTCGAGGGGCTCGGATCCCTCGCGGACGGTGTCCAGGGTGACGCAGTGGAACCCGCCTCCGAACAGCCGCCGGTGGCGGTGTCGGACCGGCACGACCGTGAACCCGTGCGACTCCAGGCACACCATGAGCTTGGGCCACAGCGCGTTGACGATCACCGTGTCGGGGTCGACCGACAGCACGTTCAGGTCGATGTAGCGGCTGGTGAGCAGGGGTACGCCCGGCGGAGGCTCGGGGAAGCCCCCCTCCTCCGGTTCGGGCGGGAAGATCATTTGCCACCGCCGCAGCGCCTCGGGGAGCCGCCCGGCGACCCCGGGGTCGCGCACGAGGAGGGTTCCCGGTCGCAGTGCCAGGACGGTGGTGTCCAGGTGGTAGTCGCACAACCGGTCGACCCGGTGGAGGCGGAACCGGTCCCCCAGGTGGCGGCGCAGCCACTCCAGGGCCAGGGCGTTGCCCGGCGTGGACACGTTCACGAGGACGTCCCGGCCCAGGCGCACACACTGGGCCGCGTCGAACGTCATCTCCTCACCCGCGGCGGGGGATGCCCCTCCCAGCACCGGCCGGGGCATCACCGTCCACCGCGCACCGCGGCGGAAGTAGTCCCCCAGCACGGGCTTCATCAGTTCCGGCTCGAAGTACCTGGCCCTCAGCTGCGGCGGGGTCTCGATGGCCTCGTCGCCCAGGACCAGCGTCTGGTCGCGGACGTTGAGCGCGGGCAGCATCGTCGCCCGCCAGGAGGGAGTCGCGAACTCCGCGCCCTCGGGCAGGGGGTCGGGGCGGTGCACGGTGACGCCCAGGCCCCGCAGGGTGGTGGCGAGCTCCTCCAGGTCCTCGACCAGTTCGTCGACGTAGCGTCCGGGCAGGCGCCGGGAGGTCCCGCTCCAGTCGGTCCCGCCCTCCTGCCCGAGAAGTTCGTCGTGGTAGAAGCGCCGGAAGGAGATGTCCGGGTCGTGGGCGGGGTGGTGCTCACCCCGGCCGACCACGATCTCCCTGAGCGGCGACCACTCGTCGTAGCTGTTGAGCGGTGACGGCACGGCGGCTCCCCCACGGTCGGTACCGCTACGGGTCTGCCCTCCGCACGGGGGCGCCAATCACCCCGGGAACGCGATCCACGACGGAGTGCGACTTCGGCGCCACTCCCGCTCAGGCAAAGACACGGCACTCGATCGGCGTTGCCCGCCCACTCTTGTCGCTCTCGGTCATTGAATGGGGACGTTTGGCAATATCTCGCCCGTCGAGCACGACTGGAGCACCCGAACGTGTTGAAGCGCCTCGCCGTCACCGCCGCCACTGCCGCGGTGGCGCTGCCGTTGTTCACCGCACCCGCCCACGCCGCCGAGGGCGTCGTCCTCTTCAAGCACGGCCTCGCGAACGAACCCGTCACTGCGGCCGCCGACCCCGCCGAGGGTTGCCACGACATCCCGCAGGTGTTTCCCGGCCTGCCCTCCGCCGAGCGGGCCAAGAACCGCACCGACGGGCTCCTGCGCTTCTACGCGTCGCCCGACTGCCATCATCCGATCGGCCGCAAGGCGCTGCCCGGGGACGTCGTGAGGATCCAGGGCGCGCTGTCCTTCGAGGTCATCGACCTGGAGTAGCGGCGGGAGAACCGGCGGCGGCCACGCACGGCGAGCGTCCGCGCGCGGCCGCCGCCGACTCCGGGGACTCCGCTCACCTGGAGCTTGACAGAATGATTATCATTTTCATTGTCTATCCGGCTTCGCCCCCTGTCCTGGGGAGAGGACCGCCCTCGCCCCCTTCTCCCGCCCGTCACGACGCCCCCGCGAACCCCGGCGCGGTCCCCCGCCGCCGCCCGTTCCCCCGTCCCGAGAAGGAAGGTGCGCCCCGTGGCGCGGACCGCATCCTCGCCCCCGACCGCCCCGCCGCCGCCCGTCGGCGCTCCCCCGCCCCCGCGGACCCCCCGCGGCCTCCCGGGCACCGCCTGGACGGTCGCCGCGCTGTCCGTCCTGCTGGCCGTCTCCGCCGTGCTCGCCATCGGCCTGGGGTCGGCGGTGATCGCCCCGACCGACACCCTCCGCTACCTGTGGGCGGGCACCACCGGTGACCTGATCGGCGCCGACGAGGTCACGCGGTACCAGATCACCTGGCAGCTGCGCACGCCCCGGGTTCTGCTCGCCGCGACCGTCGGCGCGGGACTGGGCGCCGTCGGCGCGGCCGTCCAGGCGCTGGTCCGCAACCCGCTGGCCGACCCGTTCGTCCTGGGCGTCTCGTCGGGGGCGTCGGTCGGCGCCGTCGCGGTGGGTGTCTTCGGTGTCCTGGGCTCCCTGGGCGTCTACGCGGTCTCGGCGGGCGCCTTCCTGGGCGCGCTGGGCGGCACGGTGCTCGTCTACCTCGCGTCGCTGTCGGCCGGCGGCATCACGCCGCTGCGCCTGGTCCTCACGGGCGTCGCGCTGTCCTTCGGCTTCCAGGCGGTCATGGGGGTGATCGTCTACTTCGTCCCCGGAAACGAGGCCACCAGCACCGTCCTGTTCTGGACGATGGGCAGCTTCGGCGCGGCGACGTGGGGCTCCCTGCCGCTGGTCACGGCGATCGTGCTCGCCGGGATCGCCCTGCTCGTCTCGGCCAGCCGCCGCCTGGACGTCATGACCCTCGGCGACGAGACCGCCGCCAGCCTGGGTGTGGACACCGACCGCCTGCGCCGGGGCCTGTTCCTCATCACCGCCCTGATGACCGGCGCGATGGTCGCGGTGAGCGGCGCGATCGGATTCGTCGGCCTGGTCGTCCCGCACGTCGTGCGCATCGTCGTCGGCGCGGGCCACCGCCGGGTGCTGGCGGTCGCGCCGCTGGTCGGCGCGGTGTTCATGGTCTGGGTCGACCTGGTGGCGCGGGTGGTCGCCGCCCCGCGCGAGCTGCCCCTGGGCTTCATCACCGCGCTGGTCGGCGTCCCCGTGTTCATCCTCCTGCTGCGCCGCAGGGGCTACCTGTTCGGAGGCCGCTGATGGAACTGCGTATGGACGGGATGTCGGTCGCCGTCGGCGGCACGGAACTGGTGCGCGAACTGTCACTGGAGGTGCCCGAGGGCCGTGTCGTGGGGCTGGTCGGCCCCAACGGGTCGGGCAAGTCGACCGCGTTGCGCTGCGTCTACCGGGCGCTGCGGCCCTCGCGCGGCACGGTGTGGCTGGACGGGCGGGACCTGAGTGGACTGAGCCTGCGCGAGAGCGCCCGGTCGGTCGCCGCGCTCACCCAGGAGGGCGGCAGCGACCTGGACTTCACCGTCGCCGAGATCGTCGCGCTGGGCCGCACCCCGCACGTGCGGGGCAACCGGCCGTTGGACGCGCGCGAGCGGGGGCTGTGCCGGGCGGCGATGGAGCGCATGGACGTCGCCCACCTCGCCGACCGGGGCGTGCTCTCGCTGTCCGGCGGCGAGCGCCAACGCGTCCTCGTCGCGCGCTGCCTGGTGCAGGAACCGCGGGTCCTCGTCCTGGACGAGCCGACCAACCACCTCGACGTGCGGCACCAGATCGGCCTGCTGTCGCTCGTGCGGAGCGCCGGGATCACCGTTCTGCTCGTCCTGCACGACCTCAATCTGGCCGCCGCGGTCTGCGACCGCATCGGTGTGCTGTCCGAGGGCCGCCTGGTCGCCTCCGGAACCCCCCGGGAGGTCCTCGTCCCCGAGCTGGTCGAGCGGGTCTTCGGCGTGGCCGCCACGGTCGTCCCCCACCCCCTGACCGGAGACCCCCAGCTCCTCTACACCCTCAACCCCGACACACCAGAGGAAGGCACCACATGAGCCACCGATTCGGCCGACCGCCGCGCGCCGCCGCCGCGCTCGGCGCCCTCGCGCTGCTGACCGCGGGCTGCGGAGCCCAGGTCGAGGGCGCCGAGGACGCCGAGGACGCCGCCGCGACCGTCACGGTCAACCGCTGCGGCGAGGAGGTCGAGTACACGACGCCGCGGCGCGCGGTGGTCTACGAGGGCGGCAGCGCGGACAAGATGTTCGCGCTGGGCCTGACCGACCACGTGCACGGCTACGTCCTGCCGCCCGCCAACCCGCCGGTCTCGGAGTCCCCCTGGGCCGCCGAGTACGAGCGGGTGGAGTTCCTCAGCGACGACCTGCTCAACCGGGAACTGGTGGTGGACGCCGAGGCGGACTTCGTGCTCGCCGGGTGGCAGTCCGGCTTCAGCGACGAGCGCGGGATCACCCCCGAGATCCTCGACGGGCTGGGCATCCAGAGCTTCATGCACGCCGAGTCCTGCTACAACTACCCGAACTTCCCCGAGCGCCACACCCCGTTCGAGGGTCTGTACACCGACCTGGAGCGGCTGGGCCGGATCTTCGGTGTCGAGGAGCGGGCCGAGGAGCTCGTCACCGAGTACCGGGAGCGGGTCGAGGCCGTCCGGGAGCAGGCCCCCGGGGGCGACCCGGTTCCGGTGTTCCTCTACGACTCGGGCACCGACCAGCCGTTCACGGCGGCGAGCCAGGTTCCCGCGAACGACATCATCGAGTTCGCGGGGGGTGAGAACGTCTTCGGCGACCTGGACGAGCGGTGGACCCAGGTGGGATGGGAGGCCGTCGTGGAGGCGCAGCCGGAGGTGATCATCATCTTCGACTACGGGGACCAGCCCGCCGAGGACAAGATCGAGTTCCTGCGGGAGTACGAGGCCACCGCCGACCTCCCCGCGGTCCAGAACGACGACTTCTACATCCTCGACTACAACGAGGGCATCTCCAGCCCGCGCAACATCGACGGCCTGGAGGGCTTCGCCGAGTACCTGCGCGAACTGGACTCCTGAGGTCCTGAACGGTGACCTCAGGGGGTTGCCGTCCGGTCCGAGGCCAAGCGCGGGACCACGAGGACACGGCCCCGTGCGGAGACGATCCGCACGGGGCCCGTTCGTGGTGGGGGGTGGCTCAGGCGGTGCGGTCGAACTGGGCCTGGCGCGGCGCCCCGGCCCGACGCCACTCCATGCGCGCCCAGGGGAGCTCGAGTTCGGAGGTGTCGGCGACGTCCAGCGGCTTGAGGTCCTCGACCGCCTCGGCCTCCCGGTGCCGGGCGAACACCGAGTCGGTGTACCGGTGTCCGGTGTCGGCGGCGACGAACACCACCGTCCGGCCGGGGTCGAGCTCGAGCTCCCACCGCGCGGCCAGGTAGGCGGCGCCGCTGGAGAGTCCCGCGAACACGGCGTGCCGCCGGAGCAGGTCGACCGTCCCGGCCAGGGCCGCCTCGAATCCGGTCCAGTGCACGGTGTCGTAGAGGGTGTGGTCGACGTTGCCGAAGGGGATGGCGCTGCCGATGCCCGCGATGATGATGTCCCGGTCGGGCACGCCGTCGCTGGCGAAGGTGACGCTGCCGAACGGCTGCACGCCCACGACGCGGGTGTCCGGGTCACTCTCGCGGAGGTAGGTGCCGATCGCCCCGCTGGAGGCACCGGTCCCGACGCCGCACACGAGCGTGAGGCCACCGCCGCCCGCCTCGCGGCGGATCGTCTCGGCGACCTCGCGGTACCCCAGGTAGTGGACGGGGTCGTGGTACTGGCGCATCCAGTGGTGGTCGGGGTTCGCGGCGAGGATCTCCCGGACGCGGCGCACCCGGCGGTTCTGGTCGAGTCCGAGGTCGTCGGTGGACTCCATCTGCTCCAGGTGGACGCCCAGGATCTCCAGTTGCGCGCGCAGGGTGCGGTCCACGGTGGTGGAGCCGATGATGCGGCAGCGCAACCCGTACCTGTGACAGGCCAGCGCGAGGGCGTGGGCGTAGACACCGCTGGAGCTGTCGATCACGGTGTCGCCGGGCCGGACGGCCCCGGTCTCGATGAGGCGGCGGACCGCGGCCAGGGCCGAGACCACCTTGAGGGTCTCGAACCGCAGGCACAGGAGGCCGCCGCCGAGGTCGATGAGGTCGGGGCGGCCGATCGCTTCGGACACGTGCTCGTCCACGGTCGTTCTCCTTGGTGAGGTGGGGGGTCGTGCGGGCGGAGGCCATCCGCTGGGAGTGGCTGACGGGTGGGCGGGCGCGCGGGAGGGACGAGGGCGCGCGCCCGCCCTGTTCGGGGGCCGGAGCGGCCTCAGGCCGTGCCGGTGGCCCGGTAGCGGTAGAGCGTGGTGGGGTCGGCGCTGAACTGGGAGAACGGGAAGGGTTCGGCGCAGACCCCGGCGACCCCGTGCCCGAGGAAGGCGCGGGCGACGGCGCTCGCGCTCTGGGCGTAGACGTACAGCGGGATGTCGCGCTCGCGGCAGCGCGCGAGGAGTTCGTCGAACGTGCCGTTGCCGAGGGTCATGCCGGTGGCCACGACGGCGTCGGCGGCGTCGACCACCTCCGCCATCGACTCCGTGATCGGGTCGCCCCACCGGGTGGTGCGCAGGTTGAGGTCGCAGGGCAGGCACTGGCCGCCGCGCTCGCGGATCGCGGCCACGAGGGGGTTGACGACGCCGATGAGGGCGATCCTGGCTCCCTCGGTGACGGGGGCGAGCTCGGCGACGGCGGCGTCGCGGGCGGCGGCGCGTTGTTCGGGCGTCCCGGCGGGCAGGGTGACCGGCTCGGCGCGGGGGTCGTCGCGGTGCGGGCGGGTGTGGCCGAGGTGGGCGTCGAGGGCGGCGGTCCGCAGGGGCAGCGGGCCCTCGGCCAGCAGGTCGGCCAGGGGCGCGCCGGAGGCCTCGCGGCACAGGTCCGGCGGGATCTGACCGTCCTCGAAGGCGCAGGCCCCGAAGGCCCCGCCGACGCGGACGGCGACGTACCGGTTGAGGTAGGTGGTGCCGCTCCCGGTCAGGCGGGTGCCGTGGTGCAGCCAGAAGACGCTGGTGGCCGCGGTGTCGCCGACCTGGCCGAGGGCGTCGCGGAAGAGGTCGTCGAGGGTCACCGGCGCTCGTCCTCCCGGAAGCGGAACAGGTAGGTCAGGACTCCGTCGCCCCAGTCGTGGCGGTGGTGGACCTCGCCGGAGAAGCCGGAGCCCTCGGCGTGGGCGACGATGCGGCGCAGGTCGGCGGTGTTGGAGGCGATGAGGTAGACCTCGGCGTCCGGGGCCAGGAGGGGGCGCTCGCGCAGTTGGGTGAAGAACGTCGCGGTGATCGACGCGCCGACGCAGACGTTGCGCACGACGTCGGGGTCGATGCTGGTGGGATGGCTGACGGCGGGTGGGTTGAAGGTGACCACGTCGAAGCGGGCGTCGTCGGGCAGGCCCGCGAACATGTCGCTGACCCAGGGCACGAGCCGGGTGGTGGTGCCGCCGTCGAGGACGCGGTCGAAGTTGCGGGCGGTGGCCTCGACGCTGGGGGCGTGTACGTCGATCGCGTGGACCTCACCGGCCCCGCGGGCCCCGGCGGCGACGGCCTCCACGCCGAGACCGACGCCCATGGCGGCGTAGCGGCGGCCGCGCACGTCGATGTCGTCGTCCAGGAGGCGCTGGTGGATCATCCGGCTGGTTCCGCCGGGCAGGAAGACCCCGGGCGGCACCTCGAAGTCCCAGCCGTTCCAGGTGTAGGAGCGGGTGGTGCGCAGGTCGTTCCTGGGCGGATTGACGGCGAGGATCCGCTCGGCGGGCAGTGGCGGGGGCAGCTCGGTCACGAGGGAGCGGTCCACAGGGGTCCTTCCTGGGGCGGATGTGGCACGCGGACGCGAAGGGGGCGCGGGGCGTCCGGGTTCCGGAGGTCGTGCGCTATCTTAATGAAAACGATAACCATTGTCATCAAAGAGTGTCGGGAACCACCGTTCGGGACGCCGTCGATCGACCCGCCGCGGAGGCACACCGCCCCGGGAACGGTGTCGGCCTCGGGACGCGGGGGCGGCCCGACGGACGGTGTCGGCTCCGCGCGGGGATTCGGTCTCGGGAACGACCGCCGCCCCGGGCACGAAGGCGCCCCCACGGTCTCGACACCCCGCACGGGACCGGCACCGCGCGGGGTGTCGGCCGTGTGCCCGGCACGGCCGTCCGGGCGAGTCCGCGCACGGCCCCCTCCCTCACCGACCGCACGTGGAAAGGACGTCGAACGACCGTGGCCCACCCTCAGGAGACCCAGATCGCAAGCCCCTCCCCACCGCGCACGCGCGTGCTGCCGGACCCGGCCTTCCTCCGGTTGTGGACGGGCAACACCGCCTCCGGCCTGGCCACGTGGGCGATGCCGTTCATCCTCGGCCTGGCCGTCCTGGACGGTTCGCTCACCGCCCTCGGGCTCGGCCTGACCCTGGCCACGCGCACCGCCGGTTTCCTCGTCGCCCTCCCCCTCGGGGGACTGCTCGCCGACCGGTTCTCCCGCCGGTCGGTGGTGCTGTGGGCGGGGCTCACCGCCGCGGTGGCCACACCGGTGGTCGCCACCGGCGTGGGGACCTCGGCCATCGCGCTCGCGGCGGTCGCGGCGGCGTTCGTCGGCGCGGGTCAGGGCGCGTGCCGGCCCGCGTTCCAGGCGCTGACCGCCGAGGTGGTCGACGAGCCCCGGCGGCAGCGGGCCAACGCGGCGCTCACCATCTCCGTCAGGGTGACCACCCTGGTCGCCCCCGCGCTGACGGCGCTGCTGTCGACGGTCCTGGGAACGACCGCCCTGCTGCTGGTCACGGCCGCGACGTGGGCGGTCGCGGCACTGGCCCCGCCCAAGGGGGCACGGGTGCGGCCGGTCACGGCGGCCCCGGGGCGGCCGTGGTCGCCGGTCACCGACTTCGCCGACGGGCTGCGCGAGGCCCGGCGGCACACCTGGTTCCTCGCCGGGTTGGGCGCGCTGACCGCCGTCATCGCCGCCGGATACTCCGCGACCAGCGTCCTCCTGCCGGTGGTCAGCCGCGACACCTTCGGCACCGAGGCGGTGCTGGCGGGTGCGATGACCGCCTACACCGCCGGGGCCCTGGCCGGGGCCGTGCTCATCGGGCGCTGGCGTCCCGCCGCCCAGGGATGGGCGGCGCTGGCCGGTCTGGCGCTGTACGGGTTCGCGCCGCTGAGCCTGCTGTTCCCCGCGAGCCCGTGGACGGTGGTCGCCGCCTACGTGCTCGCGGGAATCGGGATCGAGCTGTTCAACGTGCCGTGGTTCACCGCCGCCCAGAGGGAGGTCGCGCCGGACAAGCTCGCCCGGGTCTCCTCACTCGACTTCCTCTTCTCCTACGGCCTGGCACCGGTCGGTCTGGCGCTGATCGCCCCGGCGACGCAGGCGTTCGGCACCGAGGCGGTGCTCGCCGTGTGCGCGGCCCTGTGCTTCCTCGGTCCGGGCGCCGCCGCGCTCGCCCCCGGGGCCAAACATTTCGGCGCGGGAACCGGACAGGCCACGCGAACGACCTGAACAGGGAGAACAGCACCAGCATCGGCGCGACGCGCCGGCGACGAGGAGAACGCCGCCATGGAACAGGCCGAAGGCACACCCCCCGAGGACGCGGCGGAACGGACGCGGCGCGGGGCATGGACGGCGCTCCGGCCGCTGGTCCTGCGGCTGCACTTCTACGCTGGGGTGTTCGTCGCCCCGTTCGTCCTGATCGCGGCGGTCACCGGACTGCTGTACGTGTGGACGCCGCAGATCGAGGACGCCGCCTACGCCGACCTGCTGCGCGTCGAACCCGCCGGGGAGACCCTGCCGCTCCACGAACAGGTGCGGGTGGCGCGGGAGGAGCTGCCGGACGCCGAACTCGACGCGGTGCGTCCGCCCACGACCGAGGAGGACGCCACGCGGGTGCTGTTCGACGTGCCCGGGTTGGGCTCGGGGCAGCGGGCGGCGGTGTTCGTCGACCCCTACGACGGTGACGTGCTCGGGGTGACCGAGTCCTACGGCACCAGCGGGGCGCTGCCCGTGCGCACGTGGATCGAGGTGTTCCACCGGAACCTGCACCTGGGCGACGTCGGACGCCTGTACAGCGAACTCGCGGCGAGCTGGCTGTGGGTGGTCGCGTTGGGCGGCGTCGCGCTGTGGATCGCCCGGGTGCGGCGGTCGCGAGGCGGGGCGCGCCGTGCGCTGGTGCCCGGTTCGGGAACGTCCCGGGGGCGGGCGCGGTCGGTCTCGCTGCACGGCGCCACCGGTCTGTGGATCACGGTGGGCCTGCTGTTCCTGTCGGCGACCGGGATGACGTGGTCGCAGTACGCGGGCGGAAACATCGCCGACCTGCGGGAACGGATGTCCTGGACGACCCCGTCGGTGTCCGCGGAGGCCCCGCCCGCCTCACCCGGCGTGGATCTGGGCGTGGACGCCGTGTCGGCCAGCGCGCGGGACGCCGGTCTGGACGGCCCGATCGAGATCGCCTACCCCGAGACGCCCGCCTCGCCCTACGTGGTCCGGCAGCTCGACCGGCTCTGGCCGACGCGGGCGGACAGCGCGGCGATCGCGCCGGACACGGCGGAGGTCACCGACGTGGTGCGGTTCGCCGACTACCCGCTGATGGCCAAGTTCACCCGGTGGGGGATCGACGCCCACATGGGGCTGCTGTTCGGGGTGGCCAACCAGGTCGTGCTGACCGTGCTGACCGCGGGTCTGCTGGCCGTCGTCGGCTGGGGCTACCGGATGTGGTGGCAGCGGCGGCCCACGCGGTCGCGGGCGCTGGGGGTCGGCCGTCCCTACCCGCGCGGTGCCTTCCGAGCGCTGCCGCTGCCGCTGAAGGCGGTGACCGTGGTCGTGCTGGCGGCGGTCGGCTGGGCGGTGCCGCTGGTCGGGGTGTCGCTGCTGGTGTTCCTGGCCGTGGACGCCGTCCTCGGGTGGCGTGCGCGAAGGAACGGCCCGGCGGGGGCGGACGCGGCGGATGCGGCGGTCGGGGCGGACGCGAAGGAGCGGACCCGCGAGCGGGATGAGACACTGACCGGGACCTCATATACCCCCTGACCGTATCGGAGCGCCGATGACCCCCGACCGCCTGGAGGAGACGAGGACACCCGACCGGGTGGGCGGCACGACCGTGCTGCTGACCCTGGTCATGGCCTGGTCGATGCTGCCCCTGTTCACGGTGGCGGCGTTGGCGCCGCGGCTCGGCCCCGACCTGGGCACGGGACCGGCGGAGTTGGGACTCGCGGTCGGCGCCGGGTTCGCGGTGGCCGCCGCGCTGTCCCCGCTGGCCGGTCGGCTGACCGACCGGTGGGGGCCGCGGCGGTGCACGGTCGGGCTGCTGGTGCTGGCGGCGGTCGGGCTGGGGCTGCTCGCGGCGGCTCAGGACCTGGTCACGCTGTGCCTGGCGTTGGCGCTGTCCGGGCTTCCACAGGCGTTCGCCAACCCGGCGACCAACAAGGCGATCCTGCGGTCGGTGCCCGCCGAACGGCGGGGCGGCGTGACCGGGTGGAAGCAGTCCGGGGTACAGCTCGGCGCGTTGGTGGCGGGGGTGCCCCTGTCGCTGGTCGCGGCCTGGTCGGGGTGGCGGGTCGCGATCGCGGTGGCCGCCGCGGTCGCGCTGCTGCTCGCGGTGTGGGCGCTGCTCACGCTCGCCGCCGACGCCCCGGGCGGTGGCGCACGGGGCGCGGGCGCCGGGCCGCCGCCGCGCGGCCCGGTGGCGCGGCTGGCGGTGTTCTCGCTCTTCCTGGGCGTGGGGGTGTCGTCGATGAACGCGCACGTGGGGCTGTTCGCCGCCGACGAGCTGGGGTTGGCCCCGGTGGCGGCGGGTCTGGTGGTGGCGGTCCTGGGTGTGGCCGGGGTACTGGGCCGGGTGCTGTGGGCGGCGAGGGCCGACCGCCGGGGACCGTTCGGCCTGCTGGCTCCGCTGGCGGGCGGGGCCGTCCTGGGGCCCGTGCTGCTGGTGGCGGCGGCGTGGGTTCCGGCGCTGGTGTACCCGGCGGCGGTCGCCGTCGGGGGGCTCGCGGTGGCGGCGAACGCGGTGTCGATGATCGCGGTGATGACCGCCGTGCCCGGGCCCCGGGCGGGGCGGGCCACGGCGCTGGTGTCGGCGGGGTTCTTCGCGGGGTTCGCGGTGGGTCCCGGGGTGCTGGGCGCACTCGCCGAGGCGGCCGGTTACACGTACGCGTGGGGCTGGCCCGCGGTCGCCCTGATCGCGGCGGGCGCGACGGCGGCCCCGTGGCTGCGTCGGGGCGGCGGGGAGGGCGGCCGTGAAGCCTGAGGACGTGGTGGCCGCGGCCGCCCCGGACGGGATTCGAGCAGGCGGCGGCCTGACGGCCCCGTGTCTGGAGGCGTGGTGGCGGTGACCGGGGAACGGTCGCGGGAGAACGGCGGGGACGGACCCGGACACGCGAACGCCGACATGACGTCGGTGGCGGCGCGACGCGTCCTCGACACCCTCCTCGACGGCGTCGAGGGCCTGCACCCGGGGTTGGACGGCCGGTATCCGCTGTTTCGCCGCTCCGGCGACGCGTGGGTCACGAGTCGGCGCGGGTCGTGGACCGGGGGGCTCTGGGCGGGGCTGCTGTGGCTGCGGGCCCTGGAGCGTCCCGGGTCGGCACACGTGGCGGCCGCCCGGGGGGCGAGTGAGGGGCTGGCGGTGTGGGCCGAGGCGGACACGGCCACGCGCGGACTGGTGTTCTGGTACCCGCTCGCGCTCTCGCGGTTCGCCGTTCCGGGCGGCTTGGACCCGTTGGAGGAGGCGGCGGGCCGGGCCGCGCGGTCCTTGGGCGGGCGGTTCGCCCGCGAGGCCGGGGTGGTCCCGTGGGGTGACGCCTTCGGGGGCCCGGGCGACCTGGTCCGTGTGGACGGTGCGCCTGGTGTGGCGCCGTTGATGTGTGCGGCGCCGGGGGTGTCGGAGTCGGTCGTGGCGGCCGGGGCGGAGCACCTGGTCCGGCATCTGCGGCTGTGCTGGGACGGGTCGGCGGTGGTGCCCGTGCGGCGGTTGGGCCGGGACCGGGTGGTCCGCGGCACGGCGCCGACGCGGTTCTGGTCACGGGGGAGGGCCTGGTTGCTGACGGCGTTCGCGGACGCGGTGCGGCTGGGGCTCGTGCCGCCCGACGACCCGGAGATGGGGGCGGTGCTGGACGCGGGCGCGCCGCTGGTGCCCCCGGCCGACACCGAGGACGCCGAGGGCCCGGTGGACACGGGGGCGGCGGCGATCGAGGCGGCCGCGCTGCTGCGGTTGGCGCATGCGCTGGAGGCCGCGCCGCCCGTCCACGCGGACGCCTCCGTCCAGCGGCGGTCCCTTCCCGACCTCCACGGAACGACGCCCCGGGCCGGGAGTACGGACACCCCGACCGACGACACGGCCGCGGCCCCGGACCCGGACTCCGCGCGCCACAACGGAACCGAGCGTGATGCGGGCGCTCCGACCGACGGCCCCGTGTTCGGCGCCGCCCCTGTCTGGGAACCGGGTACGACCTCCTCGGCCCGTACCCGCCGGGCCACGGGTGTCCCGGCACCGGCCCCCGCACCGCACGTCGCGGCCGTCCGGGGCACGGACACGGGGGCCGGGCCCCGGGCCGCGGCCGCACGGGCGCGGGCGCACGCGATCGTGGGGGCGTTGGAGCGCGACCACCTGGGCACGCACGGCCTCGGCCGGGGGTCCTACGAGACCGCCGACGGGCTGGTCACCGGGATCGAGTCCGTGTGGGGGAACTTCTTCCTCGCGCTGGCGGCGGCGATGGTGCTGGGCACCGTCCCCGCGGACCTCGTCTGACCGTGAGGATGTCCATGAGCGTCTTCCGGCCCCGCGACGGCCCCGTGCCACGGCCGCCATGCGGGACGCGCATAGCACGACAGACCCACCGCACGCCGTGCTCCCCACCGAACACACCCGCCACCTTCGACACCACTCCGAACACCGCGAGCCCGGGCGTCGGCGACGGATACCGCATCCGCGGACCTCGTCTGACTCGCAGACCTCACGTCGACCGCACGCCGCAGCCGCCACCTGGGGCATCAAGCCCAACCTCACAGCGCCCGCCCCGCCGCTCAGGAGTCCGGGCGGCCACCCCTCGACACGCGCTCACCTCCCGTGTCAGCCCTACGGTGGGCACCCAAGCGGCGTATCCGACCCTTCCGGCGTACGCGGCACGACCCACCCGCACGTCGCATCGCGTGCGTTGTGCCCCAACGGAAGCCGCCCTCCCCAACACGTACCGCTGAGCCCGTCCGCCCCCTCAGCCCCGTAGCAGGCGCCGGGCCACCGCCGACACGTGCAGCTCGTCCGGCCCGTCCAACACCCGCGCCTGGCGCGCCACCCGCTGCAGACGAGGCAGTGCCGTGTCCGGCCCCAGCCCCTCCGCCCCGTACACCTGCGCGGCGGCGTCGGCCACGGTCGACAGCGCCCGCGCGGCCGCCACCTTCGCCGTGGCGACCGCCGTGCGCCCCGGATCGTTCCCGGGGTCCGCCACCGCCGCCACGGCCGACCGCACCAGGGACCGCGCGGAGGCCAGGGCCAGGTGCGACTCGAACACCAGCCCCTGCACCAGCTGGTACTCCCCCAGCGCGGGACTGCCCCGCTCGGTGTCGCGAGCGCGGTCGAGCAGCAGCTCGAACGCGCGCTCGGCCTGCCCGAGCCACCGCAGGCTCCGCAGGGCCCGACCGAGCCCCACCCGGGCTCCCGCCACGCGCAGCCCCTCGCCGACCCCGCCCAGCACGTGGTCGGCGTCGACGGGTACGTCGTCGAAGGCGATCTCGTACTGCCCGCCCACACCCCACACCGGCAACTCCCGCACCACGCGCACACCGGGCGCGTCGGCGGGCACCGCCAGTACGGTCAGCCCGTCACGACCGCGCGGGCCGGGCGGTCCCGTGCGCGCCACCACGACGACCAGGTCCGCCTCGCGGGCCCCGGTCACGAACCACTTCGCCCCGCGCACCCGGAAACCTCGCGGAGCCGGACTCGCGGTGGTCGCGATCGCGGCCGGATCCGACCCGCGCGCCCCCGGTTCGGTCATCGCGAAGCACGCCCGCAGCCGCCCCGAGACCAACCCCTCCAGGTAGCGCTCGCGCAGGGCGGGCGCCGCGTACGCGTCGAGGGTCCGCACGTCCAGCAGCGCCGCCGACCCGAGGACGGACGGCCCGTGGTCGCTGCGCCCCTCGGCCTCGGCCACGGGCGCGTACCCGGCCAGCCCCAGGCCTCCTCCACCGAGTTCCCGGGGCAACGGCAGTGCCCACAGCCCCTCCCGCGCCGCGCCCTCCCGCAGCTCCGCACGGCGCGCCCGTGCCCGGTCACCGCCCCCGTCCAGGACGTCCTCCCAGGGTTCGACCTCACGCACCACGAAGTCGCGCACCCGCCCGACCAGTGTCCGCCCCTCGTCCGGAGCATCCGTTCGCACCGCCACCGCCTCCTCCTCTCCCCGCCGCACGGGAACCATCCGTCCCCGGACGGCGACTGCTTGTGCGACAGAAAGGTCGAAGCGGACGATCGACGAGTTCCCCCGCACCTCCCCCACACCACCTCCTTCGGACAGAATTCGCGAGGCACACCCATGACCTCCACTGTTCCCCTCCTCCCCCCGCCCCTGGCGGGAACACGACCGGCCTGCGACGGAGGCGGCGATCCGTACCGCCACACCGCGCGCCAACTCCGTTCCCTCGGCGCCGACGTGCCGGACGCCCCGGACGCCGGCGTTCCCGCCGCCTCCCGCCTCCGGCTCCCCCACGGCTCCGGCGCCGTCCTGGACTGGCCCGCGCACACCGACGGCGAGAGCGACCTCCAGGCCCGCACCGGACTCATGGCCGTCCACGGCCGCCGGCACGGCGCTCCCGAGCCCCTGCCCCTCGCCTACGTCGGCACGGTCGCCGCCACCGCCCACGTCACGGGCCTCCTGGCCGCCGAGCTCCTGCGCCTGCGCTCCGGCCGTCGCGCGACCGCCCACACCAGCGCGGAGGCGTGTGCCCTGCTCACCGTCTCCCAGTACCTGGCCGCCGCGGCCGCCGACGAGGGCGAGGCCGTCTCCCCGGCCCCGGGCACCGCCACGTTCACCAGCGCGGACGGCGTGGACTTCGAGATCGAGGCCCTCGTCCCCGAACTCTGGGGCCGTTTCTGGACCGGACTGGACGCCCCCAGGCGCGCGATCAGCGCGGGCTGGACCCCCTTCCAGTTCCGCTACGCGACGGCCCGCGCCCCGCTCCCCGGGGAACTGCGGTCGGCCGCGGCCTCGTGCTCCTGGGCGGACGTCCGCGCCACCGCCGAGCGCAGCGGGGTCGGTCTCGTCCGGCTCACGGACGCGGCCCGGCGCCCACCGGGGACGAGCGGGAGGCGACCGCCCTGGACGCTGCGTCCCGTGCCCGCCGCCCCTCCCGCGCGCCCCTCCGGCCCCGCGCCCGGGGCGGACTCCTGCGTCCTCCCCCTCACCGGTCTTCGCGTCCTGGAGGCGGGCCGTCGTATCCAGGCACCGCTGGCCGCCCACCTGCTCCGGTCGCTCGGCGCGACGGTCGTGCGGGTCGAGCCGCCCGGCGGCGACCCCCTGCGCGGTATGCCGCCGACGTGCGGTGGGCTCTCCGCGCGGTGGTCGGCGCTCAACCGGGGCAAGGACGCCGTGGAGGTGGACATCAAGAGCGACCGGGGCCGCCGCGACCTGCGTGACCTCACACGCGACGCCGACGTCTTCCTGCACAACTGGGCCCCCGGCAACGCCGAGCGGCTCGGTCTGGACGCCACCGCGCTGGCCCGCGCCAACCCGCGCCTGGTGTACGCCTACACCTCCGGCTGGGGCGGACCCGCCGACGGGCTGCCCCCGGGGACGGACTTCATGGTCCAGGCGCACGAGGGGCTCACCGCCCCGGCCGCGGCCCCCGGGCGGACGACGGTCGCCTCCCTGATGACCGTGCTCGACGTCCTGGGCGGCTTCCTCGGGGCCCAGGCCGTCACCGCCGCCCTGCTGACCCGCGAGCGCCTGGGTTCGGCGGTGGCCGTGGAGAGCTCCCTGCGCGCGGCGGCCGACCTGCTGCGCGGCCGCCCCCGCGCCGAGGCCCCCGACGTGGACGGCCACGCGGTCACCACCGACCTGCCCGGCCTCGAACACGACCCGCGTCTGGGCCCGCTGCTCTCCCGCGCCGCCGACGGACTCCTGACGGTCGATTCCCCGTGGAGGATCTCATGACGCCCCGCACCCCGGGCTCCCCCTTCCCCGACCTGGTCCCCGCGCGCCTGCGCGCACGGTGGCGGGACGAGGGCCACTACCTCGGCACGGGCGTCTACCGGCTGTTCCGCAACATCGCCCTGGCCCACCCCGACCGGGACGCCGTCGTGGACGACCACGGACGGGTGACGTACGCGGCCCTGCGCCGCGAGGTCCTGTGCGTGGCCGGGGCCCTGATGGACCTCGGCGTCCGACCCGGCGAGGTCGTGGCCGTCCAGCTTCCCGGCCAGGCGGCCGCGGTGGCCACCGAACTGGCGGTCGCGGCGGTCGGCGCCGTGGCGCTGCCCTTCCCGGTGGGGCGCGGCGCCTCGGAGGTCGAGGCCCTGCTGCGCGGCTCCGGCGCGGTGATCCTCGTGGCCGCCACCGAGCACCGGGGCCGCTCCCCCGTGCGGACCGCCGAGGGGCTGCGCCCCCGACTGCCCGACCTGCGCTGGGTGGTGGGCGTGGACGTCCGGGGACGGTTCCCGTCAGCGACCGGAGCCCCGGCGCAGGAGTCCGACCTGCCGGAGGTGGACGCCTCCTCGGCCGCCCGGATCCTGGTCTCGTCCGGTTCGGAGGCCCGGCCCACGATGGTCGCCTACTCCCACGACGCGCTCGCGGGCGGTCGCGGCAACTTCATGGCCTCCCTGCGACTGGGCACCGATCCCTTCAGAGCGCACTTCCTGGTCCCGCTCGGCTCGGCCTTCGGCAGCAACGCCACCTCGGTGGTCCTGGCCCGGCACGGCGGAACCCTGCTGCTCAACGACCACTTCGACGCGGAACGCGCCCTGGCGACGATCGGCGAGCACGGGCCGACCCACGTGCTCGGCGTGCCCACGATGATCCGCATGATGCTCGACCTGGACCGCTGCCCCCGCCCCGGAGACGGCGCGGTCCTGGTGCTGGGCGGAGCGCCGCTGGAACCCGACACGGCGCGGCGGGCGCGCAAGGTCTTCGGCGGTCCCGTGGTCAACCTCTACGGGTCCGCGGACGGCGTCAACTGCCACACCGGGTTGGACGGCGACCCGTGCGACGAGTCCGGCCCCGGCCGTCCGGCGGGACGACCCGACCCCGGAGTCGCGTCCATCCGCGTGGTGGACGCCGACGGGCGGGACGTGGCCGCGGGCGCGACCGGCGAGATCGTCGCCCTGGGCCCGATGACCCCGCTGTGCCACATCGGCGGGGAGGGGGGCGACGAGCACCACCGCACCGCCGACGGATGGGTGCGCACCGGAGACCTGGGCGTCCTGGACGACCGCGGCCTGCTGCGGGTGGTCGGACGGCTCAAGGACGTGGTGATCCGGGGCGGCGCCAACATCAGCCCGGTCGAGGTGGAGGCCGCCGTGCGCGCCCACCCGGTCGTGGCGGACGCCTGCTGTTTCGGGATCCCGGACCCCCTCATGGGTGAGCGGCTGGTCGCGGCCCTGGTGCCGCGCGACGGCACGGAGCCGCCGGACGTCGCGGCGCTGGCCGCCTACCTCAGGGAGGGCGGGCTGGACGCGTTCAAGTGTCCGGAGCGGATCCTGCGGGTCGACCGGCTGCCCCTGACCGCCGCGGGCAAGGTGGACCGCGACGCCCTGCGCGCCCTCGTCGGCTGACCGCGCGCATCCGCCGACCCCGCCGGCGGGTGCGCCGCCGTGGGGAACACCGCCGGTGGGGCGGGGCGCCTCCGACGGGACCGGCCGGACCTACTCCCCGGAGTCCCCGCCGCCGTGGTCTCCACGGTCCCCGTGGTCACCACCGTCGCCGTGGCCCTCGTGACCACCGCGGCCCCCGGCTCCGGGCTCGGCCTCGCGGCCCGCGAACGCCTCGGCGATGGTGTGCGCGTTGGTCTCGTACAGCGCGACCAGGTCCAGGTCCTCGCCCGGGTAGTTGACCACCCCGATCTGGAGCGTGTCGGAGTCGGGCAGCACCCGGCCCGCCGACATGTGCGTGTTCTCGAACACGAACGCGGGCTCGGCGCCGGCCAGACCGGCCACGTCGGAGGCGCCCAGCTGCTCGGGCCCGTAGGTCTCGACCAGTTCCGCCCCGGCGAGCTCGGCGGCCCAGGTGGCGTAGACCTGCGCGACGGCGCGCGGCGCCTCCCCGTCCGGCCACCGCCCGGCGAGGTCCTCGGCGATCCGCTCGCGCTCCTCGTCGAAGGTCGACAGCCACGCCTCGGCGGCGTCGGAGGTGCCGAACAGCTCGCCCAGGCGGGTGACCTCGGCGGCGATGGTGTCCGGAGAGTTGTCCAGTTCCACCTCGACCGTCTCCGCGTCGCCGCCCGCCGCGTCCGTGATCTGCTGGGCGAACGGCTCGAAGGGGCTGTAGAGCACGTAGTCCGCCTCGGCCACGGCCGCCAGGTCGGAGGGGGCGGGCTCGTACTCGGGAGCGTGCTGGACGTCGGCGGGCACGATCACCGTGACGTCCCCGGCCCCGGCCGCGGTCGCGAACGCCCCCTGCCAGGTCGTGGTGGCCACGATCGCGGGCCCCTCGGCGGAGGCGCCGTCGGAGCCGTCCGCGCCCTCGCCCGTGTCCGCGCCCGCCGCGCAGCCGGTGAACAGCAGCGCGGCGGAACTCAGTGCGAGGGGTCGAAGGAGTGCGGGGTGCGGTGCCATGCGCGGCGTGTCCTTTCGGGGAGGAGGTGGGCGACCACGGCGAGGAGCCCGGCCGTCAGGACCAGAACCGGTCCGGGGGGAAGGTCGAGGAGGAGCGCGAGGGCGAAGCCGACGATCGTGCTGACCAGGCCGCACACCACGGCCCAGACCGCGATCGAGGTCAGGGAGGAGCCCAGTCGGCGCGCGGCCAGTGCGGGCAGGATGGTGAGCGCGTCGACCAGCAGCGCGCCGGTCAGCCGGATCGCCCCGGCCACGGCGACGGCGACGATCACCAGCAGGACGAGGGTGAACCACCGGACGCGCACACCGCTGACCAGCGCGAGCTCGCGGTCGTGCAGGAGCAGGGCGAGCTGGCGGCGGAAGAGGACGACGAGCCCGGGGACGAGCACGGCCAGGCAGCCGAGGATGACCAGGTCGACGGTGCGCACCGACAGGATGGAGCCCCACAGCAGGGCGAAGGCGCTGGCGGCGTTGGCTCCGGAGACCGCGATGAGCAGGAGCGCCGCCGCCATGGCCAGGCTCATCAGCAGACCCATGCCGCCGGAGAGCCCGCCCGGCCGGTCGGCCAGGGGGCTGACCGCCGCCCCGGCGCAGGCGCAGGCCACCAGCGCGCACAGGGTCGGATCGGCCCCGGTGAGCAGGCCGACGGCGATCCCCAGCAGGGCGACGTGCATCATCGCGAAGCGGACCGGCATGATGTCCAACCCGACGATGACCACCCCGACCAGGGGGAGCCCGACCGCGCCCAGGAACAGGCCCAGGGCGGCGCGTTGGACGGCGGGCATGACCAGGAGGGCGGCCAGGGTGTCCGCGTCGATCACGCGACCTCCCGGAGTCGGCCCGCCGCCATCTCCAGCCTCCGGTCGCAGTCGGCCGCCAGGTCGGGATCGTGGGTGACGACCAGGGTGGTGACGCCCAGGGAGAGCAGATGGCGGGCCGCGTCGCGTCGGGCGTCGAAGTCGAGGGCGGCGGTCGGCTCGTCGGCCAGGACCACGCCGGCGCCGGCGCCGACGCGACCGATCACGCGCGCCAGGTGCACGCGCTGGAGCTGCCCGCCGGAGAGGGTGGCGACCGGCCGGTCCAGGAGGTGGCCGACGCCGAGGTCGGCGGCGGCGGTGCGGGCGGACTCCGTGCCGTGTCCGCCTCCGTCGAGGAGTTCGCGGACGAGGAGGGGGAAGGACCCGGCCGACTGGCGCTGCGGGATCCACGCGCACTCGCGTCTGCGCCGTGCCCAGTCCCGGGAGGTGCGGGCGACGTGTCCGTCGACGGCGACGGTGCCGCAGGTGGGGCGGTGCAGTCCGAGGACCGCGCGGACCAGGGTGGACTTGCCCGAGCCGTTCGTGCCGACCAGGGCGACCCGGCTCCCCGCCCGGATGTCGAGATCGACCTCGCGCACGGCCCTGACCGACCCGTGGTCGCAGGTCAGCGACTCGATCCGGATACTGGCTCCCGGTGGTGGCACACCGCACCCGCCTTCCGCTGGACGGTTCCTTCCCGACAGGAGTCGTCGGGACACCGCGCGGAGTTCCCGAATCCTGACATCACGGGATCGGTGCGGATACCAGCGCCCGGCCGCGCGGACGGCGGAGCCGGACACACGGGCGCCCCGGGCGGGCGGTGCTCGGGGCGTGTTCCGCGGAACACGCCCCGGCTCAGTGATGTCCCTCGTGAGCGTCCTCCCCGCCGTCCCCGGCGGTCATCGGCTGGACGGGGACGGCGACCTCCACCTCGTGTTCACTGGCGAAGGTCAGGGTGAGGGTGACCTCGTCCCCGACCTCGAGCGGTTCGGGCAGGTCGCCCACCATCACGTGGTAGCCACCGGCCATCAGCTCCGTCGCGCCGCCGCCGGGGACGGGGATCTCCTCGACGGCGCGCATCATCGAGGCGCCGGAGTCGGTGGTCTCGGTGGTGTACAGGCCCGCGTCGTCGGAGGCGTCGGCGGCCACCTCCGTGATCGCGTCGTCGGCCTCGGCGCCGTTCTCCACGCGCAGGTAGACCGCGCCCACCTCCGGGTTGGCGGGTTCGGGCATCCAGGCGCCGGAGATCCGCAGGTCCCCCGCACCGGCGGTGCCCCGTTCGGTCTCGTGGCTGCCGACCGCGGCCTCCGACGCGGCGGGCTCCTCCGTCCCCCCGCAGGCCGTGACGGCCAGGAGAGCGGCCGTCGCCGCGGCGACGGCACCCGGCAGGCGACGTCTCACGTCGGCCCCTTCACTCGACATACGTCCTCGTTCCCCCTCGTGTGCGGTGTCGGCCAGGAGCCGGTGCTCTCCGACGCTCGGATACGGAGTCGTCGAAGCCCCCGCCCCGGTTCCCGACCGGTCGTCGGCCCTACAACAGCGTTCCGGCCAGACCGGATCCGCTCTCGGGCACGGGCGGAACCGCGAACACGGCGCTCCCCTCGTGCCGGATGAACTCGTTCAGCGCGTCCGCGCCCTCGTCGAGGCTGGTCTGCACGGCCGTGAAGCCCGACCTCGGATCGGCCTGCCAGGCGGTGAAGAGCAGGCCCGCCTGTCGGCGCCCCCCGGTGTCCCACCCCAGGTCGAAGTTGAACCCCCTGCGCAGCATCCGCGCGCCCAGGGTGCTCTCCGGGCTGGCGAGCCGGACGTGCGCGCGGCGCGGGATGACCGGTTCCCCGTCGTCGTCACGGGCGGCCAGGTCGGGTCGGTCGTCCTCGCCCTCGCCGCCCAGCGGTGCGCCGTCCGACAGGCGGCGGCCGATCACCGCCTCCCGTTCGCCGGTCTCCAGTGCGAACCAGTCGTCGAGCAGCATCCGGATGCGCCGCACCACGACGTAGGAGCCGCCGTCCATCCACGCCAGCGCCCCCTCGGGGTGCGCGGCCAGGACCTGGGAGTCGAACAGGGGCTCGGTCGGTTCCGGGTTGACCGTGCCGTCGACGCTGCCCATGAGGTTGCGCGGAGTGGCGGTGTGGTCCTCGGCGGTCACCGGTGAGCGCTGGAACCCGGGCAGGGCCCAGCGCACACGGACCCGGTCCCCGGCGCGGCGCAGCAGGTACTCGACGGCCGAGCTGACCACCACCGGGTCCTCCGCACCCACGTGCAGCATCAGGTCACCGCCGCACCAGGCGGGTTCGAGGTCGTCGGCTCCGAACTCCGGCAGGTCCTCCAGGTGGGGAGGGCGCCGGTCGGCCAGTCCCGCCCGGTCCAGAAGCGACCCGCCCAGGCCGACGGTGACGCCCAGGGAGGCGGGGCGCAGTCCCTCGGAGGGCGCGCCCTCGTCGACCGCGGCCAGCCCCCGCTCGTGCAGGGCGGCCGCCTCCCCGTGCCAGACGTCCAACACCTCCCGGGCGGACGCGCGCACGTCCGCCGCCTCCTCTCCCCGCACGTCCACGGCGAGCACCTGGACGTGCGCGGGCGTGGGGACGCGCAGAGCCGGAGGCCGCCCCGCCTCGGGGCCGCTCCGCGCACGCACGGAGGCGAGCGCGGACCCCTCGTCCGTACCGGCTCCGAGCGCGGCGGCGGAGGCGTACCCGCCCACGGCACCCGCGCCGAGCCCGGTGAGCCCCGCCGCGCCCGCGGCGGACAGCAGACCGCGCCGGGAGACGCGGCGACCCCCGCCCCGGACCTCGTTCCCGGGCTCCGGCGAGCCCCCGCTCCGGGCGTCGTTCCCTGGCTCGCGCGCGGTCTCACTCACAGCAGGTCGTCCCTGAGCGCCGGCAGGAGCTCGGCGATCCGGGCGGACTCGGTGCCCTCGTCGAACATGCCCGCCGCCCGTCCGTCGGGCAGCAGGACGACGATCCGCCCGCCGTGGGTGACCAGGTACCCGCCGTCGGTCTCCTCGGGCGCCTCGATGGCGATGCCGTAGTCGGCGGCGGCCTCGACCGTGGTGGCGATGTCGCCGCGCACGCCCTGGAACTCCGGGTCGAAGCGGTCCAGCCAGGAGCGCAGCTGCTCGTCGGTGTCCCGGGCGGGATCGGTCGAGACCATGACGACGTCGAAGTCCTGTGCGGTGTCGCCCGCCTCGTCCAGGGCCAGGTTGATGTCGGCCATGGTCATCGGGCACACGTCGGGGCAGCTGGTGTAGCCGAAGAAGAGCAGGGTGAGGCGGTCGTCGGCGACGTCGGCGAAGGTCCAGGGATCGCCGTCGACCGTGGTCAGCTCCGCGGTGGAGGCGGGCATCGGTTCGTCGGACAGGTCGAGGTAGTACTCGGCGTCCGACACGGAGGCTCCCGTGGAGCAGGCGGTGGTGAGGGCGAGGAGGGCCGCCGCCGCGGTGGCCCGCCAGTGTGCGGGCCGGAGGGGCCGGGGTGTCATCTGTCTCCTTGGTGGTGGGGCCGCGCGCGGGTCCCGCGCGGGGTCGTCGGTCCGGTCCGGGGCGCGCACGCCGGCGCGCCCCGGGGCGTCGGGGTCAGGTGGCCTCGCGCAGCAGGCGCAGCAGGTCGCGGCGCCCGCGTGCCACCCGGGACCGGACCGTGCCGATGGGCACGCCGATGCTCCGGGCCGCCTCGGCGTAGGGGACCCCCTCGATCTGCGTGAGGACGAAGGCCCTCCGGCGATCCTCGGGCAGCGCCCTCAACAGGTCGAGGAGGGCCAGGTACTCGTCGAACCGCCCGGGGGCGGCCCCCGGCCCGACCCGCGACCAGTCGTCCGTGGACTCGTGGCGCGGGACGCGGCTGTGCGAGCGGTAGCGGTCGGCGACGGTGTGCCGGGCCACGGACAGCAGCCACGAACGCACCGGAGCCCGGCCCTCGTAGCGGGCCAGACCGTGCATGGCCCGGGAGAAGGTCTCCTGGGTCAGATCGTCGACCCAGGAGGGGTCCACGCGGCGCGCGATGAAACGCGCGACGTGGTCACGGGTCAACGAGAAGAGGGAGTTCATCTCCTCCATGCCGCCCTCCTTGGCCCGCAGGGCCAGGAGGGTCAGCTCCTCCCGCTCCGTGCGCCCGTCCGGGGACGGGGCGGGCCGGGAGGACACGTGTCCTTCCAAGGGTAGGGGGGGTCGGGTCTCGACGAACGCGGTCACGGGTGCTCCTTCGGTCACCACGCGCGGTCGGCGGACCGGCGGACGGCGGGGCCGTCCGCCGCGGCGACCGCGGGCGCGGGGGATGGCTCTGGCGTTGCGGTGGCGGACCACCGGTGCGTGGCGGCGCACGGCCGGAGCCTCGGGAGCGACCGCGTCGGGGACGCGGGGCACGGCGCACGACGCTCCGCGCGGTGCCGGGTGGCAGCGCGGACGGAGGCCGTGTGCTGTGGTCGGGGGCGCCGGACGCTCAGGCGGTGCGCGGAGCCGGGGGAGGCCCCCGCAGGATCCGGGCGTACCGGAGGTAGGGAAGGAGGGGTTGGGAACGTCCCTCGTCGTTCCACGGTCCCCGGCCGATCGCGGGCTCGGGGAGGACCCGCACCCGCCCGAGGGCGATCAGGAGCGGGAAGAGGGTGAGCGCCATGAAGCGCAGGAAGGCGAAGAGGGAGTTCTCCCCGCGATGCAGCCACCACGCGCTGAGCAGGGCCGCCATCACGTGCATGGCGAGCATCTGCCACGTCGACAGCGACCCGCCCGACGCGGCCTCCGCGACGTTGGCCGAGTAGGCCGCGGCGTCGGCCGCGAGGGAGGGGTTGTCGGCAGCGGCCAGGTGCGTGCCGTGACCGCCGCCCCAGAGCTGGGTGTAGCTGAACGCCAGGTGCAGGGCGAACTGGCCCCACAGCATCCAACCGGCCAGGACCAACGGGCCGTGGCGGCGTTTGGCGGCGGCCCAGGCCATGGCCATGACCACGACCACGCCGAGCAGGAGACCGGCGAGGGGGACGTCGTGCCCGGAGCTCAGTGCGTGCCCGTGCGCGGACAGGCTCGCGCACACCAGGGTGAACACCCCGGCGCGCAACGGGCGGCACGGCTGGCTCTCGGACATCTCCGTCCCATCGTCTCACCCCCTCCGGACGCGCCCGGACCGGGTCACCCGTGGGCTAGGTGACCGAGGTCGGGAACCCTCGCCGCCAGCCCTCAGCCCTCCGTGTCGGCGGGAGCGCAGGCGCACGCGGACGAACGCGCCGCGTCCAGCTCCTCGTCGGGTCGGCGCCGCTCCAGCAGCACGGTGTCGCGCCACACCCCGTGGTGGCGGGCGATCCGCTCACGCACTCCCAGCGTGCGGAAGCCCGCCGAGTGGTGCAGGGCCAGACCCGTCTTGTTCTCCGGGAAGATCGAGGACTGAAGCGTCCAGAGCCCGCCCGCGTCGGCCTCGGTGACCTGGCGGTGGATCAGCGCCTTGCCGACCCCGCGCCCGCGCGCCCTCTCGGCCACGTAGACGGAGGTCTCCGCGACCCCGGAGTACGCCTTCCGGTCGGAGACCGGCGAGGCCGCCGCCCATCCGACGACGCGCCCGTCGGACTCGGCGACCCAGCGGTGGCCGGGCAGCCACCGGGCGTCCAGGTCGCGCGCGTCGGGCACCTCGGTCTCGAAGGTGGCGTGCCCGGTGGCGATGCCCTCCGCGTAGATCCGCAGCACGTCGTCGACGTCGCCGGCAGCCATCGCCCGGACGGTCACGTCCTCGGGCAGGTCGGTGGGGCAACAGGGTCGGGAGGACAACAGGCCCATCACGGCGTCGGCGGCGTGCGGCAGACCGGTGCAGCAGGCCGGGTTGACCGCCACGTGCGTGGACGTGCCGACCTTGGCCAGGGTCACGAATCCCACGTCGGCGAGCTTGCGCAGGTGGTGGGAGACGGTGGGCTGACGCAGACCCACCGCGTCGGCCAGCGCGCCGACGCTGATCGGGGCGGGCGCGGCGGCCACGGCGTGCAGCAGGCGCACGCGCGCGGGCTCGGCCAGGCAGGCGAACCAGGAGGCGTAGGTCTCGGCGTCCTCGGAGCGCAGGGGCTCGGCGGCCGCCCGCGCCGGTGTCGTGGTGGTCATGTCCCCATTATCAACGATGATCTATATCGACCATCATCGATGTTTCTTTCATCGACATCGATCTATGCAGTTCCCCCATGGATGCCAGCCGATAAAGAGGAGCGCGTCATGGAGGAGTACCCCGTCGTGGTGATCGGCGTCGGCCGGGCGCGCCGCTGACCGCCGACGGCGGGGTCGGGAGGCGGCCCGGGCCTCAGCGCCGCCGCCTCCGGCGGATCGACGGCATCAGGAGCAGACCGAGCAGCAGACCGGCCACGACGGCGCCCGTCAGGGTGGCCCACAGGGGCGCGGCCACGGAGACCATGAGGAAGTGGATCTCGGTCGACTGCCGGTTCTGCGCCACGAAGACGACGACGCCGATCAGGATGACCAGGGCCACCCAGACCCGGACGGGGATCCGTCCGAGCACGTTCCTCCGTTCCGGAGGCCCCTCAGCGGTCATCACGCCCTCCCCTCGTCCGACGGCACGGAGCCGTCCCCTGGGACCTGCCCGGCCGGCCCGCCCCTCCCGGGCATCAGAGGGTCAAGTCTCGGCCCGAACTCGACAGGTGGGCGCGGTCGTCATCCGCGCGCCTACCCGTCAGCCCTCTGGACGAGGAAGAACTCGTTGCCGAAGGGGTCGGTGAACCAGGTCGCCCGGTCGCCCCACGGCATCGTCTCGGGCGGCTGCTTGACGTTCACGCCCTTGGCCGTCAGCGCCTCGTAGTCGGCGTCGACGTCGTCGGTGAGGAGGGAGATGCCGCACAGCTGCGTCGCGGCCCCGGGCGGCTCCTGGCCGTAGACCTCCGGCTGCCCCAGCACCAGCGCGGTCTCCGCCCCGCGCGGCGCCACGGTCAGCCACCGCATCGGACCCATGGTGTTGTCCTCGCGCTTCTCCCAGCCGAGCACGCCGACGTAGAAGCGCAGCGCTTCCTCCTGGTCGCCGACGAGGACGGTGGTCGAGTGCATCCTGCTGATCATGCGCCCAACCTACGCCGCGCACCCGTTTCCCCTCCTGCTCCACCAGCGCGTTTGCCCAGCCTTTAACCTCCGGCCATCGTCCGCCGCCCATGACGTCCTCGGCAGGGTGATACTCCGGTCGAGGTAGACGTCCTGGACGGTGTGCAGGAGGACGGCCCCCTCCGCGCCGGGGCGTTGGCTGGCCTCGCAGGCGGTGATCAGCGCGGTCACACCTGGGCGCTCGTTGGTGTCGGCGGTCCGGGTGACCTGAGCGAGGTCACCCTTGCCCGACGACACGGCCACCGGGGATTTCTCGCCGTCGGAAGTGATTCCCACGCCAGACCCGGGGCCGGGGTGCCTCATGTGCGCCGACCCCCCGTCGTCCTGTGGCGGACACCGTCGGCCACGTGGCCCCGCGTCAGTGCTGTGCGTGCGAGCCGCGCCGCCCAAGGCTCCGGAGTGTTCCCTTGTGTCTCTCGGCGGCGCGGGGTCGGGGTGCGATGGGCTTCTCCGACTCCCCTGGCTCCGGTCCGGCCTGCGCCGTCGCTTCGGTCCGCACGGTCGTCCAGGCCAGCGGCCAGAACGCCACGAACGCGGCGACAACGAGCACGTAAGAGGCGGCGAAGATCGGAGTCACCGCGGCCAGACCCGCCACGACCAGGGCGACCGCCACCACCGCCGTCGTCGTCCGACCCATGAACCCGGCTCGGACGACGCCCGCCGCGAACGCCAGCGCACCGAGCAGGAAGGCGACGGCGGCGACCACCGCCAGTGTCAGGTACCACGGCTGCACAGCCCGCACCAGTGCCAGGGTTCCCGCGCCCGTCGGGATCGCCGCCGCGACGGCCACCTGCATTCCGGCCAGCGCGGCGATGCCGACGTTGGCCACGACGACCAGCGGGAACGCCAGTGAACTCCACCGCTGCTCGCCCGCGTCCCGCAGAAGGCCGCGCAGCCCCTGGAAGGCCAGGACGAACAGGGCCAAGAGCCCGACCGCCAGCATGTGTACCGCGGCCCACCGCGCCGGATCGGCTTCCAGAGCTCCCGTCACGGCCTCCGGGGTCACGGTCACCCCCGCCAGGACGGGGTGGTACAGGAGCAGTGCCAGCAAGAGCACAGGGGCGGCGGCCATGGCGGCCGCGCAGAACCAGCCGCGCGTGTGCGTGGACATCACGCCCACCTCCAGTCCGAGAACCGGCCCGGGCGCCCGCGCGGCCCGGGCACAGACGGATTACCTCCACCGTACGACGACGGGTTCGTCCCGGCACAGGTGCGCGACTCGTGCCGCTGGAAACCGTCCCGGGCACACGGCGAGGTGGGCGACTCCATGGGCGGTTTCGTGCCCCCCGCCTGGCAGCCCGGCATCCCGACCCGGTGCGCACCGTGGCCGCGCTCGGAGAGCACGGCGGAGCGCCGCGGGTGGACACACTGATGCACATCGTGTTCGGTGACGCCACGCTCGCCGCGGGCGGACCGGTGGTCGAGCGCCGGCGGGAGAGGACAGTCGCGCTGGGGCCGTCGATCGGGGACTGCGCCCACCAGGTCATCCACCGCACCCGTGTCCACGAGGAGCTCGCCGACCGCCCGGTGCCCGTGCCGGCCGTCGCCGGGGCGGAGAACCACGCCTACCCGCAACCGGTCTCGGGCCGCGACATCGCCGCCGCGTCCGGGGGACGGGAGGAGACCGTGGCGGGGGCGGGGCACTCCGTGGCGCCGGAGCCTCCCGAGGAGGTCGCCGGGTCTCGCCCCGGCAAGGAAGGGGTGCCTCGAAGAGGCGCCGTGACGACATGGGATGATCCTCTGCCGTCCCCGGCGGGCGGGGACGGCGGAGGGAGCGTGTCATGGGGGAAGCGGGGCCAACGGGGCGGCGCTGGCTGTGGTTCCTCCTGGTGAGCGTGGTGTTCGCGCACACCGCCCTCAACCTGGCCCGGCCGCTGATCTCCTACCGGACCATCGCCGTGGGCGGGGACGCCGTCGCGGTCGGGCTGGTCACCGCGGCCTACGCGCTCCTCCCGCTCCTCATGGCCGTCCCGCTGGGCCGGGCGACCGACCGCGCGCGGCGGACGGCCTGGATCGTGGGTCTGGGCGCGGTGGTCCTGGCGGCGGGAAGCCTGTTCCTGGCCGCCGCGACCGGGCTGGTCACCCTCGCCCTCGCCAGCACCGTGGTCGGTGCGGGCCACCTGCTGTGCATGATCGCCGGGCAGGGGCTGGTCGCCCGGTTCTCACCCCCGGAACACATGGACCGCGACTTCGGCTGGTACACCGCCGCCGCCTCCCTGGGCCAGCTCGCCGGTCCGCTGATCTCCGGAGCAGTCCTCGCCGACGCCTCCGGGCCGGGCCTCCTCCCGGCCACCTCGACCGCGCTGTGGGTCGCCTGCGCCATGGCGGTGCTGGGAGCCGTGGGGATCCTCCCCCTGCTGTCGCTGCGTTCCCCGGCGCACGCCGACCAGGATCGCGCCCCGGCCGTCGGGACGCGCCAGATCCTGCGGGGACGCCGGATGACCGCGGCGCTCCTGGCCAGCCTGTCCCTGCTCTCCGCGGTGGACATCCTCACGGCCTACCTGCCGCTGATCGCCGAGAGCCGGGGCATCTCGCCCATGTACGTGGGCGTGCTGCTGAGCCTGCGCGCCGGGGCCTCCCTGGTCTCGCGCCTGTGCCTGCCCTGGCTGCTGGGGCGCTGGTCGCGCGGGAACCTGATCGTGGCGAGCACGGCGGTGGCCGGGGTGTCGATGGCGCTGGTGGCCGTGCCCGGGGGCGGTCCGGTGCTGCTCGGGGCGGTGCTGACGGCCGGCGGTTTCCTGCTCGGCCTGGGCCAGCCCCTGACCATGGCGGAGGTCGCCACGACCGCCCCGCCGGGGGCGCGCGGATCGGCGCTGGCCCTGCGTATCTGGGGGAACCGGCTCGGTCAGGTCGCCATCCCCGCGGCCGCCGCGGGGGTGGCCGGGTCGGTCGGCGCTCCGGGAGCGCTGCTGGTCTCGGCCACCGTCCTGTTCGCCGCCGCCGTCGTCGCCAGGTAACCGCACGCGTCAGTCGTCCCCGAGGATGAGGTCGGTCATGCGCAGCAGGCGACCGAAGGAGACGGCCGCCTCTCCCCGGAGGGCGGCCACGGCAGCCCGGAGTTCGTGGCGGCACCGGTCCATCCCGGCCACGGCCGCCGCGTCGAGGAGGCCGTCGGCCAGGTAGGACGAGACGAAACCGGCCACCGCGGCGTCGAGGTACGGGAGTTCGGTGTCCGTCACGCGCCCGACCGACCCGAGGTCCGGGAAGGGGGCCGAGAGGTGCTCGGCCCACAGCAGTTCCAGCTCGGTCAGGACTCCGCCCCGGCCACGCCGATCGGACACGACGCGCCCGTTCCGCCGATCCCGCAGTAGCCGCCGGGGTTCTTGGCGTCGGACAGGTACTGCTGATGGTAGTCCTCGGCGAAGTAGAACGCCCGCAGCGGCGCGATCTGCGTGGTGATCGGCCCGTACCCGGCCCGGGTGAGGACCGGCTGGAAGGCGTCCCGGGTGGCCTCGGCCGCGGCGCGCTGGGCGTCGTCGTGGTACAGGATCGCCGACCGGTACTGCGTGCCCACGTCGTTGCCCTGGCGCATGCCCTGGGTGGGGTCGTGGCCCTCCCAGAACACCTTGAGGACCTCGGCGTAGGTGATCCGCTCGGGGTCGAAGACCACGCGCACCATCTCGGTGTGGCCGGTCAGCCCCGAGCACACCTCCTCATAGGTGGGGTTGGGCGTGTACCCGCCCGCGTAACCCACGGCGGTGGTGAACACCCCCCGCTCCGCGCCCAGGCGCCAGAACGTCCGTTCGGCGCCCCAGAAGCAGCCCATCGCCACGTCGGCGACCTCGTACCCCTCCGGGTAGGGCGGCGTGAGCGGCGTGCCCAGGACGGTGTGCCGCGCGGGCACCGGCATCGGGGTGTCCCGGCCGGGCAGGGCGCGCGCCGGATCGACCATGGTCGTCTTCGAACCGAACATGCGTCCAGGGTAGTCGCGGCGGGGCGGCACCGCACGGGTCCGTCCACAGTCGGAGAATCCCCCGGGACACGGAGATGGGTTCGTCCTACGATGGGGGTCGTGCCCGAATCCAACCGCGGCGTCGCCATCGGTGCGAGCGCCTTCCTCCTGTGGGGCTTCGCGGCCCTCTACTGGCCCTTCCTCTCCGCCTCCGAACCCAGCGAGGTCCTCGCCCACCGCATGGTGTGGTCCCTCCTCGCGATGTGCGTCTTCCTCCTCCTCGCCCGACGCGGCTGGGGCTGGTTGCTCCCCCTCCTGCGCAGCCCGCGCCGACTCCTCCCGGTCGCGGCCGGGGCCGTCCTCATCGGGATCAACTGGTGGGGGTTCATCTACTCGGTGTCCATCCAGGAGACCCTCCAGGCCTCGCTCGCCTACTTCATCAACCCGTTGATGGCGGTCTGCCTCGGTGTGCTCGTCTTCTCCGAACGCCTGCGCACCACCCAGTGGGTCGCGGTCGGCCTGGGCGCCCTGGCCGTCGTGGTCATGACCGTCGCCTACGGCGCCGCCCCGTGGTTGTCCCTGCTCATGGCGTCGTCCTTCGCGGCCTACGGCGCGGTCAAGAAGTACGTCGACCTCGACGGCATGCAGAGTCTCACCGTCGAGACCCTCATCATGTTCCCGCCCGCCCTCGGCTACGTCGTCTACCTGGAGCTGACCGGGGACGGCACGATGTTCTCCGTCTCCCCCGGCCATACGGCGCTGCTGGTCGGCGGCGGCTTCGTCACCGCCCTCCCCCTGCTGCTGTTCGGCGTGGCCGCCCGGCGGGTGCCGCTGAACGTCATCGGCATGCTCCAGTACATCGCGCCCTCGATGATCTTCCTCATCGGCTGGCTCATCCAGAACGAGGAGATGCCGCCGAGCCGGTGGCTCGGTTTCGGCTTCGTGTGGCTGGCGGTGCTGGTGTTCGTCTACGACCAGATCCGCACGGCCCGGTCCGCCCGCCGGAAGGGCCGCGCACGGGACCCTGAACCCACCATGCCGGCCGACTGATCCCGTTTCCCTGGTTCCGGCAAACCGAAACTACCCTCGGTGACTCTGTGCTAACGTCAGGTCGCGGGCGGGGCCTCCCCGTCCCGATCACAGCACCCGTCGCGGAGGGCCCTCCATGCCTGCCACCAGCCGAAGCGGACGCGCGGCGCGCGCCGTCTCGGTCGCGTGCGCGCTGGCGCCCTCGCTTCTGTGGTTGCCACTGCTCGCCGGCGCCTTCCTCGCCACGCTGTGGCTGCTCGGCGCGTCCCCGGCCCACGCCGACGGGCTCGCCCTCGACGACGCCCGGCCCTTGTCCGACACCGTGCGGCTGAGCGAGGTCGTCCAGGTCACCGACCCGGTCACCGCCACCCTCGGCACCGTCCACCAGGGTTTGGAGGACCGCGCCGAGCGGACCGCCGAGGCCGCGGAGGGCCTGTCCGAGCCGGCCCGCGCCGTCGGCGGGGTGGGTGTCGGGGCCCGCCACGTCGTCGAGGAGATCCGCCCCGACCGGTGGGACGCGCCCGCGGCCGACCTCCTGCCCGAGCTCACCACCGCCCCGGAGGAGAGCCCCGCACGCGCCCCGCGTGAGGAGTCCGCCCCCGCCGAGGAGGGCGCGAAGCCCCCCGTCCCGGACGCCGAGGGCACCGAGACGGCGCCCGTACCCGTTCCCGGTCCCGCCCAGCGGCATCCCGTCACCGAGGTGGCCGCCGACCACGCCCCGCACCTCACCGCGGAGGCCCCCGTCACGCACCCGCGCGACACCGAGCGCCTCGGCGGCCACCTGGCCGCGGGGTCCGCGCCGACCTCGGGCGGCTCCTTCCCCGTCCCCGGCGTCGCCGGGTACCTCACCTCCACGCCCCTGGCGGCCCCGGCCTCCGTGCCCGCCCGCCCCGCCGACGCCCGGCTCCACGCCGTGCCCGTCGACCCCGCCGACGACCCCACGGTCTCCCCCGACTAGGGACGGTCCCCGGGCACGCCCGCCGTGCCCCGGACCGATCCCAGCCCGGGCCCACGCGCCCACCCACGTTCTGGGAGCTGACCTGAGTCCCGTGCGCTCGCTCACGTGATTCACGTCAGCCGGTGGTCCACAGCTCCTCCGGCTCCGGCCCACGCGCCCCCGTCGCGCGACCGGCCGCCCCGTATCCACGAACCAGAGCTTTGGAAGGTTAACCATGACGCAGGTCAAGCGGACCTCAGCACGAACCCTCGTCCTCGCCGCCGGGACGGCCGGTTTCGTCGCCTTGGGCGCGGGCATCGCCGGGGCCGACGCGCTGGAGTCCCCCACCCACGAGATCGCCCCCATCGTCGAGCGGGCCCTCGTCGAGGGCGTCGCCCCGACGATGCGCGGCCTGGCCCCCGAAGGCGCCGTGCCGATCGCCGACTCCGCGCTGCAGGAGCTCCAGCGGACCGCGAAGGACCCGAACAAGCCCGCCCCCGACCTGTCCGCTCCGCTGCCCGAGTCCGGCCGCCTGGTCACCCCCGTGGCCGACGTCGCCAGCCCGCTCCCGGCCGTGGGCGAGGCCGTCGCCGAGACTCAGGACGCCACCGGCCTCGACGGCGACCCGCACCACACGATCGGCCACTCGGCCGGTGACACCGTGACCGAGTCCGCCACGGGCGCCGGGGACTCCCTGGAGGACCTCGGCGGACTGGTCGAGGACACGGCGAGCGACGCGGGCGGTCGGGTCGAGGGGTCCGCGGGCCAGGTGCTGCCGCACACCGTCCAGGCCGCGCACGGCCTCAAGGACGAACTGGACGTCCCCGCGCCCTCCGAGCTGACCCGCCTGGCCCACCCCTCCGAGCTGTCCGGCCTGACCGAGGGAGCCCAGCTGCCGCTCGCCGAGGGCTCCGGGCTGCCCGAGGCCACGAACCTGACCGACCTGACCGGCGACAACTCGCTGGCCCTCAGCGATGTGGCGGACCTGCCGCTGGCCGGGGACACCGGCACCGTCCACCAGAGTTCGGCCGCCCCCGCCGTCCCGAACATCTGGGACATGGCCTACGTCTTCGGACTGGAGACCCCGAAGCAGGCCCAGGACCTCGTGGAGTCCAACCCGGTCACCGACGACAACTACGTCAACCTCGGTGAGGGTGAGGTCCTCGGTCTGGTGGGCCAGCGCAACATGGAGGAGCCCCTGACCATGACCGTCGCCCAGAGCGCCCCCGCCGGGAGTGGGCTGGACGACCTGACCGGGTCTCTGCCCGAGGTGACCGAGGGCGGGCTGCCCCGCGTGGCCGAGGGCGTCGACACCCGGACCGCCGAGGACCTGGTCGACGCGCTGAGCCAGGGTCCCTCCGTGCTGGAGGACCTCGACACCAGCGACCTGGTCTCGATCGAGGGCGGCGGCCCCGCCCAGGCCCCCGCCCAGGACGACGGCCTCACCCACCACCCGACCTTCACCGAACTGCCCGGCCACGAGGCCCTTCCGGTCGTGGCCTGACCTTCCCCGGAGACGACGACGGCCCCGCCGCCCGGTCCGGGCGGCGGGGCCGTCGCGCGTTCCGTGTCCGGCCCGGGCGACGGGCGGACCGAAGCGAGGCGGAGGACGAGAGAGGCGCTGCTCAGCCGGAGCGACGCACCACGTAGTCGCACAGGGACTCGAAGGCGTCGCGGGCCGGCCCCTCGGGCAGCGTGGCCAGCTCGGACCGCGCCAGATCGGCCCAGCGGCGCAGCGTCGCCTCGGCCTCGCCCATCGCCGGGTGCCGGCGCAGCAGGGTGAGGGCCTCCTCGGCCTCCTCGTCGCCCAGCGGGCGGCCCAGCAGCGACCGCAGCCGCTCGTCCTCCGGTGCGGTCGAGCGCAGCGCGTAGAACATCGGCAGGGTGAGCACACCCTCCCTCAGGTCCGTTCCGGGGGTCTTTCCGGAGTCGGCGGTCTCACTGGCGACGTCGAGCAGGTCGTCGGAGATCTGGAAGGCCATCCCGATCGCGTCGCTGGCGCGGGTGAGCGTACCCACGGTCTCCGGGTCGACCTTGCCGAACATGCCGCCGAACTCGGCCGAGGACGCGATGAGCGACGCGGTCTTGTCACTGATCACCTGGAGGTAGTGGTCCAGCGGATCGGTGCCCTCCGGCGGACCGGACGTCTCCAGGATCTGCCCCTGGACGAGGCGTCCGAACGTGACCGCCTGCAACCGGACCGCCTCGGCGCCCAGGTCGGCGAGCAGCTCCGAGGCCTTGGCGAACACGTAGTCGCCGGTGAGGATGGCGATGTTGTTGCCCCAGCGCTGGTTGGCGCTGGGCTCGCCGCGCCGCAGTTCGGCCTCGTCCATGACGTCGTCGTGGTACAGCGTCGCCATGTGGGTCAGCTCCACCACGGCGGCGGCCGGGATGAGGTCGGGCACCGACGGGTCCCCGAAGCGGGCGGCGAGCAGTACGAGCGTGGCGCGGAACCGCTTGCCCCCCGCGGTGATCAGGTGGGAGGCGGCCTCCGTCAGCATGGGGTTGCTGGACTCCACCGTGGACCTGAGCAGGTCCTCGACCTCGTCGAGGCCGGCCTGGATCTCCCGGGCGAGTGTGGGGTCGACTCTCGGCAGAGCGAGAAACCCGCTCGGGACAGCACCGCTCACCGTAAAGCTCCACCTGTCGAGAGGGCGCGCGGGCGGTCCTCCGAGGAGGACCCCACCGCGCGCTCAGCACATGAACATGATCCGACTTGCCACGGTATCCGACCCGGATTGAAGAGCCAAAGCCACACCCGGGTAGCCGATCACTCGGTGCCGATATCCGCTGTGACCTGGTACACCGTCACCGAGGCGGGCTGCGAACCCGGTTCCGTGGCCGGCAGGAGATTCTCCAGCAGCGGCCCCGGGAGGACGCCCAGCAGCAACGTGGCGGCCACCCCCAGGGCGATCACCCCGCCCGTGAGCACCCCGGCCGGAGCGACGGTCGGCCCCTCGCCCTCCGGGTCCCGGAAGAACATCACGACGATGATGCGGACGTAGAAGAACGCGGTGACGGCGCTGCTGAGGACACCCACGACCACGAGCGGCGCCGCGCCCGCGGCCAGGGCGGCCTCGAACACGGCGAACTTGCCGATGAACCCGCTCGTGAGCGGGATCCCCGCGAAGGCGAGCAGGAACAGGCCCAACGACCCGGCCAGTGCCGGGGAGCGCCGCCCCAGCCCCGCCCAGCGGTCGAGGTCGCCGAGTTCCTGTCCGCCGTCGCGGGTGCGCACCAGCGTCACCACCGCGAAGGCGCCCAACGTGGTGAACCCGTAGGCGGCCAGGTAGAACATGGCGCCCGCGAGCCCCTCGACGCTGTTGGCGACGACCGCGGTGAGCACGAACCCGGCGTGGACCACCGACGAGTAGGCGAGCAGCCGCTTGACGTCGCGCTGTGTCACCGCGATGACCGCCGCGGCGACCATCGTGAGAATGGCCACCGTCCACAGCATGGGTTCCCACACGTCCGCCGAACCGCCGAACGGGACGAAGAACACCCGCAGCAGCGCGCCGAACGCGGCGACCAGCGTGCACGAGGCCATGAGCGCGGTGATCGGCGTCGGGGCGCCCTGGTAGACGTCCGGCTTCCAGTTGTGGAAGGGCACCGCGCCGACCTTGAACAGCAGGCCGACCGCGACCAGACCGATCCCCATGAGCAGCAGCGGCTCGCCGTCGCCGCCCTCGAAGATCGCCGCGCCCCCGCTCTCGACGGCGGCGCGCACGTCGGCGAAGTTCACCGAGCCCGCGTACCCGTAGACCATCGCGATGCCGAACAGGAAGAACGCCGACGCGAACGCGCCCAGCAGGAAGTACTTGACCGCGGCCTCCTGCGAGAAGAGGCGGCGACGGCGGGCCAGCCCGCACATCAGGTACAGCGGCAGGCTCATCACCTCCAGGGCGATGAACATGGTGAGGAAGTCGTTGGACGCCGGGAACATGAGCATCCCCAGCACCGCGAACAGCACCAGCGGGTAGACCTCGGTGTGCTGGGAGCCCGCCATGATGTGGGCGCGCTCCTCCTCGCTGCCGGGCACCGTGGCCGCCTGCGCCGCGAAGGCGTCGCGGCCGTGCCTGCGCTCGGCGATCAGCATGAGGCTGACCAGTGCCAGGACCGTGATCGTGCCCTGGAAGAACAGGACCGTCCGGTCCACGGCCAGCACCCCGGCCGCCAGCAGCGCGCCCTCCTCCGGGACGGTGCCCATCTGGACGAGCAGCAGGACGAACGTGGCGAGCAGGGCGGCGACGGCGAGCCCGAGCTGGAGCCCCCGGCGCCGCCCGTTCGGCACGAACGCCTCGAACAGCACGGCGAGCACGCCCGCCGCGAACACGGTCAGCAGCGGCGCGAACAGCCACCAGTCCAGTTCCGGTGCCGCCTCGGTGAGTCCGGGGAGCGTCGGCTCCACCGCCTCGGCGGGGATGAGGGGGATCACTCCTCGTCTCCTTCCTGTGCGCCGCCGTCGGCGACCGCGCCGACCTCGGAGGCGTCCTCGTCGACGGTGCGTTCGACGGCGGGGTTGATCACGTCCAGCAGCGGCTGCGGGTAGACGCCGAACGCGATGATGAGGGCGACCAGCGGGCTGATCGCCCAGGCCTCACGGCCGGACAGGTCGCGCAGCCCGGACAGCTTCTCCGGGACCGGGCCGGTCATGGTGCGCTGGTACATCCACAGGATGTAGAGCGCGGCCAGGACGACGCCGGCCGTGGCCAGGACCGCCGGGACCGCGTTGAACTCGTACACCCCGACGAACACCAGGAACTCGCTGACGAACGGGGCGAGCCCGGGCAGCGCGAGCCCGGCCAGGCCCACGACCAGGAAGGTCCCGGCCAGCTTCGGGGCGATCTTCTGCACGCCGCCGTAGTCGGCGATGAGCGCCGAGCCGCGGCGGGCGATGAGGAAGCCCACGATGAGGAACAGCGCGCCCGTCGCGAATCCGTGGTTGACCATGTACAGGGTCGCGCCCGCCTGCCCCTCCTGGGTCAGGGCGAAGATGCCCAGGGTGATGAAGCCGAAGTGGGACACGGACGTGTAGGCGACCAGTCGCATCATGTCGGTCTGGCCGATGGCGAGGACCGCGCCGTAGACGATGCTCACCAGGCTCAGTCCGACCACCGGCCACACGAACCACGAGGTCGCCCCGGGGAACAGCTCCAGGCAGTACCGGAGCATCCCGTAGGTGCCGACCTTGTCCAGCACGCCGACCAGCAGGACCGCCGTGCCGGGCCGCGAGGCCCCGGCCGCCGACGGCAGCCAGGTGTGCACGGGCCACATCGGCGCCTTGATCGCGAAGGCGATGAAGAAGCCGAGGAAGAGCCACCGCGCGACCTCGGGCGAGACCGCGCGCAGCGGACTGCCGTCCGCGACCAGGTCGGTCCACAGGAAGGTGTCGCCGTACACGTACACGCCGATCACCGCGACCAGCATGATCAGGCCGCCCGCGAGGCTGTACAGCAGGAACTTCACGGCCGCGCGCGACCGCTCGCCGCCGCGTCCGTACCGCCCGATCATGAAGTAGACCGGGATGAGCATCGCCTCGAAGAAGACGTAGAACAGGAAGACGTCGGTGGCGGCGAAGACGCCGACCATCATCGCCTCCAGTACCAGGACGAGGGCGAGGTAGGCGCGCCCGCCGTCCTCCCGGTCGTCGTGTTCGTTCCAGGCGGCCAGGACGACCAGCGGCACGAGCACCGCCGACATCAGGATGAGCGCGAGCGCGACGCCGTCGACGCCGACCGCGTAGTGGACCCCGAAGTAGGGGATCCACGGGTACACCTCCTCGAACTGGAGGCGCCCCGCCGCGGAGACGTCGAAACGCAACGCCATCGCCGCGACCACGAGCAGCGTGCCCAGGGAGAAGCCCAGGGCGATCCGTTTGGCGGCCTCGGCCGAGCCGCGCGGGGTCGCCCACAGGACGACCGCGCCGACCGCGGGGAGCGCGATCGCGATGGTGAGCCAGGGGATCATGTGTCTACAACCTCACAACCAGCGTCGCGGCGACGATCACGGCGCCGAAGAGCATGGTGAGCGCGTACGTGCGGGCGAACCCGGTCTGGGACCGGCCCAGCTCCCTGGAGGAGTCGCGCACGCCCATGCCGAGCCCGTCCACCGCCGCGTCGATGACCTTGTCCTCGACCACGACCATGGCCTTGGTGAGGACCTGTCCGGGCCTCATGAACAGCCCCTCGTTGATCTCGTTGCCGTACAGCTCCTTGCTGGCCGCGACGGTGACGAAGTTCCCGGCGGGAGCGGTCCGCGCGACCGGTGTGCGCAGGTACACCGCCCAGGCCGCCGCCACGCCGAGCACCAGGACGCCCAGGGCCGCCAGACCGTAGGGCGAGGTGAAGGCGTGCGCCACGTCGAAGTGGTGCGGCTCGGCGGCCACGGCCGGGGCGAGGAAGCCCGCGAACCGGTCGCCGAACATCAGGAACGCGCCCAGCGCGGTGGAACCGATCGCCAGCACGACCATCGGCGCGGTCATCACGCCCGGGGACTCGTGCGGGTGCACACCCTCGTCCCACCTCTTCTCTCCGAGGAAGGTCATGAAGACCATCCGCGACATGTAGAAGGCGGTGAGGCCGGCGCCGACGATGACCGCCGTGCCGAGCACCATGCCCTCCGTCCCGCCCAGGTCGAAGGCGGCGGAGATGATGCTCTCCTTGGTCCACCAGCCGGACAGGAACGGGACGCCGATGATGGCGAGGTAGCCCAGGCCGAACGTGGCGAAGGTGACCGGCATGAGCCTGGCGAGGCCGCCGTACCGGCGCATGTCCACGCCGTCGTTCATGGCGTGCATGACCGACCCGGCGCCCAGGAACAGCCCGGCCTTGAAGAAGCCGTGCGTGACCAGGTGGGCGATGGCGGCCACGTAGCCGACCGGGCCGAGCCCCGCGGCCAGGACCATCATCCCGATCTGGCTCATCGTCGACCCGGCCAGGGACTTCTTGATGTCGTCCTTGGCCGAGGCGATGATCCCGCCCGCGATCATCGTCGCGGCGCCGACCACCGCGACGGCGGTCTGGGCGACGGGCGCGCCCTCGAAGATCGGACCGGCGCGCACCACCAGGTACACACCGGCGGTGACCATGGTCGCCGCGTGGATGAGCGCCGACACCGGGGTCGGGCCCTCCATCGCGTCGAGCAGCCACGCCTGGAGCGGAAGCTGCGCGGACTTGCCGCACGCGCCCAGCAGCAGCAGGAGGCCGATCGCGAGCAGCAGACCGTCGCTCACCCCGGGCACCTGGGCGAACACGTCGCTGAAGCCGACCGCGCCCAGGGTGGTGTACATGATCATGATCGCCACGAGCAGGCCGATGTCGCCGACCCGGTTGATCAGGAACGCCTTCTTGGCCGCGGTGGCCGCGCTCGGCTTGTACTGCCAGAACCCGATGAGCAGGTAGGACGCCAGGCCCACGCCCTCCCAGCCGAGGAAGAGCAGCACGAAGTTGTCCGCGAGCACCAGCACGAGCATGGCGGACACGAACAGGTTGAGGTAGGCGAAGAACCGCCGCCGGTCGGGATCCTCGGCCATGTAGCCGACCGAGTAGATGTGGATCAGCGAGCCGACGAACGTGATCAGTAGGACGAATGTGATCGACAGGGGGTCGACCAGCAGGTTGACCCGCGCGGAGACGCCACCCGTGGCGAACCACTCGTACACCGGGACCGAGACGGCCCGGGCGTCGGCGGCCCGGCCGAGCAGGTCGAACAGGATGAGGACCGCCCAGGCGAAGGACGCCACCGGCAGGGCCACGGCCAGCCAGTGCCCCCAGGCGTTGGTGCGCCGCCCGCCCAGCAGGAGGATCGCCGCACCCGCCAGGGGCAGGGCGATCAGCAGCCAGGCGTACGACAGCACCGAGCTGTCGGCGGCGGCCGCCACCGCGGGTTCGGCGGCGAGGTATGCGTGAGATGTCACTGCCACGTCGCCTTCTAGTGCTTGAGCAGGTTGGCGTCATCGAGCGACGCCGACCTGCGGGTTCGGAAGATCTGCATGATGATCGCCAGTCCGACGACCACCTCGGCGGCGGCGACGACCATCACGAAGAAGGCGATGACCTGCCCTTCGATGTCCCCGTGCATCCGGGCGAACGCGACGAACGCCAGGTTGCAGGCGTTGAGCATGAGCTCCACGCACATGAAGACGATGATCGCGTTGCGCCTGACGAGCACTCCGACGGCGCCGATGGTGAAGATCAGCGCCGCCAGGACGATGTAGTTCATCGGGTCCACGAGGACTCGACCTCCTGCCCGTTGCCGTTGTGGTCGCCGTCCGCCTCGTCCTCGGGACCGGCCGAGCCGCCGGAGGCGGGCGCGGAACCGTTGGCGCGGTTCTCCGTCGGCTCACCCTCCTTGGAGTGGGCCGAGTCCGACGCCCCTCCCGGGAGCGGCGGACGCCCCGCCCGGACGTCGCTCGGCACGCCCGACTGGAGCTCCGGGTCGCGCGCGGCGAGGACGGGGTTGAGGGAGAGCTGGGAGACCGTGCCGTCCGGCAGCAGCGCGGGCATGTCGATCGCGTTGTGCCGGGCGTAGGTCCCGGGGCCGGGCAGCGGCGTGGGGTGGTCGCCGCGGATCCGGTCCTCGGAGATCTCCCGCTGGGTGCGGCGCTTCTTCGTCCGGGCGGTGTGCGCCAGGACCAGTGCGCCCAGAACCGCGGTGATGAGCAGCGCCCCGGTGGCCTCGAAGGCGACCACGTAGCGCAGCAGCAGCTCATTGGCGATCCACGGGATGCTGCCCCCGGCGACGGCCGCTCCCCCGGCGATGCCGACCGGGTCGCCCACGACGATGCGGGTGATCCCGGTGGCCAGGGCACCGACGAAGCACAGCGCGACGACGGCGGTCAGGACCCGCTGTCCGCCGAGCGTCTCGGTGAGCGAGTCGGCCGAGCTGACGCCGATGAGCATGAGCACGAACAGGAACAGCATCAGGACCGCGCCGGTGTAGACGACGATCTGGACGACCATGAGGAACGGCGCCTCGTTGATGCCGTAGAAGACGGCCAGGCCGACCATGGCCAGGGCCATCGACATGGCCGAGTGGACGGCCTTGCGGGAGAAGACCACGCCCAGGGCGCCCAGGACGACCAGGGTGCCCAGGACCCAGAAGGCGCCGGCCTCCCCGCCGCCGATGGGGGCCGCGAGCGCGGGAGCCGACGAGGCGGCGACGGTGGCGGGGGTCAACGTACCGCCTCCGTCGTCTCCTGCGACCCGTGCTGGCCGCGACCGGTCGCGTAGTAGTCCTCCTCGGTCTCGCCGAGCCGCATCGGGTGCGGCGGGGCCTCCATGCCCTCCTTCAGCGGGGCGAGCAGCTGTTCCTTCGTCCAGATCAGGCTCTGCCTGCTGTCGTCGGCCAGCTCGTACTCGTTGGTCATGGTCAGCGCGCGGGTCGGGCAGGCCTCCACGCACAGCCCGCACAGGATGCAGCGCAGGTAGTTGATCTGGTAGACGCGCCCGTACCGCTCACCGGGCGAGTACCGCTCGTCCTCGCTGTTGTCACCGGCCTCCACGTAGATGGCGTCGGCCGGGCAGGCCCAGGCGCACAGTTCGCACCCGATGCACTTCTCCAGGCCGTCGGCCCACCTGTTCAGCTGGTGCCGACCGTGGAAGCGTGGCGCCGTGGGGCGCTTGACCTCCGGGTACTCGACCGTCGGCACCTTGGTGAACATGGTGTGGAAGGTGACGCCGAAACCCTTGACCGGGTTGAGCCACTCAAGCACCGCTGACCTCCTCACGCTTGTCGTTGCGTCCGGCGGCGGCCGTGGCCGTCCGCGGGGGTTCGGCGAGCACGCTGGTGCCGTAGTGCGCGGCGGTGCTCGGGGGAACCGGGAACCCGCCGAAGGACGGGTCCTCGTGGGAACGGCGCGCGTTCTCCGCCCGCTCCCGGGCCGCGATCGCGCGCTCCCGGCGCGCGTAGCGCACCCAGGCCCAGAAGGCGGCGAGCGTGGCCGCGGTGAACGCCGCCACGACGACGCCGACGACCACCGGGGAGGCGCCCTCGAGGACGAGCATCCGCACGACGGCGACCGCGGTGATCCACACGAGCTGGACCGGGATGAGCACCTTCCAGCCGAACTTCATCAGCTGGTCGTAGCGGACCCGGGGCAGGCTGCCGCGCGCCCAGATGAACAGGAACATCACGCACACGAACTTGAGCAGCCACCACAGGGCGGGCCACCAGCCCTCGTTGGCGCCGGGCAGGACGGCCTCGACCCCGGGCGGGGCGAGCCAGCCGCCGAGGAAGAGCGTCACGGACACCGCCGCGACCGTGCACATGTTCACGTACTCGGCGAGGAAGAACATCGTGAACTTCATGGACCCGTACTCGGTCATGAAGCCGCCGACGATCTCGCCCTCGCCCTCGGCGAGGTCGAACGGGAGGCGGTTGGTCTCGCCGACCATCGTCACCAGGTAGACCAGGAACGACGGCAGGAGCAGCACCGCGAACCACAGGCCGCGTTGGGACTCGACGATCCCGGACGTGGTGAGCGTCCCGGACATGATGAAGACCGCCACGAAGGACATGCCCATGGCGATCTCATAGCTGATCACCTGCGCCGACGCCCGCAGACCACCGAGCAGGGCGTAGGGGGACTGCGAGGCCCAGCCGCCGAGCACGAACCCGTACACGCCCAGGGCCGCGGTGGCCAGGACCACCAGGGCGGCGATCGGCAGGTCGGTGAGCTGGAGCGGCGTGAGGACGCCGAACAGGTTCACCTCGGGACCGATCGGGATGACGGAGAAGGCGATGAAGGCGGGCACGGCCGCGATCATCGGCGCGGCGATGTAGACGAACCGGTCCACCCCGCGCGGGATCAGGTCCTCCTTGAGGGAGAGCTTGATCCCGTCGAACAGGGACTGGAGCAGCCCGAAGGGCCCCATCCGGTTGGGGCCGTGGCGCTGCTGCATCCGACCCATGACCTTGCGGTCGGCCATGATCATCATCAGCACGCACAGCATGAGGAAGACGAAGATCGCCAGGGCCTTGATCGTGGTGATCCACCAGGGGTCCTGGCCGAACGCGTCCAGACTGGCCTCCGAGGCCAGCTGGACCGCGCGCGGGTCGAGGGCGGCGGAGGTCACTGGTTCCTCCCGGAGTCGTTGGCGGTGGCCAGGATGACCGTCTCGCCCGCGCCACCCGCGAGATCACGCGGGACGTCGCAGCCGTGGGCGTTGGCGGGCAGCCAGACGACCCGGTCGGCGATGTCGGTGACGATCGCGGGAACGGTCACGGAGCCGCGGGTTCCCGTGACGCGGAGCGCTCCGCCGTCGGGGACGCCGACCTCGTCGGCCGTGGCCTTGGACAGGTAGGCGCGGGGCGCCCGGGCGGTCCCGGCGAGGAACGGCTCGCCGTCCTCCATCCGGCCGGTGCCGAGAAGCTGGCGCCAGGTCGACAGGACCGCCTGCCCCGCCCCTGGTTCGGGAGGCGGTACGGGGCGGACCGACGGGCCGTCGGAGCGCTCGCCGCTCCACAGGCCGAGTTCGAGCAGCTCGCGGTAGGCGGTCGCGGCGTCGGGCAGGCCGAGGTGGACGTCCATGCCGTCGGCGATCGCCGCGAGCACCCGCAGGTCGGAGAGGGCTCCGGGCACCTTGAGCGCGTCGCCGAAGGGCCGGTGGCGGCCCTCCCAGTTGACGAAGGTGCCGGACTTCTCCGCGACGGCGGCCACGGGAAGCACCACGTCGGCGCGGTCGGTGACGTCGCTGGCCCGAAGCTCGAGACTGACGACGAACGGCACCCGGGCCAGTGCGGCGCGGGCGGCGTCGGGGTCGGGCAGGTCGTCGAGCTCCACCCCGGCGATGAGCAGGGCGTCGAGCTCTCCGGCCGCGGCCGCCTCGATGATCCGGGCGGTGTCGCGGCCCGGGGTCTCCGGCAGGGAGCCCACGTTCCAGGCCCGGGCCACCTCGGCTCGGGCGGCCGGGTCGGTGACCGGGCGTCCCCCGGGCAGCAGGCCCGGCAGGGCTCCGGCGTCGACCGCGCCGCGCTCGCCCGCACGGCGGGGCACCCACACCAGACGGGCCCCGGTCCGCCCGGCCAGGTCGGCGGCGGCGGTCAGGGCGCCGGGGACGGCGGCGAGCCGCTCACCGGCGACGATCACCGCGCCCTCCTGGCGCAGGGCGGTCGCGGCGTCGGAGTCCTCGGTCTCCAGGGCGTTGAGCACGCGCCCCTCGTCGCCGGGGACCGCGCGGACGAGCCGCCCGCCGGTCTTGGTCAGGCCGAGACTGGCGTGCGGGGCGACGGAGAAGACCGCGACCTTGTTCTTCCGGGCGCCCTTGCGCAGCCGGAGGAACATGCTCGGGGACTCGTCCTCGGGCTCGATCCCGGCCAGGAGCACGGCGGGGGCCTTCTCCAGGGCGGTGAAGTCGACCCCGATCGGGGCGCCCGCGACGTGGGCGGCCAGGAAGTCGGCCTCCTCGTCGGAGTGGGCGCGGGCCCGGGCGTCGACGTCGTTGGTGCCCAGGGCGACCCGGGCGAACTTGGCGTAGGCGTAGGCGTCCTCGTAGGTGAGCCGCCCGCCGGTCAGGACGCCGACCCGGCCGCGCGCGGCGGCCAGGCCCCGGGCGGCGATGTCGACCGCTTCGGGCCAGGAGGCGAACTCCAGTGCGCGGGACTCCTCGTCGCGGACGAGGGGGCGGGTGAGGCGGTCGGCCCGGGTGGCGTAGGTGAACGCCCACCGGCCCTTGTCGCAGTTCCACTCCTCGTTGACCTGCGGGTCGTCCCCGGCCAGGCGTCGGGTGACCTTGCCGCGCCGGTGGTCGGTGCGCTGGGCGCAGCCGCCCGCGCAGTGCTCGCACACGCTGGGCGTGGACACCAGGTCGAAGGGGCGGGACCGGAACCGGTAGGCGGCGCCGGTGAGCGCGCCGACCGGGCAGATCTGCACGGTGTTGCCGGAGAAGTAGGAGTCGAACGCCTCTCCCTCGGCGATGCCGACCTGCTCCTGCGCGCCGCGCTCCATGAGCTCGATGAGCGGGTCCCCGGCGATCTGGGCGGCGAAGCGGGTGCAGCGGGCGCACTGGATGCAGCGCTCCCGGTCGAGCAGCACCTGGCTGGACAGCGCGATCGGCTTGGGGAAGGTGCGCTTGACGTCGACGAAGCGCGTCTCCCCGCGCCCGTTGGACATGGCCTGGTTCTGGAGGGGGCACTCGCCGCCCTTGTCGCAGACCGGGCAGTCCAGCGGGTGGTTGATCAGGAGGAACTCCATGATCCCGCGCTGGGCCTTCTCCGCCACCTCGGAGGTCAGCTGGGTGTTGACCACCATGCCGTCCATGACGGTGATGGTGCAGGAGGCCTGCGGCTTGGGCATCCCCCGACCGTTGCCCATGTCGGGGATCTCCACCAGGCACTGGCGGCAGGCGCCGACCGGGTCGAGCAGCGGGTGGTCGCAGAACCGGGGGATCTGGATCCCGAGCAGCTCCGCGGCGCGGATGACCAGCGTGCCCTTGGGCACCTGGATCCGGAACCCGTCGATGGTGACGGTGATCAGGTCCTCCGGGGGCGGTGCGGGCGCCGCCCCGCCGGAGGAGTTGGACGTGACGGTCACTGGTTCCCTCCCCGTTCCGTGGTGGTCGAGGTCGGCCGGTCCCCCCAGAGGGTGGCCCTGGAGTGGTCGAAGGGGCAGCCGCCCTTCTCCACGTGGTCGATGTACTCCTGGCGGAAGTACTTGATGGAGGAGGTGACCGGGCTGGTGGCGCCGTCGCCGAGGGCGCAGAAGGACCGGCCGAGCAGGTTGTCGCAGATGTCGAGGAGCTTGTCGAGGTCCTCCTCGGTACCCTGGCCGTTCTCCAGCCGGTCCAGCACCTGGACCATCCAGAAGTTGCCCTCCCGGCAGGGCGTGCACTTGCCGCAGGACTCGTGGGCGTAGAAGGCGATCCACCGGCCGACCGCGCGGACGACGCACGTGGTCTCGTCGAAGATCTGGAGGGCGCGGGTGCCGAGCATGGACCCGGCGGCGCCCACCGACTCGAAGTCGAGCGGTGTGTCGAGGTGCTCGTCGGTGAAGATCGGCGTGGACGAGCCGCCGGGCGTCCAGAACTTGAGCCGGTGCCCGGGACGGACGCCGCCCGCCATGTCGAGGAGTTCGCGCAGGGTGATCCCGAGCGGCGCCTCGTACTGTCCGGGGTTGCTCACGTGCCCGGACAGGGAGAAGAAGCCGAACCCGGCGGACTTCTCCGTGCCCATGGAGGTGAACCACTCGGCGCCGTTGGCGACGATGCTCGGAACGCTGGCGATGGACTCGACGTTGTTCACCACGGTCGGCGAGGCGTAGAGCCCGGCGACGGCGGGGAAGGGCGGCTTGAGCCGGGGCTGGCCCCGGTAGCCCTCCAGGGAGTCGAGCAGCGCCGTCTCCTCACCGCAGATGTAGGCGCCCGCGCCCGCGTGGACGACCACGTCGAGGTCGAAGCCGGTGCCCAGGATGTTCGTGCCGAGCAGTCCGGCGTCGTAGGCCTCGGCGACGGCCCGGCGCAGGCGTCGGATGACGTGGACGACCTCGCCGCGCACGTAGATGAAGGCCTGGCTGGATTTGATCGCGTAGGAGGCGATCGCGACGCCCTCGACCAACGCGTGCGGGTTGGCGAGCATCAGCGGGATGTCCTTGCAGGTGCCCGGCTCGGACTCGTCGGCGTTGACGACCAGGTAGCGCGGGTTGGGGTTGTCCGGCGGGAGGAAGCCCCACTTCATACCGGTGGGGAACCCGGCGCCGCCGCGCCCGCGCAGCCCGGACTGCTTGACCGCGTCGACGATGGCGTCGGGCTCCATGGCCAGCGCCTTGCGCAGGGCCGCGTAACCGCCGGTGGCCCGGTAACCGTCGAGGGTGAAGGAGTCCGGTCGGTCCCAGTGCTCGGACAGGATCGGGGTCAGGGTGGTCACTTGGCTTCCTCCTCACCCTGGTTCGGGGCGGGGAGGTTCGCCGGGTCGGGAGCCGTCCATCCCCGCTGCCGGGCGAGTTTCAGCCCGGCCAGGGACGGGGCCGCCGCCTGGACGCCCTCGCCTCCGCGGCCGTCGTCGAACCCGGCCAGCACGCGTGAGGCCTGCTTCCAGGTGCACAGGCTCGACGGGCCGCGTGTGGGCGCGACGTCCTTGCCCAGCCGCAGGTCGTCGACCAGCTGTGTGGCGCTCTCGGGCGTCTGGTTGTCGAAGAACTCCCAGTTGACCATCACGACCGGCGCGAAGTCGCAGGCCGCGTTGCACTCGACGTGCTCCAGCGTGACCCGGCCGTCCTCGGTGGTCTCGGCGTTGCCCACGCCCAGGTGCTCCTTGAGGGTCGCGAAGATCTCGTCCCCGCCCATCACCGCGCACAGGGTGTTGGTGCACACACCCACCTGGTAGTCGCCGCCGGGCCGGCGGCGGTACATCGTGTAGAAGGTGGCCACCGCGTTGACCTCGGCCAGCGTGATGCCGAGCTGGTCGGCGCAGAAGCGCATCCCGGCCCGGCTGACGTGGCCCTCCTCGGCCTGCACCAGGTGCAGCAGCGGCAGGAGCGCGGACCGCTCCTTCGGGTAGCGGCTGATCAGCTCCTTGGCGTCCTGTTCCAGTCGCGCGACGACCTCGTCGGGGAACCGGTCGGGAGCGGTGCCCCCGGCGTCGGGTGTGCTGTGCTCGGTCACCGGTCCACGCCTCCCATCACCGGGTCGATACTGGCCACGGCCGCGATGACGTCCGCCACCGTGCCGCCCTCGCACATGGCGGCGACGGCCTGGAGGTGCGTGAACGAGGGGTCGCGAAAGTGCACGCGGTAGGGGCGGGTGCCCCCGTCGCTGACCGCGTGGCACCCGAGTTCGCCCTTGGCGCTCTCGACGGCCGCGTACGCCTGGCCCGCGGGCACCCGGAAGCCCTCGGTGACCAGCTTGAAGTGGTGGATGAGCGCCTCCATGGAGCCGCTCATGATGTGCGCGATGTGGTCGGGCGAGTTGCCCATCCCGTCCGGGCCGAGCGCCAGCTTGGCGGGCCAGCCGATCTTGGCGTCCTCGATCATCACCGGACCGGGCTGGAGCTTGTCCAGGCACTGCTCGATGATCTTGAGGCTCTCGGTCATCTCGGCCATGCGGACGCGGTAGCGCGCGTAGACGTCGCCGCCGTCGGAGACGGGGACGTCGAACTCGTAGTTCTCGTAACCGCAGTAGGGCTTGGCCTTGCGCAGGTCCCAGGCCAGTCCGGAGGCGCGCAGCAGCGGTCCGGTGACGCCCAGCGCCATGCAGCCGGGGAGGTTGAGGTAGGCCACGTCCCTCGTGCGGGCGAGGTAGACGGGATTCTCGTCGAGGAGCTTGCGCATGGTCTGGATGCGCTTGGGCATCTCCTTGAGGAGCTCGCGGATCTTGCCGACCGCGCCGGGCGGCAGGTCCTGGGCCACACCGCCGGGGCGCACGTAGGCGTGGTTCATCCGCAGACCCGTGATGAGCTCCAGGATGTCCAGGACCATCTCGCGCTCGCGGAAGCCGTTGGTCATGACCGTGGTCGCGCCGAGCTCCATGCCGAACGTGGCCATCGCGACGAAGTGCGACGCGATCCGGTTGAGCTCCATGACCAGGACGCGGATGACCTCGGCCCGCTCGGGGATCCGGTCGGTGACGTCGAGCAGCCGTTCGACGGCCAGGCAGTACGCCGTCTCGTTGAACAGCGGCGTCAGGTAGTCCATGCGGGTCACGAACGTGGTCCCCTGGGTCCACGTCCGGTATTCCATGTTCTTCTCGATACCGGTGTGCAGGTAGCCGATACCGACGCGTGCCTCGGTGCAGGTCTCACCGTCGAGGGTGAGGATCAGGCGGAGGACGCCGTGTGTGGAGGGATGCTGGGGCCCCATGTTGACGACGAGGCGTTCGGCGCTCGTGGCCTGCGCCCTCTCGATGACCTCGTCCCAGTCCCCGCCGGAGGCGTCGATGTAGTCCTCGGTGACGGTCACGCCGGGCCTCCCTTCTGGCCGAACCGTGGTGTGGTGGTCCGCGGGCTCACTTGTAGGCCCTCCGTTCGTCCGGCGGGGGCACGGTGGCGCCCCGGTACTCGACCGGGACGCCGCCCAGCGGGTAGTCCTTGCGCTGGGGGTGGCCGTGCCAGTCGTCGGGCATCTGGATCCGGGTGAGCGCGGGGTGCCCGTCGAAGACGATCCCGAAGAAGTCCCAGGCCTCGCGCTCGTGCCAGTCGTTGGTCGGGTAGACCGACACGATCGAGGGGACGTGGGGATCGGCGTCGGGGCAGGTGGTCTCGACACGGATCTGGCTGTTGTGGGTGATCGACCGGAGGTGGTAGACGGCGTGCAGCTCCCGGTCCGTGTCCTCGGGGAAGTGCACACCGGACACCCCGGTGCAGAGCTCGTAGCGCAGCGCGGGGTCGTCGCGCAGGGCCCGGACGACCTCGACCAGGGCGTCGCGGCGCACGTGGAAGGTGATCTCCCCGCGGTCGACGACGATCCGCTCCACGGCCCCCGCCCCCTCGCCCAGGGCGGCCTCCAGGTCGTCGGCGACCCGGTCGAAGTCGGCGGTGCGCGCATCCTCCGGGTCGGTGAACGGCCGGGAGCTGGCGGCGGGAGCGCTCCCCCGCACCCGCAGGCCGCCGTAGCCGGAGGTGTCCCCGGTGGTGGTGGCGCCGAACATGCCGGTGCGGACGACGGGCGCGGCCAGGCGCTCGCTGCCCCGGCGGTCGGGGAGGTTCTCCGCGGCCTCCGCGCCGTCACCGTTGTGGTTGGCCTCGTTCTCGGTGCTCATCCTCAGTCCTTGCTCACCAGCGGCAGCGAACGGCGCAGCATCCGCTCCTCGGTCTCGGTGATCTCCTGCTCCCGGTGGGCGCCGAGCTTGGTGTTCTGCACCTTGTCGTGCAGCTTGAGCACGGCGTCCAGGAGCATCTCCGGCCGGGGCGGGCAGCCCGGCAGGTAGATGTCGACCGGGACGATGTGGTCCACGCCCTGGACGATCGCGTAGTTGTTGAACATGCCGCCGCTGGAGGCGCACACGCCCATCGCGATGACCCACTTGGGCTCGGGCATCTGGTCGTAGATCTGACGCAGGACGGGCGCCATCTTCTGGCTGACCCGGCCGGCGACGATCATGAGGTCGGCCTGGCGGGGCGTGGCGCCGAACTTCTCCATGCCGAAACGGGCGAGGTCGTAGTGGGGACCGCCGACGGACATCATCTCGATGGCGCAGCAGGCGAGTCCGAACGTCGCGGGCCACATCGAGCTCTTGCGGGCCAGGCCGACGACCTGTTCGACCGTGGTGAGCGCGATGCCGCTCGGCAGTTTCTCCTCGAGTCCCATCAGTGACGGACCTCCTCGGGACCGTGGGTTGGCCGGGTGCGGGACGGGCGGGCCGTCGTCGGAATCAGTCCCATTCGAGGCCTCCGCGACGCCACTCGTAGGCGTAGGCGATGGAGACGTTCACCAGGAAGAGGACGATCGCGACCAGTCCGAACCAGCCCAGGGCGTCGAAGTGCACGGCCCAGGGGATGAGGAAGATGATCTCGATGTCGAAGACGATGAACATCATGGCCGTCATGTAGTACTTGACGGTGAAGCGTCCGCCCCCGGCGGGCTGGGGGGTGGGTTCGATACCGCACTCGTAGGCCTGCATCTTGGCCCGGTTGTAGCGTTTGGGGCCCATGACCGCCCCCGCCACCATCGACACCACGACGAACGCGGCGCCGATCCCGCCGAGCACGAAGATCGGTGTGTAGAGCTCCATCGGTCACCCTCCTTCTGGCTGGTCGGGGAGGTCGTGGAACATGCTTGTGATTGCTTTCACTAGCGGGGGCCCATCCTTCGTCCCGGGATTCCCCCCGCGCGCGGACGGGGGGCTGGCTTGTGTGTGGCTTCCGGTCCCGGCCCTACGCGGCGGGCGCGATGCGCGACAGACCGTTGATGACCCGGTCCATGGCGTCCCCCTGGGTGGGTTCGGTGAGATTGGCGAGCATCTTCAGCGCGAACTTCATGAGAGTGCGCTGACGCAGGCCGTAGCGGGTCGCGTACTTCATGAACTCGGGCTGGCCGAGCATCCTCACGAAGTAGCGCCCGAGCGTGTAGTAACCGCCGTAGGTGTCGGCGAGCACCTGGGGGTAGCGCAGGAGGGCCCGTTCGCGGGTCTGCTGCGTGGGGCGCCCGTGCGCCTGCGTGATCACGTCGGCGGCGATGCTTCCGGCCTCCATGGCGTAGGCGATGCCCTCGCCGTTGAAGGGGTTGACCATGCCGCCCGCGTCACCGACGAGCATGAGGCCGCGGGAGTAGTGGGGCACGCGGTTGAAGCCCATCGGGAGCGCGGCGCCGCGGACGGCGCCCTTCTGGTTGTCCTCCGTGAAGCCCCAGCCCTCAGGCATGCTGTCGGTCCACCGGCGCAGGAGCCTGCGGTAGTCCACGTCCTGGAAGGAGGACGTGGAGTTGAGGATGCCGAGGCCGACGTTGCAGGTGCCGTCGCCGACGCCGAAGACCCAGCCGTAGCCGGGCAGGAGGACGTCGCGGTCACCGGTGCGGTCCCACAGCTCCAGCCAGGACTCGAGGTAGTCGTCGTCGTGGCGGGGGCTCTCGAAGTAGGTGCGCACGGCCACGCCCATGGGGCGGTCGTCGCGTTTGCGGATGCCCATGGCCACGGACAGGCGGGAGGAGTTGCCGTCGGCGGCGACGACGAGCGGGGCCCGGAACGTGACGGGTTCGCGGTCGGCGTCCTTGGCGTGCACTCCCACGATGCGGTTGCTGCGCTCGTCCATGAGCGGGCCGGTGACGGTGGTGCGCTCCAGAAGCTTGGCCCCGGCGGCGACCGCGCGGTTGACCAGGATCTGGTCGAAGTCGAAGCGGGTGCGGACGAGTCCGAAACCCGGGTAGGCGGCGAGGTCCGGCCAGGGGAGGTCGAGGCGGACCCCGGCGCCGATGATGCGCAGGCCGTGGTTCCTGACCCAGCCCTCGTCCTCGAAGGTGATCCCCATGGCGGTGAGCTGCTTGACCGCGCGGGGTGTGAGCCCGTCACCGCAGACCTTCTCGCGGGGGAAGGAGGTCTTCTCCAGCAGGAGGACGTCCAGTCCGGCCTGAGCCAGGTAGTACGCGGTGGTGGAGCCCGAGGGTCCGGCGCCGACGATGATCACGTCGGCGTCGTACTCGATCCGCTCCCGGCGTCTGGGGGAGGAGGTGGCTGTCTCGCTCACGGTGGGTCCTCGACTACTCGCGCGGTGCACCGTGGCGGGCCTGTGCGGGGTCCGACCCGCTCACGGGGTCTGTTGTGAGGTGGCCCTGCCTGCCGGGATGTCCGGTTTGTGGCTTGTGGGATACACCTCGCGCCCTTGTGAAGTGCTTCACAAGGACACTTTTCCGCAGTCTAGACCCTCCGAGGGTCCATAGGCGAGCCCTGAGGGGGTATTCGGAACCCTCTGGCAATAAAGGGGACATACAGCAACAGACAGTGACACCAACCCCAGAAAACCGCCACTCTCTGACAGACACGCAGCTCAGGTGCGGTTTCCGGCATCACACGAACCCATCCAGCAACACGAAAAACCCTGAAGAACAGGAAGTTCCTCAGGGTTTGCCAGTTATTGAGTTATGTGTGACCTATGTGGTCAAGAGTTACTAATGTCTGATTTTACTTCTCCCGGAAGCCCCGGTGCAGGGCGACCGTGCCGAGGGTCAGGTTGCGCCACGCGACCCGGGACCATCCCGCGTCCTGTAGGGTGCGCGCCAGGTCGGGCTGGGTCGGCCACGCCATGATCGACTCCGACAGGTAGTCGTAGGCCTCGCTGCGGCCGGACACGGCACCGGCGATCCTCGGCAGCGCCCCCATGAGGTAGGTGGAGTAGATCCGGTCCACCGCCTCGACCGGAATGTGGCTGAACTCGCAGATCACCAGCCGCCCGCCGACCTTGGTCACCCGCAGGAGCTCGCGCAGGGCCTGGTCGACGTCGTTGACGTTGCGCAGCCCGAAGGAGATGGTCACCGCGTCGAAGGTCTCGTCGGCGAACGGCAGCCGCAGAGCGTCGCCCGCCACGAACGTGACCCCGCCGCGCGAGGCGCCGCCGCGCCGCTCGACCCCCGCGCGCAGCATCCCCAGGGAGAAGTCGCAGGCGATGACCCGCGCGCCCTTGCGCACGAAGGACTCCGAGGAGGTGCCGGTGCCCGCGGCCAGGTCCAGGACCAGTTCGCCGCTGTGGGCGTCCACCGCGTTCACCACGGCGCGCCGCCAGACGCGGTCCTGGCCGAGGGAGATGACGTCGTTGACGAGGTCGTACCTGGAGGCGATGCCGTCGAACATCGCCGCGACGTCCTGGGGCTTCTTGTCGAGCTTGGCGCGGGTCATGGGACCAGCCTAAGGGGGCCGCCCCGGCCACCGGGCCCCTCCCCCGGATCCGCTCCCACGCGTCGCGTTCCGGGGGCGCACCGCCCCCGTCACCGCTGTCCCCGCCTACCCCGCGCGAGAGCCGCCGTCGCGATCCCCGTCGTTCTGGAGCCCTCCCCGCGCGGCCGGCGTCAGACGTCACACGAGGTGAGGTCCGGGACGTCCGCCGCCGGGGGAGGACCCCGCGGACAACGGTGAACCGAACGCGCGCGGGGGTCGTCTGACGTGTGGGGGCAAGACCCCACCGCGCGGAAAGGAGACGGGGCGGACGTGAAGTTCGACGTTGTGGAACCAGGCGAGGAGCAGGCCATGCTCCCCGAGTCCGAGCAGGGGACCGCCGCCGAACGCGCGATCCCGGAAGCCGCTGGGGAACCGCAGGTCCGGCCCGGCGTCCACCCACGGCTCGTCCGCGCCTCCGCGTCGATGCACCGGCGCGTCAAGGCGGACCTGGTCACCCTGGAATCGTCCCTCAACCGCCTGGGCCAGGCGATCACGGCCGCACAGCGAAGCGAACCGAGCCCGGACGCGGACGCGGCCCCGCCACGCAACTTCCGCGCCGGGGCCTTCTCCCGTCGCGGCTGAACGCCCGCGTCGGATTCCCGCCCGTATCCGAAGGAACTCGGGCACATGTGACACTACGAATGTCACCATGTGTGATTTGGGAACTACTCTTTGCCACAATGTGGCTGCGCCCATTTCCGTGGCACACCGGCCCCGGCCGCCGCCCACGACCGAGGAGAGTCCTCCGTGAAGCCCACCCGATTCACCGCGCTGGCGATGAGCGCGCTGCTCATGTTCCCCGCCGGGGCCGCCCTGTCGACACCGGCCGCCTCGGCGACGACCGAGGGGGTCGTCGGCGAGCGGCCCGTCCCCTGGACCCCGCACGTCCTGGACGGGCGCGTCAAGGAGATCCTGCGCATCGGCGACGTCGTCGTGGTGGCCGGGGACTTCAACCGCGTCGCCGACAACGATCGCGGCGACACCCATGACGTGCGCAACCTGTTCGCCTTCGAGCACGGCACCGGCCAGGTCATCGAGTCCTTCGCCCCCGACGTGGGCGGGACCGTCAACTCGGTGGTCGAAGGCCCCGACGACTCCGTGATCATCGGTGGGGAATTCCGTTCCGTCAACGGTCAGTGGAGGCGGGGGCTGGCCCGGATATCGCTCGACGACGGCAGCACCGTTCCCGCGTTCACCGCCCGGCTCGACAACGGTGAGGTCAACCGCCTCGCCACGGACGGAACGGACGTCTACGTCGGCGGCGCCTTCGGCGGCCTGAACGACACGGAGCGCCTCGGTCTGGCCCGGATCGACGCCCGCACCGGAACGGTCGACCCCGGCTTCGCCCCTCGGATCTCCCACCCCCGGCGCGGCGGGTCCCGCCTCCAGGAACTCGCGCTGAGCCCCGATGGCGGGCGACTCCTCATCAACGGCACCTTCACGAGGGTCGACGGCGAGGAGCGCCACCAGATCGCCATGATCGACACCGCGAGCGGCGCCCTGACCCCGTGGTCCACCTCGGCCTTCGAACCCGACTGCGACTACTCCCTCATGCACACGTACATGCGGCAGATGTCCTTCTCCCCCGACGGCGCCTACTTCGCCGTCGTGACCGCCGGCGGCCCCAGGATCAAGCCCGGACTGTGCAAGGCCGCCGTCCGCTTCGAGGTCACCGACACTCCGGACGCCACTCCCACCTGGTTCAACAAGACCGGAGGCGACGCGGTCTACTCGGTGGAGGTCACGGACGCGGCGGTCTACGTCGGCGGACACCAGCGCTGGATGGACAACGAGAAGGGGGCGCACAACGCCGGGCCCGGTTCGGTCGAGCGCGAGGGGATCGCGGCGGTCGACCCTGAGACCGGCCGTGCCTTGGCCTGGAACCCCGGCCGCGACCGGGGCCACGGCGTGGAGGCCCTGCACGCCACCCCGGACGGCCTCTATGTCGGCAGCGACACCGAGCGGCTGGGCGGCGAGTACCGCGCCCGCCTCGGCATGTTCCCGCCCGCCTGAGGCGGCCGCCCGCGCGTGGACGGCCGGGAGGCGGGGTCAGGCGTCCCCGGCCGACGCGCGCGGCTGACCGTCCGTCCGCTCCCAGTCCCGGTCGGCCTCGGCGTCGTCCTCCCGCGCGGCGCCGGTCGACAGCCGCTCGCCCACCCCCGGGTCGCGGCGCTTGTTCAGGCGCTCGATCGTGGCGGCGGACATCTGGTCCCGCAGCTTCGACAGCAGGACGTAGGAGATGAGTCCGCTGATGAGCCATGCGAGCATCAGCGCGATCCACGACCGCGCGCCGAACAGATAGACGATCCCGAAGGCCGCGGCGAACAGCCCGAGGCGGGCAGCGGTATAGGTCAGCCAGCTACGCATGGAAAAGCCTCACAACAGACGATTACCTGGACTAGATTGGTCGCAACACCCATCAGCGCGCGATTGCGCCCGGCCCCCGACGGGCCGGGAGCGTTCCGGGCGGTCGTACCGCCCGCACGTGTGCCGATCGGGTGACGCCCCAGAAGCCCTGACCTCCAGGTTAAGGGCGTGCACGAGGAGGCCCGCACCAGGGCTGCGTGTGTCGTCTCTCCAGGGGTGGCCGGGACGGTCCAGCCATGGGCCCGGATGGTCATGGGATGTTTCCAATCCCGACAGCAAGGGCCGAACATCACGTTCCGGTCACATATCCCGTACTCCTCCCCCCAACAACGCAATTTCTCCGAAAACTAGGGAGGAAACGGACCAACTCGTGCACACTAGGGGATCAAACGCCCGCCGCCCCCGCAGTCCGAGGCGGGCACGATTGGGGGAATGTGAAGGTGGAACGAGCAAGCGAACGCCTGTTGACCCCCGGGGAAGTGGCCTCACTCTTCCGGGTTGATCCCAAGACCGTCACCCGCTGGGCCGCCTCCGGGCGAATCAGCAGCATCCGCACCCCCGGCGGCCACCGCCGCTTCCGGGAGTCCGAGGTACGCGCGCTCCTGCTCGGCGAACCGAGCGAGAGCGCGCGCTGAGGGAGCCCCCGTCTTCCGAGGGGCGGGGACGCGACGCTCACCTCCACGGTCCGCGGCACCCCCGTACGGACTCCCGAATCCCGTGTCGGTGTCCAGCTGTGAGGAGTCGACAGCAAGAGTAGGCTGGAAGCATGGTGTGGCTCGGTGGCCTGATCACTCTCGCGACGATCGTTCTGTGGGTGTACGCGTTCTGCGACGCGCTCACCACGTCAGCCCAGGATGTGCGTAACCTACCGAAGTTCCTGTGGTTGGTCGTCATCGCGGTGTTCATGCCCGTTGGTGCGATTCTGTGGCTCTTCCTGGGGCGACCTCGCCAGTCGACCCCGGCGCACGGTGGCGCGCCCTCTCCGGCTCAGGCCGGGTCCGCCGCTGACGACCTCGACCCGTCCGACTTCGCCAAGCCCTCCGACAGCCCGCATCCGCTCGGGCCCGACGACGATCCCGAGTTCCTGCGACGGCTCAACCGCCGCATCGATCCGGACGAATGAACGACCGCACGGTTCACACGACGGTGGGGCCGCACCCGCGAGGGGGTGCGGCCCCACCGTCGTTCCGGCGCCGGGCCCGGCGGCCGGTCACGCGTAGGAGTGCAGTCCGCTGAACACGTAGTTCACCGCGAAGAAGTTGAACATCACGGTCGCGAAGCCGATCACGTTGATCCAGGTCGCCTTCCGGCCCCGCCAGCCGCCGGTGGCCCGGGCGTGCAGGTAGGCCGCGTAGATCACCCACGAGATGAACGACCACACCTCCTTGGGGTCCCATCCCCAGAAACGGCCCCACGCCTCGTCCGCCCAGATCGCGCCCGCGATGATGCCGAAGGTCCACAGCGGGAACGCGAACAGGATGAACCGGTGCGAGAGGCGGTCGAGCAGCTCCGGGCTGGGCAGCCGACCGGCCACGCCCGTGACCTCCTCGCCACGCGCCCGCCGCGCCTCGGTCCGGTCGGACACCAGGTAGGTGATGCCCGCGACACCGGAGACCATGAACGAACCACCCGCGATGATCAGGGCGGTGATGTGGATCGGCACCCAGTACGAGTGGAGCGCCGGGATGAGCGGTCCCGGGTCCACGTACAGCCACCGCACACCGATCCCCAGCAACAGCAGCACGGGGACGAGGACGAACGCCCCCAGGAACCGCGCCTGGTAGCGGAAGGACGCGAACAGCAGTCCGGCCACGGCGACCAGGCACAGGGCGACGACGAACTCGAACATGTTGCCCCACGGCCACCGCTGCGCGGCCAGGCCGCGCGTGACCACCTGGGCGACGCTCATCACGAAGCCGAGCGTCGTCACCCCGAGGGCGATCCGGCCGAGGACGCTCTGGGAGGCCCGTGCCTCCCCCTCACGTGTGCGGACCTGGACCTCGATGCCGTCGTCGGCCTGGTCGGAGTCCGTCCCGGCCCCGGCGGCCACCGGCATGAGCCGGCCGGCCCTCAACTTGGTGCGGCGCCCGTAGGCGGCCTCGATCGCGAAGAGGAACAGCGCCGCCGCGTACGCGAGGATCATCCCGATGATCAGCGTGTCGCTGGCTGACGCCATCGCCTCGTTCGACACTCCGGCATACGTCACCGGTCACTCCGTTCGTCGACTGGGTCGGATGGTGTGTTGGGCGGCATCGTCCCGGCGGACCCGTCACGGAGCCGGTCGGCGAGCCTGGTGGTGAGTTCATGGAACTCGGCGTTGTCCCCGGCCACCTCGGTCTTGCCGAGCCCGGCCACCTCGACGGTGGTGCGGCCGGCCGCGTCCTCCGTGGCGCGCACCCACACGCGGCGCGGACGGACGAACAGGGTGATGAGCAGCCCGCCGACCGCCGTCGCGGCCGCCCCCAGCGCGAAGGGCCGGGACCCGTCCCGGTTGGTCTGAAGGCTGACGTACTCGCTGACCCCGGAGAAGGTGACGGACCCGGCCCCGTCCGGGAGCTCCCAGGTGTCACCGACCTCCATCACGGGCGAGGAGCCGAGCTCCTCCATTCCCTCGGTGCTCAACCGGTAGACCGACTGCGGTTCGATCAGCCCCAGGTCGCCCTGGTAGCCCTCCAGGGTCACCCGCGGGTTCTCCGCCCCGGGGAAGGTCGAGACCAGCTCCCCGGTGTCGGTCTCGGCGGCCGTCGGCAGGAAGACGCCGACGAAGCCCAGCTGTTCGCCACCGGTGTCGGGGACCTTGATCACGCCGTCGGACGTGAAGGTGGCGGTCTCGCGGTACAGGAACGGCACCGCCTGGTCGAAGACCACGTCGCCGTCCGCGTCGCGGACCACGAACTCCGGCGCGTACCCGTGGCCGAGCAGGTAGATCTGCACCCCGTCGACGGTCAGCGGGTGGTTGACCTCCAGCCGGTGCCGCCCCTCCCCGGCGTCGGGCGACTCCCGGTAGACCATGTCCGCCACGTAGGAGGAGGCCTGTCCGCGCAGGCCGCCCTCCTCGATGAAGGTCGCCTCGAAGTCGTCGAGTTCGAGCGTGAAGGGCTGAAGGTCGTCGGTGTCGGTCCAGTGCCCCGGATAGATGGCGTCGTAGGAGGGCAGCGTGTTGGCGAAGCCGGTCCCCTCGACCATGAGCACGTTGCCCCGGTACCCGAAGAACGCGCCCGCGGCCAACGCCAGCAGGAGCCCCAGCAGCGCCAGGTGGAACAGCACGTTCCCGGCCTCGCGCAGGTAGCCGGTCTCGCTGGAGAGGGAGTCGCCGTACCGTTCGACACGGTAGCCGCGCAGAACCTTCCGCGCCTGCTCCAGGACGGTGTCCGGGTCCGCGTCCGTCGAGAACCGCGCCGCGTACGGCATCCGGCCCAGGTGGCGCGGGGTGCGCACCGGGCGGGCCCGCAGCGCGCGGGCGTGCGCGACGGCGCGCGGCAGGACGCAGCCCGCCAGGGAGACGAACAGGAGCAGATAGATCGCCGCGTACCAGGGCGAGGAGAAGACGTCGAACAGGGAGAACCGGTCCAGCCACGGGGCCAGGTCGGGGTGCTCCCGGACGTAGGTGTTGACCTCGTCGACGCTGACCACGTTCTGCGGCAGGATCGATCCGGGGATGGCGCCGACCGCGAGCAGGAACAGCAGGATCAGCGCGGTGCGCATCGAGGTCAGGGTCCGCCAGGTCCAGCGCAGCCATCCGACGACGCCGATGCCCTTCGGCTGGGCCGCGGCGGGCTCGTCCGCGGACTCCGCGGGTGGGGTTCCGGTCTCGGTCTGGGTCATCAGATCACCGTCTGGTATCCGGCGGTCCACCCTTGCATGGTGGTGGTCAGCTCGTTCCAGAGGCCGGTGACCATCGCCAGGCCGACCAGAACGAGCATGACACCCCCGATCACGGTGACCGCCCGGGTGTGGCGGGTGAGCCAGGCGAACGCGCCCAGCGCCTTGCGGTAGAGCAGCGAGGCCAGGATGAACGGTAGTCCCAACCCGACGCAGTAGAGCAGGGAGAGGAGCATGCCGCGCCCCGCGCCGCCCTCGACGAAGGCCAGCGACTGCACCGCGGCCAGCGTCGGTCCGATGCACGGCGTCCAACCGAGTCCGAACAGCACCCCGAGCAGCGGCGCGCCGGCCAGGCCCGCGCGGGGCAGGCGGTGGAACCGGAACTCGCGGCCGAGTCCGGGGACGAGGCCCATGAAGGCCAGCCCGAGGACGACGGTGAGCGCGCCCAGAACCCGGGTGATGACGTCGGTGTACTCCAGGAAGGCGTCACCCAGCCAGCCGACGAACCCGCCGACCGCCACGAACACCAGTGTGAACCCGGCGATGAACAGGGCGCTGCCCGTGACCATCGTCCAGCGGCGCGAGGCCAGCTCGGTGTCGACGTCGGCGGCCGTGGCCGTTCCTCCGCCGGGCGCGGCTCGCCGCTCGCGCACGGCGGTGCCGCTCATGCCCGTGACGTAGGACAGGTAGCCCGGGACCAGGGGCAGCACACACGGGGAGAGGAAGGACACGAGCCCGGCGGCCAGGGCCAGGGGCGCGGCCAGGAGGAGTGATCCGCTGAGGACGGTGGTACCGATCGTGTCCATCAGTCGGTGTCCCCGTCGGAGCCGTCCTCGGCCCCGTCACCGGAGTCCGTGTCCTCGGAGGGCTCCGCGTCGGCGTCCGGCGGCGCGCTCTCCCCAGCCGTCGCCTCGGCCCGCGCCTCCTGTTCGGCGACGCGCGGACGCTGCTCGGGGTCGCCGAGGTCGAACTCGACCACCACCGGGTTGAGCAGCTCGGTCAACTGCCCGTAGGTGGTGGGGCCGATGACGCGGGCGGCGATGCGGCCGTCGGGGTCGATCACGATGGTGGTGGGGATGGACCGGGGCGGGACGGTGTCGCGGAAGGCCTGCGGGACCTCGCCCGGCGGGTCGAACAGGCTGGGGTAGGGCACCTCCTGGGCGGAGGTGTAGGACTGGGCGGCGGTGTCGTCGTCCTTCATGTTCACACCGAGGAAGTCCACGCCCAGGTCGGCGTACTCGGTGTGCACCTCGTCGAGGACGGGCTGCTCGGCCCGGCAGGGCCCGCACCAGCTGGCCCACACGTTGAGGACGAGGATGCCGCCCTCGTAGTCGCTCAGCGAGATCTCCTCGCCGTCCAGGGTGGTGCCCGTGACGTCGGGCGCCTCCAGCCTCTCCCCCGGGTCGAACGCGGTGGCGCTGCCGTCACCGGAGATGAAGCGCGCGTCGTCGGTGTTCTGGATCTCGGTCCCCCCGGCGCAGCCGGTGAGGACGAGCGCGGCGGCGATCGCGGTCACGGCGAGACGCGGCACGCACGGCCGCGCGCCGACTCTGGCACTGGGCATCGAGGATCCTCACGGAGGGGGCTGAGCAGGGCGGACTACAACAACGACAAAGTGTAGTAGCTACCCGGCACCCCGCCTCGGCGCCCCGACGGAACCGATGTTCGCCCAGCGCAGGAGAGGGCCCTGAAGGGGCGGTGGTGGGGACGCGCCGCCCCTTCCGGCGATCACCCGGTCAGCAGACCGAGGGCCGGGCCCACGGCCCCGCCCCGGTCGGCCGCTCCGCCGTCAGCCGGCCTCGACGAAGGCCTCACGGAGATAGTCGTGCACGGCACGCTCGGGGACCCGGTAGGAACGTCCCACGCGAATCGCGGGGAGAACCCCCGAGTGCACCATTCGGTAAACCGTCATCTTGGACACACGCATGATCGTGGCGACCTCCGCCACGGTCAAAAACCTGACCTCATCGAGAGGCGGCTTGCTCCCGTTCATCTTCCGACGCCCTCATTCCCGGACGTGAGCATTGTCTACCCTTCGGCCCGGCGCGGAAGCTCACGGAGGGGCGACCCCGGTATGCGCCCGTCCCACCGCCACGCCGGTGTGTCATACCGTCACTACTGACACGTCCGTTTTCAGAGTAGGGCGGAGTTCGCCGGAGCGAAAGGGCGTTTGTCCTGTCTTCGACGACATGCCTCCCCGGCGCCCCCAAAGAGGTTTAGCGCTGGGTATAAATGGTCGACCCTGATCACATGAGTCCCGCCCGAGCGAGAACGTAATCGCGCAGAGGCACGTAGTCCTCGGGCGGATATCCGTCGTCCAAAGGCACGGTGACCAGTAGTTTTCCCTCGTGCTCCGCGAGGAACAGGGCGGGGTCGTTGCTGTCGGCGAAGCCCATCGCGGGCACCCCGGCCTCCCCTGCCGCCCCCGCGAAACCGTGGTCGGCGATGACCAACTGCGGCCACGCCTCACCCCGGTTCTCAAGGTCCCCGAGGATGGCACGCATGGCGAAGGGGTGATGGCTGTGACGGGGGTGGTGGCCGTCCGTGACAATCGCGACATCGTCTTCCCAGACCACGATCCGGCTGCTCGGGGGGCGTTCCGCGGGCACCTCGTAGGTGTACCCGCCCGCAGCGGTCACGACCGGGCACCCGTGCTCGGCCAGCGCGGTTTTCCACGCGGCGTACATCTCACGCAGTTTGAGGGGGTGTCCGGTGGCGAACATGACCGATTCGCGGCGTTCGGCGGCCAGGGCGAGGCGGTCGGCGATCCCCTCCAGCGCGTCGACGGTCAGGTCCGGGTCGATGGTGTCGATGCCCCACACGTACTCCTCGTCCCCGACCACGCCGCACCGCTTGCTCATGAGCGCGAGGACCTCGGAGTAGGTCCAGTCGTGGGAGAAGGTCAGACCGAACCGGTGGTAGGGATCGCCGTCCACGAGTCGCCGGTAGTGCCGAAGGTTGTTCTGGCGCGGGGTGTCGACGTGCCCGGCGATTCCCTTGCGAACCAGATACGTGATGAGTTCAGCGCGTGTCGGCGGCGTCACCGGCGTTCCCCTTCCTCGAATGCGCGGCAAGCATGCGCCACACTGTGCGGCCACCACGACGCCTGCTCCCGTTCGCCCGGTATTCAACCTCTTCCTACCCACTGAACGCGCGCCACGCCCAAACCTGGTGATTTCCACCGTGTACGTACACCTGCACAGGCACGCGGAGAAACGCCCGAAGAGTCCGGGGAGGTCAGAGACTGGGGTCGATTCCGTGGCTCGGGAAAACGGCGGTGCGCGTCGCGTTGATCGCCCGGTCGACCGGGTCCCCGGGGTCGTAGCCGTCCTCGAACCGGGCGAAGTCCACCTCGCGCCCGTCCGTCATGTAGAGCGGGGCCTGCTCCCCCGTCCGCCGCCGCACGAAGTCGCGCCAGCTCTGCGGCGTCTCGGCGTCGGGGTCGACCGGCATCCCGGCGGCCTCGGCCAACAGGTGGGTCCAGGCGCGCGGCACGACGTGCACGAGACCGTATCCACCGCCGCCGAAGAGCAGCCACCGGCCGCCGGCGGTCTTCTGGGCGAGCTTGTGCAGCTCGGTGTAGGCGCGGCGCTGCCCGTCGAGGCTGAGCGTGAGGTTGGCCAGGGGATCCAGGGCATGGGTGTCGCAGCCCTGCTGGGTGACGAGGATCTCGGGCTGGAACTCGTGCAGCAGCGGGGGCACGACCGCGTCGAAGGCGCGGTGCCACCCGGTGTCCCCGGTCCCGGCCGGGAGGGCGACGTTGACCGCGTAGCCCTCGGCGCCCGGTCCACCCGTCTCGGCGGCCTGGCCGGTGCCGGGGAAGAGCGTGGTCGGCGACTCGTGGAGGCTGATGGTGAGGACGCGGGGGTCGTCGTAGAAGGCGCGCTGCACGCCGTCGCCGTGGTGGACGTCGACGTCGACGTAGGCGATGCGCTTCGCCCCCTGCTCCAGCATCCAGGCGATGGCCAGCGCCGGGTCGTTGTACACGCAAAAGCCCCAGGCGTGGCCGCGCATGGCGTGGTGGAGCCCGCCCGCGATGTTGGCGGCGTGCGCGGTCTCACCGCTCCACACCGCCCGCGCGGCGGCGACGGACGCGCCGGAGATGAGCGCGGCGGCGTCGTGCATGTCGGGGAAGACCGGGTTGTCGGGGGTGCCGAGCATGTGGGCGTCGTCGGGCTCCAGGGTCTTCCCGGCCCGCTTCACCGCCTGGATGTAGGCCGGATCGTGCACCAGCGACAGGAGTTCGTCGGAGGCGGGCTCCACGTCCAGGAGGCTCACACCGGGAGCGTCCAGGACCCCCAGCTCACGGCTGAGCGCCATGGTCAGCTCGACGCGGACCGGCGCCATCGGGTGCTGCGGTCCGAAGTCGTAGGCGGTCAGTCCGTCGTCCCACGCCAGTCGGAGCGAACAGGACGTGCGCCCTCCCATGCCGTGACCCCCGTTCCAGGTGCGCGTGCTCCACTGCACACAGTACGCACCGCCGTTCGGCAGCGGGACCCCGGGGTCGGAGGCGGGCGCGACAGGACCCGGCGCCGGGAGGGCGTCCGGGGCGGTCCGGGGCGGGCACCCGGTCCGCCCCGGACCGCCGACGCGTTACCCCCCGACGAAATAGCACTCCTGGTACTCGTTGCCGCCGCTGAGGTTCACCGTGCCGTGCATCGGCCGGGTCTCGCCCACCATGGTGAGCAGCATCCGGTACTCACCCGGCTCCAGTTCCAACCGCATGGCCTCCCCTCCGCGCGTGAGGCACGAGCTGAGGAAGGGCGGCGAGCTGTAGTCCTCGCAGTCGTCGCACCCGGGTGTGGTGATGTCACCGTGGACACCGTCCGGGCCGACGTAGAGGAAGCGCATGTCGTAGCGGGTGTCGTTGGTGAAGTTCAGGACGGCCACGTCACCGCCCGCGCCGCCGGTGGCCCGCGTGTCGAACTCGGTCTCCCCGCCGTCGCGCAGGAGATCCATCTCCTCCTGGATGTGCGCGGCGCCCACGTGGCGGACCAGGTCTTCAACGTCGTCGGCCTCGTGGTCCGGGTACTCCGCGGCGAGGAAGTCGGCCATCTCCTCCGCGCCGTCGGCGTCCCCGCCGTCGACCTCGGCCCAACCGCACCGGCGGGCCGAGTCCGGGACCTCGAAGTCGATCCGCTCGGCGACCGCGGGCGCGAGGGACCAGTCGAGGTCGGCGAAGACCCCGATCTGGTCGAAGGCTGGGCACCAGCGCTCCTTCGCGTAGTCGGAGGTCCCCAGCTCGTAGAGCTCCATCATGGCGTCGGGGACCCGCCCGACGGCCTCACTCCCCTCGTAGTCGACGGGGATGAGGCCGTAGATCTCGTGGGCCCGCCGGAGACCGACGTAGAAGTCGCCGGTGGCCCTGCCGTTGTAGCCCTCGGCCGCGGCGTTCGCCAGGGTTCCCGCGTAGGAGAGGTGCATGTCGGCCACCTCGCCGTCGGCGTCCTCCCACCGGGAGGCCGGGTGCGCGAAGTAGCCGCCGTAGCTGTCCACCGCCTGGTCGTACTCCTCCGCCGCCACCTCGCCCTGGGCACGGTCGAGGATCCGGCACGCCTCGGCGCCCGAGCGCGCGCGGTCCATCAGGGACGGCGACATGGAGAGCTGGAAACCGCCCTCGATCCGCTCGTAGGTGCCGAGGGCCTCGCCGCAGTCGCCCCGGGCGTGGGCGGCGTCGGCCACACGCAGCCGCCACTCGCCCGCCTGCCACACACCGGCCAGACCCGCCACCACGGCGAGCAGCAGACCGACGGCCAACAGCACGGGGCCCCGCTTCCTGGGCGGCTGGCCTCCGGTCACCGTGGCGCGCTCGTCGTGGGAGCGTCCGGCGAACAGGCCGTGGACGCCCGCGGCCAGGAACCAGACCAGAAGGACGGGCACCCAGATCAGCGGGTGGTCGGCGGCTCCGTGGAGGGCGGCACCGACCAGGAGGCCGACCGTGACGGCGAGCGTGGCACCGAAGAGGACCCGCCGCCGCAGGTAGAGGTATCCGGCGCCGAACCCGGAGAGGTTGAGCAGCGCGGCCCGCAGCGCCGTGGGAGAGGCGAACATCCCCATCCGGGGCGGCCGCGGATCCTGCGGGGGCCGCTCATCCGGTTCCGGTTGCGGGGACGGGTCGGAGGGAGGAGGTGGTGAAGTCATGGGGGATCTGGGGTCGGGGGATGGGACGTCCGGCGCGCACGGAACCGGAAGGGGGAGCGACATCCCCTTCCCCGACATTATCCGCGTACGGGACGGCCCGGGACGGACGCTCGGTCCGCCCCGGGCCACCGACGCGTCACTCCACGAGGTAGAAGCAGCTCTGGTACTCGTTGCCGCCGCTGAGGTTCACCGTGCCGTGCATCGGCCGGGTCTTGCCCACCAGGACGAGCAGGACCCGGTACTCACCCGGCTCCAGCTCGACCCGTACGGCCTCCCCGCCGCGGTCGAAGCACGAGTTGCCGGACGGCGGCGAGCTGTAGTCCTCGCAGTCCTCACATCCGGCCGCGGTGATGTCGTCATGGACACCGTCCGGGCCGACGTAGAGAAGACGCATGTCGTAGGCGCTGTCGTTGGTGAAGTTCAGGACGGCCTGACCACCGCCCGCGCTGCCGGTGGACTGCACCTCGAGCGTGCTCTCCCCGCCGGCGCGCAGGAGGTCCATCTCCGCCTCGACCTGCGCGGCGCCCACGTGGCGGACCAGGTCCTCGACGTCGTCGGCCTCGTGGTCGGGGTACTCCGCGGCGAGGAAGTCGGTCATCTCCTCCGCGCGGTCGGCGTCCCCGCCGTCGACCTCGGCCCAACCGCACTGGCGCGCGGCCTCGGGGGCCTCGGCGTCGATCCGCTCGGCGACCGCGGGCGCGAGGGACCAGTCGAGGTCGGCGAAGACCCCGATCTGGTCGAACGCGTCGCACCAGAGCTCCTCGGCGTAGTCCGAGGTGCCCAGTTCGTACAGGTCGACCATGGCGTCGGGCACCCGCCCGGCCGCCTCGGTCCCCTCGTAGTCGACGGGGATGACGCTGTAGATCTCGTGGGCCCGCTGGAAGTCGTTCCGGATCTCGTCGGTGATCTCTCCGGTGTAGGCCTCGGCGGCCGCGTTCGCCAGACTCGCGGCGTGCGAGAGGTGGATGTCGGCCACCTCGCCGTCGGTGTCCTCCCACCGGGAGGCCGGGTGCGCGAAGTAGCTGTTGTAGGTGTCGAGGGCCTGGTCGTAGTCCTCGGACGACACCTGTCCCTGGGCCCGGGTGAGGATCCCGCACGCCTCGACGCCGGAGCGCGCGCGGTCCATCAGGGACGGCGACATGGAGAGCTGGAAACCGCCCTCGACCTGCTCGTAGATGCTGACGGCCCCGTCGCAGTCGCCCCGGGCGTGGGCGGCGTCGGCCACACGCAGCCGCCACTCGCCCGCCTGCCACACACCGGCCAGCGCCGCGACCACCGCGACCACCAGACCGACGGCGGTCAGCACGGGGGCGAGCCTCCTCGCGGGCTCGCCGCCCGCGGCCGTGGCGCGCTCGTCGTGGGAGCGTCCGGCGAACAGGCCGTGGACACCCGCGGCCAGGAACCACACCAGGAGGACGGGCACCCAGATCAGCAGGTGGTCGGCGGCTCCGTGGAGGGCGGCACCGACCAGGAGACCGATGGTGACGACCAGCGCGACCCCGAAGAAGATCCACTGCCGCAGGTAGAGGTATCCGGCGCCGACCCCGGAGAGGTTGAGCAGCGCTGCCCGCAGCGCCGTGGGAGAGGCGAACAGCCCCATCCGGGGCGGCCGGGGCGGCGGAGCACCGAACTGCCCGGGGGGCATCCCACCGGGCGGCATCCCACCGGGGGGCATCCCACCGGGCGGGGGACCGCCCATCCCGGCCGCGCCGACGGCCCCGGGGGGCGGCGAGCTGAACTGGGGGCCTGAGGGCGGTCCGCCCGGAGCGGGCGCGAAGCCTCCGCCGGGCGGCTGCGGCGGCCCCTGCTGCGGAGGCGGCCCCGGCTGGGGCGGCTGGCCGGGCTGGGGCTGCTGCGGACCCGACGGGGGCTGCTGACCCGGGTACGGCGGCTGGCCGGGCTGAGGTTGTCCGGGAGGCTGCTGGGAGGGGTCGGAGGGAGGAGGTGGTGAAGTCATGGGGCCCTGGGATCGGGAGGGGATGGGACGTCCCGCGCACGGGACCGAGACGGGGACCGATGTCCCCTTATCCCGACACTATCCGCGCATGGGGACGTCCTACCCCTGGAACCCCGGCCGGACCCGGCCAATCGTGACTCTGGGTCAGCTCCCGGACAGCGCCCGGCTGCGGTCGCGGGCGGCCTCGATGGCGTCGGTGAACGCGGTGCGCACGCCGTGGCGCTCCAGTTCGCGCAGAGCGGCCGCCGTGGTCCCGCCCGGCGAGGTCACGGCCTCGCGCAGGACCACGGGGTGCTCACCGGAGTCCGTGAGCATGGCGGCGGCCCCGGTCATCGTCTGCTCGACGAGCTTCTGCGCGGTGGCGCGCGGCATACCCATCGCCACCCCCGCCTCGACCATCGTCTCGGCGATGAAGTAGAAGTAGGCCGGTCCGCTCCCGGAGATCGCCGTCACGGTGTCCATGTGCTGCTCACCGACGCGGATCACCTCGCCGACGGCGCCCAGCAGGTCCTCGGCGCGGGCCAGGTGTGCTTGATCGGTGTTGGCGCCGCCCGCGATGGCGGTCATGCCACGGCCCATGAGCGCGGGGGTGTTCGGCATGGCGCGCACCACGGGAACCCCGACGGGCAGGTGGCTCTCCATCACGGAGGTGGTGAGCCCGGCCGCGACGGAGATGACGAGGCGGTCCGGGGACAGGTGGGGAGAGAGCTCCTCCAGCAGGTCCACCATGTCCTGCGGTTTGAGGGCGAGCAGCAGCGTGTCGGCGCGCTTGGCGGCGTCCGCCGAGGGGACCACCTCGACCCCGTACCGCTGGCGAAGCTCGTCGGCGTGCTCTACGCGCGGCTCGGTGACCAGGACGTCCTCCGGCGCGTGGCCGGTGGCCAGCATCCCGGCGAGGAGCGCCTCGCCCATTTTTCCGGCGCCGATGATCGCGATCATGAAGGTCCTCTCTGCGGGTCCCCTCCACGCTAACCGCACGGCCGCTCCGGTGCGGACGGGGCGTCTCACACCGTGGACGGTCAGTGGTCGCCGTCCGCGTCCCTTCCCCGGTCCGCGTCCTGGTCGTCGACGGTCCCCTGGGGGTCCACGGAGAAGTGCCGGGGCGGCGCGGCCGGTCTGCGGCGCAGGAGGGCGATGTGTTCGCGCCGGTCGCGCGGCCGGCCTCCGGCGTCGGTGGTGGGCCGGGCGAAGTGCAGCCGGGTGAAGGCCAGCGCCTCGGCCAGTTCCCGCATGCGGGCCCGGCGGTCGGGGGCCTTGCGGGTACTCACCTCCAGGACCAGCTGACCCTCGTAGCCGTCGGCGGCCAGATACTCCAGGAGTTCGGCGACGGGCTGGCGGCCGCGTCCCGGGATGAGGTGTTCGTCGAGGTTCTGGCCGCCGAAGCCGTCGGCGACGTGGACGTGGGAGAGGCGGTCACCGAGCCGCTTGGCCATGTCCATCGCGTCGGAGCCGGACATGGCGGTGTGCGACAGGTCGAGGGTGACGTCGGCGTAGTCGCGGTCGAGCGGGTTCCAGCTCGGCGCGTAGGGCACGACCTCGCGGTCGCGGACGCGCACCGGGTACATGTTCTCCACGGCGAAGACGACGTCGGTCTCGTCCTGCATGCGGGCGACGCCGGTCTCGAACTCCTTGGCGTACTCGCGCTGCCAGCGGAAGGCGGGGTGGACCACGATCGCCTTCGCGCCCAGGGCCTCGGCCATCTCCTTGGACTTGACGAGCTTGCCCCAGGGATCGCGGCCCCACACGCGCTGGGTCAGGACCAGACAGGGGGAGTGGACGGCGGTGACGGGCATCTGGTGGTAGTCCGAGAGGCGCCGCAGGAGGTCGATGTCCTGGCTGGCGGGGTCGGAGGAGACGAGCACCTCCACGCCGTCGTAACCCAGCTTCGCGGCGATCTCGAAGGCGGCCGGGGTCTTCTCCGGGTAGACCGACGCCGACGAGAGCACGACGGGCGCGTCTGGGACCTGGATAGGGCTCACGAGACCCAGACTATGCGCTACCCGCCCCCGCGCGCCCCTCGACGTCGGGACCACGGCGTGCCGCGCGCTCGGGGGTGACGGGTTCGACGAAGCGCGGTCAGCCGCGGGTCTAGGGTTCGGACATGATCCACAGACGCCCCGTGATCCCCGGGGACGCGATCCCCAGCCCCAACATCTGGAAGCATCCGCACACCTACGAACTGGAGAACGACGCCGTCGACCCCGACGGGGTGATCGCCGCGGCCATGGGGCGCGTGCGGCCGATCGACGACGCCCACGTGCTGGACGTCGGTTGCGGGACCGGTTACCACCTGCCCGGGTTCGCCTCGCGGGCGCGGCGGGTCACGGGTGTGGAGCCGCACCCCCGGCTGGCGGAGGCGGCACGGGGGCGGGTGCGCGGTCTGGACCACGTCAGGGTGCTGGACGGGACGGCGCAGAACCTCCCCGTCCCCGACGCCACCGTGGAGGTCGCGCACGCCCGGTGGGCCTACTTCTTCGGCCCCGGGTGCGAGCCCGGTCTGGGCGAACTGGACCGGGTCATGCGGCGCGGCGGGGTCGCGTTCGTCATCGACAACGACGCCACCCGTTCCACGTTCGGCGTGTGGTTCCGGCGCTCGCTCCCGAGCTACGACCCCGGAGCCGTGGAGCGGTTCTGGACGGCGCACGGCTTCCACCGCGAGGCCCTGACGATGCGCTGGGAGTTCACGGACCGGCGTGACTTCGAGGCCGTGGTGCGGATCGAGTTCCCCGCCGCCCTGGCGGCCGAGATCATCGATTCCCACCGGGGACTGTCCGTGGACTACGCGGTCAACGTGTGGTGGAAGAGGTATTGAGAGGGGGGAGAGGCACCAGGGGCACGGGTGCCGGATCCGGATCGGTCATCCGCGGACGCCGGCGGTGGAACCGTCCGACGCGGTGGGCGTCACAGCCGCACCGCTCCGCCGAGGTCGTGGTGGAACACGTCGCGCTCGCGGACGTGATCGCCCGATTCGGGGGCGTCGATCATGCGGCCCCGGCCGAGGTAGATGCCGACGTGGTAGACGTAGCCCCCGCTGTCGGACCAGTAGACGAGGTCGCCGCGGCGGGCCTGTGAGTAGGGGATCCTGGTGCCCACCGCCACCTGGTCGTGGGCGATACGGGGCAGTTCGACCCCCGCCTGCCGGAAGGACCACTGGACGAGGCCGGAGCAGTCGAAGGCGTGCGGCCCGGTCCCGCCCCAGCCGTAGGGCGTGCCCTTCTTCGACTCGGCGGCTCTGATCGCCGTCTCGACCATCGGGGCGGACAGCCTCTGATGGACCCGGTCGGAGGGCGGGGCGGTTTCGGCGGCGGCCCCCAGAGCCGGTGCCGGGGCGAGCGCCGCGGCGAGTAGGAACGCGGTGGCGAGGGCGATCGCCCGCGCGGCGGTCCGCACGGGTACGGCCTGCCGCCCGGGACGACCCGGGCGACAGGCCGGGATTTGCTCGTGGTGTCGGGAGTGACTCATGGGGTTCCCCGTTCGGATGTGTGGATGCCCCGTGCCGGGTCGGCCCCGGGGCGTTCCATCCCAACGGATCACCCTTCGTCGCTTTCGCGCGCGAACGAATCACCCTCTGTGATCAATTCGTCGTGCGATCACGGTAAAATTTCGCCGACAAAAGGTGCATATCAGTCGATCGACACCAGATTTCCTCTGCGGTTAACTACGTTAGGTGACGAAGGTCAGGCACCCAGCCGAGCCACGAGCCGCTCGGAGACGGCCACCATGCCCGCCTCGTTGGGGTGCACCGGCGCGGCCGTGTTCTCCGGGATCAGCCCCTCGACCCAGCGGCGGGACGACGACTGGCACACGTCGTGGCCGCGTTCGAGCACGTCGACGAACACGGCGCCCGACGCCCCCGACTCCTCGGCGATCATCTGGTTCAGGGCGCTCTGGACACCGTCCAGGTAGGCCACGTCGCCCCAGGCGATGGGCGTGCTCGGCCAGCAGCCCCGGCCCTCGGGGAGGATCTGGAGGTAACCGACGCTGACGACGGTCGCCCCGGGGCTGCGCTCGGCGATCTCGGCGTAGACGCCCGACACGTCGTCGCGCAGGTCCTCGATCCGCTGGTCGAGCTCGTCACCGTAGTGGTCGGCGCACGGGCTCCCGATCGGGTTGCTCAGGCTCCGCTGGGCGCACTCCATCAGGACGTCGGTGAAACCGAAGTCATTGCCGCCGATCCCGACCGTCACCAGGTCGGTGTCCGGGGTGAGCGCGTCGAACTGCGCCGGGACGTCGGTCAGGTCGGTGTGCTGGGGCTCGCGCAGGTCCCGGATGACCGCGCCGGAGCAACTGGCGTCGGAGAACTCCGCGACGCCCAGCGCGTCGGCCGCCAACTGGGCGTAGTTGCTGGACGACCGGAGGCAACGGGGGTCGGAGCCGGGCGCGTACGGCGGGATCAGCGGACCCGAGGTGAACGAGTCACCGAGGGCCACGTAGTGGTCGAAGACGGCCGCCTCCTCCGCCTCGGCGGCCGCGGGCGCGGCGGCCAGACACAGGGCCGCGGCGAGCGGAACGGCCAGGAGCGGGGTTCGGCGGGGGGCGCGGGGTCGGGAAGCGGACACGGTCGTGCTGTCGTCGGTGCGGGGCACGCGGGTTCCTCTCCAGTGGGGGACCAGGGGTGTCGGACCCTACGCATTCTGTAACACAACCTACGAACGACGTTGACTAACTCGTAGGTAACTTTCACCTGCCCCGACGTGCCACGAATCTGTCCCGCCCGGCGTGTCTTCGGGAGGCGTTAGCGTGGCGGACATGGCCAAAGCAGCGAAGACGACGTTCCGGTGCACCGAGTGCGGATGGAGCACCCTCAAGTGGGTGGGCCGCTGCGGTGAGTGCCAGGCCTGGGGCACGGTCGAGGAGGCGGGCGCCCCGGCCCCGGCCGCGGTCGCGGCGGCACCGGTGACCTCCCGCGCCCGGCCCATCACCGAGATCAGTGTCGAGACCGCCGAGGCCGTTCCCACGGGGGTGGACGAACTCGACCGCGTCCTCGGCGGAGGCGCCGTCCCCGGCGGTGTCGTGCTGCTCGCCGGCGAACCGGGCGTCGGCAAGTCGACGCTGCTGTTGGAGGTCGCCGCGATGCGGGCCGCGGAGGGCCCCGTCCTGTACGTGACCGGGGAGGAGTCCGCCGGTCAGGTGCGCCTGCGCGCCGAACGGCTCGACGCGCTCTCCGACAAGCTGTTCCTGGCCGCGGAGACCTCGATCGCCTCCCTGGTCAGCCACGTCGAGGCGGTCGGCCCCCGGCTGCTCATCGTGGACTCGGTGCAGACCATGGTCTCCCCCGAGGTGGCCGGGGTGCCCGGCGGCGTCACCCAGGTCCGCCAGGTGACGGGGGCGCTGATCCAGATCGCCAAGGAGCGCGGTATCGCGACGGTCCTCGTCGGCCACGTCACCAAGGACGGCTCCATCGCCGGCCCCCGCCTGTTGGAACACCTGGTGGACGTGGTCCTGCACTTCGAGGGCGAGCGCCACTCGCAGCTACGGCTGCTGCGCGCGGTCAAGAACCGGTACGGGCCCACCGACGAGATCGGGTGCTTCGAGCTGACCGAGAACGGCATCATCGGGCTCCCGGACCCCAGCGGGCTCTTCCTCACGGAGCGCACCGACCCGGTGCCCGGGACGTGCGTCACGGTCACCCTGGAGGGGCAGCGGCCGCTCATCACGGAGGTGCAGGCGCTGGTGGCGCCCACTCCGCTGCCCGCGCCCCGCAGGGCCACGTCCGGGCTGGACACCTCCCGGGTGAACATGATCCTGGCGGTCCTGGAGAAGCGCACGGGTATGCGGCTGGCCAACATGGACGTGTACGCCTCCACGGTGGGCGGCGTACGCCTCGGTGAGCCCGCGGTCGACCTCGCCCTGGCCCTGGCGGCGGGCAGCTCCAACAACGACGTGGCCCTGCCGCGCGGGTTCATCGCGATCGGTGAGGTCGGCCTGGCCGGGGACATCCGCGCCGTGAACGGGGTCCAGCGCAGGATCGCGGAGGCACAGCGGCTCGGCTTCACCGAGGCGGTCGTGCCCAAGCACTCCGGCGACCCCGTGCCCGGGATCCGAACGCACGAGGTGGAGGAGCTCAGCGAGGCGCTCGCCTGGGTGGCGCGGCGGTCCAAGCGCGCGCGGGGCGGGTGACGGGCGGGCCGAAGCGAAGCGGCAGGCCCCAGGGGGACACCGTCAGAAGTCGAAGACGACGCCCTTGGCCGCGTGCAGCAGACAGGTGTTGCCGAACTTCGCCCGGTAGTTCTCAGAACCCCGCGCGGACGCGATGACCGGGCGGTACTCCAGTGTGCAGGCCGCGGCCGGATCGGCCGGGACGGCCTTGATCGACCCCGCCCGGGCGATGGCCGCGCAGGCGTCGGCCGCTCGCGGGTGGCTCCCCGCTCCGCCCTTGGGAGCGCACACCAACGAGACCTCCCGCACCGACTCGTCCTCGAACCCGACGCCCTCGACCACCTGGAGCCGGTAGGCCCGGTAGACGGGATGCGCGGGCGGGTCCGCGGCGGGGACCTCGGCGGCCGCGGGCGCGGCGGGGACGAGGGCGATCGCGGTGGCGGCGCAGGCGGCGAGCGCGGCCGTTACGGCTCTCATGATGGCCTCCGGCACATCGGTGGGGTGTCAGGCACGGGAGCGGGCCGTGCCGTCACATCACTCACTTACGACTCTTCTACCCCGAACGAAGGGGTGCGCGCGGCCAGGACGGCCGACGTCGCGAAGGCTCGGGCCTCACCCTCCGAACGGGGTGGCCGCCGCGGCTACCAGTAGTGGTGGTGGTCGTCGCGGTCCGCCCGGCCGTGGTGACCGTGCAGCCAGCCGTCGTAGCTGGGGTGACCGGCCTCGTGCGCGCTCCGGCCGTCGGAGTCCTCACGGTCGCCGTACTTCCAGAAGTCGAAGACCGCGCCCTTGACGTCGAGCAGGACGCACATGTTCGGGAAGGTCTTCTTGTAGTGCTCGGAGCCGCTGGACCGGGCGACGACCGGGTCCCAGACCAGAGGACAGGCGCTGTCGCTGACGTCGATCTTCTTGATGGAACCGAACGCGTAGATGAGGTCGCAGGCCTCCTCGGGCTTCGGGTGGGTACCTCCCGGCGGATCGCAGAAGAGATGCACGTGCTTCTTGTCGCCCGTGTGCTTCTCCTCGATGGAGAGCCTGTAATGCTGGGTCTTGTCCTCCACCGCCTGCGCCGGAGCCGCCGTCGACAGCGCCAGGGCGGACGCGGCGACACCGGACAGGATCGTTCCGACAAGCTTCACAATTGCTCCTGGTGACTGCGGGATCGCTTGACATCACCCAGAGTAACATTGGGATAACGAGACGTGGCGTCTTCCTCTCGCGTGGCGTGTGGCGGGACCGGCGCCGGGGCGCCGGTCCCGCGAGCACGCCCTAGGTCAGCTGGAACACCAGTTCACCGGTGTCTCCCGCGTACTCCCCGCGCAGGTTGGCGCGGTACCACCCCGGACGCGCGGCGGAGGAGTCGCGGCAGTCCGTGAAGGAGCGCTGCCGGTCCCAGCCGACCGTGAACTCGTGCGGCACGCCGCGGCTGAGCTGTCGGTCCTCGGCGGCCTCGCCCTCGACGCAGTCACCCGTGGAGAAGATGCGGTCGTTTCCGGAGTGGATGCGGATCTCCATGGCCTCGGGTCCCACGTCCACCGTGCAGGTCTGGTCCTCGGTGTTCACGACGGTGATCCGGAACTCCGGCCGCGCACCGCTCCCGTAGACCTCCCGGTCCTCGTCGGCGAGCTCGAAGGTCACGACCACGTCCTGCGGGCGGCACGCGTCCTCGGGGCGCTCGGGGGCGGCGGCGCCGCCGGACTCGGCGTCGGAGCCCTCGGCGGCCTCCCCGCCCTCTCCCCCGGCGGTGCCCTGGTCGCCCGCTCCTTCGGCGTCCTCGTCCTCCCCCTCGGAAGGTTCGTCCTCGGGTTCGGCGCTCTCGGCCGCGGAGGGTGTCTCAGGTGGGACACTGGGAGAGGGGTCGGTGTCAGCCGCGCCCGCCTCCGACCGCGTCGGTTCGGCGTCGTCCCCGGAGGAGGGGCGGCAGGCGAACGCGATCAGCGTGAGGACGAGCATGACCCCCGCCAACACGAGGGCACGCCGCTTCCAATAGGTCTCGCGGCTGACAGCTCCTGGATGTCCGGTACTTGACGCCATGGGCCGTAGTATTGCGGTTTCGCGTGCCACTCACCTACCCAACCCGCCGATACCCCGTAAAAGATGAGCGATAACCCTTACAGCACAGCGGTTCTGGCGTGGTACGAGGCCAACGCCCGCGACCTTCCCTGGCGCGCCCCCGACGCCACCCCCTGGTCGATCCTGGTCAGTGAGATCATGCTCCAGCAGACGCCGGTCGTCCGGGTGCTACCCGCCTGGCAGGCCTGGATGGAACGCTGGCCCACCCCCGCTGACCTGGCCGAGGAGCCCTCCGGTGAGGCCGTACGCATGTGGAACCGGCTCGGCTACCCACGCCGTGCCCTGCGTCTGCACGCGTGCGCCGTGGCGATCACCGAACAGCACGGGGGGCAGGTGCCGGACAGTCACGAGACGCTGCTCTCCCTGCCCGGCGTCGGCGCCTACACCGCGGCGGCCGTGGCGAGCTTCGCCTTCGGACAGCGGCACGCCATTTTGGACACGAACGTTCGGCGTGTCCTCGCGAGGGCCGAAACCGGGATCCAGTACCCGCCGAAAACCCAGACGAAGGCGGAGACCGCCCTCGCCGAGTCACTGCTCCCGCCCGTCCCGTCCGTCGCGGCGCGCTGGGGCGTGGCCGTGATGGAGCTGGGCGCCCTCGTGTGCACCGCCCGGACCCCCGCGTGCGCGGACTGCCCGATCGCCCACCAGTGCGCCTGGCGGCTGGCGGGCAAACCCGCCCACGACGGCCCGCCGCGCCGGGGGCAGACCTACGCGGGCACCGACCGGCAGGTGCGCGGGCGGCTGCTGGCCGTGCTGCGCGACTCCACCGACCCGGTGCCCAAGGATGCCCTGGACGCGGTCTGGGACGACGGTGTCCAGCGCGAGCGGGCCCTGGACGCGCTGGTCGCGGACGGGCTCGTGGACCCCCTGGACGACGGCCGGTACGCGCTGCCCGGCTGAGCCCGCGCCGTCCGGGCCGGCCCGTCCGATCCGCCCCGGACGGACGGGCCCGGTCAGTCCTCCATGTCCAGGAGTTCGTCGACGTCGGTGTCCTCCGCGTCCACCGGGAGGAGGGCGTCGGCGGCGGTCCCGTCGTGGGAGCCGCTGCACGGAGCACCCGGTTCCGGCGCCTCCGGGGACTGCTCGTACCGGCGCACGAACGCGGCCAGACGCGGGTCGTCGGGGCCGTCGAGGAGGATCTGCGCACCCCACGCGGAGGCCACGACCGGCGCGGGCATGCCTTCCTCCACCGGGCTGACGAGGAGGTAGTCCCCCTGCCTGTAGTGGCCCTCCAGGGCCGCCACCCCGCCGCTGTCCACGGACGCGGGATCGTAGGTGATCCACACGGCCCCGTGTTCCAGGGAGTGCACGGCCGTCTCATTCCTGATCGGCACCTCGTAGACGCCGCAGTTCTGCCAGTAGCCGTAGTGCTCACCGCCCGCGGGCGGGAACATCTCGTAGTCGACGGTCTCCGTGACTTCCACGTGGTCGGCGGGCAGGTCCTCGTACTCGACCACCGCGCCCAGGTCCGCCGGGCCGGACACTCCGGCTCCCCCGTCGTTGGCCGTCCACAGGACGACGCCCGTGACGGCGACGAGGACGACCACCAGAAGGCCCACACCGGCGACCACGCCGATGACCACCCCGCGTCCCCTCCTTCGCCGGGGAGGTGGGTAGGGGCCGGGGGGACCGGGGTGGGCCTGCTGCGGGTACGGGCCGGGGGCACCGGGCTGCCCCTGTTGCGGGTACGGGCCGGGCCCGCCGTGGGGAGGGGGAGGTCCTGGAGCCGGACCGGAGTGATCGTACGGGCCGTGGGGCGCGTGGGGGTTCCGCGGGCCCTGCGGAGAGAACGGTCCCGGCGGCCCCTGGCCACCCGGCTGTCGTGGGTCCTGTGGATGGGTCACGCGCAAACCCTAACCACACGCCGCACCGGACCGCCAACCCCTGGGCCGTACGCACGGGAACGGGGGCACCCCGAAGGGATGCCCCCGCCCGCACTCGTCAGCCGTCGCGCGACCGGCGCCGTTACTCGCTCTTACCGGCGGCCGGCTCCTCGACCGCGGGCGTGTCCGGAACCGCGGCGGGCTTGGGCACACCCTTGAAGGTGAACTTGGCGTCGGTTCCCTCGCCCTCGGCGTCGATCACCACGATCTGACCCGACTTGAGGTCGCCGAACAGGATCTTCTCCGACAGCTGGTCCTCGATCTCGCGCTGGATCGTGCGACGCAGCGGCCGCGCCCCCAGGACCGGGTCGAATCCGCGCTCGGACAGCACCTTCTTGGCACCGGGGCGCAGCTCGATCCCCATGTCCCGCTCCTTGAGGCGGCTGTCCAGGCTGGAGATCATCAGATCCACGATCTGGAAGATCTCCTTCTCCGTCAGCTGGTGGAAGACGATGACGTCGTCCACACGGTTGAGGAACTCCGGCCGGAAGTTCTGCTTGAGCTCCTCGCTGACCTTGCCCTTCATCCGCTCGTAGTTGGTCTGGGCGTCGTCCTCCTTGGCGAAGCCCATCGCCACGCCCTTGGAGATGTCCCGCGTGCCCAGGTTGGTGGTCATGATGATGACCGTGTTCTTGAAGTCGACGTTGCGACCCTGGGCGTCGGTGAGACGGCCCTCCTCCAGCACCTGGAGCAGGGAGTTGAAGATGTCGTTGTGGGCCTTCTCGATCTCGTCGAAGAGGACCACGGAGAACGGCTTGCGGCGCACCTTCTCGGTGAGCTGGCCGCCCTCCTCGTAGCCGACGTACCCGGGCGGGGAGCCGAACAGCCGCGAGACCGTGTGCTTCTCCATGAACTCGGACATGTCCAGCTGGATCAGCGCGTCCTCGTCCCCGAACAGGAACTCGGCCAGCGTCTTGGACAGCTCGGTCTTACCGACACCGGACGGGCCGGCGAAGATGAACGAACCACCCGGGCGCTTGGGGTCCTTCAGCCCGGCGCGCGTGCGGCGGATCGCCTGCGAGAGCGCCTTGATGGCGTCCTCCTGGCCGATGACCCGCTTGTGCAGCTCGTCCTCCATGCGCAGCAGACGCGAGGACTCCTCCTCGGTCAGCTTGAAGACCGGGATGCCGGTGGAGGCGGCCAGGACCTCGGCGATGAGCTCCTCGTCGACCTCGGCCACGACATCCATGTCGCCGGCCTTCCACTCCTTCTCCCGCTGCGCCTTCTTGTTCAGCAGCTGCTTCTCGTCGTCACGCAGCGACGCCGCCTTCTCGAAGTCCTGCGCGTCGATCGCCGACTCCTTGTCCCGGCGGACCGAGGCGATCTTCTCGTCGAACTCGCGCAGGTCCGGCGGAGCGGTCATCCGGCGGATGCGCATCCGCGAGCCCGCCTCGTCGATGAGGTCGATCGCCTTGTCCGGCAGGAAGCGGTCGCTGATGTAGCGGTCGGCCAGGTTGGCGGCCGCGGCCAGCGCGCTGTCGGTGATCGACACCCGGTGGTGGGCCTCGTAACGGTCGCGCAGGCCCTTGAGGATCTCGACCGCGTGCTTGACGGTCGGCTCGTCCACCTGGATCGGCTGGAAGCGGCGCTCCAGCGCGGCGTCCTTCTCCAGGTACTTGCGGTACTCGTCCAGCGTGGTGGCGCCGATGGTCTGGAGCTCACCCCGGGCCAGCATGGGCTTGAGGATCGAGGCGGCGTCTATGGCACCTTCCGCCGCCCCCGCGCCGACCAGCGTGTGCAGCTCGTCGATGAACAGGATGATGTCACCGCGGGTGCGGATCTCCTTGAGCACCTTCTTCAGGCGCTCCTCGAAGTCACCGCGGTAGCGGCTGCCCGCGACCAGGGCGCCCAGGTCCAGCGTGTACAGCTGCTTGTCCTTGAGCGTCTCGGGGATCTCCCCCTTGACGATCTTCTGCGCCAGCCCCTCGACGACGGCCGTCTTACCGACACCGGGCTCACCGATGAGGACCGGGTTGTTCTTGGTACGGCGCGAGAGCACCTGCATCACGCGCTCGATCTCCTTGTCCCGACCGATGACCGGGTCGAGCTTGCTCTCCCGGGCGGCCTGGGTCAGGTTGCGACCGAACTGGTCCAGCACCAGCGACGTGGACGGGGCGGACTCCGTGGACGCGCCCGTCGTCTGCGCCTCCTTGCCGGTCTGGTAGCCGTGCAGCAGCTGGATGACCTGCTGGCGGACCCGGTTCAGGTCGGCGCCGAGCTTGACCAGCACCTGGGCGGCCACGCCCTCGCCCTCACGGATCAGGCCGAGCAGGATGTGCTCGGTGCCGATGTAGTTGTGGCCGAGCTGAAGGGCCTCGCGCAGGGACAGCTCCAGGACCTTCTTCGCACGCGGCGTGAAGGGGATGTGCCCCGACGGTGCCTGCTGGCCCTGTCCGATGATCTCCTCAACCTGCTGCCGAACCGCTTCGAGGCTGATGCCAAGACTCTCCAGGGCCTTGGCGGCGACACCCTCACCCTCGTGGATGAGGCCGAGCAGGATGTGCTCCGTACCGATGTAGTTGTGGTTGAGCATCCTGGCCTCTTCTTGGGCCAGAACCACCACTCGCCGCGCGCGGTCGGTAAACCTCTCGAACATGTCTCGTCGCTCCTCTACAGAGCGGTCAGGCAGGGACGGTACTCGCCGACCCAACTCTTCCGCATATCGGCCCCACAGGGATAACCGCCCCGGGGAGCACTGCCGCACCCGTCCGTCCCGGACGACTGGTTGCCGACCGGTCGGACGTCTCCGCACGGCCGACCGTAGCCGTCCGTGCCAGAGACTTTCCCCGACGATAGGGCGTTCACCCAACATCCAACTACCAATTGGGGCGTCAGATTTCGGTGTACGCCGAAGGCGAACGGCCCGGAGCTCCCATCCATCACGGGAGTCCCCGGGCCGCACGCGTGTAAGCCTGATAATCGGCTCTTAGCGAACACGCCGATCGCCTAAGTTGTTCCGCGTCGGTCACCGCGGCGCGGAAAGCCGCGTCCGGAATTCTCTCTCCGGGTGCTCTCCGTGACCGGGAGGGTCCACCGCGGACGGCGGACCGCCGCGGGCGTGCGGCCCCGCACTCTGCAACGGTGCGGCGGGCCGGGTTCTTCCCCGGTCCGGGAACGTCGTGCGCACCTGGCCCCGCGGCCGCTCGGCCGCGGGGCGGAACGTGGGTCCTTACGTCGGACTACGAGGTCCGTGCGGCCTTTTCCCGGCCGCGCGGCACCGTCCCGTCGTCACGGCTGGGCCGGATCGACGGGTCGTGCGGTCCACCGCGGTCCGGGCACCGTACGCGCCCGGGGCCACAGTCCCTCACCACCCCGAACGGATGCCTCCGGTTCGGCTCCAACCCGACCGTCGCCCGCGTGGGGCCGTCGGGTGTCACCCCTCCGCCCCGCCGACGCGGTGGCGGATACCGATCGCCATCGTCCAGGGTCGCGATGAGCCCGTCTCTATCCCCTGCATCCCGTGTCACGTGGGCCGTGAGGGCCCGGGATGGTCGGGTTCGGGTACGCGCCCCGGGACACCGGTCCGATCAAGACCTGACAACATTTCGGCGAACCCGGGTGCCGTCGGCAAACCTAGCCCTTGATGGCCTCATATTCGGCGACGATCTTCGCGGGGATACGGCCGCGCTCATTGACCGGCTTGCCGGCGGCCTTCGCCCACGCGCGAATCTCGGCGCTGCGCTCACGGCTGGGCGCATTCCGGGAGCTGCCACGGCGGGCGGGGCCGCGGCCGGACTTGGCCGGAGCCTTGCGAGCGGCTTCGACGAAGGGCGTAAGAGCCTCGCGGAGCTTGGCGGCATTACCCGCGCTGAGGTCGATTTCGTACACGGAGCCGTCCAGACCGAACGTCACCGTCTCCTCGGCCTCGCCGCCGTCGAGGTCGTCGACCAGGAAAACCTGGACCTTCTGTGCCATGGATTCAAACCTTTCAGAAGAGCAGTGCCTTCGCACCTGAATATAAAGCTATCTCGAGCGCAGGCGAAAGACAATTCCCGACGTGCCAGTAATCAGCTGGACTTGATCCTGGGTTTCGGGATCGGCTGAGCAGCGCGGGGCCTGGGGCGGCCTCACGCGCGATCTGGGCCCGGATCAGGGCCGCTCAGAGCACGATACGGTCGAACACCGTATCAACGGCCGTCGGATTCGGCCTGATCCCCGCCCCCGACAATCGGCTTCTCGTCCTTCGCGGCGGCCACGGACGACCCGGCCGGCTCAGCATCAGGGGCGCCCACGGTCGCGTCACCGCTGACCAGGCTGCCGTCCATCCTGCGAGGCGCCATCTCCCTACGCAGCAGCTTGATGACGAACGCACAGAAGACGGTCGCGACAACCACCGGCGGGATCAGCGCGGAGATTACGTCGAGCAGCCCGGCGGGAAGCACCGACGAAAGATCACCCATCGAAGCGGTCCACCCTTCCTGGTTGTTACTTATTGCAGCAAATACCCGACTCAGCGTCGGGCCAGTCCTGGGGGATGACGCACCGGGACCCGGGCAATCGCATACCCGACATCATAGACATCGCTTGCCCCCGGTTTGGTCCCGGACGTACCAGGACCCGCCCAGCGAAACCCGATGGTGACCAATGTCCGACAGCGTCTTCGGCATCCGGTTGACCGCGAACACGCACCGCCCCCTGAGCGAACTCGATTCGCGACCCTTCGTAGCCGCGTCCGTCGAACTCGATCGGCGAGGAGGGGCCCGTCGAGCGCAGGTACACATTACCCGCCCGCTTCCCCTCTCATACCACCCGGTCTACTTAAGCGAGTGGACCGGTCGGCACACCGGTGCGCGTCCTCCGGGGACGTATCGGGAACTCGGTCCCAAGAGCGCCCGAAAGCCTTTAGGCACGGGGGCTTCGGGACCTGGTCCCCAGGTGCACAAGCATGCGCGTGTTCCCGAGTGTGTTGGGTTTGACCCGCTCAAGGTCGAGAAATTCCGCGACACCCTCGTCATAGGAACGCAGGAGTTCCTCGTACACACGGCCAGAGACGGGCGTGCCCTGGATCGGGGCAAAGCCGTGTTTGGTGAAGAAACCGGTCTCGAATGTCAGACAGAACACACGCTGCACGCCCAACTCACGCGCCGCGTCCAGCAGTTCGGTCACGATTCGGTGTCCCACCCCGAAACCACGCAGTGAGGGGTCGACCGCGACAGTTCGCACCTCCGCGAGGTCCTCCCAGAGGACGTGGAGGGCGCCACAGCCGACGACACGGTACTCAACCTCCTCCCGTGCGGGAACGGTTCCGGAGGCGTCGAATGAGGGAGCGGCGGACCGGGATTCGGCGGACGAACCATCTGGAACCACCTCCGCCTCGGCGACCCAGAACTCCTGGATGTCCTCGTAGAGGTTGACGGTGCTCTTGGAGAGGACACGGCGGTCGACGGTGTAGGTGTCGACCAGGCGGCGGATGTGGACCACGTCGCGCGTCTTGGCGCGACGGACCCGGACATGACGAACGGACATAGCCTGACCAGACTACGCCCACGTACGCGCCCGCACCCACCGGATCGCTCTTCCTCCGGCGGGTGCCGCGTGTGCCCGTGGGCGTGCCGGGCCGGGTATGCCCGTAGTCTCTCCCGGCGGGGACACCGGGACGGCCAGACTCAGATGAGCTGGCGCCGTGCGGCCCAGACGACCGCTTCGATGGGGGTGTTCACGCCGAGCATGTCGCAGATGTTGCGAATGCGGCGGCGCAGGGTGCGGGCACTGAGTTCGAGTCGCCGCGCGGCCACCTCGGTGGTCACGCCGGTGGCGATCTCGGCGAGCAACTCCAGGTCCTCGTGGCTCAGCTCGACCGGGGTGTAGGCGCCGTTCAGCGCCGTGTCACCTGAACGGGACTGCAGGGGGACCACGTTCTCCCGGTGCTCTCGCGGCTGGAGAGCGTTCTGGTCCTCAGCACTACGCCGTACGAGTGTGGCCTGTTCCACTCCGTCCTCCCTCATCCATGTGAGTGCGGAACATCAACTCGTCACCGGGCGGATCGAGCGCGCCGGGGCGCGACCGGGACCCATGCGTCCAACCGCCTTCCGGAGCCCCTCTGGCACAGGGGTGGAGGGCGGTGGGGAACATGGGCCGCACGGGCCGTGTCACCGCGGTCTGGGACGGTCAGACCGCGCCGAGGGCACACGTGCGCGCGGGATGGGCGGACCGTGGGACGGTCCTCACACCTCGCTCACTGTCGTACTCGATCCACTTCGGCAATCTCGCGGACCAAAGTCCGCCCTCAGCACGCTAGGCGGCCGTGATGATACCGTCAAGGGCCAGTAAATCACCATGAGTATCACCTTGGGGCCACTGGGTGACAGTGTGGCGGGTGGGCTATTTTCGCCACTCCACTGACCTGCGCAAATCACCTTCACCCTCCGTCGCCGACCATGCGGACGGAGTTCCAAGGAAAACCTCGGCCCTGTCGGTCAGGACACCCCATTCTCACTGTGGTTTTGCGCGACATGTCCTAACAGTGAGGTATGTCCGGTGGTACACGCCACATTTCCGCGATGAGGGCGGGGCCGCCACGACTCGCGCGTGACGGCCCCGTTCCCTTTTCGGTCCTGCGGTCGCCCGGATTCGGCCCGGGCTCGCAAGCGATCCGTCCCGTCAGTCGCCGGAGGGCTTGACGATCGGGAAGAGGACGGTCTCCCGGATGTTCTTTCCGGTGAACGCCATCAGGAGCCGGTCGATGCCGACGCCGACACCGCCCGTGGGCGGCATGCCGTACTCCAGCGCGCGGAGGAAGTCCTCGTCCAGCTGCATCGCCTCGGGGTCGCCCTCGGCGGCCATGAGCGACTGCTCGGTGAGCCGGCGGCGCTGCTCGACCGGGTCCACGAGCTCGGAGTAACCGGTTCCCAGCTCCATCCCGAAGCCGATCAGGTCCCACTTCTCGGTGAGCAGCGGGTCCTCACGGTGCTGGCGGGTCAGCGGGCTCGTCTCCACGGGGAAGTCGCGCACGAACGTGGGCTGGATGAGTGTGTGCTCGACCAGCTCCTCGAAGAGGTGCTCGATCAGCTTGCCCTGGCCCCACTGGTGGTCGAACTCCACACCCTTGGCCTCGGCCAGGCGCCGGACGTCCTCGAGCGGCGTCCTCGGGGTGACCTCGGTGCCCAGCGCCTCGGACACGGCTCCGTACAGGGTGATGCTCGGCCACTCCCCGCCCAGGTCGAAGGTCTGGCCGTCGCGCTCGACCACCGTCGTGCCGAAGACCGCCTGAGCCGCGTCCTGGATGATCCGCTGGGTGATGTCGGCCATGTCGTTGTAGTCGGCGTAGGCCTGGTAGAACTCCAGCATCGTGAACTCGGGGTTGTGCGTGGCGTCCGCGCCCTCGTTCCGGAAGTTCCGGTTGATCTCGAAGACCTTCTCCAGGCCGCCCACGACCAGCCGCTTGAGCGCCAGCTCCGGCGCGATGCGCAGGTACAGGTCCATGTCGTAGGCGTTGATGTGCGTGGTGAACGGGCGCGCCGTGGCGCCGCCGTGCACCCGCATCAGCATCGGGGTCTCGACCTCGATGAAGTCCCGTGAGCTGAGCGTCTCCCGGATCGCCCGGATGGCGGCCGAGCGGCGGCGCACCATCTGCTGGGACTCGGGGTTGACGATGAGGTCGACGTAGCGCTGGCGCACCCGGGCCTCGGGGTCGGTGAGCCCCTTGTGCTTCTCCGGGAGCGGACGCAGGCACTTGGCGGTCAGCGTCCAGGAGCGCACCAGGATGGACAGCTCACCGCGGCGGGAGGTGATGACCTCGCCCTCGACGCCCACGTGGTCGCCGAGGTCGACGTCGGCCTTCCAGGCGTCCAGCCGCTCCTTGCCGACCTGGTCCAGGGACAGCATGATCTGCACGTCACCGGTCTCGTCGCGCAGGGTGGCGAAGCACAGCTTGCCGCCGGTGCGGTACAGCATCACGCGGCCCGCGATCGAGACGTCGACCCCGGTGCGCGTGTCCGGCTCCAGGCCCTGGTGTTTGTCTCGCACGGCACCGATCGACGTGGTCCGCGGGAAGGTCACGGGGAAGGGGTCGATGCCCTCCTCCCGGAGACGGTCCAGCTTCTGGTGCCGGACCCGCATCTGTTCGGGCAGGTCGTCGTAGGAGTCGTGCGCGTCATTCACGGGCCCGATCCTACTCGCTTCCGAGCACCCCGAGGTCGCTGTCCACAGGCCGTCCGCCACCCCTCACCTCCTCCCGCGGCCCCTCCCGTTGACAGGCGCTCGTCGACACCTCGAAACGCCCAGGCGCCGCACAGGGAATCCCACTCATCGCCACGAAGTGAATACTCTGAGTTCATGGGACGCAGCGTCGTCGACGTCGACGACGAACTGGTCACGAAGGTCACGCGGAAGTTCAACGCGAGGACGAAGAGCGAAGCCGCGGAGATCGCCCTCCGCCACATGATCGCATCCGTGAGCGCGTACGAACGGCTGAAAGGACTCGAGGGAAGCGACATCGTGGAGAGTGAACAGGACTGAGCGACGGTGCGGGACCCTCCCCGCACCGCTCAGCGGCGCTCAGGCGACGTTGCGCTCGAAGACCAGGCGCAGGCCGATGAGGGTCAGCCACGGGTCGTGCACGTCCACGGTCTCGCACTCGCCGACGACCACCGAGGCCAGGCCACCGGTGGCGACCACGGTCACGTCGTCCGGGGCGTCGGTCAGCTCGGCGACCATCCGGTCCACGATCCCGTCGACCTGGCCCGCGAACCCGAACACGATCCCCGACCGCAGCGCCTCCGTGGTGTTCTTCGCGATCGCCGCGCGCGGCTTGACGATCTCCACCATGTGCAGCTGGGCGCCCCTGCGGGACAGCGCGTCCACGGAGATGTCGATGCCCGGCGCGATCGCGCCGCCGACGTACTCCCCCTTCGCGCTGACCGCGTCGAACGTGGTCGCCGTGCCGAAGTCGACCACGACCGCCGGGCCGCCGTACAGGTGGCTGGCGGCCAGCGCGTTGATGATGCGGTCGCTGCCCACCTCCTTGGGGTTGTCCATCCGGATCGGCACCCCCGTCTTGACGCCGGGCTCGACGATCACGGCGGGCACGTCACCGAAGTGGCGGCGGAACATGTCGCGCATCTCGTGCTGCACCGAGGGGACCGAGCAGCACAGCGCGATCCCCTCGATGTCGGCCGGGGCCCCCAGCGTGCTCCCGTCGATGAGCCCGCGCAGCACCACCGCCCACTCGTCGGCGGTGCGGCGCGTCTCGGTCCCCACCCTCCAGTGTTCGAGAAGGTCGTCGCCCTGGAACAGGCCGAACACCGTCTCGGAGTTGCCGACGTCGATCGCGAGCAGCATGCTGGGGACCCTCATCCGTGGTCGAAGTGGTGTGTTCCTAAGGAATCTTCCACCAACCGGGCCGCTCACAACAGGTCGAGCGCGATATCCAGTGCCGGACTGGAGTGGGTCAGGGCCCCGACCGCCAGGTAGTCGACCCCCGTGGCGGCCACGTCGGCGGCCACGTCGAGCGTCAGTCCGCCGGAGGACTCCAGCCGCGCGCGTCCGGCGACCAGCTCCACGGCGGCCCGCAGGTCATCGACGGTGAAGTTGTCGAGGAGGATCTCCTCCGCCCCGGCGGCGATCGCGTCCTCGATCTGGTCGATCCGGTCCACCTCGACCTCCAGCGGCAGGTCGGGGAAGCGCTCGCGGATGGCGCGCACGGCCGCGCCGACCCCGCCCGCCGCGACCACGTGGTTGTCCTTGACCAGTCCCGCGTCGCTGAGGCAGTACCGGTGGTTGACGCCGCCCCCGCAGCGCACCGCGTACTTCTCCAGCGCCCGGAGTCCTGGACGGGTCTTGCGGCTGTCGCGGATCCGGGCTCGGGTGCCGGCCACCGCGTCCGTCCAGGTACGGGTGGCCGTGGCGATCCCCGACATGTGGGTGAGGAGGTTGAGCGCGGTCCGCTCCGCGGTGAGCAGGTCGCGTGTGCGGGCGGTGACGGACATGAGCACGTCCCCGCGCTTGACCGCGTCGCCGTCGCCCGCGGAACGGGCGACCCGCACGGCGCCGTCGGACACGAGCCAGAAGACGAGTTCGGCCAGGGGCAGGCCGCTCACCGTCCCGTCGGCACGCGCCACGACGTGCGCGGTCCGCACCTGGTCGGCGGGGATGGTGGCCACGGTGGTGACGTCGATGCGCGGACCGGCGGTGAGGTCCTCGGCCAGGGCGCGCCGCACCAGGTCCACGTGGGACTGGTGGGGCGCCGTGTACGGAAGGGTGAACTCGGCGCGCGTGTCGGGGTCGGGCGTTCCCCCGGCGAGGGGGAAGGCGATGTCGTCCAGCTCCGCGACGAGCTCGGGCGGCAGGGACGGGGCCCAGTCCTCGTCGGTGGTCACGGGCGTGTTCCCCTCCAGTCGAACGACGGTCGGCCGCGTCCGGAACCCGGGGTCGGGTTCGGGTGCGTCGGCACGCTGGTGCGAGCCCCGGCTCTCGGTGCGGTGCAGCGCGGCGGCGGCCACGAGTCGGGCCACCGTCAGCAGGTTGGTCGCCTCCCAGGTGGCCGTGTCCGGGGCGACGCGCTCGGCCGGGGCGGTGAGGGCGTCGAGTTCGGCGGCCAGCGCGGTCAGCCCCTCGCCGGTGCGCAGGACCCCGGCGTGGCGGGACATCAGCGCACGGACACGGGTCGCGGTGGCGGGCTGGACGAGGCGGGTGACGTCGCCGACGGGCACGCCCCGGTCCGGGATCGGACGCGCCTCCTCGGCGAGGCGGCCGGCGATCCGTTCCGCGTACACCAGGCCCTCCAGGAGGGAGTTGGAGGCCAGGCGGTTCGCGCCGTGCACACCGGTGCGCGCCGCCTCGCCGACCGCCCAGAGCCCGGGGACGCTGGTGGCCCCGTCGATGTCGACCTCGGCGCCGCCGGAGGCGTAGTGGGCGGCGGGGGCGACGGGGATCGGCTGGGTGACCGGGTCGATGCCGTGTTCGCGGCAGGACGCCAGGATGGTGGGGAAGCGGTGTTCCCAGGTGGCCGCGCCGAAGTGGCGGCCGTCCAGGTAGACGTGGTCGGTGCCGGTCTCGGCCATGGTGCGCGCGATCGTCCTGGCCACGACGTCGCGCGGGGCGAGGTCACCCAGTTCGTGGACGCCCTCCATGATCCGGTTGCCGTCGCCGTCCACGAGGTGGGCGCCCTCACCGCGCACGGCCTCGGAGACCAGGGGCTGTCGGCCCCGGGCCTCGGGCCCCAGCCAGAGCACGGTGGGGTGGAACTGGATGAACTCCAGGTCGCGCAGGCGCGCTCCGGCGCGGGCCGCGAGCGCGAGTCCGTCGCCGGTCGACACGGGCGGGTTGGTGGTGGCGGCGAAGATCTGGCCCATCCCCCCGGTGGCGAGGACGACGGCCGGGGCCAGGACGGCGCCGACGCCGTCGCGGGCCCCCTCGCCGATGACGTGGAGGGAGGCTCCGACGACGGTCGCGTCGGCGGGGTCGCGCAGGACGTCGAGGGCGAGCGCGTGCTCGATGACCTCGATGCGCTCCTCGGCCAGGACCGCGGCCTGGAGCGCGCGCTGGATCTCGGCTCCGGTGGCGTCTCCCCCGGCGTGGGCGACCCGGTCCGCGCGGTGTCCTCCCTCGCGGGTGAGGGCCAGTTCCCCTCCGTCGGCGCGGTCGAACTCGGCGCCCGCGCCGATGAGCCAGCGCAGGGCGTCGGGCCCCTCCTCCGCCAGGACGTGCACGGCGAGGGGGTCGCACAGACCGGCTCCGGCCAGGTGGGTGTCGACCATGTGCGCGACCGGGTTGTCCCCGGGGGCCATGGCCGCCGCGATGCCGCCCTGGGCGTAGGAGGTGGAACCCGTGGAGAGGCGGTCCTTGGTGACGAGGACGACGCGGCCGCGCTCGGTGCGCTGGACGTAGCGCAGCGCGGTGCTCAGCCCGGCGACGCCCGAGCCGATGACGGCGACGTCGGCGCTGACGTTCCACGACGGCGCGGGGGCGTCGATCCGGGTCTGTCTGGATGAGGTCATGTGGGTCTCTTTCGCGAGTGCCGACTGGGGGTGCCCGAACACGGTCCGACGTGAGGCGGAGGACCGGGGGAACACTGCCTACGCGCTCCCCAGCCGCACCAGCACGTTGTCGATGAGCCGGGTCGTGCCCACCCGGGCGGCGACGGCGAGGACGGCCTCGCCCGTGAACCCGGCGGGGGCGTCGGCGAAGGTGGCGGGGTCGACCAGGGCGAGGTAGTCGAGTTCGACGGGCGGCGTGGCCTTGGCGGCCTCGTCCAGGACGCCCCGCGCGGCGGCGCGGACCGCGTCGGGCCCGTCGGAGGCGGCGTCGCGCCCGGCGTTCAGGGCCCGGGACAGGGCGAGGGCGCTGGCGCGTTCGTCCGCGTCCAGGTAGACGTTCCGGCTCGACGTGGCCAGTCCGTCGGGGTCGCGCAGGGTGGGGGCGCCGACGATCTCCACGGGCAGGTTGAGGTCGGCGACCATCCGACGGACGACGGCGAGCTGTTGGGCGTCCTTCTGCCCGAAGACGGCCAGGTCGGGGCCGACCAGGTGCAGGAGTTTGCTGACCACGGTGAGCACCCCGGTGAAGAACCCGGGGCGGGAGGCGCCCTCCAGGCGGTCCCCCATGGCGCCCGCCTGGACGGTGACCATCTGCTCGGTGGGGTACATCGTGTTCACGGTCGGGGCGAAGACGACGTCGACGCCCTCCTGCGCGCAGACCCCGGTGTCCGTGTCCAGCGTGCGCGGGTAGCGGTCGAAGTCCTCGTTGGGGCCGAACTGGAGCGGGTTGACGAAGACGCTCACGACGACGGTGTCGGCCTGGGCGCGGGCGAGGCGCATGAGACTGCGGTGGCCCTCGTGGAGCGCGCCCATCGTGGGGACGAGGCCGACGCGTCCGGCGTCGGAGAGGGCGCGGCGCAGGTCCTCGGCCGTGTGGACGACGAGGGGCCCGTCGGCTGGCGCGGGCTGTGGCGTGGGTTCGGTCATCGGTGCTTCCCCGTGGTGGTGTGTCTTTCGCGCACGGCGTGGCCGCCTCCGCCGTGCGACGCGGTGGGTCTCAGCGGCGGAGGACGTCGAGCAGGCGTGCGGCGTCGGCGGGGTCGAGCATCCCGGCGTTGATGGCGCGGTCCGCGGTGAGCCTGGCGAGTTCGACGTAGCTGGCGACGCTCTCCGGGGCGTTCTCGCGCAGCTGCTCGATGTGACCGGCGACGGTGCCCGCGTCGCCGCGCAGGACGGGGCCGCTCAGGCCGTGGATGCCGAGGCGCAGGGCGTTGTCGAGGGCGGCGCTGAGCATGGGCGCGAGCATCCGGCCCGGTTCGGGCACCCCGGCGGCGGCGAGGAGGGAGGCGCTGTCGGCCACCAGGGTGACCAGGTGGTTGGCGCCCCCGGCGAGGGCGGCGTGGTAGAGCGTGCGCTTGTCCTCGGTGATCCACACGGGTTCCGCGCCCATCTCGACCACGAGCGCTTCGGCGATCGGGCGCAGCTGGTCGGGGGCGGTGACACCGAACGCGCAGTTGGCCAGCCGTTCGACGTCCTCGTCACGCCCGGTGAAGGTCATCGCGGGGTGGAGGGCGAGGGGCAGGGCTCCGGCGATGGTGGCGGGGGCGAGGATGCCGTAGCCGTGCGCGCCGCTGGCGTGGACGAGGAGCTTGCCCCGCAGTTCGGCACCGGTGGCGGCGAGCCCCTCGACGAGGTCGGGCAGGGCGTCGTCGGGCACCGTGAGCAGGACGAGGTCACTGGCCCCCACGACCTCGGACGCGTCGAGGATCCGCGCGGTCGGCAGGCGGGAGTCGACGTTGGCCTTGGACGTGTCGGAGACCGCGGTGGCGGCGACCACCTTGTGTCCGGCCCGGCCCAGGGCCTGGCCGAGGACGGAGCCGACCCGACCGGGCCCGATGACACCGACTCGCAACCGTGCCGGGCGACCCCGCGTCGTCTCCATGGTGGTGCTCCCTCGTGGTCCGGTGCGTCCGGTCCCTCCAGCACCGTGACGCCTGAGCACACGATAACTCTCCTGGCCCGGTGCCCCGCCGGTCAGGGCGCGTGAGCGGGGGCGGGCGCCGCGCGCCCGCCCCCGCGGGGAGCCCTCCCGGCGTGCCGAGGCGAAGCGGCGGGCCCGGAGCGAGCACCGCCTATCCCTGGATGATCACGCCGGAGTTGTAGCAGGACGCCAGGGACTGGCCGAGGACGGCGTTGGAGTTGCCGCAGCCGGTGTTGGCGTTGTCGATGCCGTTGATGTAGGCGATGTTCCCGCTGACGTTGCCGCCGGCGCCGGAGGTCCAGGCCCCCGCGTGGGCCGCCGCCGGCGCCGCGGTGAGGAGGACCCCGGCGGAGGCGAGGGCCACGGCGGCGGTGACGAACGTCTTCTTGAGCACTACGTGTCTCCTTCTGTGTCCGACGGGGGGACCAGCCGGACGTTCGGTGTTCTTCCTGAGCACCTTGGGGGCGCCGATGAGGGAGTTACCCCTGACGAACTCCGGTTCACCCATGTTGAGCTGGAGTTATCACGAGATACATGCCATTGTTCACACTGCGTGGCATCACACCTCGGGTCGGATCGGGGCAAAGGTCGCGCATCGCCGGGAGCCGCGTGCGCGCAGGGTCACGGGGAGTCCGGGTTCCAGCCGTGCGCCAATCCGCGTTGCGGTCGACCGCGCCGCGCGGACCGGAAGGGTCCGGACACACGAGAAAGGCGCCATCCCGGCTGGATGGCGCCTTCCGAGCGTGCCGCTCTGGAACCTGACCGGATCGGATCACCCGGGACGTCTCCCGGGTGGACACCCCCGACCGGTCAGGTCGCTTCGCTGGCGGTCCGACTCGCTGTCCGACTACTCGATGACCTTGGCGTCGGAACCGACGCAGCTGGCACCGGCGACACCGAGGATGCCGATCGCGTTGCCGCAGACGTTGATGGGAACGTTCAGGTCCGCCACGAGCTGGTTGCCGCCGAGGATGCTCCCGTTGCCCGAGGTGAAGATGTTGTCGTCGGCCATGGCCGGAGCACCGGTGAACAGGACGCCGGCAGCGGCAGCGGTGATGGCACTGGCGGCGAGAGCCTTCTTCAGCATGGTTTCTCCCATGGACCGGCTGACTGGGGGCGCCAACCGGGCCAAATCATTGACGATGTGTATGACTGCGAACACTCCTCGTGTTCGGAGACCATTTAGCCATACTCAACCGCTCCACACGACCGAAACGACGAGGCTTGGCGCAACCTTCACCTGGAAATATCACACTGGGTGAGTAGACATGTCGGACATGCAGTCCACAATCTGGAGGGCCTCCCCCGCCTCTTGTGACACATCACACACTCACGCCTCGGGAGTGTCACCGGCCCCCTCGGACGGCCCCTCGGTCGACCTCGTCGCCCACCGCTCGGTACCCGCCTCCCGCACCAACGCGCGCCGGGCGGACCCCACCAGCGCGTCCAGGAGGCCACGGCCCTCCGCCGCCGCCCTGCCGGTGGCCCGCGCGTCCGCGGGACCCGGTGGCGTGTCGACGTCCAGGGACACCCGACCCGTGAGCCGGGCCAGCGGGCCCGCCGTCAGCCGCAGGGTCTGCATCCGCTCCACGGGCACGACGTCCGTCACCCGGCAGAGCAGGCCCCGGGTGGTGACGAACAGGTGCTCGTCCGTCCCCGCCAGGTTCGGCGCCCGCCTCCGGTTCGGCACGAGCGGCACCCGCGCCGGATCGGCTCCCACGAACACCTCGTTGACCAGGGAGAAGGCCAGGCGTCGCGGCGCCACCGGCAACAGCGTCGCCGAATCCCCCTGACGGGCGCCCGCGTACCCGGCCACGTTGGCCTCCACCCGCGCCACACCCAGGACGCGCCACAACAGCGGCTCCACGACGCGCACCGCCTGGACCCGCCCGGGGGGCACGGTCTGCATCCGGCGCTGGAACATCCCGTAGCGCAGCCGCAGGCCGTCGGAGGACAGCGACGCGTAGTAGTCCGTGTACCGCGCCAACGGTCCCCAGAAGTAGCGGATCAGGCCGAGGACCAGCGGAATGAGCGCGCCCAGGACCCCGGGTTCGATCAGCTTCACGCCCGCCACGACCAGCAGGAGCAGCACGACGAAGGAGAACAGGATCGGCGCCCGGAAGGTCAGCGCTCCCAGGAGCAGGGGGAACGGCAGACGGTAGAACGGCCACTCGGGCGCCTCCGGCGAGCGCCCCGGCAGACCGGCGGCGTGCGCGAGCACGGCCACCCGGAGGCGCTCCGCCAACGTTCTGCGCAGGCACGGCAGCCGGATCGCCGTCCGGTCCCCGCCCGCGAGCTCGATCCGCAGTTCGGCCAGCCCGAACACCTGCATCAGCAGCGGTTGGACGACGTCCACCGCCTGGAGGCGGCTGAGCGGAATCTCCCTCGACCCGCGCATCACCAGCCCGCTGTGCACCACCAGGTGGTCCTCACGCAGGCCGAAGGTGCCGTACCACCACGCGGGCAGCGCGTAGGCCAGCGTGCCGAAGACGACCGCGAACGCCAGCAGGAACACCCACGCGAAGCCGAAGGTCACCAGGATGGGTCCCACCAGCGCCACGAACACCAGGGTGACGGCGGCGACCCGCAGCGGGACGATCGACCAGTGCGACCGGAACTCCCCGGTGGTGACGTCGTCCTCCGGGCGGGGGCGCCGCATCGGCGGCGGCCGGTAGGCCACGGACGGCGGCATCAGCGCGGGGCCCTGCGGGAACGCCCCCGGAACGGGACCGGCGGGCGGCGGGTGGGCGCCCGGCACGGGTGCCCCGGGCGGCGGAGGGGCTCCGGGAACGGCTCCCCGGGGTCGCGGGTGGGGACCCCCGGGCGGCGGGGGCGCCCCCGGCGGCCACGCGGGCGTCCGCTGGGTGTGCTGGGGGAACTGGCTCGGTCCGTCCACTACAACCCCGTCGAGAAGCTCTCACCGCGCGCCGCGAGACGGGCGCGCAGCTCCACCGCGTCGGCCAGCGGGAGGCCGACCACGCGGGTGTCGGCCGTGCTCGCCGCCGTGCGCAGCCGCACGGTGGCGATCCCCAGCGCCTGCTCCAGCAGGTCGGCGGTCACGTCCACGACCTGCATCCGGCCGTAGGGCACCACGACCAGCTGGCGGAGGAAGACGCCGTAGGTGAGGTAGAGCTCCCCCGTTGCCTCGACGTAGCCCCACGACCGCTGGAACCGTCCCGCCAGGAACCAGCCGACGGCGAGGACGGCCAGCGCCGCGCCCCCCGCGGCGGCCGCCCAGCCGGGTCCGGCCCACACGTACGCCAGGGTCGCGGCGACCACTCCCCCGACCAGGCACAGGGCGCCGACCACCAGCCTGCGGTACAGGGCCAGGGCGGGTGACACACGCGTCCAGGACGTGCCCTCGGGCGGGGCGAACGCCGCCGCGAGCGGGCGGTCTGGCCGGGACGGGCCGGGCGGGTTCGGCGTCGGAGCCGGGTCACTGGTGTCCACGAGGCCAGTCAACCATCAGCGGGCAAACAGGGGGCGGACGCCAGCGCGGAGCGGGTGTGCCGCGAGGCCCCGGTGATCACGGAGGCCGCCAAGGGGCTGGTGGGCGTCCTCGACGGGTCCACACCACGGGACCCCGGGCGACGGCCCCGCCCGGGGTTCCACGCCGTACGGGGTCCTACCGCGTCACGGACGCCAGCAGCGCCGCCCACTCACTCGCGGGGAGGGACAGATGCCCCGACTCGCGGTTCTGGGTGTCGCGAACGTCCGCCCCGGCCTCGTGCTCTCGGACCTCGACGCAGTCATGCCCCTGGGTGGGGCTGTAACTCGACTTGTGCCATTCTCCGGGTTTCACTTCAACATTCCTTCCATGAGGGTTCTCGATTGGATCATGGGCAGTGCCGCCCCGAGCATCCTCTTGGCCTGACCCGCAAGACGTTCGATATCGGTCGGCTCGTCATAGACCTCAAGCCCGCGTACGTGTTCGCCCGCGGCGACCGTTCCCCCGTCCCTCTGATGGAACAGGACCACGGGAGCGACGAGGGAGACGGGGGTGTCCTCGGGGATGAGGTGCACTCGAACCCGGGCCGCACCGGTCAGGGAAAGTAGCCGGTTCACCTGGTCACGGCGGACCCCGTCGGGCAGGCACGTCAACGCGTACACGGGGAACACGGCCACGACCCATGGGTTGCCGTTCGACCTCAGTTGGTCGTACTGCGAGGCCTGGCGTTCGGCGACCCGCTGGATCTCCTCGTCCGTGCCGGGGTACATCGCCTCTTCGAGCATCATCCGCGCGTAGGAGACGGCTTGCAGCAAGTCGGGAACCGCGTTCGGGACAACGGCCTCGATGGTGTGAGACGCCCTCCGGAGCTGCTCCAACGGGCGGCGCCAGTGGGGGATGATCGAACCCGTGGCCTCGTACTGCCACGCCCGGATCAGGCGCCCGTTGCACTTGAGCGCACGGTCAAGGGCCTCGGCGACGTCCCGATCCGGCAGATTCTCGCCGTTCTCCCAGCGGCTGACCGTCCCGCCGACCACACCGACGATCCGCCCGAGGGCATCCTGTGTGATTCCCGCGTTCCTGCGGGCCTCCTTCAACAGCTTGCAGAAATCCTGCGCGCTCATGCGGTGACTCTAGACGTGACGAGTGAACTGGTCACGGGGTCGATGCGCACCGTAGTGAAGGTGTGACCTGAGTCCCATGCAGACCTGGACTCGTAAGGCCGCCCGCCAACTCCGCCGCAACGACATCGTGCTCGTCGGGGCCGGGCACCTCCGCGTGGTCACCGCCATGGAAACCGATCCCGAACCCGGCTTCGTGAACCTTCGTCTCGGGACCGCGTGGTACCGCTACCCAGCCGGTCATTTGGTGGTGGTGGACGGTGCTCGCCGGTGACCCCGTGGTCTCTTATCTGGGACACGGAGTCTGGCGCGTGGACGACGTGGCCGGAAACTGGCACGTCTGCCACACCCACCTCACCCGCCAGTACGGGATGCGGCACTCCGAGGCCAACCAGGCGCTGGTGGACGCCCCTGCCTCCCGGAGGCGGCTCCGAACCAGAAAGCCACCGGGTCCTGCACCCGTGGCCGCATCCGGACACACCAAGGAATCGAATCCATACGCGGGGTAAACACTGGTCACCCCGCCTTTCTCAGAGAGGAAACCCCCATGGCCAAGTGCGCGGCATGCAATGGTGAAGGAACGATCGTCGCCGGTGGGGACGGGTCTGGCCCCTGGTCCGACAAGGAGGTCATCACCTGTGGCGACTGCAACGGAACGGGGGAGAAGTGACGGACCTGGACGACCTGCACGCCCGGCTCGTCGAGCGCCTGGACACCACCGACACCATTCGCGCCGCGTTCGCCGACCACCCCCGCCACCACTACATCCCCGATCTCATATGGCCGGATGTGCAGGGTCTTCCGGTACCGCGTAAGCAGAATCCGCAGCGCTGGGTGGAGTGCGTCTACTCGGACGGCTTCGTCGTCACCCAGGCCAACGACGGAGGCAGTGGCCTGGTCAACACCCCCTCTTCGTCGTCCTCGGCACCGCAGGTGATGGCGGACATGATCGAGGCGGCGAACGTCTCCCCCGGGGTGCGGGTGCTGGAGATCGGCACGGGAACCGGATGGAACGCCGCCATCCTGGATTCCCTGGTCGGCCCGACTGGTTCGGTCACGTCGCTGGAGATCGACCCCGGCGTGGCCTCCCGTGCCCGTAAGCTGCTCGCCGGAACCCGGGTGGACGTCGTCCACGGCACGCAGCCGCCACCGGGCACGGTCTTCGACGTGGTCATCGCCACGTGCGCGGTCCGACGCCTCCCCCTCCCCTGGTTGGACTGCCTCGATGAGGGTTCGACACTCGTCGCGCCCTGGGCGCCCTACACCGAAGGCGGACCGACCCCGATCGCGGCCCTGCGCAAGACGGGCCGGGCCAGTGCCTCGGGCCCCGTGGTGCGTGACGCGATGTTCATGCGGGACCGCACCCAGCGCCAGGGGGGACCGTCCTTCCCCGGAGTCGGTCAGGAACCCGAGAGGGAGGGCACCTTCCCTCTCGGCTCAGATGATCTGCTCGGTCGTGATCTGCTGACCCGACTCGTACTGGCCTGCCCCGGCATTCACGTCGCCATGGGCGGACGGCCATGGAAGGACGGGCGGGCGAGGTTGGTCGCCGTGGGGGACTCCCAGAGCTGGGCGTGGATCTGGCCGGACGGCTCGGTCACCGGCAGCGGTAGGACCACGGCGCTGGAGGCCTTCACGGCCGCCTACGCGGCGCTGGACGGGGCGGCCTGGCCCCCTCTGGACGCGTTCTCACTGGATGTCGATTCGCAGTGCGGTGTGTGCGTCGTCCGATCCGGGGCTGGTTCCTGGGAGCACCGGGCCTGACCCGCACACGGGTCGGGATGTCCCGTGCGACGGCGAGGATGCCCCGCCCGATCGAGCAGAGGGTCCCCGCGGCCCTGGTGACGAGAGGACCAGTGCGTACGCACTTATGTGGAAACCCCGGGCACCAGTCCTGCCCGGGGTCCCGCTCTGCCCTGGGGTCCTACCGCGTCACGGACGCCAGCAGCGCCGCCCACTCACTCGCGGGGAGGGACAGATGCCCCGACTCCCGGTTCTGGGTGTCGCGAACGTCCGCCCCGGCCTCGTGCTCTCTGACCTCGACGCACTCGGGTCCGGTCGAGCTGTAGCTCGACTTGTGCCACTCGTTCAATGGATCATTCCTTCCATGAGGGTGCGGGACTGGTCGGGCGGCAGTGCCCACCCCAAGGCCCGTTTCATCCGCTCGACCATGAACGGAAGTTTGCCCGGCGTGCTGTAGTCCAACATGCCGCTCACACCATCGCCGATCGCGGCCGTACCGCCGTCCGTCAGGTGGTAGACCGTCAACGGCGCGACTGTGGTCGCCATGGTGTTCTCGGGCAACAGGTGAACGATCAATCGCCCGCAGTCGATCGCCTTCACCAGGTGGTTCACCTGCGCGACACGCACAGGGACCGGGACACCGAGCAGGCCCACGACGGGGAACACCGCCACGACCAAGGGATCGGACGTCGCCCGCAGAGTCGGGTAACGACGGCTCTTGCGCCCCACCTCTCGCCGGATGTCGTCATCACCACCCGGGTAGACGCACTCCCGAAGTACGTGCTCGATGTACACGGGGCACTGCAACAGTCCGGGCACGTAGTTGGGGGACAACATCTCGATCACACGGGCCGCCCGGTCGAGTTCGGGTTCGGACTTGCGCCAGTCCGCGATAAGCGACCCCGTCGTCTGGACCTGCCACGCGCGGACGAGGTGACCTCCGATATCCAAGGCAGTGTCGATCTGCTCGACCAGAGCACGGTCGGGCAGGTTGCGGTCATGACGCCAGCGGGACACCGTGGACCGGTCCACGTGGAAGCGTGACGCGAGTTCCTTGTTGCTGATTCCGGCGGCGGCCATGGCTTCGGTGAGGATCCTGCCGAATGTGCGACCCATATCGCACAGGATGGCGCGGGCGTGCACAGCAGTGCTATCGGGTCGATGCACACCGTAGTGAAGGTGTGACCTGGATCCCATGCAGACCTGGACTCGTAGGGCCGCCCGCCAACTCCGCCGCAACGACATCGTGCTCGTCGGGGCCGGGCACCTCCGCGTGGTCACCGCCGCGGAGCCCGATCCCGAACCCGGCTTCGTGAACCTTCGCCTCGGGACCGCGTGGTACCGCTACCCAGCCGGTCATTTGGTGGTGGTGGACGGTGCTCGCCGGTGACCCCGTGGTCTCTTACCTGGGACACGGAGTCTGGCGCGTGGACGACGTGGCCGGAAGCTGGCACGTCTGCCACACCCACCTCACCCGCCAGTACGGGATGCGGCACTCCGAGGCCAACACCGCCCTCGTCCACGGGCACCGGCAATGGGCCGCCGACCAGCTCCGCAAGCTGCTCAACGACCCGAGAGGAGGGCGTTGACGTGCTCGCGCAACGGCCCTTCCAGCCCTTCGTGGAATCCCGCCGGGATCGCCGACGTGGTCCAACCCGCGCAGTACAGCTGAGCCAGCCGACCGGCTCGCCGCACGAGTGGCTCTCGACCTCGTGCCGACGCTCCAGCACCCGTCCGGTGGGCCGTTGCTGGTGTCCGCGGTGAAGCCGGTCCGTACGAGAGACACCAAAGACTCCACATGACGGAAAGTCGATCATGTGGACACGTGCAGTGAAGGCCTCTGGGTCGGACCCGCACACCCTTAGGAACGCACGAAAGGAAGTACGCAGATGCAGGAGCAGCAGTTCGACGGTGACCTGATGGTCGCCGTCGAGGAGATCACCACCGAGCGCAGCCGAGGCGACCAGCCCTCCGACGGAGGCGGCACCGGCCGTAGCGACACCAACGACGGCATCCGTTAGGAGCAACAGTGCCCGCTGATGTGATCAGCGGCCGTCTGGGCGGGGACCAGTTCCCCGCCCAGGTGCTCGGCCGCACCCACCGCCGCTACGCCGCCAACGCTGACCAGGCCGCTGACTTCGCTGACCTGCTCACCTGGCCCGACTTCAACGAGTTGCTCGCGACCCGACGTCTGGACGTGCCGCGTATGCGGCTCTCGGCCGGACAGACGGTGGACGTGAACGCCTACACCCGCCTCCAGACCTACCGCCGTATGCCCGACTGGAACGCGCCCGTGCCGCACCTGTTCCACGCCCAGCTTCGCGAAGGCGCGACGCTGGTCGTGGATGCCATCGATGAGATGCACCCGCCCATCAACAACCTGGCTGCCGAGATCGAGGCCTGGTTGGGGACTCGGGTCCAGGTCAACGCCTATGCCTCCTGGACCGCGAAGGAGGGCTTCGGGGTCCATTGGGACGACCATGACGTGATCGTCGTTCAGGTCTCGGGACGAAAGCGGTGGCGCATCTACGGCACCACCCGCGAGGCCCCGTTGTACTCCGATGTGGAGGTGGACGACGAGGCACCCACCGAGCCCATCGATGAGTTCACCATGGAGCCCGGCGATGTGCTCCATGTTCCCCGGGGGTGCTGGCACGCGGCGGCGGCCTCGGAAGGCGAGCCCAGCCTGCACCTGACCTGCGGGCTGAACACCACCACCGGCGCGGACTTCCTCGACTGGCTCAACGGCCTGTTGCTTGAACACGTCGAGGTTCGGCGCGACGTCCCCCGAAGCGATGCTGACCAGGCGGCGTGGGCCGCTCGCCTGGCCGATCTGATCACGCAACGCCTTCAGACCCCCGGCGTTGTCGATGAGTATTGGAACCACCTGAACCAGACCGCTCCCGCCCGGATGGCGTTCAGCCTCCCGGTCGCCGTGACCGAGGACCTGGCGTCGTCCTCACGAGTGCGGCTGGCCTCCCACCGAGGCACTGTGCACGAGGAGAAGACGACGGTGATCCTGTCGGCGCAAGGGCGCCGCTGGCACCTGGCGCCTCCCGCCGCTCCAGTGCTGCACCGGCTCGCGAAGGGCGAAGCGGTCACGGTCAAGGAGCTGTGCCAGCTCGCCCCCAACGTCGCCGAGGACGCTCTCGTGTCCTTGCTCCGGCGTCTGATGAACGATGGCGCTCTCGTGTGGGAGGGCACCGCGTGACCCTCCTCGGTCTGGGGACCTACCGAAGCCACGACGCGGCCACATCGGCCAGCGTCGCGGCTTCGGCCGGATGCCCCCTCATCGACACCGCTCCCGTGTACGGGAACGGGAAGCACCAATCGGCCATCGCACCTGTTCTACGAGAACACCCCAGCATCCGCGTGACCAGCAAAGTCGGCTACATGACCAAGGGGCAGGCACAGGTCGCGCTCAGCACAGGGGACCTCACCGGGGAGGACGTCCGATTCCGGCACAGCATCGCCCCGGAGTACGTGCTTCACCAGATCGCCATGTCCCGGACCGAGCTGCGCCGCCCCGTCCTCGATGTGGTGTACCTGCACAACCCCGAACACGATCACCAGAAGCGCGGCGACCTCCACAAACGGATACGTGATGCGTTCGGTGCGCTCGAAGAGGCGACCGTGTCCGGAGCGATCCGTGGATACGGGGTGGCGACGTGGAGCGGTTTCGACACGGGAGCCTTCACCGTGCACGATCTCGTCCGACTTGCGCAGGAAGCCGCAGGACGGCCCGAGACCGGCCTTCGCGCGATCCAGCTCCCCGCCTCCTTGGTCAAGATCGCCCCCATCCGAGACGCCCTGTTGGGAAACGGTCCCATCGGTCGGGCCAGCGAGGCAGGATTGGAGGTCTGGGCTTCCGCCCCGCTGCACGGCGGCAAACTCGTCCGACTGGTGAATGAACGTCTCGCGCGCTACATCAGTGAGGGCGCGTCACCCGTGGAGGCGGCTCTGCTCGTGACAGCTTCAGCGCCCGGCCTGACCGGGATGCTGATCAGCACGTCGAGTACAGAGCACTGGGCGAACGCGGCCTCGGTGGTGGGCGGGCCGCTCCTGCCCGAGACTCGAATCAAGGACATCAGTGACCTCCTCCTCCGAGAACACGCCTGACCTGCAACAGGCGTGGCATCACGCGATCGTGGCTCTGAGCCTTACCACGTCCGACCGTGTCGCACTGCATCACGGGGTGGGTGGCCGAACCCTCAGCGGACCGGCCACCACCGCCGACGGCTCGCCCGTCTGGCTTCGGGTCATGTCCGCGCCTCGACCCGGCGGGAAAGTGTGGAACGGGGCGGCACTCGCCGATGTGCTGGTGAGCGACAACGTCCCCCGACCGCGTCTGCTCGCCGAGCACACCTGGGGTGACACCCCCGCGTTCCAAGCCCTGATGTGGGAGCGAATGAAGGGAACGGCGGTGTCGGCGACCCCTGACCTCACCGCCCCTGCGAAGAACGACGCCCAATGGTGGACCGACCTACGCCACGCCCTGACCACTCTGGAAACTGTTCCCGCTCCGGCCGATCGACAGGTGTTCTCCCAGGCGTTCATCCACCGCATACCCAATCATCTCCCTGAGATCGCCGAAGCCGGGGTGGATCTGAACGTAGGGACGTGGGTGGCTTCGCATGGAGACCTCCATTGGGCCAATCTGACCCGTGATCCCCTGATGATCCTGGACTGGGAGGGGTGGGGGCTGGCCCCGTTGGGCTACGACGCCGCTGTTCTCCACGCCTACGCCCTGCCCGAACCCGAAACGGCGGCCGAGGTGCGCGAAGTGTTCGCCGACGTACTGAACACCGACGCCGGGCAACTGGCTCACCTGGTGATCTGCGCCGAGATCATTCAGGCGGCCGAGCGGGATTCGCTCCATGCGCGTCTTGCCCCCTACGCTCGCCGCTTCGCTACCGAGGTACTGACAGCGCAGTAGTCACACACCGCAGGGCCTCGGTCTGCGACACGGGCGAGGCCTCGCGTTTCGCACCCCGGGCATATCTACTGAAGGTGGGAGAGACAGCTCACCGATCGGGTGTCCGTTCAACGGCTCAGCTTGGCGTGCTTCACACAGGTCAAAGAATTCATCCCAATTCGGACCAAGAGGATAGTTCTGGCGAGGCGGGGAAATGGGGTCACCCTTTTCTGAATGCGCCCTGAACTGGGAAAACGTCGAGACCATGAAGTTTTCCCCGACGAGTTCGCGGAAAAGTTCGCCTCCACTCCACGCGTGCTCTACTCTTCTTGCCAAACCCACAACTCCATACGCCGAAGACCCCGCGACGCTAGTTAGGCGCCCGGGGTCGTGGTCAGCAAGTACGTACCTTGAAGAACAGGATTGCCGACATGGCTCAGTTTAGCCGTGCGGTCCTCAGGTCTGCCCTGGAGACCCTCAAGTCCCTCCTCGCCCCCGCGCACGGCCGCCACTCGGCCCGGCGTCGCCGCTCCACCCGGGTCCGCCGCTACGCCCCGCTTCCCGCCCCCGAGCAGGCCAGCGCTCCGCCCGAGGTCCAGGAACCGCCCGTTCCCGCGCCCCGGCTCTCCCCGCCCGCCGAGCGCGTGCGCGCCGACGAACTCTCCCTCATCCGCCCCTACTACGTCGCCTTCGAGCGCGAACTCGCCCACGCCCAGGCCCACCCCGCCCGCCGCCTGCGCGCTCGAACGAGCATCGCCACTTCGCCCACCACCAGGCGCGCGAGCGCCTACACGCCCAGGCACGCGGCCCCGGTGACGCGCGTGCCCGGTGAGTTCGACGAACTCGCGAACCTCGTGCGCGCCTGGCACGGCCAGCGGCGGGAGGCGGTCGCATGACCACGCCGACGGTGTTCTGGGAGCCCCGCGTCTACCAGGGTGAACTGGCCGAACTCGCCCAGGTGCGCGCGGACCTCGCCCGCGACCTGACCGGGTTCGATCCCGACCTGGTCGACACCCTTCGGCTCTGCGCCAGCGAACTGCACGCCAACGCCGTCAGGTACACCGACCCGGAACGGCTGTACGGCGAGGTCATCCGGATCCTGTCCATGCCGGACGAGCGCACGCTGCGGCTGTCGTTCAGCGACTCGGGCGGCGGAGGCGGCATCCCCCGTATCCCGAGCGAGCGCACGGAGGATGAGTGGGACCGGGCCGAGGGCCAGCGCGGCCTTCTGCTGCTGGAGAACCTCGCCCGGGAGTGGGGCCACGTCCGTCTGGCCCCCTGGGCCGACCTCGGCACGTGCGTGTGGGCGACCTTCGACGTCGACACCGCCGCGGTGCCGACCGGACTCCGCCCCTTCGTGTTCACGGACTGACCGGACAACACCGGGTGGGGCGGTCGGGAACCGCCCCACCCGGAACACCCGGTCCTCAGGCACGCGCGGACGGGTCGTCATCGCCCTCGCCGTCCTCGGGCACCCGACAGGCCGACTCCAGCCACAGCGCCGCCCCCAGCAGCAGCCCGCTGGAGGCCGCCGTGCCCAGGGCGGTGGCGAACACCTCACGGTGGCTGGGCAGCACGAGCGTCCCGACCACCGCGAGCGCCATGCCCAGGAAGAAACCCGCCGCCAACGCCGCGAACAGGGCGCTGGCCTTGGCCAACGCGACCAGCCGGGCGGCGCTGAGCGGCTGGATCGGCTCGGTCCCCGGGGCCCTGCGGATCCGCCGCCGTGTCCGGCGCGCGGTGAACGCCTCGGCGAACGCCAGCAGGAGCAGGGTCGGGATCGCCGACCACGGCAGCGGCGGCAGGATGTGGACCGCCCCGGTGATCAGCCACCCCAGGAGCGCGCCGACCACCGCCAACGCCAGGGGGACGCGCCATCCCGTCGGGTGCATCCTCCCCTCGTGCTCCTCGACCATCAGCCGTCCGACCCCTCGAGGAGCCGCAGCCGAAGGTCGTCCCGGCGGTGCAGGTCCTGCTCGCCCGCCGTGTCGGCCGCGACCACCGCGGCCAACGCGTCCGCCACCGGGCCGTGCCCGGGCAGCTCGGCCCCCGGGTCGGCGTCGAGCCACGGACGCAGCACGAACGCCCGCAGGTGGGCGCGCGGGTGCGGCAGGGTCAGATCCGGGTCGTCGTCGCGCACCTCCCCGAAGGCGATGACGTCCACGTCGAGCGTGCGGGGTCCCCAGCGGACCTCGCGCACCCGGCCGAAGGCCCGTTCGGCGGCCTGGGCCCGCCGCAGCAGGTCGATCGGCTCACCGTCGGTGTCCACGACCAGGACCGCGTTGAGGAAGGCGCCCTGTTCGGGACCGCCCACCGGGGCGGTCTCGTACACGGGCGACACCGCGACCGGCCGCGGCGCGCCCTCCCCGGCCATGAGGTGGTCCACCGCGCCCTGGAGGGTCGCCATCCGGTCGCCCATGTTCGACCCCAGCGCCAGAACCGCGCGTGTCACGACACCGTCTCCCTTCCCCGGGTAACGGTCACCGCCACGTCGGTGAACTCGTGCGAGATGGGCGCGGAGGGCTTGTGCACCGTCAGCTCCACCTCGCGTACCAGGGGCTCGGCCAGGCACTCGGTGGCCAGCCGCTCGGCGAGCGTCTCGATCAGGTTGACCGGTTCGCCCCTGACGATCTCCACCAGCCGTTCGGCCAGCAGTCCGTAGTGCACGGTGTCACCGACGTCATCGCTGGCCGCGGCCGCGGCGGTGTCCAGGTGGAGCACCGCGTCGACCACGAAGTCCTGGCCGTCGCGGCGCTCGAAGTCGAACACCCCGTGGTACCCGCGCGCCCGGAGCCCCCGCAGCGTGATGCGGTCCGCCATCAGGCCTCGTCCTCCCCTTCATCGTCCATGAGGACGGGCGAGGCGTGGTGCGACCACAGCCGCCACCCCTGCTCGGTGTCGACGAAGAGGTTGGTGGTCACCACCTTGCCCCCGGCGACGAAACCGGGGCTGTCGTCCTCGGCGGTCAGCACGTTCTCCTCGCAGGTGACCATGGCGACGTCCCCGCCGACGCCGATGTGCGTCTCGGTCAGCACGTACTGGATGTAGGTGACGTTGGCCATGATCAGCGACCAGGCCCGCATGATCTCGGCACGTCCGCGCAGCAGCGGCCAGCCCGGGTTCACGCACACCAGGTCGGGGGCCTCGTGCTCCTCGGCCCACACGCTGCGCATCAGGTCGATGTCGCCGTTCTCGATGGCGCTGTAGAACTGCGCGTTGGCCTCGGCCACGCGCTCCATGACCTCCTGGCGGGACTTCACAGGCCGCCCCGGCCCGGCGCCTGGGCGCGCCCCTCGTCCAGCCGGGCCCCGCCGTCGGACCAGGCGGCGGCCACGCGCACCGCGTCGGCGTTGGGGCGCACGTCGTGTACGCGCACGGCCCAGGCCCCCCGGTCGGCCGCCAGGGTGGTGACCGCGGCCGTCGCGGCGTCGCAGTCGACGAAGGGGCGGTCCCCGTCCGCGGCATCGCCGAGCAGCCGGCTCAGGAAACGCTTGCGGGATCCCGCCACGAGTACCGGCCGGCCTAGTTCGTGGAACCGTTCGAGGTGCTGGAGCAGCGCCCAGTTGTGCGCCTGCTCGGGGCGTTTGGAAAATCCCAACCCCGGATCCAGGACGATCTGGCCCGGGTCGACACCTGCACTGATCATGGCCTCCATACGATCGCGGAGCTCATCGAGGACCTCCTGGACGACATCCGTGTACACGGCACGGCTCTGCATGTCATGACTATGCCCACGCCAGTGCATCAACACGTACGCAACGCCGGAAGAGGCCACGAGTCGGGCCATGGCGGGGTCGGCGAGCCCCCCGCTGACGTCGTTGACCAGGACCGCGCCCGCCTCGACGGCGCGCTCGGCCACCTCGGCGCGCATGGTGTCCACACTGACGGCGACGCCGCGCGACGCCAGTTCCCGTACGACCGGGTCGACGCGGCGCATCTCCTCGGCGGGGTCGACGCGCTGTGCTCCCGGGCGGGTGGACTCACCACCGACGTCGACGATGTCCGCGCCCGCCTCGACCAGGCTCAGACCGTGCTCGATCGCCCGATCGGGGTCGAACCACTCGCCGCCGTCGGAGAAGGAGTCGGGCGTGACGTTCACGACTCCCATGACCAGGCACCGCCCGAGGTCGGGCAGGCCCGGAACTGTCTGTTTCGGCCCCATAAGGATCACCCTACGCTCAGGGAACGCCCCTCGGGGCACAGACCCTGCCGCGCGCGAAGCCCCGGTATCCGACCGTGACGGCCGGATACCGGGGCTTGACGTGGCCGGGGCCGCGATCGCGCGCGGCGCCTGGTCAGCGGCGGTCCAGGATGAGGCTCATCGCCTCCGACCGCGTGCGGTCGCTGCTGCGGAAGATCCCGCGCACCGCCGAGGTGACCGTCTTGGCTCCGGGCTTGCGCACCCCGCGCATGGTCATGCACAGGTGCTCGGCCTCGACGACGACGATCACGCCGCGCGGCTGGAGGTGGTCCATGATGGCGTCCGACACCTGCCCGGTGAGGCGCTCCTGCACCTGCGGACGGCGCGCGTAGACGTCCACGAGCCGCGCGAGCTTGCTCAGACCGGTGATCCGGCCGTCCGCGCCCGGGATGTAGCCCACGTGCGCGACCCCGTAGAACGGCACCAGGTGGTGCTCGCACGTGGAGTACAGCTCGATGTCCTTGACCAGCACCAGTTCCTCGTGGTCGGCCTCGAAGACCGTGGTGAGCACGTCACCGGGCTTCTGGCCGAGGCCGGAGAACTGCTCCTCGTAGGCGCGGGCGACCCGTTCGGGTGTCTTGAGCAGACCGTCGCGGTCGGGGTCCTCACCGATCGCGATGAGGATCTCGCGCACGGCGCGCTCGATGCGCAACCGGTCGACGGATCTGGGAGGGCGCTCCTCGTCGAAGGTCTCGCTCACGCCTCGTCCCCCTCGATCCTGTTGGCGGCGGCGCTGGGCAGCTGGCCGTTGGTCGCCGAGCCCCGCACCTCGGCGCCGTTCAGCCCGTCCAGCTCCTTCTTGGACAGCACCGGAGGCCGCTCGGAGGGCTGGCGCTTGCCGTAGCCGGTGTAGGAGCCGCGCGACGGCCGCTTGGTCACCGGAGCGAAGATCTCCAGCACCTGCTCCTTGGTGAGCGTCTCCTTCTCCAGCAGCGCGACCACCAGGTCGTCCAGGACGTCCCGGTACTCGACCAGGACCTCGTAGGCCTCGTCGTGCGCGGACTCGATGAGGCGGCGCACCTCCTCGTCGATGATGGAGGCGATCTCCTCGGAGTACTCGCGGGCGTGCGCCATCTCCCGGCCCAGGAAGGGCTCGGTGCTGGCGGAGCCGAACTTGCGGGCGCCCAGGCGCTCGCTCATGCCGTACTCGGTGACCATGTTGCGGGCGAGCGAGGTCGCCTTGTCGATGTCGTTGCCCGCGCCGGTCGTGGGCTCGTGGAAGACCAGCTCCTCCGCGGCCCGACCGCCGAGCATCATGGCCAGCTGGTCCATCATCTGCGAGCGGGAGGTGAGGAACTTGTCCTCCGTCGGCACCGACATGGTGTACCCGAGCGCCCTGCCGCGCGGCAGGATCGTGATCTTGTGCACGGGGTCGGCGTTGGGCAGCGCGTGGCCCACCAGGGCGTGGCCGCCCTCGTGGTAGGCGATGACCTTCTTCTCCCGGTCGGACATGACCCGGGTCTTGCGCTCGGGGCCGGCCATGACCCGCTCGATCGCCTCCTCGAGGATGAGGTGGGTGATCACGGTGGCGTCCGCGCGGGCCGACAGCAGCGCGCCCTCGTTGATGACGTTGGCCAGGTCGGCGCCGGTCATTCCGGCGGTCTGGCGGGCGATGACGTTGAAGTCGACGTCGTCGGCCATCGGCTTGCCCTTGGAGTGGACCTTGAGGATGTCGCGGCGGCCGTCCATGTCCGGGCGGTCGACGACGACCTGCCGGTCGAAGCGGCCGGGGCGCAGCAGCGCCGGGTCGAGGATGTCGGGGCGGTTGGTGGCGGCGATGAGGATGACACCGCCCTTGACGTCGAAGCCGTCCATCTCGACCAGCATCTGGTTGAGGGTCTGCTCGCGCTCGTCGTGTCCGCCGCCCATACCGGCGCCGCGGTGGCGGCCGACGGCGTCGATCTCGTCGATGAAGATGATCGCGGGGGCGTTCGCCTTGGCCTGCTCGAACAGGTCGCGCACGCGGGAGGCGCCGACACCGACGAACATCTCGACGAAGTCCGAACCGGAGATGGAGTAGAACGGCACCCCGGCCTCACCGGCGACGGCACGGGCCAGCAGGGTCTTACCGGTCCCGGGCGGGCCCATCAGGAGCACGCCCTTGGGGATCTTGGCGCCCATGGCCTGGAACTTGGCCGGGTTCTGGAGGAACTCCTTGATCTCGTGGAGCTCCTCGATGGCCTCGTCGGCCCCGGCGACGTCGGCGAAGGTGTTCTTCGGGGTGTCCTTGGTGATGAGCTTGGCCTTGGACTTGCCGAAGTTCATCACGCGCGACCCGCCGCCCTGCATCTGGCTGAAGATGAACCAGAAGATGGCGATGATGATGATCAGCGGGAGCAGGCTGAACAGGGCGGTGGTCCAGATCGGGGTCGTGGCGACCGAGACCTGGTACGACTCCAGGTTGCCGTCCTCGGCGTCGGCGTTCTCCTGGAGCATGGTGCCGAGTTCGAGGCCCTGGCCCTCGACCCAGTAGGCCTCGAGGATCTCGTCGTCCGTGGTGGTCAGCAGGATCCGCTGGTCACGGTCGATGATCTCCGCGCTCTCGACCTGGTCCCGCTCGATGAGGTCGTAGACGCGAGAGATGTCGGCCTGCTCCGGTTGGGGACCGCCCCCGATGTCGAACACGCGGAAGCCGATGACGAGCATGACGGCGACGGCCAGGATCCATATCCACGGGCCGCGGAAAAAACGCTTCAGATTCATGTGAGCGGAACCCTGTCGGGTCCGTCCCTCCTGACCAGGCCGCCCCGCCCCAGAGGACTTTCCGAAGCAGGACCAATCGGACATGTTCTCCCTGCGATGACGCTGGGATCTTCGACGGTACACCTCGCTCTGCCGAGCGAGCACACCGCTCGGGCACCCGGAGCGGGGCCGTCACCGAAGCAACGACGAAGCCCCGTTCCGTTGTTCCCGAGCTGTGTCCTCCTCGGGCCCGCGACTTCGCTTCGGCCCGGGTCCGGGCGCCCGAACGGTTCGCCCCGGACCTGCCCGGGCCCCTACTTCTCGTAGACGTGCGGGGCGAGGGTGCCGATGAACGGCAGGTTGCGGTACTTCTCCGCGTAGTCGAGACCGTAGCCGACGATGAACTCGTTCGGCAGGTCGAAACCGATGTACTTGACCTCCAGGTCGACCTCGAAGGCCAGCGGCTTGCGGACCATCGTGCAGACCTCGACCGAACGGGGACCGCGCGACTTGAGGTTGCCCACCAACCAGGACAGGGTCAGCCCGGAGTCGATGACGTCCTCGACGATGAGGACGTCGCGGTCCTTGATGTCGGTCTCCAGGTCCTTGAGGATGCGCACCACACCGGAGGAGGTGGTCCCGGCCCCGTAGGAGGAGACCGCCATCCAGTCCATGGACACGGGCGTGTGCAGCGCCCGCGCCAGGTCGGCCATGACCATCACGGCGCCCTTGAGGACACCGACGATCAGGAGGTCCTTGCCCGCGTAGTCCGCGTCGATCCGTTCACCCAGCTCCGCAAGGCGCGCATTGATCTCTTCCTCGGTGACCAGGACCTTCTCCAGATCCCGACCCATGTCTTTGGCGTCCACGCTCACTGTCCTCGCTGCTGGGTTCCCCGTTTGCGGCAACCAGGATAAACGTGGTCAACGAGGCGACCGCGCCACCCGCCCGGGAACCGCGGGTGTCCGGTGGGGCCGATCAGCGCCCGAACCGCAGGCGCCCGGAGACGCGGCGCACCCGGATTCCGCCCGGAAGGTCGATGTGGGACTGCCCACGCCACTCCGTGACCAGGCGTTCCACCTGCCGCACGTGGCGAGCGGTCAGCGCACTGGCCGAGCAGCCCGCCGCGAGGGCGGCGCGGCGCAGTACCCGGGTGCGCAGTGCTGGCGGCGCCTCGGCCAGCGGTCCGACCGACAGCTCCGGCCCCGCCGCCCCCGGGGCGTCCGACGGCTCCGCGGCGTCCGGCGGCTCCGGGCCGGCGGGGACACGCGAGACCGCCGTGGCCTCCCCTCCGCCGAGGGCGGCGGTGTACAGGTCCGCGGACAGCCCGTCGAGCGTGTCGGCGTCCTCGCGCAGCATCGTGGCCGTCCGCGCCAGCGCGGCCGCGATCCCCGGGCCGAGGGTCCGCTCCAGGGCGGGCAATGCCTCGTGGCGCACCCGCGAGCGGGCGTAGCGGGGGTCGGCGTTGTGCGGGTCCTCCCACGCGACCAGGCCCATACGGTCGCAGGCCGCCCGGACGGTGGCACGCTCCAGGTCGAGGAAGGGGCGCAGACGGTGGCCGTTGCGCGGGGCCATCCCGGACAGGGAGCGGGCCCCCGACCCGCGCGCGAGCCCGAGGAGGACGGTCTCGGCCTGGTCGTCCAGCGTGTGGGCGAGCAGCACCACCGCGGGCGCGTGCTCGGCGGCCGCGGCGTCCAGGGCCTCGTAGCGGGCGCGCCGGGCGGCCGCCTCGGGACCGCCCCGACCCGTGACCTCCACGGTCCGCACGGAGACGGGGGACAGGCCCAGGCCGCGCAGGACACCGGCGACGGACTCGGCGCGTTCGGCGGAGCCCTCCTGGAGCCCGTGGTCCACGGTGACCGCCCCCGCGACCCTGCCCACGCGCGGAGCCTCGAAGGCCACGGCGCCGGCCAGGGCCAGGGAGTCGGCGCCGCCGCTGCACGCGACCAGGGCGGTGGTGTCGGCCGGAAGGTCGGCCAGGACCCGCCGGACCGCCGAACGGACGGCGGCCACGGCGGGGGGCGGTCCGCTCACTCCGCGATGGCTGCGGGGCGCACGACCCGGTCGATCCACGCGTTCGGGTCGCGGATCTCGGCCAGTGTGGGCAGGGTCTCGCGCGAGGTCCACACCTTGTTGAACTCGGCCATGCCGACCTCGGCGACCACCGCGCCGACGAACGCGGCGCCCTCCTCGTACTGGCGCATCTTGAGGTCCATGCCCAGCAGCTGGCGCATGATCCGGTCGAGGGGGTTGGCGGCCTCGCGGCGCTTCTGGAAACGGGCGCGGATCCGCTCCACGCTCGGCACGACCTCCGGGCCGACGGCGTCCATGACGTAGTCGCCGTGTCCCTCGGCCAGGCTCATGACCGCGGTGACGCGGTCCATGATCTCGTTCTGCTCGGGGGTCTGGAAGGCGGTGATGAGGTTGGCGTCACCGCCGCGCACGGCGTCGGCGACGGCCTCACCGGCGGAGCGGAGCCGTCCGATGAGGTCGGCGGCGTCCATCTCCGACGAGAGCAGGAGCTCGCGCATCAGGTCCTGGACGTGCGAGCGCAGCCACGGCGTGGCCGTGAACTGCATCCGGTGGGTCTCCTCGTGCAGGCACACCCACAGGCGGAAGTCGCGGGAGTCGACGTCCAGCTCGCGTTCGGTGCTGACGATGTTGGGCGCCACCAGGGTCAGGCGGCCGGTCGGCGCGTGGCCGCTCGGGTCCGGCGGCAGGAAGAGTTCGTACTGGCCGAGGACCTTCCCGGCCAGGTAGGCGAGCACCGCGCCGAGCTGGACCCCGGTGATCCGGGACCCGACCGCCGAGGTCAGGGCCGCGGCGGTGCCGTTGTTCAGCCGTTCGGAGCTCATCTGTTCCAGAACGGGTTCGAGTACCACCCGAAACCCGTCGACATTGGCCTTGATCCAGCCGGGGCGGTCGACGACGACCGCGGGTCCGGTGGGTTCGAGGGGGTTCATCCCGGTGAAGTCGCGCACGTGCCCGGCGGCCACGTTGGAAAGCTCGCGCAACTGCGCCACGGCCTGCCGCGCGTCGGAGAGGTCCACCTGCGGCCCCGGGCGGACGAGGCGGACACCGGTGTTGACGGCTACGTCCCAGTCGATCACAGTCACACCGCCAGCCTACCCACGCGTCGCCTCGCGGCACGGGGATCGGGGGACGAATTCCGGGAGGGGCCAGGGTGATCCCCCATCACCACCCCGTCCGGCGCCCGGGGTCCGAAGCGGGGCGGAGGCCCCGAACAAACACAGCTCAGGAACAGCCGCAGCGGGCCAGGGCCGCGGCGAAGGTGTCCAGGAGCGCCCCTCGCGCACCCGGGTCGTTCGCCATGAACGCGAAGTAGAAGGTGTGGCCGTCCTGGTCGCGGACGGTCCCGGCCAGGGTGCTCACCCCGTTGAGCGTGCCGGTCTTGCCCCGGACCAGACCGGCGGCGTCGTGGGTGGGCGCGTACTCGCCATAGCGCCCGTTCTTGGCCAGCGTGCCGGTGGAGTTCGCGGTGGGCAGACCGGTCAGGGCCGAGTTCAACTCCGGGTTGTCGGGGTCGGAGGCGATCCGGAGCAGCTCGACCAGAGCGCGCGGGGAGATGCGGTTCTTCGTGCTCAGGCCGCTGTTGTCGGACAGCTCCACGTCCTCGACGCCCAGGTCCGCCATCACCCGGTGGGTGGCGGCGGCCGCGCCCGCGAAGGAGGTCTCCTCCCCCATCGCCTCGGCCGCGACCCGGCCGAGCGCCTCGGCCATGTTGTTGTCGCTCGCCAGCAGCATGTGCTCCACCAGGGCCGACACGGGCGCCGACGCGACGCTGGCCACGACGTCGCCGACCGCCTCGGTCTCCGTCGGGTCGCCCTCGACCGACACCCCCGCGCGCTCCAGCTGGCGGGCGAAGGCCTCGGCGGCGTACAGGGGCGGGTCGTAGGCCCGGCCCTCGGTGGCGTCGATCACTCCGTCGCCGTTCTCGTCGTCCCAGCCGCTGTCGACCATCAGCGCGTGGGCACGCGAGGTACTGCTCTCGGTGAGGTAGTTGGGCTTCCACCCGGGACCGAAGGTGGAACCCGTGAAGTAGGAGTCGTCGTACCCGACGGAGACCGTGTCGAGCCCGAGGCCGGCGAGGGCCGCCGCGGTCTGGTCGGCGAGCTCCGACAGGGTCGCTACCTGCGGGTAAGCTGCGGAGTCGGCGCGTTCGGTCAGTGTCACGTCACCCGCACCCCACAGCACCACCCGGTCCCGCTCCGCGTCGAGGTAGGCCTCGGTGTGGAGCACGTGGTCGGGGCCGACGGCGGCGAGGACCGTGACCGCCGTGGCGATCTTCGTGGTCGAGGCCGGGGTGACCGGGGTGTCCGGGGCCAGCTCGAAGAGCGTCTCCCCGGTGGTGGCGTCGACCACGAAACCGGAGAGGCCCTCCTCCAGCCCGGAACCGGACATGGGATCATCGAGAATGTCCGCGATCCTGCCCGGGTCGGCCGGAGCCGAGGTCGCGGGTTCAACCGCCGCCACGCCCTCCGCGTCCGTGACCGGGGCGGGTTCCGCCGGAACGGGCCGCGCCTCGATGACGTCGAGGGTGACCAGACCGGCGACCAGCACGAATATGTTGAGCAGGGCCAGTGCGAGGAAGGCCTCGCCTCGTACCCGTCGCACCCTGGGCACCTGCCCTCCTTCGGTGTCGCGGCCAGACGTTGTAGTTATATGGCGACATTAGTCGCAATGGGAGCCGAGATCAGCATGGAATTCGACGTTACGATCGAGATCCCCAAGGGGGAGCGCAACAAGTACGAGGTGGACCACGAGACCGGTCGTATCCGTCTCGACCGCATGCTGTTCACCTCCACCACCTACCCCGCCGACTACGGTTTCGTCGAGGGAACGCTCGGCGAGGACGGCGACCCCCTGGACGCCCTGGTCCTGCTCAAGGCCCCGACGTTTCCGGGCTGCCTGATCCGCGCCCGCGCGATCGGCATGTTCCGGATGCGCGACGAGGCGGGCGGCGACGACAAGCTGCTCTGCGTCCCGGCGACGGACCCGCGCCAGGAGCACCTGCGTGACATTCACCACGTGAACGAGTTCGAGCGCCTGGAGATCCAGCACTTCTTCGAGGTCTACAAGGACCTGGAGCCGGGCAAGTCCGTCGAGGGCGCCACCTGGGTCGGCCGCCACGAGGCCGAGCAGGAGATCATCGCCTCGGTCAAGCGCGCCGAGGAGGCCGGTGTGCACGGCGACCGCTCGCACATCTCCACCAGCGGGGACGAGAAGTAGCAGCCGGTTCCGCCCGGTGTTCCGACCACGGCCCGACAGGGGAGCGACTCCCCCGCCGGGCCGTCGTCGTGCCCGGGGCCGAACCGGTCCGGCCTGAGCGGCCCCGGCGGGTCCCGAGACGGGTTCCGTCAGCGGGGCAGCAGGGGCTGGGCCATCTCCCACCCCCCGGCGATGAGGTACCCGGCGAGCATGATCACGAGCAGCGCGGCCAGGAGGATCACCAGGAACGGCAGCTGGGAGACCAACCCCCGCGCCAGGAAACGGGTGGCCGGGGGCAGCGGGAACCCGTCCCTGCCGAAGTGGTCGGCGCGGGCGGTGACGTGCGCGCGGTAACCGTCGAGCGCGGGCCCCGTCATACCGTTGAGCACTCGGGCCCGCACGAGCTCGGTGTGCTCGGGCATCCGCCATGACTCGGCGGGCTCCGGCCGGGCGCTCCCGTGCGTGTGCCGGGCGCACTCGACCTCGGCCAGGGCGTGCAGCCACTCCCGCAGGCGGCCGGCGTCCCGAAGGTGGCCGATGTGCGCGTGCGCGACGATGAGCGTGTCCCGGAGCACGACGTGCGCGGTGTCGCGGTCGCGCAGAACCAGGATGCAGCTCCGGTACAGCTCGTCCCCGTAGGAGTCGAGCAGGTACGCGTAGGCGTCCGCCTCCGAGGTGCTGGTGGAGCGCAGGGCGCGGAGAAGATCCCGGTCCGTCATAGACCTAGAATCTACGCCGCGCGCGACACGCCCTTCTCCCCTTTGCGGAAAGACCCCCCGTTCCGCGCCTTCCGACTCAGCCGTCACGCTCGGTACCGCCGTCGGCCGCGTCGACCGCCCCGCCGGGATCCAGTCCCCGGTACGGCGTGGACGCGGGCTGCCGGGCGGCGCGGGTCAGCGTGTGCCCGCGCAGCCACAGGAGCACGTACGTGAGCGTGGCGAGCCCCGCGACCAGCACCGCCGCCCCTGGACCGAAGAAACCGAGAGCCATCACCCCGGCGGCCGCGACGACGAGCGCGCGCACGAGGACACGCGCCCACAGGCCCGGTGCGCCCGGACTCACCTGGGTTCCCGGGGGGCGGATGCCATCACGGCCACTCCTGACACTGCGGCTGGGGGATGGGGAGGGTCCCGTACCGGCGTCGCTCACACGCCGCCCACGGGCTCCACATGTCACCACCACGCGACGCCACCCGCAACACGCCCGGGGCGGTGACCGGGTGAGACGATCGACACGCGCGTTTGCCCACGATCGCTTGACTCCTCCAGGACTTTGCTGGTCTCCTTGGAACCATGCATCCGCACACGTCCGCCGACGCCATGGCTCGCACGGCCCCCGGGGCCCCCTGCCACCTGGCCGTCGAGGCGTGTCCGTGTTGTCGTCGCTGAGTCGCTCCGCCAGGCGTGCCCGCACGCCCGTGCCCGACCGACCCGGTGCGTGTCCGCCCCGTCCACGTTCTCGTGTGAGCTGACGGCGGCCCGCATCCGCCCGGGGTGTCCCGCCTCCGCGTCCGCGCGCCCGGCGGTCACCCCCGCCGCCTCGGCTCGCCGGGGCCCATCGACGACATCAGCGCGCCCCCGCCGCCGGGGCGCGCGCACGTGAAGGATCTTCCCACGATGCTCCAGCAGGCTTCCACCGCCCTCCGCGCCGAATCCGCTCCCGCGACCGCTCCCGCCCGCCCCGCCCGGGTCTCCCCGGAGGGGATCGGCGACGTGGTCGACGCCGGCCGCCGGTCCGGCTACGCCCACCTGAACGAACGCCGCCTGCCGACGATCGGCCGCCTGGTCGCGGCCGCGCGCGGGGCCGCCGACGCGATGCGCCGACCCACGCTCTGGCCGTCCCGGCGGGGTCGGTGGCAGCCCGCTCCCCGCGCGGCCCGCCGCCACGCCAACGGGCGGCTCCGGGTGACCGCGGTGGCGCTCGAACCGAACACCTTCGTGCCCGAACCGGCCGCGCAGCCGGGACGGCGGCACTCCCTGGAGGTCCTGTTCCTGGTCAGCGGGCGCGCGCACCTGATCGCGTCGGGCCCGGGAGGGGAGATGCTGTCGGCGGCCGAGTTGACCGCCGGGCGTGCCCGGGTCGTGGGATCGGGCCAGCACGCGGCCGGGGAGCGCCCGCCGACCCAGCACCTCGTGAACACCGGTGACGAGGTCGCCGTCGTGGTCCGGGTGACCGCCTGAGTCCGTCCGGGAGTCGGCGTCACACATCGGCGCCGCGCCCCGTGGCGAGCGCGCGGAGTTCGGTGTCCACCGCCTCGATCGAGCGGAGGACGGCCGCGGTGCGCCGTCCCTCCTCCAGATAGGCGTTCATCACCTGGTCCAGCGCGTGGGGCGGCAGGTGCTCGCGCAGGTCCACCCGGGCGGTGCGGTACCCCTCGCGAGCGGCCTCCAGCGCGGCGGACACGTACTGATGGGCCAGGCGGGAGAGGGCGACCGGATGTCGGCGCAGCACTCCGTGCAGCCGGTAGTCGGCCGGGACGTGGTCGAACAGCCACACCAGGGCCGTCTGCTCGAAGGAGTCCGACCCGGGTGGGTGCACACTCGCGGGCCAGTCCGGCGTCAGCGACTGATCGGGCATACCCGCCAGCATACCCGCTGTTCGAAAATAAGTTCGATCGACCTCGGGTCAGTGCGCGGCCCCGTCAGTCGACGGACTCGTCCTTCTCCTCCGCGCGTTTGTCCAACTCCACCCGAATGGCGAGTTCGGCGGCGTCCACCGCGGCTCGGGCGGTGATCGCGTTCGTGTGCGCCCGCTCCAACTCCTCCAGGAGGATGCAGTCGAAGGACACACGTGCGTCGTGAATCGCGGCTTCCAACTGGCGTGACGCCTCTTCCAGACTCATGTTCCTCCCTTCCCCAGAACTGGACGCGCGCACACCACCGCCCCTTCCCCCCATCCGCGTTCGCACCCGCCCTGTCCCCGGCGCGTTCTACGATGTGCCCAGTCACCGCCGTTCACGGCGGTGCCGTTCATCCGGCCGGAGAGGGACCCCCATGCGCAACCGCTACCCCGGGACCTGCACGACCTGTTCGGTCCCCGTCGCCGCTGGTGACGGCGTCGTCGTCAAGGACGGCGGGCGCTGGCGCACCTACTGCGCCGAGCACGAGCCCCGCCCCACACCACCCGTGCGCGGCGACCACCCGGGGTGGCACACCACCCCGCTGCTCGGCTTCGACTCCGAGACCTCCTCCCGCGACCCCGAGGACGCGTTCGTGGTCTCGGCCGCCCTCGTCGACAGGGACGGCAAGGCGACGACGTGGCTGGTGGACCCCGGCCACCGGGAGATCCCCGAGGACGCGGTCGCCATCCACGGGATCAGCACCGAGCGGGCGCGCGCGGAGGGCCGGCCCGCCACCGAGTGCCTGGAGGAGATCGCCGACGCCCTCACCGCGCACCTGGCGGCGGGACAGGGGGTGGTCGTGTTCAACGCCCCCTACGACCTGAGGGTGCTCACACTGGAGTTGGAGCGGCACGGCCTGGCGCCCCTCTCGGCGCGTCTCGGCGGCGCCGTGGCGCCGATCGTGGACCCGTTGGTGATCGACCGGGGGGTGGAGCCGTACCGGCGGGGCAAACGCAATCTGAGCGCGATGAGCGAGTACTACGGAGTCGACCTGACCGAGGCGCACACCGCCGCCGCGGACGCCCTGGCCGCGCTGGCCGTGGCGGAGGAGATCGGGGCTCGGCACCCGGACGTGGCCGGGCTCGGTCTCGTGGAGCTGCACGAGCGGCAGGTGCACTGGGCGCTCGGCTTCGCGCGCAGCCGCCAGGAGTGGTTGGACCGGACCAAACCCGGCCACGGAACGGTCGTGGACGGTACCTGGCCCTAGGGCCTGTTTCTTGGAACGGTCACCCGAGGGGGTGTCGTTCGGGCGCCGGCAGGGTTGTGCAAGACGAGTCGAGCCGCGAGCGAGGAACGAGCGACAGGCGAGGACGAGGATGAAGAATCCCTGCCTTGAGGGCGCCCGAACACGGTCCGAAGCGAAGCGGAGGACCCAAAAAACACCGCCTAGGGTCGCGCCATGACCACAGATCCGGACACGGGCACCTTCACCGTCCCCGCCGGCTCCCGCGTCTGGCCGCTGGGGGGCGACACGGCCCTGGTTCCGCGCACGGCCGAGATCGCGCAGGCCTGTCACGCGCTGCTGGAGGTCGACGACGAGCGCCTCGACCGTTGGTACCCGGAGTTCGGCGAGCGGCCGACGCCGGAGGAGACGCGTGCGGCCCTGGAGCTGACGGGCCGGGCGTGGCGGGAGGGCTCGCGACTGCCACTGGCCGTCGCGGTCAAGGCGGGGAACGGTTGGCGCCTGGTCGGTATGGTCGACCTGGAGATCGACGACACCCCTGCACGGTCAGGCACGGTGGACTGTTGGCTCGATGCCCGCTTCGAGGGACGCGGGCTGACCACCCGGGCCGTCTCGGCCGTGCTCGACCAGGCGTTCGGACCGCTGGGCCTGAGCGTGGTCACGTGGTTCGTCCGCCTCACGGACCAACGGGGTCGGAGCGCGGCGCGGCGCCTGGGGTTCGTTCAGGAGGGCGTGTTCCAGCAGGGGGCCTTCCCCGACGAAGGCGACGAAGCGGTCTTTCGTCTGCGAACCGACGGGTGGCGCGGGGCGGCGAACCGATCGCGCACGGCCGAACCGGGATCCGGCGGTCCGTCCCACTGAGCCGGACCCAGGACAGGCGCCGGTGGCGCCCTTCCGGACCCGCCGCCTCGCTTGCGCCACGGCACCCCGACGGCGCCCGAACGGCGAGAGCCCCCGGGTGACCGCCCCGGGAAAGGGGGCCTAGGGATCCAGCGCGCGTCCGGGGCCGGAACCATCTCCCAGGTCCGCGACGATCCCCCGGGCGCGCTCCTCGTCGACGTCGGCCCGCTCGCTCACGATCCGCACCGCCTCCTCGGTCCGGTCCAGCGACACGAGGTTGCGCACCCGGGCGCGCAACGACGGCGGTAGGTCGTCGGGGCTCCGGGGCCCGGGCACGTATCCGCCGATCTGCGTCTCGGACGGCTCGACCCGCTCGGCGCCCGGGGCCCGTCCGGCCGCGAGGCGCTCCTCCAGCGAGGCGATGATCCGCCGCACCGCGTAGGAGCCCCCGCCGAGAACGAGGACGACCCCCACGAGCAGGAGCACCATGAACACCAGACTCATAGTGCGCATCTACCCGCATTCCGGTCATAACAGGCACGAACTGACACAACGTACGGTAAGCATCCATTGACCGGAGGCGACCCCCGCGCCGGCCGCGGTCCGCACGGCCGCGGGAGCCCCGGAGAAACACCTCGGGCCCGCCCGGAAGAACCGGACGGGCCCAAAGGGGTGGAGCCGCCTGTCGGAATCGAACCGACGACCTATTCATTACGAGGTCTTTCCAGCACCCGGACACCAGGCCGAACACCCCCGATGACCTGCCCAGACGGTCCTCTTGGGTCCCTGACAGCGGACAGTAGATACTCCCCATAGGCGGCCACTTAAGGCCCCGCCCACGGCCACGACACTCCCCACTGATGGCCAGATACCTCCCCGCCTGACCAGGACAAACACCGGTCGGCGAGGGTTGACCGGGTGAAGAGCAGCAGGGAGATCATGGAAATCCTGGAGGCCTACGACCTCACCGGGAGTTACCGGGCAGCGGCCGAACTGGCCGGGTGCGACCACCACACCGTCGCCCGCTACGTCAAACTCCGCGAGACCGGCCAAAGCCCCGAGCAGCGCACCCACCGCGCCCGCCCCATCGACGACTACCTCGACAAGATCGAGGAACTCGTCAACCGCTCCCAAGGCAGGGTCCGCGCCGATGTCGTCCACCGGCGCATCACCGCGATGGGCTTCACCGGCGGCGAGCGCACCACCCGGCGGGTGGTCGCCCAGGTCAAGGACCGCTACCGGGCCGGGAAACGGCGGGTGTTCCGGCCCTGGATCCCCGAACCAGGCCTGTGGATGCAGTGGGACTGGGGAGAAGGCCCCAAGATCCGGGGGCGGCGCACCCACCTGTGGTGCGCCTGGCTGGCCTGGTCCCGCTACCGCGTGATCATCCCGGTCTTCGACAAGACCCTGCCCACCGTGGTCGCCTGCCTGGACGCCACCCTGCGCCGACTCGGCGGGGTGCCCGCCTACGCCCTCACCGACAACGAGAAGACCGTCACCGAAGCCCACATCGCCGGGATCGCGGTCCGCAACCCCGAGATCGTGCAGGTCGCCCGCCACTACGGGATGACGATCCGCACCTGCGTCCCGGCCGACCCGCAGACCAAGGGCGGATCGGAGGCCACAGTGCGCATCGCCAAGGCCGACCTGGTGCCCACCGACGTCAACCTGGCCGAGGGTTTCCGCACCTTCGGCGACCTGGAAACCGCCTGCCGCGCCTTCACCGACCAGGTCAACGACCGGATCCACCGGGAAACCCGCCGCCGTCCCACCGAAGCGTTGGCCGAGGAGCGCACCCGGCTGCACCCGCTGCCCGCCGAACCGTTCACCATCGCGTTTGGCACCACAAGGCGGGTCAATTGGGACAGCACGATCTCGGTGGAGGGGGTTCGCTACTCCGTCCCCCACCACCTGGTCGACACCCGTGTCTGGGCCCGCTTCCACGGCGAGGAGCTGATCGTCACCGCCGTCGGCGAACGCGGCCCCGAGGAGGTGGCCCGCCACGGGCGCTCCACCCCGGGCAACCCGAGCATCAGCGACGACCACTACCCCGAGCGGGGCGACAAGGAAGGCGACCGCACCCCCAGAGCCCACAGCGCCGAGGAGGCCGCGTTCCTGACCCTGGGGCCCGGAGCCGCGTCCTGGCTGGTCGAAGCCGCCTCGGTGGGCACCCGCCGGATCAAGCCCAAGATGGCCGAGGCCGTCGCTCTGGCCAAGCTGCACACTCCGGCCGAGGTTGACCGGGCGCTGGGGACCGCGGCGATCGCGGGCCGGTTCGCCGAGAACGACCTGATCGCCATCTTGGCCCACCAGGCCGGACGCCCTGCCGCCGAGCCCACCCGCGCCAGCGAGGACCACAGCCTGCAGCCGGGCACCTCGGCCTGGTCCTCCTTCGGCCTGCCCCGCGACGACGAGAGCGAGCAGTGATGAGCACCCCGATCCGCACCGTTGCCGGACCGCCCGCCGAGCCGATGGCCGAGGCCGTCGAGCTCACCCGCCGGTTGCGGCTCCCCTACCTGCGCAAGGCCATGGCCGACGTGATCCCCACCGCCAAGGCGCAGCGGTGGGACCCAGCCGAGGTGGTCCGCGTCCTGCTGGCCGAGGAAGCCGCTGGACGCGACCAGACCAACCTGCGCACCCGCCGCAAGCGGGCGAACTTCCCCACTGGCAAGACGTTCGGGGACTGGGACGAGACCGCCTCCTGCATCGCCCGACCCACCCAGGACGCGCTCAAGACGCTGGAGTGGGTGGCCAGGCGGGAGAACCTGAGTATCTGCGGGCCCTCGGGGACGGGCAAGTCGCACTTTTGCGAGGCGCTGGGGCACGCCGCGGTCGAGGCGGGGATGACGGTGGCCTGGCACACCATCGAGGACCTGGGGGTGCTGGTTCGCAGGCACCGGGCGGACGACTCCATGGCCAGGGCCGTGACACGGCTGCTGCGCGCGGACTTGATCGTGGTCGACGATATCGGGCTGCTACCGGTCTCGGCCGATGCGGCCGAGGGGTTCTACAGGCTGGTGGACGCCGCCTATGAGCGCAGGTCGTTGGTGGTTTCCAGCAACCTGCACCCGTCGGGGTTCGACGAGATCATGCCCAAGACGTTGGCGACCGCGACGGTTGACCGGCTCCTGCACCACGCCCATGTCGTGGTGACCCAGGGTGACAGTTTCCGGCTTGCTCAGGCGACCTCGGGAGCGGGGGTGAAGGCGTTGAGTTGACCTCGGACACCACCACGGCGGGGACTTATCTGGCCGCCGTTGGGGAGATCGGCCTGGCCGTCAGTGGGGAGAACTACTGGCCGCCTGCGGGGAAAACACACTGGCCATTGACAGGTCCCCCAGGGTCCGCCAGGGTTCACCACGGTTGGTCACCCAATTGGTGCCCTCGGATCGCCTGTGAGAGTCCGGTTTCCGGCCACGATGGATCACCTTCGGGTGGTCCCGTTCACCTGCCTCTGGGCGTTTCCCGGAGCCGGTCCTTCGAGGGTGATCGTCGCGTCTGTCGGCGTCCAAGCCGGGTGTCCAAACCCGTTCCACACCCTGTCCAAACCAGGTGTCCAAACCCTGTCCAAACCGGTTTGGACACCCGCTGACCTGTAACACCACGCCGGGGTGTCCAGGCCGCGCGGCTGGACCCACCACGTGGAGGGATGGAGTCGACTAGGCTCACATTTCCCCTCCGAGAAACGAGTCTTCCGTGTCGTACAGCTTCAGCTACACCCCTATCGACGACAGCTCAGGCGTCGCCATGCTCAGCAGCAACGTCAAGGGCGGTGCCCAGTTCCTTTGGGGAATGTCGCCCGATGAACTGCACATGCTCAAGAAGCAGGTGGAGTTCGCTATCACGATCGCTGAAGGACATGTCGCGGAGGAGTAGAGGACACCCTAGCCCCAGCTTCTGGAAGATCCGCCACAACCGCCACATCCGCCACCCCGCAGGTCAGAGGCTGGTTTCATGTGGCGGATGTGTGGCGTGTGGCGGATACGGGTCCGCCACGCTCACCCCCCACTGGCTAGCCAGGGTTAGGAGGGCTCAAGAGCGTTCGGGCGAGAACCGCCATGTCGGTCACCACGATGTCAGCCCCGAGTTCGCTGAACCTCTGAGCCTTTCCAGGGCGGTTCGCGTATCCCACCGATGCCACCCCGACCAACTGCGACACCTCGATGTCGGTCACTGAGTCCCCGATCATCAAAGCCTGCGCAGGGCTTCCAGAGAGACTGCGAAGCGCCTTCTCCAATAGATAGGGGTTCGGCTTCATGAGGTGAGGAGTGGACTTTTCACGGCCAACGATGGACGCCACGAATCCTTCGAGCTTCTGGCTTTCCAGGAAGACCCCCACCGCTTCGGGAGAGTTGTTGCTGACGACAGCGACAGGGGTATCGGCCGCACGAGCAGCTTCGAGGAACTCCACGGCACCAGTGGTCGGGGGTGACTTCATCACTGAACGGACCTCTGCGGCAGTCAGGAAGGCCTCAGCTCGGTCGTGGTTGCGCGGTTCGGTCTCGTAGAGGAGTTCAAGGACCTTCATGGGGTCGCTCTCGGCCTTCATCGCAGGCGTGACCGGCGTCCCTGCCTTGGCCCCGTCCTCCAGGAGGTCTCTGGCAACGCTAGGCGCTGGGTATCCAGCGAAGACACTGCATACGGGTCCGTCGAAGTCCAAGAGGAATACCGTCGCCTCACGCACAAGGCGGGCCTGCTCGGGACTCATTCGTCTCGATCCTTCGCGATCGTTGACCAGACGCTGTCAAACCACATCTGTGACTGTGCGACGTACTGGGAGCCCGTCGACTCGGGGTCTTCGTCCTTGGCCTGGTGGAAGAGGATGGTGTCTCTCCCCAGCAAGTCGTAGATCTCGGCCTTCTCCTTGCCCAGCAGGACAGTGTTCGGAGCCACCGGGTAGTAGCCGAAGAAGGTTTCAGCGCCATTCAGAATGTACAGCTTGAACTGCGGTATCGCGGCATGCACGCGTGTCTCGACAGTGGCTCTTTCGACTAGCCCCAGCATCCCGAGTTCGTGCACAGCATCCTCGATGCCCTGAGTGTGCCGCAGCATGATGCGCGCCATGCGCTTACGCGCTTCGGGGTCGTCTCCCGCCAGGTCAACCCTTCGGGGGACCGACATGGGCTGCGTGGTGTCAGGCACGAGCAATCGAATGTGGATGCGCTGTGGCGTCAGGCGCCCATGCCGGACCTTGTCCAGCGGCTCCTGTAGCGCGCCATGAAGGGTCTCACCTCCGAAGCCCGCGAAGTCGATGGTCACGGCGTCATCCTCGAAGCATCGTTCGATGTGAGGGCGCAGCCCGACCGGGCGGGAGGTTCTTTCGCGCACAAAGACGCCGCTTCCTTGGCGTGATACCACCAGGCCTTCCTCCCGAAGGGTGCGGACGGCTTGCTGAACCGTCATGCGAGCAACCCCGTAGGTCTTGGCCAGCTGCGGCCCTGAGGGCAGCTTCTCTCCGGGCTCGAACTTCCGGGTGAGGATCGCCGCCCGGAGGGAGTTGGCGACCTGGACGTAGGGCGGGCGCGGGTCATCTGGATCGAGTGCCATGGGAACACGTTACCGCAGGCTGGCTAGGCAGCCTAGAAAAAACCTCGCACATGGCTTGACTTGCCTAGCCAAGCTAGCCATGATGGCCAAGTAAGCGAACGGTTCTGAACTCACCCGAACCAAGAAACCCCGACACGACCTAGTTCTTTGGCGAGAGCGGTCGTGCCGGGGCGAACCACCAGAACGAAGCAGGCCCCGAACTGGAGGAACTCCCATCATGCCCCAGACCACGACCAGCCAAGCCCCCACCACTGCTCCGATCATGCTTCCCCACCAGGGGCGCGACCTGGAAACCCTCCTGGCCGACGCCCCGGTCGGGGAACTGCGGCAGATGGTCCGTGAACTCTCCGCTGAGCTGGACTGGGCCCTGCGCTCCTTCGCCCCCGCCCACCGCCTGGTCGAGGCCGACGCGCACGAACTGGTCACCCTCTACAAGGCCGCCCCCTTCGGTGACGCCATGCACGGTGTCCAGGTCACCCGTGCCCAAGCACGCGACTTCGCCAGCGCCCACCGCCAGGACCTGGTTCCGTTCGCGGACGGTCTGACCCTGGCCTGCTGGGCACACGGTGCCTTCCCCGCCGAGGCGAGCTTGGACCACGCCTAAGAACGGCCCTGGCGGACCCCACCGCTTCGAAGAGGGGAAGTCGCAGGTCGGCCCGTCGTCCCCCCGGGGGGACGACGCCCCTCCTCCCCCCTTCAAGTGGCCTGGTCCGCCCCTCGCGACGGCGCACCGCGCCGTTCACCGACCTTCCTGAGGACTTGAAAGGGCCTGCTGTGAGCAACGCCGAACACCGCCGCATCCGCTCCTACCGGCGCGAGTGGGCACGCCGCCTGATCTCCCGGGGCAACACCCCCGGCAACCCCCCGCCCCGCTACGGCTCCCCCGAGTGGTGCAACCTGCCCGACTCCCACCCCGCCAAGATCGCCGCCGTGGTGCTGGCCGCCGAATCCTGGGCCTGGGGCAACGACGTGCTCTCAGCACGTGACCGCGTCGCCAAAGCCCACAACCACGCCCCTGGCGACGCCGAAGGCCTCGAAGGCCCCTTGTGCTGGGACTGGCGCCACATCAGCGCCGACCACAACCACGGCACCGCCGCCCACGAGCCGCCCGAGCAGCCGGACGGACGAGAGGCCGCCTGATGATGACCAACACCGCAACCCAAGGATGGGACGCCGGCATGGGCACCATCAACGCAGGCACCGAACTCCTCGATGAGGTCGAGGCGTTCCTGCGCCGATTCGTGGCCTTCCCTTCCGAAGCCGCCGCCGTGGCCACCACCTTGTGGGCCGCTCACGCGCACCTGTTGGAGGGGTTCGACTCCACACCCCGGCTGGCGTTTCTGTCCCCCGAACCCGGATCGGGCAAGACCCGCGCGTTGGAGATCCTCGAAACGCTGGTGCCCAACCCGATGCTGGCGGTCAATGCCACCCCGGCCGCGCTGTTCCGCGCGATTGGTGACGCCGACAACCCACCCACGGTCCTGTTCGATGAGATCGACACCGTGTTCGGTCCCAAGGCCAAGGACAATGAGGACCTGCGCGGACTGATCAACGCCGGACACCGCCGCTCCGGGGTCGCCTACCGGTGCGTGGGCGACGGCAGCAGCCAAGCCGTGGTGGCGTTCAAGTGCTACGCCGCCATCGCACTCGGAGGGTTGGGGGAGCTGCCCGACACGGTGCTGACCCGCTCGGTCATCATCCGGATGCGCCGCCGCGCCCCACACGAGAAGGTCACCCCCTACCGCGCCCGGCTCAACGAACCCGAAGGACACGCCCTGCGGGCACGCCTGTCCTCCTGGGCCGCCACCGTGGCCGACGTCGTACGGGAAGCCTTCCCCGACATGCCCGAAGGGGTCAACGACCGGCCCGCCGACGTGTGGGAGCCACTGCTGTCGGTCGCGGACGCCGCCGGGGGCGAGTGGCCCGAGCGGGGCCGCAAGGCATGTGTGGAGCTGGTGGCCGGGTCCACCGACCCGAGCAAGGTGTCGTTGGGTGTGCGCCTACTGGCCGACCTGCGCACCGTCTTCACCCGGGCCGGACAGGACAAGCTCCCGGGCACGGTGATCTTGTCGGAGTTGGCCGCTATGGACGACGCCCCGTGGGCCGAACTCGGCGGCAAGGGCCTGGACTCCCGGGCGCTCGCACGGCTGCTCAAGCCCTACACCACCGCCCAGGGGGAGCCGATCAAGCCCCGCACGGTGCGCACGAGCACCGGCACCCCGAAGGGCTACCACGCCGCTGATCTGGCCGACGCCTGGGCGCGCTACCTACCCCAGCACACCCCCAACCCCGTGGAAGGTGGCGGACCCGTATCCGCCACACGCCACGGTGCCGCCACACAAAGCACGTCGCTGACCTGCGAGGTGTCGGATGTGGCGGTTGTGGCGGACTTCCCGGAAGCCGACACACGAGCGGTCGAGAAAGGCCCGTGCCTGGTATGCGGGGCCGCCTTCCAACACTTCGGGGCCACACCCCACCCGCACACGTGCGCCACGTGCCACGCCCAGGGCCGCACGCCCGCACAAGCGCAGGTCATCCGTGCGAGCGCCCGCACAGAGCCGTGGGAGCGCTCAGACGAACCCGTGCGAGCGCCCGTGTGAGCGCACCAGCCGTCCCGTGCGAGCGCACCACCGCAGTTCTCACCTGATCAACGCGCACAGACGGCCCCGGGCCTACCTGCCAGCTAGACCCCGGGGCCGCACTCCCCGAAAGGAGCACCACCCATCATGACCGTTCACGACCTGCCCAAGCGACTGTTCACCCTCACCGAGGCCGCACACGTGCTGTCGATGGGCCGTACCCGCCTGTTCTCCGAGATCAAGTCCGGCCGACTCGCCACGGTCGGCACCGGCAAGAACCGGCGCGTGACCGCCGACGCCATCGACACCTACGTCGAACTGCTCAAGCACGAGGCCGACGCCGCCTGACACCTCCCGTGGCCGCTCCCGCCGGGGAGCGGCCACCCCACCCTCTGATACAGAACAGGAGCACCACGGGACATGGGGAGCAAGGAACCCACGCCGAAGAAGCCGCGGGGCCGCTACGGGCAGGGCACGGTCAGCTGGGATGAGGCCAAGGGGTGCTTCCGAGGTTCGATCTCGCTGGGTACCACCCCGTCGGGCAAGCGGCGTCGCCCCGTGGCCTACGGCCAGACCAAGGAAGAAGTCTGGGAGGCCCTGCGAGCGCTGCGTGAAGAGCACGAGACCGGCATCCGGCCGTCCCCCGGCTACACGGTCGCCGACACCGTCAACGACTGGCTGAAGCGCGGCCTGAAGGGCCGCAGCGAGGGGACGGTGACCAAGTACCGGTCACTGGCCGCGAACAACGTCATCCCCCAGCTGGGCAAGGCCAAGCTTCGGAAGCTGACCGCCGACGACGTGGACGACTGGTTGGACGAACGCGCCGAACACCTGGCCACATCCACCCTCAAGCAGTGCCTTGACCTGCTGCGCCGGTCAATCTCCCATGCCCAGCGCCGCAACAAGGTGCTGCGCAACGTCGCCGAACTGGTGGACCTGCCCGAGGGCCGAGCCGGGCGCCCCAGCAAGGCTCTGAACCTGGAACAGGCCAAAGCGGTCTTGGCGGCCGCCCGGGGACGGCGACTGCACGCCTACGTCTTGGTGTCGCTGCTGACCGGCGTGCGCACCGAGGAAGCGCGGGAACTCACGTGGTCGCACGTCCACCTGGACCCGCCCGAGGGCACCCCGCCGCACGTGGCGGTGTGGCGCTCCGTCCGCAAGGGCGGGGACACCAAGACGAGGAAGAGCCGCCGCACGCTCGCTCTCCCGACACCCGTCGTGACCGCGCTCAAGGCCCACAGGGAAGCACAGGAGACCGAACGGGAGGCCGCCGGGAAGGACTGGCCCGACACCGATCTCGTGTTCCGCACCCGGACCGGGGAGGCCCTGGACGTGAACAACGTGCGACGCGACTTCCAGGCCATCGTGCGGGCCGCCGGGGTGGAAGGGTCGTGGACGCCCCGAGAATTGCGGCACAGCTTCGTCTCGCTCATGTCCGCCAACGGCGTGCACCTGGAGGACATCGCGCGGCTGGTCGGTCACAGCAGCACGAGCACGACCGAACTCGTCTACCGCAAGGAGCTGCGGCCGGTGATCACGGAGGGAGCCCACATCATGGGGGACCTCTTCGCCGAGTAGGCATTGGTCACCCAATTGGTCACCTACGCGAAACGCCACCCCGTGTTGGGGTGGCGTTTTGGCTGAGCCGCCTGTCGGAATCGAACCGACGACCTATTCATTACGAGTGAATCGCTCTGCCGACTGAGCTAAGGCGGCACCGCGCCGCGCGTTCAACGCGGCGAAGCGGTCACCAGTCTAGCGCCTCCACCGGGGTGATTCGTACACGTTCACCGTGTCGGTTCCCTCAGGCGCACGCCATTCCGTCCTCGGGGACGGTCAGGTCGATGAGGTACTCGTCCACCATCGCGTCCACGCACCGGTCGCCCATCCGGTAGCCGGTGTGGCCGTCGCCGTCCCGGGTGACCAGGAAGCCGGAGTCCAGCTGCTCGGCGAGCGCCTGCGCCCAGGCGTACGGCGTGGCCGAGTCGCGCGTGGTCCCCACCACCATGATCGGGTCGGCGCCCTCGGCGTCGAGCGGACCGCCGGGGGCCACGGCCTCCTCCGGCCAGTAGGCGCACGGCAGCGCGCCCCAGGCGAGCCCCGCGCCGAAGTTCGGCGACTCCTCCTCCGCCTCGGCCGCGGCCCGCGCGTAGGCCTCGACCTCGCGCGGGCTCGGCGAGTCCGAGCAGTTGACCGCGATGAGCGCCGCGGTGGAGTTCTCGTAGTCCTCGGGCTCGGACCGGCTGTACAGGTCGTCCGCGAGCAGGATCAGGGCCGTGCCCTCACCGTTGTCCATGGCATCGGTGAGCGCCTCGCGCACCCGCGGCCACCAGGCGTCGGTGTACAGCGCGGCGAGCACGCCGAGCTCCGCGCGCGTGCGGTTGACCTCGCGGTCGTCGAGGGCGTTGGGGAGCGGGTCGGCGGCCACGTCCTCCAGGAAGTCGTTCAGCACCGCGATGCCGTCGTCCACGCTGTCGCCGGGACCGCCCAGCGGGCAGTCCTCCCGCCCCAGGCAGTCCTCGACGAACGCCCGCAGCGCGGTCTCGAAACCGGTCGCCTGCGCCACGCTGAGGTCGAGCTGGTCCTGGCTCGGGTCGACCGCCCCGTCCAGGACGAGCGCGCGGACCCGGTCGGGGAACTGGTCGGCGTACTGGGCGCCGATGTGCGTGCCGTAGGAGGCGCCGAGGTAGGTCAGCCTGTCGTCGCCCAGCAGCGCGCGCAGGACGTCCATGTCACGCGCGACGTCGGCGGTGCCCATGTGCAGCATGAGGTCGGGCGCGTTGGCCTCGCAGGCCTCGACGAACTCGCGGCTGTTCTCCTCCAGCTCCGCCATGCCCTCCTCGGTGACCTCCGCCAGGTCCGCGTCCCCGTCCTCGGAGTCCACGTCCGTGCCGAGGAACTCGTCGAGCTCGACGGCGTCCAGGCAGGTGAGCGGCGTACTGCGCCCCACCCCGCGCGGGTCGAACCCGACCACGTCGAAGCGCTCGCGCACGTCGTCGCTGATCGTGTAGGCGGCCTGGTCGACGTAGTCGAACCCCGATCCCCCGGGACCGCCGGGGTTGACCACCAGCGATCCGATGACGTCGTCGCCCTCGGCGGACAGGCGCTTGACCGCGATCTCGATCCGCTCACCGCCGGGGTCGTCGTAGTCGAGGGGCACCTCGAAGACCGCGCACTCGGTGCCCTCCAGACCGGACTCGCAGCTGTCCCAGTCGAGCTCCTGACCGGTGAACTCCGCCAGGGCGCCGGTGGCACCGGCCTCCTCGGGGCTCCCCCCGGCCTCGTCGGCGCCGCCGAACGTGCAGCCGGTCGCCAACAGCACCGCTCCCGCGAGCGTGGCCGCCAGCGGCCCCCGATTGATCGTGCCCACCCGTTGTCCGCCCTCTCCGTGTCGGCCGACCGTGGTCGGCGCGCGCCGTCGGCGCCGCACCATTGTGCCGGACCCGGTACCGGGTTCGCCCCGGCCCCCGCCCGTCGCCCCCCACGACCCGCAACGATCATCCCGGGCGGGATACTCCCCCGCGGCGCCCCGGGAACGGTCAACCGGCGAGCAGAGCCGAGGTCATGGCCTCCATGGCGATCTGCGGGTGCACGTTGGCGGCGATCCGCTCGCGGCAGCCCATGATGGCGTCGATCCTTCGGAGCGTGTCCTCTGGGGTGCTGGACCGCGCCACGCGCTCCAGGTCGCCGGAGCGGTCCGCGGTGGACCGTTCCACCCCCGCGCCCAGTTGGAGGGTGAGCACGTCGCGGTAGAACGCCGCCAGGTCGAGCAGCGCGCGATCGTAGGAGTCGCGTTTGATCCGGGTGGCGCGCCGCTTCTGTCGATCCTCCAGCTCCTTGAGCGCGCCCGCGGCGCCCCGGACCGCCTTGGCCACCCCCTTGCCGGTGGAACCCTCGCCGAAGGCCGCCTTCAGCTCACCCCTCTCCCGCTCGTCGAGGGCGGCGGTGAGGGCCTTGGACTCCTCCTCCGCGATCTCGTAGAGGCGGGCGGCGGCCGTGACGCACGTGCCGAGCCCGTCGAGCCGGGCGGGGATGGCCAGCACCTCCTCCCGCCGCCTGCGCGCCTCGGGGTCGGTGGCCAGTTGCCGGGCCCGGTCGAGCCGTCCGGCGGCGGCCCGCGCGGCGGCCTGGGCGGTCTCCGGGTCGACGCCCTCGCGGCGGACGAGCGCGTCGACCACCTCCCGCGTGTTCGGCGTGGTCAGGGTGACCAGCCGGCAACGGGACCGGATGGTGACGAGCAGGTCGTCGGGTGTGGGCGTGCACAGGAGCCACACGGTCCGGGGCGAGGGCTCCTCGACCGCCTTGAGCAGGGCGTTGGAGGCGGCCTCGGTGGCCCGGTCGGCGTCCTCGAACAAAACGATGCGGAACCGCCCCCCGGAGGGCTTGGATCCGGCGCGCAGGACCAGGTCACGGGTGTCGGCGACGCCGTAGCTCAGCCCGCTCGGCCGCACGTACAGCACGTCGGGATGGGTCCCGGCGAGCGCCTGGTGGCAGGAGCCGCAGTGCCCGCAGCCGCCGTCCCGGCACTGGAGCGCGGCGGCGAAGGCGCGCGCCGCCTCCGAGCGCCCCGATCCGGGCGGACCCGTGAACAGCCACGCGTGGGTCATTCCGCCGCCGGAACCGCCCGCGACCAGATCCCCCGCCGCGGCGACGGCGCGTTCCAGCTGGCCGACCGCGGCGCCCTGGCCGACGAGGTCGTCGAAGACCGTCACCCTTCACCCTCCCGTCACCCGCCTCGAACACCCCGCGGCGCGGTTCCGCTCGTGGACCCGCGCTGATGTCTGGTTCAAGGATAGGAGCCGACACCGACGACGGGCACCGTCGTCTAGGTTCCACCCATGGCCTCGATCTCCCGACCCCCCGCGACCCGTGCGGACTTTCCGTGCTTCTCCCCTGTCTTGGAGCCCTACCCCCTGCCGCCCGTCACCCGCCTGTGGACCGCCGACCAGTGGGCGGGGATCCGCCTGGGGCTGGTCTCCCGGGAGATGGAGGAGAGGTGGGACGCGTTCGTCGAGGACGACCGGCTCCTCGTCATGCGGAGCTGGACCGGCCGTTGCTTCTATGAGGCGGTCTTCGCCCCCCGCCCCGGGGGTTGGCGGATCACCGGCATGTGGGGGGAGGGAGCGCGGCCCGACACCGCGCCGCTGCACTCGCTGTTCCTCGAGCTGCTGATCCTGGGAAGCATCCTGGGGACGCCCGACCGAGCGTTGTGGGAACGGTTCGACGCCCTGGGCGGGCTGTCCGGGATGTACGGCCCACCGCCCGGAGGGCCCCGTGCCCGCCCCGGGCGCCAGGGCGGGCACTGACGGCGGACGCTACTCGTCCTTGATGACCGGGATCATCCCGGTCACGGCCTCCGAGCCGCTCGGCACCGGGTCGGGCAGCAGTGCGCGGACCCGGCGCCGGATCTCGCGGCCGATCTTCTCCTGCGGCTCCCGGGCGTCCAGCACCAGGTAGCGGTCCGGGTCCGCCTTGGCCAGGCCCAGGAAACCCTGCCGGACCCGCTCGTGGAACTCCGCCGACTCGGACTCGATGCGGTCGGCGGGGCCGCCGAGTCGGGACAGTCCGTCCTCGGGGCGGACGTCGAGCAGTACGGTCAGGTCCGGGACCAGACCCTGGGTGGCCCACGCGCTGATGTCGCCGATCTCCTCCGACGACAGGTCGCGCCCGGCCCCCTGGTAGGCGAGCAGCGAGTCCACGTAGCGGTCGCTGATCACCACGGCGCCGCGTTCGAGGGCGGGCAGGATCTCGCGTTCGACGTGGTCGGCCTTGTCGGCCGCGTACAGCAGCACCTCGGCCCGGGGCGTGATGTGCGAGTTCTCCTTGTCCAGGAGCAGCCCGCGCAGGCGCATGCCCAGTTTGGTCGCCCCCGGCTGCCGCGTGCCGATGACCTCGAAGCCCTGGTCGCGCAGCCACACGGTGAGTTCGCGGACCTGGGTGGACTTGCCCGCGCCCTCGCCTCCCTCGACGACGATGAACGCGCCGCCGTGGCCCGTCTCCTCCTCGTCCTCGTCACCCCTCGGGTCGACGCCGCGCAGGGCGGCGACGAGTTCGGGAAGCAGGCCGGGGCCGGCGTCGGGCACGTTCCGGTTCATCTGGCGGTAGCACACGAGCGCCACGACCACGGCGAACAGACCGGAGACCATGAGGACCACGCCGCTGCCGCGCAGGTCGTAGGTGAGCGGGCCGACCGGCAGGGCGTAGTCGCCGATGAGGCCGGCGGCGATCGGCGCGAGGGCGGTGGAACCGACCAGCACGATCCGCGCCGCGCCGTGCAGGAAGGCGAAGGTCCGCCCCCGGTACTCGTCCTCGACCTCGTGGCCGAGCATCGTCAGACCGATCACCCACGCGATCCCCGCGCCCATGCCGAGGAACGCCGTGAGCACGGCGGTGAGCACCATGTCGGCGACGGCGCCGGCGAGCAGCAGGGCCACGCCCGCGACGACGATGCTCAGTCCGAAGAGGCGGCGGCGACTGAACTTCTTGAGCACCCGCGGGCCGGCGAGCATGCCCAGCGCCATCCCGGCGAAGACGGCCGCGAAGACCATGCCGAAACCGGCGTTGCCCGCGCCCAGGGACTCGACGTGGATACGGCCGACACCGACGACCGCGCCCCCGGCGGCGAAGGCGCCGAGCATGCCCAGCACCAGGCCGCGCACGAGCGGGGTCCCGCCGACGTAGCGCCACCCCGTCCACACGGCGCGCAGGATCCCGCTGTCGGCGGTCGCGTCCTCGTCGTCACTCGCCGCCTTGTGCTTGGGGATCGGTAGACCGACGACCACGATCGCGGCGACGAAGAACGTGACTCCGTTGAGGTACAGAGCGATGTCCGCCTCAGGGCTGGCCATCGAGGGCAGCAGCGCGCCGAGCACGTTGCTGACCGAGGCGAGCGCGGCGAACACCAGGGCCGCCACGGGCGCGGTGCCGTAGGTGGTGAGCAGGCTGAGCTGGTTGGCCTGCTCCAGGAACTTCTTGGGCACCAGGTTGGGGACGGTGGCGTCCTTGGCCGGGGCCCAGAACAGGGCGACGATCTCGGCCAGGAGGTTGGCGATGAGCAGCCACTCCAGGGCGAAACCGGGAAGGAACAGCCCGACCAGAGGGATGGAGACGTACAGCAGACCGCGCAGCACGTCGCCGACGACCATCGTCCAGCGCCGGTCGAGGCGGTCGGCGACCACCCCGGCCAGAGGGCTGAACAGGATCGACGGGGCGAGCTTGATCACCACCACGCCGCTGACCGCCAGGTACTGGACGAGCTGGGAGCTGTCAGCGGTGAAGATCGCCGCCAGCGACATCAGGGCCAGCAGGCTGAGCCAGTCGCCCAGGCTGGAGAGGGAAAGCGAGATCCACAGCCTTCTGAAGGGTGAGATCGCGAGGACGTGGCGCGCCTCGGACGGCGCTCCCAGGGGTGCAGATCTGCTCATAGCGCTCAAGATTATCGGTGAGGGGGATAGGGACCGGCGGGTCGACGATCCGCCGCAGGTGATTCGAGAGATGGAACTGGAGGTCACACACGTTTCACGTGTTCCCCTCCGCCACACACAGACTAGTACGGAACATGAGTCCCGGACAGGGGGTGTTCGCGGCGGGTCACCGCCCCGGCCCGGGAACACCGCGCCCGGGCGCTTCCCTCAGGAAGGCCCGGGCGGACGCGGTGTGTCAGGACTCGCCGTCGGCGGGCTTCCTCGCCGTCGTCCTCGGCGTGCCGTCCTTCTTCGCCGCGGTGCTCTTCGCGGCCGCGGTCTTGCGCGTGGTCGACGCCTTCTTCGTCGTCGCGGCCCCGGACTTGGCGGCCGTCGACTTCTTCGCCGTGGTCGACTTCTTCGCCGTGGTCTTCTTCGCCGCGGGCTTCTTCTTGGCCGGAGCCTTGGCCCGGCGCTCGGCGAGCAGCTCGGCCGCGCGCTCGTCGGTGATCGACCCGACCTCGTCACCCTTGCGCAGGGAGGCGTTCACCTCCCCGTCCGTGACGTAGGGGCCGAACCGCCCGTCCTTGATGACCATCTTGGCGCCGGAGGCCGGGTCCTGGCCCAGCTCGCGCAGAGGCGGAGCGGCCGCGCGGCGCCCGCGCTGCTTGGGCTGGGCGAAGAGCGCCTTGGCCTCGTCCAGGGTGACCGTGAAGATCTGCTCCTCGGTCTCCAGGGACCGGCTGTCGGTGCCCTTCTTCAGGTAGGGGCCGTACCGGCCGTTCTGCGCGGTGACCTCCTCACCGTCGAGCTCGCCGACGACGCGGGGCAGCGACAGCAGCCGCAGCGCGTCCTCCAGGGTGACGGTGTCCAGGTCCATCGACTTGAGCAGGGAGCCCGTGCGCGGCTTGACCTTCGTCTTCGCCTTGCCCTTGCCGTTCTCCTCGGAGGGCTCCTCGATGACCTCGGTGACGTAGGGACCGAAGCGCCCGGACTTGGCCACGATCGCGCGGCCGGTCTCCGGGTCGGTGCCGAGCTCACGGTCGCCGCTGGGCTGGGCGAGCAGCTCCTCGGCCTTGTCCTTGGTCAGCTCGTCCGGGGCCAGGTCCTCGGGGACGTTGGCGCGCTCCCCGTTCCGGTCCAGGTACGGGCCGAACCGCCCCACCCTCAGGACGATGTCCGTGCCGGGCAGCGGCAGGGAGGAGACCTCCTTGGGGTCGATCTCGGCCAGGTGGTCGCCCACCAGCTCCTTCAGACCGGTCTCCTGCTGGCCCTGCGGGTCCTCACCGCCGAAGTAGAAACGGCGCAGCCACGGCAGGCTCTCCGTCTCGCCGCGGGCGATGTCGTCGAGCACCTCCTCCATGCGGGCGGTGAACTCGTAGTCCACCAGGTTCCCGAAGTGCCGCTCCAGCAGCTGGACCACCGCGAAGGCCAGGAAGGACGGCACGAGCGCCGTGCCCTTCTTGAACACGTAGCCGCGGTCCAGGATGGTGCCGATGATCGAGGCGTAGGTGGACGGGCGCCCGATCTCCCGCTCCTCCAGCTCCTTGACCAGGGTGGCTTCGGTGTAGCGGGCGGGCGGACGGGTGCTGTGCCCCTCGGCCTCCAGCGTCTGGGCCTTGAGCGGGTCGCCCTCGGCCATCGCCGGGAGGCGCCGCTCGCGGTCGTCCAGGTCGGCCGCGGGGTCGTCGGAGCCCTCGACGTAGGCCTTGAGGAACCCGTGGAAGGTGATGATCTTGCCGGTCGCGCTGAACTCGGCGACCTCGCCGCTGGCGGAGGTGCCCTCGATCCGCACGGTGACGGACTCGCCGACCGCGTCCTTCATCTGGGAGGCGACCGTGCGCTTCCAGATCAGCTCGTAGAGGCGCAGCTCCGGTCCGGACAGGCCGGTCTGGGAGGGGATGCGGAACTCATCGCCCGCCGGGCGGATGGCCTCGTGCGCCTCCTGCGCGTTCTTGACCTTGCTGGCGTACACACGCGGCTTGTCGGGCACGTGGTCGGCGCCGTACAGACGCCGGGCCTGCGAACGCGCGGCGGTCACCGCGCTCTCCGAGAGCGTGGTGCTGTCGGTGCGCATGTAGGTGATGTGACCGTTCTCGTACAGCCGCTGGGCGACCTGCATGGTCTGCTTCGCGGACAGGCCGAGCTTGCGGGACGCCTCCTGCTGGAGGGTCGTGGTGCGGAACGGCGCGTACGGGGAGCGGCGGTAGGGCTTGCGCTCCACGGACTTGACCGCGAAACCGGCGCCGGTCAGCCGCTCGGCGAGTCCGCGCGCGGCCGCCTCGTCCAGGTGGCGGACGGAGCGGTCGGAGCGCAGGGTGCCCTGGGAGGTGAAGTCGCGGCCGAGGGCCACACGCGTGCCGTCCACGCTGACCAGAGCGGCGGGGAAGGAGGCGGGCCCTTCGGTGACGCCCGCCTCGGTGGCGTCGAAGACCGCCTTGATGCCCCAGTACTCGGCGGAGGTGAAGGCCATCCGCTCGCGTTCGCGCTCGACCACCAGGCGTGTGGCGACCGACTGCACCCGCCCGGCGGAGAGCTTGGGCATGACCTTCTTCCACAGCACGGGGGAGACCTCGTAGCCGTAGAGGCGGTCCAGGATGCGGCGCGTCTCCTGCGCGCTGACCAGCCGCGTGTTCAGGTCGCGCGTGTTGTTGGCCGCGCGCTGGATGGCGTCCTTGGTGATCTCGTTGAACACCATGCGGCGGACGGGGATCTTGGGGTTGAGCTCCTCGCGCAGATGCCAGGCGATCGCCTCGCCCTCGCGGTCCTCATCTGTGGCGAGCAGCAGTTCGTCGGCCTCCGCCATGAGCTCCTTGAGCTTTTTGACGTGCGACTTCTTGTCGGCGTTGACGACGTAGAGCGGCTCGAAGTCGCCGTCGACGTCCACGCCGAGCCGTGCCCACGGCTGCCCCTTGTACTTGGCGGGGATCTCGGCGGCCTTGGTGGGCAGGTCACGGATGTGGCCGATGCTGGACTCCACGACGTAGCCGCGGCCCAGATAGCCGGCGATGGTCTTCGCCTTGGCGGGCGACTCGACGATGACCAGAGCGGTTCCCGCTCCCTGCCGTCCGCTGTCCTTCGAGCCGTTCTTGCCGGCGCTGCCCTTCGTGGGTGGCACGCTGTTCCCCTACGTCTAGCCCTACGTGATCTGTCCGACCGTGGTCCTGCGGTTTCCTGGGAACCGACAGTAACCGAATACCAGGCCCTCCCCCGTCGATGGGTGAGTGGCTCCTCCAGTCCGGGGTTCCTCCCCGACCCGGGCACCAGGCTCACAACCACCGGCACCCGCAGAATAAGCGTTATCCGAACCGATACCGCTCCACGGCGTCCGCGCGTGGCCGTGGCGACCGTCTCCCACGATCGCCCTGCGGCTCCGGAGAGCACCCGGAACCCACCTTCGCAGTGACATCAGTCACACTCGGAGAGTCGGCGTTCCACGACCACCAGAATGCGACGAGTCCTCCCGGATATTCCCGGGAGGACTCGGCTCACGTCCTGGGTCGGTGACCGTCACCCCCACGCTCCCGCAGTCCACCGCGATCCATTACGGAACGGGAGTGCGGAGGCGACTCACCGGACACGGACGGTGTCCGCGGCGCCGGAGCGCCGGTCGCGGAACCTCTTCCCCCGGGCGTGTACCGCCGTCCGGTGGTGTTCGGCGTCTCGCAGTCCACCGCGATCCATTACGGAACGAGACACCGCACTCCTCCGGCCGTGCGGCCCACGGCCCCGGGTCGAAGACCCCGCTGGGTCGTTACAGGCCCACGCCGGCGACCCCGAGCAGCTGACCGACCGGGTCGGCGGCCTGCATGGCCGAGGCCTCGGGCAGCTCGTCGGCCCGCTCGGGGGCGTGCTCCTGGACGGCCTGGGTCGTGGTTTCGCTCAGGCCGTACTGGACGGGGACCATCTCCGAGACGGGCACCTCGGGCAGTTCGTGCAGGACGGGAGCGGCGTCCAGGACACCCGACTGGTGCTCGACCGGGGCGCTCATGTGGTCGACCTCGGCGGTGTCACCGGTGGAGCTCGCCCCGGCGGTGCCGAGCACCGCGCCGACCGCGTTGCCCGTGATGTTCACCGGCACGTCGCCGTCGATGACGGCCTGGTTGCCGCCGAGCACCGAGCCGTTGCCGGAGGTGGCCACGTCGTGGCTGTCGTGCACGACCGCCTCGGTGTCGGTGGCCGCCGCGCCCGCGACGCCGCCCACGGCGCCGATCGCGTTACCGGAGAAGTTGACCGGGACCGCCAGGTCGGCCACCAGCTGGTTGCCGCCGACCAGGGAGCCGTTGCCGGAGGTGGCGATGTCCGAGTGCGCCATGTGCTCGCGCTCGACGGGCGCGGACTGCCGGAGCACGCCCGCGTCCACGCCGGAGGTGTCGGGCAGCACCTGGACGTTCTCGGCGGCCTCGCCGACCAGGTCCATCGTGTCGAACTCGGCGGGGGCCGACTGGTGGGCGCGGTAGCCGTCGCCGTTGTCACCGTCGTGGCCCTCGCGGCCCGCTGTGTCGTGCACGATCGCGTTGGCGTCGGTGGCCGCCGCGCCCGCGACGCCGCCCACGGCGCCGATCGCGTTACCGGAGATGTTCACCGGCACGTCCAGGTCGCCCACGATCTGGTTGCCGCCCAGGACCGAGCCGTTGCCCGACGAGGCGATGTCGCGGTCGCCGCCGCGGCCGTGGCGGTGACCGTCGTGCACGACCAGGGCGTCGGCGTCGGTGGCCTGGGCACCGGCCATGCCGCCCAACGCGCCGACGGCGTTGCCCGCCACGTTGACCGGGACGTCGCCGTCGATGACGGCCTGGTTGCCGCCCAGGATCGAGCCGTTGCCCGAGGTGGCGATGTCGCCCTCGTCCTCGATCACGGCCGCCGTCGAACCGGTGCAGGAGGCCCCGGAGACGCCCAGCACGGCCCCGACCGAGTTGCCGCAGACGTTGATGGGCACGTCGCCGTCGACGACCAGCTGGTTGCCGCCGGCGATCGAGCCGTTGCCGGAGGTGGCGATGTCACCGTCGGCGAACGCCACGCCTGTCCCCAGGGCGACGAAGCCGGCTGCCAGGAGCATGGCCTTCGCTGATGTGCCAGCCCACTTACTCATGTGGGAAGTCCTTTCGGAAAACGAGTTGAGAAGGTGTCGTGCTTGGGGCCACAGGCCGTTCCGCGTCCCTGGGTGGGACGCGGGCCCTCGACCGAGCCCGGGGATCATCCGGTCGGCCGCGCACCTGGGCGGTGCGTGTCTGCCGGGCTGGTGAGCGCGCCGCGGTTCGGCTCCACTGGGTGCGGGCGAACGCGCGCGCTCGGTCGATCAGCTCCGCTCTGGGTGAGCGGCGGCTGACGTGAACCCCGCGATCTCGGCTGCGGCCGGTGCTGCGGGACTCGCGTCAACCCCCGGGCCGCTCGGCGGCCCGGGCGGCCGATCAGGCGCGGGCGCGCCGGCGAAGACCCAGGAGGATCAGTCCGGCCCCGGCCGCGGCGGTGGCGAGGGCTGCCACGACCATCCAGAGCACCCCGGTTCCGTCGGTTCCGGTGACGGCGAGCTCGGTGTCGTCCTCGGCGGGGGCGGACTCCTCGAGGGAGGGCGTCCCCGGCCGCTCCTGCGGGGGCGCGCCCTCCTCGTCCCCCGGCACCTCACCGCGGTTCTCCTCGGTGGGGGCGGGGGACTCCTCCGGGCTGGGGGAGGCGGTCGCCTCCGAGGTCTCGTCCTCGCCCGGGGTGTCCTCCCTGGGGTTCTCCTCAGGGATCTGCTCTCCGTAGCCGTCGTAGCCGTCGTCGGTACGGCGGTCGGCCGGTGACGCCGGGGTGGTGGGCTCCCCGCTCGGCCCGTCGTGGACGACGGCCTCGCCGTCCACGCACCCGGCGCCGGCCACGCCGACCACGGCGACGGCGTTGCCGCAGACGTTGACGGGGACGTCGCCGTCGACGACCAGCTGGTTGCCTCCGCCGATCGAACCGTTGCCGCTGGTCGCGGTGTCGGCGTGGGCGGAGCCACCGGCGGCGGTGAGGAATCCGACCGCCACGAGGGCGGCGACGCGGGAAGCGGCTGCGTAGGTCATCACATGTCCTTGGGTCAATGAGGAAGTCTGTTGGCGGCTCATGTGACCACGGACGGTGACTCCAGGCTTGATCAGCCGAAGGAGTGGTGACCCACCGGCAAGGGTGGGCGGATCGCGCGCTGGGCGCGCTGACCGGCCGCGGTCGTCAGGCGCGACTAGTCAGGGGAGTAGGAGGGGTCGTCCGCGGCGTCGCGGACGACCAGGGTGGGGTCGCCGGGAAGGGCGACCCGCTGGGCCTGGGGCGCGGTGTGCACGGCCCTGGCCATGAGGAATCCGGCCGCACCGGGCGTGGGGAACGACGGAGCGGACGCACCGGTCGCGTCGGTCCCGGCCGAGTGCGGCGTACCGCCCGCGATGAGGCGGATCCGGTCGGCGGTCTCGCCGTCGTCGCCGGTGGCCGACACGTCGGCCGCCTCGGACGGAGCCGCGTTCCAGAGGGTCGCGGGCGAGACCACGGTCGTGGCCGGGTCGGACTTCGGGGTCCCGTCCCGGTCCCGTACCGCGTCCGGGGCGGCGGCCCCGGCCGTCTCGGGCAACGTGACGGGGTCGGTGCCGGCCTCGAGGACCGGCAGGTCGACGGGGACCGTACGGCGCACGGTGTCGCCGACCCCCTCCCCCGCGTCGGTCAGGCCCTCGGTGACCGTGTCGACCAGGCCGGTGCCGCGCAGGGAGTCATCGGTGGTCTCCACCACTCCCCGGCTCGCGCGGGCGACGCCGGTGACGAGTTCTCCGGCACCGCGTGCGGTGCCGTCGACGGCCCGGGCGGTGTCGCCGACCACGCGGGTGGTGGCCGCACCGGCGGCGGCCTCCTCGAGTGCCGCCGTGACACCGGTCCCGTCCAGGGCGTGCGCGGGAAGCGCCGCGGCCTGGGGGACGACGGTGTCGGTGAGCGACGAGGCCCGGTCCCCGGCGCCGGCGAGCACGTGCTCACGCGTGGCGTCGGCCCGGGCGGTGTCCTCGGTCGCGTCCTCCGCTCCGATGACACGACCGACCAGTCCGCCGGTCTCGGGGGCGGTGTCGGCCTGCGCGACACCGAACCCCCCGGCCAGCCACGCGACGGCGGCGATACCGGACAGGAGCAACAGTCGAACGTAGGGGCCCTGGGCATCACGGGCAGCGCGGCTGGACGACACCAGCCACCCTCGTCCCGCGAGCACCATCGGATGCCCCCCTCATCTCACTGTCACTGGACGGTCCCGTGCGGCGGATCTACCGCGGTCGCACGGCGGTGCCGTGTTCGTGGCGCGCGCTGACGCGAGCGCCGAACCTCAGCACCGTCGAACTGAAAGCAACCGTATCATCACGTTGGGTGAGCGTGGACGTGATCGCGGATCGCGCCGAGAAGTTCTCGGCGCTTCCGCCCCGGAAGGGCACCGCGAACCCGGACAGGGTCAGCTCATGCCGACGAACCTGTCCAGAACACGCACCCCGAACCGAAGGCCGTCGATCGGGACGCGCTCGTCGACACCGTGGAACATTCCCGCGAAGTCCAGCTCCGGCGGCAGCCGCAGGGGCGAGAACCCGTAGTTGCGCACGCCCAGGCGGGAGAAGCTCTTGGCGTCGGTGCCGCCGGACAGGCAGTAGGGCACGGCCCTGGCCCCCGGATCCTCGGCCGACAGGGACTCCTGCATGGCGGTGACCAGACCGCCGTCGAAGGAGGTCTCCACCGCCGGGAGGTGGTGGATGAACTCCCGGCTGACCTTCGGCCCGAGGAGGCGGTCGACCGTCGCGAAGTACTCGTCCTCCGTCCCCGGCAGGAATCGGCCGTCCACCTGCGCGGTCGCCTCACCGGGGATGACGTTGGCCTTGTAGCCGCCGCCGAGCACCGTGGGGTTGAGGGTGTTGCGCAGCGTGGCGCCGATCATCCGGGCGATCGGGCCGAGGCGGGCGACGGTGGCGTCCACGTCGCGTTCGTCGAACGGGATCCCGAACTCCTCGCAGATCTCCTCCAGGAAGGTCCGCACGGTGGGGGTGAGCTGCACGGGGAACTCGTGCTCGCCGAGCCTGGCGACGGCCGCCGCCAGTTCCGTGACCGCGTTGTCGGCGTTGACCATCGACCCGTGCCCGGCGGTGCCGCGCGCGGTCAGCTTCATCCAGGCGATGCCCTTCTCCGCGGTCTCCACCAGGTAGAGGCGGCGGTTCTCCCGAACCGTGAACGAGAAGCCGCCGACCTCGCTGATCGCGGCGTCGCAGTCGGCGAACAGCTCGGGGTGCTCGGCGACCAGGTACTGGGCGCCCCAGGTGCCCCCCGCCTCCTCGTCGGCGAGGAAGGCCAGCACGATGTCGCGCGGAGGGCGGCGGCCCTCACGCAGGCGCTGGCGGAGCATGGCCAGGACCATGGCGTTCATGTTCTTCATGTCGACGGCGCCGCGACCCCAGACGCAGCCGTCGGCGACCTCACCGGCGAAGGGGTGGTGGGTCCAGTCGTCGGGCGCCGCGGGGACGACGTCCAGGTGGCCGTGGACGAGCAGCGGGGGCCGACCGGAGTCCTCGCCCGCGATGCGCGCCACGACGTTGCTGCGGCCGGGGTGCTTCTCGTAGATCCGGGACTCGACGCCGACCTCGTCGAGCTTGCCCGCGACGTACTCGGCGGCCTTGCGCTCACCGGGCCCCGAGTGGTCGCCGTAGTTGGAGGTGTCGATCTCGATGAGCTCCCTGCACAGGTCGACGACCTCGACCTCGGCCGCGCTCAACGCGTTGTCCGGCTCTGCCATCTCGCAACTCCCGTCCCGCCGCATGGGCTCCTGCGTGTCCCACCGACCATGTCACGCCCGCACCCCGCCCGGAAACTGGTTCGCGGGGCCTCAGACCTTTGCTATGGTTGACCTGTCCGGCGCGGGAAGCGCCGAACACAGCCCAGTCCGGGTGGCGGAATAGGTAGACGCGCTAGCTTGAGGTGCTAGTGTCCGTTAAGGACATGGGGGTTCAAGTCCCCCCTCGGACACCAACGAAGACCCTGTTCGCAGGGTCTTTTTTGTTGCCCGGGGGCGCCCCCGCTCCCGCCGGGGCGCCCCCGGCGCGCGACCGGAGCCGGTTCGGGGCCTCTCGCCTCGGGGCTCGTTCGCGCCCCGGCGGATCCGCCGGGGAGGGAGACCGCCGAACCGGGTTCCCGGTGGGAGGCCGGGTCAGTAGAGAGCGTGCGCGCAGGCGATCAGGGTACGCAGTTCGACGTTGACGTAGTTGCCGTGCGCGAGCAGCTCGGTCAGCTGGGCGAAGGTCACCCAGGCGTAGTCGCCCCCGGTGGTCCCCCGTGCCGCGGCGGCCTCGTCGAAGTCCTCGGGCACCTCGACGATGGTGTACCGGTTCTGGGCGTGGAAGAAGCGCCCGCCTTCCTCCGACTGCACGGCGTCGTAGCGCAACCGCGCGGCCGGGGCGTGCAGGACCAGGTCCAGGTAGGGCGGGTGGGGGACGGCGTCGGGACCGGTGTGCTCGGCGGGACGGCAGTGCACGGTAGGCGCGAGTTCGGCGACGTTGAGGTGGCCCACGTCCACCCGGGCCTGCACCAGGGCATGCAGGACTCCGTCGACCCGTTTGACGAGCAGCGCGAGCAGGCCCGGATGGCGGGGCTGGATGAGGGGCTGGCTCCAGCTGGAGACCTCCCGGCTGGTGGCCGTGACGTCGGCGGCCAGTACCCGGAAGTGGCGACCGCTGCCGTGGGCGATCTCCTCGGGTGTGTGCTCCCAGCCGTCCCCGTCGACGGAGTCGAGCGGGACCAGCCGCTGCACCAGTTCCTCCAGGGCGCGGATGCCGTTGAACCAGGAGCCGATCTCCTCGTCGGTGCGCAGGGAGCGCGCCGACGGTTCGGTGAACGAACGCAGGAGCGCGGCGGTGAACCCGTCGCCGGCGCCCCGCTCCCCGCCGCCGCCGAGCGTGGGTAGGCAGGCGACGATGGACCTGGCGTCCATGTTGACGAGGTTGTCGGTGGTCAGCAGGGCTCGGATCTGGCCGAGCGTCAGCCAGCGGAAGTCCTCGCCGGTGTCCAGCTCCTCGTCGGGGGCGACCTCGACGACCATGTTCCGGTTGCGCTTGGCCAGGAACCAGTCGGCCTGCTCGGACTGGAGCACGTCGACCAGGACCCTGCACCGGCCGGGTGCGAGGAACAGGTCGAGGAAGCGGATCCCGCGCCCCCGGTGGACCCCGGTGAAGTTGCTGCGCGTGGCCTGGACGGTCGGGGAGATCTGGAGCGTGTTGACGTTGCCCGGCTCCATCTTGGTCTGCATGAGGAAGTGGAGGACGCCGTCGATCTCCCGCGCCACGATCCCGAGCAACCCCACCTCTGGTTGGACGATGATGGGCTGGCGCCATCCTCCCTCGGGAGCGCGGGAGCCGCGGACGTGCAGGCCCTCGACGGAGAAGAAGCGGCCCGACGCGTGGCGGAGGTTGCCGGTCCCCCCCTCGAAGTGCCAGCCGCGCATGGCCGCGAACGGGATGGGGGTGACCTCGAAGCTCCCCGCGGCGGCCCGTTCGGCGAGCCAGGCGGGGATGTCCGCGCTCGGCGTCACCCGGCTGTCCGGGGTCTGCGCCGAGGTCAGGACCCGGCGTGCCGTGTCCCTCCGGTCAGCCGCCGGGCGCCAGCGGGAGGCGGAGGAGGACGGCGGCCCGCCGGCCGACGGAGCACTGTCAACGAGCACGGTTGTTCCCATCACTGAGGGTCTCCTCGATCGTGCGGCAGACGGCTTCCCGCTGGTCCTGAAGGTAGAAGTGCCCGCCGGGGAAGACGTGCAGGGCGGTGTCCGCGGTGGTCGCCTCCCGCCACGCGCGGGCCTCGGACAGCCCCACGTTGGGGTCGGCGTCGCCGGTGAGCACCGTCAGGGAAAGGTCCAGGCAGGGGCCCGGGGCGTGGCGGTAGCGACCGGCCACCAGGTAGTCGGCCCGGAGGACGGGCAGGACCATGCGCAGCAGTTCCTCGTCGGCGAAGACGCTGGGATCGGTGCCCTGGAGCTTGCGCACCTCCTCGATCAGCTCCCGGTCGCCGAGCAGGTGGACGGTGTCGCGCCGCTCCACGGTGGGGCCGCGGCGACCGGAGACGAGGAGGTGTTCGGGCCGAGCCGCGCCGGTGTGGTGCAGCAGCCTGGCGACCTCGTAGGCGGTGGTCGCGCCCATGCTGTGCCCGAACAGGGAGAGGGGGATCCCGTCGGCGGCCTCCAGTACCCGGAGCAGCTCGGGCAGCACTCCCTCGGCCAGCTCCCCGACGGTGGTCGCGAACGGCTCGTGCCTGCGGTCCTGACGGCCGGGGTACTGGACCGCGTACACCTCGATCCCCGCCTCGGCGAGCCGTCGGGCGAAGGGGAGGTAGGCGCTGGCGGCGCCGCCGGCGTGGGGGAAGCACACCAATCGGTGCGCGGGCGCGGGGACCTCGGCGTAGCGGCGCAGCCACACGTTCTCTTCGGCCGCGGCGGGGGTGGCGCCGTGCGCGGCGATGGGGGACCTCATCTGCTCACCTGCTTCTGACGTTCGTTGGGGTCGGGGTCGGCGTCACACTCCGGCCGTGGCGGGCGCCTTCAGCGGTTCCCACCAGGCGCGGTTGTTCCGGTACCACTCGACGGTCGCGGCGAGTCCCTCGGAGATGTCCACGCGCGGCGCGTAGCCGAGTTCGGCGCGGATCTTGCCGGTGTCGACGGAGTAGCGCAGGTCGTGCCCCTTGCGGTCGGGAACCCTGCGCACGGCCGAGCGGTCCGCGCCGCACAGCCGCAGCAGCCGTTCGGTCAGTTCCACGTTGGTCAGCTCGGTCCCGCCCCCGATGTTGTAGACCTCGCCCGGCCGGCCGCCGGCCGCGACCAGCGCCAGGGCGCGGCAGTGGTCGTCCACGTGCAGCCAGTCGCGGCTGTTGCGGCCGTCGCCGTACAACGGGACCGGGTGGCCGTCCAGCAGGTGGGTGGTGAACAGCGGGATGACCTTCTCCGGGTACTGGTGGGGTCCGTAGTTGTTGGAGCAGCGGGTGACGCACACGGGCAGGCCGTGGGTGCGGTGGTAGGCCAGCGCCAGGAGGTCGGAGGCCGCCTTGGTCGCGGCGTAGGGGGAGTTGGGCGCGACCGGGTGGTCCTCGGGCCACGAGCCCTCGGGGATGGAGCCGTACACCTCGTCCGTGGAGACGTGCAGGAAACGGCCGACCCCCGCGTCCAGGGCGGCGTGCAGCAGCGTGCGGGTGCCCTCCACGTTGGTGGTGACGAAGGCGGACGCGTCGGTGATGGAGCGGTCGACGTGGGACTCAGCAGCGCAGTGGACGACCAGGTCGACGCCGTCCATCAGGCGTCGGACCAGGGCTTGGTCGCAGATGTCGCCGCGGACGAACTCCAGGTCCGGGTGGTCGGCGACGGGCGCCAGGTTGGCGATGTTGCCCGCGTAGGTGAGTTTGTCGAGGACCGTCACCCGGGTGGAGCCCAGGTCCGGGTAGGCGCCGGAGAGTGTCTGCCGGACGAGGTGCGAGCCGATGAAACCCGCACCTCCCGTCACGAGCACATGCATGGGAGAGCCTTTCGGGGTCACGCTACGGGTCAGCGGGAGTGCGGACGGCGCCGTGCCCTAGGTGAGGGTGACGGCGGACGCCTCGCGTGTGGCGACGTCGATGAGGTAGTCGCCGTAACTGGAGGCGCGCAGCTCCAGGCCGAGCTCGTAGCACTGCTCGGCCGAGATGAACCCCATCCGCAGCGCGATCTCCTCGATACAGGCGATGCGTTCGCCCTGGCGCTGTTCGAGCAGTTGCACGTATTGGCCCGCCTGGAGAAGGGAGTCGTGGGTGCCCATGTCCAGCCAGGCGAAGCCGCGGCCCAGTTCGGTCAGGCGGGCCCGTCCCTGTTCGAGGTAGACCTTGTTGACGTCGGTGATCTCCAGCTCGCCGCGTGCGGAGGGACGCAGAGTCCGGGCGATCTCCACCACGTCGTTGTCGTAGAGGTACAGGCCGGTCACGGCCAGGTTGGACCGCGGGTGCCGGGGTTTCTCCTCGATCGACAGCACCTGGCCCCCGTCGTCGATCTCCGCCACCCCGTAGCGCTGTGCGTCCTTGACCGGGTAGCCGAACAGTTCGCACCCGTCGAGGCGGGCCGCGCTCGCGGTCAGCACGGAGGAGAACCCGGGCCCGTGGAAGACGTTGTCACCGAGGATCAGGGCGACCTGGTCACGGCCGATGTGCTCCTCCCCGATGAGGAAGGCCTCGGCGATGCCCCGGGGTTCAGCCTGTTCGGCGTAGCTGATGTCCAGCCCGATCCGGTCGCCGTCGCCGAGCAGGGAGCGGAACATCTCCAGGTGGTCCTTGCCGGAGATGATCTGGATGTCGCAGATCCCGGCCAGCATGAGTACCGACAGCGGGTAGTAGATCATCGGTTTGTCGTAGACCGGCAGTACCTGTTTGGACAGGGTTCCGGTCAGCGGACGCAGCCTGGTGCCGCTGCCGCCCGCGAGAATGACGCCCTTCATCGCTCCCCTCCGGTGCCGTTTCGAACGGTGTGCTGCTGGTTCACGGACCCACCTCCCGGGTGTCCGGCGCGGCCGACCGGACGGCCGCGACCACCGTCGCGACGGCGTCGTCGGACAGGTGCGGGCCAATCGGCAGGCTGAGCACCTCGGTGGCCAACCGCCGGGCGCGCGGCAGGTCCCCGAAGGGCCGCGCCCACTGGGCGGACGCCGCGCCGGTGCCCGGCCCGGGGTCCGCGGCGGACGCCACCGGCTCAGGACCGGCGTAGGCCCGCGAGTCGTGCACGGCCACGGGGTAGTGGACGTGCGTCTCCACCCCCGCCTCGGCCAGCAGCCGCCGCAGCCGGTCGCGGTGGGTCGCACGCAGCACGTACTGGTGCCAGACGGGTTCCGCCCAGGGCGCGACCGAGGGAACGGTGATCCCGGGCAGTCCGGCCAGCGCCCGCGTGTAGCGGTCGGCGATCTCACGCCGCCGCGCGTTCCAGGTGTCCAGGTGGGGGAGTTGGGCGGACAGGACGGCGGCCTGGAGTTCGTCCAGGCGAGAGTTGACGCCCCGCGCCTCGTGCCGGTACTTCTCCCGGGACCCGTAGTTGCGCAGCAGGCGCAGCCGCCGGGCCAGGTCCGGGTCGGAGGTGACGACCGCGCCGCCGTCGCCGAGCGCGCCCAGGTTCTTGCCGGGGTAGAAGCTGAAGGCGGCCGCGTACCCGCCGCCCACGCGGGTCCCCCGGTGGCGGGCGCCGTGCGCCTGTGCCGCGTCCTCGACCACCGGGAGCCCGTGCCGCCGCGCGAACGACTCGACCGCCTCCAGGTCGACCGGGTGCCCGTACAGGTGCACGGGGACCACCGCCCTGGTCCTGGCGGTCAGGGCCGCCTCCAGCCGGTCGGGGTCGATCAGGAACCGCGAGGGCCCCTCGTCACCGGGTTCGACGGGAACCGGGGTGGCCCCGACCTCCGACACCGCGAGCCAGGTCGCCACGAAGGTGTGCGAGGGCACGATCACCTCGTCACCGGAGCCCACCCCGAGCGCGCGGAGGGTCAACCGGAGCGCGTCGAACCCGCTGCCGACGGCGACGCAGTGCCCCGCGCCGCAGTAGCGGGCGAACCGCTCCTCGAACGCGTCGATCTCCTCCCCGAGCAGATACCGTCCGCTGGCGGCGACCCGCAGCAGGGCGGCGTCGATCTCCTCCCGCAGGCCCGAGGCGTCGTGCACCTCCCGCGGGTCATAGAACCGCACCCCGGCGGGGGCGGCGACCTCCCGACCGCTCATGACGTCCCCCGGGTGTCCCTGAGGAAGGCGTCGTAGTCGCGGTAGTAGTCCGACTCGTCGTAGTGGCAGGAGGCCAGGACGAGGCAGACCGCCCCCTCGGTGAAGTCGCTGAGGTTCCGCCACACCATCGGCCCCACGTACATCCCGACGCCGGGTTGGAGCAACTGGTGGCTGGCCCGGTGGAACCCGTCGTCGACGGTGATGGTGAACGCGCCGTGGGCGGCGATGATCAGCTGCTCCAGGGAGCGGTGGGCGTGCCCGCCACGCGAGGTGCCCGGCTGGAGGTCATGCAGGTAGTAGACACGCCTGACGGAGAAGCCCACGGTCCGCTCGGACTCGACCACCGACAGACTTCCGCGCTCGTCCTTGTGCTGTTCGAGGTCGACCAGGCGGCAGGATCTGACCCCGCCGATACCGGTCCCCCCGGTGATGCTCGCCACCATCGGGCTGCTCCTTGAGTCCTTCGTCCGTGCGCGTTCCGCCACGCCGACCGCCCCGCCTCAGTGGCGGGTGACGGCCACCGGGAGGCAACGAGCGGTCAACTGGTCGTCCTCGTAGAACTCCACGCCGTCGTGCTCGATCCGGTAGGCGGAGAACTCGTCGAAGAAGAGATCGAGGAACACCTTGGCCTCCAGGCGGGCCAGGAACGCACCGAGGCAGTGGTGGATGCCGTGCCCGAAGGCCATGTGCCGGTTGGACTCACGGCGCACGTCGAAGGTGTCGGGGGCAGAGAACTGCGCGGCGTCCCGGTTGGCCGAGGCGATCCACGCGATGACCATCTGTCCGGCCCGCATGGGGTGGCCGAGGATGTCGGTGTCCTCCTTCACCAGCCGGAAAATGTTGTTGAAGGGGCTGCGGTAGCGCAGCGTCTCCTCGATCAGACCGGGGATCAGCCCGCGGTCGGCGCGGACCTCCGCCTGGGCGTCCGGGTGCTCCTCCAGCACCAGGAAGAGGTTGCTGAGCAGGGTGGCGCTGGAGATGTGGCCCGCGGTGAGCAGCAGCGCCACGATGTTGACGATCTCCTCGTCGGTGAGCCTGCGGCCGTCCACCTCGGACTCGATGAGGCCGCTCATCAGGTCGTCCGCCGGGTTCTCCCGCTTGAGCGCGATGTGCTTGTACAGGTACGCGGCCCACTCCTCGATCGCCGGCCCCATCGTCTCGGCGAAGTCGTCGGGGAGGTTCGGGTACTCCATGCCCTCGTTGTTGAGGATGACGTCGACCCACTCGCGGAACAGGTCGCGGTCCTGCGCCGGGATACCGAGCAGTTCGGCGATGACGATGACCGGCAGGGGATAGGCCAGGTCGGAGACGACGTCGATCCGCTCCCGGTCACGCAGTCCGGCCAGCAGCTCCCTGGTGATCTCCGCCACGCGCGGCTGGAGCGCGGAGATCCGCTTGGGGGTGAACGCCTGGGACACCAGCTTGCGCAGCGGCCCGTGCTTGGGCGGGTCGATACCGCCGAACGTTCCGGGCCCCATGAGGATCGCCAGCTCCTTCGGCACCGGGAAGACCGGGGAAAAGTCGGAGGAGAAGAGCTGGGGGTTGGTGGAAACGGTCAGGTAATCGGCGTAGGTGAACACCTGCCAGGCCTGGCGGGTCTCGTCCCAGAAGACCGGGGCCTCCTCCCGCGCCTTGGCGAACCAGTCCAGCAGGCCACGCGCGTCGGCCCCGTCCGGCTGCGCGAGCGGGTGTGGTCCGGCCTCGGCCCCCTGCTGGGCCGGTCCGTTTCCGGATTCGGTCATCTGCTGCGTCATATCGACTCTCTCATCGGGGCTGATGCGGAGGATTGCTCGACCTCGGGCGCACGAAAGGGAATACGCGAACGCCGGTGAGTCATTCTCTTGACACGGCGAGTGGCCGCGTCGAGAGAAATCCCCGAGCGAACACCCATGGCGGAAAGGAAGCTAAATCCCGGGCGACCCCACCCGCAAGACCGAACCTGACACAGTAGCCCACGGGAACCGTCGGACCCGGGGCTTGGAAAACCCATTCGGGCAACGCGGGGAAGGACCTGACATAGCATCAGCGAACCCTTCTCGTCCGCCGCTCCTTCTGGTGTTGAGTGACAGAATCCGCGCCCAGAGGAGAAGAGAGCCATGACCTGCCCCGTGACCGGCGGTTCCGTGTGGGACTACCCGTTCGGCGACCGTGTGGACCTCAGCGTCGACCCCACGTACGCGAAGTTGCGCGCGCGTGAGCCGGTCGCCCGTGTGCGGATGCCCCACGGCGGTCAGGCCTGGCTCCTCACCCGCCACGAGGACATCCGCGAGGCCCTCACCGATCCGAGGCTGAGCCTGCACGCCGGGGCCGACTGGGACGTGCCCAGGGTCGCGCCGCGCCCGCTGGACTCGGTGGGGCTGATGGGGATGCCCCCGGAGCAGCACCGAAGGCTGCGCAGGCTCGTGTCCAGGGCCTTCACCCCCAGGCGGGTCGCCGACATGCTCCCCGAAGTCGAGCGGATCACAGAGGAACTCGTCGACGGGATGGTCGCCGACGGCGGCCCGGTCGACCTGGTGGCCCGACTGGCCCTCCCGCTGCCGACGCGGGTCATCTGCCGCATGCTCGGCGTTCCCGTCGAGGATCAGGACCTTTTCCGCCGCTTCAGCGACGCGCTGATGTCCTCGACGCGGTACACCGAGGCCGAGATCACCGGGGCGATGGAGCAGTTCAGCGCCTACCTGTACGATCTCGCCGCGAAGCGCCGGGCCGAGCCCGAAGACGACCTGCTCAGCGCACTGATCCAGGTCAGCGACGACGAGGGGCGGCTCACCGAGCCGGAACTGCTCATGCTCATCGGGGGCCTGCTCGTCGGCGGCCACGAGACCACCGCCAACCAGCTGGCCGGGAACGTCCTCCTCCTGTTGCGCGAACCCGAGCACTACCAGCGGTTGTGTGCGGAGCCTGAGCTCATCCCCACCGCGGTGGAGGAGCTCCTGCGGTACCTGCCCCTGTGGTCGTCGGTGCCCGCGAGCCGGGTCGCCACCGAGGATCTGGAGATCGCCGGGGTGCGCATCCGGGCGGGGGAGGCCGTCGTCTACTCGCTGACCTCCGCCAACCGGGACGGCGAGGTCTTCGACGATCCCGACACGTTCTCCCTGGAACGCGACCCCAACCCCCACCTGTCGTTCAGCAAGGGGCCGCACTACTGCGTCGGCGCGGCACTGGCCAGGATGGAACTCCAGTGCGCGACCGAAGCCCTCGTCACCAGAATTCCAAAACTGCGCCTGGCCGTTCCAGAAAACGAGATCGGATGGCACCGGGGAATGCTCATTCGCAGCCCCCAGGAACTACTCGTGACGTGGTGAAAGAAAGCGGCGGTCGCTCCCGCCGCACCACGGTTTCCACCTCCGTCGAACTCTGCGATCCAGGTTTTCCTCCGCCGTGACGCAGGCGACTCGATCCACCCCTCGGCAATGGAGACTTCATGATCCCGAACACCGGTGCACGGCGACCCGACACCACCAACGGCACAGACGATCTCGACGGCATCGCCGTTGTCGGCATGTCCTGCCGACTGCCAGGGGCGGCCACCACCGAGGAGTTCTGGGACCTGTTGTGCGCCGGTCGCGGCATGCCTGCCCGCCGGGAGGACGGCACCTGGCGGGCCGCCCTGGACGACCACGCCGGGTTCGACGCCGAGTTCTTCGGTATGGACGCCGCAGAGGCCGCCGCGACCGATCCGCAGCACCGGCTCATGCTCGAACTGGGGTGGGAGGCGTTGGAGAACGCCGGAATCGTCCCCGGTGACCTCGCCGGAACGGACGCCGGCGTCTTCGTCGGGATCGCCTCCGACGACTACGCCGCCCTCACCCGACGCTCCGGGGTGCCGACGGGAAGCCACACCGCCACGGGGCTGCACCGCGCCATGGCAGCGAACCGCCTGTCCTACCACCTGGGCCTGCGCGGCCCCAGCGTCACCGTGGACTCGGCCCAGTCGTCCTCGCTGGTGGCGGTGCAGACGGCGTGTGAGAGCCTGCGCCGGGGGGAGACCACGCTCGCCGTGGTCGGCGGCGTCCACCTGGTGCTCACCGAGGAGAGCACCACAACGATGGAGCGCATGGGAGCGCTCTCCCCCGACGGGCGCTGCCACACCTTCGACGCGCGCGCCAACGGCTACGTGCGCGGCGAGGGAGGTGGGGCCGTCGTGCTCAAGCCGCTCTCCGCCGCGATCGCGGACGGCGACCGGGTGCACTGCGTCATCAGGGGAGGCGCCGTCAACAACGACGGCGGCGGGGTGAACATCACCACCCCGGACCAGGCCGCCCAGGAAGCGGTGCTGCGCGGGGCCTACGAGCGGGCGGGCGTGTCCCCGGAGTCGGTCCACTACGTCGAGCTGCACGGTACCGGCACGCGTGTCGGCGACCCCGTGGAGGCCGCCGCCCTGGGTGCGGTGGTCGGTGCGGGCAGCGGTCGGACGCGCCCGGTCCAGGTGGGCTCGGTCAAGACCAACGTCGGTCACCTGGAGGGGGCGGCCGGCATCGTCGGGTTCCTCAAGGCGGCGCTGTGCGTGCGCGAGGGGGAGCTCGTGCCCAGCCTCAACTTCACCGAGCCCAACCCCGACATCCCCCTCGACGAGCTCAGCGTTGAGGTGGTGACGGAGCGGCGCCCCTGGATCGAGGAGGGTGGCCTGCGGCGGGTGGCCGGTGTGTCGTCGTTCGGCATGGGCGGCACCAATGTGCACCTGATCCTGGAGCAGGCCCCCGCGTCCGCTCCCGCCGAGGCTCCCGACGCGACGACACAACCTTCTGGTCCTGTTCCTGTGTTGTTGTCGGGTCGCACCCCCAAGGCGTTGACCGACGCCGCCTCCCGGCTCGCCGACACCATCGACCACAACCCAGAAATGAACCTGGGCGACATCGCCCACACGATGGCCCGCCGCACCACCTTCGACCACCGCGCCACCGTCCTCGCCCACACCACCGAAGAACTCAACAAGCGCCTACGCGACCTCTCACACGGAGAACCGAACCCCGCCGTCATCACCGGTGTCGCGGCCGACGGCAAACAGGTCCTGGTCTTCCCCGGCCAGGGCACCCAATGGACCGGCATGGCCGCGAACCTCCTGGCCGACCAGCCCGCCTTCGCCCAACACCTCCACGAATGCGCGCGTGCCCTGGCCCCCCACACCGACTGGGACCTCATCACCGTCCTGACCGAAGGCCGGTCGTTGGACCGGGTCGACGTGGTCCAACCCGCCACCTGGGCCGTCATGGTCTCCCTCGCCCACCTCTGGCACACCCTCGGCCTACGTGTGGACGCCGTCATCGGCCACTCCCAAGGAGAAATCGCCGCCGCCACCGTCGCCGGAGCCCTCAGCCTCGAAGACGGCGCCGCCGTCGTCGCCAAACGAGCACGCATCATCGCCACCCACCTGGCCGGACACGGAGGCATGGCCTCCATCCCCCTCCCCGTCCAGGCCATCGACCTCACCGCCTACCAAGGCCGACTCGAGATCGCCGCCCTCAACAGCCCCCACTCCACCGTCGTGGCCGGGGATCTGGACGCCGTCACCGACTACGTCACCCACTGCACCCACCAGAACATCCAGGCTCGCCAGATCCCCGTCGACTACGCCTCCCACACCAGCCACGTCGAACGCATCCAGGATGAGCTGAACGCCGCCCTGGCCGACATCACCCCCAAGGCCCCGCGCATCCCGTTCCACTCCACCGTGGAACCGGAACCCTCCTTCGACGCCGGGTACTGGTACCGCAACCTGCGCCACACGGTCTCCTTCACCTCGACGGTCACCGCCCTCCTCCGCCAAGGCCACACCCGCTTCATCGAGGCCAGCGCCCACCCCGTCCTCACCCACGCCATCGAGCACACCGCCGAACAACACGACCTGACAGCCCACACCACCGGCACCCTGCGACGCGACGACGACACCCCCACCCGCCTACTCACCTCCCTGGCCACCACCTGGACCCACGGCACCCCCCTGGACTGGACCCACCTCACCCCCACCGGCCACACCACCCCCCTGCCCACCTACCCCTTCCAACACCAACACCACTGGATCGGCAGTGACGGCGAGACTCGCTCCGCAGAAGGAGAAGTCCGGACCGTAGACAACGCCCTGCGACAGGAGCTGAGGCGGCTCTCCACCCCGGAGGAGCGAAGCGAACTGCTGCTGAACCTGGTCAGCAAGCACGCCGCGGCAGTCCTCGGCCTGGTCGCAGTGTCCGAGATCAGAGCGGACGAGTCCTTCAAGGAGCAGGGCTTCGAGTCCGTAACCGGGATCGAGCTGCGTAACCGACTGCTGACAGCGACGGGACTGCACCTGGCCACGTCGCTCGTCTACGACCACCCCAGTCCCCGACTCCTGGCCGAATTCCTTCACCAGGAACTCATGGGCAGCCCCGCTCCCGAGGTCGCGCCTGCCGTCACCCGAAAGACGGACGACGCGGAGGACCCGATCGTGGTGGTGGGGATGGCCTGCCGCTACCCCGGCGGAGCCACCACCCCCGACGCCCTCTGGGAACTGGTGACCACCGGCACCGACGCCATCTCCCCCTTCCCCACCGACCGGGGCTGGGACCTGGACACCCTCTACGACCCCGAACCCGGCACCCCCGGCAAAACCTACGTCCGCCAAGGCGGCTTCCTCCACGACGCCGCAGACTTCGACCCCGACTTCTTCGGCATCTCACCCCGCGAAGCCACCGCCATGGACCCCCAACAACGCCTGTTGCTGGAAACCTCCTGGGAAGCCATCGAACGCGCGGGCATCGACCCCCACACCCTCCACGGCACCCCCACCGGCGTCTACACCGGCGTGATGTCGCAGGAGTACGGGCCTCGGCTCTACGAACCGTCGCAGGGTTACGACGGTTATCTGCTCACAGGCACTACGACCAGCGTGGTGTCGGGTCGGATCGCTTACGCGCTGGGGCTCGAGGGTCCGGCGGTGTCGGTGGACACGGCGTGCTCGTCGTCCCTGGTGGCGCTGCACATGGCCGCCCAAGCGCTCCGCCAGGGCGAATGCGACCTCGCCCTGGCCGGAGGTGCCGCCGTTATGGCGAGCCCTGGAATGTTCGTGGAGTTCTCCCGGCAACAGGGGCTGTCCTCAGACGGCCGCTGTAAGGCGTTCAGTGACGAGGCCGACGGCACCGGGTGGGCCGAGGGCGCCGGGATGCTGCTGGTCGAGCGGCTCTCCGACGCCCGACGCAACGGACACCCCATCCTGGCCGTCATCCGGGGATCGGCCGTCAACCAGGACGGGGCCAGCAACGGCCTGACCGCCCCCAACGGACCCGCCCAACAGAGAGTGATCCGCCAAGCCCTGGCCAACGCCGGACTCCGACCCGCCGACGTGGACGCCGTGGAAGCGCACGGCACCGGCACCCGCCTGGGCGACCCCATCGAAGCCCAAGCCCTCCTGGCCACCTACGGACACGACCGCGACCCCCACACCCCCCTCTACCTCGGCTCGCTCAAATCCAACATCGGCCACACCCAGGCCGCCGCCGGAGTCGGCGGGGTCATCAAGATGATCCAGGCCCTGCGCCACGGTCAACTGCCCAAAACCCTGCACGCGGACGAACCCACCACCCACGTCGACTGGGCCAACGGTCAGATCACGCTGCTCACCGACCCGGTGTCCTGGCCCGAAAACGATCGGCCACGGCGTGCCGGTGTGTCGTCCTTCGGCATTAGTGGCACCAACGCCCATCTGATCCTGGAGCAGACACCTGTGTCTGTTCACGTCGAGCACAGTGGTGAAACGGCCGATCCCGCTGGTCCGGTGCCGGTTCTGTTGTCCGCGCGCACCCCCAAGGCGTTGACCGACGCCGCCTCCCGACTCGCCGACACCATCGACCACAACCCAGGGATAAACCTGGGCGACATCGCCCACACGATGGCCCACCGCACCACCTTCGACCACCGCGCCACCGTCCTCGCCCACACCACCGAAGAACTCAACAAGCGCCTACGCGACCTCTCACACGGAGAACCGAACCCCGCCGTCATCACCGGCACCAACACCGACGGCAAACAAGTCCTCGTCTTCCCCGGCCAGGGCACCCAATGGACCGGCATGGCCGCGAACCTCCTACGCGACCAACCCGCCTTCGCCCAACGCCTCCACGAGTGCGCGCGTGCCCTGGCCCCGCACACCGACTGGGACCTCATCGAAGTCCTCACCGAAGGCCAATCGTTGGACCGGGTCGACATCGTCCAACCCGCCACCTGGGCCGTCATGGTCTCCCTCGCCCACCTCTGGCACACCCTCGGCCTACGTGTGGACGCGGTCATCGGCCACTCCCAAGGAGAAATCGCCGCCGCCACCGTCGCCGGAGCCCTCAGCCTCGAAGACGGCGCCGCCGTCGTCGCCAAACGAGCACGCATCATCGCCACCCACCTGGCCGGACACGGAGGCATGGCCTCCATCCCCCTACCCCCACACCAACTGGACCTGACCCCCTACCAAGGCCGACTCGAGATCGCCGCCCTCAACAGCCCCACCAACACCGTGATCGCGGGCGACCTGGACGCCGTCACCGACTACGTCACCCACTGCACCCACCAGAACATCCAGGCTCGCCAGATCCCCGTCGACTACGCCTCCCACACCAGCCACGTCGAACGCATCCAGGATGAGCTGAACGCCGCCCTGGCCGACATCACCCCCAAGGCCCCGCGCATCCCGTTCCACTCCACCGTCGAGGACAACCCCTCCTTCGACGCCGGGTACTGGTACCGCAACCTGCGCCACACGGTCTCCTTCACCTCGACGGTCACCGCCCTCCTCCGCCAAGGCCACACCCGCTTCATCGAGGCCAGCGCCCACCCCGTCCTCACCCACGCCATCGAGCACACCGCCGAACAACACGACCTGACAGCCCACACCACCGGCACCCTGCGACGCGACGACGACACCCCCACCCGCCTACTCACCTCCCTGGCCACCACCTGGACCCACGGCACCCCCCTGGACTGGACCCACCTCACCCCCACCGGCCACACCACCCCCCTGCCCACCTACCCCTTCCAACACCAACACCACTGGCTCACCCCCCAACCCACCCACACACCCACACCCACACCCACCACCGGACCCGACACCTGGCGCTACCGCACCACCTGGAAACCACTCCCCGAAGTCACGGCTCCGACGCTCTCCGGCCACCACCTGCTCGTCGTCCCCTCCGATCTCGACGCCTCGATCGTCGATGAGGTCACGCACGCCCTGTCCGAGCGTGGCGGTTCCGTCGACCGGGTCGACGTTCCGCTCGGTACAGAGCGCGACGAGTTCGCCCAGGTCCTCTCCCCTCACCTGGGCACCGACGACGACCACGCCGTATCCGTCGTCTCACTGGTCGGTCTGGCGGAGTCCCTGGACACGGTCACGACGTCGATCTCCCTCATCCAGGCGATCACCGACGTGTCCCCCCAGAGCACCCGGGTATGGGCACTGACCAGGGAGGCCGTCGCGGTCTCCCCCGGTGAGAGCCCCCAGGACGAGGGGGCCCAGCTGTGGGCTTTCGGCCGTGTCGCCGCCCTCGAGCTGCCCGACGTCTGGGGGGGTCTGATCGACCTCCCCGAGCGGCCCGGCCCGCGGGACCTCGCCCGCGCGGTGACCGCGCTCGGCGGTGGGGACGAGGACCAGGTGGCGATCCGGCCCTCAGGTGTCTACGGGCGCAGGACGGCCCGGATGGCACCGACGAACGCCGCCCCCTGGCGGCCGTCCGGCACGGTGCTGATCACCGGAGGCATGGGAGCCATCGGGCGGCGTCTGGCTCGCAGGCTGGCCGCCGAGGGGGCCGAACGCCTCGTCCTGACCGGCCGTCGGGGCGCGAACGCCCCCGGCGCGGCGGAACTGACCGAGGAGCTGCGGGGCCACGGCTGCGAGGTCATCCATGCCGCCTGCGACGTGGCCGACCGCTCGGAGCTCGGCGCACTGATCGCCGCCCACCCCCCGAACGCCGTCTTCCACAGTGCCGGGGTGTTGGATGACGCCCTGATCGACACGTTGTCGGCGGAGAGCTTCGACGCCGTGCACCGTCCGAAGGCCCTCGGGGCGACGCTGCTGCACGAGCTCACCGAGGATCTGCCGGACCTGGACGCCTTCGTCCTCTTCTCCTCCGTCACCGGGGTCTGGGGCAACGGCGGCCAGGGCGCCTACGCCGCCGCCAACGCCGCGCTGGATGCCCTCGCCGAGCGCCGCCGCGCCGCCGGACTCCCCGCGGCCTCGATCGCCTGGGGCCTGTGGGACGGCGGTGGCATGGCGGCGGGTGCCGGCGAGGCCAGCCTGTCCCGTCGGGGGCTGCGGGCCATGAACCCCGAGGCCGCCATCGACGCCCTCCTGCGCTCCATTCCCGGCGGCGACGCGGTCACGGCCATCGTCGACGTCGACTGGGAACGGTTCGCTCCCGCGACGTCGGCGGTCCGGCCCAGCACCCTGTTCGACTCCGTTCCGGAGGCCGTGGAGGCGTTGGCGGACACGACCGCCGCGCCCGGCGCCGAGGACGACTCATCCGAGCTGTCACGTCGGCTGTCCACCCTGGCGGAGCCGGAGCGACTGCGTACACTCGTGGAGCTCGTGCGCGCGGAAGCGGCGTTCGTCCTCCGTCATCCGAACACCGACACCATCGGCGCCGAACGTGCCTTCAAGTCAGTGGGTTTCGATTCGCTGACCGCCGTCGAACTGCGCCACCGGCTCAACGCGGCCACCGGTCTGAAGCTGCCCTCCACGGTCGTCTTCGACCACCCCACGCCCACGGCGATCGCCACGCTCCTACTCGGTCTTCTGGTCGACGACGGCACGGAGGGCCCGGCGGACACTCCGCCGGTTCCGGTGGGTCGCACCATGGTCGACGACGATCCGGTGGTGGTCGTCGGTATGGCGTGCCGGTACCCCGGCGGCGCGGACACGCCCGACGCCCTCTGGGAACTGGTGGCCGGTGAGCGCGATGTGATCGGCGACGCGCCCACCGACCGGGGCTGGGACCTGGACTCGCTCTACGACCCCGAACCCGGCACCCCCGGCAAAACCTACGTCCGCCAAGGCGGCTTCCTCCACGACGCCGCAGACTTCGACCCCGACTTCTTCGGCATCTCACCCCGCGAAGCCACCGCCATGGACCCCCAACAACGCCTGTTGCTGGAAACCTCCTGGGAAGCCATCGAACGCGCGGGCATCGACCCCCACACCCTCCACGGCACCCCCACCGGCGTCTACGCGGGACTCACCCACCAGGACTACGCCTCACGGTTGCACGAGGCACCAGCGGAGCACGAGGGACACCTGCTCACAGGTAAGTCCGCGAGTGTCGTCTCCGGCCGCATCTCCTACACGCTGGGGCTCGAGGGTCCGGCGGTGTCGGTGGACACGGCGTGCTCGTCGTCACTGGTCGCGCTGCACATGGCCGCCCAAGCGCTCCGCCAGGGCGAATGCGACCTCGCCCTGGCCGGAGGTGTCACCGTCATGGCGGCTCCCGGTCTGTTCGTGGAGTTCTCCCGGCAGCGTGGCCTGTCTCCCGACGGGCGGTGCCGTGCCTTCAGTGACGAGGCCGACGGCACCGGATGGGCCGAGGGTGCCGGGATGCTGCTGGTCGAGCGGCTCTCCGACGCCCGACGCAACGGGCACCCCATCCTGGCCGTCATCCGGGGATCGGCCGTCAACCAGGACGGGGCCAGCAACGGCCTGACCGCCCCCAACGGACCCGCCCAACAGAGAGTGATCCGCCAAGCCCTGGCCAACGCCGGACTCCGACCCACCGACATCGACGCCGTCGAAGCACACGGCACCGGCACCCGCCTGGGCGACCCCATCGAAGCCCAAGCCCTCCTGGCCACCTACGGCCAGGACCGCGACCCCCACACCCCCCTCTACCTGGGATCGCTCAAGTCCAACATCGGCCACACCCAGGCCGCCGCCGGAGTCGGCGGGGTCATCAAGATGATCCAGGCCCTGCGCCACGGTCAACTGCCCCGCACACTGCACGCCGACACCCCCACCACCCACGTCGACTGGGCCAACGGAGCCGTCCGACTCCTCGATCAGGCCCAACCCTGGCCCGAGAACGACCGACCTTCCCGAGCCGGTGTGTCCGCGTTCGGGGTCAGCGGCACCAATGTGCACCTGATCCTGGAGCAGGCCCCCGCGTCCGCTCCCGCCGAGGCTCCCGACGCGACGACACAACCTTCTGGTCCTGTTCCTGTGTTGCTGTCAGGTCGCACCCCCAAGGCGTTGACCGACGCCGCCTCCCGACTCGCCGACACCATCGACCACAACCCAGAAATGAACCTGGGCGACATCGCCCACACGATGGCCCACCGCACCACCTTCGACCACCGCGCCACCGTCCTCGCCCACACCACCCAAGACCTGGCCACCCACCTACGTCACCTGGCCGCAGACGAACCCGACCCAGCCGTGGTCACCAACACCACCACCACTGACGGCAAACAAGTCCTCGTCTTCCCCGGCCAAGGCACCCAATGGACCGGCATGGCCGCGAACCTCCTAGCCGACCAGCCCGCCTTCGCCCAACGACTCCACGAGTGCGCGCGTGCCCTGGCCCCCCACACCGACTGGGACCTCATCACCGTCCTGACCGAAGGCCAATCGTTGGACCGAGTCGACATCGTCCAACCCGCCACCTGGGCCGTCATGGTCTCCCTCGCCCACCTCTGGCACACCCTCGGCCTACGTGTGGACGCCGTCATCGGCCACTCCCAAGGAGAAATCGCCGCCGCCACCGTCGCCGGAGCCCTCAGCCTCGAAGACGGCGCCGCCGTCGTCGCCAAACGAGCACGCATCATCGCCACCCACCTGGCCGGACACGGAGGCATGGCCTCCATCCCCCTCCCCGTCCAGGCCATCGACCTCACCGCCTACCAAGGCCGACTCGAGATCGCCGCCCTCAACAGCCCCCACTCCACCGTCGTGGCCGGGGATCTGGACGCCGTCACCGACTACGTCACCCACTGCACCCACCAGAACATCCAGGCTCGCCAGATCCCCGTCGACTACGCCTCCCACACCAGCCACGTCGAACGCATCCAGGATGAGCTGAACGCCGCCCTGGCCGACATCACCCCCAAGGCCCCGCGCATCCCGTTCCACTCCACCGTGGAACCGGAACCCTCCTTCGACGCCGGGTACTGGTACCGCAACCTGCGCCACACGGTCTCCTTCACCTCGACGGTCACCGCCCTCCTCCGCCAAGGCCACACCCGCTTCATCGAGGCCAGCGCCCACCCCGTCCTCACCCACGCCATCGAGCACACCGCCGAACAACACGACCTGACAGCCCACACCACCGGCACCCTGCGACGCGACGACGACACCCCCACCCGCCTACTCACCTCCCTGGCCACCACCTGGACCCACGGCACCCCCCTGGACTGGACCCACCTCACCCCCACCGGCCACACCACCCCCCTGCCCACCTACCCCTTCCAACACCAACACCACTGGACACCGATGCCGCCGTCGGCGATCGGTGACGCGGCGGCGGGCAGGTTCGGTATGAGCTGGGAGGACCACCCGTTCCTCAACGGCGGGCTGCCGCTGGCCGACTCGGGAGAACTCCTGCTCACCGGGCGCGTGTCGTGCTCGGAGCACGCCTGGCTCGCCGACCACGCGGTGTCCGGGACGGTCTTGCTCCCGGGCACGGCCTTCGTGGAGTTGGCTCTGCACGCCGGTTCCGCCACCGGCTGCGACTCGCTCGACTCGCTGGAGCTGGAGGCACCGCTCCTCCTCCCCGCTACCGGAGGCGTGCGGGTGCAGCTCCGGGTGTCGCCAGCGGACGACTCCGGGCGGCGCACGGTCTCCATCCATTCCTCCCCCGAGGGACACGGCTCCCCCGCCACCTGGACACGCCACGCTCAGGGCGTCCTCGTCCCGGACCCGGCTCCGACCGTCCCGTCCGCCGACTGGGCGCGGGACTGGCCGCCCGCCGGAGAGCGTGTGGAGGGGTCCGAACTCTACGACCGGTTCACCGCTCTGGGCTACGAGTACGGCGAGGTGTTCCGCGGGGTGCGCGCCGTGTGGCGGCGACCGGACGCGTTGCTCGCCGAGGTTCGGCTGCCCGACCGGGCCGCCACCGGTTCCGGCCGGTTCGGTGTGCACCCCGCCCTCCTCGACGCCGCGCTCCAGCCGTGGGTGGCCGGTGGGCTCCTCGACCTCCCCGACGACGGCGTGCTGCTGCCGTTCGCCTGGCAGGGGGTCAGGTCACGGTCGACCACCGCCCCCTCCGACGTGCTCCGCGTCCGGCTGGCGCGGGTGGGAGACGGCGCCGTCTCCCTGCACGCCGTCGACACCACCGGGGCGACGGTGCTGTCCCTGGACTCGCTGGTCATGCGTCCGCTGTCGAACGGGCGCCTGGCCGAACTGCTCGGCGCGGACGCCGACTCCGGACCGCTGTACCGGGTCGAGTGGCGGCCACGGCCCGCGAACACCGCCCCGCCGCGTTCCTGGGCCCTGCTCGGACCCGACGCGGACGGTCTCGCCGACGTCCCCTCTCCCGCTCCGTCCGCCGCGGACGCGGGCGGGACCGGCCGTCCCGCCGCGGTGTATCCGCAGGTGCGGGCCCTGCTGGACGCCCTGGCCGCCGGGGCACCGCGCCCGGAGGCCGTCGTCCTGCCACTGCCCGCCGGTTCCGAGCCGTCCGCGAGCGCCGTGCGCGAGACCACCGGCCACTGTCTGGCCGTCATCCAGGAGTGGTTGGCCGCCGACGCGTTGGCGGAGGTGCCGCTGGTGGTGGCCACCCGGCGGGCCGTGGCGACGGTTCCCGGCGAAGGGGTCGACGGGGCGGTGTGCGCGGGCGTGTGGGGTCTGGTCAGGTCCGCGCGCTCGGAGCACCCGGGCCGCTTCGCCCTGATCGACCTGGACGACTCCCCGGAGAGCCGGAGGTCCCTGCCCGGTGCGCTCGGCGCGGTGCTGGGCGGCGTCGGGCAGGTGGCCCTGCGCGAAGGGGCCGTCCGGATCCCGGAGCTCGCTCGCGCGGAAGCCTCCGGGACCCCGTGGGAGGAGCGCGCGACCGTCTTCGACCCGGCCGGAACGGTGGTGGTGACGGGTGCGACCGGCATGCTCGGTCGACTGGTGGCCCGGCACCTGGTCGTCGGGCACGGAGTCCGCGACCTCCTGCTCCTGAGCCGTGCCGGAACCGGCGCCGACGGCGCCGCCGCGCTCGCCGAGGAGCTGACCGGGCTGGGCGCCAGGCCAAAGATCGCGGCGTGCGACACCGCCGACCGTGCGGCGCTGGCCCGGGTGTTGGCGGACGTTCCCGCGGACCGGCCGCTGACCGGTGTGGTCCACGCGGCCGGGGTGCTCGACGACGGAGCGGTCGAGGCGTTGACCCCGGAACGGCTCGACACGGTCATGCGGCCGAAGGTGGACGCGGCGCTGAACCTGCACGAGCTGACCGCCGAGGCCCCGCTGTCGGTGTTCGCGGTCTTCTCCGGGGCGGCCGGTCTGCTGGGCCGTCCCGGACAGGGCAACTACGCGGCGGCCAACACGTTCGTCGACGCCCTGGTACAGCACCGTCGGTCCCTGGGGCTGCCCGCCGTGTCGCTGGCCTGGGGTCTGTGGGGTGAGGCGACCGGGATGACCGGCCACCTCACCGAAACCGACCTGCGGCGGATGCGCGGAGCCGGGATCGCGCCGATGACGAACGCGCAGGGGCTCGCCCTGTTCGACCGGGCGCTCGCCGCCGCCGAGGCGGACCCGCTCCTGGCACCGATGCGGCTGGACCTGACCTCGGTGCGCCGGGAGCGGGACGAACGGGGCCCGGAGGCGGTGCCCGAACTGCTGCGTGGCCTGGTGCCCGCGCGGGCGGCCGGGCCGTCCGCCCCGGCGCCGCGGACCGAGCCCGAGGACACCTGGGCCGAACGGCTGGCCGGGCTCGACGCGTCGGTCCGGCTCCGAGAACTCGTGAACCTGGTGCGTGCCCAGGTCGCGGCCGTACTGGGATACGCCTCCCCCGACGGGGTGGCGCCGCGACGGCCGTTCAAGGAGCTCGGGTTCGACTCCCTGACCGCCGTGGAGCTGCGGAACCGGCTCGGCACGGCGACCGGCCTACGGTTGCCCGCCGCCCTGGTGTTCGACCACCCCACTCCGATGGCGGTGGCCGAGTACCTCACCGACGAACTGTCCCCGGACCCGACCGCCGACGGCGCCGGGGGCGGGGTGGACGCCGCGCTCGCCGGTCTGGAGACGGTCGCCCGGGCGGTCGGCGCCATGGCCGAGGACGTTCAGGGACGCGATGCCGTGCGTCGACGGCTGTCCGAGCTGCTGGCCGCGGTCACGCCGACCGCGACAGGCCACGCGGCCTCCCCGTCCAAGCCGTCGACCGGCTCCGCCGCCGACACCGTGGACCTGGACGAGCGGCTCGACTCCACGGACGACGACGACCTCTTCGCCTTCATCGAGGAGCAGCTGTGAGCAGTAGGAATGAAAGCGACCACACGCCGGGCGCACCCGCCCCGCGATCGGACGACCGGGTCCGGGAGTACCTCAGGCGGGTCACGGCCGAACTCGTGGCCACCAAGAAGCGCCTCGGCGAGATGGAGGAGCGGGACCGCGAGCCGATCGCGATCGTCGGGATCGGGTGCCGGTTCCCGGGCGGGGTGGAGTCCCCCGAGGAGCTGTGGCGGCTGCTGTCCGAGGGGCGTGAGGCGGTCTCAGGGCTGCCCGAGGACCGGGGCTGGGACCTGGCGGCACTGTACGACCCGGACGGCGCCCCCGGCACCAGCTACGCGCGTGAGGGCGGCTTCCTCCACGGCTGCGCGGAGTTCGACGCCGAGTTCTTCGGTGTCTCGCCGCGTGAGGCGCTGGCCATGGACCCGCAGCAGCGGCTGCTGCTCCAGACCTCCTGGGAGGCCTTCGAGCGCGCCGGGATCACCGCGGACCGCTTCCGGGGCAGCCGCACGGGCGTGTACATGGGCGTGATGTACGACGACTACGGGGACCGCGTCCTGCACGGCGGTCCCGGGAGCGTCCCGGAGGACCTGGAGGGCTACCTCGTCAACGGCAGCGCGGGGAGTGTGGCCTCCGGTCGGGTGTCCTACACCCTCGACCTGCGCGGCCCCGCCGTGACCGTGGACACCGCGTGCTCGTCGTCCCTGGTGACGCTGCATCTGGCGGTGCGGGCGCTGCGACGGGGCGAGTGCGATCTGGCCCTGGCGGGCGGGGCGACCGTCCTGTCCACGCCGACGATGTTCGTGGACTTCTCCCGGCAGCGCGGACTGGCCCCGGACGGCCGGTGCAAGACCTTCGCGGACTCCGCCGACGGCACCGGCTTCGGTGAGGGGGTCGGCGTGCTGCTGTTGCAGCGGCTGTCCGACGCCCGTCGGGAGGGCCGGACCGTGCTGGCCGTCGTGCGCGGTTCGGCGGTCGGCCAAGACGGGACGAGCAACGGGCTCACCGCCCCCAACGGGCGGGCCCAGCGCCGGACCATCGAGGACGCGCTGCGGGACGCCGGGGTCGGCCCGGACCAGGTCGACGCCGTCGAGGCGCACGGGACGGGCACCAGGCTCGGCGATCCGGTGGAGGCGGAGGCGCTGCTGTCGGTGTACGGGCGCGGTCGGGCGGAGGACCGTCCGCTGTGGTTGGGCTCGGTCAAGTCCAACATCGGCCACACCCAGGCCGCCGCCGGGGTGGCGGGCGTGATCAAGATGGTCCAGGCGATGCGGCACGGCGAACTGCCCAGGACCCTGCACGTGGAACGGCCCACGACCCGGGTGGACTGGTCGGCCGGTGCGGTGCGGCTGCTCACGGAGGCCGTTCCGTGGCCGGAGGGTCCGGGGGAGCCGCGCCGCGCCGGGGTGTCCTCGTTCGGTGCGAGCGGCACGAACGCGCACGTGGTGGTGGAAAGCGCACCGGCCGACGAGGACGCCGGTCCCCTCCCCGCGACGGCTCCCGCCGGAAGTGTCGCCTGGACGGTGAGCGGCCGGGACGAGGAGGCGGTGCACGCCCAGGCGGCACGGCTGCACGAGGCCCTGTCCTCCGGCGACGACGCCCCCGCCGCCGTGGCTGGTGCCCTCGCCCACGCGAGGACGCCGCTGCGGCACCGCGCCGTCGTCCTCGGGCGGGACCGCGACGAACTCCTCGCCGGGCTGAGCGCCCTGGCCGAGGGACGCGCGCACGACGGGGTGGTGACGGGCGCCGCCTCGGACACCGAGCGCCGGACCGCGTTCCTCTTCACCGGTCAGGGCAGTCAGCGCGCCGGGGCCGGGCTCGGCCTGTACCGGGAGGAACCGGTGTTCGCGGCGGCGCTGGACGAGGTGTGCGCCGAACTCGACCGGCACCTGGACCGTCCGTTGCGGGATCTGATGTTCGCCGCCCCCGGTAGTGCGGAGGCGGCGCTGCTGGACCGGACCGAGTTCACTCAGCCCGCCCTGTTCGCGTTGCAGACCGCGCTGTACCGCCTGACCGAGCGCCGCGGGCCGCGACCCGACGTGGTGTGCGGGCACAGCGTCGGGGAGATCGCCGCCGTGCACGCCGCCGGTGTGCTGACGCTGCCGGACGCGGCCCGTCTGGTGGCTGCCCGGGGCCGACTGATGCAGGAACTGCCCGCCGGCGGCGCGATGGCGGCGCTGCGAGCCACCGAGGAGGAGGTGGCGCCCCTGTTGGCGGGACGCGAGGGCGAACTGGCGCTCGCCGCCGTCAACGGACCCGCCTCGGTCGTGGTGTCGGGTGACGAGCCCGCCGTGCTGAACCTGCTGGAGGCGTGGCGGGGTCGGGGCCGGGAGGCCAAACGACTCGCGGTCAGCCACGCCTTCCACTCGCCGCGGATGGACGGCATGTTGACACAGTTCGCCCGCGAGGCTCGCGCCCTGGGATTCGCACCGCCCAGAATTCCGGTCATGTCGACTCTCACCGGCGGGCTCGCCACCGAGGAAACCCTGTGCACGGCGGACTACTGGGTCCGCCAGGTGCGGGAACCGGTGCGCTTCCTCGACGGTGTGCGCACGATGCGCGCCGACGGCACGGACACCTTCATCGAGCTCGGACCCGACGGTGTGCTGTCCGCCATGATCGGCGAGTACCTGGACCGGGAACCGGAGGAGCGGAGCCGAGAGTCCGTGTGCGTCCTGCCGCTGCTGCGGCACGGCGTACCCGAGACCGGTGCGCCGGGACGGCCGGGCGGGTTCGAGCGCGCCCTGGCCACCGCCCACGTCCACGGCGCCGCCGTGTCGCTCTCCGACGAGCCCGGGCCCGACGTCCTCGCGGTGGCGTCCCGGCTGCCGACCTACGCGTTCCGGCGCGACCGGTACTGGCTCGACCTGCCCGCCGGCCGGGCCGGGGCGCCGTCCGCCGGGCTCGACGACCCGGCCCACCCACTGCTGTCCGCCGCCGTCGACCTCCCCGAGGGGCGGGGCACGGTGTGGACGGGCTCCCTCTCCACCGCCGCGCTGCCCTGGACGGCCGACCACAGTGTGCACGGCCGCACGGTGGTGCCGGGCTCGGCCCTGCTTGACCTGGCGCTGCACGCCACGGCGCGTGTCGGGGAACTGACCTTCGAGGCGCCCCTGGTGCTCCCGGAGGAGGGCGGCGTCCGACTTCGGGTCGTGCTCGACGCACCCGACGAGCACGGGTCCCGTGAGGTGCGCGTCCACTCCAGCGACGGCGACGGCGGCTGGATCCGGCACGCGGTGGGGACCCTGGAGGCGGCGGACGAACCCGTCGCCCCGGTTGAGGGGGTGGGCGCGGTGTGGCCGCCCGAGGCGGCCGAACCCGTCGACCCTGCCGAGGAGTACGCGCGATTCGGCGCGGCGGGCATCGGCTACGGGCCCGCCTTCCGGGGTCTGCGCGCCGCCTGGCGGCATGAGGGCGACCTGTTGGCGGAGGTCCGTCTGCCCGACGACCTGGCCGAGGAGGCGCACCAGTACGGCATACACCCGGTTCTGCTCGACACCGCCCTGCACGCCACGGCGCACGCGCTGGGCGGTGCGCACGGGTTGCTCCCGTTCACCTGGCGGGAGGTCACCCTCCACTCCCGGGGCGCCCGGGCGCTGAGGGTCCGGCTGCGCCCGTCCGGGGCGGACACGGTGGCGGTGACCGCGGTGGATCCGGAGAACCGCCCGGTGTTCTCCGCGCGGGCGCTCGCGCTGCGTCCCGTCTCCGCCGAGACGGTCGCCGCCGCCGAGGCCGCGCGGGCTCCCCTGTACCGCCTGCGCTGGTCCGAGCACCGGGGCGGGCGCGACGTCCCCCCCGCCGCACCGGTCGTGGTGGGTTCCGACGCCGCGCCCCTCGCCGAACAGCTGACCCACCTGCCCGATCTGGCGGAGGTGGCGCGCGGCGGGGCCGTCCCCCGGCACGTCCTGGCCGACCTGCGCGGGGACGGCACCGGAACGCCGACCGGGTTCGCCGAGACGGCGCTGTCCCTCGTCCAGGAGTGGTTGGCCGCGGAGGAGTTCGCGGACAGTGAGCTTGTGCTGGTCACCCGGCGCGCGGTGGACACCGGCGACGGGGTCGGTGATCCCGCGTCCGCGACGGTCTGGGGTCTGGTCAGGGCCGCCCAGTCCGAGCACCCCGGCCGGTTCGCGCTGCTCGACACCGACGACACCGACGCCTCCCGCGCGGCGCTGACGCGAGCGGTGGGCACCGCCGACCAGCTCGCGCTGCGTGGGGGCCTCCGGCTCACCCCCGCCCTCACCAGGTTCGACCCGGCCCCCGCCCCGGAGCCGGACGGCGACGCGGAGTCGCACGGCGGCGCCCCGGCCTGGTCCACCGGAACGGTCCTGGTCACCGGGGGCACCGGCGGCCTCGGCGCGGAGGCGGCACGGCACCTGGTCACGGCCCACGGGGCACGCCGTCTGCTGCTCACCAGCAGACGCGGGACGCGGGCCCCAGGCGCGGACGGACTCGTCGCCGAGCTGAGCGGGCTCGGCGCGGAGGTCGAGGTGGCGGCGTGCGACGTCGCCGACCGCGACGCCCTGCGGGACTTGCTGGAGCGAATTCCGGCCGAGCACCCGTTGACCGCCGTCGTGCACACGGCCGGTGTCGTGGACGACGGGGTGGTCACCGCACAGGATCCGGAACGGCTCGCGATGGTGTTCCGGCCGAAGGTGGCGGCCGTCCGCAACCTCCACGACCTCACGGTCGGACGGCATCCGTCAGCGTTCGTGCTCTACTCCTCCGCGGCGGGGGTGCTGGGCAGCGCCGGGCAGTCGGCCTACGCCGCGGCCAACGCCTACCTGGACTCCTTCGCGTCCTGGCGGCGCGGCCTCGGGCTTCCCGCCGTGGCCCTGGGGTGGGGCCCCTGGGAGGGCGACGGTATGGCCGGTGCGCTCGACGGAGCGGACTCGGCACGGCTCCGCCGTGGCGGCCTGACCCCGCTGAGTCGCGCGGAGGGTCTGGCCGTGCTGGACACCGTGCTCACCGGAGACGGCGGGGGCGGGGTACCGGCCCAGCTCGTACCCGCCCGGTTCGACGTGGCGGCCCTGCGCGGATCCGGGACGGCGCCGCCCGTCCTGCACGGCCTGGTCGGAGCGGCCCGTCCGCCCTCCGGGGCCGCGACGCAGGAGACGGCGCCGGACGCCGTGGGCACGGAGACGGACCGGATCGTCGGATTGCCGCGCCGGGAGCGCAGGGCGGCGCTGGTGGAGTTCGTGCGGGCTGAGGTGGCCGCCGTCCTCGGCCACCCGACCCCCGCCTCCGTCGAGGTGGGTCGAAGCTTCAAGGAGGCTGGCTTCGACTCGCTCACCGCCGTCGAACTGCGCAACCGGCTGCGCGGCAGCACCGGTCTGCGACTGCCCGCGACGCTCGTGTTCGACCACCCGACCCCGCTCGCCCTCGCGGAGCGGATCGACGGTGAACTCCCGGGGGCCGAGACGGCGCTACTGGAGGCGATCGACGCCCTGCGGGACCGGATCGACGAGGCGCTGACCGACGACGACACGGACGACGGCCTGCGCGACGACGTCGAACGGCGGCTCCGGTCCCTTCTCACCGGTCTCCCCCGGACCCGGGAGGCCCCGACGAGTACCGACGACGGCCCGGGCGACGCCGAGAGCGTCACGGAACGGCTGCACAGCGCGTCGGACGACGAACTGTTCGCACTGTTCGACAGCGGGCTCTCACCATGACCGGCCGGAACGGACGGCACGACGGCACCGAGGCGACAGTACCGACACTTCCAGGGGGAAACGTGTCCACCGAGGACTCCACCAGCGCGACCGGGACCACCGACGGCTCGGGCAACGAGGAGAGGCTGCGCGAGTATCTCCGCCGGGCCATGGTCGATCTCCACGACACCCGGGAACGGCTCCGAGCCGTGGAGGAGCGTGACCAGGACCCGATCGTGGTGGTGGGGATGGCCTGCCGCTACCCCGGCGGAGCCACCACCCCCGACGCCCTCTGGGAACTGGTGACCACCGGCACCGACGCCATCTCCCCCTTCCCCACCGACCGGGGATGGGACCTGGACACCCTCTACGACCCCGAACCCGGCACCCCCGGCAAAACCTACGTCCGCCAAGGCGGCTTCCTCCACGACGCCGCAGACTTCGACCCCGACTTCTTCGGCATCTCACCCCGCGAAGCCACCGCCATGGACCCCCAACAACGCCTGTTGCTGGAAACCTCCTGGGAAGCCATCGAACGCGCGGGCATCGACCCCCACACCCTCCACGGCACCCCCACCGGCGTCTACACCGGCGTGATGTACCACGACTACGGCTCCGACCGGGACCGCTCGGCGGACACGGGCGGCTACTCCGGGACCGGCACCTCGGGCAGTGTGGTGTCGGGTCGGATCTCCTACACGCTGGGGCTCGAGGGTCCCGCGGTGTCGGTGGACACGGCGTGCTCGTCGTCACTGGTCGCGTTGCACATGGCCGCCCAAGCGCTCCGCCAGGGCGAATGCGACCTCGCCCTGGCCGGAGGTGTCACCGTCATGGCCAGGCCAGACGTCTTCGTGGAGTTCTCCACGCAGCGTGGCCTGTCTCCCGACGGGCGGTGCCGTGCCTTCAGTGACGAGGCCGACGGCACCGGGTGGGCCGAGGGCGCCGGGATGCTGCTCGTCGAGCGGCTCTCCGACGCCCGACGCAACGGACACCCCATCCTGGCCCTCATCCGAGGATCGGCCGTCAACCAGGACGGCGCCAGCAACGGCCTGACCGCACCCAACGGCCCCGCCCAACAACGCGTCATCCGCCAAGCCCTGGCCAACGCCGGACTCCGACCCACCGACATCGACGCCGTCGAAGCACACGGCACCGGAACCCGCCTGGGCGACCCCATCGAAGCCCAAGCCCTCCTGGCCACCTACGGACACGACCGCGACCCACAGCAACCCCTCTACCTCGGATCCCTCAAATCCAACATCGGCCACACCCAAGCCGCCGCCGGAGTCGGCGGGGTCATCAAAATGATCCAGGCCCTGCGCCACGGCACCCTGCCCCGCACACTGCACGCCGACACCCCCACCACCCACGTCGACTGGGCGAACGGAGCCGTCCGACTCCTCGACCAGGCCCAACCCTGGCCCGAGAACGACCGGCCACGGCGGGCGGCGGTCTCCTCATTCGGGGTCAGCGGCACCAACGCCCACCTGATCATCGAACAAGCAACAGAACTCAGCCAGCCCCAGGACAGCCCTGACATTCCCGGTCCTGTTCCTGTGTTGCTGTCGGGTCGGACCCCCAAGGCGTTGACCGACGCCGCCTCCCGGCTCGCCGACACCATCGACCGCGACCCGGGGATGAGCCTGGGCGACATCGCCCACACCCTGACCCACCGCACCACCTTCGACCACCGCGCCACCGTCCTGGCCCACACCACCGAAGAACTCAACAAGCGCCTACGCGACCTCTCACACGGAGAACCGAACCCCGCCGTCATCAACGGTGTCGCGGCCGACGGCAAACAGGTCCTGGTCTTCCCCGGCCAGGGCACCCAGTGGACCGGCATGGCCGCGAACCTCCTACGCGACCAACCCGCCTTCGCCCAACACCTCCACGAGTGCGCGCGTGCCCTGGCCCCCCACACCGACTGGGACCTGATCGAAACCCTCACCGAGGGACGGTCGTTGGACCGGGTCGACATCGTCCAACCCGCCACCTGGGCCGTCATGGTCTCCCTCGCCCACCTCTGGCACACCCACGGACTACGTGTGGACGCGGTCATCGGCCACTCCCAAGGAGAAATCGCCGCCGCCACCGTCGCCGGAGCCCTCAGCCTCGAAGACGGCGCCGCCGTGGTCGCCAAACGAGCACGCATCATCGCCACCCACCTGGCCGGACACGGAGGCATGGCCTCCATCCCCCTCCCCGTCCAGGCCATCGACCTCACCGCCTACCAAGGACGGCTCGAGATCGCCGCCCTCAACAGCCCCCACTCCACCGTCGTGGCCGGGGATCTGGACGCCGTCACCGACTACGTCACCCACTGCACCCACCAGAACATCCGAGCACGCCAGATCCCCGTCGACTACGCCTCCCACACCGGCCACGTCGAACACATCCACGATGAGCTGACCACCGCCCTGGCCCACATCACCCCCAAGGCCCCGCGCATCCCGTTCCACTCCACCGTCGAGGACAACCCCTCCTTCGATGCCGGGTACTGGTACCGCAACCTGCGCCACACCGTGAAGTTCACCGACACCATCACCACCCTCTTGGAACAGGGCCACACCCGCTTCGTCGAGGCCAGCGCCCACCCCGTCCTCACCCACGCCATTGAGCACACCGCCGAACAACACGACCTGACAGCCCACACCACCGGCACCCTGCGACGCGACGACGACACCCCCACCCGCCTACTCACCTCCCTGGCCACCGCCTGGACCCACGGCACCCCCCTGGACTGGACCCACCTCACCCCCACCGGCCACACCACCGACCTGCCCACCTACCCCTTCCAACACCAACACCACTGGATCGAGCCGCACCGCGCCGCCCTGTCGAGCGCGACCGCCTCCGCCGACGGCACCGACGCACTTTCGTACCAGGTGACCTGGAAGCGGCTGCGGGACGAGGACGGACAGACCACCCGGCTGGACGGGCAGTGGCTGTTGGCGGTCCCGGAGGAACTCGCGGACTCACCCACCGCACAGGGCATCGCCCGCGAGCTGACCGAACGCGGCGCGACCGTGCGGGTGCTGCCCGTCGAGCCCGCCACGGACCGCTCCCGGCTGTGCGGGCGGCTGGCGGAGATCGCCGAGCGCACGGACAGCGGCCCCCTGAGCGGGATCGTCTCGCTCCTGGCCCTCGCCGAGGGCACCGACGCCGCGCACCCGGTACTCCCCACCGGTCTGGCGTCCTCCCTGGCCCTGATCCAGGCCGTGGGTGACGCCGGGGTCGAGGCCCGGCTGTGGGCGGTCACCCGCGGCGCGGTGGCGGTGGCTCCCAGTGAGGCCCCATCCGCCACGCAGGCCCAGCTGTGGGGGCTGGGCCAGGTCACCGGTATCGAACTTCCGCAGCGCTGGGGCGGTCTGATCGACCTGCCGGTCAACGCCGATGGACCCGCGTTCCGGCGACTGGCGGCGACGATCGCGGACCGCGGGAACGAGGAGCAGGTGGCGGTCCGCCCCTCGGGCACCTACGGCCGCAGGCTGTCCCACGTCCTCGCCGGTGGCGGTGGCAGTGGCTGGCGCCCCCGGGGCACCGTGCTGGTAGTGGGCGACATCTCGACGGTCGCCGGTCCGCTGACACGGCGGCTGCTCGATGACGGAGCCCAGCGCGTGGCGCTGTCGGGCCTGTCGGGTCCCCTACCGGAGGAACTCGCGGACGTCGCCGCGCGCGTGACCACGGTCCCGTGTGACCCACGCGACCAGGCGGCGTTGCGGACGATGCTCGACGAACTGTCCCCGACGGCGGTGATCGTGGCACCGCCCACGGCCCCGTTGGCGGGTCTGGCGGAGACCACACCCGAGGCGCTCGCCACCGCCCTGTCGGCCAGGACCGACCTGGTGACCAGGTTGGACCGGCTGGTGGCGGACACGGACCTGGACGCGTTCGTCGTCCTCTCCTCGGTGTCCGGGGTGTGGGGCGGCATCGGCCAGGGCGGTTACGCGGCCGGTACCGCCTACCTCGACGCGGTCGCGGAGTGCAGGCGTGCCCGCGGGCTGCCGGGCACGTCGGTCGCGTGGGCCCCGTGGTCCGGAACCCCCGCCGCGGAGGGGGCCATCGGCCAGCAGATGCGGCGTACCGGTCTGACCCCGCTCGAGCCTGCGTCGGCCTTGGACGCGCTGAGCCGTACCGTGCGGCGCGGTGCGGGCCGGGTGGCCGTCGCCGACGTCGACTGGGAACGGTTCGCCCCCGCCTACACCGCCGCCCGCGCCACCCCGCTGCTCGACGAGCTGCCCGAGGTACGGGCGATGCGCGCCGCACAAGCGGAGGAGGGACGGACCGGGAAGTCAGCCGACGAGGGCTCCTCCCTGGCGCGTTCGCTCCGAGGCAAGCCCGAGGACGCGCGGTTGGCGATGGTGTCGCGGCTGGTGCGGTCGCACGTGGCGGCGGTGCTCGGCCTCTCCTCTCCGGAGGAGGTGGACGTGCGGCGCCCGTTCAAGAACCTGGGCTTCAACTCGGTGACGGCGGTGGAGCTGCGGAACCGGTTGAAGGAGGCCACCGGCCTGGACCTGGTGTCGTCCCTGGTCTTCGACCACCCCGATCCCACGGCCCTGGCACGGCACCTGCTCGACCTGGCGCTCGACACGGAGGAGGACTCGGCCGGGGCGGAGGCGTTCGGGCTGGTCCCCGCGCAGGACGGGGAGCCGATCGCGATCGTGTCGATGGCGTGCCGTTTCCCCGGAGACGTGAACACCCCCGAGGAGCTGTGGCAGCTGCTCATGGACGGGGTGGACGCGATCGGTCCGTTCCCGGCGAACCGGGGATGGGACCTGGCGAGCCTGTACGACCCCGATCCGGAGGCGGGCGGCCGCACCTACGTGCGCGAGGGCGGGTTCCTCCAGCAGGCGCCCGACTTCGACCCGTCCTTCTTCGGGATCTCGCCGCGTGAGGCCCTGGCCATGGACCCCCAGCAACGACTGCTGCTGGAGACCTCCTGGGAGGCTTTCGAGCGCGCCGGTATCGACTCGGCGAAGCTGCGCGGCGACCGCACCGGTGTGTTCGTCGGGACCAACGGCCAGCACTACATGCAGCTGTTGCAGAGCGGTGAGGACAGCTTCGACGGCTACCTGGGGACGGGGAACTCAGCCAGCGTGATGTCGGGTCGGCTGTCGTACGTGTTCGGCTTCGAGGGGCCCGCCGTGACCGTGGACACGGCCTGCTCGGCGTCGCTGGTCGCCCTGCACCTGGCCGTGCAGGCGCTCCGCCGCGGCGAGTGCGGGATGGCCCTGGTCGGCGGGACCACGGTGATGTCCACGCCGGAGATGCTGGTGGAGTTCTCCCGTCAACGGGTGATGTCCCCCGACGGCCGCTCCAAGGCCTTCGCCGCGGACGCGGACGGTGTGGCGCTCGGTGAGGGCGCCGGGATGCTGCTCGTGGAACGGCTCTCCGACGCCCGACGCAACGGGCATCCGGTCCTGGCCGTCATCCGGGGATCGGCCGTCAACCAGGACGGGGCCAGCAACGGCCTGACCGCACCCAACGGACCCGCCCAACAACGCGTCATCCGCCAAGCCCTGGCCAACGCCGGACTCCGACCCGCCGACGTGGACGCCGTGGAAGCGCACGGCACCGGCACCCGCCTGGGCGACCCCATCGAAGCCCAAGCCCTCCTGGCCACCTACGGACACGACCGCGACCCCCACACCCCCCTCTACCTCGGCTCGCTCAAATCCAACATCGGCCACGCACAGGCCGCCGCCGGTGTGGCGGGTGTGATCAAGATGGTCCAGGCGATGCGGCACCGGACCCTGCCCCGCACGCTGCACGTGGACGAGCCCACTCCGCACGTGGACTGGTCGACCGGAGCGCTCCGCCTGCTCACGGAGAACGTCGACTGGCCGGATCAGCCGACGGGGCCGCGCCGCGCCGCCGTGTCCGCGTTCGGGATCAGCGGCACCAACGCCCACCTGATCATCGAACAGGCGCCGCTCCCCGCCGAGGCGGAGCAACCGGAGGAGCCCGTCGACGAGGCGGACGCATGGAAGGACGTGACGGTCCCGCTGCTGCTCTCGGGCCGCACCGAGGCCGCGCTGCGCGAACAGGCCGCCCGGTTGCGCGGGGACCTACTGGAGCACCCGGAGATGCACCCGGCCGACGCCGGATACACCCTGATCACCGGACGAACGCACTTCGAGCACCGCGCCGCCGTGGTCGGTGAGAGCCGGGAGGAGCTGCTGGAGGCCCTGGACGCGCTGGCGCGGGGCCGGGACCACGCGGTCGTGGTGCGGGGTGAGACCACGGCGGGCCCGGACCAGCGGGTGGTGTTCGTCTTCCCCGGTCAGGGCTCGCAGTGGCCCTCGATGGCGCGCGGCCTGCTCGACCGCTCTCCCGCGTTCCGGGAGACCGCGCGGGCCTGCGACGCGGCGCTGCGCGCCCACCTGGACTGGTCGGTGCTGGACGTGTTGGAGGAGGCCCCGGACGCGCCCCCGCTGAGCCGGGTCGACGTGGTGCAACCGGTGCTGTTCACGATGATGCTGTCGCTGGCCGCGTCCTGGCGGGCGATCGGCGTGCACCCGGCCGCCGTGGTGGGCCACTCCCAGGGCGAGATCGCGGCGGCCTGTGTGGCGGGCGCGCTCTCGTTGGAGGACGCCGCTCGTATCGTCGCCCTACGCAGCCAGGCGTGGCTGACGCTGGCGGGCAAGGGTGGCATGGTCGCGGTCTCGCTTCCGGACGCCGAGCTGCGGGCCAGGCTCGAACCGTACGGTGACCGGCTCTCGGTGGCGGCGGTGAACAGCCCCGGAACCGCGGCGGTGAGCGGCGACGTGGACGCGTTGGAGGAGCTGCTGGCGGAGCTGACCGCCGACGGCGTCCAAGCCAAGCCGGTGCCGGGGGTGGACACCGCTGGTCACTCGGCGCACGTGGACGTGCTGCGCGAACACCTGCTGGAAGTGCTCGCGCCGGTCTCGCCGCGCCCGTCGGACATCCCCTTCTACTCGACGGTGACCGGGGGTCTGCTCGACACCGAGCAGCTGGACGCCGACTACTGGTACCGGAACATGCGCGACCCGGTGGAGTTCGAACGGGCCACACGGGCACTGGCCGCCGACGGCTACGACCTGTACCTGGAGTCCAGCCCGCACCCGATGCTGGCGATGTCGCTGCACGAGACGCTGGCCGACACCGGTGGTCACGGCACGGTGGTGCACACGCTGCGCCGGGAGAAGGGCGGCGCCAGAGGCTTCGGCGCGGCGCTCGGCCTGGCCCACGTCAACGGGGTGGCGATCGACGGTGACGCGCTGTTCGGCACCGACTCGCGGCAGGTCGACCTGGCGACCTACCCGTTCCAGCGCGAACGCTACTGGTACCACCCCACGGACGGCGGACGTGGGGACGTGTCCTCCTTCGGCGCGGCCGAAGCGGAGCACCCGCTGCTGGGCGCCGGAATCGAGCTCCCCGAGACGGGCGGGACGGTGTACACGGCGCGGATCGGCGCGGACAGCCGTCCGTGGCTGGCCGACCACGGACTGATGGGCACCACCCTGCTGCCCGCGACGGCGTTCGTGGACCTGGTGCTGTGGGCTGGCGCACGCGTCGGCTGCGAGCACGTCGACGAGCTGACCCTCCAGGCGCCGCTGGTCCTGCCCGAGGAGGGTTCCGTCGAACTGCGGCTGCTGCTCGACGGCCCCGACGAGGAGGGGCGGCGTACGGTCACCGTGCACTCCCGGGCGGCCGGGGCGGAGTGGGTCCGGCACGCCGAGGCGTCGGTGCTGCCGGTCGCCTCCGGCACCGCTCCCCCCGCACCCGAGGCCCGTCTCGACCTGACCGGGTCGGTGAGCCCGGACGACTTCTACGCGGAGTTCAGCGAGCGCGGCTACGACTACGGCCCCGCGTTCCGGGGTTTCACGGCCGGGGTGCGCGCCGGCGAGGCCGTGTACGCCGAGGTCGCCCTGCCGGGCAGCACGACCGTGGACACGGGCGGCTACGGGGTGCACCCGGCTCTGCTGGACGCGGCGCTCCAGGCGATGAGCCTCGGTGCGTTCTTCCCCGACGACGGCCGGGCCAGGATGCCGTTCTCCCTGCGCGGGGTGCGGCTGTACTCCGCCGGGGCCGAACGGCTCCGGGTCACCCTCTCCTCGGCCGGGGACGAGGCGGTGCGCCTGCTGTGCGTGGACTCCGCCGGAAACCCCGTGCTGGAGATCGGGGAACTGGTGGTCCGACCCGTCTCCGGTGAGCAGCTGGTCTCCGGGACGCCTGGTCGGGGCGGCCGTGACCTGTACCGGGTCGACTGGGTTCCGCTGCCCAGGCCAGCTGCGGTGCCCCCGCCGCGGTGGGCGGTCGTGGGCGAGGACCACGGCGCACTCGCCAACGTGTTCGAGGGCGCCGCGGGCGGGTGCGCGCGGTACGACGGTCTGGCTGATCTCCTGGCTGAGGAAGGCGCGGGACTGCCCGACGCCGTGGTCGTCTCCTTCCCCGTCTGCCCCGAACCCGACGGCGGGTCGGTGCGCGCGGTGCTGGACCGGGCCCTCGGGCTCGTCCAAGAGTGGTCGGCGGCCGGTGAGCGGACCGCCTCGGCCCGGCTGGTGTTCGTCACCAGCGGTGCGGTGGCGGCGGCACCGGGCGAGACCGTGCGGGACACGGCCGCGGCGGCGCTGTGGGGCCTGGTCCGTTCGGCGCAGTCCGAGGAGCCGGACCGCGTGGTCCTGGTCGACGTGGACGGCGCGACCGCGACCGAGCCGGCGCTGGCGGCGGCCCTGGCCTCCGGCGAACCCCAACTGGCGGTGCGCGGCACGACCGTGTCCGCGCCCAGGCTGGCTGAGGCGGAACCGGACCGGGACGAACTCGTCCCCCCGGCGGGCGGCGGCGCCTGGCGGCTCTCCCCCGGCGAGGGCACCCTGGAGGGACTGTCGTTGGCGGCCGCCCCCGACGCCGAGAAGCCCTTGGCCCCAGGTCAGGTGCGGGTCGCGGTCCGGGCCGCCGGTCTGAACTTCCGCGACACCCTGATCGCGCTGGGCATGTACCCGGGTGACGGCGTCATGGGAGCGGAGGGGGCTGGTGTCGTCGTCGAGACCGCCCCGGACGTGACCGGTGTGGCCGTCGGCGACCGGGTGATGGGCATGTGGACCGGCGGGTTCGGCCCCCTCGCGGTGGCCGACCACCGGATGGTGGCCCGCATCCCGCTCGGTTGGTCCTACGCCGAGGCGGCCTCCGTGCCCGCGGTGTTCCTCACCTCCTACTACGCGCTGACCCGGCTGGCCGGGGCGCGCGCCGGGCAGTCGGTTCTCGTCCACGCCGCCGCGGGCGGCGTCGGCATGGCCGCCCTCCAACTCGCCGAGCATCTCGGGCTGGAGGTGTACGCCACGGCCAGCCGCGGCAAGTGGGACACCCTCCGGGGGCTGGGCGTGCCCGAGGATCGGATCGGTGATTCCCGCGGGCTCGACTTCGCCGAGCGGTTCCTGACCGCGACGTCGGGGCGGGGCGTGGACATCGTGCTGAACTCTCTGGCGGGCGACTTCGTCGACGCCTCCCTGCGGCTGCTGCCGCGCGGCGGGCACTTCCTGGAGCTCGGCAAGGCCGACGTCAGGGACGCCGACCGGATCGCCGCCGACCACCCGGGAACCGCGTACCGGGCCTTCGACCTGGTCCAGGCAGGCCCCGAGGCGGTCGGGGAGATGCTCGCGGAGCTGGTGGAGCTGTTCGAGGCCGGGACTCTGCGCCCCCTTCCGCTGACCGCGCACGACGTGCGGCATGCCCGGACGGCGTTCCGTACGCTCAGCCAGGCCAGGCACACGGGCAAGCTCGTGCTGACCGTCCCCGCCCGGTTCGACGCCCACCGCACGGTGCTGATCACCGGGGGCACGGGCACACTCGGTCAGGCGTTGGCCCGGCACCTGGTCTGCGAGCACGGCGTACGGCACCTGTTGCTCGCCGGCCGCAGCGGAGCGGCTGCCCGGGGTGTGCCGGAACTGGTCGACGAGCTCACCGAACGAGGCGCCCGGGTCCGGGTGGCGTCCTGCGACGCCGCCGACCGGGAGCGGCTGGCCGAACTGCTGGCCGGGGTCCCCGACGAGCACCCGCTCGGCGCGGTCGTCCACACCGCCGGTGTCCTCGACGACGGGACCATCGCGTCGCTGACCACCGAGAGCGTCGACACCGTGCTGCGGCCGAAGGCGGACGCCGTCCTGAACCTGCACGAGCTGACGCGCGACACCGACTTGTCGGCCTTCGTCCTCTACTCGTCCTCCTCGGCGCTCTTCGGCAGCCCGGGGCAGGGGAGTTACGCCGCCGCCAACGCGTTCCTGGACGGCTTCGCCCAGTACCGCGCCGGGCTCGGACTGCCCGCGCTCTCGCTGGCATGGGGACTGTGGGGCAGCAGCAGCCGGATGGCGGACCACCTCGACCAGGGCGACATGCGGCGCCGGTTGAACCGGGGTGGCATCATGCCGCTCACCGACTCCGAGGGACTGGCCCTGTTCGACGCCGCACTGGGCGGGCGGGACGCGCTCCTGGCCCCGGTCCGGATCAACCGGGGGGCGCTGCGCTCGTCCGGCCAGGTCACCCCGTTCCTCAGCGGTCTGGTCGGCGGCGCACCGGGCTCCGGCACCGCCTCGCCGGGTGAGGCCGCCGGTCCCGCGGCGATCGGTGACCGTCTGGCCGGGCTCACCGCCGACGACCAGGCCGGTCTGGTGTTGGCCGAGATCCGCGCCCACGCGGCGGCGGTCCTCGGCCACGGAGCGGACTGGACGATCCCCGAGGACCGGGCCTTCAAGGAGCTGGGCTTCGACTCGCTGACCGCGGTGGAGATGCGTAACCGGTTGGGGGCCGCGACGGGTCTGCGCCTGCCCGCGACCCTGGTGTTCGACCATCCGACACCGGGCGACCTGGCCGCGTACCTGCGGTCCGAACTGGCGCCGAAGGACGGCGCGCCGGAGGGCGACGGCTCCCTCCTGGACGGACTCGACCGCCTGGAGGCCCTGCTGACCTCCCTGGCCGGGGAGGACGCCGGGACCACCGTCCAGACGGTGGGCGAGACCGAGCTCCGGCAGGTCTCCGGGCGGCTGTCCGCCCTGGTCGGCCTGTGGGACCGGATCCACGCCAATGTCACCGGGACCGACGGCGACGACGATGTCGCCGCGTCCCTGGAGTCGGCCGATGACGACGAGATCTTCGCATTCCTCGACGAGCGGTTCTGAGCCGCCCGAGCGACAGTACGGGTGAGAACACATGGCCAACGCGAACGAGCAGCAGCTCCGCACCTACCTGAAGCGGGCGACGACGAAACTGCACGAGACCTCGGAGGCGCTGAGGGAGGAACGGGGCCGGGCACGCGAACCGATCGCCGTCGTCGGTATGGCGTGCCGCTACCCCGGCGGCGCGGACACCCCCGAGCGGTTCTGGGACCTGCTCGCCTCCGGCACGGACGCCGTCTCCCCCTTCCCCACCGACCGGGGATGGGACACCGACGGACTGTACGACCCGGACCCGGACGCGGCGGGACGCACCTACTGCCGGGAGGGGGGATTCCTCCAGGCGGCGGGCGCCTTCGACGCGGGTTTCTTCGGGATCTCACCCCGTGAGGCCACCGCGATGGACCCGCAGCAGCGACTGCTGCTGGAGACCTCCTGGGAGGCCCTGGAGAGCGGCGGGTTCGACCCGCGGTCCCTGCGCGGTAGCCGGACGGGGGTGTACGTGGGCGCCTGGTCCAGCGGTTACACCGACCGGGTGCACGCGCCCTCCGCCGCGCTGGAGGCGGACCTTCTGGCGGGCGGGGTCGTCAGCTTCACCTCGGGTCGGATCTCCTACACGCTGGGGTTCGAGGGTCCGGCGGTGTCGGTGGACACGGCGTGCTCGTCGTCCCTGACCGCGTTGCACATGGCCGCCCAGGCGCTCCGCCAGGGCGAATGCGACCTCGCCCTGGCCGGAGGGGCGACCGTGATGGCGACCCCGACCGTGTTCGTGCAGTTCGCGCGCCAGCGCGGTCTGTCCCCCGACGGGCGTTGCAAGGCGTTCGGGGAGGGGGCGGACGGCTTCGGCCCCGGTGAGGGTGCCGGGATGCTGCTGGTCGAGCGGCTCTCCGACGCCCAACGCAACGGCCACCCCGTCCTGGCCGTCATCCGAGGATCAGCGGTCAACCAGGACGGCGCCAGCAACGGCCTGACCGCACCCAACGGCCCCGCCCAACAACGCGTCATCCGCCAAGCCCTGGCCAACGCCGGACTCCGACCCGCCGACGTGGACGCCGTGGAAGCGCACGGCACCGGCACCCGCCTGGGCGACCCCATCGAAGCCCAAGCCCTTCTGGCCACCTACGGACACGACCGCGACCCCCAGCAACCCCTCTACCTGGGATCGCTCAAGTCCAACATCGGGCACACCCAGGCCGCCGCCGGAGTCGGCGGGGTCATCAAGATGATCCAGGCCCTGCGCCACGGTCAACTGCCCAAAACCCTGCACGCGGACGAACCCACCACCCACGTCGACTGGGCCAACGGTGAGATCACACTGCTCACCGACCCGGTGTCCTGGCCCGAAAGCGATCGGCCACGGCGTGCGGCGGTGTCCTCGTTCGGGGTCAGCGGCACCAACGCCCACCTGATCATCGAACAGGCACCGGACACCAACCAGGCCGTGGACGGTGTCGACCTCCCCGGGCCTGTTCCTGTGTTGTTGTCGGGTCGCACCCCGAAGGCGTTGACCGACGCTGCGTCCCGGCTGGCCGACGCCATCGACCGCGACCCCACCATGGGGTTGGGCGACATCGCCCACACGATGGCCCACCGCACGGTGTTCGACCACCGCGCCACCGTCCTCGCCCACACCACCCAAGACCTGGCCACCCACCTACGACACCTGGCCGCAGACGAACCCGACCCCGCCGTGGTCACCAACACCACCACCACTGACGGCAAACAGGTCCTGGTCTTCCCCGGCCAAGGCACCCAATGGACCGGCATGGCCGCACACCTCCTGGCCGACCAACCCGCCTTCGCCCAACACCTCCACGAGTGCGCGCGTGCCCTGGCCCCGCACACCGACTGGGACCTGATCGAAACCCTCACCGAGGGACGGTCGTTGGACCGGGTCGACGTGGTCCAACCCGCCACCTGGGCCGTCATGGTCTCCCTCGCCCACCTCTGGCACACCCTCGGCCTACGTGTGGACGCCGTCATCGGCCACTCCCAAGGAGAAATCGCCGCCGCCACCGTCGCCGGAGCCCTCTCCCTCGACGACGGCGCCGCCGTGGTCGCCAAACGAGCACGCATCATCGCCACCCACCTGGCCGGACACGGAGGCATGGCCTCCATCCCCCTCCCCGTCCAGGCCATCGACCTCACCGCCTACAACGGACGGTTGGAGATCGCCGCCCTCAACAGCCCCCACTCCACCGTCGTGGCCGGGGATCTGGACGCCGTCACCGACTACGTCACCCACTGCACCCACCAGAACATCCAGGCTCGCCAGATCCCCGTCGACTACGCCTCCCACACCAGCCACGTCGAACACATCCAGGATGAGCTGACCACCGCCCTGGCCCACATCACCCCCAAGGCCCCGCGCATCCCGTTCCACTCCACCGTCGAGGACAACCCCTCCTTCGACGCCGGGTACTGGTACCGCAACCTGCGCCAGACCGTGCAGTTCACCTCGACGGTCACCACCCTCTTGGAACAGGGCCACACCCGCTTCATCGAGGCCAGCGCCCACCCCGTCCTCACCCACGCCATCGAGCACACCGCCGAACAACACGACCTGACAGCCCACACCACCGGCACCCTGCGCAGAGACGACGACACCCCCACCCGCCTACTCACCTCCCTGGCCACCACCTGGACCCACGGCACCCCCCTGGACTGGACCCACCTCACCCCCACCGGCCACACCACCGACCTGCCCACCTACCCCTTCCAACACCAACACCACTGGCTCACCCCCCAACCCACCCACACACCCACACCCACCACCGGACCCGACACCTGGCGCTACCGCACCACCTGGAAACCACTCCCCGACCGCTCGAACGGTCCCGGTCTCCACGGAGACTGGCTGCTCGTCGTCCCGGAGACGGCCGAGGGCCGCGCCTGGGGCGAACAGGCCGCCACAGCGCTCGCCCAGCACGGCGCGAGGGTCGAGCCGCTGGTGATCGACCCCCTCACCACCGGCCGGGACGGGCTCGCCGTCCGGCTGGGGGGACGGTGGGACGGCGTGCTCTCCCTCCTCGCGGACGACGAACGACCGCTCCCCGGGTCCCCCCACCTGAACCGGGCGACCCTGGGAACGACCCTGCTCGCGCAGGCGGCCCTCGACGCGGGGTGCACCGCCCGGCTGTGGACCCTCACCCGCGGGGCGGTCGCCGTCTCCCCCGGCGAGACCCCTCGACCGGCGGGCGCCGAAGTCTGGGGCCTCGGCCGGACCATCGCTCTGGAACACCCCACGCTGTGGGGCGGTCTCGTCGACCTGCCCCCGGAACCGGACGAGCGCGCGTGGGCCCGGGTGGCGCGCGCGCTCACCTCGACCGGGGAGGACCAGGTCGCAGTCCGGTCCTCGGGCGCGTACGGACGCAGGCTCACCCCGGCCTCCCCCGCCACTGCGCGGCGCGGGTACAGTCCGCGCGGCACGGTCCTGGTCACTGGTGGGACGGGGGCGCTCGGGGGGCATCTGGCCCACTGGCTCGCGGAGCACGGGGCCGAACACCTGGTACTCACCAGCCGCCGCGGCCTCGACGCCCCAGAGGCCGTCGACCTCGTCGAGCGGCTGTCCACCTCAGGCACGGCGGTCACGGTCGTCGGCTGTGACATGGCCGACCGGTCCGCCGTCCGCGCCGTCCTGGCCGAGCATCGGCCGACCGCGGTCTTCCACACGGCGGGCGTCCCGCACTCCGGTGACTTCCTGACCCTGGACGAGACGACGATGGCCGAGGTCTACGGGGGCAAGGTGGCCGGTGCGCGCCACCTGGACGAGGTCACCCGGGAGCTGGGGCTGGAGCTGGACGCGTTCGTGCTCTACTCCTCGGGCGCCGCCGTCTGGGGCAGCGGCGGGCAGAGCGCCTACGGTGCCGCCAACGCCGCGCTGGACGCCCTGGCCGAGCGCCGCCGCGCCGCCGGACTCCCCGCGACGTCGGTCGCCTGGGGCCTGTGGGGTGGCGGTGGCATGGGCGAGGGCGCCGGAGAGGACTTCCTCAGCAGTCGGGGGCTGGGTGTCATGGCGCCGGAGGAGGCCCTGTCGGCGCTGCGCCAGGCGGTGGCGGACACCTGTGTCGTGGTGGCTGACGTGGACTGGTCCCGGTTCGCCACCGGGTTCACCGCGTTTCGGCCAAGCCCGCTCATCAGCGAACTCGCCGGTCCGGAGGCCGCTGCCCAGACCGGTGGGGAGGCGGGCGGACCGTCTGAGGCCGACGCACTCGCCGCCGCCCCCGCGCGGGAGCGCCGGGAACGGCTGCTCGACGCGGTGCGCCGGGACGTCGCGTTCGTGCTCGGGCACGCGGGCCCCGAGGAAGTCGGCCCGGACCAGTCCTTCAAGGACCTGGGGTTCAGTTCGGTCACCGCCGTGGAGCTGTCGGGGCGGCTGAGCCGGGCCTGCGGACGCAAACTCCCGCCGACGTTGGTGTTCGACCACCCGACCGCCGCGGCCGTGGCCGACCACCTGGCGGAGCTGATGGCTCCCGCCGATGGTCGGCCCGCGGATCCGGAGGAGGCCCGGGTGCGGGCGGCGTTGGCGAACGTGCCGCTGGAACGGCTGCGGGAGGCCGGGCTGCTCGACCCCCTGCTGCGGCTCGCCGAGCCGGACGCGGAGCGCCCCGGCGGCGACGGGCACGGCGGGGAGGAGCGTCCGGACGGCCCCGAGGCCCTGGACGGTCTCGACGACCTGGACGGTGACGCGCTGGTGCGGATGGTGCTCGGGGGGTCGGACAGGTGACCGGCCCCGTTCCGGAGGCGGGCGGCGCGCCCACACGTACCCGTTCGCGGTCCGGCGTTCCAGGTAAGGAGCAGATCATGGCCACACCCCCCGAGGGATCCACGGCCACACCCACCGAGAAGCTGACGGAGGCGCTGCGGGCCTCGGTCAGGGAGACCGAGCGGCTCCGGCGACGGAACCGGGAGTTGGAGGAGGCCGCCCGCGAACCGATCGCCGTCGTCGGCATGGCCTGCCGCTACCCCGGGGGCGTCACCTCCCCCGACGGGCTCTGGGACCTCGTGGCCCGGGGCGGGGACGCGGTCGGCCCCTTCCCCACCGACCGGGGTTGGGACGTGGCCTCGGTGTACGACCCCGACCCGGAGTCGGAGGACACCACGTACTGCCGTGAGGGCGGGTTCCTCGACGGGGCGGGCGACTTCGACGCCGCCTTCTTCGGGATCTCGCCGCGTGAGGCCCTGGTGATGGATCCCCAGCAGCGGCTGCTGCTGGAGACCTCCTGGGAGGCCCTGGAGCACGCGCGGACGGATCCGCGCTCACTGCGCGGCAGCCGCACCGGGGTGTACGTCGGGGCGGCGCACGGATCGTACGCCGCCGACCCCGGGGCCGCCCCGGCGGAGTCCCGGGGTTACCTGCTGACCGGTAGCGCCGACGCGGTCATGTCGGGTCGGATCTCCTACACGCTGGGCCTTGAGGGCCCCTCGATGACCGTGGAGACGGCCTGTTCGTCGTCATTGGTGGCACTGCACCTGGCCGTGCAGGCCCTGCGCCGCGGCGAGTGCGGCACCGCCCTGGCGGGCGGGGTCGCGGTGATGGCGGACCCGTCGGCGTTCGTGGAGTTCTCCCGCCAGCGGGGGCTGGCCCCGGACGGCCGGTGCAAGGCGTTCGGCGCGGGGGCCGACGGGACCGGATGGGCCGAGGGGGTCGGCGTGCTCGTCCTGGAGCGGCTCTCGACCGCCAGGCGCGACGGACGCCGGATCCTGGCCGTCGTGCGGGGTTCGGCGGTCAACCAGGACGGGGCGAGCAACGGCCTGACCGCACCCAACGGACCCGCCCAGCAGCGGGTCATCCGGCAGGCACTCGACGACGCCGGGCTCCGCCCCGCCGACGTCGACGCCGTCGAAGCGCACGGCACCGGGACACCGCTGGGCGACCCCATCGAGGCGCACGCGCTGCACGCCGTCTACGGCGCGGACCGGCCCGCCGGCCGACCGTTGCGCCTGGGGTCGCTCAAGTCGAACATCGGACACGCGCAGGCCGCCGCCGGGATCGGCGGGGTGATCAAGATGGTCCAGGCGCTGCGGCACCAGGCCCTCCCCCGCACGCTGCACGCCGACACCCCCACCGAACACGTCGACTGGTCCGCAGGGACCGTCCGGCTGCTGACCGAGGAGGTCGCCTGGCCCCGGAGCGACCGCCCCCGACGCGCCGGGGTGTCCGCGTTCGGGGTCGGCGGGACCAACGCCCACGTCCTCGTCGAGGAGGCCCCCGTCACACCGCCGGACGGCGGCGCGGAGGAGGCCCCGCGGCCCGCCACGACCGACGGCGCCCCCCTGGCCTGGACGCTCTCCGCCCGGGGCGGGGCGGCGCTGCGGGGCCAGGCCCGGCGGCTGCTGGCCCACCTGGCCGCCGACCCGGACACCGACCCCCGGGACGTGGGCCTGTCGCTGGCGGGTACGCGAGCCGACCACGAGCACCGCGCGGTGCTGCTCGGCACGGACCGGGCGGAGTTGACCGGGGCGTTGACGGCGCTGGCCGAGGACCGCGCCCACCCCGGAGTGGTACGCGGGGTCCGCGACCGGGACGCCCGGACCGCGTTCCTGTTCACCGGGCAGGGCAGTCAACGGGCCGGGATGACCGACGAACCGTGCCGGACCCACCCCGTCTTCGCTCGGGCCCTGGCCGAGGTGGTCGGGCGGCTCGACCCGCTGCTCGACCGGCCGCTCGGCCCCTTGCTGGCTGCCGGTCCCGACAGCGCGGAGGCCGGGCTCCTGCACCGGACGCGGTACGCGCAGGCCGCGTTGTTCGCCGTGGAGGTGGCGATGTTCCGGCTGCTGGAGAGCTGGGGGGTGGGGCCCGACACGCTGCTCGGGCACTCCGTGGGCGAACTGGCCGCCGCGCACGTGGCGGGGGTGTTCGACCTCGACGACGCCTGCGCGCTGGTGGCCGCCCGGGGCAGGCTGATGCAGGAGCTGCCCCCGGGCGGGTCCATGGTGTCGGTGCGCGCCGGTGAGGAGGAGGTCCGCGCGCTGCTGGCGGACCGCGCGGACGACGTGTGCGTCGCGGCGGTCAACGGCCCCGGGGCGGTGGTGCTCTCCGGGGCGGAGGAGGCGGTCGCCGAGGTCGCGGACCAGCTGGCCGCGCGGGGGCGGAGCACGCGGCGGTTGCGGGTCAGCCACGCCTTCCACTCCCCGCTGATGGAGCCCATGCTCGCCAGGTTCCGGACGGTGGCCGCCGCCCTGCGTTACCGGGAGCCGACCCTGCCGATCATCTCCACCGTCACCGGGCGGCCGATCCGCCCCGGCGAGATGAGCACGGCCGAGTACTGGGTCCGCCAGGTACGGGAGCCGGTGCGGTTCGCCGACGCCGTCGGGGCGGCGCACGCGTTCGGAGCGCGCACGTTCGTCGAGGTCGGCCCGGACGGTGTCCTGTGCGGCATGGCCGAGGAGTGCCTGGAGGACGACCGGGTGGCGCTGTTGCCGACCCTGCGCGGGCCGCGGGGCGACGCGGCGTTCGCGGGGGACGGCGCGCAGGCGCTGTCGGTGCTGTCCGCCGCTGCCGCCGCGCACACCCGGGGCACGCCGGTGGACTGGGAGGCGATGTACGCCGAGGGGCCGTGGCGGGGCGCACGCCACGTCGACCTGCCCGGCTACGCCTTCCAGCACCGGCGCCACTGGCTCGCGCCGGGGCGGAAGGCTCACGACACCGACGGCTGGCGGTACCGGGTCTCCTGGGAGCGGCCGCCGTCCCCGGGCGACGTCGGTGCGCGGCGCTGGCTGGTGGTGTACCCGGAAGGGGGGCGGGGCGAGCGCCTCCTCGCCGACGCCGAGCGCGCCCTGACCGAGGTCGGGGCCGAGGTCGTCGGGCTGCCGGTGGACGCGACCGCCGTGGATCAGGCGTTCCTCGCCGAGCGCCTGCGCGCCTTCGCCGAGGCCGCGCGCCGGTGCGGCGCCGCACCGGAGGCGGAGGCCGGGGTGCTGTCGCTGCTCTCGGCGGACGACCGGCCCCACCCCGGGTTCGCCGGGGTGCCCGCCGGTGTGCTGGCGACGCTGTCCCTGACGCGGGCGGCGGCGGACGGGCCGGTCCGGGTGCGCCTGTGGTGCCTCTCCCTCGGCGCGGTCGCCGTGACGGACCCCGAGCGCCCCGACCCGGCGGGCGCGGCCCTGTGGGGGCTGGGCCGGGTCGCCGCGCTCGAACACCCCGACCTGTGGGGCGGACTGGTGGACCTGCCGGCGGAACCGGATCCGGCGGACTGGCGGGCGGCCGCGGCACGGCTCGGCGGCCCGGAGGACCAGATCGCGGTCCGCGACGCGACCGGATGGGGGCGGCGCCTGACCAGGGCGCGGCGGAGCGAGGCCGCCGGGCGGTCCGGGTATCGGCCGCGCGGCACGGTGCTGGTCACCGGCGGGCTCGGGGCGTTGGGCGCCCGGGTCGCCCGCCGACTCGCCGCGGCCGGAGCCGAGCACCTGGTGCTCACCGGCCGCCGCGGACCGGACGCCCCGGGCGCCGCCGCGTTGGAGGCCGAACTCCTCGCTCTGGGCGTCAAGGTGACGATCACCGCGTGCGACGCCGCCGACCGCGCGGGGCTCGCCCGCGTCCTGGCCGAGGTCCCGGCGGACAGCCCGCTCACGGCGGTCTTCCACGCCGCGGGCCTGCCGCAGGTCACCCCGTTGGCGCGCACCGGTCCTGACCACTTCGCCGAGGTGTACGCGGGCAAGGCCGAGGGGGCGGCGGTCCTGGACGAGCTGACGCGCCCGCTCGAGCTGGACGCCTTCGTCCTCTTCGCCTCCGGAGCCGGGGTGTGGGGCAGCGCCGGGCAGGGCGCCTACGCCGCCGCCAACGCCGCACTCGACGCGGTCGCGCGGCGGCGCGCGGCGGACGGCCTCCCGGCCACCTCGATCGCCTGGGGCGTGTGGGGCGGCGGCGGGATGGGCGCCGACGAGGAGGGGGCGGAGTACCTGCGGCGGCGGGGGATGCGTCCCCTGGATCCGGAGAGCGCGCTCGACCTGCTGTTCGCGGCCATCGCCTCGGACGAGACCTGCCTGACCGTCACCGACACCGACTGGCCCGTCTTCGGGGAGGCGTTCACCGCGCTCCGGCCGAGCCCGCTGGTGGCGGGGCTCGTCCGCGGGCGGTCCTCCGACGGCGGTCGCGCCGAGCGGGCCCCGGCCGAGGAGCCGACCGGGGCCGGAGCCGGGGAGGGCGCGCCCGCGGCGGCCCTGACCGGCCTCGCCCCGGAGGCGCTGCGCGCGACCCTGCGCGACCTGGTGCGGGAGCGGGCGGCCGCGGTGCTCGGGCTCGCTGACCCCGCCGAGGTGTCGCCCGACGGCCGCTTCCTGGAGATGGGGTTCGACTCCCTGGCCACGGTACGGCTGCGCCGTGCCCTGACCGCCGCCACCGGGGTGGAGCTGTCCACCGGTCTGCTGTTCGACAAGGACCGTCCGGCGGAGCTCGCCGAGCACCTGGCCGACCTGGTGGAGGCCGCCCGGTCCCCGGGCGGGCCGCCGGGGGTCGGAGGGTCGGAGGGGTCCTTCGCCGCCCTCTACCGCGAGGCCGCCCGCACCGGCCGGGTCGCGGAGGCGGTCGACCTGTTGGCGGAGGCCTCCCGGTTCCGCCCGTCCTTCGCCACGGCGGCGGAGCAGCCGGTCACCCCGGTGTGGCTGGGCTCCCCTCGGGACGAACCCGAGTCCGCTCTCCCGCTCCTGGTGGGGTGCGCGGGCACGGCCGCGGTCTCCGGGCCAGCCGAGTTCGCGGCTCTGGCCCGGGCTTTGGAGGGGTCCGCGGACGGCGCCGGGCGGGGCGGCGGAATGGTCGCGCTGCCGCAACCGGGCTTCCTGCCCGGGGAGTCGGTGCCGAGCGGGCTGTCGGCGGTGCTGGCGGCGCAGGCCGAGGCGCTGGCGGACCGCGCGGGTGACCGGCCGTTCGTGCTGATCGGCCACTCGGCGGGCGCCAACATGGCCCACGCCCTGGCCCGGTACTTGGAGGAGCGCGGGCGCGGCCCCCTCGGCCTGGTGCTCGCGGACGTCTACACGCCCGCCGAACCGGGCGCGATGGGTGTCTGGCGCGACCGCATCGTCGAGTGGGCCACGCGCCGTTCGGACGTCCCCTTGGAGGAGAACCGGCTGACCGCCATGGGCGCGTACCACCGGTTGCTCCTGGACTGGGTGCCCGAACCGACCCGCGCCCCGGTGCTGCACCTGCGCGCCTCGGAGCCGATGGACCGGTGGCCCGGCGGGGGTGACGGTTGGCGGTCCCGCTGGGAGTGGGCGCACACGACCGTCGACGTCCCCGGCAACCACTTCACGATGATGGCCGAGCACGCTCCCGCCACCGCCCGGGTCGTCCGCGGCTGGCTCGCGGACCTGGCCCGCCCGGAACCGGGTCGGGTGTCCGGCCCCACACGACGTCGAGGAGAGAGGAAGAACCCGTGAGGACGGTCGAACGAGAATCGGCGCGCACCGGTCGGCGGCTCCAACTGGATCGGGCGGCGCAGTGGTTCGCCGGCAGCCAGGGCGACCCGTACGGCCTGGTGCTGCGGGCCGGGGAGGCCGACCCGCTGCCGCACGAGGAGCGGGTGCGTGAACACGGGCCGCTGTTCCACAGCGCCCTGCTCGACACCTGGGTGACCGGCAGCCGCCGGACCGCCGAGGCCGTGGCGGCCGACGACGCCCTCACCGCGCTCACCCACGGCGACGGGGCCGAGGCCCGGGCCGGAGCGGCCGGGACCGCGCTCCCCGCCGACCGGGCCCTCGGCGCGGCCGAGGGGGTGCTGGCCGACCTCCCGGACGGCACCCTCGACCTCGGCCCGCTCGCCCGGCGGCTGGCCGCCCGGATGGTCGGGGTGTGGCTGGACGTGCCCGGGCCCCTCCGCCCGGCGTTCGAGGCGGCCCTCACGGGGTGCCGCCACGCCCTGGACGCCCGGTGGTGCCCCCAGACGCTGGCGGACGAGCGTCTGCGCGTGTCGGCGGAGACCGAGCTGGGATCGGTGCTCACCGAGGCCCTGGGCGTCCCGGGAACGGACTCCGACACGGTGACGGCGGTCCGTGCCCTGGCCGTGGCGGCCGCCGAGCCGACCGCGGTGCTGCTGTGCAACACGGTGACGGAGCTGCTGGAGCGGCCGGGGCTGTGGGCCGCTCTGGCGGCCGACCCCGACCTGGCCGGCGCGGCCGTCGCCGAGACGCTCCACTGGGCGCCGCCGGTGCGCCTGGAGGGTTGGCGGGTCCGCGAGGCGACACGGATCGCCGGAGCGGACCTGTCCGCGGGAGCCCGGCTGGTCGTCCTCGTCGCGGCCGCCAACCGGGACACCGGCGACACCCCGGACGGCGGGTTCGACCTCGTGCGCCGCGCGCGGTCCGGCGGCCCCGTGTCCGTCGGGTGGTCCACGGGCGCGCACCCCGCCGGTCCGTTCGTGCGGACGGCGGCCGAGGCGGGTCTGCGGGCCCTGGTCCGGCGCCTGCCCGCACCGGCCGCCGCCGGTCCGGCCGTGCGCAGGCGCCGGTCCCCGGTGCTGCGGGCGTTCGGCGAGCTGCCGGTCGACCCGACCGGCGCGGAGCACGGCAGATGACGGCGACCGGACCGGCGGGCCCGGTCAGAGCAGGAAGGAACGCACCCATGCGCGTGCTGTTGACGTGCTTCGCGCACAACACGCATTACCACAACCTGGTTCCGATCGGATGGGCGCTGAAGGCCGCCGGACACGAGGTGCGGGTGGCCGCCCCGCCCGCGTTGACCGAGGCGATCACCGCCTCCGGGCTGACCGCCGTCCCCGTGGGGGACGACGAGGCCCTCATGGAGCTGATCGCTGAGATCGGCGGCGACCTCGGCCCCTACCAGGAGGGCCTGGACTTCGCCGAGACCCGGGGCGGGCCGATCTCCCACGAGCACGCGCTCGGCCAGCAGACGGTCATGTCGGCGCTGTGCTTCTCTCCCCTCAACAGCGACGCGACCATCGACGACACCGTCGCCCTGGCCCTCTCCTGGCGTCCCGACCTGGTCGTCTGGGAACCCTTCACGTTCGCTGGACCGATCGCCGCGCACGTCAGCGGTGCCGCGCACGCCCGGGTGCTGTGGGGACCGGACGTCGTCGGCAACGCCCGGCGCCAGTTCCTGGCGCTGTCGGCCGAACAGCCCCCCTCCCGACGCGAGGACCCCATCGCCGAGTGGTTGGGGTGGACGCTGGAGCGGCACGGCCACACGGCGAACGCGGCGGTCGTCGAGGAGCTGCTCCACGGGCACGCGACACTCGACCCGACGGCGGAGAGCCTGCGTCTTCCGTCGGACGGTCGGGTGATCCCCTTCCGGTTCGTGCCCTACAACGGCCGCTCAGTGCTGCCCGACTGGGTGGTGCGCGAGCCCGAGCGCCCCCGGGTGTGCTTCACCCTCGGCGTGTCCGCGCGGGAGACCTACGGGAGGGACGCCGTCCAGGTGAGCGAGCTGCTGGCCGGGCTCGGCGACCTCGACGCCGAGATCGTCGCCACCCTGGACAGCGGCCAGGTGGCCGACGCCGGACCGCTGCCGGACAACGTCCGGGTGGTCGACTTCGTGCCGATGGACGCCCTCCTGCCGACCTGTTCGGCGGTCGTCCACCACGGCGGGGCGGGCACGTGCTTCACCGCCACCCTGCACGGCGTGCCGCAGGTCGTGGTCGCCGCCCTGTGGGACGCCCCGCTCAAGGGGCTCCAGCTCCAGGAGGCGGGGGCCGCAGTGTCGATCCCCCCGGAGAAGCTGGACGCGCGGACGCTGCGCGACGCCGTGGCCCGCGCCCTGTCGGACCGGGACATGGCGGACAGCGCCCGGAAGCTGCGCTCGGAGATGCTCGCCCAGCCGACACCCGCCGAACTCGTGTCCCCGCTCGAACGCCTGGTCGCCGAGCGACGTGAGGACGCCTCCGGCCCCCTGGGCTACACCGGAGACGCCGCCGAGCTCTACGACCTGGTCCACCAGGGCAAGGGCAAGGACTACGGCCGGGAGTCGACGGACCTGGCCGACCTGGTCAGAAGACACGCCCCGGGGGCCGACAGCCTGCTCGACGTGGCCTGCGGCACCGGTATGCACCTACGGCACCTGTCCGAGCACTTCACCACCGTGGAGGGCCTGGAACTGTCCCCGGACATGCTCGCCATCGCCCGCCGCCGCAACCCGGACGCCGTCCTGCACCCGGGTGACATGCGCGACTTCTCCCTCGCCCGCCGGTTCTCCGCCATCACCTGCATGTTCAGCTCGATCGGGCACATGGCCGACCAGCGCGAGCTCGACCAGGCGATCGCCCGGTTCGCCGCCCACCTCGAACCGGGCGGTGTGGTCGTGCTCGAACCCTGGTGGTTCCCCGAGGCCTTCACCCCGGGTTTCGTCGGAGCGAGCACCGTCGAGGCCGACGGCACCACCATCACCCGTGTCTCCCACTCCACCCGCGAGGACGGGGCCACCCGGATCGAGGTGCACTACCTCGTCGCGGCGCCGGGGACGGGAGTCAGCCACCACGAGGAAACCCATCGGATCACGCTCTTCCCCCGAGAGCAGTACGAACACGCCTTCGCCAGGGCCGGCCTGTCCGCGGAGTTCACTCCCGGCGGCCCCTCGGGTCGGGGCCTGTTCGTGGCCGTCCACCGAACGTGAGGAGCCACACGTGAAGCACATCCTTGAGGCGATCACCGCCGACGACCGTCCCCCGGCCGAGGAGTTCGCCGCGCTGGAGTTGCCCGAGTCCCACCGCGCCGTCACGCTGCGCCGGGAGGACGTCGGCATGTTCGAGGGCCTGGACACCAAGGACAAGGACCCGCGCACCTCGATGCACCTGGACGAGGTCCCGGTGCCCGAACTCGGCCCCGGCGAGGCGCTGATCGCGGTCATGGCCAGCTCGGTGAACTACAACACCGTGTGGTCGTCGATCTTCGAGCCGCTGCCGACCTTCACCTTCCTCGAACGGTACGGCCGCCGCTCCGCCCCGGCCGCCCGCCACGACCTGCCCTACCACGTCATCGGTTCGGACCTGTCCGGCGTCGTCCTGCGCACGGGGCCCGGGGTCAACGCCTGGAAGCCGGGCGACGAGGTGGTCGCGCACTGCCTGTCCGTGGAGCTGGAGTCGGCCGAGGGGCACGGCGACACGATGCTCGACCCCGAGCAGCGCATCTGGGGCTTTGAGACCAACTTCGGCGGCCTCGCGGAGATCTCCCTGGTCAAGTCCAACCAGCTGATGCCCAAACCCCGGCACCTGAGCTGGGAGGAGGCCGCCTCCCCCGGCCTGGTCAACTCCACCGCCTACCGGCAGCTCGTCTCGCGCAACGGGGCCGCGATGAAGCAGGGCGACAACGTCCTCATCTGGGGTGCGGGCGGCGGGCTGGGCTCCTACGCGACCCAGCTCGTGCTGTCGGGCGGGGCCAACCCCGTCTGCGTGGTCTCCAGCCCGGAGAAGGCCGAGATCTGCCGCGCCATGGGCGCCGAGGCGATCATCGACCGCAGGGACGAGGGCTACCGGTTCTGGAAGGACGAGCACAACCAGGATCCGCGCGAGTGGAAGCGCTTCGGCAAGCGCATCCGCGAACTGACCGGCGGGGAGGACGTCGACATCGTCTTCGAGCACCCCGGGCGGGAGACCTTCGGCGCCAGCGTCTACGTCGCGCGCAAGGGCGGCACGGTGGTGACCTGCGCCTCGACCTCCGGGTACCAACACCAGTACGACAACCGCTACCTGTGGATGTCGCTGAAGAACATCATCGGCACCCACTTCGCCAACTACCGGGAGGCGTGGGAGGCCAACCGGCTCATCATGAAGGGCAGGATCCACCCCACCCTGTCCAGGACCTACCGTTTGGCGGAGGCCGGCCAAGCCGCCTACGACGTCCACCACAACCTCCACCACGGCAAGGTGGGGGTGTTGTGCCTGGCCCCGGAGGAGGGGCTCGGGGTCACCGACCACGAGACGCGGGCGCGCCACGCGACGGCGATCGACCGTTTCCGGACGGTACCGGCGGCACGTGAAGAAGTGGCAGTGTGACGTGGCGTGATCGAGGAGATTCTCCCCCCGGGGGTGTGCTCCGCGGACACCCGCGGGGAGTTCCCGGAGTCGCTGCTCCTGCCCGGGGAGAGGCACGCCGTGCGCGACGCGGTGGAGCGCAGGCGCCGTGAGTACACCACCGCGCGGGTCTGCGCCCACCGGGCGCTCGCCGACCTGGGCGCCGCCCCCGGCCCGGTGCTCAGCGGCACGCGGGGGGAACCGCTGTGGCCCCGGGGGGTCGTGGGTTCCCTGACCCACTGCGAGGGGTATCGGGCGGCGGCGGTCGGCCGGGCCGGGGGCTGGCTGGCCCTGGGTATCGACGCCGAACCGCACGCCGCCCTGCCCGACGGGGTGGAGGAGGCCGTGACCCTGCCGGAGGAGCGTGTCCGGTTGCGGGAGCTGTCCGAGGCCGAACCCGGGATCCGCTGGGACCGGTTGCTGTTCAGTGCCAAGGAGTCGGTGTACAAGGCGTGGTACCCGCTGGCCGCCCGGCGGTTGGACTTCCGGGACGCCTCGCTGCGGATCTGTCCGCGCGCCCGCACCTTCTCCGCCCGCCTGACGCCGCCCTGGGCGGTCGTGGGCGATCTGACCCTGGACGTGCTCACCGGCGAGTGGAGTGTGCGCGACGGCCTGGTCCTGACCAGCGTCGCCCTGCGGGCGCCCGCAGGGCCGCCCGGTCCGTGAACGAGGGAATGGAGGAGGAATGGCCGACGTGCTCGGCAGGCTGACCGCCGAGGGCATCGCGTTGCGGCTTGAGGGGGTGGACCGCGGATCGGCGGTCTCCGGAGAGCTCACCGACGCCGCGCGGCGCTGGGGGATCAGCGGCGCGGCCATCCACCCCGCCCCGGTGGCGGAGGGTGTCCGGTGGGGGGACGCCTACACGAGTCAGCTGCGCGACCTGGCGCTGCGGGGCGTGGACGACGCCGAGGGCGTACGCCGGCTGCTGACGTACGACGCCAGGCGGGTGTGCGAGGCCCTGCGCCCGGCCTTCGAGCGGGAGGAGGTCGGCAGCGGCTGCGCGGCCCTTCCGGTTCCGCCCTGGTGGTCGTGGCGACGGGACCTGCTGTTGGCGGAGGCCCGGGCACTGTGCTGGGAGGTGGACCGCCCCAACCTCCTGCTGGACTTGGCGGCGGGTCCGCGGACGGCCGGGGCCGCCGAGGAGCTGTTGGCGGAGGGCATCGGGGTGCAGATCTCCGGTGCGGCGTCCGCCGCGGCCGTGGCGGAGGCGGCGGCGGCCTTCCTCGACGGGTTGGAGCGAGCACGCGCGGTCGGCCGTGACCTGTCCGGGATCCGCTGCGTGGTGAGCGTCCCGCTGCGGCTGCTCGGGGAGGCCGTCGCGAGGATCCTTCCCTCGGGCGCCGACGGGGGCGCCGACGCCCCGTGGGACGGTGTGGGCGGATCGCTGCTGGCCTACGCCCGGTTCGCCTACCACGCGTACGAGGCCGGGCTGGCGGATCCCCGGTGGAGCTCGCTGGCCGCGGACGGCGCCCGCCCCTGGGAGCTGTCCTGGTCGGTCACGGGAACCGGGGCGGACGGCCGGTTGGTCGCGGGGCCGCGGACGGGCGGTGCCGGCGCCGAGCTGGTCGTCGGCTGGGGCACCTCCGTGGGCGGTGACGCGGGGGCGATGGCCGCGTTCCTGCGTGAGGGCGTATCGGGTCCGGAGAACCTCTCCGACGAGTTGCCGACCGCGTGTCGGACGGCCCGGCGGGCGGAGAGCCGGGGGGTCGACCTCCACCGTGTCGCGGAGGAGCTGACCCGGAGTCAGCTCACCGCCGCGACAGCGTCGTGGCGGCTGCTGCACTCGGCCGTTTCGGATTCCCTCGCCGCCTTCCGAGCCGACCGGGAACCGCAGCCGACGCCCGCTTCCGACGACGGAGAAAGAGAAAGTGACACACGGCACCCGGACCCCGTTTCCACACCGGGAACCGCACGCCCCCAACACCCCCAAACAAGCGAGAACGACCACACTGAACAGCCAAAACGTGAAGACAAAAGCCGACCAAACGGCAACAACGAAAAGAAATGAAAACGATTATAAAACCTTGTCTTCACACGGCCTTCACAGCAAAAATCTTCCTTGACTCTTATCTACCGAAAGGTACTATTTCGCCATTGGACATCGCATAAAGAAACCCGTCGACCGTGGGGGAGTGAGGAAATCGATGCTGCCGCAGGGGGGCACGGCGCTCGGTGGGACACCGGCTCAGGGGGGTGTCGCCGGCACCCGGAACAAGGGACATCCGGCGGGCGGCCCCGACCTCCTCCCCTTCCTCGAACTGCTCGCCGGCGACGCCCCCGCCCGCAGCTACGACGACCTGGTGCACGAGGCTCAGGCCCGGGGCGCGAGCACGTCCGCCGTCGAACGGCTGGGCCGGGCCCGGAGCCTGGCCCTGTCCGTCCAGGTCGCCACCGCCCGGCGCCGCCGACGCGAGGCCGACCTCGCCGCCCTGGTCGACATCGCGTGCGACCTCGCCCTCTCACCCGACCTGGAGACCACCCTCCGGTTGGTCACCCGACGCGCCCGGATGCTGGTCAACATGGACATGGCGCACGCGTACGTGCTCCGCGCGGGCGGCGACCCCGTGATGGCCTCGGCCGGGGGAACCACCGTCCTCACCAACGGCGCGCGGAGCCCGCACGAACACCACCTGCTGAGCGGGGACGACCGGCCGGAGGGTCCCGTCTGGACCGCCGACTACGCCACCGACCCCCGAATCGAGCGCACCCCGGCCACCGACCGGGTGGTGCGCGCCGAGGGTCTGCACGCCATCCTGGCGGTCCCGCTGCGGGTGGACGACGCCTGGGCGGGTCTGCTGTGCGTGGCCGAACGCCAGGTGCACCACTTCTCCCCGGAGGAGATCTCCCTCATCACCTCCCTGGCCGACCTGACCTCGGCGGCCGCCAGCCGGGCCCGGTCGTGGGAGCGCGCCCAGAACGAACGCGCCGAACTGGAGCGCCTCGCCCGCGCGGCCGGGGCCGAGGCGGAGGAGGCGCGCCGCACAGCGGACATGCAGGGGGAACTGCTGGACATGGTGCTGTCCGGGGCCGACCTGGAGACCCTCCTGACCCGGATCGTGCGGGAGTCGGGCAGCGCGGTGGCCGTCCGCGACCCCTCCGGCACCCTGCTGGCGCGGACCGGGAGACTCTCGGTGCGCGACTCCCCCGACCTGGAGCGCACCTGCCTGCGCGCGCGGACCCTGGACCGGCCGCTCCCCCTGCCCGGAGGGTCCTGGACGGTCCCGCTCAACGGACCCGACGAGCACCTCGGCTGGCTGCTGTTCAGCCCCGCGGAGGGCGACGACCTCGCACGCGAGGGGTTCCTGGCGATGGTCGGCGGTGTGGTGAGCGCCCTCCTGCTGACACGGCGCGGCTCCGGGCCGCCGGACCCCGGCGACGACCACCTCCTGGCGTCCCTGGTCCACGGCGAGGGGGCGACCGCGCACGACGCCCGGGGGACCAGGCGTCTGTCGGCGCGGCTGAACCGGCCGCACGTGCTGGTCGCGGCCCGGACCGAGGAGCCGCCCACGGACCGCTGCTGGGCCGCCCCCTTCGCCCACCACCGTCAGGGGCTGTCGGTCCCTGGTGACGACCACGCCGTGCTGCTGCTCCCCGGCGACGATCCGGGGGAGACGGCCCGCACGGTCTCCGCCGAACTCGGCGAGATCCTCCAGACCCCGGTGACGGCGGCGGCGGTGGGTCCGCTGCGGAGACCGGAAGAGCTGGCGGTCCGGCACCGCGAGGCGGTGCGCTGCCTCGACGCGCTCGTCTCACTCGGCGGGACCGGGAGCGGGGCCGGACCCCGCGACCTCGGTTTCCTCGGGATCCTGGCCGCCGAGGACTACGAGGTGGCGGCGTTCGTCGAGGACGTCCTGGGCCCGGTCCTGACCTACGACGCCCAACGGCGGACCAACCTCCAGCGGACGCTGGAGGTCTACTTCCAGTGCGCGGAGAGCCCCACGAGGGCGGCGGAGGTCCTCCACGTGCACCCCAACACCGTCGCACGCCGTCTGGACCGCGTCACCCAGCTGCTCGACCGGAACTGGCAGAGCCCCGACCAGGCGCTGGAGCTGCGCCTCGCCCTCCACCTCCAGAGGACACGGCAAGCGCTGCGGCCCCCGGGCCACTAGCGTCGAGCAGACGCGTCGCGTGGGCGAGCGACACCAGGGTCACGTGCCGGTGCCACCCGTGGTAGGAACGGCCCTCGAAGTCCTGGAGCCCCACGTCCCGGCCGATGTCACGGAAGTCGGCCGCCACGCGGCGGGTGAGCTTGCCGAGCCGCAGGAGCGTGCCCCGCCCCGCGCCGCCCATGTTGGTCACCCACAGTTCGGTGGGCCTCGGCCGGTTCGGGCGCCACTCCGCCACCAGGGTCAGCGGCGGGGTCTGGGGCCGTCCTCTCCTGGTGTCCGACACCGGTCCCCGGTACGACGGACCGGGCACCGGGGAGAGTCTGGGCCAGTGCACCGGCAGCAGTGACAGCAGGCTGGTGCGGGTGATCGGGGGGCCGACCGGGTCCACCCACTCCACCGGCCGCCGCCGCGACGGGACCAGTCCGGCCAACCGCTCGGCGGTGGCCGCCACCGTCCGGGCGCCCCCCGACAGTTCGGGCGCCAACAGGTTCGTGCCGCCGCTGACGCGCAGCATGAAGGGCAGCCCCGCCGCGGACAGCGCGCGGATGACGGGTGCGGGGGCCACCTCCCTGGCGTCCATCACCACGGGTCTGGGGGTCAGCCCCCAGCCGGCCGCCTGCGCCACGACCCCGGCCGCGATGGCGTCGGGGGAGGCCACGCGCAGTTCGTCGGGGATCGCGACGCGTCGGCGCAGGTCGTCGTCGCCGAGCCAGTCGTCGCCGAGGGACAGCTGCCAGTTGACGGGGGCCGAACCGTGGTCGGCGGCGAACCACAGCCCCCAGCTGTGCTGGCAGTTGACGGCCTGCCCCAGGTGGGGGACGTAGCGGCGTTCGACCCCCACCGACTGCGTCCCGGCCTTCGGGACCACCATGGGGCGCACCACCCAGGCACGCGGCCCGAGGTCACGCTCCAGCCGGCGGGCGAGCCGGACGCGCAGTCGGGACCAGTCCCAGGTCGAAGAGCTGATGAAGTGGTGCAGGCTCTGCTCGGCCGCGTGCTCCCCGGTGTGGGCGGCCAGGCCGCGCATGGTCTTGCGGCCGGGGACGGTCAGCAGTCCGCGCACGTACATGCCGCCCTTGTGCCGCTGATCGCTGCGGCGCAGCGCGGACAGCACCTCCGAGACGAGGGAGGCGTCAGGGCCGATGTCCGAGTCGGCCGCGGGGGTGTCGCGGTCCGCCGCCCACGCGGCCGGTCCGGTGATGGCGGGTGCGGTGGAGGTCAACGGCGCTCCTCACGGGGCTGATGGCCCGCTGTGGGTCCGGGGCCTTGGCGCCCTCCACCCTTCCGAGCGCCACGCTCCGACCCCAGGTGCGCCGACGACCCATTTCACGATGCTTCCGGGGACGTTCCACCGCTCTGGAAGGCACGGCGCCGGACGGATATCCGTGGGGTGTGCCCGGAGCACCGCAGCCGGGCCTTTCCGTCCGTTCTCATCGCCCTCGACCGGTGGTCGCACCACCGGTCGAGGGCGATGAGAACGGACGCTTCGGAGCGCCCAGGGGTCGCGAGCACGGCCCTTTTCCACGGCGGACCACCGTGTTTTCCCACGGGCGAACCCGGGCGAGCATCGGAAACCTGCAACGTTTGAGCAGTACAGCGGGGTAATCGGCCCGTGATTCACCGCCACGGCGCACACCGCGTCCGCTCTCCCCCTCCGCACGGGGGTGCGGGACCACCGCCCCTCGGTTCCGGACCGGATCAGCGGTCGCGTGTGACGCGCGTGTGATCGGAATCCGGATGATGTCAGGTGACGGTCCCGACCGCCCTGGAACCGAGCACCTCTACCAGTTCCTCGCGTTTATCTCCCGCTTACACAAACCACCCCGGGCGAAACTTGGCGGACTCACCAGGGCGTTCACCGGAAATACCCGACCGCTGCCCGGCCAACGGAATGCGAACGGGGAAACCGGGGCCGCCGACTCCAGTGGACAGCCGACAAAAGGGATGGCAGCATGACGCGGGCGAAAAATACCGACGTTCCCTTTCTCTGGAAGGAAGGAACTTGACGTTCCGTCGCACCCAACCGCACGGAGGAGCCCGTGGCCGGAGCGGCGGGAGCCGCCCCGGAACACGGCACCGGACCTCGGCGCAACGGCCCGCCGAGCACGACGGCCAGGGCGGAGGAACCGGGAATCCGCAGCCACACGGCCGGCCGGGGCGGGGAACGGCCAGGCGGGAGTGGGGGCAGAACTTCTTCCGGTCCGCCGCCGTGGCACGGCGCTTCGCCCGGCAGATGGACGGCGTCGACGACCGGGCGGCCGCCCTCATCGAGATCGGCCCCGGCTCCGGACGCGTGACCCGGGAACTGGTCGTCCCCGACCGCCCCCTCACCGCGGTCGAGATCGACCCCCACTGGGTCCGGCACCTCAGGGAACGGGCCCTGCCGAACCTCACCGTCGTCAACCGCGACTTCCTGGACTGGCGTCCGCCCAAGGGACCGATGCGGTTCATCGGCAACCTGCCCTTCGGGACGGGGACCACGATGCTCCGCCGCTGCCTGGAACTCGGCCCCGACCGCTTCCTGGAGGGCGTCTTCCTCCTCCAGGAGGAGTACACCCGCAAACGCGTCGGCGGCTACGGCGGCAACCTGTTCAACGCGCAGTGGGCCCCCTGGTACGGGTTCCGCCGCGGACTGCGCTTCCCTCGCCACGACTTCCGCCCGGCCCCCCGCACCGACACCGAGACCCTGCTGGTGTCGCCCCTGCCCGAACCGCTGGTCCCCTGGCGACAGCGCGTCGCCTACCAGCGGTTCGTGGACGGACTCTTCAACACCGGCCAGCTGACCGTCGGGCAGGCCGCCCGCGCGGTGGGCGGTCGGGGAAACGCCGCTTGGCTGCGGGCGGCCGGCGTCCCCTCCGGTCTCCGGGTCAAGGACGTCACGCCGCGGCAGTGGGCCGACCTCTTCCGCGCCTCGGGCCCGCCCCCCGTAGGAGAGCGGGCCCGAGGCGGCCGCGGCCCTACCCCGCGTAGGGCTCCAGCGCGGCGGCGAGCGCGTCGTGGACCCTCGCGGTGACGCGGGTGCCGTCCCCGGTGTGCTCCTCGGCCAGGACCTCCCCCTCGTCGTGGATCCGGGCGAGGAGGTCACCCCTGTCGTAGGGCAGCAGCGCCGCCACCTCGGTGTCGGCCTCCGACAGCGTCGACACGATCCGCTCCAGCAAGGCGTCGACGCCCTCACCGGTCCGGGCGGAGACCACCACGGTGTCGGATTCGGCGGCGAGCAGGGGGCGCAGTGCCTCCTCCGGGACGGCGTCGGCCTTGTTGACCACCACGAGTTCCGGCACACGGGCACCACCGATGTCGGCGATCACCGCGCGGACCGTCGCGATCTGGTCGAGCGGATCGGGGTGGGAGCCGTCGACCACGTGGAGGATGAGGTCCGCCTCGGTGACCTCCTCCAGGGTGGACCGGAAGGCGTCGACGAGGTGGTGGGGCAGCCGACGCACGAAACCGACGGTGTCAGTGAGTGTGAAGCCGCGTCCCCGGTCGGTCTCCACCCGGCGCACGGTGGGGTCCAACGTGGCGAAGAGGGCGTTGCGCACCAGGACCTCGGCTCCGGTGAGGCGGTTGAGCAGCGAGGACTTCCCGGCGTTGGTGTAGCCGGCCAGGGCGACCGAGGGGACCCTGTTGCGTTCGCGGCGCTGACGGCGCAGGTCGCGGGCGACCCGCAGCTGCTCGATCTCCCGCTGGACCTCGGCCATGTCGTCACGCAGGCGGCGCCGGTCGGTTTCGAGCTTGGTCTCACCGGGGCCGCGACTGGCCAGACCGCCGCCGCCCCCGCCGCCCCTCTGGCGCGCCAGCGACTGCCCCCAACCGCGCAGCCGCGGCAGCATGTACCGCATCTGCGCGAGCCGCACCTGGGCCTTGCCCTCCCTGGAGGTGGCGCGTTGGGCGAAGATGTCGAGGATCAGGGCGGTCCGGTCGATCACCTTGACCTGGAGGCGCTCGCTCAGGCGCGCCAGCTGCGCGGGTGAGAGCTCACCGTCGAACACGACGGTATCGGCGTCGGCGCTCTCCGCCAGGTCGGCCAGCTCGGCGACCTTGCCGGAGCCGATGAAGGTCGCGGGGTCGGGGCTGGACCGGCGCTGGGTGAGACCGTGCACCACCCGTGCCCCCGCGGTCTCGGCGAGCGCGGCCAGTTCGGACAGGGAGCGCTCGGCCTCCTCCGCCGTGCCAGTGGACCACACGCCCACCAGCACCACGCGTTCGGCCTCGTCCCGGTCCGCGCCGAGGGAGGCCGGACTGACTGGACTCAGGTCGTGCTCGGCTCCGCTGTCCGGTGTCTCAGTGTCCAGGGCGTCGGCGATACCGGTCGGGGCGGTGGCGTCGCCGTCGGTGTTGCCGGTGTGGTCTGTGGCGGGCATAAGCATCCTTTCGGACGGGATCGGTTCCAGGGTCGTGCGCGGCGTCCGGCCGCTGGGAGCGCCGTGGCTCCCGGAAGTCGGGGGCGCGCGGCCGGTCAGGGATCGCCTCACCCCTGCCACGCCTCCGGTGCCTCTCCACCGGCGCCGACCGGTGGGAACACGGCCGCCAGCTCCTCGTGCTCCCGTTCCCCCAGCTCCAGTTCCAGCGCCCGCATGGCGGAGTCCAGCTGCCCGGTGTCGCGCGGGCCGATCACGGCCCCGCTGATCCCCGGGCGTGACAGGAGCCAGGACAGGGCCGCCTCGGCCGGGTCCAGGCCCGCGTCCGCGCAGAATCGCTCGTACCGCTCGACCGACTCCCGGAGCCGGGGCAGCATCCGCTGGGCGCGCCCCTGGGCCGACTTGACCGCGGTGCCCTCGGCCAGCTTCCGCAGGGCGCCGCCGAGCATCCCGCCGTGCAGCGGGGACCAGGCGAAGACGCCAAGGCCGTAGGAGCGGGCGGCGGGCAGCACCTCCAGCTCGGCGTGCCGAACGGCCAGGTTGTACAGGCACTGTTCGGTGACGAGGCCCAGGGACCCGCGACGCGCCGCGTGCTCCTGTGCGCCCGCGATGTGCCATCCCGCGAAGTTGGAGGACCCGACGTAGCGGACCTTGCCGCTGGCCACCAGCTGGTCCAGGGCCTGCCAGACCTCCTCCCACCGGGCGGAGCGATCCATCCTGTGCAGCTGGTAGAGGTCGATGTGGTCCACGCCGAGCCGCCGCAGCGACGCCTCGCAGGAGGCGATGATGTGGCGGGCGGAGAGTCCGCGGTCGTTGACCCCCTCCCCCATCGGCTCACCGACCTTGGTCGCCACGAGCACGTCGTCCCGGCGGCCCCGTCGGGACAACCACCGGCCCACGAGTTCCTCCGTGTGCCCCTTGTGGACCCGCCAACCGTAGATGTCGGCCGTGTCCACGCAGTTGACGCCCCGGTCGACGGCCGCGTCCATCAGCCGCCGCGCCTCGTCGTCGGGCACCCGCCCGCTGAAATTGACCGTTCCCAGCCACAGGCGGCTGACCCGGGTCGCGCTGCGCCCCAGCGGTACGTACATCTCTGTCCTCCCGTCTCCGGTCACGCTCGGTCGGCTCCCTTCCCCGCTCCTTCCGGCCCCGTACGGGCCAGTGCGCCGACCACGGCGGCGATCCCGTCCCCGAGCCGCACTCTGGGGCGCCACCCGGTGGCCGCGACGAACGCGGAGGGGTCGGAGTCCGGGGTCCGGAAGTCGCCCGCGTCCGCGTGTTCCGGCGGCTCCACCGGGACCACCGCGACCCGTGGACGTCCGGTGCGCTCGGCCGCGGCCTCGGCGACAGCGCCGAAGACCTCGTCGAGCCGGTGGCCGTGCCCCGTCCCCACGGTCCAGGCGCTCCCGCCCAGCCGGTCGGCGTGCCCCAGCGCGGCGGCCACCGCCGACGCGGCGTCCCGTACGTCGAGGAGGTCCCGTTCGACCGACCCGTCGTGCCACAGCGGGAGCGGCTGCCCGGCCAGCGCCCGGCCGGCCATCGCCGAGACCACGCCCCGCCCGGTGGCGCCGCCCAGCGGGCTGGCGCCGAAGACGGTGCACAGCCGCAGCACCGTCGCGTTGATCCGGCCCTCCGCGTGCGCCGTCAGCAGGACCCGCTCAGCGGCGGCCTTCTGCGCGGCGTAGGTCCCGGGCACGGGCGGCCGCTCGTCTCCTGCCTGGATCGTGCTGGTGAAGACCACCGTGGGTGGACGGGCGGCGTCCCCGGTGCGGCCGAGTGCCGCGACCAGGTCCCAGGCCAGGCCGACGTTGAGGCGCTCGGTGCGTTCGTCGGCCTCGCGCCAGGACCTGTGACCGCCGATGCTCGCCGCCAGGTGCACCACCGCGTCGGCGCCTCCGACCGCCTCGGCCGCCCGTCCCGGCAGGGACAGGTCCGCCCGGCACACCTCCACGTCGGCGACCGGGTCCTTCGGGACCGGGCTCCGTCCGCGGGCCACCAGCCGCAGCCGTACCGGCAGGCGGGCGAGTTCGGCGGTGACGGCGGAGCCGACGAAACCGGAGGCGCCCAGGACGACGATCCGTGGCCGGTGGCCCCGCGCGTCCGCGTACGTCATCGGCGCGCTCACACGGTGTCGAGCTCGGGGAGCGGGAACACCAGCCGTCCGCCGGAGGCGAGGAAGTCCCGTTCCCTCTCGACAAAACCCTTCCGGTAGATCCACGGGAGGACCAGCAGCTGGTCCGGCCGCATCGCCTTGGCCTCCTCCTCGGAGACGATGGGGATGCGCGTGCCGGGGGTGAAGCGCCCCGCCTTCTCGGGGCTGACCTCGCCGACGCAGGGAAGTTCGCGTTCGGTGATCCCGCAGTACTGGAGGATCACGTTGCCCTTGGTCGATGCGCCGTACCCGGCGGTGAGCCGGCCCGCGTCGAGGGAGTCGGCGAGGAAGGAGCGCAGGGCGTCCCGCTGGTGTTCGACCCGCCGCGCGAAGGTCTCGAAGGGGGCCATGGTGTCGATCTTAGCCTGGCTCTCCAGGGCGCGGACGCGGTCCAGCCCATTCTCGTCCACGGTGTGCGGTGACGTGGATCTGGCCAGCGTCACGCAGAGGCTGCCCCCGTAGACGTCGGTGATCTCGGCGCTCAGGACGGTGAGGCCGACTCGCTCAGCCATCCACTCGATCTGCCGCAGCGCGTAGTACTCCAGGTGCTCGTGGCAGACGATGTCGTAGGCGTCGGCCTCCAGCATGGAGGGCAGGTAGCTCTGCTCCATCAGCCAGACCCCGTCGTCGGCGAGGATGTCGCGGACGTCGCGCATGAACGCCAGGGGGTCAGGCAGGTCGTAGAACATCGCGATCGAGGTGACCACCCGGGCGCGTTCGTCTCCGAAGCGCTCGGTGAAGACGTCGCGGGAGAAGTAGTCGACGATCAGCTCGGCGTCGTCGGGGTACCTGTCGCGGAACTTGCCGCCGGTCGGGTCGATACCGACCCGCCGCAGCCCCGCGTCCGGGTAGCTCCTGAGCAGGGTGGCGTCGTTGCTGCCGATGTCGACGACGATGTCGCCGGCGCCGAGTTCGACGCGTCGGCGCACCGACTCGACCTTTCCCCTCAGGTGGTCGACCATGAACGGCCGGATGCCGGAGCGGTAGCCGTAACCCTCCCCGTACATCAGCCCCGGGTCGGGGGTGTGTCGCAGCTGAACCAGCCCGCAGCCCGATGGCGAGCACTTCACCAGCTCCAGGGGGAACTCGGGGACGACCTCCTCCCGACTGCGCGGGAAGACCCCGGTCAGGGCCTGTTCTCCCAGGTCGAGCACCGGGATTAGCTCACGGTTGTCGCAGACGCGGCAAGCAGGGATGATCATGCGGTCCTCTCGGCGGTCGTCGCGCCAGTGGAGCGGCGCTGCTCGCCGAGTCTGCGCCCCGCGCCGGGCGCGGTGCCACGGTTGGCCGGTCACTTTGTCAATTACGGGGTGGGGGCCGCCCGCGCCCGCCCTCCGGAGCCCGCCGCACTATGTCAGATCGGCCTTGTCCGACCCCGGGGCGCCTCGTAGCATCCGTTCCCGGCTTCGGCTGGGGTCCCCCGGACCGTCCGGGGCCGTCCGCACACCTCGGCACCCCACGAAGGGTCTGGCATGGCTCACATCGCATTCTTCATCCTCCCCGTCGCCGGACACGTGAATCCGACCCTGGGGGTGACGGAGGAACTGGTGGCCCGGGGCCACCGGGTGACCTACGCGCTGCCCGAACAGCTCTCCGGCCGGGCGGTCCGGGCCGGGGCCGACGTGGTCACCTACCCCATGGACCACGACCGGTTCATGGCCGACATGGTGCCGCGCCAGGAGGCCGACGAGTACACGGACGAGGACGAGTACCTCCGTGTCCTGGAGTGGCTCCTGGACATGACCGGTGAGACGATGCCCGTGCTGGAGGAGCACTTCGCGGCGGACCTTCCCGACGTGGTCGTCAACGACCCGTCCTCGTTCTGGACCGGTCGGCTGCTGGCGGACCGCTGGGGGGTGCCGGTCATCCGCAGCACCCCCACCTACGCCGCCAACGAGCACTGGGCGCTGCACCCACCGGTGGACTCCAACGAAACGCCGGAGGACCCGCGGCTGCTCGACCTGTTCGGCCGGATCGGCAAGGCGCTCCAGTCACACGGAGCCACCGACGACCTGGGCGCGTTCAGCGACGCCGTCCACGGCGGGCCCGGCCTGTTCTACATGCCCCGGGTCTTCCAGTACGCGGGCGAGACGTTCGACGAGCAGCACCACTTCGTCGGCCCCTGCGCCGCCGGGGTGTCCTTCCACGGGACGTGGAGCCCGCCCGAGGACGGGCGGCCGCTGGTGGTGGTCAGCCTCGGCACGCTCTACAACGAGCGCCCGGAGTTCTTCCGGACCTGTGTCGAGGCGTTCAGGGACCAACCCTGGAACGTCCTCCTCGTGCTGGGCGGCGGCCTGCGTCCGGAGGAGGTCGGACCGGTCCCGGACAATGTGCGGGTGCACGACTTCGTCCCCCTCGGTGACGTGTTCCCGCACACCGACCTGCTGGTCAACCACGGCGGTATGAGCACGGCGATGGAGGCGTTCACCCACCGGGTCCCGATCGTGGCGCTCCCGGTGATGCCCGAACCGCGCGCGACCGCGCGCCGCATCGCCGAGCTCGGCCTCGGCGCCCAACTGCCCATCGGCGAGGTGACGGCCGAACGGCTGCGGGAGACCGCCCTGAGCGTGCTGGGCGACGACGGGGTCCTGGAGCGGATCGACTGGCTGCGCGAGGAGATCCGCCGCGCGGGCGGGCCGTCCGCGGCCGCGGACGCCATCGAGGGACTGCTGCCCTCGGCGGAGTGATCCGCCCACCCGACCGCACCCACCGATCAGCGGGGGCCAAGAATGATCATCACCGAGACCAGCGTCCGGGACGCCTACCGGATCGTTCCGGAGCCGATCCCCGACTCGCGCGGTCGGCTCTACGAGAGCCTGCGCCACGAGTCGCTGCGGGAGGCCACCGGACACGCGGTGGACATCCGCCAGGTCAACCACACCGTGACCCGACGCAACGCGATGCGCGGCATCCACGCCACCACGCTGCCGCCCGGCCAGGGCAAGATCGTCACCTGTGTCCGGGGGGCGGCGCTGACCATGGTCGTGGACCTGCGGGTGGGCTCGCCGACGTTCGGCCACCACGAGGCGGTCGAGCAGGACGCGGAGGCCGGGGTCGCCCTGTACCTGCCGGACGGCCTCGGGCTCGGCTACGTGGCGCGCACCGACGACACCTGCGTCAGTTACCTGTGCACCCGGGAGTACGTGCCGGGCACGATCATCGACGTCGACGCGCTCGACCCCGAGCTGGGTCTCCCATGGGACCTGGCGGAGCCGCCGATCAGGTCCGACCGGGACGCGGCCGCCCCCTCCCTGGCCGAGATCGCCGCCAGCGGTGCGCTGCCCGGCTATGAGGAGTGTCTGCGCTCCTATCCCGTCGGGTGAGGGTGTCGCGGATCCGAATGTCGACATCAACGAAATCAGAAAAGCAGTATCGTCGATAGCCCATCTTGCTATCATCGTTCCCTGGATAGTGAAATCACCGATAACACCCGTGTCGTCCCGAGGACGGCCCCGGATCGGCACGGTGCATCACCGAGGGGAACGACCTTGAGCGCAGAAAAGACCCGCGTCGCCGTCGTCACCGGCGCCTCCCGAGGCATCGGCCGCGCCACCGCCACCGCACTCGCCGCCCGCGGGGACGCCGTCGTCATCGGCTACGCGAACGACACCGCCGAGGCCGACGCCGCCGTCACCGAGATCACCGGAGGCGGCGGCCGGGCGATCGCCGTCCAGGCCGACGTCGCCGACGAGCACGCGGTCGCCGGGCTGTTCGACGAGGCCGAGCGCGCCTTCGGCGGCGTCGACGCGGTCGTGCACGCGGCGGCGCGGATGCGGCTGTCCACGATCGTCGACCTCGACCTCGCCGAGCTCGACGAACTCCACCGCACCAACATCCGCGGCACCTTCGTCATCAACCAACAGGCCGCCCGCCGCGTGCGATCCGGCGGCGCGATCGTGAACTTCTCCACCTCCGTCGTCGGCCTCCAGTTCCCGACCTACGGCGCCTACGCCGCGAGCAAGGGGGCGGTGGAGGCGCTGACGCTGATCCTCGCCCGCGAACTGCGCGGTCGCGACGTGACGGTCAACTCCGTCGCCCCCGGCCCGACCGCGACCGCGCTCTTCCTCGACGGCAAGGACGAGGCCACCATCGAGCGGCTGGCCAACCAGTCGCCGATGGAACGGCTGGGCGACCCCCAGGACATCGCGAACGTCGTCGCCTTCCTCACCGGCCCCGAGGGCCGCTGGGTCAACGGACAGAACGTCCGGACCAACGGCGGCGTCGTCTAGGAGGTCCGGTCACCGAACCGGCCGTGGAGGGCGGCGGCGCCGCGCTGACCGGGCGCCCGGGACAGCACCGCCTTCTGCAGGGCCTCCAGCGGACCCGCCGGGAACCTTCGCAGCCACAGTGTCGACCCCACCAGGAGCAGGACGGACACCGCCGCCCAGAGGCCCATCACCCACCACGGGCCGTACGCCTCGAAACGAGCGGCGAGCCCCAGGCCGAACCCGTAGCACAGCAGCGCGCAGACGACGTTCTGCGTCACGTAGCCGGACATCGCCGTCCGTCCCAGCGAGGAGAACGCCCCGACGACGCGGCCCCGGGGATTCACCCGGTCCAGGATCCAGCCGACGGCGCCGATGTAGCCGAGCGCGACGAGTGGGGCCGCCACGTACCGATCGACGAGGAACAGGTCCGGTCCGGCCAGCGACGTGGCCACGTTCAGCGGCACGCCCACGCCGATCCCCCACACGAGCATGCGCGCCCGGAGGCGGCGGCCGGTGCCGTCGGCGCCGAGGGCCCCGGCCCGGAACAGCCGCACGCCCAGCAGGAACATGAACAGCAGCAGCCCGAAGGTGACGATCGGCTCCAGGCGCAGCAGGAGGAAGTGGTCGATCCGGAAGGCCACCTGGTCGAGGTAACCGCCCTCCGCGTACAGGGCCGCCACACGGTCGGGGACTCCGGTGCCCTCCGGTGGCGTGTCGGCCAGCATGACGGCGGTCACCAGAGCGACGAACGCCAGGTGCAGGGAGAGCGCCGTCCACATCACGGCGCCCCGCGCCCGGTCGGACCGGGTGAGCAGCCAGGCGACCACCACGGACACGGCGGCGTACCCCATGAGCACGTCGGCCGCGAAGACGAGGGTGAAGTGCACCAGGCCCTCGGTGAACAGGAAGAGCGCCCGCCACACGTAGGGTCCCGGCCAGCGTCCGCCCCGCCGTGCCGCCGAGCGGTACTGGATGGCCAGGCCCACCCCGAACAGCAGGGTGAGCATGGACAGGAACTTGCCGTTGGAGACGAGCAGGAAGACGCCCTGGGCCAGGCCGGCGGCCGACGGGTCGGCCAGGTAGGCGCCCATCGGGCTGAGCATGTCGGTCTCGTGGAGCATGACGCCCTCGCCGCCCCGGGCGGTGAAGATCCACACGTTGGTGGCCAGGGTGCCCAGGATGGCGAGCCCGCGCAGGACGTCGAGCAGCGGCATCCTCGTGCCCGGTCCCGCTCGGTCGTCGGCCGGTCGGGTCGGTCGGACGTCACTGGTCATGCCGGTCCCCTTCGTGGTGCTCGGACGCGTGGTCGGGGCTCCCAGGGGCAGTGCGAAGCCGGTCGAGGTAGGTGCGCAGAGAGTCGCGGATCTCCTCCGCCGGGAACTCCCGCGTGGTGACGAGGTGGTGCAGGGTCAGGCCGTCGACGAAGGCCACGAGCCTGGTGGCCTCACCGCGCGCGTCGATCCCCTCCGGCAGGTCCCCGCGTCGCGCGGCGTCCTCGAAACCGTGGGCGATGCCGGCGACGAGGGCCGCGGTCGTGTCCTGGTGCAGGCGCGCCATCTCCGGGTCGGTGAGGGTCGCGGGGAGGAACTCCAGCCAGACGGTCAGCTCCAGACGGCGTTCGTCGTCGAGCGGCAGGAGGGTCTCGGCGAAGCGGTACAGCAGCTCGCGGTAGGTGCCCTTCCCGTCGATCGCGCGGAAGCGCTCCTCGGCGCGCTGGTACATGTGCCGCACCCCGAACCGCAGGAGGTCGGACTTGGTGCGGAAGTAGCGCTGCACCAGCCCCACGGAGACGCCCGCCTCGTCGGCGACGTCCGCGAGGGTCGTCCTGGCCAGCCCGCGGTCCGCCACCGTGCGCATGAGCGCCTCAGCGACCTGGCGCCGCCGTCCTTCGTGGTCCGCTGTCCGTGCCATGAAAAAATATTAGCGACATATTTTTATTCACGCCAGCCCGCCGTCCGCCGGGACGCCCCTGAGGGAACCCGGAGACTCCGACCACTTGACCTCAACTTAACTTGAGGTAAGAGAGTGGGTTCCGCGCCGCGGGAAGCGGCGCCAACCGATCTGAGGAGCGATGACGATGCGTGCGGTCCGAGTCAGGGAGTTCGGCGGCCCCGCGGTACTGGCGACCGAGGAGGTGCCCGACCCCGTCGCGGCCCCCGGGGAGGTCGTGATCGACGTCACCGCCGCCGACATCCTGTTCCTCGACACCCTCCTGCGCCGGGGATGGGGACAGGACTTCTTCCCGGTTCCCCTCCCCTACACGCCCGGTTCCGGGGTGGCCGGGACGGTCTCCTCCGTGGGGGAGGGCGTGGACGCCGCGTGGATCGGGACCCGGGTGATCGCCGAGACCGGACGGGGCAACCCCGGGAGCGGGCAGATCATCCCGACCGACGGCTACGCCGAGCGGACGGCGACCCCCGAGGAGCGGCTCATCCGGGTGCCCGACGGTCTCGACCCGACCCACGCCGTGTCCCTGCTGCACGACGGAGCCATGGCCAAGCTGCTGGAGGGGGCCGCCCGGTTCGAGCCCGGCACCTGGGTCCTGGTCGCGGCGGCCGCGGGCGGCGCGGGCAGCCTGGTCGTCCAGCTGGCGCGTGCCGCGGGGGCGCACGTCGTCGGCGCGGCCCGGGGCGAGCGCAAGCTCGACCTCGTGCGCTCCCTGGGCGCCGACGCGACCGTCGACTACTCGAAGCCGGGCTGGGTCGAGGAGGTGCGCGCGCTCACCGGAGGGGAGGGCGCGCGCGTGGTCCTGGACGGGGCCGGCGGCGATCTGGGCGCGGCGGCCTTCGGCGCCGTCGCCGACGGGGGCCGCTTCATCAGCTACGGAACCGCGTCCGGCTCGTTCGCCGCGGTCGACGAGGAGGAGGCCGAGCGCCGGAAGGTGACGGTCACCGGACTCCTCGACCTGGAGGGCAACTCGCCGTCGCACAAGCGCGAGCTGACCCGGGGCGTCCTGGAGTTGGCCGCGGAGGGGCGCGTCACGCCGAGGATCGGGACCACGCTCCCCCTGGAGCGCGCGGCCGAGGCGCACGCCGGGCTGGAGGAGCGCACGTCCGTCGGGAAGACACTCCTGGTGGTCTGAGGAGCGTGCCTCGGAGCTTCCCTCCGGGGGCTCCCGACCGAGCTCCGGTCCGGGGTGCGCGGCGGCGGACATGGTCTCCCCGTGGACCGTCTCCGCCGCCGAGCCCTACGGTGGGGTCCACCCCCAGCGACCCCCGGGAGCCCCATGCCCAGCCCTCCGATCACGCGCCGTGCTGGCCTCCTCCTCGGCGGCGGGGCCCTGTTCGCGGCGGCCTCCGGTTCCACCGCTCCCGACGACGCCTGGGACGCCGTGGTGGTCGGCGCGGGGATGGCCGGGCTCTCGGCGGCACGCAACCTCGCCGACCACGGGTGGCGGGTGGCGGTGGTGGAGGCGCGCGACCGGATCGGCGGCCAGCTGTACACCGACCACGCGTTCAGCTCCGTCCCGGTGGAGCTGGGCGCCGGGCTCATCCACGGCGCCTCCGTCTCGACCTGGGAACTCGTCGAGCTCACCGGGGCGGCCACCGAGCGCGTGCGCTCCGCGTCGGAGGCCGGCCCCGAGATCGACCTCCGCTCCCCTCCGCGCCCGTACGAGGACGCCGCCGGGTACCTGCGGCGGGTGGGCGTGCCCGAGCACGCCTGGCCCGCGGTGGCGATCGACGGCGAACCGCTGGACCGGTGGAGCGCGGCCTGGATGTACGAGCAGGGCCACTTCGACTGGTGGTCCGCCTCCCGCGAGCACTTCCGGGTGGCCGACGGCTACGACCGGCTCCTCCTCCCGCTCGCCCACGGCCTGCCCGTCGCCCTCGGCGCTCCGGTCCGGCGGGTGCGCTGGTCGCGCGCGGGCGTGGAGCTGGCGGTCGACTTCCCCGACGGTCCCGGCCGGGTGCGCGCCCGCCGGTGTGTGCTCACCCTGCCGATCGGGGTGCTGCGGTCGGGGGACGTCGTCTTCGAGCCGGGGCTCCCGCCCTCCCACCGCGACGCGATCGACGCGCTCGACGGCGCCGTCGTCGCCAAGCTCCTCTACGAGTTCGACCACCGCGTCCTGCCCGAGAACGACGACTCCCTTCCGTGGGACCCCGGGGCGGGGTTCGTCTTCTCCCGTGTGACCGCCGGAGAACCGGAGGTCGTCACTGTGTGGGCCGCCGGTGACCTCGCCAGGGAACTCCTCGCCATGGGCCGGGAGCGGCGGCTGGACACCGGGCTGGACGCCCTACGCCGGGCCGTGGGGGACCGGGGGCTGCGGCCGGCCCGGCGGACCGATCACGACTGGTCCGCCGACCCGTACAGCCGGGGCGCCTACCTCCACGTCCCGCCGGGTGCCCACGACGCCCCGGCCGCGCTGGCCGCACCGGTGGCGGGGGTCCTGTACTTCGCGGGGGAGACGACCACCGGTGAGAACACCGTGGACGGCGCCTACGACCACGGATACGACGCCACCGACGCCCTGCTGGCGGACCCGTAGGCGCGAATCCAACCGACGCGTGCACCTGTGATGCAATATGCGCGGTTCGGGGAGCCGTACGCCCCCGACACAGCCAACGGCACATCGAGACAGGAGGGTGCGCGCAGATGACCAACCGCGCGTACGTGATCGCAGGGTCGGAGGCCACCGGCGGCGCTGGGATCCAGGCCGACCTCAAGGCCTTCCAGGAGCTGGGCGTCTACGGGGTGGGGACGATCACCTGCATCGTCTCCTTCGACCCCGGGAACGGGTGGGGCCACCGCTTCGTCCCCGTCGAACCGGGCGTCATCGCCGACCAGATCGAGGCGGCGACCTCCTGCCACGACCTGGACGTGGTGAAGGTCGGGATGCTCGGCACCCCCGACACCATCGACGTGGTCTCCCGCTCCCTGGCCGCCCGCCCGTGGCGCCACGTGGTGCTCGACCCGGTGCTGATCTGCAAGGGCCAGGAGCCCGGCGCGGCTCTGGACACCGACAAGGCGCTCACCGAGAAGGTCCTGCCCCTGGCCACGGTCATCACGCCGAACCACTTCGAGGCGCGCGCCCTGGCGGGCATGGACCGGATCGACACGGTGGACGACCTGGTCGAGGCGGCGCGGCGCATCCACGCGCTCGGTCCCACCCACGTCGTCGCCAAGGGCGGTGTGGAGCTGCCCGGCCCGGACGCGGTGGATGTGTACTTCGACGGCGAGGAGGTCACGGTCCTGCGCGCGCCGAAGATCGGCGACGAACGGGTGAGCGGTGCGGGCTGCACGTTCGCCGCGGCCATCACCGCCGAACTGGCCAAGGGAGCCGAGGTGGGCTCGGCCGTGGCCACCGCCAAGGGGATGGTCCGCGAGGGGATCGCCCAGCGCCTGACCACGCACGCACCCTTCGCCTCCGTGGTCCCGCTGGCCCCGTAGGTCCGGCGGCCGACGATCGCCTCCGGGCGGGTGGGGACGACGGTCTCCCCCGCCCGGACCGTGTGTGCCGGGGGGACCCGAGGAACACCGCCTAGTCGAGGGTGTCTCCCAGGGACACCAGGAGCTTGCGCAGCAGCACGGCGAGCTGGTCGCGCTCCCCCTCGTCCAGCACCTCCAGGAGCCGCTCCTGGTTGGCCACGTGTCCGCCCACCACCCGGTCGACGATCTCCAGCCCCTCCGGAGCGAGTGTCACCAGCGTCCTCCGCCGGTTCGTCGGGTCGACCTGCCGCGTCACGAACCCCCGGGAGGCCAGCCGGTCCACGCGGTTGGTCATCGCCGCACCGCTCACCATCGTCATGGCCACCAGCTCCTTGGGCGTCAGGGAGTAGGGCTCGCCCGACCGGCGGAGCGTGGCCAGTACGTCGAACTCCCACCGCTCCAGGCCCTCCTCGGCGAGGAACCTCTCGACGGAGCGCCAGAGCAGCGGCGTCGCACGGCCCATCCGGCCGATGATCCCCATGGAGGACACGTCCAGGTCGGGGCGTTCGCGTGCCCACTGGCTGAGGAAAACGTCGACGGCGTCGTTCATCCGGCGATCATAGCCCCGCTCGCTTGACCCGACGGACTCTCGCGACCTAATATTTCGACATCGAAAGGTTCGTTATCGAAAGGTTCGCTATGGAAATGAGAGCACGACCCCCTGTCACCGAGGCGGTCGGGCCCCGGCGCGGCGTCCGCCGCCTCCGGCCGGCCCCCCTGCCCGACGACCTCCCCACCGAACTCCTCGCCTCCGGAACCTCCCGATGACCCGCGGTCGCGTCGCCCTCGACTCCCTACTCACGCTGACCGCCCCGGTGGTGTGGGGCAGTACGTACATCGTCACCACCGAACTCCTGCCGCCCGACCGCCCGCTGCTGGCCGCCGCCATGCGCTCCCTGCCCGCCGGACTGGTCCTCCTCGCCGTCTGCCGCGTCCTGCCGCGCGGTGTGTGGTGGTGGCGCGTCCTCATCCTCGGCGCGCTCAACATGGGCGTCTTCTTCTACCTGCTCTTCGTCGCCGCCTACCTCCTGCCCGGCGGCGTCGCGGCCCTGGTCATGTCCGTCCAGCCGATGCTGGTGCTCGTCCTGGCCGCACTGGTCCTCGGCAACCGTGTCAGGCCGGTCCACGTTCTGGCCTGCGTGCTGGGCGTCGTCGGCGTGGGCCTGCTCGTCGTCGGACCGGAGGCGGAGCTGAATCCGTGGGGTGTCCTGGCCGGGATCGCGGCCGCCGCCTGCATGGCGACCGGGATCGTGCTCACCAAGCACTGGGGGCGTCCCCAGGGGGTGGGCGTCCTGGCGATGACCGGATGGCAGCTCACCGCGGCCGGACTCCTCCTGGCACCGGCCACCCTGGTCGTGGAGGGGCTGCCCACCCAGATCACCGGGCCCAACCTCACCGGGTTCGCCTACCTCAGTCTGGTCGGCGCCCTGTTGGCCTACTCCCTGTGGCTACGCGGCCTCGACCGCCTGCCCGCGGTGACCGTGTCCTTCCTGTCCTTCGGCAGCCCGTTGGCCGCGACGGTCCTGGGCTGGGCGGTCCTCGGCGAGGCCCTGACCCCGGTCCAGCTGGCCGGGGCCCTGATCGCGGTGGCGGCGGTGTCCGTCGTCCAGGTCGTCGCGCCTCGGGGCGGCCCGGCTCGGAGCGCGGGCCACCGGGAGGGCGCACCCCGCGAGGAGGCAGCCCTCGGAACCAGGGGGTGAGGCGCCGGAACACGACTCATGCGCACGGGTTCGGGTGGTGGCCTTCGAGAACCGTTTTCCCGTCACCGCCGTCGGAGCACACGGCGAGGCCACCGGCGCGGCGCCGGTGGCCTCGAAAAGCGTCGGACGAGGCGGCCGCTCAGGCGGCTCCCCCGGGTTTCCTGGCGTACATGCCGTCGGCCAGGTAGACGATGACGGCCGCGACCAGCACCTGGACGATCAGCACCCACCACCACATGGACGAGATGAGGTTGGCGAGGAAACCGCCGACGAAGGCGGCCACGATGCCCAGGAGCAGGGTCAGCCATATCGGCAGGTGCTGCTTGCCGGGGACGACGAGTCGGCCCAACGCACCGATGATCAGACCGACGACGATCGCGCTGATGATTCCGGTGATCTCCACGGGTCCCTCCCTGGTCGACGCCCTTACCCTCGTTCCCACTGGTCAGCCGATGGACACCGCGCGCACGCCGACGGGGGCAACCCTTGGCGGGACCTTGCCCGAGGCGTGGGCCGCGCGTGGCCGGATCCAGCCCGTGTCCGGCGTGTCCCCTTCTGCCGTCGGCAGAAGCGCGCCCGGCCCCTCCCCCGCCCCGCGCGCGCGGCGTACGCTCGGAGTCGGAGCAGCGCCGCACGCCCCCGGGAGGCACCGATGACCGACACCGTCCTTCGCTCCCTGGACGAGGCCCGCCGGGGTCCCCGACCGGAGACGCGTGGGGAGCCCGCGGAGCGCGGTGAGCCGCTCATGCGCGACCTCATCGGCGACCTGCTGCGACGCACTCGGACCGAGCAGGGGCGAACGCTCCGGGACGTCGCCGAGGACGCCCAGGTCTCGCTCCCCTACCTGTCGGAGATCGAACGGGGCCGCAAGGAGGCCTCCTCCGAGGTACTCGCCGCGGTGTACCGCTCCCTGGGCCTGAGCCTCACCGACGTCCTCGCCGAGCTGTACCAGAGCACCGTCCTGACGACCCCGTTCCGGACCGGCACCGGCCTGGGCGACTTCCGTCGGGCCGGCGCGACCGCCGTTCCCGCGCCCGCGCACGGGGCTCAGGTCATGTCCCTGGCCGCCTGAGCGGCACCGCCTCCGGATCAGCGGAAACGGTCGCCGTGCACCGCGGCCGGGCCGTCGGGCCGGGCGGCGAGGCCCCGGCCCGCCTCGGCCGACCGGTCGAAGCCCATGATCCGCGCCCGGTCCGCGACGAAGGAGGCCGGGTCCGTGGGGGACGGGGCGTCGGTCGAGTCGCGAAAATCGTTCATCGCCACGGAAACGTCGCCCGCCTCCGGGCGTTCCCGTGCCCGCGAGAGTGCGCCCATGTAGCTCCCCCTCCCCCGGCGGCGTGTCGGAAGAGTCCGATCCCGCCGGGCCAGAGGGGTCCGGCCCGGCGGGGATCGGACGGTACCGCGGCCCCGGCCCTCTCACGCGGCCTGGCGTGCCCCGCTCGACAGTTCGCGGGTGGTGACGATCCCGTCCACCAGTCCGTAGTCCCTGGCCTGTCCGGCGGTGAAGATCCTGTCCCGGTCGGTGTCGGCCCGCAGCCGCTCCACCGTCTGTCCGGTGTGCCGGGACAGGATCGTCTCGACCTGCGAACGCACGCGCAGGATCTCCTCCGCCTGGATCTCCAGGTCGGCGGCGACCCCCTGCCCCTCGGTCGACGGCTGGTGCAGCAGCACCCGCGCGTGCTCCAGCGCCATCCGCTTGCCCGCCGTTCCCGCCGCGAGCAGCACGGCCGCGGCCGAGGCCGCCTGGCCCATGCACACCGTGGCGACGTCGGCCCGCACGAACCGCATGGTGTCGTAGATGGCGGTCAGCGCCGTGAACGATCCGCCCGGCGAGTTGACGTACAGCTGGATGTCGGTCTCGCTCGACTCGTAGTCCAGGTGCAGCATCTGCGCCATGACCACGTTGGCGACGTCGTCGTCGATCGGCGTCCCCAGGAAGATGATCCGCTCCGACAGCAGTCGGCTGAACACGTCGGAGGACCGCTCGCCCCGGGGAGTGCGCTCCACGACCATCGGCACGGTGTAACGTCCGCTCACTTGTCCTCTCCCCCGATCCGGTTCGCGAACCCGGGCGCCGCGGTCCCGAGGCGGAACCCGGATCCCGACAACTCCGACACCGACGTCACCACGTGGTCCACGAAGCCGTAGTCCTTGGCCTCCTGGGCGGTGAACCACGCGTCGCGGTGCTGGTCCTCGGCGACGGTCTCCTCACTCTGACCGGTGTGCTCGGCGATGAGCCGAACCATGGTCCGCTTCGTGTGCGCGAGGTTCTCCGCCTGGATGGCGATGTCGGCGGCGGTCCCGCCGAGCCCGCCCGAGGGCTGGTGCATCATGATCCGCGCGTGCGGCAGGCTGTAGCGCTTGCCCGCCGTCCCGGCACAGGCCAGGAACTGGCCCATGCTGGCGGCGAACCCCATCACCAGCGTGGACACGTCGTTGGGGATGAACCGCATCGTGTCGTAGACGGCCATTCCCGCGTAAACGGAGCCGCCGGGGCTGTTGATCGCGAGGGTGATGTCACGCCGGGGGTCCTCGTCGGCCAGCAGCAGCATCTGGGCGCACACCCGGTTGGCGCTGGTCTCGTCCACCTGTGTGCCCAGCAGCACGATGCGGCTGCGCAGCAGGCGGGCGGCCAACTGGTCGTCGAAGGCGCCACCCGCGGCGTCCTGTTCGGCGACGGGCCGTTCGTGGGTCAGCATGGAACTCTCCTCCACCGGTCGGCGGAGCGTTCGTCCGCCCGGCCGGTGGTTCCACCCTGCGGCGGCGCGCCCGGGGACTTCCACCGTTTCGGCCCGGGGCAGATCTGCCCACGGCAGACCCTGGGCGGCACGTGGGGAAACATCCTGGCCAGGACCCCGTGATCCGCTCCACGGCATCGTGCGCCGCGGGGCGGGTTCACACGTCGTCGAGGGCCTCGCGCAGGTCGCGCAGGATGGTGACCACGTGCGGCCGCAGCGACGGCCGGATCGCGTCGTACATCTTGCGCTGCTTGAGCTCCAGCGCACTCCGACGGACGGAGAGGATCCGCTCACCCTCCTCGGTGATGTGCACCACCGTGCTGCGCTCGTCCCGCTCGGACCGACGGCGCGCCATCATGCCCTTGCGCTCGAGCTGTTGGATCATGCGAGTGGCGGAGGGGGACGACACGCCGACGACCCGGGCGACCGCGCCGACGCTCGGCTCGTCCATGCCGCGTACGGCCTCCATCAGGAGCGCCTGCGTCAGCGTGAGCTCCTCGTGTCCCTGGCCGCTGCGGGAACGGGCGTGTATCGCGGCGTTGATCAGTTCGGTCCAAGCGCGCTGGAACTCGTCGAGTCCGGCGTCGGGCGGCTCGGCGTCACGTGCTTCGGAGTCGGGCGGCTCGACTCCGGGTTCGGCTGTCTCGTCAGACACGAAACGATCCTCGCTGACTGGGCGCGGGCCACACACCTGGACGCGCGCGGCGGTTTGATTATTGTGTAGTCTAGCTATTAGATAGCCAAGGTACGCAATTTCACGATGATCCATGCCCCGCCGAGGCCGAACCGACACCTCCGCCCGCGGAATCGTCGCCCCGGCCCCGGGGCGGGTGTCCGCTCCGGATGCAAGCGGGCCCGGACCCATCCGGGAGGGACGCATTGACCACCGTGCTCGTCGCACACTTCATCGCTGCGGCGCTCGCCCCCCTGCTCGTACGGCGATGGGGCCGAAGCGCGTTCATCGCGCTCGCCGCCGTCCCCGGCGCCGCCACCGTCTGGGCCCTCCTCCAGGCCCCCGCGATCACGCGCGGCGACGCGCTCTCGACGTCGGTCGCGTGGGCGCCGCAGTTCTCGCTGCGGCTGGGCCTGTACATGGACGCGCTCGGACTGGTGATGACGCTCATCGCCGCCGGTGTCGGCGCGCTCATCCTCGTCTACTGCTCCCGCTACTTCGAGGACTCCGAACCCGGGCTCGGCCGGTTCGCGGGCGTGTTCACCGCCTTCGCCGCCGCCATGCTCGGCCTGGTCCTGGCCGACGACCTCATCCAGCTCTTCGTGTACTGGGAGCTGACCACCGTCTTCTCCTACCTGCTCATCGGGCACAGCACCGAGCAGAAGGAGAGCCGCCGCGCCGCCATGACCGCGCTGACGGTCACCACCGCGGGCGGGCTGACCATGTTCGTCGGCCTGATCATGCTGGGTCGGGCGGCGGGCACCTTCGTCATCTCCGAGATCGTCGCCGACCCGCCGCCCGGCGGCACCGCCCTCAACATCGCCCTGGCGCTCATCATGATCGGCGCCATGTCCAAGTCGGCCCTGACCCCCTTCAGCCTGTGGCTGCCCGCCGCCATGCGCGCGCCCACACCGGTCTCCGGCTACCTGCACGCCGCGGCGATGGTCAAGGCCGGCGTCTACCTCACCGCCCGCCTCACCCCCGCCTTCCACGACGCCGCCGTCTGGCAGTCCATGGCCCTGGCCTTCGGCGTGCTCACCATGCTGCTCGGGGGGTGGAAGGCGCTGCGCCAGTTCGACCTGAAACTCGTCCTGGCCTACGGCACCATCAGCCAGCTCGGCTTCCTCGTCGCCCTCCTCGGAGCCGGGACGCGGGCCGCGGCGCTCGCCGGCGTCTCGATGCTCGTCGCGCACTCCCTGTTCAAGGCCGCGCTGTTCCTCGTGGTCGGGATCATCGACCACGCCACCGGCACCCGCGATCTGCGTGAGCTCTCGGGTCTGCGCACGGCGATGCCCGGCACGTTCTGGACCGCGCTCCTCGCCCTCGTCTCGATGGCGGGTCTGCCGCCCGCCGTCGGCTTCGCCGCCAAGGAACTGGCCTTCGGCGCCTTCACCGGGGGCGGAGCGATCGACGCCGCCGTGCTCGTCGGCCTGGTCGCCGGGTCCACCCTCACCGTCGCCTACAGCCTGCGCTTCCTGTGGGGCGCCTTCGCGGTGAAGGAGAACGTCCCCGGCACCCCCGTCCACGCGCCCGGGCCGCTGTTCCTGGCGCCCGCCGTGATCCTCGGCCTGCTCGGCCTGCTCGGCGGCCCGTTCTCCGGTCTGCTCGACCCGCTCCTGGCCGCCTACGCCGACACCGTCCCCCTGACGCCCGGCGCCGAGACCACCCACCTGCTCCTGTGGCACGGGTTCGAGTTCCCGCTCCTGCTGTCCGCCCTCTGCCTGGCCCTGGGCTACGTGCTCTTCCTCCTGCGCCACCGGGTGGTGCGGCTGGGCGTGCGCACGGCGTTCGTGGACCCCGACCGGATCTACCGGCGGATGCTCGCCACCCTGGAGAACGTCGCCCTCCAGCTCACCGGGGGGACGCAGCGCGGTTCGCTGCCCGTCTACCTCGGCACGATCCTGGTCACCGTGGTGGCCGTGTCGGGCTGGCCGATCCTCACCGGCCGCCTGTGGGACCTGCCCGCCCCGCCCGTGCGGGTGTGGGACACCCCCGTGCAGGTGATTCCGACCGTGATCATCATCCTCACCTGCCTGTTCGTCCTGTTCGTCCGGCGCCGCCTGTTCGCGGTCGTCCTCGTCGGGATGACCGGCTACGGGTGCGCGGTGCTGTTCTTCCTCCAGGGCGCGCCCGACCTCGCGCTCACGCAGTTCCTCGTGGAGACCGTGAGCCTGGTCGTCTTCGTCCTGGTCCTGCGCCGCCTGCCCGCCCGGTTCTCCACCCCGGCCCTGCGCGGCCGCCGCATGTGGAACCTGGTGATCGGTGCGGCCACCGGGGCGCTCGTGGCGAGCATGACCTACTTCGCCCTCGCCGGACGCCAGGACGAGTCCGTCTCACCCGGCTTCGTCGGCGCCGCCCACGAGGCCGGCGGGGAGAACATCGTCTCCGTCCTGCTCGTCGACGTGCGCGCCTGGGACACCATGGGCGAGATCTCCGTCCTCGGCGCTGCCGCGGCGGGCGTGGCCAGCCTGATGTTCGTGCGCCGGCGCGCCCAGCCGCGCGGCGGCCCCCACGGGCTCCGCCCCGTCTCGCACACCGCGCCGCACGCCCCTCCGGTCGGGAGTGAGTCCATCGACCTGGGCGGGCTGCGCACCGCGCCGCGCGAGGCGCACATCCGGCCCGCCGCCACGTGGACGTGGCTGACCGGCGCCGAGGCCCTGCCCACGGAGCGGCGGTCGGTCATCTTCGAGGTGATCTCGCGCTTCCTCTTCCCGGTGATCATGGTGATCTCCGTGTACCTGCTGCTCACCGGACACTCCGCGATCGGCGGCGGTTTCGCCGGGGGCATCGTGGCCGGGCTCGCGCTCATCGTCCGCTACCTGGCCGGCGGCCGGTTCGAGCTGTACGCCACCGCCTGGGTGCAGCCCGGCGCCCTCATCGGCGCGGGGCTGGCCCTGTCGACCGGGATGGCCCTGGCCGGGCCGCTGTTCGGCGACGACATCCTGTCCGGCGGTTCCCTGGACGTGCACGTCCCGTTCCTGGGCCACCTGCACCTGACCACGAGCCTGGTGTTCGACACCGGCGTGTACCTGCTGGTCATCGGCCTGATCCTGGACATCCTCCGCAGTCTCGGCGCTCGTATCGACGAACAGATCGAACGGGACGCCGCGCACACCGCGGAGGCCGCCCGACGCGGGGCCGAGTCCCCGGCCGAGGAGGTCACGTCGTGAACGACACCCCCAGTCTCGTCCTCGTCCTCGTCGTCGGCGTCCTGGTCGCGGTGGGCGTCGTCCTCCTCCTGGAGCGCAGCCTGACCCGCGTCCTCCTCGGGTTCGTCGTGCTCAGCAACGGCGTCAACCTGATGATCCTCGCCGCGGGCGGCGCGGCCGGGGGCCCGCCGATCCTCTGGCTCACCGACCCGGACGAGATGGCCGACCCCCTCCCGCAGGCGATGATCCTGACCGCCATCGTCATCACCCTCGGCATCACCGCGTTCCTGCTGGCCATGGCCTACCGGAGCTGGCAGCTGGAGGGCAACGACGAGGTCCAGGACGACGCCGAGGACCTCCGGATCGTCCGGGGCGAGGGCATCCGCGCCGTCCGCAGGCGGTTCCGCCGCGAACGCCGCCGTCTGCGCGCCGACATCCGCGCCCAGCGGGCCGAGCTCCAGGCGACCATCGCGGCCGCCGACGCCCAGGAGCTGGCCGAGCAGGCGCGGATCAAGGCGGAGATCGCCGCCGCGCAGGCCGAACTCGCCCGGTTCGAGGTCGACGCCGAGGAGAGCGGCGCCGACGAGCACTCCCAGGAGACCGTGCGGCGGTTGACCGACCGCACGCAGACGATGGTCGAGCAGGTGGCCGAACTGCGCGGGCGCATCCGCCGGGGCCGCAGGAAGCTGCGGGAGCACCGCCGCGCCGACCGGGCCGCCGAGCGCGAGCTGTGGCGGGAACTGCGGCGCCGGGTCCGCGCCCAGCGGCGGCGGATGCGCCAGACCATGCGAGCCGAGCGCGAACGCCTGGCCCGCGCCGAGGACAGCGAGTTGCAGGGGAACGACTGATGAACGACGGAACCCTCTTCGCCTCGAGCGTGCACCACCTCGTCCCGCTGCCGGTGGTCCTTCCGCTGTTCGCCGCCGGGGTCAAGCTCGCGCTCGGTACCCGCTGGCCCCGGTTCCAGCAGTGGGTCAGCGTCGCCGCGCTCACGGCGGTGCTCCTGATCGGGTTCGCGCTCATGGTCGGCGCCGACACCCTCGGGCCGCTGGCGGTCCAACTCGGCGGCTGGGAGGCTCCCCTCGGGATCACCCTGGTGGCCGACCGGCTGGCGGCCCTGTTCGTGACCGTGTCCGCGGCCATCACGCTGGCCGTGCTCGTGTACTCCATCGGGCAGGGCATGGCGGGCAAGGCCGAGGTGGCGCCGCTGTCGGTGTACCAGCCGACCTATCTGATCCTGGTCGCCGGGGTCTCCAACGCCTTCCTGGCCGGTGACCTGTTCAACCTCTACGTCGGCTTCGAGATCCTGCTGACCGCCAGCTACGTCCTGCTGACCCTGGGCGGGACCCAGCCGCGCATGCGCGCGGGCGCCATCTACGTGGTGGTGTCGCTGCTGTCCTCGGTGCTGTTCCTCATCGCGATCGGGCTCGTCTTCGCGGCGACCGGGACGGTGAACATGGCACTGCTGGCCGAGCGGCTGTGGGACGTCTCCACCGAGCTGCGGCTCGTGCTGGAGGTCATCCTGGTCGTCGCCTTCGGCATCAAGGCCGCCGTGTTCCCGCTGTCGGCGTGGCTGCCCGACTCCTACCCGACCGCGCCCGTCCCGGTCACCGCGGTGTTCGCGGGCCTGCTGACCAAGGTGGGTGTGTACGCGATCATCCGCGCGCAGACCCTGATGTTCCCCGGGACGCAGATCGACACTCTCCTGCTGTGGGTCGCCCTGGCCACCATGATCATGGGCGCGCTGGGCGCGGTGGCCCAGAACGACATCAAGCGCCTGTTGTCCTTCACGCTGGTCAGTCATATCGGGTTCATGCTGTTCGGGGTGGCGATCGGCAACGAGTTGGGGCTCTCCGGCGCGGTGTTCTACGTCGCCCACCACATCACCGTGCAGACGACGCTGTTCCTCATCACGGGGCTGATCGAACGGCGCGGCGGGTCCACGTCGCTGGACGACCTGGGCGGGCTGGGGCGGATCGCTCCGGTGCTGGCGGTGCTGTTCTTCATCCCGGCGATGAACCTGGGCGGCATCCCGCCGCTGTCCGGGTTCCTCGGCAAGCTCGGCCTGCTCCAGGCCGGTGTGCAGGCCGGGACGCCGATGGCGTACGCGCTGGTCGTGGCATCGGTGGTGACCAGTCTGCTCACGCTGTACGTCATGGCGCGGGTGTGGAACTACGCGTTCTGGCGGGCGCCCGCCGAGGGCGTGGTCGCCGAACCGGGCACGGTCCTGGAGGAGAGCGAGGAGGAGGGGGGCGGCGACACGTCCACCGCGGCCCTCGGCCCGGAGGAGGCGGTCGGTCCCTCGTCCCGCCTGGAGGACACCGCGACCCGGGCCGCGACGCGGGTGGTCACGTCGGTGGTCCTGCCCCGGAGCATGGTCGGCGCCACGATGGCGCTGGTCGCCATGGGGCTGGCCCTGACCGTGTTCGCGGGTCCGCTCATCGCCTACTCCTCGGACACCGCGATGGAGCTGATCGAGCGCACTCCGTACATCCACGCCGTGCTGGGAGGCAGCCGATGACAGTGGAGGAACCGCGTCGACGGGGCGGAGCCGCGGCCGGCGGCGGCCGGGCCCTGCGGGCGCTGCGCCGCCGGTTGGGCAAGGTGCAGCTGCCCGTGGCGCTCGGCATGACCCTGGTGTGGATGCTGCTGTTCAACGGCTTCCGGTGGCGGGAGGAGTCACTGGGCCTGGCGGTGCTGGGATTCGGCGTGTCGGTACTGGTCACGGTGGTGTTCCCGCTGCCGCCGATCGGTCCAGGACTGCGGCTGCGTCCGCTGGGCGCGCTGAGGCTGCTGGTGTTCGTCGTTTCGGAGATGGTCGTGGCCAGCCTCCAGGTCACGCGGTACGTGTTCGCCCCCGGCCCGCCGGTGCGCAGCTCCGTGATCGCGGTGCGGCTACGCACCGACTCGGACCTCATGCTCGTGTTCACGTCGATCATCCTGACCGTGATCCCCGGAAGCGTGGTCGTGGAGGTCGAGCAGCCGAACCGGATGCTGTACGTGCACGTCCTCGGCGCGGTCGACGACGAGGGGACCGAGCGGGCCCGCCGGGGGACGCTGCGGCTGGAGGAGCGCATCGTGCGTGCCTTCGGCACTGGTCGGGACATCACCGATCTGGAGGCCGCGACGGCGGCCGGGAGGGAGGACGCGTGACCGCTCTGTGGATCGCCATCGCCGTGCTGCTCGGGCTGGCCGCCCTGCTCGGCACGGCACGGCTGATGCTGGGTCCCAGCATCCTGGACCGGGCGCTGTCCGTCGACGTGCTCGTGGCCTCGGCGCTCACCGGCATCGGCGCCTACGCGGCGTTCAACCGCGACCCGTCGGTGCTGCCGATCCTGCTGGTGCTGTCGTTGATCGGGTTCGTGAGCTCGGTCAGCGTCTCCAAGTTCGTGGCCCGCCGACACCTGGGCGAGCACCCCGGGGACTCCATCGCCGGGGGACCGGGAGGCGCCGGAGGCACGGCGGACACCGGTGGGAAGGGGAGGAACGCGTGAGCGAACCACTGGTCGCGGTCCTGGACTGGATCGCGGTGCTGTGCCTGCTGGCCGGGGCGGCGCTGTCCCTGGTGGCGGGGGTCGGTCTGGTCCGCTTCCCCGACCTGCTGTCCCGGATGCACGCGGCGGCCAAGCCCCAGGTGCTCGGGCTGCTCCTCGTCCTCGTCGGGATCGGTCTGCGCATCGCCCCGCAGGAGACCGGTGTGTTCAACACGGGCACGCTGATCCTGGTGGGGATCTTCCAGGTGCTGACGGTGCCGGTGGCGGGGCACATCGCCGCCCGGGTGGCCTACCGGACCGGACGGATCCGCGACGACCTGCTGGTGACCGACGAGCTGGCCGAGCGGATCACCGAGCGGCGGGGCGGCGGTCCCCCCGCCGGGGCGGGGGACCGCCGGGTCTGAGTCTGTGCCTTTTCTGGGCTTCCGCTTCGCTTTGGCCCGTGTTCGGGCGCCCGAAGAGGCAGGGATGCTTCATCCTCGGCTGCGCCTATCACTCGTTCCTCGCTACGCGGCTCGCCTCGCCCGCCCGTCGCCCGCCACCACCCTCAACGGACGCCTACGGCGCAGCCCTATCCATAAGCACCCTGCCGGCGCCCGAACGGTAACCCCCTGGGGTGACCGGTCCTGAGGACGTGACCGGCTCACGCCAGCCGTTCGGCCTCCTCGTCGGTCATGAGCCGCGAGCGGATGAGGAAGCGCCGCCCGGTCGGCGCCTCCAGGGAGAACCCCGCCCCGCGCCCCGGGACGACGTCGATCGTCAGGTGGGTGTGCCGCCACAGCTCGAACTGGGCGCGGGACATCCACACCGGAACCGGTTCGGGCCCGCCGACCTCCAGGTCGCCCAGGTGGACGTCCGACGCGCCGGTGCGGAACTCCCCCGCCGGATAGCACATCGGCGAGCTCCCGTCGCAGCATCCTCCGGACTGGTGGAACATGAGCGGTCCGTGCTCGGCGCGCAGGTCGCGGAGCAGGGCGGCGGCCTCGTCGGTGACCGCCACCCGCTCCGCCCCCGCACCGTCCGCGGGGAGGGGCATCAGAACAGCCCCAGTGCCGAGTCGGAGTAGCTCACCAGCAGGTTCTTCGTCTGCTGGTAGTGGTCGAGCATCATCCGGTGGTTCTCCCGGCCGATCCCCGACTGCTTGTAGCCGCCGAAGGCCGCGTGCGCGGGGTAGGCGTGGTAGTTGTTCACCCACACGCGTCCGGCCTGGATGTCCCGGCCCGCCCGGTAGGCGGTGTTGCCGTCGCGCGACCACACGCCCGCGCCGAGCCCGTACAGGGTGTCGTTGGCGGTCTTGATCGCGTCGGCGTAGTCGTCGAACCGGGTCACCGACACCACGGGGCCGAAGATCTCCTCCTGGAAGATCCGCATGTCGTTGCGCCCCTCGAAGACCGTCGGCTCGACGTAGTAGCCGCCGGACAGGTCACCGCCGAGGTCGGCGCGCCCGCCCCCGGCGAGCACCTTGGCGCCCTCCTGGACCCCGATGTCGATGTAGGACAGGATCTTCTCCAGCTGGTCGTTGCTGGCCTGAGCTCCGACCATGGTCCCGGTGTCGAGCGGGTTCCCCTGGACGATGGCGCCGACCCGCTCCAGCGCGTCACCGAGGAAGCGGTCGTAGACGGACCCCTGGACGAGCGCCCGGGACGGGCAGGTGCACACCTCACCCTGGTTGAGCGCGAAGAGGGTGAACCCCTCCAGGGCCTTGTCGTAGAAGGCGTCCGCGCGGTCGGCGACGTCGGCGAAGAAGAGGTTCGGGCTCTTGCCGCCCAGTTCCAGGGTGACCGGGATGAGGTTCTCCGACGCGTACTGCATGATGAGGCGCCCGGTGGTGGTCTCCCCGGTGAAGGCGACCTTGCGCACACGGGGGCTGGAGGCGAGCGGGCGGCCCGCCTCGGCGCCGAAGCCGTTGACGACGTTGACCACGCCGGGCGGCAGCAGGTCGGCGATGAGCTCGACGAGCAGGAGGATCGACGCCGGGGTCTGCTCGGCCGGCTTGAGCACGACGGCGTTCCCGGCGGCCAGGGCGGGGGCCAGCTTCCAGGTGGCCATGAGCAGGGGGAAGTTCCAGGGGATGATCTGGCCGACCACGCCCAGCGGCTCCTGGAAGTGGTAGGCGACGGTGTCCTCGTCGATCTGGGAGGTGTGCCCCTCCTGGGCGCGGATGGCCCCGGCGAAGTAGCGGAAGTGGTCCACCGCCAGCGGGAGGTCGGCGGCCAGGCACTCACGGACCGGCTTGCCGTTCTCCCAGGACTCGGCGACGGCGAGCCGCTCCAGGTTCTCCTCGATCCGGTCGGCGATCCGGTTGAGCACGAGCGCGCGCTCGGCGGCGGAGGTGCGGCCCCAGGCGGGCGCGGCGCCGTGGGCGGCGTCGAGGGCGAGTTCGACGTCCTCGGCGCCGCTGCGGGCGATCTCGGTGAAGGTCCGGCCGGTGACCGGGGTGGGGTTCTCGAAGTAGCGCCCCTTCACGGGGCGGACCCACTCCCCTCCGATCCAGTTCTCGTAGCGCGGGGCGTACTCCACGACACTGCCGGGCTCACCGGGGGGTGTGTAGATCGTCATGTCTGCCTCCTCGTCTCCGTCGGCGCCGATGTCCGGTCCCGGCGCCGCCGCTGCGGGACGTGACGCTAGTCACCTCGACGTTGCGAGTACGTTGCGCCGGTGTGGCCGGAGGGGGAGGCGCGGTCGGAGGGCGCGGCGGGTCAGCGGCCGAGCCAGAGGAGCCGCCCGCGCAGGGCCGCGTGCCTCGGAGTGCCGGGAGGGGCCGCGCCGAGCGCCGCCGCCACGGCCCGGGGGTCGTCGCGCCACCCCGGGCGCTCCGCCCAGTCCAGCAGCACGTCGGGGGAGGCGTGGTCGGTCAGGACCGCGCACACCTCGGCTTGGAGGGCCTCGCGAACCTCCACCACGCCCGGCGCCTCGGAGCGCGGCAGGACGGGGCCGGGGTAGGCGTCCAGGGCGCTTCGGTGGTCCCCGGCGGCGAGGTGGCGGCGCACGTCGTCGACGTCGGTCCCCACCGGGCGGCGCAGGCGGTAGGGGCGGGAGTCCAGCAACCCCGGGCCGAGCAGGCGCCGCAGCCGCGCCAGTTCGGCGCGGACGGTGACCGGGGCGGCGTCGCGTTCGTGCAGGCGTGCGCCCAGTGCGGCGCCGGTCAGGCCGCCGGGACAGCGGGAGAGCAGCAGCAGGATCTCGGCGTGGCGGAGGCTGAGCGCGACGGTCCGCCCGTCGAGGGCGAGTCCGGCGCCGTCACGGCCGAGGACGCTCAGGCGGGCGCGGCCGGGGAGCGGGGCGCCGGAGTCCGGGCACGGCGGGGGAACCCGGCCGACGAGGCGCAGCGCGCGCAGCTCCGCCTCGGCCGCCGCCGCGGCGGTGCGGACCAGGGCCAACGCGTGCGGCGAGGCGACGTGGTCCTCCCCGGTGAGGTCGAGGACGCCGAGCAGCGCGCCGGTGTCGGGATCGTGCAGGGGCGCCGCCGAACAGCTCCATCGGTGCACGCCCCGGGCGAAGTGCTCGCCGGCGAAGACCTGGACCTCGTGGTCGAGGGTGAGCGCGACGCCGGGCGCGTTGGTCCCCGCCGACCGCTCGTGCCAGTTGGCGCCCTCGACGAAGCACATGGCCTCGGCGCTGTCACGCAGCCGGTGGTCTCCCTCGACCCACAGGAGTCGGCCGGAGGCGTCCCCGACCGCGACGATCTGGGGGCCGGGGGCGGCGTCCACGAGGAGTCGGCGCAGGAAGGGCATGACGGGGGCGAGGGGGTGGGCGGCGCGGTGGTCGTGCAGGGCGTGGCCGGTGAGCTCCACGCGGGGGGTCGTCCGGTCGGGGTCGACGCCGTGCCGGACACTGCGCCGCCAGGAGTCGCCGACGACGGCGCGGACCCGGTCACCGACCTGCCCGGAGTCGGTGAAGCGCTCGTGGGCCGCGGCCACGTCGCGGCGCACGGAGTCGGGGTCGGCCCCCCGTGACCAGGCGATCCACCCGTCGGCCATCCGCTGTCTCCCCTCACCCGGACGGGAAGCGCGCCGCGGCCGCGGCCCGTCCCGTCACCCCGAGTGAAACCGCGCACGGGGCGCTTGGCAAGGGGTGGGGGACACGCGCGGGACCGGTCTGCCGGTCACCGGAGCGCTCGGGGCGACGCGTTCCACGGGAACCCGGGCCCGAACGGACGACTTCTCGCACGGTGGGGACGAGTTCGGACGCGCCGTGAAGGACCGGGACGTGGGGATCACGGCCTCCTCCGCTCCACCGCTCCGACGGGTACGCGCCGGGCCGAACCGCCGCGCGCGGCGCGCCGTCCCACCGTGGAGGCACCGAGACGAGGAGTGGACATGTCCGCACACCCACTGAGAAGACCGCTGGTCGATCCGCGCGAGCTGCGCCCGCGCCGCGTGTGGTACGTCCTCGGCACGGGGGTGATCACCCTGGGGATTCTCGTGGGGATCGCCGGTTTCGCGGTGATGATGGTCCGGATGCTGGCGCCACCGGAGTTCGAGGCGGAGCTGCGGGGCTCGGGCGAGGTCACGTTCACCCTGGACGAGGGGGTCGGGAGGCTGGGGCTGTACGCCAGCCCGTGGGACGCCGACGGGTACTCCTGTGTGCTGGTCCTCCCCGACGGCCAGGAGCGCGAGTTCGGCTTCCCGCCCTACAGCCACAGTGTCGACACACTGTCGGAGAGCTGGGCGCTGGCGGGCGACGCCGAGACCGCCGGGGCCGGTGAGTACGCGCTCGCGTGCGACGGCGGAGCGGACACCGCCTTCGGCGTCACCGACATCCAGGACGGCGAACGGACCTTCCTCGCCAACCTCATGGGCGCCTTCGCCTCGATCCTCGGTGCGCCGCTCACCGGACTGCTGGTCGGGGCGCCGATCCTCATCGTGACGGCGGCGCGCCGCAACCGGCACAGGCGGCGCCTGCTCGGCGAGCGGGGCCGGTCCCCGTACCAGGGGTGACTCCTCCGACCGGCCCCGGCGCGAGGCCGGTCACCGCGCGCGGAGGACCGGCGGGGCGGCGGACCGGCTTCCCTCGGGTCACTTTCGGTCACACCACCATGACACAATTCGGCACATGTCCACCCCTCACGTACCGCCTCCCGCGCCCCGCGCCACCGCGGCCCCGAACACCCCCGCACCCGAGATCAGACCGCGCACGCTCTGGTACTGGGTGGCCGCCTCCGTTCTCGTGCTCTGCCTGGCGGCGGGGACCTGCATCCTGGTCTTCGGCACCAGTCCCGAACGCCCCAACCCCAGCCCCGGTTTCCAGGCGGAGTTCGACGGCGAGTCGTCCGCCACCTTCGAGGTCGGTGAGGGCGAATCCCGTGACTGGGCGCTCTACTCGGCCCGGTCGACCGACGTCGTCCCCTGTGAGCACCGGTCCCCCTCGGGCGAGAGCCTCGAACTGCTGGCGGACCGGTACTCGTACCAGTCCGACGACGGGGAGTGGGAGTACGTCGCCACACTGGACACCCGCGAGCCCGGCACCCACCGCATCACCTGCTCGGCGAGCATGGTCTGGGGCGGCGGCTCCGCCACCACCCCCTACGCGGTGGGCGGCGTCGACGTGGTCCGGAGCGCGGACGCCCGGCTCGGCCTGGGGGTCGTCTCGGGCATCCTCATCCCCATGGTCGGCTTCTTCGCCGGCCTGATCATCTTCCTGGTCACCCTGCTCACGCGCCTGTCGCGCAAGGCCGACCTGAGGCGGCGTCAGCAACACCCGTGGCCGCACGGCCCCGTCCCGCCGTACCGGGGGTAGCCGACCGCGCGGCCGCCCCGGCGCGCCGCCAGGGCCGGGGTCACTCGTGCGGCGGCTCACCGGTGACGACGTGGTCGGCGTGGTTGAGCGCCTCCAGGACGAGTCGGCGCAGGTGGCCGTCGCGCATGCGGTAGATCGAGTGCCGGGACTCGCGGCGCGCCTCCACCAGGCCCGCGAGGCGGAGCTTGGCCAGGTGCTGTGACACCGCCGTCCGCGAGGCTCCGCTCGCCTCGGTGAGCTGGCCGACGTCGGCCTCGCCCTGGGCCAGCGTCCAGAGCAGGCACAGGCGCGTGGGGTCGGAGAGCATCCGGAAGACGTCGGCGGCCACGGTGAGCCGCTCGGGGCCCGGGGGCTGCGCGTGGAACAGGCTCGGGGCGGAGGGCGGCTCACGATCGGGCATGCGCGCAGTCTAGGCGTGTTCCGCGAACACGCACTCCCCACACGGCGAACGACGTCCACGGCGCCCTCCCCGGTTCGCCGACCGGGCATCGCCGAAGCGACCAGCGGGCCCTCGGACGCACGACAGTCGAAGGAGTGACACGTGCGCAAGTGCGCACGTATACTTTCCCGTACTGTCGCCGACCCCCGGGAGCCCCGCCCATGCTCCGCGTCCTCACCCATCCGACCTACCGCCGCCTGTTCACCGCCCAGGTGCTCGCCCTGCTCGGCACCGGCCTGGCGACCGTCGCCCTCGGCCTGCTCGCCTACGACCTCGCGGGCGCCGACGCCGGAACCGTCCTGGGCACCGCCCTGACCATCAAGATGGTGGCCTACGTCAGCGTGTCACCGCTGGTCGGAGCGGTGGCCGCCCGGCTCCCCCGCCGCGTCTTCCTGGCGACCGCCAGCGCCCTGCGCGCGGTCTGCGCCCTGGGGCTGCCTCTGGTCGACGAGGTGTGGCAGGTCTACCTGCTGATCCTGCTGCTCCAGACGGCCTCGGCGGCCTTCACCCCCGTCTTCCAGGCCACGATCCCCGACGTCCTGACCGACGAGGGCGACTACACCCGGGCCCTCTCCCTGTCCCGACTCGCCTACGACCTGGAGAGCCTCGCCAGTCCGCTCATCGCGGCCGCCCTCCTCACCGTGGTGGGGTACGACACCCTGTTCCTCGGCACCGGGGCCGGGTTCCTCGCCGCGTCCGTCCTGGTCCTCGCGGCACACCTGCCCGGTACGCGCGGCGACGGAGCACCCGCCCGGACCGGCTCGCCGCTGGGCGTCGGCCCGTTCCTGCGCGTCCCCCGGCTCCGCGCCCTGCTGGCCATGAACCTCGCCGTGGCGTCCGCGACCGCCGTCGTCCTCGTCAACACGGTGGTCATCGTGCGGGACGGTCTGGGCCGGGAGCAGTCGGCGGTGGCACTGGCGCTGGGCGCGTTCGGCGCCGGGTCGATGGCGGTGGCCCTGCTGCTGCCCCGGGTCCTGGAGAGGGCCGGTGACCGCACGGTGATGCTGCCCGCCGGGTTCGTCCTCGCCCTCGGGCTGGCGGGCGCCGCCCTCACGCTGTCCGCGTCGGCCGGGGCCACGGCGTGGCTGGGGGTGCTCGCGTGCTGGCTCCTCCTCGGCGCGGGTACGTCGCTCGTCCTCACCCCCACCGGCCGCCTGCTGCGCCGCTCCGGCGGCCCCCACCCCCTTCCGACACTGTTCGCCGCCCAGTTCGCGCTCTCCCACGCGTGCTTCCTGCTCACCTATCCCCTGGCGGGGTGGTTGGGAGCACGTGCGGGGCAGCCGCTCACCCTGGGCGTGTTCGCGCTGCTGGCACTCGCCTCGGCGGCGGCCGCCACCATGCTGTGGCGGGACCGCGTGCCCACACGGGCGGCGTGAACCGCGCCGGGGCCGGGAACGCCCGACCTCCCGGAGCCGACCGGCCCCGTCACCGCCGTCCGTGTGAAGGAACACCGCCATGACCGACCCCTACTCCGCCCTGACCCGGAGCACCGTCCTCGGCGACGAACTGGACACCCTGATCACCGATCGGGGCGGGGGTTCTCCGGGAGGCGGCGCCGGTTCGGTTCCGCCGCCCGGTACCCGGGTGCGCCCGACGGCCAGACGACCGGTGGAGGCGCGCCCGTGGTCCGTCTGGAACACCGCGAGGAGCGGTGGCCGGTGCTCGGTTGGCGGCAGACGCCGACGGACGTGGCCGACCGCACGTGGCGGGAGGCGATGTACCGGCTCACCCCGGTCGACGGATCGTTCATGATCTTCCGGGGGCTGGGCAGCGGACAGTCCCTCCAGATGATGTGGGACACGCGCGGGGGGCCGCCCACGCTCTGGATGGAGCAGACCGGTTCGGCCGGGCTCGACGTGACACTGGAGCAGGCGGAGGAGGCCGTGGCCGCCTTCGTGGACACCGGGGAGAGCGTCCTGGAGGAGTTCGGCGAGCTCACCCACGTGTGACGGGTCAGGTCCACCGCAGCGCGAGTCCACCGCCCTCGGGGACGACCCGGGAGCCGAGGTCGCGGGAGGCGTCGTCGAGGACCTCCTGGAGCCACCACGCGTCCTGGGGGGAGGCCGGTTCCAGTCGCATCCGCCGTGACCTCAGGGGCACCATCCGCAGGGAGAGCAGCCGCCCGCTGCCGGGGTCGACGGACACCAGGTACATCAATCGGAGGTCGTCCCGGTAGCGCTCGTAGCCCTGGATGCCCTCGTAGTCGTTGACGAAGTCGCCGCAGCCGTACAGGACGAGCCGGTCGCGGTAGACCTCGATCGGCCGGGGGTGGTGCGAGGAGTGGCCGTGCACCACGTCCACACCGCCGTCGACCAGCGCGTGGGCCAGATCCGTCTGCTCCGTGACGTCGTAGCCCCAGTTGGTGCCCCAGTGCACCGAGGCGACGACCACGTCGCGCGGGCCGCGCTGCCGGCGCACCCGTTCGACGACTCCGGGGGCGCCCAGTTCCGCGTTCTCGGACACGAGGTGGACCCCGGGCCGGTCCTCACGCGCCGACCAGGCCGGCGGGATACCCGTCGACGTGGTCCCGAAGGCGGCGACCAGGACCCGCCCGCCCCCGTCCAGGTCCACCGCCACCGGGGCGCGGGCCGCCGCCGCGCCGCGCCCCGCCCCCGCGAAGCGCAGTCCCGCGGTGGACAGGGAGTCGAGCGTGTCCTCCAGGCCGCGCGGACCGAAGTCCATGACGTGGTTGTTGGCGAGGGAGCACACGTCCGGACGCACCGCGGCCAGGCACGGGAGGTTGTCGGGGTGCATGCGGTAGTGGATCCCCTTGCCCGGCGCGAACTCCCCGTCCCGGGTCACGCTGGTCTCCAGGTTCAGGATCCGCACGTCCGGGGAGGCGTCCTCCAGCACGCCGAGCGCGTCACCCCAGGGCCAGGTGAAGTCGACGGGGCGCGGGATCGGCCCGTTGGCCCGCTCGGCCAGTTCGACGTAGCCGCGCGCGTCCCGGACGTAGCACTCCTCCAGCGCCGGGTCACCGGGGTGCGGCAGGATCTGGTCCACGCCGCGTCCGAGCATCACGTCGCCGCAGAGGAACATGGTCACCGGCTCGGTGCGCATCTTCCCAGCGTACGCCTACCGCTCGAAGCGGATTCGGCCTGGTCGGGCCCGCGATCGGCACCATCGGTCCCGGCGCCCGGGACGGTGGCCTTGGCTGAAACCTTGCGCACGTTGACCTTCAAGCCACTGTCAGGGCGGGCAAGCGCGCTGAAGACTGGTGTCCGCGGCCCGGTGGCGCCCCGTTCGCCCCCGAAAGGCGCCTCCCCCCACCGGGATTCGCGCGTATCTCCCGGGGCTACGCAAACCCTCGCCGCCGCAGGGATGTCGATAAAGCCGAGGTCACACATGTACCTGGTCCACCTGACCTTTCTCCACCCCCATCGCGAACGCTTTCCCGACTACGTCAGGGAAATGGTCGAATGCGCAGCGGAATCAGGAGACGGGTTGGAGCACGTCAGCGTGCACCGAAGGGTCGACACGGACCCGACCATCGGACTCTTCCTGCGCTCCCGCAGCCTCGCCGACGCCGAGCACACCGCCGCCCGGATCTGGCACAGGACCGCCGGAAGCCACCCTGAACTGGATGAATACCAGCTCTTCAGGTGCGAGGTCCCCCTCATCGACGGCATCCTCCCCTGAGCCGAACGGGCGCCCAGAACCCCACAGAGCCGTGGACGAAAAGGGCCATGGACCGTTTAGGACAGCGGCGAATCCTTCACTTCAGCCAAAGCGGGTGCCCATAATGAACACATCGCAAGGCACACCGAAGAAATGAAGGGAAGTACCATGGCCGCCAGGATCTCCGCCTTCTCCGCCACGGGTTTCGCAATTCTTTCGATAGCCTTCACAATTCCTTTCTCCGGGCAGTCGACGGAGGCCCCGGCCGTGTACACCAACGCGGCCGATGACTCGGGCTGGCAGTCCGACGACTCCGGCTGGCAGTAGGCGCGGCCGACGGCGCGCGACACCCCAACCCGACGGAAGGTCAACGGTGCACACCACGGAGTCCCCCGGGACCGACTACGCCGGACTGGCGGAGGAGTTCGGAACCCCGCTCTTCGTCTACGAGGCCGACGTACTCGAACAGTCCCACACCCAGCTCAGACAGGCGCTCCCCGACGGCGTCGACATCATGTACTCGCTCAAGGCCAACCCGAACATCAGCGTCTGCGCGCTGCTCGGTTCGCTCGGGGCCGGAGCCGAGGTCAGCTCGCACACCGAGCTCGTGACCGCGCTCCGTGCCGGGGTGGCGCCCTCGGACATCATCTTCCTCGGCCCCGGGAAGTCCGACCAGGAGCTGCGGGCGTGCGTCGACGCCGGGATCGCGGCGCTGGTGTGCGAGTCACTCGAGGAGGTGGAACGGGTCGACGCGCTGGTCAGGCGGAGCGGCTCGGCGCCCTTCCCCGTGATGCTGCGGGTGAACCCGTCCTTCACCGCCAAGGGCCAGGGTCTGGCCATGGGCGGCAAACCCCGGCAGTTCGGCATCGACGAGGCCGCGGTCCGCGACGCCAAACACCGTCTGGCCGACCTCACCGGAGTACGCGTCACCGGTGTCCACGCCTACATGGGGACGCGGTTCCTCGACCACGCCAGCGTCGTGGGCAACACCGAACGCATCCTCGGCCTGGCCGAGTCCCTGGCGGCCGACCTGGGCATCGACCTGGAGGCCGTCGACTTCGGGGGCGGACTCGGCGTGGCCTACTTCGCGGGCGAGAGCGACCCCGACATGGCCGGGCTGCGCCAGGGGATGCACGAGGTCGTCGCCGGCTTCCGCGAACGCAACCCCCGCTGCCGGCTGATGATGGAGTCCGGACGCTTCCTGACCGCCCGGGCCGGGACCTACGTGGTCCGGATCCGCGAGGTCAAGGAGTCCATGGGCGAACTCTTCGCCGTGGCCGACGGAGGCACCAACCACCACATGGCGGCCGTGGGCATCGGCAGCTTCGTCAAACGCGACTTCCCGGTACGCCACCTCGGCGCGCCCGAGGCCCCGGCCACGCACCGGTACTCCGTCACCGGGCCGCTGTGCACCCCCAACGACCTCATCGTCAAGAAGGCGGCCCTGCCAGAGATCCGCCCCGGCGACCTGGTCGGCATCGGCCGGTCGGGCGCCTACGGTCCCACCGCCTCCCCCGGCCTGTTCCTCAGCCACGGCTACCCGGCCGAGGTCCTCGTCCACCGGGGCCGGGCCCACCTGGTCCGGGTGCCGGACACGACCGAGGACCTGCTGGGCAGGCAGCGCCTCGTCCGACTCCGATGAACGGAGCGAGGGCCCGCCGTCCCCCGGACCCCGCTCCCCCGGCCGCCCTCCGCGTCGGCGTGGACGTCCTCGACCGCCGCGAACTCGACCGCCTGCTGCGCCGCCCCTGGTTCCTCCGCTTCTGCTACGCGCCCGAGGAGCGGACGGAGGCCGAGGGTATGGGGACGCACCGCCGTACGGAGTTCCTCGCCGGACGCTTCGCCGCCAAGGAGGCCGTCCTCAAGGCCCTGGGCAGGGGGATGCTCCAGGGCGTGGCCATGAGCGACATCCGGGTGGCCCGGACCGGGGAGGGCGCGCCGCGCGTGGTCTTCCTCGGCGCCGCCGCCGCGATGGGACTGCCCCGCGTGAGCCTGTCGATCTCACACAAGAACGACGTCGTGGTCGCCGTGGCGCTGTGCACGGACCACACGCGAACCTGACAAGGAGACAGCAGCACATGCCGACCGCCACCGACGATCCGATCGCGCCCGCCGCCGCGCCGCCGACGGACCAGGACCAGGACCAGGACCAGCCCACGACCGCCTCCCTGCGCGTACGGCTCAGCGAGAGCGACGCCTACTACGGAGGGGGCGTGGTGGAGGGGGCCCGGGTGCTGCGCCTGTTCGGCGACCTGGTCACCGAGATCACCGTCCGCGAGGACGGCGACGAGGGCCTGCTCTCCGGCTACTCCGACGTCCGCTTCACCGCCCCCGTCGCCCCCGGCGACTACCTGGAGGTCCACGGACGGCTGGTCCGCCGGACCCGCCTGCGCAGGGTCGTCGAACTGAGCGCCTTCAAGGTGATCAGCGCCGACCCCGGAACGCGCCCCAGCGCGGCCCGACTCCTGCCCGAACCGCAGCTGGTGTGCTCGGCCACCGCGACGACCGTGGTCCCCCGCGAGGCCGTGACCAGGAAGGAGACCCGATGAGCACCGAACCGCGACTCCTGCACGACCTGCTCGACGACGCGGCCCGACGGGATCCGGACACCCCCGCCCTGGGCGCCGGCGACCGGACGGCGAGCTTCGGGGAACTGGCCTCCGCCAGCTCCCGGATCGCCCGCCGGTTGCGGGCCCGGGGACTGCGGCGCGGCGACCGCGTGGCCGTGCGCACGGGCGACCCCCTGGCCGCCGCCGCGGCGCTCTTCGCGGTCTCCCGGGCGGGCGCGGTGTTCAGCCTCCTGCACGAGAGCGTGCGCGACGGAGCCTTCACCCACGTCCTGGACGACGCCGAGCCCTCGGTCGTGGTCTGTGACACCGACGACGTCAGGGACGAGGCCGGGGCCGCCGGGGCCGACTTCCTCACCACCCGCGACCTGCTCGCCCTCGCCGACGCACCGGCCCCCGCCGCACCGGACGGGACCGGGGAGGCCACGCCGCCGCCGGACCGGACCTGCCCGGTACTGGAGGTCGATCCGGTCTGCATGATCTACACCTCGGGCACGACGTCCCGGCCCAAGGCCGTGGTCAGCACCCACCAGCAGATCCTGTTCGCGGCCCGGGCGATCCAGAAGCGCCTGGGCTACCGGTCGGACGACACCGTCTACTGCCCCCTGCCGGTGTCCTTCGACTACGGCCTCTACCAGGTCTACCTGGTGATGCTCGCCGGGGCCCGGCTGCGCTTCGGCTCCCCGGCCGAGGCCGGACCGCCCCTGCTGCGCAGCCTGATCGAGAGCGGGGCCACCGTCCTGGCGGGTGTCCCGGCGGTCTCGGACCGCCTGGCCTGGCTGGCCGCCCGCGGCAAGCGCCGCCCCACGTCGCTGCGCCTGCTCACCAACACCGGCGCGGCCCTGTCGGAGAAGACCGTGTCCTCGCTGCGCGCGTCCCTGCCCGGTCTGCGCGTGCAGGTGATGTACGGCCTCACCGAGTGCAAGCGCGCGGCCATCATGCCGCCCGACGGCGACCTGGAGCGGCCCGGCTCGTGCGGGCTGCCCCTGGACGGGACCGAGATCTTCGTGATCGGCCCCGACGGCGAGCGCCTTCCCTCCGGGGAGACCGGCCAGATCGTGGTCCGGGGACCCAACGTCATGGCGGGGTACTGGCGGCGCGAGGAGCTGACCGCCGAGCGGTTCCACCGCCGCGACGGGCTCTTCCCCGAGCTGCGCACCGGCGACTACGGGTGGGTGGACGAGGACGGCTACCTGTACTTCGACGGCCGCAGGGACGACATCTACAAGGAGCGCGGCTTCCGGGTCAGCGCCACCGAGGTGGAGGCCGCCGCGCACCGCGTCGAGGGGGTGGACTCCGCGATCGTCCTGCCCCCGGCGGACGGGCGCCCCGCCCAGCTGGCCGTCATCTCCAGCATCCCCAAGGAGGAGGTCCTGGAGCGGATGCGCCAGGAGATCGAGGAGTTCAAGGTCCCCCGGATCTGCGTCCGCCTCGACGACCTGCCCACCAACGGCAACGGCAAGATCGACCGGGCCAGGCTCGCCGACCTGATCTCCGCCTCGGGGCGCGCCTGAGCGTCCCGGCCGCGAACACCGCGAACACCGAGCACCGCCAACGACAAGCACCACGAGAACCGAGCACGACCGCACCCGGCCCCTCCGGGCCGTCACACCACACAGGGAGAAAACCCATGCAGCGCAACGACGTCGTCACCGCCCTCGAAGCCGCCCTGTCCGAGGCCCTGGAGCGCGAGGTCGCCGACCTGGACGGCACCGTCCGCCTCTTCGACGACCTGCACCTGGACTCCACCTCGATGCTGGAGGTCCTCATGTCCCTGGAGGAGTCCATCGGGCTGGAGGTCGAGCCCGAGGACCTGGAGATCGAGGCGTTCGAGTCCGTCGACTCCCTCACCGACTTCGTCCTGTCCGCGCGGGCGGCCGCGGCCTGACCCCGCCCACCGCCCACCACCGCCGGTCGAGGGCGCCGCGCGCCCGAGCCGGCCGTCACCACCACCCCCCAACCCCGAGAGGTCACCATGCTGGTCCGTTCCTTCGCCGAGATCGAGGACACCGAACGCCACGTCAAGGGAGCCAAGGGCACCTGGGAGAGCAAGCGGATCGTGCTCGCCCGGGAGGGCGTCGGGTTCTCCCTGCACGAGACCACCGTGTACGCGGGCACCGAGACGTCGCTGTGGTACGCCAACCACTACGAGGCGGTCCTGTGCGTCGAGGGCGAGATGGAGCTCACCGACGACGAGACCGGTGAGAAGCACTGGATCACCCCCGGCGTCATGTACCTGCTCGACGGACACGAGCGGCACACGCTGCGCCCCACCAAGGACTCGCGCTTCATCTGCGTGTTCAACCCGCCCGTCACCGGCCGCGAGGACCACGACGAGAACGGCGCCTACCCCCTCCTGACCGAGGCGACCGGCTCCTGACCCTGCCGGCACCGCGACGACGACCACCACCCCCACCCAGAACAGGGAGTCCGCATGACCGTCACGATCGACGCACCCGCCACCCCCGCCGCCGCGCGCGACCGCGTCGTCTTCCGCCGCCCCGAGCCCGCCGACGCGCGCGCCGTCTGGCACCTGGTGGACGAGTCCGACCAACTCGACAACAACAGCGAGTACTACTACATGATCTGGTTCCGCGACTTCGCGCGGACCTCGCTGGTGGCCGAGCTCGACGGCGAGGTCATCGGCTTCCTCAGCGGCTACCGCCGACCGGATCGGCCCGACACGTACTTCGTCTGGCAGGAGGCGGTCAAGCCCCGGCACGGCATCCCCTTCCTCGGGGTGAAGCTCTTCGACCACGCCGTGCAGGAGCAGATCCTCGACGGCGCCAGATACGTGGAGGCGACCGTGTCGGAGGAGAACACCCCGATCGTGATGGTGCTCAAGCGCTTCGCCAAGCGCTGGGGCGCCCCGGTGGACAAGAGCGTGCTCTTCTCCAGCGCGGACTTCGGCGGGGGCCACCACGAGGAGACCCTCTACCGGATCGGCCCGGTCCTTCCCTGAACGGGACCCGGGTGAACGCGAACGCCGGGACGGTGCTCGGGCACCGTCCCGGCGTTCGCGTGTGCGGAGCGTCCCGCCCCACCCGCCCGGGGCACGGCGGGACCCGGCGAGGGGGCGGTTCAGGCCGCGGCCACCGTCCCCCGGAAGGTGCGCCGGTAGGCGCTGGGGGACACGCCCAGTTCGACGTGCATGTGCTGGCGCAGCGACGCGGCCGTCCCGAACCCGGCCTCCGCGGCGATCCGGTCCACGGACAGGTCGGACTCCTCGAGGAGCTGACGGGCCCGGTCCAGGCGCTGCTGTGTGACCCACTTCCCCGGCGACTGCCCCACCTCCTCACGGAAGCGGCGGGTGAACGTACGTACGCTCATCGACTCCTGCTCGGCCATCTCCCTCAGGCTCGGCTGGAGGTGGAGGTGGTCCAGGACCCAGGCGCGGGCCCGGGCGGTCGCCGAGCGCTCCGGGGCCGGGACCGGGTGCCGGATGTACTGGGCCTGGCCGCCGTCCCGGTGGGGTGGGACGACGGTGTTGCGGGCCACCTCGTTGGCGACGGCCGCGCCGTGGTCGGTGCGGATCATGTGCAGGCTCAGGTCGATGCCGGAGGCGACCCCGGCGGCGGTCAGCACACGCCCGTTGTCGGTGTAGAGCACGTCGGGGTCCAGGTCGATGTGCGGGTACATGGCCCGGAAGTACCCGGCGGACTTCCAGTGCGTGGTCACCCGGCACCCGTCGAGCAGCCCGGCCGCGGCGAGCACGAACGCCCCAGTGCAGATGGAGGCCACCCGCGTGCGCGGCCGCACCCGCGCGATGGCGGCGGCCAGCTCCGGGTCGAGCGGTGCGTGCGGGCGTTCCTCGTAGTCCTCCTCGGCGGCGGGGACGATCACCGTCTCGGCCTCGCCGAGGGCCTCGGGGCCGTGCGCGACGTTCATGGTGAAGTCGGTGTCGGTCCTGATCTCACCGGGTTCCAGCGCGCAGGTGACGACTTCGTAGATCGGCTGGTCGTCCGCGTCTCGGGCCCGGCCGAACAGCCGGTGGACGATGCCGACCTCGATGGGCAGCAGACCGTGGCGGGCGAGGACGGCCACGCGGTGGCGTCCGGGTTCGCTGAAAGACGACATGGCCTGATTCTTTCACATGTTGGCTTTCAGGACACTGTCAGCGACAGGGGGTTCCGAAGGACTCTGGGGTCATGCCGAACGACACCGCCTCCCAGCAGAGGCCGACACCCGTCCTGTTCCACCGCGCGTGGGCGATCGCCGTCATCGCCTGCCTGACCATCGTGGCCGCGGCGGCCTTCGCCGCGATGCCCGGCATCCTCATCGATCCCCTGCACACCGAGTACCAGTGGTCGCGCGGCTCGATCGGTATCGCCGCGTCGGTCAACATGATCGTCTACGGCCTCATCGCCCCGTTCGCGGCCGCGCTGATGGACCGGTTCGGCATCCGCCGGATCGCCCTGGTGGCCATGCTCGTCATCGTCGTCGGCGCCGGGCTGACCACCGTGATGACCGACGTGTGGCAGCTGACCCTGTACTGGGGGCTGCTCATCGGCGCGGGCACCGGATCGCTGTCGATGACCTTCGCCGCCACCGTCGCGGGCAACTGGTTCGTGGAGCGCCGGGGACTGGTCATCGGCGCGCTGACCGGGTCCAGCGCCTTCGGCCAGCTGGTCTTCCTGCCCGCCCTGGCGTGGATCGTCGACAACCAGGGGTGGCGCCCGGCCATCGTGACCCTCGCCCTGACGGCGGGCACGATGATGGTCCTCATCGCGCTGGTCCTGCGCGACCACCCCGCCGACCTGGGACAGCGGCCCTACGGGGCGACGGAGTTCGTGGAGCGGCCGAAGGCGGACCAGGGCGCGGCGCGGCGGACGGTCCGGGTCCTGTACTCCTCCGTGCGCAGCCGCCGCTTCTGGGTCCTGGCGGGGGCGTTCGCGGTGTGCGGCGCGACCACCAACGGGATCATGTGGACCCACTTCGTGCCCGCCGCCCAGGACCAGGGGATGTCCGTCACGGTCGCCGCCTCCCTGGTGTCGATGATCGGTGTGTTCGCCCTGGTGGGAACGGTTCTGTCCGGATGGCTCACCGACCGGTTCGACCCGCGCCTGCTCCTGGTCGGCTACTACGGCGGCCGGGCGCTGCTGCTGGCCGCGCTGCCCGCGCTGCTCGGGCCGGACGCCGGGGCGGTGATCGTGTCCTGGGTCGTCATGTTCGGCCTGCTCGACGTCGCGACCGTGCCCCCCACCATCCTGCTGTGCCGCCGGGCCTTCGGCGCGGACGGCGCCATCGTCTTCGGCTGGGTCAACGCCGTCCACCAGGTCGGAGCCGGAGCCATGGCGGTCTTCGGCGGCTTCACCCGGGACGTCACCGGCGGCTACGGCCCGGTGTGGATGCTGGCCGCCGCCCTGTGCGTCGTCGCCGCGGTGGCCGTGTTCGGGTTCGCCCGCGCCGGTGAGGACACCGCCGACGGCTCCGCCGCCCGGACCGGGCCCTCCGCAGAGCCCGAGAAGGTGTGAGCGCCATGAGCGAGAACCTCACCGAGACCACCGCCGAGGCGCCCCCGCGGCACAGGCCCCGCAGGGCGCCCTCCCTCCCCTTCTCCCTCGTCCTCCTGATCCTGGCCTCGGCCGTGGCCTACATCGGCTTCGCCGGGTTCGACCAGAACCTGCGGGCGGCGCGCGGCGAGGGCGCCCCCGGGACGTTCACCGCGGTCAGCCTCTCCTGCATCCAGCACCCGGGGCACGAGTCGTGCACCTGCAACGGCCACTTCACGCCCGGCGACGGCGGGGAGACGCGCGGGGTGTACCTGCACGCCGCCGGTCGGGAGACCTGTGTGGAGGGGGCTCGGATCGGGGCCGTGGACGTGGGCGCGGACAACCGGGTCTACGGCCCCGACGGCTCCCGTGAGTGGATCCTGTCCGCGTTCCTCGTCCTGGTGCCGCTGGCCGTCGCCGGGGGGATCGCGGTGACGTGGACGCGCCACCTGCGCCGTTCCGCGGCGGGCGTCGAGTAATGACGGCGGATTCGCCGCGCATTCATTTCTCCGGAACGGGGGCGATGTCCGTCACCCACTGTAGGAATCGCAGGTAATAACCCTTTCAAGTCGCACCCCGGGTGACCCCGACAGGAGTTTCGTGAATGGCGGCACTGGCGACCCGACCAGGATCGAAGCCCCGTGGTATAAGTACATGGTCCCGAAAGACGAAGAAAGCGTACGACGTCCCACACGAGGGTGAGAACGGCGTTGGATGGTCTTGGTGTCGATCCCGTGGTCGAATCGGTCTACCGGCGCATGCTGTTCCATCCCGAGGAGGGAGTGTCGGAACTGGCCAGCGGCCTGGACCTTTCCGAGAAACAGGTTCGGGAGGCCCTGGACGTCCTCAGCGAACTGGCGATGGTGCGCTCCTCCACCGGCTCCGGCGGACGGCTGCACGCGATCAACCCGCAGTTGGGAACGCAGATCCTCCTCGCCCACCAGCAGGCCGACCTGGCGCGCAGACAGCAGCGGTTGGAGGAGAGCCGGGCGGCGGCCGCCCAGCTGATCGGTGACTTCAGTGAGAACTTCCGCGCCGCGCCCGAGGACGCGGAGCTGTCCGTCCTCCGTGGACTGGACCAGATCCGGGACAACCTGCACCTGCTCAACGAACAGGTAAGCGAGGAGTTCCTGACCTTCGCCCCCGGCGGGTCCCAGACCCCCGAGAACATGAAGGCCTCCCAACCGCTCAACCGCAGACTGCTGGAGCGCGGCGTACGGATGCGGACCGTGTACCTGGACAGCCTCACCAACGACCCGGACAGCGTCGCCCACGCCAGGGACCTCGTGGACCTGGGGGCCCGGGTCCGCACGGCGCCGTCCCTGCCGACCCGCATGATCATCTGCGACCGGTCCGTCGCGATCGTCGCGATCGACGACCAGGACACGGCCAAGGGCGCGGCGGTGATCAGGGCGCCGGGTGTGCTGGCCGCCCTGTGCACGCTGTTCGAGGCGGTGTGGCGGGATGCCCGGGAGCTCGCCCCCACGCCGAGCAAGGACGTCGGCGACGAGATGACCCCGCAGCAGAGCGAGGCCCTGAGACTGCTCGCGCAGGGGCACACCGACGAGGTGATCGCCCGGAGGCTGGGTGTCTCCCCGCGCACGGCGCGGAGGTTCGCGTCGGAGATCATGGTGCGCCTGTCCGCGAAGAGCCGGTTCCAGGCGGGCGTCAACGCCGTGCGCCAGGACTACCTCCCGGCCGAATGACGCCTTTCGACCCCTCGGCCCTGGTCGGCCGCCGCCTGGACGGACTGTTCGCCGCGTGGTGGGTGGCCGACGACCAGAGACCACAGGGCCCGATCGACGTGTGGCTGGTGGGCGAACAGGGCGTCCCCACGCACCTGACGACGGCCGCGGACTGGCGGCTCGTCGTGGTGGAGGAGCATCCGTACGGGGACTACGACATGGACGGCCTGGGACGGGTCGAGGTGCTGCCGACCGCCGAGGGCACGCCGTTCGCCCGCCACGTCGGGCAGGCCGTGACCGCGGTCCACCAGGACTGGGACCCGGACCACGGGCTCACCGGACTGGCGATCGAGTTCCCGGACGGCACCGTCCACGCCGACAGCTGGGACGGCGACCTGCGCCTGCGGGACTGACACGCCCGGCGGGGCCGTCGGAACGTCTTCGCTGATGTCTAGCATCGGCCCCATGACCACTCTGACCCAACTGCGCAAGGCCGCACTCGCCCTTCCGGAGGTCGAGGAGGGCACCCGCTCCGGCATGGTCGTGTTCTCGGTACGCGGCGCGGGGTTCGTCTCCGTGGCCGAGGACGGCCGGGTGCGGCTGCGGCTGCCGGTCGCCGAGGTCGAGGCCGCCGAGGCGGCGCATCCCGGCGGAGATCGGATCGTCCGGGAGGAGGAGGTGATCGGGTTCGGCCTGCCGTTGGCCGACGTCGACGGCCAGAAGCTCAACGCCCTGGTCCGCGCGGCCTGGTACCACCGTGCTCCCGAGCGGCTGGCCAAGGAGCTGGCCGCGGCCGACGCGGGGACCGGACCGGCGGACGGCGACCTGCCGGCCGGTATCGGCAAGCCCGCCACCCGCGCCCTGCTCGGTGCCGGGCTCGGCACGCTCGCGGAGGTCGCCACGCGCAGCGAGAAGGAGCTGCTCGCGCTGCACGGCGTCGGCCCGAAGGCCGTGCGGATCCTGAGGGAGACGCTCGCCGAGAAGGGCATGTCCCTGCGGTGACGGCTCAGCCCTGGGCGCACCTGCGGAGGGTGTGGGCGATGAGCACGGGCACGTCGAGGCCCCGAGCGGCGTGACACCGTGCCGCTCGTGTCACTGCCCTACCGTGACCTGGTACTCCAGGCCCGGCAGGACGCGATCCGCACCTGAACGACTCGCCGATCCCCGCGTGCGCGGGGAGCAGCGCCACAAGGACGGCGGGTGGCGCCACCCGGTGGGTCCATCCCCGCGTGCGCGGGGAGCAGATGATCGCCCGACCGGAAGTCGTCCCCCAGCAGGGTCCATCCCCGCGTGCGCGGGGAGCAGCTTCCTGACCTGCGTTTCTATCCGGCCAGCACCACCAGATCTGCAAGTTTCCAAGAAACAGACATTCGCCCCGCCTGCCTCATTCAGGTACAAGAACACCGTCCGACGCGCTCACGGCTTCAGCACGGCAAGAAGCCCGGCCCCCTCCGCACTCGGCTACGCCAAGTTCCCCAGCTCCCGGTTCTGCGTGTCGCGCACGGCTGTCGCACCAGGCAGGACAGCAACCTCGACACACTCTCCCCAGAACCCCCGCTGTAACTGGAATTGCGCCAGTTCTACCAGCCGTTCACCATATCCATCGAAGAACCCCTCCTCTGGCGGAGCACGGCCCCAAGCACTACCGAGGCCACCCCGATCACTGTCAGAACTGATCGGAACCCGCGACCTGACCGATCGGGAAGACATGCCGCGACGCGGCACAGATCGTCTCCAGGGCATGGACCGGAACGTCCTCGGTCGAGTAACTGACCCGGAGCACCTGCACGATCCACTCGCCGGGCACGTCGAGCAGATCCGCCTCGTAAGGCGTCGGCGGCCGAACGGTCAGCGTCTCCGTGGCGTGCCCGAACACGTGCCCCAGGTCCTCGATGGCGGCCTGGAGCGTGGGAAGGACGAACCCCTCCCCCGCCAGCCGGGTTCCCTCTGCCACGTCGAGGCGGAAATAGGAGGTGGAGATGCGCACCGGAACGTCGTTCGCCCAGAACATCTTGCGCCGCGCGACGACATCTGTGCCGGGTTCGGCTTGCAGACCAGCCGCGACGTGTTCCGACGCGGGTTCCTGCCCGACGAAGAGCATCTTCCGCTTCGGTTCGAGGCCCTGCTGTTCGGCCTCGGTGAGGTAGAGGCTCTTGGACCCACGCGTGCTCGGCGGAGTCGGCAACGCGCGCTGCACCAGAACACGGGGGCGTGGTTCGAGCGGGCCCGCGGGCGCCTTGTGGGACGGATCGCCGCCCGCCTTCTTCATCTGGCTCACTCTGCCCGGCGTGACCCCGAGATGCCGTGCGATCTCATCCTGCCGCATTCCCGATGCCTGGGCCTCCACGATCGCCCCGCGCCGAATCCTGGACAGCTCCACGCTCTGTCCCTGCAACGTGGTCATGGCGGACGACGCCGCACGAGCCCTCTCCACCGGGTCCGAGATGGCAGCGATGTCGTGCAATGTCCTGGCATCCAAGGCGAATCCTCCGGTCGACTACTCCATCAAACTTTAGCCCCCCTATTGCAGTGACGGGGAGTTGGGGCTACCGTCGTCGACAAGCGAGGTTTAGCCCCTCTAAATCAAGTCGACTCCGGCACGTCCGACGTTGGTGGAGCGATGGACGGTCACACGCACAGTGTGCCCCAGTCGGCTGAGCCTCCAGGCAACGATCGGTGTGGAGGAGCAGCGATGCATGAAGCCGACATCCCGCGACCGAGGCGGAGCCAGCACGAAGACCGACAGGTGGCGGGTGGGTCGCCGGTGCGTGTGCGGGGTCGGCGGTCGGGGGAGTCCACCGCCTACTTCGATGGGACGCCCGACCAGGTCGGGCGCATCCGCGACTGGAGCCAGAACGCCACCGGGCTCGATCCGGTCGAGGCCGCGCCGGTGGGGCTGGTCGTCAGCGAGTTCGTGACCAACGCCGTCCGCCACACCGCCTCCGGTGGGCGGTACGGCCGGGTGAAGGTCTCGGTCGAGGTCCTCCCCGGAACCGTCGTGCTCGTCTCCGTGACCGACGACGGTCCCCGCCCTGGTCGGCGGACGACCGTCCCCCGCCTCCCTGAGCGGACGGAGGACCTGTACCCGGGCGGGCGCGGACTCCTCCTCGTGGCCGCCGTCGCCGAGAAGTGGTGGTGGACCGGCCTCTACGGCGGTCCCCTCACCGTCTGGGCGCTGATCGACCCCCACCACGACCTGGTCCGATGACCGGCCAGGAGCCGACCGCGCGCAAGAAGACGCCCCAGCCGGTGCGTGCAACACCGGCCCGGGGCGCGATCAACCACCTGAAACCCCAGGAGGATGACCATGCACCACCCTAACGGGCGACACCGTAGGCCCGTCGAATCCCTCGCCGCGCGCCTCTGGCAGCTCGCCGCCGCCGCGCTCGCGACGGCCCTGACCTACGTGTTCACTCCCCAAACCCCCGGACCCGAACCCCGAGCGATCACCCCGGCCCCCGAGCGCCCCGCGCTGACCCCGGCGCCCTCGGTCGAACCCGACGCCCCGGAACCCGGGCCGGACCCCGACGAGATCGGCGGCGCCCTCGTCCGCCCCTACATGCTCACCCGCGTCCCCCGGCCACGACTCCCCGTGGGTGACCTCCTGACGGGACCGGCACCGGGTGAGTTCGACGAACTCGCCTCCCTCATCCGCCACTACCTCGACCGATCCGGCTGACCGGACACGCCCGTGGCGGGGCGGTGCCGCCCCGCCACGGACTCCCCTCGGCGAGCGCGACGCTCACGGGCGCCTGACGTCAGCCGACGGAGCTCTCCGTGGTGTGGAACCACTCCTTGGCGCTCCGGCCCTCGACGAGGATCGCGACGACCACCAACAGGACGATGCCGAGGACCGCGTTCTGGCCCATCAGCAGGTTCAGGACGGAGTTCACGAGGCCGATCCCGACCAGCAGACGCAGGAGCGTCTGCGTCCTGCTGCCTCCTCTGCCCATGGTCACGAGCACGTAGCCCTCGAAGGCGACTATCGCGGCTCCGATGACCATGAACAGTACGACGGCTCCGTAGGACATCCCGGCCTCGGCCTCCAGGGCGGCCTGGAGACGTCGGTCTCCCGACGCCGCGGCCAACCCCAGCGTCGCGACACCGTAGACGATGACGGCGAGGACCACACGGACGGCGATGATGACCCGGACCGCCTTGAGGCTTCCGGGCATGGGGAGCACAGGGGGGTGCATGGAACTCTCTCTCACGGGAGATGACGTTTACCCGACTTGGACACTCCCCGTGCGTCTACCGTTCCGTAAAGTTCGTACATCCACCGACACAGCGAAACGCCTCCGCGCGCCAGGCACGCGGAGGCGTTCGTCGTATCCCGTCGGTCAGGCGTCGCCGCCCGGCCGGCCGGACCGCTCACGGATGGCGTTGACGATCGCGGAGAAGTCCCGCTCGGTCTCCAGCCCCTCGGCGAAGGCGGAGTAGATCCGGGCCGCCTCCAGCCCGATCTCGGCCTCCACCCCCGTGTCGCGCAGCGCGTTGGCCGCCAGGCCCAGGTCCTTGGCCATCAGCGACGCGGCGAACCCGGGCTGGTAGTCCCGGTTGGCCGGGCTGGTCGGGACCGGCCCGGGCACCGGGCAGTTGGTGGTCAGCGACCAGCACTGCCCGGACGCGGTCGAGACCACGTCGTACAGCGCCTGGTGGGTGAGCCCCAGCCGCTCGCCGAGCACGAACGCCTCGCTGACCGCGATCATCGACGCGCCCAGCACCATGTTGTTGCAGATCTTCGCGGCCTGCCCGCCCCCTGGCCCGCCGCAGTGGACCACCTTGCGGCCCATCGCGGACAGCAGCGGCTCCACGTCGGCGAAGTCGGCGCCCTCGGCCCCCACCATGAAGGTGAGCGTCGCGGCGGTCGCGCCCACGACACCGCCCGAGACCGGGGCGTCCACGGCACGGTGGCCCGCGGCGACGGCCTCGGCGTTGGCGGCCCGGGCGTCGGCCACGTCCACGGTCGAGCAGTCCACGAACAGCGTCCCGGGGCGGGCGGCGGCCAACAGCCCCGCGCCTCCGTCGGCGCCCAGGTAGGCGGTGAGCAGGTGCCGGCCGCTCGGCAGCATCGTGACGACCACGTCGGCCTTGGCGACCGCGTCCACCGCGCTGTCGGCGACGCGGACGCCCGACTCGGCGGCCTTGGCCAGGGCCTCGGGCACCAGGTCGAAACCGGTGACCGTGTGCCCGGCGGTCACGAGGTTGGCGGCCATGGGCCCACCCATGTTGCCCAGTCCGACGAACGCGACGGCGGTCATGCGCGGCTCCCCTCGTCGATGAGTCCCAGCGGTCCGTCCGGCGCGGCCGTGAAGAACCGCGCCACGTGGCTGTCGGACACCTCCGCCAGCCGGTCCGGCGCCCACGTCGGGCTCCGGTCCTTGTCGATCACCTGCGCCCGCACGCCCTCGACCAGGTCGGGCGAGGACAGCAGGGCGCACGAGACCCGGTACTCCTGCTCCAGGACCGCCTCCAGCGTGGGCAGCTCCCGGGCCCGGCGCAGCGCCGCCAGGGCGACCTTCACCGAGGTGGGCGACTTGCTCTCGATGACGTCGGCGGCGCGCGCGGCGTCCTTGTCGCCGTGGGAGCGCAGCCGGTCGACGATCTCCTCGGCGGTGTCGGCGGAGTAGCAGGCGTCGATCCAGTGCCGGGAACCGGCCAGGTCACCGGCCGGGGCGGTCTCGGCGAACCGGCCGACGGCGTCGGCGACGTCCTCGGCGGAGGCGGCCTTGGTGAGCGCGTCGGCCAGGTCGGCCAGCCGCTCGGACGGGACGAAGTGGTCGGCGAGCCCGGTGTACACGGCGTCCCCGGGGCCGACGGGAGCGGCGGTCAGGGCCATGTGCGTGCCGGTCTCCCCGGGGGCCCGGGACAGCAGGAAGGTGCCGCCGACGTCGGGCACGAACCCGATCGTGGCCTCGGGCATGCCGACGGTGGAGCGCTCGGTGACCACGCGGACGCTCCCGTGCGCGGACACGCCCACCCCGCCGCCCATGACGACGCCGTCCATGAGCGCGACGTACGGCTTGGTGAACCGGGCGATGTGCGCGTTGAGCAGGTACTCGTCGCGCCAGAAGGCGGCGGCCTCGTGACCGTCCTCCTTGGCGCTGGCCTGGATGGAGCGGATGTCGCCGCCCGCGCACAGGCCGCGCTCCCCCGCCCCGTCGATGAGCACGGCGGCCACGGCGTCGTCGCCCTCCCAGGCGGTGAGGGCGGCCTCGACGTCCCGCACCATGGCGTGGTTGAGGGCGTTGATCGCGCGGGGCCGGTTCAGGGTGATGCGGCCGAGCCCGCCCTCGACGCGCGCCACGACCTCGGCGTCGGGCGGGGTGGGCAGGGCGGCTCCGGTGGACGTGGTGGCGGCTCCGGGTGTCTCGGACATCAGGCGGCCCCGGTGAGTCCGCGAGCGATGATCAGGCTCATGATCTCGTTGGTTCCTTCCAGGATTCGGTGCACCCGCAGGTCGCGGACGATCTTCTCAATCCCGTACTCGGTGAGGTACCCGTACCCCCCGTGCAGTTGGAGGGCCTCGTCGGCGACGGTGTACCCGGCTTCGGTGGCGAACCGCTTGGCCATGGCGCACAGCTGCTGCGCCTCGGGGTCGCCCGCGTCCAGAGCCGCGGCGGCCCGCCACAGCAGGGACCGTGCGGCCTCCAGCTCCGTGGCCATCCCGGCGAGCCGGAACCGCAGCGCCTGGGCGTTGATCAGCGGTGATCCGAACGCCTCCCGGTCGCCCAGGTAGGCGGTACTGGCCTCCAGGGCGGCACGGCCCCCGCCGAGCGAGCAGGCGGCGATCCCGAGCCGGCCGCCGTTGAGGCCGTGCATCGCGATCCGGAAGCCGTCGCCCTCCTCCCCCAGACGGCGGTCGGCCGGGACCCGGACGGCGTCCAGGATCACCTGGCGCGTGGGTTGGGCGTTCCAGCCCATCTTGGTCTCGTTGGCGCCGAAGGACAGCCCCGGGTCGTCGCGGTGGACGACGAACGCGGACACGCCGGAGGATCCGGTGTCCCCGGTCCGGGCCATGACCAGGTACACCTCAGACGCGCCCGCGCCGGAGATGAACTGCTTGGTGCCGGTGATGACGTAGTGGTCGCCGTCGCGCTCGGCGCGCGTGCCGAGCGCGGCGGCGTCGGAGCCCGCGCCGGGTTCGGTGAGGCAGTAGCTGCCCAGGGTCTGGGCGGAGCAGAGGTCGGGCAGCCAGCGGGCCCGCTGTTCGTCGGAGCCGTAGCGGTCGACCATCCAGGCGACCATGTTGTGGATGGACAGGTACCCGGCGATGGACGGGCAGCCGGTGGCCAGGGCCTCGAAGACGATGGCGCCGTCGAGGCGGGTCAGGCCGGAGCCCCCGGACCCCTCGCCGACGTACACGCCGCCCAGTCCGAGTTCGGCGGCCTTGCGGAGCACGTCCACGGGGAAGTGCTTGGCCTGGTCCCACTCGACGGCGTGCGGCGCGAGGTGCTCGCGGGCGAAGTCGCGGGCGGTCTCGGCCAGGATGAGCTGGTCCTCGGTGAGTGTGTTCAACGGGGGCCGCCTAGCGCATGACCGGGATCGTGAAGCTGGCGCCCTCCTTGGCCCCGGACGGCCACCGGGAGGTGACGGTCTTGGTGCGCGTGTGGAACCGGATCGAGTCGGGGCCGTGCTGGTTGAGGTCGCCGAACCCGGACCGCTTCCAGCCGCCGAAGGTGTGGTAGGCGACGGGGACCGGGATCGGCACGTTGACGCCGACCATGCCGGTGTTGACGCGCTGGGAGAAGTCGCGGGCGGTGTCGCCGTCGCGGGTGAAGATCGCGACGCCGTTGCCGTACTCGTGCTCGCTGGGCAGGCGGAGGGCCTCCTCGTAGGTGTCCGCGCGCACGACGGAGAGCACGGGGCCGAAGATCTCCTCGCGGTAGATCCGCATGTCGGTGGTGACCCGGTCGAAGAGGCTGGGGCCGGTGAAGAACCCGTCCTCGTATCCGGGGACGGTGTGCCCGCGCCCGTCCATGACCAGTTCCGCGCCCTCCTCGACGCCCAGGTCCACGTAGCGCTCGACCCGCTCCAGGGCCTCGCGCGTGACGAGCGGGCCGAAGTCGGCGTCGGGGTCGTGGGAGGGCCCGACGCGGAGGGCGCCGATGCGCTCGGTGAGGCGGGCGACCAGGGCGTCGGCGGTCTCCCGCCCGACCGGGACGGCCACGGACACGGCCATGCAGCGTTCGCCCGCGGACCCGTAACCGGCGCCGAGCAGGGCGTCCACGGCCTGGTCGAGGTCGGCGTCGGGCATGACGATCATGTGGTTCTTGGCCCCGCCGAAGCACTGGGCCCGCTTACCGTGCGCGGTCGCGGTCGTGTAGACGTACTCGGCGATGGGGGTGGAGCCGACGAACCCGACGGCGGCCACGCGGGGGTCGGTGAGCAGGGTGTCGACGGTCTCCTTGCCGCCGTTGACGACGTTGAGCACGCCCGGGGGCAGCCCCGCCTCGAGGAAGAGCTCGGCGAGGCGGAGCGGGACGGAGGGGTCGCGCTCGGAGGGCTTGAGGATGAACGCGTTGCCGCAGGCGAGGGAGGGGGCGGCCTTCCAGAGCGGGATCATCGCGGGGAAGTTGAACGGGGTGATGCCCGCGACGACGCCCAGTGGCTGGCGGAGGGAGTGGACGTCGATCCCGGTCCCGGCGTTGTCGGTGAACTCGCCCTTGAGCAGGTGCGGGATCCCGGCGGCGAACTCGACCACCTCCAGGCCGCGCTGGATGTCGCCGTGCGCGTCGGGGACGGTCTTGCCGTGTTCGGCGGACAGGAGGCGGGCGAGGGTGTCGCGCTCGTCGTCGACGAGTTGGAGGAAGCGGAGGAGGACGCGGGCGCGGCGCTGGGGGTTCCAGGCGGCCCACTCGGCCTGGGCGGCCTCGGCGTCGGCGATGACGGCCTCGGTCTCGGCCCGGTCGGCGAGGGGGACGCGGGCCTGCACGGTGCCGTTGTTGGGGTCGTGGACGTCGCCGAAGGCGCCCGACCGCCCGGGGACGTGCTTTCCATGCACGAAGTGCGTGAGTTCGCGGGGCTCGTTGGGTTCGTGGGTCTCACTGACCATGGCGCACCAGCTCTCGTCTGGAGGCGGAGCGGGGCACGGGGGCATGGGGGAACGGGGCCGCGATGGTGCGCGGCCGGCCGGGCGGCCCGTGGTGTCGGGTCGCCGGGTTCAGCGGTCGTGCCCGATCGCGTGCCCGGGCGGCGTTCCGTGCCCGGGCCGGGTCGCGTGGGCGCGTACCGGTGCCATGCGTGCTCGCTCCATCCTCGTGGATCACACGGTTGTCGACAGCCGCGGCCGGTATCCTGACTCCCGGATCAGCGCGCTCTCCCCGCCTTCCCGGCTGACGCCAGTGGCATCGTCTGGGCGAGCGCTTCCCGGACACAGTGGCGGGACCGTGCCGGATTCCCACCGGCTTCCCTGCACCGCGGCTCTGTGACGCCCACCATATAGTTGGACGTCCAAGTAAATCCAGGGCCCAGGGAGTGTGACCCGGGCCACACGGGTCGAGGGGGTGTTCTGGGTGGAACCGGAGTCGGCGGCCCGGGACGGGGAGACGGACGGACGCGCGTCGGCGCGCCTGACCGGGGGCGCTACCGGTCCAGCCCCGCGAGGAGCTCGTGGGCCTCGTCCAGATGGGCGGGAACGGCCTCCGGCCCCTCCGCCAGGCGCATCGCGGTGAGCTCGCAGGCCATGGCGACGTGAGCGGCCAGGACGGCCACGGCCTCCGTCGCACCGACCTCCATGAGCGCGTTCGCCAGTTTGTCGGCCCGGCACTGCTGCACCAGGAGGTGGCGGGACTTGAGGTCGTCGCTCTCACGCAGCAGCCGCATCAGCACCGCCGCGTGATCGGGCGACAGGGAGGTGTGCGGACGGACGCCCGCCTCGCGGAGGAGTCCGACCGCGGCACCGAGGTCGTCCCCCACCGAGGCGGACGCCTTCTCGCGCACGTGGGCACACACGCGCTCGATCTCATCCGCGTCGTCCGCGAACAGCACCTGCTGCTTGTCCCCGAAGTACCGGAAGAAGGTGGTACGCCCCACCTCGGCGCGTTCGGCGATCGCCGCGACGGTGACGTTGTCGAATCCGTGCTCGTCGAAGAGCTGGAAGGCGGCCGACACGATCAACGCGCGGGCCTTACGCCGTTTACGGGCGTGGAGCGTGTCCGGGGGGTGGTGCATGAGGCAACCCTATCGAGTGGGAACCCGGTTCTCCGTGAGACTCGAGACCATAAGTACTCTGGTCCCAAAACGCTCCGTGAGCACCTGGGTAGCGGGAAGTCGTTTGGCCGATCTGGTTGCGGACACGGGCGTCGGGCTCAGCCGGGGACCCTACGCACATGTTCCGGTTGGCCCGGAATTTTATTGCAGAACCGACGCCGGGTGACAACCGCCTTCCGGAGACCGGCCGGAGCCGACGTGGAATGTGGTTCCCCACTCACGCAGGTTATGCCACCGATGGGCCGACCATTTTGTCAGCCGACCAAAATTCTCCACCCAACAAAATAGTTAAGTTTCCTAACTATAGGCGCACCGCACAGTTCACGCGACCTCCCCCAGAATGACGGCCCCCTGTGCCACAGTGGGAGACCTGCATCACACCCTGGAGTTGGTTATGACGTATCTCCTGGTCATCGGTACGCGCAAGGGGCTCTTCACCGCCAAGAGCGAGGATCGGCGCGCATGGGAGGTGACCGGCCCCCACCGGCTGGACGCGGCCGACTACGCGAGCATGAGCGCGGTGTACGCCGTCGGCGTCGACCCGCGCTCCGGCCGCATCCTCGCCGGAGCCGAGAGCTCACACTTCGGCCCGAGTGTCTGGTACAGCGACGACAACGGGGCGTCGTGGCACGAACCGGGCACCGCGCCCATCGCCTTCCCCGAGGACACCGACGCCTCGTTCACCCGCGTCTGGCAGTTCGCGTTCGGGCCCGAGCCCGACACGGTGTACGCGGGTGTGGAACCGCACGCCCTCTTCCGGTCGACGGACGCAGGACTGAGCTTCAGGCTGGTGCGTCCCCTCTGGGACCACCCCCACCGCGCGGACTGGTTCCCCGGTGCGGGCGGCGGCGCGATCCACACCATCCTGCCGGGGCTCCTGGGGGCGGGCGACCGCGCTCCGGAGGCCATGACCGTCGCCATGTCCACCGGCGGTGTCTACCAGACCCGCGACGCCGGGGCGACCTGGACACCGGCGAACAAGGGCGTCTCGGCCGTGTTCCTCCCGGACGAGGAGCCCGAGTACGGCCAGTGCGTCCACAAGGTCGCGGCGGCACCGAACGGGGTCCTCTACCTCCAGAACCACCACGGGGTCTACCGCAGCGCGGACCCCGCCGGGGAGGGGTGGACGTCCATCGAGGAGGGCCTGCCCTCCAACTTCGGGTTCGCCGTGGTCACGCACCCGAGCCGTCCGGAAACCGCGCTCACCTTCCCGGTGATCAGCCAGGAGGTGCACCTGCCGCCCGGCGACCGCCTGGGCGTGTACCGCACGGACGACGGCGGTGACAGCTGGCGGCCGGTCACCGAGGGCCTGCCGCAGGAGCCCTACTTCGGGATCGTCCTGCGCGACGCGGCCTGCACGGACGGGGCGGACGTGCCGGGGTTCTACTTCGGCACCCGGACGGGTGACGTCTACGCCGCCACGGACGACGGGGACCGCTGGCACCAGGTGGCCGCCCACCTGCCCGACGTCCTGTGCGTGCGCGCCGTGGAGGTGTGAGATGCGCGTGACGGTCCACCTGCCGGGGCTCCTTCGCGCGGACGCGGACGGCGCCGCCCACGTTCCGGTCGAGGTCGACGACGGCACCGGGCTGCGGGACGTACTGAACGCCCTGACCGCACGGCATCCGGGGCTGGACCGGCGGATCCGCGACGAGCGGGGCGCGCTCCGCCGGTACGTGAACGTGTTCGTCAACGAGGACGAGTGCCGGGGCATCGGCGGCCTGGACGCCCCGGTCCCCGACGGGGCGGACGTCCGCCTCCTCCCCTCGGTGGCGGGCGGTTGAGCGGTGTCTTGCGGGCCTGCGCTCCGCTTCGGCCCGGGTTCGGACGCCCCGAAGGCGGGGATTCCTCATCCTCGTCTTCGCCCGCCACCACCCTCAACCGACGCCTACGGCGCGGCCCGATGCACGCTCGTTCCCCGCTCGCGGCTCGACCCGTCTGGCGGAACCCTGCCGGCGTCCCACCGCATCGGCATCGGACGGAGGTGGGTGAGGGAGCGCCACACCCACTCCAGCGGGCCGAGGCGGAAGCGCCCCATCCAGAAGTGGGCGCCGACCGCCGTCAGGACGAAGTAGACGACGGCGACGGCGTACTGGCCGAGAAGGGTGACCTCGCCCTCGAAGGGGGACATGGCCAGCAGGAACACGGCGGTGCTGCCCAGGTACACGGTCAGCGTCATCCGGCCGAGCGGGGCGAGGGCGCCCAGAACCCGCGAGACGGCACGCCCTCGGTTGACCAGCCACCAGACCAGCCCCAGGTAGAACAGGGCGCCGCCGATCCCCGAGAGGGAACCGCCCAGGGAGACGAGCGCGTCCGAACCCGGGTGCGTGACCGGCAGGCCGTCGGCCCCGAGGTGGACGGGGACGCCGTCGGCGTCCACCTCCATCGGGAACAGCAGGTCGGAGGCGAACATGACGGTCAGACCGACCACCTGGCCCGCGAGCCCCGTCCAGATCATCCGGACCGGCAGCCGCGAGGGCTCCCCCGGGTGCTCCGGGTCGAGTTCGGGGCGGCGGGCCAGCCACACGCCGACGCAGAAGAACGCGAGGGTCTGCGGGACGAGGGAGACCAGGATCCACGCGCCACCCGTCGGCATCAGGAGTTCGACGACCGGCGCGAGGGCGAAGAGCAGGACGGCCGCGGCCAGAGGACGCCGCCGCGTTCCGGACAGCAGAACCGGCATCATCGGAGCCAGGACGACCGCGGTGATCGCGTAGTGGGTGAGGATGTCACCGTCGAACACGAGCAGGTGCGGGACCCCGAAGAGCAGTCCGAGCACGGCGTACCGGCGAACCATCACCACCATGGGGCGCTGTCCGCGCCGGGCCGCGCCGCGCCACGCGAGCACGGTTCCCACCCCGAGCAGCACCATGAGCATGGCCCTGGCCTTGCCTGACATGAGCAGCGTGGCGCCGGTGTCGACGGCGGAGGTGAGCGTGCTCGGGGCGAGTTCCCCGGCACGCTCGGCGGCGAACACGATGACCGTCACGTTCATCATGACCACGCCGATCATCGCGAGCGCCCGCGCGACGTCGAGGAAGGCCACCCGGGGAACGGGCGGCGCCTGGGGTACGGGTCGGGCATGGACTTCGGTCACGGGTTCCCCTCCTTGGTAGGCACCCGTCAACCCTCGCCCGCGCACCCTCCGCCGCGCATCGACCGATCCGCCGACCCCCGCGGCGCGCCGTCTCATCCTTTCGGCCGAGGCCGCGCACGGCGTTCCTGCCTAGCCTGATCACCATGGCGCTGAACAGGGCGTTCGCCCGCATCACCGAACACCTCTCGCACGTCGACGGCGGGCTGCCCCGGCTCGTCGCGTGGAGCGCGGCGGCCCTGCTGCTCCTGGTCTGGCCCCTCGACCTCGCCAACACGGTGCGGTCCCTCCACCCCGTCGGCGACTGGCTCGGCCCGCCGGTCACCTCCCTCTACGTCCTGACGCTGGGGTCCGGCACCCTGCTCGTCCTCCTCTGCCTGGTCGCGCTCCCACCGCGTACCCGGGCGGCCTCGACCGCGCTCCTCGGCCTCGGCGGCGCCCTCACCGTGACGGCGACCTCCGTGGTCCTGTGGTCCCCGCCCAAGGGGCAGTTCGGGTACGCCTTCGCCCTGTCCGAGGTCCTCGCGCTGCTGTTCCTGCTGGCGCTCACGGCCCTGCGCTGCCGGGCCTGGCAGGTCGGCGCCGTCTCCGCGGCCGCGTACGCGGCCTTCCTGTCCGAGTACCTGCGGGAGCCGTACTGGTCGAACCAGCTCTCCCTCGCCTTGGTGCTCGTCGGGATGGGAGTGGCCCCCGGGCTGTACCTGCGGTGGCGAGCGGCCCGGCACGCCGCCCAGGTGGAGGCGGTCCGGGCGCACGAACGGCTGTCCCTCGCCCGCGACCTGCACGACGTGGTCGCCCACGAGGTCACCGGGATCGTGGTCCAGGTCCAGGCCCTCCGGCACATCGCCGAACGCGACCCGGAGACGGTGCGCGCGGCGCTGCCGGAGATCGAGGCCGCGGGCACACGCGCGCTGGAGTCCATGCGCGGTATGGTCTCCCGGCTGCGGGAACACGAGGACGCCCCCCTGAACCCGAACCCCGCGGAGGGGCTCACCCGGTTGGCCGCTCCCGCCCGGCCCGGGCGTCCCGAGGTGTGCGTGCACACCAGCGGCGGCGTGGCGGACCTGCCGCCCGCCGTCGGCACGGCGATTCTGCGGATCGCCCAGGAGTCGGTGACCAACGCGCTGCGGTACGCGCGCGGCGCCGAACGGGTGAGCGTGGTCGTGGAGGTGCTCGACGACGGTGTGCGCCTGCGCGTCCACGACGACGGGCGCGGAGCCGGGGTCCAGGTGGGCGGCGGTTACGGTCTGGTCGGCATGGCCGAACGGGCCAGGCTGCTCGGCGGAGAACTGACCGCCGGTCCGCCGGGCCGGACCCGGGGGTGGGTCGTACGGGCGTGGCTGCCGCTGTCCGGCGACGGGTCGGACGGCCGGAACGGAGACGAGGACGCGTGACGATTCGGGTACTGCTCGCCGAGGAGGACAGGACACATGCACACCATGTATGTGACCTGTGGATATAGACCTCTAGGATCACGCATATGGACGTCTCCCCCGAGATTGACCTGTATGTCAGGAAGTCGAAGCTCGTTCGCGGTCACCGACAGGAGTTGAGCACCGACGCCCAGGAAGAGCAGGGGCGAAGGTGGGCAGCACGCAACGGTTACACCGTGCGACGGGTCTGGAAGGACATCGCATCCGGCTACGCGGACGTGGAGCGGGCCGACTTTGACCGCGCGCTCTCCGCACTCGCCAACGAGGACGTTCCCGCCCTGTGGGCCTACGCGGTCGACCGATTCAGCCGTAAGGGCGCGGAAGACCTCTTGCGCGTGATCGGTAAGGCACGCGTCGTCTTCGACATGGACGGCTTGGACTCCAACGAGTCCCGCGACCGCCGTTGGATCATCAACCGCGCGGAGGAAGCCCGCGAGTACTCCGAGACCCTGTCTCGCCGTGTCCGCGACACGAAGCAAGAGCAGCGGGACGCGGGGTTGTGGGTGGCCGCCAGAGCCCCATGGGGCTACGCCGTGTCTCGGGACCGTGTGCTCTCCCCCGACACCACCCCGGCAGCCCCCGACCAGCCGTCCCGCGCGGACATCGTGCGCGAGATGTTCCGCCGTGTCTCCGAGGAACGTGCCAGTACCCGCGAGATCGTTCGTTGGCTGGACAACGAGGGCATCCCGTCCCCCGGGGGTACGCGGTGGCGGTACAACGTCGTCCACTCCATGATCCACCACCCCGTGTACGCGGGGTGGCAGGTCGTAGCGAACAAGGGGAAGCGGAACATCTACCGCAACACGAGCGGTGAACGCGTGTATCTCCGCGACCAGGACGGCGAACGGGTTCCCGGTCTGGTGACCGACGCGCAGCAGCGCGACGCCATGGCGACAGTCCAGGGGCTCAAGGTCGGTCGCGCGGTGCCCGCGAACGACGGCAAGCGGGACACACGGCCGCGACACCTACTCACGGGGTTGACCCGCTGCGCGGAGTGCGGACGGTCGATGCCGTACCAGGGACGGTCATACGCGTGCGCCGCCGTTCTGGGCGGTCGTGCGTGCGAAGCCCGTGCGTCCGTCCGGGGTCACGCGGCGGAGGAGTACGTGTTTCAGCAGTGGGTGGCGCGACTGAGTAACGCGGAGGTGGACGACCCTCTGTTGCACGTCGTGTCCCAGCGGTGGGCCGCGCTCGTCAAGCCAGAGGAGACGGAGGAGGAGGCAGCCGCGCGCGCAGCCCTCCGCGCGGCGGAGAACGGGCTAGAGCGACTGCTACAGGACCGGCAAGCCGGGGTGTACGACGGTCCCGCCGCGCGCTACTTCGGTCCCCTACTCGCGGAGGCCACGCAAGCCGTGGACGACGCGAAAGAGACCCTGAGTAAGTGGGAGACGTCCCCGACCCTGGATCTCCCCTTCCTGTCCGGCGACGACGACGCCGTTCGCGAGGCATGGGAAGCCGCGTCCCTTCCGCTCCGGCGGGACCTGCTTCGCCTAGCGATCAACAAGGTAACGGTCCGCAAGGCACGCGCACAGGGCGTGAAGTTCGTTGGCGCGGAGCGCATCACGATTCATTGGGCCGACGCCGCGTAGCCCCCACTGGCGTACACAGCGCGTAGCCACACGGGGCGTTCGGCGGGGATACCTCGCGGAGCGCCCCATTTTGTTGCACCCGGGGCCACTACTCACGGTAGGCGGACCCTTACCCCGAGACGGCCAGTGTAGATCTAGAAGTTAGGGTGCCCTAAAATCATCCGGCCTGACCTGGGATGATGTAGAAGTGTAGATTCTTAGCAGAACTCAGTAAACATATAGAAACTTCTAAGGGATTACCGAACTCGCCCGCGTTCCTACATTTCTACACTCTCGACACCTAGTGACAGAATGGCTACGCCTCGCAGTGCACCCCGCCCCTCCGCGAGACATCGCGGCAGGCGGCGCGCCGCCGTGGTGACGAAGTGGCCTAGGGCACACAGGAAGGGCAGATCCTGGAAGCCTTGCTACGTAGGGATTCTAGATACAGGTGTGACCCCGGCCACACGACCCCGCTAGTCTGCGCACACCGCTTCGCCGCGAGCACGGCCCGAGGGGCTCGCAGAGTACCGCCCCGCCCCTCCCGCGAGGCGACTGCGACATGCGCCCCCCATGCCTCCAAACGCCCCTCAAATGGCCCGTGCGGGATTTCAAGCATGCCCCTGGTGGGATTGGTTGGGTAAATGGATTCTGTTCATTCTGGGGGCACCTGAGGGGCTTAAGGGGAAATTGATTCGAAAGCGCGTCGACCGCACAGCCTCCCCGCGATGTACAGAATTCGGACGCGGGTCGGTAACGCACTCTTTCACGCCCCCTCTGACCTGCGGCGAGCACAGGGAACAATAACTAGGTGACCGGCAAGTTCCTGACGGGCATACGCCCGGACGGATAATTAGGTGTCGGGCAAACCCTCGCCCGCTGTCCACCGATCTATGGAGCGAAAATGACCCTTGACCAGTACACCGCCATCTTTGACGCGCTGACCTATGCCGTTCATTCCACTGCCCACCGCCGTGACCCGAAGAGCTTCCCTGTGTTCCTCGCGGCTCGTGACGAGTTCGCTGTCCTTTACCCGGAGCACCGCAACGCGTATATTCCCGCCGGGGAGCGTTGATGGCGAACCTTCCCATCGACATCGCCGAGGAACTTCCCCGCGAGTTCAAACCCCTTGCCCAAGGGGATTTCTCCGAGCTTCGACGGGTTGTCGCCCTGCTGCTCAAGGTGATCAACACCAGGGCTCCCGCAGAGGACCCCGCAGGCTTCGCGCGGGCCGTACGCAACGGCGCACAGTAGACCATTTCTGTACCCGCGAGTCGCCGGGGCACTAAACCTTAGGAGGTGCGCGTATGGCGCACGACCTTGCAATTTCTGATGTTGTTTCCGCGTCGCTTGGCCTGGTAGAGGCATCTTCGGTGCTTTCCCAGTTGGTGTTTCGTGATGCGGAACGGGACTTTGTTGGGGGTGTCGGGGAGACGGTTCGTGTCCGCGTTCCACACGTGATTGAGGCGAAGGACGGCACCGGACTTCCTACGGAGTATTCGGATGTGGTAGACGGTGCGGTTCCTATCACCCTGTCGGCAGAGGCATACAACGCTGTACGCCTCACCGACAAGGAAATGACCCTCGACATCTACCAGTACGGGGCGCAGGTCCTACAGCGGCAGGCTTCCGGAGTGGCGAAGTTCTGTGAAAAAGCCGTGGCCGACGTGATTAACACGCAGGTTGCCTCTGCTACTGACACCATCGACCCCGTGAACCCGCTCGCGGCCGTCGCTAAAGCTGCCGCTGAATTCACGCGCCGCGAGCTGGAAATGAACGGCCGGGTAATGGTCATCGGTCCGGAACTGATGGAAGCGTTCCTGACCATTCCAGCACTTCAGAACGCCGCTGCCGCTGGCAGTGATGAGACTCTGCGAAACGGTGAGATTGGCCGCGTGTTCGGGTTCCGAGTGTTCATCTCTCCATTTGTGAACGGCGCTACCGCCTTTACACGCGACGCGTTCGCACTGGCGTGTCGTGCCCCGCGAGTCTCTGAGGGTGCGGGTAAGTCCGCTTCGCAGCGGCACAACGGGTACAGCCTGCGAGTCGTGCAGGACTTCGATATGACCGTGCGTGCTGAGGTCTCCCTGATGTCCACCTTCGTGGGTGCGGGTGTCCTCGATAACCGACAGTCCATGTCGTTCGGTCTCGCGGCTTGAACGTAGCCCCTGGGGGCACCCCCGAACCAAGGGGCTATACAGCGGCGGGATTCAGCGACTCGATCGCTGCCCAAGTCTGGGCTTTTTGACTACCCAACGTGACCAGTGCGAGCATGCGGGCGGACGCGCACGCATTACGGGCGTGCACGCGCGAGGTGTGCCGCTCCGCGTGTGGGAGGCCGTGCCGCGTGCCTCCGCCCCGCGCCGCGTTCCCCGTCGACCAGGAGGTCGAAGGCAAGCATGCGGCAAGGCGTTGACGTGTGGGTTTGCCGGGGTTGCCGGAAGTTCTGCCGTTCGTGCCGCTGCTCTTTGCCACTGCCGTGCCGCGAGCGGCAAGCCCCTCGCAGTCCAGTGAGAGTCTCGGAGAGACTTCCCCCGCATCTGCCGACGGACCTAGCCTGTCAGCATGGAGCACCTCGGTGACCGCCTCGCACGCCTGCGCCGTTTCTCCGGCCTCTCTCAAGAAGAGTTGGCCGCGAAGGCAGGCGTGTCCGTCGATACGGTGCGGAAGCTGGAACAGCGCCAACGGCACAGCGCACGGCTTCCCACGTTGCATGCCCTCGCGAGTGGGTTGGGGGTCGAAGTCACGGCGTTGATCGGTGACCCTCCGGCCGTTCCGTCGAACGGGGACCCTGAACCCCCGGAACTGGTGGCGCTCCGCCGCGCTATCTCGCCCCCACTGTTCGCCCCTCCGCCCGCTCCGGAGAGCGCGGAGGAACTGTCCGTGCCGCTGCTGCGCGCGGAGATATCCGACGGTTGGTCGCTGTACCACTCTGCGAACTTCGGCGAACTCATGCGCGTTCTCCCGGGGATGATCGCGGACGCGCGCCTTGTGGCGTGTGTCGGCACGTTCCCACAGCGTGCGAACGGTGAAGCGGCGTTGAGCAAAGCGCTACAGCTTGCGGGGCACCTGTCTATCCGGCTGGGGAAAACGGACCTCGCGTTGTCAGCGTTGGAACGCGCGACGAACGCTGCACAGAACTCCGGAGACCCGTTGCTAGCTCCCATGGTGTACGGCTCCGTTGCTTGGGCCTACCAACGGCAGGACCGCCTACAGGACGCGAGCGGCCTCGCCCTACACGCAGCGGAGGACGTTGAACGCGGGGGCATCACCACAGCCGCAAGCTTGCGCGTGTGGGGTGGACTCTTCATGTCTGGGGCTACCAGTGCGGCTAGGTCCGGGGACTACTCCGAGTCCGCCGACATGATGGCCCACGCGGAGAAGGAAGCGCGACGCATCCCCAAGCTTCCTCAGCCTGCCGACAGTCGCGCGGTGTCGATCTTCAGCACGTCATCCGTGCGCATCGAACGCGTCCGCCTCGCGGTACAGCACGAACGCCCCGACGAGGCGATACAACTCGCCCGGGGTATGCGGGTGAACGGGCAGACTCCGCCTTCCTGGCGAACGTGGCTGCTACTGGATATCGCCCGTGCTCACACGGACGTGGGCGACGCGTTCGGGGCCGTGAAGGCGCTACAGACGTTGCGTCGTAAGTCTCCCGCGTGGATGCGACATCACACGTTGGCTGTGGTAATCATTCAAGACTTGCTAGCGGGATCGGTACATCCGCCCGGTTTGAACTCACTTGCGGAATTCGTCGGATTGCGGACCTAATAGGCGAATTTAGTGAACAGAGACTAGGACACGGCGTCCCTGGTCTGTGGTTGGTTGTACCTACAGCCTGGTGCTATGTCTGCCGCGAGCCTCCACCAGAGAACGCACGCCGATACCTCTGACCCCACCCTCGCCTTGCGCTCCGCCTTGCACCGCTGGGGCCTTCCCGCAATGGACGGTGAGCTTCCCGGGGCCGTCTGCCTGGAACACGGGGGGCGTCAGGTCACGGTCCGCTACGTGGATCACCAGTGGTGGCGACCGATGCCCGGAAAGCCCGGGGTGACCGTGCCCGTTGCGCACGAAGGGGCGGAAGACGCCCTCGCGCGACACCTCGCACGGGAACTCCTAGGAAAGCTCCCGTGACTCCGGACCGCATTCCTCCGCCCCTCGCGCGGACCCTCGCGGACGTTGCCTATCTGGCACAACCGCGCGAGCGCCCCCGCAATGTGCGGACGTACACGCCCGGTCCACTTCCTCGCCGCGACCGTGACCGCGATCGCTGGCCGCACACCATCAGCACGGAGACACAGCCCCGATGAAGCATCCCAACCCCGAAACGCCCCGTGTACCGCTTCGTGTGCGCGTGTGCCCGCATACGTGCGCGTTCACGTGCCCGACGTGCGGAACGAAGTTGACCAAAGACGGGCACTGCCCGTACCGCTACGCCCACCAGTGATCAGGAGGTAGCCGTCATGCGGTGGGAGTACCGCCGCGCCGACCAGCTCACGCGCCACGACATCGTGTTGATGCCCGAAGGCCAGTTGCGGGTGGTGTCCCAGATCCTCCCGCCCCGGAACGGCAACGTCCACGTGCGCCTGGGCGCGACCTGGTACGTGTTCGCCTGCGCGGCTGAGTTCCCCGTGGACGTCCGTCCGGGGAGGGGTTCGGGTGGCCTCGCATGACCCCGTGGTCCGTTATCTGGGGCACGGAGTCTGGCGCGTGGGCGACGTCGCCGGAAGCTGGCACACCTGCCACACCCACCTCACCCGTCAATACGGGATGCGGCACTCAGAGGCGAACGCCGTTCTCGCGTCCGCCTCACGACAGGGAACGAGCACACCTATCATCCGGAAGGGACACTGAGTATGGCCACCTGCGACACCTGTAACGGGGCCAAGACGATCGTGGTCACCCGTGACGGGGGAACCGAACGCATCCTGTGCCCCGCGTGCAACGGCACGGGCAAACGCTAAGAGGAACTGATGGAAACCGTGAACGTCCATGACGTGCGCGTCCTGCTTCCTGACGACGAAGAGGACGTACACACCACCTGGCCCCATGCCGACACCCTGACTAAGGCGGCTCTCTCACACGCTGAGTACCGGGGTGTGGACCTGGCCGGACATCGGTGGAACGACGTGAAGATGTCTCGTGTGGTCTTCACTGACTGCCGTCTCACCGGGGCCATTCTGAACCAGGTCACCATGTCTGACGTGCTGTTCCGTGACTGCGTGTTCGACTACGCGCACATGGCCCGGGTGAGGGCCGCCTCCGGGGTGGCGTTCACGGGGTGCCGGTTCACCGAAGCCGTGTTCGATTCCTGCGACCTGTCAGGAGTCGCGATGGACGGGTGCCGTCTGGCAGGCGTCCAGTTCGACGGAACCCGGATGGACGGCTGTGACCTACGCGGGAGCACCACCGAGGATGTGGGGGGTGTCCTGTCGCTGCGGGGGATCAAGGTTGATGCCGACCAGGTCCCGAACCTCATGGCGTCGGTCGTGGCCGACCTGAGGTGGAAGGTCGACGCCTGACCTGGACGCACGACCACCCCACCAGCCCCCGGCCACCGTGTTCGGTCGGGGGCTTTCGTGCACCGACACCCACCACGAACAGTGGAACGCGTTGAGGCGGCTCCGCTCTCGCCCCGCTATCCCCCCAAGGGTGCTGTGAGGGAAGCGTCCCCGGGGTTCTTCGTGTCAGTCGCGGAGAACTGGCCACGCTCCTTTGCCGTTCGAAACCCGAACGCGTCCATGCTCAGCAAGTACCGACACCGCGCGTTGCGCGGTACCGCGTGACACCCCGTAGTCCGCTTGCAGGTCAGCCACTGTCGGAAGCCGCTTGTCCTGGGGGAAGTCGCCCCGGTCGATCCTGGCCGCGAGGATCGCCGCGAGTTGGGCGTACTTCGGTTCCGGGCCTTCCTTGACGAGGCTGTCCGGCCCGAAGCCAGCGGGAAGCGGTGTGGTCATAAACCCATGTTCCCACGCCAGGGAGATTTGAAGGCTTGGGAAGCTCTGAACTCTTGGGCAGGTCTGAACGGTTGCGATATAGTCACGAGCGCCAAATGACAGAGCCCCGGCGGGTGTTGTTACCACCCCCGGAGCGTGGCCACCGATTCAAGGGATCAGTGACATGCACACACTACTTTCCTGCCTCGCGGTGATCCTCTGTGCACTCCGCCCGCCCCATGGGCAGCACGCCGCCCCCCGCGTACTCCGTCGAGAGGCACGCCGGGCGAACCGCGTCCGCCGCTACGCCGCGAACCCCCGCCCCGCCCTGCCGGTCGGTCCGGGCTACGGGAACCCGTTCGCAGCGGTCGCCCCGGTCCGCGAGGTGCGCGAGTCTTTCCCACCTGCTGCGATCATCCGCCCCGGCTTCCGCCACTGGGAAACCGCGCAGGCAGCCGCCTCCGCGGACAGGCAACGGCTGGGCATCACCGTCGCGATGGACATCGTGGCCGGACCTGACACGGCTACTCGGAGAGGATTTCCCGCTCCTGTCTCTGTAGGCACGTAGGCGATAGCCGCCGCGACGTCTGAACCACCCACCTACGGCCCTCGCTCTTCGGAGCGGGGGCCGTTTGTCGGGTGCAGGCTACAGTCCAGGCATGGACGAAACGCGGGCGGACGCAGGCGGGATAAGATGTGTAAGAGTCCTCCTCGCCGACGACCAGCAGATGGTGCGGACCGGGTTCCGCTACATGCTGGACGCCGAGAACGACATCGAGGTCGTGGGCGAGGCGGGCGACGGGGTCGAGGCGGTGCGGCTGGCGCGGGAACTGCGCCCGGACGTGACGCTCATGGACATCCGCATGCCGGGGGTGGACGGGTTGGAGGCCACCCGGCGGTTGGCCGGTCCGGGGGTGGCCGACCCGCTGCGCGTGGTCGTGGTGACCACGTTCGACCTGGACGAGTACGTCCACGCCGCGTTGACCGGCGGGGCCGTCGGGTTCCTGCTCAAGGACGCGGGCCCGGCGCTGCTGATCGAGGCGGTGCGCGCGGCGGCCCGGGGCGACGCCATGGTCTCCCCGAGGATCACCGTCCGGCTGCTGCGGCACTTCGCCGAGACGGGTCCGCGGCCGAGGAGGGACACGGTCGGGTTGACCGACCGGGAGCTGGACATCGTGCGCGCGGTGGCGCGCGGACTGACCAACACCGAGGTGGCCGCGGAGCTGTACGTCACGGTGAGCACGGTCAAGACGCACCTGGCGAGCGTCCAGAACAAGCTGGGGGCGCGCAACCGGGTCGAGGTCGCCGCCTGGGCCTACCGGGGCGGCCATGTGGACTAGGCCTACCAGGCGGCGGGCGCGTAGTCCTTGAGGAAGCAGCCGTACAGGTCCTCGCCGAGCTCGCCGCGGACGACGGGGTCGTACACGCGCGCGGCCCCGTCCTCCAGGTCCAGCGGCGCGTGGAACCCGGCGTCGGCGATCCGCTCCTTGTCCGGGTGCGGCCGCTCGTCGGTGATCCAGCCCGTGTCGACACTGGTCATCAGGATGCCGTCGGTCTCCAGCATCTCCTGGGCACTGGTCCGCGTGAGCATGTTGAGCGCGGCCTTGGCCATGTTGGTGTGCGGGTGGCCCGCGCCCTTGTAGCCGCGTCCGAAGACGCCCTCCATGGCGGACACGTTGACGATGTAGGTGCGCCGCGCGGACGAGGCCGCCAGGGCGGGGCGCAGGCGGTCGACGAGCATGAACGGCGCGCTCACGTTGCACAGCTGCACTTCGAGCATCTCGACGGGGTCGACCTCGCCGACCTTCCGCGTCCAGCTGTTGACGGGGGCCAGGTCCGGCACCAGCCCCCCGGCGTCGATGGCGTTGCCCTCACGCACCCGCTCCATCGAGGCCGACCCGGTGGTCAGGGCCAGCGAGGTGAGCATTTCCGGGGTGAGCGCGTGCGGGGCGAGCCGGAGCTCCTCCCTCTCCCGCGCTCCCTCCAGTGCGCGGGGCCGTACTCCGCCGAGGACCAGCGGCTCGGGCAGCCCCTCCCCCGTGAGCGGTTCGGCCTCGGCGGCGATGAGCGGTCCGTAGGAACCCGGCGAACGCCGCACCGTCTGTGCCGCGTTGTTGATGAGGATGTCCAGCGGCCCCTGCTCGGCCACGTCGTCGGCCAGCCGCAGGACCTGGGCGGGGTCGCGCAGGTCGACGCCGACCACGCGGAGGCGGTGCAGCCACTGGCCGCTGTCCGGCATGGCGGAGAACCGGCGGACCGCGTCCTTGGGGAACCGCGTGGTGACGGTGGTGTGCGCACCGTCGCGCAGCAGCCGCAGCGCGATGTACATGCCGATCTTGGCCCGGCCGCCGGTGAGCAGGGCGCGCCGCCCGGTCAGGTCGGTGCGCGCGTTGCGGCGCTCCCGGTTCAGGGCCGCGCACGCGGGGCACAGCTGGTGGTAGAAGGCGTCGACCTCCGTGTACTTCTCCTTGCACACGTAGCAGGGCCGGGCCTTCCTGAGCACCCCGGCCAGGGCCCCGGTCGCTCCGCTGGTCAGGGCTCGGCCGTTGGTCTCGTCGTCGATCCGGTCCGGGGCGGCGGTGGCGGTGGCGGCGAGCACGGCGTCGTCGTGCGCCTTCACCGCGTCCCTGCGGGCGCGCCGCCGCTTCTCCTTCACGATCTTGAAGAGCTTGGCGGAGGCCCGTTGCAGGACGAGCGAGTCCGGGTGGTCGGTGGGCAGCCCCTCCACCCGCGCGAGCACGTCCAGACACACGCGCAGGTGCTCCGGGTCGACTCCGGCCTCCGTCGTCTCCGTCACGTCTTCCGTCACCGCTGACTCCACCACTGTCCTCCACGGCCCCCGAGGCGGGGCCAAAAGGAACCATATGCGCACCCGGAGACCAGGCGGGGAACGATCCGGTGTGGGACGGAGGTGACTATGGAGGTGAACCGGGTGTCGTGAGACGAGAGGGAAGCCGTGAACCGACTGACCAGTGACGCGCGGGCCGAGGACACGGGCGGCACGCCCGAACTCGTGGTCCTGCTCGACGAACGGCACCGGCCGGTGGGCGTGGCCGACAAGGCCACCGTGCACAGCGCGGACACCCCGCTGCACCTGGCCTTCTCCTGCTACGTCCTGGGGCCCGACGGTCGGGTCCTGGTCACCCGGCGCGCGTTGGCCAAGACCACGTGGCCGGGCGTGTGGACCAACAGCTGCTGTGGCCACCCCGGCCCGGGTGAGGGTCTGGAGGAGGCCGTGCGCCGCCGGGTCGGCCAGGAGCTGGGGTTGGAGCTGGCGGAGGTCCGGCCGGCGCTGCCGGAGTTCCGCTACCGGGCGGTGTCGGCGGAGGGGATCGTGGAGAACGAGTTCTGCCCGGTGTTCTGGGCCCGCGCGGAGGGGGAGCCCTCCCCCGACCCCGACGAGGTGACCGAGTACGCGTGGGTGGAGTGGCCCGACCTGGTGGAGTTGGCCGCGCGGTCCCCGTGGGCGATCAGCCCGTGGGCGGCCGAACAGATCCCCGCCCTGGACGCGGCGGGTCCGGTTCCCCGGGTGTGACGGTTCGGGAGCCGGCAGGGTGCTGCAAGACGAGTCGAGCCGCGAGCGAGGAACGAGCGTCAGGCGAAGACGAGGATGAAGCATCCCTGCCTTCGGGGCGCCCGAACCCGGGCCAAAGCGAAGCGGAGGCCCAAAGCAAGCACAGCCGCGGCTTCTCTGGGTAGGACGGTCTCAGCGACCCCTCCCCCCGGTAGGAGCCGAGCAGATGCCACCTCGCCCCGTCGCCCTCGCCTTCGACGTCCTCGACACCCTGTTCCCGCTGGGCCCGCTGGAGTGGCGGTTCCGCGAGGCGGGGATCCCCCGCGTACTCATGACCCGCTGGAGCGACCACGTGCTCCGCGACACCTTCGCCCTCGCCCTCCTGGACGGCGACCGCTCGTTCGAGGACGTGGCCCGGGGGTCGCTCAGGGACATCACCGGGCACCAGATCGCCCCGGCGGCCGAGGACTCCGTCATCGAGGGCATGGCGCGGCTCGAGCCCCGGAGCGAGGCCGTGACCGCCGTGACCGCCGCGCGCGAGGCGGGCCTGCGGGTGGTGACCCTCGGCAACGGCGACGAACGCCCGACGCGGGAGCTGCTGGAGCGGGCGGGGATCCTCGACCTGGTCGACGGAGTGCTGGGCGGCGCGTCGGCGGGCGCCTGGAAGCCGGCCGCGGCGCCCTACCTCGCGGCGGCGCGGGAGCTGGGGGTCGACCCGCGCGAACTCGGCCTGGTCACCGCGCACGGGTGGGACGTGGGCGGCGCCGCGCGCGCCGGGCTGGTGACCGGGTGGTCGGCCCACCTGGAGGGCCGGTTCCCGGCGGTGTTCCCGGCACCGGACGTGTCCGGTCGGGACCTCGAACAGGTGGTCAAGGCCCTACTGGACCTTTGATCCGCGCCCCGGCCCCTGGGGCGAGGACCGAAGCGAGCACAGCTCAATCCTCCCAGGACCGGTCGTACTGGGGGTGGTTCCGGTACACCGTGGCCAGGTACTTCACCGCCCGGCGCCAGGCGAGCAGTTCCGACCACGGGTCGCCTCCGCTCTCGGCCGGTGACGAGGGCGCGGGTTCGAGGGTGCGCATGCTGGCGGAGTGGGCCTTGGTGTACCCCTCCACGATCATGCGCTTGGCCGCCACCTCGGCCAGCGCCCGGTCCCGGCCGCGGGCTCCCGCGGGGACGGCCCTCGACGCGCGTTCGTCCTCGTCCAGGCGCGTGTTGAGGAACTCGACGATGGTCAACGGAAACGACTCCCCTCCGGTCACCGTACGGCCCTACACCTGGCCCAGTATCCGTGATTCTCCGGTGGCGATCCACTCACCGTCAGGGACAACCCTCGAACTGCGGGACGCTCGTGACGAGGTCCAGACCGGTCTCCCCGAACCACGTCTCCAACAGCTGCCCCGCGGTTCCGTCCTGGTACATCTCGGTGATCGCCTTGTTGACCGCCTCGCACGCGCGCACATCGCCGTGCGGCAGCCCGACACCGTACTTCTCCTCGGTGAACGGGTTGTTGACCAGCCGAAAGGTGTCGGGGGCCTGGGCCAGGAAGCCCGCGAGGATCAGGTTGTCCGTGGACATCGCGTCCACCTCGCCCTCACGCAGGGCGTCGGCGCACGCGCCGTAGCTGGGGGCGTCCGTCTGCTCGACCCGGATGCCGAGCCCCTGGGTGATCCGCCGCGCCGAGTTCGACCCCTTCCCCTGGCACACGCGGAGCCCCTCCAGGTCGCGTACGTCGTCGATGTCGGTGTCCTCGGCCCGGACGAGCAGGTCCTGCTGGGCCACGTAGTACGGTCCGCCGAAGGTCACATCGGCCTTGCGGGCCTGGGTGATGGAGTAGGTCGCCACGACCATGTCCACCTCGCCGCCGATGAGCAGGTCCTCGCGTTCGGCGGAGGTGACCCCCACCAGCTCCACGCGGTCGGCGGGGAAGCCCAGGCGCTCGGTGAGGTAGTAGGCGACGTCCACGTCGAAGCCGGTCAGTTCGCCGTCGGGGCCCCGCAGACCGGTGCCGGGCTGGTCGTACTTGACGCCCACGGTGATCGACTCCGCGTCGAGCACCGAGACCTCCTCCCCCAGCGCCTCGGAGCACGCGGACAGTCCCAGCACCAGGGCGGCCGCCGCGGCGGCGGGACGGTGTCGCAACCTCATCGGCCCGTTCCTCTCTCAGGTGTCAGCGGTACTCGGCCAGCCGGGGGCGGACCCCGAGCGCGATCAGTGCGAGCACGGCCAGGACGCACACGGGGAGCCCCAGCCGCCAGGGGGTCAGCACCGCGTCCCCTCGCGCGATGCCGTCGACGAAGGTGGTCCGGTGCAGGGCGATCAGTTCGTCCAGAGCGGCGACGTAGGCGGGAAAGGTGCCGTCGCGCGAGTCGGCGACGGACATGCGGGTCTCGACCGCGGCGGCCAGATCGCCGTCGCGGGCGGCGGCGCGCAGGTCGCGGTCGGCCGCGTGCAGCCGCTCGTAGGTCTCCAGCACCTCGGCGAGCGCGTCCTCCTGGCCGGGCAGCAGTGACCCCTGTGCCCGCTCGCCGAGGTACCCGAGGGTGCCGGGGTCATCGTCGTCGGGGTCGTCCGGCCCCGGCAGCTCGGGGTAGGCGTCGGCGACCTCGTCGACCGCCGTGTAGTACTGGTCCAGGTTCTCGGCGGGCCGGAACAGAACCTGCTGGGCCCGTTCCAGGTAGACCTGCTGGTAGTTGTCGGCCAGTTCGGGGTCGCCGAGGAAGCGGCTCTGGTCGGCCTGCATGTCGGTGGCGATCGCCCCCGCCCGTGCGAGCGCCATCGCCGCGTCCAGCCCCTCCTCCTTGGCGCCGCGCTGGTACCCGTTGCTCAGTTCGAGCGTGATGACGACGCCGACGGTCAGGAGGAGGACCCCGGCGGTCGCGGCCAGGAGGGGGATGTTGAGGCGGCGGCGGAAACGTACGCGCAAGTAGAGCTGGAGCGCGACCAGCGCCACGATCGTGGCCGCGCCGACCGCGCCGACCGTCAGCATTCCCTGCGCGACCGAACGCTGCCCCTCCTCATGGTTCTGCCGCACGATCGCGGAGGAGTCCAACCCCAGGTTGAACGCCTTGGGCAGCAGCTCCGTGTGCATCAGCTGGGTCGCCCGCCGGTACTCCTCCAGCGCCTCCTCGTCCACCCTTCCCGGCGGGGCCTGTGCCTCGTCGTTGAGCAGGCGGGCGCGGGAGGCGTGCCGCTCGTAGGAGCCCATCCCGTCCAGGACCGCCTGGACGGTGCGCTCCTCCACGCTGTCGCCCTCGGTGAGTGAGGCGGCGTGGAGCAGCGCCTCGTTGGCCTGGCGGCGGCTGGCCTCGAAGCGGTCCAGGGCGTCGGCGCGCCCGGACCCCAGGTCGTGACCGGTCCCCATGAGCAGGACGTCGGCCATGCGCGCGTCCATGTCGGCCAGGGCCAGGTACAGGTCGGTGGTGGCCATGGCGCGCGGTCCCGCGTCGCGGCCGAGCACGTCGAGCCCGGTTCGGGCCTGGCCCAGGGTGGTGTGCGCGGACGCGAACAGCCCCGTGACGGCGACGACGCACACCATCGTCAGCGCCCACACCCGGGCCGGGGTGGAGTTGAGCCGGAACCGGCGGCGCCCGGTCCGGGGCGGGGACCCCGGAGGGTGGCCGGTCACCGGGCCTCACCCCTTCTGCACGGTGATGGCCGTCCACGCGCCGACGTAGATCCGATCACTGTCATTCAGGGGAACCTCCACGTTGCGGGGGATGGGGTCGACGGCTCCGTTGATCGTCGTCCCGTTGGCTGATCCCGGGTCGACGACCGCCCAGGTACCGCCGGACGCGGGCAACAGGATCGCGTGGACGCGGGAGACGGCGGGGTCCCCGTCGGGGCCGCCGAGGTCGATCTCCGGAGTGAACTCCCGTTTGACGCTGCGCCGGCCGATGTGCACGCGCTCACCCTGGAGCCTGACCCGACGCTGCCGGTGGTGCGTGGGGAAGGGGAGCTGGGACGTGTCGAGCCTGCCCTGGTCGGCCATGTACTGGTAGTAGGCGGGGTCGGCGGCCACGATCGCGAGCCACGGGATCCCGGTCGCGGAGTCCGCGGCCCCGGGACGGCGTCGGCGGCCGCCGGAACGCGAGGCGAAGTCGAAGCCGCACTCTTCGCAGAAGCGGCCGGTGCGGGACGTGGCGCAGACGGGGCAGGGGCCGCCGCGGGGTTCGGCGGCCGTCCAGGGGAGCGGTGGTTCGGTCGGGCCGTGGGGAACCACCGACAGCGGCTGACGGGGTCGGGGCAGCCGCAGGCCACAGACGTCGCAGACGTCGGTCGCGGTGGAACTGTGACCGGAGGGGCAGCTCGGCATGGGTCCCTCCTACCTGGGTCCCGGGGCGTCGCGGGGAGGGGTCCGGGTGTGGCGGGAGGGTCTGTCAGGGTGGTCAGACCTGTCCGGCACGGGGTCCCCCTCGTCGGCCGGGCACCGGTATGACCACCACGGTGATGTTGTCTTTGCCGCCGGCCCTGATCGCGAGGTCGACGTACCTGCGGGCGGCCTCCCGGGGCGCGGTTCCGGCACCGGGGACGGCGGCGGTGAGGTCGGCGGCCTCCGGATAGTAGTTCCACAGACCGTCGGTACAGAGCACGACGGCTCCGGGTCCGGTGGGGGTGACGGTGCAGACGTGCGCGTCGACCTCCCCGGAGTCGGCGCCCATCCACGCGACGAGAGCGTGCGCGTTCGCCGAGCGCATGGCCTCCTCCCGGGACAGCATGCCCATCTGCACCATGGCCTCGCTCCAGGAGTCGTCCTTGGTGAGGAGGGCGGACGCGCTGGCGGCGGGACCGCCGGACAGCCAGTAGGCGCGGCTGTCGCCGACCCACCCGACGGTGACGGTTCCGGTGTCGGGGCGCACGACGGCGGAGACGAACGTGCAGGCGGGCGCGGACCGGGGCGACTCCGCGATCGCGGCCACGGCACGGGCGGCGTGGGTCATCGCCGCGCCGGTGGCCTCGCGGGGGTCGGCTCCCTGGCGCATGCGCTCGACGAGGACGGCGACGCCGGCTTCGGCGGTCACACGGGAGGCCTCGTCGGGGCGGGGCGAGGTGGACACCCCGTCGCAGACCACGGCGAGGACCGCGCCGGGCGCGTGGGGGTCGTCGGCGGGCAGGACGCGGACCGCCATGGCGTCCTCGTTGCGTTTGTGCCGCAGTCCGCGGTCACTGACGCCCGCGGCGCTCTCGGTGGACACCTCGACGTGGTCGCGCCCGGTGGGTTGGAGCAGGCCGCACGTCATGCAGTACCCGTCCCGCACCCGCCCCGGGCACCACGTGCAGAGGGCGGGGTTGGTGGGAGTGACCGGGACGCTTCCGGTGGCGGGCGGCGGCCACTCCGGCACGGTCGGGACGGACTGTTCGGAGGACCCCGCCTGACCGGAGGGTCTGGGAGGTCTGGAGGTCTCGGCCGGGCCGTGGGCACCATCGGCGGGGCCCCGGGGCTCACCCGTCGGGGCGGGGAGGACGGCGTCGCGCCGCAGGGGCTGGGTGGCCAGGGCGTCGGCACCGCCGCCGGACCGCGGACGCGTGGCAGCGGACAGGCTCACCTGGGGCGCGGTGGGCGCGCCGTCCTCGGGCGTCAGACCGGGACGTTCGCCGCCGTCGGGACTCGGGCGGGTGGCCCCCGACAGGCTCACCTGGGGCGCGGTGGGCACCGTGTCGGGGTTCTCGGCGGGAGCGTCCCTGATGTCGCTCGGAAGGGTGCGGCCGCACCCCTCGCAGAAGCTGTCACCAGCGGCCACTCTGTCGGCGCAGGCAGGGCAGGTCCGCACCTTGGACATCGACGTACCTTCGATTCTCACAGCAGCGTCACGGGGCGTAGGGAGTTGGCCTTGTCCACGAGTTCGTGGCGTTCACGCACCGAGGCGGCGCGATGAGCCAGGGTACGGTAACGCCGTTCCAGGTTGGCACGCACACCGTCCTCCGAGAGCGGTGCTCCCAGGAGCACACGGTCCGCCGGCGCGCGGCCACCCGCGTCGAGCCAGACCAGGACGTTCTCCAGGACCCGGGCGGCGAGCCGGTCGGTGGAGTCGCCGTCCAGACCGAGCCGTTCCAGGCGTTGACCCGCCTCCAGGAACTCCGCCGCGTCCGTGGAGCCGTGCCGGGTGGACAGGACGGACACGAGCGCGGTCTGGGCGTGCACGTACTGGCTGGACAGCTCGGGCACGGTGTCCAGGACCGAGATCGCCGCCGCCCGGTCGTCCTGGGCGAGGCGGATCCGTGCCAGGCCGAAGGCGGCGCTGACGAAAGAGTGGTCGGTGCTCCACACCGTCTGGTACTGGCGGGCGGCGGTCGCGTGGTCGCCGAGCCGTTCGCTGGCGATGGCCAGGCCGAGTTTGGGGGCGCTCTCCCCCGGCAGGTGGTCGTAGATGCGGTCGAAGTGGTCGCCGGCCTCACGGAAGTGGCCTTTGCTCAACGCGGCGACGGCGAGGTACCACATGGTGCGCCAGTCGTCGGGGACCTCCTCGCTGAAGCGGTTCAGGGCGTCCATGGCCTCGTTGTGGCGGCCCGCCGTGATCAGCGCGTGGCACAGCATGAGCAGGGTCTCGGGTGAGGGTGCGGCTCTGCCCCGCAGGATGGGGATCAGCTCCTCGTCGCTCAGGGCGGAGAACCCCCGGAGTTGCTGGGCGGCCGGATCGTCGTCGTGGATGAGGGGCCTGGGCAGGAGCGCCGCGGCCTCGATGGGCGGCGGTGGAGCGAGCAGCCGGTCGGCGTCGAGTGCGCCGATCTCGGTGCCGCCCACCGTGTTCTCACCGCCGAACAGAGTGGAGGACGCCGGGTGCGGCGAGCCCTTGATGTCGGACAGCACCTCGCGCAGGACGCCGGTGAGCTGGTCGGCCATCTCGTCGGCGTCCTGGAAGCGCAGGTCCGGTTCGGCCCGCGTGCTGCGGCGCAGCAGGCGGTCGAAGGACTCGTGCCGTCTGAGCAGCGGCACGGTGTCGGCGGGCGGGAGGGTGTGCGCGTGCTCGCGTCTGGCGTCGAACCGGAAACTGAGGACGGCCAGGGACCGTCCCACGGAGTAGAGGTCGGAGCTGATCGAGGGGCCGGGGGAACGCAGCTCCTCCTCCGGCACCCGGTAGCCGGGCGTGCTGTAGACGGAGCTGGAGGTGTCGTCCATACGCCGCACGCCACCCAGGTCGATGAGCTTGATCTGCTCCTCGCTCTGCATGACGTTGTCCGGCTTGAAGTCGCAGTAGAGCAGACCCTTGCTGTGCAGGTAGCCGAGGGCGCGCAGGCTCTCCAGACCGTAGGCGATGACCTGGTCGACGGGCAGGACCTCGTAGCCGGTGCCCGGCTCCCCGCGCTCGGTGAGCAACTGCCGCAGCGATTTGCCCCCGACGTACTCCATGACGATGTGGCCGGCGGGGATACCGGTGTCGGGGTCGGGGTACTGCGAGAAGTTGATGATCTTGACGATGTTGGGGTGCTCGACCTCCGACAGGAAGGCGCGCTCGGCGGCGGCCGCCCTGTGCGCCTCCGCGTCCCCGGCGTTGAGCAGGCCCTTGAGTACCACCCAACGGTCGTTGACGTTGCGGTCCTTGGCCAGGTAGATCCAGCCCAGCCCACCGTGGGCGATACAGCCGAGCACCTCGTACTGCCCACCGACCAGGTCGCCCGCGGCGAGCTTGGGTGTGAAGGAGAAGGGGGTGCCGCAGCTGCGGCAGTACCCCTCGGTCCGGCCGGGACGGCCGTCACGGGAGCGGCCGACCCGGTCGTTGCAGACGCCGCAGAAGCGGTTCTTCTCCGCGACGACGGGCTCGGTCATGACCGCCTCGGCCGGATTCCGGTAAGGGACCATGGGCACCTGGACCATGCCCATCCCGAGCATGCCGCGCGCGGAGCGGCGGCTGCTCCCGGCCGACCCCGCACCCGTGCCGTGCACGTTCCCGGTGCCCGTGGTGTCTCCGGACCCGGCGCCGCCGGGGAGGGGGACACGGTCCCCCGGCGGAGTTCCGGGAGGGCGCACCCACGGGACCGGTTGGGAGGCGGGCCGAGGTGCCAGGGGGACCTGCTCGGTCCTGGCGTGGAGTACGTCGCCCGGCGCACGGCCGCAGGTACGGCAGGAACCGCCCTCGATCCGGCCGTCGCAGTCGGGTTCCGTGCACGCGGTCGTCACGTGTGCGCACCTCCTTCACTCCCGCCGCCCGGCTCTCCGGCGCCGGAGGGGGTTCCGTCTTCGGGGAAGTCGGCCCCGGACACCTCCTTGAGCGCGCTGAGGTAGGCGGCCAGCGCGACGGTGGCGGCGCGCAGGTCGCAGGGGACCGACCACAGTTCCCAGTGCGCCACGCCGTGCAGCCCGGCGAGCCGCACGTCACCGGCCAGGCCGAGCCTGACCGAGAGCGCGCGGAAGGCGTCCAGTCGGCCACGCAGCTCGGCCCGGCGTTCCAGCAGACGGGTGAGCCCGACCTCCCGGTCGCGGGCGTCGTCGGCGGCGAGGTGAATGGCGCGCTGGAGTTCGCCCAGACGGGAGCCGAGTTCGCGCCAGCGCCCGCCGGCGCGGAGGTCGTCCAGCGCGGCGACGCCCGAGCGCAGACCGGGGACCGGGTCCGGGACGTCGGGCACCTCGGGCGAGGAGACCTTGGCGACGACCTGCGCGCGCAGGCGGTGGGCCCGCCCGATGACCATCTCGACGTCGTCGACGGCGAAGCGGAGGCGGTCAACGGTCTCGTGGTAGGAGTCACGCATGCGCAGGGCGTCGCGGAGCTCGCCCCGGGTGCGGTCCAGCAGTCCGCGCAGGCGCTCGATCTCGGTGGTGACCACGCGTCCGCCGACGACGAGCGACAGCGGGTCGCGGCGGATCACCTCACCGATCCGGAAGAGGGCGGCGCGCAGGTCCTCGTACTCGTCCTCGCCGAGGCCGATCATGTCGGCGTACGTGCCGATCTCGTGCCACATGGATTCCAGCTCGCCGAGCCGGGGGTGGAGGGCGTCCCAGGCGGTCTCGACGGCGGAGATGGCCTCGGTGACCTCCTCGTAGTCGGCCGTCACCCGGGCGATGGCCTCCGCGAGGGTGATCCGTTCGTCGGAGGCGTCCGGACGGGTGTCGGTACGCGGAAGCACCACCGAGGGGCCGTCGAGGAGACGGGTGAGCTCGCATTGGGAGTCGGGGTCGCCCGAGACACGCAGATCGGTGGCGCGCTCGACCACGTCCCGCACGGCGGGGTGCGCCGCCCACAGGCTGCGGACGTGCGCGTCCGCCCTCTCCCAGCGCAGTCTGGTGCGTCCGACCAGGTCCGCCTCCCGGAGCAGGCGGTGGCTGACGTGGCCGTCCAGGTCGGTGCGGTAGAGGGCGATCCGATCCGCCTCACCACGCACACGGTTGAGCGCGTGGTCGATGCCCTCCCAGCTCATCGGAGGCATCCGTGCCCCTGGCGCGCTCCCCACCTTCCACATCACTCCCCGTGTCACGCGTCCACGCCCGATCCACGTGAACGGCCCCGTCCTCTCGATGTCCAGATACGAGTCTGGCCGCCGTCCTGCCGAACCACAAGGGCGTCCCGGTGTTCGGCCGTGACCGGCCATGGGGGACGTATCCTCGGGACACCCCCGGCGCCGAGAACAGTGGAGGAATCGTGGCCGACCAGGCGGTGGCACTCGTCATCTCGATCCGCGTGTCGCCGGGCCGCCGCGAGGACTTCCTCACCGGGATCTCCCGCAACGCCGCCGCCGCGCTGCGCGACGAGCCCGGCTGTCTGCGGTTCGAGGTCACCCAGGACGCGGCGGACCCGGACGTGTTCTGGGTCTATGAGGTGTTCGCCGACGAGGAGGCGCTCCGGGCGCACCGCCGCGCACCGCACTTCCTCGCCTGGCAGGAGGAGAAGGCCGCGTTGGTCGTCCCCGGAAGCCAGGTCGACCATCTCGGTACCCGCGTCATCGGCGGGCCCTGACCGTCCGTTGAGGGCGCCCGCCGCGAAGCGGCCCCCGGGTGACGAAGAGGGAGGAACCGCGCCGCAGGCGTCGTTTGAGGGTGGTGGAGGGCGACGGGCGGGCCGAGGCGCGGCGGAGGCCCCGAGAGAACACGGTCAGGTGGCGACGGGGCCCGGCGGCTCGTCGCCCTCGTCCGGCCCCGTGTCCCCGGGTTCCCTCCGCATGTGGTTCCCGGGCAGGGCGAACGCCTCGGCGACACCGCGCAGCCGGAAACCGGCCACCGCGAGCACGACACCGAAGATGATCGCGTAGATCCCCACCACGAGCACGATGGCCTGCGCGCCCTCCAGCGGCCAGAACCACAGCAGCAGACCGAACACGATCGACAGGGCGCCGAGGAAGATGAGCAGCCACTCCGAGCTGATGCGCGCCCGCAGCCGGACGGCGGTGACGATCTCGGCCACACCCGTCACGATCGCCCAGGCACCGATCACGAACACCAGCGCCATGACCGCCACGAGGGGCCAGATCAACGCGATGAGACCCATGATGACGCTGAGTACCGCCTGGACGATCATCGACGCCCGGGTGCCCGGTGTCGCGCGGAAGGCGGCCGCCCCCAGCACGCATCCGTCGACGAGGGCGAACACACCGAAGACGATGGCCAGGGCGACCAGGGTGAGCCCCGGCCAGAACAGGGCGAGCAGGCCGAAGACCACGGCGGCGACGCCGCGCAGGACCACCATCCACCAGTTCCGGCTCATCTCTCCGAGCATGTCGCCGGCCAACGCGTACCGGACCATCCCAGCCTCCCGAGTCCCTCGCGGTCACCCGTGATCACGGGACCTCAGGATGCAACTTCCCTCTGGGCCGCGCCCCCACGACAGTCGACGGGCAAAATACCTGGCAAGGGAGGGTAGGTGTGGTTGACGGAGCCGGACACGGCAACGCCCGCCCCCGGTGACGGGAGCGGGCGGTGCGGGTCTCGGGATCAGCCCTGGCCGGGGTAGCGGCGCTCGGCGGAACCGATGTAGTGCTGACGCGGGCGCGCGATCCGGAAGGCCGGGTCGTGCAGCTGCTCGCGGTAGTGGGCGATCCACCCGGGCAGACGGCCCAGGGCGAACAGCACGGTGAACATGTTGTTCGGGAAGCCCATGGTGCGGTAGATGACGCCGGTGTAGAAGTCGACGTTCGGGTAGAGCTTCCGCTCGGTGAAGTAGGAGTCCGCGAGCGCGGCGGCCTCCAGCTTGAGGGCGAGCTTGAACAGCTCGTCCGGGTTGTCGTCGTGGTCAAGGATCTGGCTGGCCAGAACCTTGATCTCCTTGCTCCGCGGGTCGAAGTTCTTGTACACGCGGTGGCCGAAGCCCATCAGGCGGACCTCGCGGGCCTTCACCCGCTCCAGGAAGTCCTCGATGCTGGTGCCCGAGTCACGGATACCCTCCAGCATCTCCAGGACGGCCTGGTTGGCGCCGCCGTGGGAGGGGCCGGACAGGGCGTTGACGCCCGAGGCGACGCTGGCGAAGATGTCGGCCTGCGAGGAGCCCACGACGCGCACGGTGGCGGTGGAGCAGTTCAGCTCGTGGTCCGCGTGCAGGACCAGCAGCATCCCGACGGCCTTGTTGAACAGGTCGCCGAGGTTGCCGGTGGGAGCGTTGTCTCCGAAGGTCATCCGGATGAAGTTCTCGACGTAGTCGAGGGAGTCGTCCGGGGCGATCGGCTTCTCGCCGATGGAGTTGCGGTAGATGCGGGCCGCGATCGTCGGCAGCTTGGCCAACAGCCGGATCGTGGCGAGCTCCACCTGGTTCTCGTCGGAGGGGTCGACGCTGTCGTCGTAGTACGCCGCGAGGGTGTTGACGGCGCTGGCCAGCAGCGACATCGGGTGTCCGTTGCGGGGCATCGCGTCGATCAGCGTACCCATGTCGGCCGGGATGTCGGCGTTCTCGCGCAGCTTGTCGGAGAACTCCTTGAGCTGGCCGGACTCCGGCAGCTCGCCGTAGATCACCAGGTAGGCGACCTCGAGGAAGGTCGCGCCCACGGCGAGGTCCTCGATCGGGTATCCGCGGTAGCGCAGGATGCCCGCGGCCCCGTCGATGTAGGTGATCTTCGAGCTACACGAAGCGGTGTTGCCGAACCCCGGATCCAGGGTGGTCATACCGGTCGAGCCCAGCAGGGTCTTCAGCTCGATGGTGCGCTCACCCTCGGTGCCGGTGAACACCGGCAGCTTCAGCACGCCGCCCTCGTAGTGGAGCTCCACCGTGCGCTCTTTGTCGTCTTCGCTCATGCCCGAGGTCAACCTTTCCAGGCGGGGGATACGTGAGGTGCTCAGACGCGGGGCGGTCAGCCGCCGCGTTCTTGATTCACTCGTTATTGTTCTGTTTTGTTAAACGACGGTTAAGCAAAATCATATAAGTTTCACCGATTCACGAACAGGTGACATGCAACACATACCCACGTGGGGGCAGAATTACCGCACGGTGAAGATTTACAAACTTTGCCGACCGTCGATTACTCCGTGATCGCCCTGAGGCGTCGCGGACGACACCGGGGTTCTCCCGATGGCGCCCAGCCTCCTGTGCCGGTCCCCTGAGCACTCCGACACCCGTCGAACCGGTGGCCTTCGGGCACCCTTCACAGATGTGGACAGGTGCCGCGAAGCCCGGTGCGACGGGGTGTCCGTACGCGCCCTAGTGGCCTTCCCACAGGGTACCTTCGCGCTGATCACGGGGGTTGAGGAGGGGTGCCGACAGTTCGGTGATCTTGGCCTCTGCGAGGCGCCCCACGACCCCGTCCGTCACTCTGGCCACATGCCAACGCGCTCACTGTGTTCGGAGGTGGTACGGAGAACACACGAGTTCACACCCGCACCGGACGGCATGTGAGAACTCCGGTAAACAGAGCACGACAAGGCCATAGGACCGATGGTCCTGATTGCGTCCGACCGCCGCCGCACCGACAGTCATTGCCCCGGCGGAAGGGATGTCAGTGCCCCGAAGGCGCCGAAGTGAAACCCCCGAGTGGCGGCTTTTTCGTCACAGTCCGGGGCTACTCCTCCTCGACGCCTCCGGCCAGCAGAGGTTCCATGAACAGATCGGGGTGGTCGCGCTCGATCACCCGCAGCCGCCACTTGTTGTGCACCAGCACCAGCAGCTCCCCGTCACCGCGCCGCCGCAGCACCTCCGCCCCGGACAGCGCGTGCAGCCCCGGCGCGGACTCGGCGTCGGTACGCCGCGCCACCGAGTACTCCAGCGGCGAGGTCTCGATCGGGGACCGGAACTCCTGCTCCATGCGGTGCTTGACCACGTCGAACTGCAGCGGACCCACCGCCGCCAGCACCGGGGCCTGCTCCCCGCGCACGTCCGAGGTGAGCACCTGCACCACACCCTCGGCGTCCAGCTGGGCGATCCCGCGCTGGAACTGCTTGTACTTGCCCGCGTCCTGCGCTCGCGCCACCACGAAGTGCTCCGGGGCGAAGCTCGGAATCGCCGGGTAGTTGACCTTGGGGCCGTCGTAGAGGGTGTCGCCCACGGCCAGCGCCTGGGCGTTGACCAGTGCGATCACGTCGCCCGGGTAGGCGGTGTCGATCGTGGACCGGTCCGAGCCGAACACCGCCTGGGTGTACTTGGTCGCGAACGGACGCCCCGTCGCCGCGTGGGTGAGCACCATCCCGCGCTCGAACCGCCCCGAGGAGACCCGCACGAACGCCATCCGGTCCCGGTGGTTCTTGTCCATGTTGGCCTGCATCTTGAAGACCTGGCCGGAGAACGGAGCCGACACCTCGCGCGGGCGCTCCCGGTCGTCGGCCTTGGCCGCCGGAGCGGGCGCCAGGCCCACGACCGCCTCCAGCAGCTGGCCCACACCGAAGTTGGGCAGCGCCGCGCCGAACAGCACCGGAGAGGACTCCCCCGCCAGGAAGGACTCCTCGTCGTAGTCGGCGCCCAGGGCCTGGAGGAGTTCGATCTCCTCCTGGGCCTGTTCCCACTCGGCGCCCTCGAGCCGGGCCGCCTCGCCCGCCTCCAGGGTCTCCTCGATCGCCTTCTGGGCGCCGCCGGGGGTACGGGTCATCTTGGTGTAGGCGCCGCTGGCGCGGTCGATCAGGCCGCGGAAGTCACCGGCGATGCCCACCGGCCAGTTCAGCGGGGTCGGTCGCAACCCGATGCGCTGCTCGATCTCGTCCAGCAGCTCCAGCGGCTCGCGGCCCGGCCGGTCCCACTTGTTGACGAACGTGATGACCGGCATCTTCCGCGCCCGGCACACGTCGAAGAGCTTGAGCGTCTGCGGCTCCAGGCCCTTGGCCGAGTCCAGCAGCATGATCGCGCAGTCCACCGCCGACAGCACCCGGTAGGTGTCCTCGGAGAAGTCCGCGTGACCGGGGGTGTCCAGCAGGTTCAGCACCCGGTCGGAGTAGTCGATGCGCAGCGCGGCCGAGGTGATCGAGATCCCCCGGTCCTGCTCCATCTGCATCCAGTCCGAGGTCACCCCCCTGCGGTCGCCCTTGCCGTGGACCGCGCCCGCCGAGGAGATCGCGGCCGCGTGCAGGGCCAGCGCCTCGGTCAGCGTCGACTTACCGGCGTCGGGGTGCGAGATCACCGCGAACGTCCGCCGACGTCCCGCCTCCCGCTCGACCTCGGCCTCCTGCCGCGTCGTGCCCGCCTGATCCACGCTCATTCCCGCTGCCCGTCCCGCGTCGCTCCTACTACTTCGACCCCGTCCAGAGTACGCCCGGTGACGGACTCCCCGGGGCGGCCTGTGGACAACCCGGTCACGACGTCGCGCGCGGTTCCCGTACCGCCGCGGTGATCCGGCGCAGCAGCTCGTCGCGACCGGTGTCGCTGGGATAGACCGCGACCAGCACGCTCTCGCCCGTGAGCGCCTCCGGCTCCGCCCGATCCCCGCCCGGGGGTTCCCCCCGCCCCCCGGTGTCCAACACGGTCTCGGCCGTCCGGCGCACCAGGGCCGTCGCGGTGTCGAACCGCTCCCACACCTCTCCGGGGTCCTGGTCGGGGGCGCGCAGCCACGACCTCAGGACGTGGTTGTGCGCGGCGATCAGGGACGCGGCCACCACACCGGCGGCCAGGGAGTGCCCCTCCCCGCCGTCAGCGGCCAGGTACCGGGTGAAGGCCGCCTGGTAGCGGGCGGTCATGGCCACCTCTCGGTCGCGCAGCCGCGGGTGGGCGCGCACGAGCCGGTACCGGGGGACGGTGATCTCCGGGTCGCGCAGGTACCCCTGGAGGACCAGGCGCGCGGCCGCGCACACCGAGCTCAGCGGATCGTCCGGCGATGCCTCCAGGTAGCGGACCACGGTCGAGAAGAGTTCGTCGTGCTCGGCGAAGAGGATGTCCTCCTTCGAGCCGAACCTGCGGAACAGGCTGCGGCGGCTGACCCCCGTGGCGACGGCGATGCCCTCCATGGTGGTGGCCTCGAACCCGTCGTCGGTGAAGAGCCGGACCGCGGCGAGCACCACGTCGCGCGTGTCCGTGCGCGCGGCCCCGCCCCGCGCCTCGGCGCGCTCCCGCGCACCCGTCCCGGCCATGGGGTCCACCCCCTTCACCTCGGTGTCCTGGTCCGTCCGTCTCGGACGACACCCAGAAGGTATCCGACCTCGTCTGTGTACTTCGTCCTGTTCACCCCCTACCCTGGCACTGGATGCCATACACCGGCACGCGGTGCCATGGATCGGGACACGCCACCGGAGAGGGAACGGACATGAGCGACTTCGACCTGTTCAAGACCAGCGAGGAGCACGAGGAGCTGCGCGAGGCCGTGCGCTCCGTCGCCGAGGACAAGATCGCCCCGCACGCGGCCGAGGTCGACGAGACCAGCTCCTTCCCCCAGGCCGCGCACGACGCTCTGGTCGCCACGGACTTCCACGCCGCGCACATCGAGGAGAAGTACGACGGCGTGGGCGCCGACGCCCTCGCGACCTGCATCATCATCGAGGAGGTCGCCCGCGCGTGCGCCTCGTCCTCACTGATCCCGGCCGTCAACAAGCTCGGCACCATGCCGCTCATCCTCGGCGCGTCCGAGGAGGTCAAGCAGCGCTACCTGCCCAAGGTCGCCAGCGGCGAGGCGATGTTCTCCTACGGACTGTCCGAGCGCGAGGCCGGTTCCGACACCGCGAGCATGCGTACCCAGGCCGTGGCCGACGGCGACGACTGGATCCTCAACGGCCAGAAGTCGTGGATCACCAACGCCGGGGTCAGCGAGTACTACACGGTCCTGGCCGTGACCGACCCCGAGGGCGCCCGCGGCCGCAACATCTCGGCGTTCGTTCTGCACGCCGACGACGAGGGCTTCAGCCTGGGCGAGCCCGAGCGCAAGCTCGGCATCAAGGGCTCCCCCACCCGTGAGCTGTTCTTCGACAACGTGCGCGTCCCCGGCGACCGCATGGTCGGCGCTCCGGGCGAGGGCCTCAAGATCGCCCTGCGCACCCTGGACCACACCCGTGTCACCATCGGCGCGCAGGCCATCGGCATCGCCCAGGGCGCCCTGGACCACGCCGTGGCCTACGTCAAGGAGCGCAAGCAGTTCGGCAAGGCCGTCGCCGACTTCCAGGGCGTGCAGTTCATGCTGGCCGACATGGCGATGAAGCTGGAGACCGCCCGGCAGATGGTGTACGTGGCCGCCGCCAAGTCCGAGCGCGGCGACGACGACCTGCCCTTCTACGGCGCCGCCGCCAAGTGCTACGCCTCCGACGCCGCCATGGAGATCACCACCGACGCCGTGCAGCTGCTGGGCGGCGCGGGCTACGTGAAGGACTTCCCGCTCGAGCGCATGATGCGCGACGCCAAGATCACCCAGATCTACGAGGGCACCAACCAGATCCAGCGCCTGGTGATGGCCCGCCAGCTGCTGAAGTAGGCCGTAGCCGGCACGAAGGCCCCGGTCGTCCCGCCCTTCCAGCGGAAGGAAGCGGGACGGCCGGGGCCTCCCGTGTTCCGTGTGTGTTCGGTACCCGGAGGGCGCCGGTCAGACCGTGGACTCGCGCACGAACCGCGCGAAGGGGATCGGGTCCCGGCCCAGCGCCGCGCGCACGTCCTCGGTGACCTCGGCGGCTCCGCCCGCGACGGCGGCGGCGAACCGCTCGTTGAGCGTGTCGACGTACCGCTCGCCCCAGCCCCCGTCCGTGGCCCGGAAGTAGAACCGCGACTCGTCCACCGTCTTGAACCGCCACACCGGGCTGTCGGTGCCCTTCGTCATCCGCACCACCTCGCGGAACGTGAGCGCCTGGGGTCCGGTCAGCGTGTACTCCCGACCGTGGTGGTCCTCCACCAGGGCCGCGACCGCCGCGTTGGCCACGTCCCTCGCGTCCACGAAGCTGACCGCCGTCCGCTTCTTGACCGGCAGTTCGAGCTTGCCGTTCCGGGAGCGCGCCATGCGGGCGAAGGCGCCCTCGGTGAGGTCCTGGTCGAGCCAGTTGGAGCGCAGCACCGTCCACCTGGGGAACCGCTCCTTCGCCCTCCGCTCGACCACTCCCTGGTCGGAGGCGACCGCGACGCCCATACAGGACAGGACGACGGCGTTGCGCGCACCGGCCTCCGCGGCCCGGTCCAGGAACCCCGCCACGCGGTTTCCCAGCCCACTGCCCGTCGGGGTCACCACGAAGACGCTCTCCACGCCGTCGAGGACGTCGTCCCAGTTGGAGGTGTCCGTCCAGTCCAGTCGGGTCTGGGAGGTCCGCGACGCCCCCGTCGCGTCCACCCCGCGCCGACGCAGCTCGGTCAGGACGCGTCGGCCCACCATCCCGGTGGCGCCGGTGACGAGTGTGCTCATCGGATAGACCCCCCACGATCGGTTCGCTCCGGGGGGTGTCTCCCACCGGTGTCCGCGCCCCGTTCGGGCCCCACGGTACCGACCGACGCACACCGCGCGTAACGTTCCAGCTCCAGGGGTGTCCCCTCAGTGACGGCGCCCCGGAGCCAGCGCCTCGGCCGCCAGGACCATGACCGCGCCGACGACCGCCACCGCGAGGTTGGCGAACAGCGCGGACTCCTGGAGGAACGCCACGTTCGGGACGACGAGGCGGTTGAACGAGTTGAGGACGATCCCGAAGAACGGCTGGTACCACAGGTGGTCGATCGCGCCGCTGACCCCGATGAGGAAGACGAGGGCCCCGGTGCCCTGGAGGATCTTTCGCATGGGACCCACGCTAGGGAGGGCGCGGGGCGCGCACATCGGACGTCGGTGCCCGGTCGCGCCGCCCAAGGCACGGATCCGCGCCGCCCATCGGCCGACCGCCGTGCCCCCGCGACCCGACCAAAGTATGGATCCGGCCGACGTCGGTCCCCGGCTCCGGCGCGTGGTGCCCCCGGCGGCCGGGCGAACCGTAGACTCCGGGCGATGAACGCTTCCACGGCCCCCGGGCCGCGACGACGGCGCGGCACACGCGACTGGCTCGTGGACCTGGCGATGTTCCTGCTCGCCGTCGGGTTCGGGCTCATGGTCACCGCCGATCTCGGCGAGTCCCCGCACGGCCCGGCCGGACCGGACGTACGCCGCGACCTTCCCCTCTGGTTGGCGGTCGCCGAGCAGTTGGTCGCGTTCGCGGGCTGTGTGGCGCTGTGGTGGCGCCGGCGCTGGCCGATCGGGATCGCCGTGGTCCTGGTCGTGCTGTCGAGTGTGTCCGCGCTCATCGCCGGGGCGATGCTCATCGCGCTCTTCTCCCTGGCCGTGCACCGCCCGCCGAGGATCAGCCTGTCGGTGTTCGGCCTCGCCGTGGGGACGTCCTTCCTCTACTCGTTCCTCTGGCCCGACCCCTTCGTGCCGCTCTTCGTCGACTTCCTGCTGGGGGTGGCGATCCTGGGCACCGTCACCGGATGGGGGCTGACCGTCCACCATCGCAGGAAGCTCGTGGAGTCGCTGCGCGACCGGGCCGTGCACGCCGAGGCCGAGGCCCGGCTCCGGGCGGAGCAGGCCCAGCACCAGGTACGCGAGGCCATCGCCAGGGAGATCCACGACGTGCTCGGCCACCGCCTGTCCATGCTCAGCGTGCACGCGGGAGCCCTGGAGTACCGGCCCGACGCCTCCCCCGAGGAGGTCGCCCGTTCGGCGTCGGTGATCCGCGAGAGCGCCCACCAGGCACTCCAGGACCTGCGGGAGGTGATCGGCGTGCTACGTGCGCCCGTGGGAGAGCTTCCCCAGCCCACGTTGGCCGACCTGGAACAGTTGGTGGAGGAGGCGGACCATGTCGGCGCCCGGGTGGAACTGGTGCGCGACTGCGAGGGCTCGGTCCCCGAACGGGTGGGCCGCACCGCCTACCGGGTCGTCCAGGAGGCCCTGACCAACGTCCGCAAGCACGCGTCCGGGGCCGACACCCTCGTCCACGTGACGGGCGCCCCCGGTGAGGGGCTGACCGTGGAGGTGCGCAACGGCCCCGCGTCCGCGCCTCGGCCGCCCGGCCCGGTCGACGGCGCGGGGCGGGGTCTCGTCGGGTTGGCCGAACGCGTGTCGCTGGCGTCGGGCCGCCTGGAGTACGGTCCGACCGGCGGTGGTGGCTGGCGCCTGTCCGCGTGGCTACCGTGGCCAGCATGAGCGAGACCGAGCGGGACGCCCGCGAGATCGGTGTGGTGATCGTCGACGACGACGCGCTGGTGCGGGTCGGCCTGGTGATGATGATGGGCGGCGCGCCCGACATCCGGGTCCTGGCCGAGGCCGAGGACGGCGGGGCCGTTCCCGACCTGGTCGACGAGCACGCGCCGGACGTGGTGCTGATGGACATCCGGATGCCCGCGGTGGACGGCCTGACCGCCACCGAGCGCCTGCGGGCCCGCCCCGACGCCCCCGAGGTGCTCGTCCTCACCACCTTCGACGCCGACGAGCACGTCCTGCGTGCCCTGCGGGCGGGGGCCGCGGGCTTCCTTCTCAAGGACACCCCTCCCGAGCAGATCGTGGAGTCCGTCCGCCAGGTGGCCCGCGGCCTGCCCGTCCTGTCCCCCGCCGTGACGCGACGCCTCATCGACCGCGTGGCCGCGGGCGACCACGCCGAGCGCGCGGAACGGGCCCGGGGGCGGCTCGCGGCACTCAACGCGCGCGAGCTCGACGTGGCGGTGGCGGTGGGCCAGGGACGGTCCAACGCCGACATCGCGTCTCGGCTGTTCCTGAGCGTGCCGACGGTCAAGACGCACGTGTCCGGCGTCCTCACCAAGCTCGGGCTCAACAACCGGGTGCAGATCGCCCTGCTGGTGCACGACGCCCGGCTCCTCGACGGAACGGACTGATCCGGGCCCGCGACCCGGCGGATCCGAGCGTGCGACGGGCCGGACACGCCGGGCCGCGCGGGGACGTCCGGGGAGCTTCCCCCGCTCCGCTGACACCGACCCGCATACTGTGTGTGACCATCGCATGATCAGTGGGGCGAGAGGGGTGAGGGGCCGTGACCCGCCGCGTCGACCTGCCCAGGGTGCTCGACGCCGTCATGGAGCGGGCCGGACCGCACATCGGGGAGGGCCGGGACGCCGACTACATCCCGGAGCTGAGCAAGGTCGACCCGCACCAGTTCGGGTTCGCGGTGGCCACCGTCGACGGCGAGGTGCACGCGGTCGGCGACTCGACGGTGCCGTTCTCCATCCAGAGCGTCTCCAAGCTGTTCACGCTCGTGCTGGTGATGAGCCGGTCCGGCCACGGGATCTGGCGGCGCGTGCACCGGGAACCGTCCGGCAACGCGTTCAACTCGCTGTACCAGCTGGAGTTCGAGAGCGGCGTCCCGCGCAATCCGTTCATCAACCCCGGCGCGATCGTGGTCACCGACCAGCTGCTCAGCGACACCGGCGACGCGTTGGGGGCCTTGCGGGACCTGCTGCGCGAGGAGACGGGCAACCCGGGGCTGGACGTGGACGCGGTGACCGCGCGCTCCGAGACCGAGACCGGCCACCGCAACCGAGCGCTGGCCTATCTCATGGCGAGCTTCGGCAACATGCGCAACCCGGTCCCCCAAGCGCTCGACCACTACTTCCGCCAGTGCTCCATCACCATCAGCGCGGAGGACCTGGCCCGGGCCGGGCTCGTGCTGGCCAGGCACGGGGTCCGGGCGGACGGCACCCGGTTGGTGAGCCGCGAGGACGCCCGCCGGATCATGGCGGTGATGCTCACCTGCGGCACCTACGACGCGGCGGGCGAGTTCGCCTACCGTGTCGGACTGCCGTGCAAGAGCGGGGTGGGCGGCGGCATCCTGTCGGTGGTGCCCGGCAGGTACGCGGTGGTGGCCTGGGCCCCGGGGCTGGACCCCAAGGGCAACTCGGTCACGGGCGCGCTGGCGCTGGAGGCCTTCACCGACATCACGCGGTGCTCGGTGTTCTGAGGGTCCGGCGCGGTGCGTCCGGGACGGGTGTCGGGGCTCAGGAGGCGGGTTCGAAGGTCTCGGCCATGCGGTCCAGGAGTTCGTGGTTGGCTTCGGGGTCGTCGCCGCTCGCGACGAGGAACAGCGCGTAGCCCTTGTCCTCGGTGTGGAACCCTCGGTTGATGGCGTGCATCCGACCGCCGTCGCCGTCGAAGGTGAACTCCCAGTCGGCGGCGCTGACGTAGGCGTCGGCCCAGTCGTCCTCCACGTCCGTGATACCGATGCTGGAGTAGCCGCTGAAGTTCTGGCTGGCGGCCGGTTCGAGGTCGCGCCAGTCGTCACCGGCGTCCGGGTTGGGGGAGTCGGTCTGGTCCACCTGGAGGTACCCGCCGTCGGGGTTGCGGAAGAAGACGCTGCTGCCGCTCCGCTCCACCGTCCAGTCCTCGGGGACGTCGACGGAGAAGCCGGTGGTGTCTTCGTAGCGGGTGAGGAAGTCCCACCGGTCGTCGTCCTCTTCCGCCCCGTCCTCCCCGTCCTGCGGCTCCGCGTCCGGGTCGGCGTCCTCCGACGGGGTGTCGGCGGTGGCGTCGGCGTCCCGGGGGTCCTCGGCACCCGCCCCGTCGACGGACCCGCTCGCGGTCTCGGCCGTGCCCTGGGAGCGGTTCATACTGATCAGGGCACTGGTGGCCGCGCCCGCGACCAGCAGCACGACCGCGGCGGCGACGATCAGCGCGGCCCTGACCCGCCGTGCTCCCCCTCCGCCCCCGGAGGTGCTCCCGGACGGGTCGGACGGACGCGTGGCCCAGGCGACGCCTGCCGTACCGCCGGAGCTCGCGGTGCGGGCGTCGTCGGTGGCGCCGGACACGCCGGTGCCGCGGTCGGGTCCCCCCTCCTCGGCCCCGGTGTCCGCGGCTACCGCCGGTCCGGGCTCCTCGGTGGGACGGGTGGTCGCGAGGGTGGGGGCGGCGCCGACGGAGGCGGCCTCCTCGTCGTCCCGGATCCCGCGCAGGAGGGAGCGCGCCTCGGCGATGGAGAGCCGGTCCCCCGGTTCCTTCGCGCACAGCCCCTCCAGTACGGGGCGGAGCGGGCCGGCCCGCAGCGGTTCGGGCAGGTCCTGGGTGCAGATGGCGGTGAGCGTCGCCATCGGCGTGGGCCGGTCAAACGGCAGCGACCCCTCCACCGCCTGGTAGAGGGTGACGCCCAAGGCCCACGCGTCTGAGGCGGGGGTGGCCTGATGCCCCTGCGCGACCTCGGGCGCCAGGTAGCTGGGGGAGCCGATGAGCAGTCCCGTACTGGTCAGATGGGTGGACCCGTCCAGATGGGCGATGCCGAAGTCGGTGAGGACCGCGCGGTTCTCCCCCGCGATGAGCACGTTGCCGGGCTTGATGTCGCGGTGCACGATGCCCCGCCCGTGCGCCTCGGCCAGTCCGGCGCCCATCTGTTCACCGATGTCGGCGACCCGGCGCACGGACAGCGACTCCCCGGAGCGGATCAGGTCGCCCAAGGAGGGCCCCTGGACCAGCTCCATCACGATCCACGGGCGGCCGTCCTCCTCGGCCACGTCGAACACGGTGATGATGGAGGGGTGGCTCAGCTGCGCGGCGCTGCGTGCCTCGCGCAGCATCCGCGTACGCAGGACCTCCACCTCGTGCGCCGGGAGGCCGGGCGGCGTGGTCAGTTCCTTGACGGCGACCGGACGGTCGAGGAGGGTGTCGGTTCCCCGCCAGACCCGGCCCATGCCGCCCTCGCCGATGACCTCGTCCAGGCGGTACCTGTCGACCAGGGAGCGGCCGGATTCGGCTGCCGAACTGTTCATGTGGCGCGATTCCTCTGAAGGGGAGGGGAGAAGGGCAGGGGTGACCGCGGGAGCGGAGCGTGGCCGGGCAGGGGGGACAATCCAGAGTCTAGGGATCCCGGGCGGCGTTGGCACGGTCGGTGGCGGCGCCGCGAACACCCACCCGGCGCCCTGACATCAGGCACATGATCCCTGAAATGCGATGATCCCGCCAGAAGGGGGTGAAACCCCTTCTCACGGGATCGTGGTCACCGGGCGTGTCCCACCCGGCGTCACTCTCAGCGCAGGCGCACCGGCAGCTCCTCGACCCCGGCGACGACGATCGACGGCAGCGGCCTCAGCTCCTCCGGCGGCACGGCCAGGTCGAGCTTGGGGAACCGCTCGAACAGGCGGGGAAGGACCTCCCCCGCCTCCATCCGGGCCAGACTCGCCCCCAGGCAGTAGTGGCGCCCGTGGGAGAAGGCCAGGTGCGAGGTGTCCTCACGGGTGACGTCGAACTCCTCCGCCGTGGGACCGTATCGCTCCCCGTCCCGGCCCGCACCGCCGTAGCCGATCAGCAGCGGCTCGCCCGCGGGGACGCTCACCCCGGCGAGTTCGAGGTCTCGGGTCGTGTAGCGCATCGGGATGTACTCGGCCGGACCGTCCCAGCGCAGGACCTCCTCGACCGCCGCGGACCACGGCACACGGCCGTCCATGAGCATGTCGAGCTGGTCGCGGTGGGTGACCAGGGCGCGGACGGCGTTGGCGATGAGGTTCATCGTGGTCTCGTAGCCCGCGCTGATGATCAGGAGCAGGCTCCAGATGAGCTCCGTCTCGCTGAGCCGGTCGTCCTCGTCGCGGGCCGCGATCAGGGCGGTGGTCAGATCGTCGCCCGGCTCCTCCCGTTTGGCCGCGACCAGCGCGGTGAGGACCTCGCCGATCTCGGTGAACGCCGCCATCGCCGCCTCGGGCGTGACGCTCTGGTCGAAGAACTGGCCGACCAGGCGGTTCAGTGTCGGCCGGATCGCCTCGTCGAGCCCGAACAGGTCGCTGATGACCGTCATCGGCAGGGGCTGGGCGAGCAGCGCCCGCAGGTCCACGACACCGTCCTCACTCGCACCGGCCGCCTCCTCCACACCGTCCAGGAGGCCGTCGATGACCGCGACGACGCCGCCGCGCAACAGCTCGATCCTTCGGGGGGTGAACGCCTTGGAGACGAGCTTGCGCAATCTGGTGTGCTCGTCGCCGTCGCTGGTCAGCATGTTCTCGGCGATGATCCACGAGATGAGCGGCCAGTCAGGCGGGATCTCACCCGCGTTGAAGGCGCGCCAGTGCCTCTTGTCCTTCTGGACGTGCGGGCTGGCGAGGGCCTCGGTGACCGCCGCGTGGCTGGTCACGATCCACGCAGCAACCTCACCAGGAAGTTCGACAGGGACGACAGGCCCGAGCGAGCGGAGGTGGGCGGCTTGGGACCGGAGGTTTCCCGGGGCGAGTCGGAGGGGCTCCATGAGGGTCCTTCCACATCGGTGGGGGGCAGGGGTGACTGCGGCGTGAACTGGACGGGGAGCTGGAGCGGGATGCAGGACAGGGCGGTGATCTGCCAGCGCAGGTCCTCGCGCGGTACCGCCACGCGCAGCCCGGGGAGCCGGGTGAGCAGGGTGCGCAGCGCGATGGTGGTGATGGTGGTGGCCTCGTCGCGTGCGGGGCACCGGTGCGGCCCCGCGCCCCAGGCGACGTGGGCCCGGTTGGGTGCCTCCTCCAACCGCTCGGCGTTCTCCCGACGGTAGAAGTGGTTGGCGGCGGCGAAACTCAGCGTGACCGGCTCACCGGCGCGGATCGTCCGGCCCCCGCCGAGGGGCACGTCCACGCGCGGGTAGATCACCGGGTAGTTGATGATCGGCGGCTCCAGCCACAGGACGCGGTCGACGATGTCGGCCAGGGCCGCGTCGGAGGGGACCCGGTCCGAGGCGGCCACCGGATCGGCCAGCGCGGAGCGGACGGCGGCGCCGATGAGGTTGGCGGTGGGCTCGTTGGCGGCGCCGACGATGAGGAGCATCTGCATGATGATCTCCTCGTCGGTGAGTCCGGCGCGGTGCTGGATGAGGCGCGTGGTCACGTCGTCCCCGGGCGCGCGGTGCTTGGCGCCGACCACCTCGGACAGGGCGCGCTCGGCCTCGGTGTTGGAGCGCTCGGCGTCCACGCCCATCCACATGTTGCGCATGGCGGTGGCGAAACGCAGGCCCTGGTCCTCGTCGAAGCCGAACAGGTCGTTGAAGACCAGCAGCGGGAGGGTGCGCGCGTACTCGTTGAGCAGTTCCGCCTCGCCCCGCGCGCAGAACTGGTCGATGAGGCCGTCGGCGTAGCGACGGGTGGTCGCGCGCAGGTCGGCGTCGCTGACGGCACCGAGACTGTCGGTGATCGCCCGGCGGTAGCGCTGGTGTTCGGCACCATCGACGAACAGGGCGTTCGTCCGGGGCGCCATCATCGGCAGGAGAGGGGAGTCGGGGTCGACCCTCCCCTCGCGGAAGTCCCGCCAGACCCGTGAGTCGTGGGTGAACGTGGTGGTGTCCCTGGACCAGGAGATGAGGGTCTCGTAGTCGGTGACCAGCCACCCGTGGACGCCCGGTTCGAGCTCGACCGGGACCACCGGACCGTGCTCCGCACGCAGCTCGGCGTACACGGCGTAGGGGTCGGGGTGCGGTTCGCTCCGCTGGAACGTGGCGTACGGGCATCCAGATGTCACGGGGGCCTCATGGGAGGGGGATAGGGGAGGGGCGGGCTGGCGTCGGTCCGGGAGGGGGCTCCGTCCTTCGGGTCACGAGCGGACAGCGGGGGTACCGCGCGGATCGGTACGGGGCCCGTGTGGGGCTCCGTGTGAACCCTGGGGTTCGTCCACCGGCACACCCTAGCGCTCGGTTTCGCGGAACGCGAGACCCAATTCACACCGAGTCATCCGCACTCCCCGGGGATCAGCGGTTTCTCCGGATATCCATGCTGGCCCCGAACACGCGGCCGCCCCGGGGCGCGGGTCCCGGAGCGGCCGTCGGTCGGGAGGGTGGGCGGTCGGTTCAGGCGGCGGTGGCGTGATCGCTGAGCGGCCGGAACCGGCGCAGTCGCTGGCTGTTGGTCACCACGAACACGCTCGACAGCGCCATCGCGGCCCCCGCCAGCATCGGGTTGAGCAGGCCGAGCGCGGCCAGGGGCAGCGCCGCCGAGTTGTAGGCGAAGGCCCAGAACAGGTTGCCCCGGATGGTGGCCAGGGTCCGCCGCGACAGCCGGACGGCGTCCGCCGCCGCGCGCAGGTCACCGCGCACCAGGGTCAGGTCGCTGGCCTCGATCGCGACGTCCGTACCCGTTCCCATGGACAGCCCCAGGTCGGCCTGGGCGAGCGCGGCGGCGTCGTTGACCCCGTCGCCGACCATCGCCACGGTGCGCCCCTCGTCCTGGAGCCGCCGGACGGCGTCGACCTTGTCCTCGGGCAGGACCTCCGCGATCACCTCGTCGACACCGACCTCGACGGCCACGGCGCGGGCCACGGCCTCGTTGTCGCCGGTGAGCAGGATCGGGGTGAGCCCCAGGTCGCGGAACTGACGGATCGCCTCGGCGCTGGTGGGCTTGACGGTGTCGGCCACGACCAGGACCCCCCGGGCTCTCCCGTCCCAACCGACGGCGACGGCGGTGCGCCCCTCCGACTCCGCGTCGGCGACCGCGGCGGCGAGCTCCTCGGGCAGGGTCTGCGACCACTCCTCCAGCAGGGCCACCCGACCGACCAGGACGGCGTGCCCGTCGACGACCCCCTGGACGCCGCGTCCCTCGATGTTGGCGAAGTCCTCCGGGGTCGGCGGCGCGCCGACCCGCACCGCGGCCTCCTTGGCGATGGCGCGGGCGATGGGGTGCTCGGAGGCGTTCTCCAGGGCCCCGGCCAGGCGCAGGAGCTCGTCCTCGTCCTCGCCGTCAGCGGCGGTGATCCCCGTGAGGGCCATCCGGCCGGTGGTGACGGTGCCGGTCTTGTCGAGGACGACGGTGTCAACGCGGCGGGTGCTCTCCAGGACCTCCGGGCCCTTGATGAGAATGCCGAGCTGAGCGCCCCGGCCGGTGCCGACCATCAAGGCCATGGGCGTGGCCAGGCCGAGCGCGCACGGGCAGGCGATGATCAGTACGGCGACGGCGGCGGTGAAGGCGGCCGACACCGACCCTCCGGTGCCGATCCAGAAACCGAGCGTGCCCACGGCGATCATGATCGCGATGGGGACGAAGACCCCGGAGACCCGGTCAGCGAGCCGCTGGACCTGCGCCTTGCCGTTCTGGGCGTCCTCCACCAGGCGCGCCATCTGGGCGAGCTGGGTGTCGGAGCCGACCCTCGAGGCGCGGACGACGAGGCGGCCGCCCGCGTTGACGGTGGCACCGACCACGGCCGTTCCGGGCGCGACCTCCACGGGGACGGACTCGCCGGTGAGCATGCTCATGTCGACGGCGGAGGTGCCCTCCTCCACGGTGCCGTCGGTGGCGATCTTCTCGCCGGGCCGGACCACGAAGCGGTCGCCGACGGCGAGCCGCTCGATGGGGACGAGCTCCTCGCGTGCGTCCGATCCCCCGCCCCGCAGGACGGTGACCTCCTTGGCGCCCAGTTCGAGCAGGGCGCGCAGGGCGGCCCCGGCCCGGCGCTTGGACCGGGCCTCGAAGAATTTGCCGAGGAGGATGAAGGAGGTGACCCCTGCCGCGACCTCCAGGTAGATGTTGGCGGAGCCGTCGGTGCGGGTGATGGTGAACTCGAAGGGGTGCACCATACCGGGGGTTCCGGCGGTGCCGAGGAAGAGGGCGTACAGGGACCACAGGAACGCGGCGGTCACCCCGAGGGAGACCAGCGTGTCCATGGTCGCCGTGCCGAGTTTGAGGTTCTTCCACGCCGAGACGTGGAAGGGCAGCGCGCCCCAGACGATGACGGGCGCCGCGAGGGCGAGGGACGCCCACTGCCAGTAGGTGAACTGGAGGGCCGGGATCATCGCCATGGCGATGACCGGAGCGGAGAGCAGGAGTGAGACCAGCGCCCGGTCGCGCAGGGCGCGGGCGGGGTCGTCCGGTTCGGAGGGAGTCTCCCCCGGCCCGGTGTCGGGCTGGGGGACGGTGGCGGTGTAGCCCGCCTTCTCGACCTGGGCGACGAGTTCGTCGACGGCGACGGGTTCACCCTCGAACGACACGCGCGCCTTCTCGGTCGCGAAGTTGACGCTGGCGGTGACGCCCTCCATGCGGTTGAGCCGCTTCTCGACGCGGTTGGCGCACGCGGCGCAGGTCATCCCGCCGATGGCGAGTTCGACCGGAGCCGTCTCGGGGCGTCGCGCCCGGGTGTCGCTGGTACTCAATTCCACACTCCAACCGCTGCTGGTGTCAGTGCTTGCTTTGGGCCTCCGCCTCGCCTCGGCCCGGGTTCAGGCGCCCAAAGAGACAGGGATTCTTCCTCCTCGGCCTCGCCTGCCGCTCGTTCCTCGCTCGCGGCTCGACTCGTCGTGCAGAACCCTGTCGGCGCCCGAACAGTGCTTGCTTTGGGCCTCCGCCTCGCCTCGGCCCGGGTTCAGGCGCCCAAAGAGACAGGGATTCTTCCTCCTCGGCCTCGCCTGCCGCTCGTTCCTCGCTCGCGGCTCGACTCGTCGTGCAGAACCCTGTCGGCGCCCGAACAGTGCTTGCTTTGGGCCTCCGCCTCGCCTCGGCCCGGGTTCAGGCGCCCCTCGGGCGACCGTTCCACGAACAGGCCCTAGTGGTCCTCGTGGACCGCTCCGCCGTGCGGGTCCTCCGCCGTGCTCCCGGTCTGGCCGATGACACTGTCGGGGAGGAAGGGGCCGGCCAGGGAGCCGACCCCGAACATCGCGGCGAACACGGCCACGAGCCCGAGAGCGAAGAGTCCGAGCCTCGTGGTCACGTTCATGTCAGTTCCGCACCTCGTAACCGGCCTCGTCGATGGCGGCGCGGACCGCGGCGTCCTCGACCGGGCCCTCACTGGTGACGGTCACCTTCCGGGTCTCCAGGTCGACCTTGACGTCGGAGACGTTCGCGACCCCGGTGACCTCCTTGGTGATGGCGTTGACGCAGTGGCCGCAGCTCATGCCGTCGACCTCGTAAACAGCGGTGGTCATGGTGGCCATGTCGCCTCCTGAGTACGTGTGTACCTCAGCGACCCGATGCCGGGCCGCTCCATCTGGAAGCAACTATACCCCCTAGGGGTATTGACCCGTCAAGCACCCCGACACGCCTGACGACTCCATGTCCGAGATTACCCCAGGGGGGTACAAACGCACGGCGAAGCAGCGCGCGCTCCGGCAGAAAACGTACGCCTGGAACCCCACCCGGCGCGCACACGACCACCCAGGTCAGCCCAGGCCGACCGCGCCACGACGACCGCCCGCCGCACCGGGACCGCAGCCCGACGCCACGACCGCGCCCACCGGAGGCCGTCACTCACCACGCGCGCCACGACCGCGCCACGGGAACGTCGCCCAGCACACGATGACCGCACCACACACGTTGTCCACAGGCGCACCAGCCGCCCTGGCGCGACCACCCCGCCGCACGGTCTACTCGATATACGGGGGCGCCACAGCTCCGACCGCCTCGTGCTGCCCGCACACCGCTCCCCGCGCCGCCCTCCCCGGCGGTTGCGACCGATCTGCCGCCAGCACGCCATCAGCCGTCATCGAACGGCCGATCGCCGTCGGGGTCTTCGAGGAGCCGACCGACCGCGGCGGCCTTCGGCCCTACGCGCCCCAGATACCCTCCCCCGGTTTCCGGGCGCCTTCCTCAGCGGTGTTTCGGACAGCTCGGTCTCCCCGATTCGGCGCCGTCCGCGCCGCCCCGCCTCAGTCCGCCTTCAGCGCCAACCGGGCCACCACCCGCTCGCTGGCGTGGTGCGGGGCGAGCGAGAACCCCGCCCGCTGGAACATCTCCACGGTCCCCGTGTACACCTCCGCGCTGGGCGCCCGGCCACCCACCGTGTCCACGGGGTAGGCCTCCAGCACCCGGGCGCCGCTCGCCCTGGCGTACTCGATGGCGCCGTCGAGCAGGCGGCTGCCGAGACCCCGGCGCCGCCGCCTCGGCGGCAGCCAGAAGCAGACCAGCGCCCACACACCTGGTTCGCCCGGATCCGCCGGACGCAGGGACCGCGACCGCGACAACCGGATGTAGTCCTCCCGGGGCGCCACCGACACCCACCCGCACGGCCCGTCGCCGTCGTAGGCGATCAGACCTGGGACACGGCCCTCCAGGGTCAGCCGCCGCAGCTCCTCCTTGTTGTCCACCCCCCGCTGGGAGCGCTCACACGAGGTGCTCGCCGTGTGGTCCTTCGCGCGTCTGCGGAAGAACGTGCACCAACAGTGCCCGTAGGCTCCGGTCGGTCCGAACAGGTTCTCCAGGTCCGTCCACCTCTCGGCGGTGGCGGGCTCGATTGAGACGATGGACATCCGACTCCCTCGGCGAGACACACGGGCGCCACAACTGTGATGCAGAACACTAGCGCCTCGTCTTCGTGACCGAAAGAACACGGATGCCCGTAAACAAGGGGCTTTCCGGACTTCGTTGGAATTCTCCTGGTTTGCCGTACCCGCGCACCCAACGCACGCGAGGGGGCGGCGACCCGGCCGTCGACCCGGTCACCGCCCCCGCCCCACGGGGCCGCCGCCCCCGCCCGGACTCGGTCCGAACGGTTCAGGCCGGACTCTGCTTCCGGACACCGGAGACGACTTCCTCCTCCGACTCCCAGCACTCGACCCCGCGCAGCTCCGGCATCCGGTCCCGGGTGAACACGGGGTCCCGTCCCTCCCGACGCTGCTGGTTGTAGTCCTTGAGCAGGCGGAACGCGATCAGCGCCAGCGGCGTGACGGCCAGCAGGTTGATCAACGCCATGGAACCCATGGTCGTGTCGGCCAGCGTCCAGACCAGGTCGATCGAGCCCAGCGAACCCAGGAAGGTCGCCAGCAGGAACACGACCTTGTACCCGACCAGCACGCCCCGGTTGTCGGTCAGGTACTCGATGTTGGACTCACCGTAGTAGTAGTTGCCGAGCACCGACGTGAACGCGACCAGCAGGATGATCACGGTCATCAGGTGCAGCGCCCACGGGCCCAGCGACGTCATGACCGCGTGCTGCGCCAGGTCGCCCTCGATCTCCCCACCGACCTGGTCGCCCGCGGCGAGCAGGATGATGAAGGCGGTGACCGTGCACAGCACCAGGGTGTCGAAGTAGACGCCGAGCGTCTGCACGAGCCCTTGCTTGACCGGGTGCGTCACGGAGGCGCTGGCCGCCGCGACCGGCGCCGACCCCAGACCGGCCTCGTTGGAGAACATGCCCCGGCGCACACCCTGGATGATCACGGTGCCGAGCGTGGCCGCCCCGAACTCCCGCAGACCGAAGGCGTGCTCGAAGATCGTCGTGAAGACGGCGGGGATCGCCTGGTAGTTCATGGCCATGATGACCAGGCCGATGACGACGTACAACGCCGCGAACGACGGGATCAGCGCCTGGGCGGTGTGCGCGATCCGACGGACGCCGCCGAAGATCACCAGGCCGGTGGCCACGACGAGCACGACGCCGACCGCGGCCGACAGCCACATGCCGGAGCCGGTGCCCAGGACGTCGGAGGAGTTGTTCACCGCGCCGGCGATGGTGTTGCTCTGCACCGCGTTGAACACCATCGGGAAGGTCAGGATGAGGATGACCGCGAACAGGACCCCCATCCACCGCTGGCCGAGCCCGCGCTCCATGTAGTACGCGGGGCCGCCCCGGTACCCGGACCGGTCGCGGACCTTGTAGAGCTGCGCGAGCGTGGCCTCCACGAAGCTGGCGCCGCCGACCACCGTCGCCATCAGCCACATCCAGAACACCGCGCCGGGGCCGCCGAGCGCGATGGCGACGGACACGCCGACGATGTTCCCGGTGCCGACACGCGCCGCCGCCGAGATCATGAACGCCTGCAGTGAGGACACGGCCTTCTTGCCGTCGGGCGCCGTCTCGGGCTTGCTCCTCAGCACCCGGAACATCTCGGGCAGCATCCGGAGCTGGACCACGCCGGACCCGAAGGTGAAGTACAGGCTGACGACGACCAGGAGCGGGATCACGCCCCAGGCCCAGAGGATGTCGTTGTTGAAGTCCCCGATGGCGCCGGTGACGCGTTCGTTGAGGGTGGGGGATGCGTCTGCGACTAACACGACGGGTGAGCTCCTTCGCTCCGGGGATAACGGGCAACCGGAGCCGTATACCCCCGAAGTAGGACCCTTCACCCATGGGCTCGCATCTTCGCTGGAAGGTGATTCTTCCGTTACGCGAAAGTTCGACCGCCCCGTGATTGGGGAGAACACCCGGTGGAGACGCCGGAGAACCCCGCCTCGAACGGGGTGGACGCCTCGGGCCGCAGCACCGGGGAGGGTCGCCCGCTCAGGCCCGCTGGACCAGGTCCCCGTAGGTCGGGTGCCGCTTCAGGAACGCCTGGACGAACGGGCAGATCGGCACGACCTTCAGATCGCGGGCGCGGATGTCGTCGAGGGACTCGCGCACGAGCGTGCTGGCCACGCCCTGGCCCTCGAAGGAGGAGTCCACCTCCACGTGGGGCAGGGCGAGCACCCCCTCCTCGATGAGGTGGTAGGCGGAGAAACCCACCACCCGTCCGTCGGTGCTCACCTCGTATCTCGACCGCTCAGGCGCGTCGATGACGGTCAGGTCCATGCCACTCCCCCGCTCCGGGTGCCCTCCGCGGGCGCTGTGCGCGCGTTCCGCTTCCGGGGCCACATTCCCCCAGAAACTCCGCACACACCAAAGAACGGGTCAAAACGTCGAGGTGTTCCCGTTCCGGAGTACCCGGCACCCTCCGGCAGCGGCGGCGACGCCCCTCAGTGACGCGCCCGGTACGGATCGGTGATCCCGCCGGGGCACGCCAGCGCGTCGATGTCCCACCCGGCCAGCTCCGCCCCCGCCCGGTAGGCGCTCTCCAGGAACTCCAGGACGGTGGCCTGCGGGTCCGGCGCCTTGCGCGCGTCGGCGTACCGCAGCAGTGCCAGGTGTCCGTGGCCGCTGTCCACCCACTCCGCCGTCGTGGGCGCGAGCTGCCGTTCGGTGAGCCCTCGGGGCTCGGGAGCGGTGTAGGAGTAGAAGCACGGTTCGGGGATGTTGTCGTCACCGAACCAGAACCCGAAGCTCACGACCTCCCGCGAGTAGGCCTCGCGGATCAGTTCACCCGCCTCCCTCGGCTGCGGCACCGGATGCGGGGAGAAGCGCGTGACCGCGAGGTCGAACGTGTGCCAGAAGTGGTGCACGGGGCTGGTCTTGCCGGAGAACCCGGACGAGAACTCCTCCAGGACGAGGTTGACCTGGCTGAGGATCTGCCAGTACCGCGTGGCGTGCTCGGGCACGTAGACGGCGTGCTCGTGGTCCTCCACGAACGGCCGCCCGGCGTCGGGCAGGTCGAAGGGGTGCGCCTCCGGGATGCTCCCGTCCACGCCCAGACTGTCCAGCGCGGACTGGAATCGCAGGTAGAACGAGGCGACGCTGTTGCCCTGGAGCGGGAAGGACACCCGCGCACCGTCGATGTTCGACGCGACCAGCTGGTGACGGACGAAGTCGAAGTCGACGGTGAAGACGGGGTTCCCGTCCACCATCCCCATCGGACGCGACGTGATCCCGGTACCGGTCAGGTGGAAGGGCACATGCCACCAGTGGTTGCGGCGAGGGCTGTGGCGCAGGCGCGTCTTGCCGACGATCTGCTCGAAGCGGTGCAGTGTCTGCTTCGTGTCGTACCACGTGTCGAGTGGGAAGGGCGGGAACAGCTCCATGGTGCGAGGTCTCCTGGATGATGCCTTCTGGACTGGGCGACGGTGCGGGCTCGCGCGCTCACCTCGGCCTGTGCGGGTATCCGTGCCGACCGAAGGTGGGGCGGTCCGGTACGACCGCCGGGTAGTCGTCCATCCGGACGAGGGCGGTTCCGTCCTCGGCCGGCACCTCCCGGGAGCACGGTCCGACACGGTTCACCCCGTGGGCCGGACGCACCGGACGTCCCCAGAAGACTCCGCCCTCGCCTCGTGCCGTCATGAGGACACCCCCCGTTCGCCACTGCCTGGCTCGACGGGACCCACCCTGGCACCCGCCACGTTCCGTAACTGAATATGCCTGATCCGGCACGGATGTCACGTTTCCCACTCCGGCGTGGGTGACAATCGGTTTCAGACGGAGGGGGCCGGGGCCACGTCGCGGGCGCGGACGAGGACCGCCGAGCGGTTGCCGACCCGCACGCGTTCGAGGGCCCGCACGCCCTCGGGCAGGGCGATCCGCCGCGTGCGCGCCGTGACGACCATGACCGCCCGCTCTGGCAGGGCACGGCCGAGCGAGGCCAGCAGAGCGCCCACGGGGTCCCGCCCCGGCACGGCGCCGGACCACCTGGTCATCTCCCCGTAGGGCACGTCCGTCACCACGAGGTCGACGTCCACCGGCTCGTCCAGGGTGAACACGTCGGCCACCGCCGAGTCGTGCGGCAGGTCGCCACCCATCGCGGCCAGTCCCGCGGCGAGGTTGGCCGCCGCCTCGGCGCGCTCCACGAACGCCACCCGGCCGAAGTCCCGCGCCGACCTGCGCAGCTCCGCCTCACGCGCCGAGAGGCCGGAGGCCGTCAACAGCTCCAGGTTGCGTGCCGCCAGTTCGACCGCGTCGGCGTCGACGTCCGACGCGCGCACGTGGGAGATCCGGTCGCGGTGGAGCAGTCCCAGCACCGTGACCAGGTACCCGCCGCCGCAGCAGGGGTCCCACAGACGCACCGGGGTGTCGTGCACGTGGGCCAGCGCGCGTTGGAAGAGCTCACTCGCCAGGCGTACGGGGAAACCCGGGTATCCGGGCGCCGAACGCAGTACCTGGCCGCTCGCCAACGCCGAATGGTCCGCCCGCTCGGTGGCGTACCGGTAGCCCAACGTGCCGTCATCCTTCCGTGCCCGGTGTCGTCGCCTCCGAGGGGGACCTTCCCCCTCTCGCGGGTTCCACCCCACAACGACAGGAGCCCGGCACCTCGCGGTGCCGGGCTCCGGCTGCGGTCCTGACGGGATTTGAACCCGCGGCCTCCACCTTGACAGGGTGGCGAGCACTCCTAACTGCTCCACAGGACCTCGTTGCAGGAACAACTCTAGCGCGACTTTGGAGTACTTCGTACCGCCGCCCGCCTAAAGTGACTCACAACGCCCGACGAGACCGAGAGGAGACGGTGTGAGCGACCCGTCGGCGCCCCTGCCGTCCGGACCCGAATCCACCCGGGTCGACCGCTGGCTGTGGGCCGTCCGTCTCACCAAGACCAGGTCGGACGCCGCCCAGGCCTGCCGTGGCGGCCACGTCCGCGTCAACGGCCGACCCGCCAAGGCGGCCACCGCGGTGAAGGCGGGGGACGAGGTCCGCGTCCGCCTGCACGGCACGACGCGGCTGGTCGACGTGAGCCACGTCATCGTCAAGAGGGTCGGGGCGCCCATCGCGACGCGGTGCTACGTCGACAGGACACCCGCCCCTCCGCCCCAGGCGACCGGACCCGTGATCCGGCGGGACCGGGGCGCGGGCCGCCCGACCAAGCGCGACCGGCGCCAGCTCGACAAGCTGCGCGCCGACCAGTGGCCGCCCGGGTGACCGCCGGCCCTGGATCAGCGGGTGAGCGGGTGCTCCCGCAGGAAGTCGAGGACCTCCCGGGTGGCCCTGGGCTCCGCCTCGTGCGGGTACCCGTGGCGGACCCCGGGCAGGATCGACAGGCGCGCGCCGGGGATGCGGTCGGCCAGCAGCTTCGCGTTGGCGACGGGGGTGAGTTCGTCGTCCTCTCCGTGTAGGACCAGGGTCGGCGCGGTGATGTCGGGGAGCAGGTCCCACCCGTCGTGGTGGAGGCTGGCCTCGTAGTGCCGCCGCTGGGCGCGCAGGGGGTTGTGCGGCACGATCGTGGCGACGGTGTCCGGATGCGTGTCGGCCCAGGCAGGTGTGTAGAACAGGTGCGCGATGAGCCCGCGCCCCTCCTCGGTGTTGGCCCTGCGCAGCGCCATCGACGCCTCGACGGGGCGCTCGACCTCGTGCTCCCCGCCCGGCGCGGTCGAGCCCAGGACGAGGGCTCCGACCCGTCCGGGGGCGGTGACCGCGAGTGCCTGGGCGACCTTGCCGCCCATGGAGAAGCCGTAGACGTGGGCTCGTTCGAGACCGAGGTCGTCCAGGACGGCGAGGGCGTCGCGGGCCAGGAGGTCCATCGTGTAGGGCGCGTCGACCGGGGCGTCGCTGTCACCGGTGCCGCGCAGGTCCATCCGGACGACCCGATGGTTCCGGGACAGTTCCTCGGCGACCCCGTTCCACATCGTGTGGTCGAGGGACTGTCCGTGGACGAGTAGCAGGGGCTCACCCTCGCCGAGGGTGTCGTACCAGATCCGGGTGCCGTCTGCGGCGATCGCGTGGCTCACGTGCGCGGACACTACCCGAACGGCCCCGGAGGCGCCGCGGTCCGGGTCACACCGGGTCCGGCCGTGAGCCGAGGCGGAGCGGCACGGCGTTCGCGCGGGGGACGGCTACTCCAGTTCGGCATGGGCGACGGCCGCCCCGCGCGCGGCCCCGGCCACCACGGCGCCCGAGACCGCGGCGACCCACACCCCGCCGACCAGGGAGACGTCCTCGATGCTGAGGTAGATCGCCCCCACAGCGAGCAGCGCGGGGACGGACCAGCCGGCGATCTGCGCGGCGACGAGGACTCCCCTCCCCTGAGCGGAGAGGGACGCGACGGCGAACACGAGCGTCACCAGGACCGCGATCAGCGCGACGACGACCAGCCACCGGCGTTCGCCGATCGAGTCCCAGAGGAACTCCCAACCGGTGAAGGAGGCCTCCACCCAGGGAAGGGAGAGGGACAGAAAGAGCGCCACGGCACCGCCCGCCAGCCCACCCGTGGTCAGCCGGGACCGCCGCGCCGCCTCGGAGTCCATGCTCACCCGCGTCTCCAGCCGGTTGAGGCGCTTGCGCAGCTTGGCGATCTCGATCTGCGACTGTTCCGGACTCTGCGACATCCTGGGGCACTCCGTGCGTTCGGGACGGGGACGTCAGGACAGACTCCGCGACGTCCGGTTCGGTTCCCCTCCGGGACGTACTCCCTCCCCTTCCACGGCCTCCCCGGCGGTGTCAGGTCGGCAGGTGCTCGGGGTTGCGCACCAGCGGCGACAGGCTCGGGGTACCGGCGACCGGGTCCGGGTACACCTTCGCCGACAGCCCGAAGACGTCGCGGACCAGGTCCTCGGTGACCACGTCCCTCGGACGCCCGGACGCGTAGACCCGCCCCTCCCGCATCGCCACCAGGTGGTCGGAGTAGCGCGCGGCCAGGTTGAGGTCGTGCAGGACCATGACGACCGTGGTGCCCTGGGTACGGTTCAGCTCCAGCAGGAGGTCCAGGACCTCGACCTGGTGGGCGATGTCGAGGAAGGTCGTCGGTTCGTCCAGCAGCAGCAGGTCGGTGCGCTGGGCGAGGGTCATCGCGATCCACACCCGCTGCCTCTGTCCGCCGGACAGCTCGTCCACCGACCGCTCCGCGAGGTCCAGCGTGTCCGTCGCCGTCAACGCGTCCTGGACCGCCCGGTCGTCCTCCGCCGTCCAGCGGCGGAACCAGCCCTGGTGCGGGTAGCGCCCCCGTCCCACGAGGTCGGCGACCGTGATCCCCTCGGGCGCGACCGGGTTCTGCGGCAGCAGTCCAACGATCCGGGCGACGTCCCGGGTGGCGAGGCCGTGGATGTCCGAGCCGTTGAGCAGCACCTTCCCCGAACGCGGGGTCAGCAGCCGGGCCATGCCGCGCAGCAGTGTGGACTTGCCGCAGCCGTTCGCGCCGACGATCGAGGTGACCACGCCCTGCGGCACGCTGACCGTGAGGTCGTGGACGACGGGTTCCTCCCCGTAGCCCAGCGTCAGCCCCTCGGTCTCCAGTGAGGTGAAGGCCTCGACGGAGTCCGCCGCCTTCGCTCTGTCGGTCAGAGTCATGTCAACCACCCGCCCCGGACCGGTTGGTCCGCATGAGGAGCCAGAGAAGGTACGGAGCGCCCACGACACCGGTCACCACGCCCACGGGGAGGGTGGTCTCGGGGATCGTGAACTGCGCGATGAGGTCGGACGCGAGCATGATCACGGCGCCGACCAGCGCCGCGGGGACCAGGGCCAGCCGTCCCGCCCCCACGGTACGTCGAGCGATCGGCGCGCTGACCAGGGCGACGAAGGCGACCGGACCGGTCACCGCCACCGCCGCGGAGGCCAGCGCCACCGAGGCCAGCAGCAGCCAGAGCCGTGAGCGCTCCACGGAGACGCCCAGGGCCGCCGCCGGGTCGTCGCCGAGCTCCAGCGAACGCAGCCGCGGACTCAACACGGCCAACAGCACCACCAGGCCCCCGGCGCAGATCAGCAGCGGGTTCAGGGTGGGCCAGTCGGCGCGGGCCAGGCTACCCGTGATCCAGGTCAGCGCCACCGTCGCGTCGCGGACGTCCGTCTGGGTGAGCACCCAGGAGACGACGCTGGTGGCCAGGGCCGCCACGCCGATGCCCGCGAGTAGGAGCCGGTACCCGACCACACCGCGCCGCCAAGCGAGCAGGTAGATCGCCACCGCCGCGCCGACGCCGCCCAGGGAGACCAACCCGGTCAGGGCCAGCCCGCTGATCCCCAGGTAGACCACGCCGATGACCCCGGCCGCGCTGGCGCCGTGGGTGATGCCGATGATGTCCGGGCTGGCCAGCGGGTTGCGGACGATGCTCTGAAGCAGGGCGCCCGACAGCCCCAGGCACGCCCCGGCGGCCACCGCCGTGAGCAGTCGGGGCAGGCGCAGCTCCACGACGACGAAGCGGGTGACCTGATCGGCGCGTCCGGTGAGGAGGTCGGCGAGTTCGGGCAGGGACACCGACGCCCGGCCCATGCTCACCCCGAGCACCATGAGGCCCAGGAGTACGACCAGGAGTACGAGCGTGACGCCGAGCTCGCGCCGGTTCCCGCGCAAGCGGACGGCACGGACGGGGACGCTCGCTCGGGAGGGGCTCGACCGGGCGGGTACCGACCGCCCGGTGGACGGACCGCGCACGGTCCCGGAGTCGCGAGTCACAGCCGCACCGCCCTTCCCCGCCGCACCAGGGCGATGAACAGCGGCGCGCCGATCGCCGCGGTGACGATCCCCACCTGGAGTTCGCCGGGGCGCGCGACCACACGCGCGACGACGTCGCAGACCAGGAGGAGGGTCGGCGCGGCGAGCGCGCTGAACGGCAGGATCAGGCGGTAGTCGAGGCCGACCACGAAGCGTGCCGCGTGCGGTACGAGCAGTCCTACGAAGCCGATCGGCCCGACGGCCGCCGTGGCGGCGCCGCACAGCGCGATGATCGCGACGGCGGCCAGGCCCCGGGTCCGGGCGAGGTTCTGTCCCAGACCGCGCGCCACGTCCTCCCCGAGAGCGAGACCGTTGAGGGCCCGGCCCAGGCCCAGGGCGACGGCCGCCCCCGCCATGACGAACGGCGCGGTGCGCAGGAACACGGACAGGTCGCGCGAGGCCAGTGCGCCCACCTGCCAGAACCGCATCTGGTCCAGGGTGGACTGGTCGACGAGGAGGACGGCCGTGACGATCGAGGTCAACGCCGCCGTGACGGCCGCCCCCGCCAGGGCGAGCTTGACCGGGGTGGCCCCCTCGCGGCCCAGGCTCGACACCCCGTACACGACCGTCGCCGCCAGGGCGGCGCCCGCGAAGGCGAACCAGACGTACCCGCCCGGCGAGGTCACGCCGAGGAGGCTGATCGCCGCCACCACGCACAGCGAGGCCCCCGCGTTGATCCCGAGCAGTCCGGGGTCGGCGAGGGGGTTACGGGTCAGTCCCTGCATGACGGCACCCGCCATGCCCAGGGCGGCGCCCGCCGCGAGTCCGACGAGGGTGCGCGGCACCCGGCGGTCGACGACGATCAGGTGTTCCGGGTCGGACAGGTCGGTGTCGAGCAGGGCGTCGGCGACGACGTGGAGCGGCAGGGGGTTGGCCCCCACCGCGAGGCTGCACGCCGCGGCGACCGCGAGCCCCGCGCCCAGCAGGACGAAGCCCAGCGGGGCGCGGAACCGCCCGCGTGGTCGAACGGCGGGGGCGGCTCCCGCGCCGCCCCCGGTCGTGGTGGTCATGCCGGTGTCCGCGCTACTCGACGTTCTCGGCCGCGGCGGCGAGCTCCGGCACGTACCGGTCGAGCATCCACGGGATGGACAGGACGGTCGGGGCGCTGCTGGCCATCACGAAGTCCTCGCCGACGATGGGGGCGAAGCGGCCCTCCTGGACGGCCGGCATCGCGGCGACGAGCGGGTCGGAGGTGAACTCCTCCAGTGCGGCCTCGTCCGCGAAGTACATGACCAGGACGTCGGTCTCGATCTCCTGGAGGTTCTCGTAGGAGACCTGGAAGAAGAACGAGTCGTCGGGGTCCGCGTCCAGCTCGGTCACACTGGCGCCGGGCTCCATGCCGAGGTCCGTGAGCATCTCGACGCGGGGGTCGTACTCCCGGTAGACGTTGAGCACGTCCGCCTCGTTCGCGGCGGCGTAGAAGAAGGTGGTGCCCTCCAGGACGGGGTGCTCGGCGGCGAGCGCGCCGACCTGCTCCTGAGTCTGCGCCAGCAGGTCGTCGGCCTCCTCCTCCATACCGAGCGCCCGACCCACGATGTCGACCTGCTCCTGCCACGTGGTGGCCCAGGGCTGGTCGGGGTAGGCGACGGTGGGGGCGATCTCGGAGAGGCGGTCGAAGTCCTCCTGGGTGATCCCGGAGTTGGGGGCGAGGATCACGTCGGGGCGGGCCTCGACGATCTCCTCCAGGGGCGGGGCGTCGGCGTGCGCTCCGGTGAGGATGGTGGGGGCCTCGCCGCCGAGCTCGGCGATCCGCTCGGCGTCCCAGGGGAAGATCCCGTTCTCGTCGCCCCCGTAGTCGTTGCGGGGCATGGCGACCGGCATGACGTCGAGGGCGAGGACGACGTCCTGGGCGGACCAGCCCCAGGTGACGACGCGTTCGGGCTGCTCGGGGATGACCGTCTCGCCGAGGGCGCTGTCGATGGTGACGGGGAAGGCTCCGTCACCGCCGCCGTCACCGCCCGTGGCGGCGTCCTCGGTGTCGCCGCCGGAGCAGGCGGTCAGGAACGCGGTGAGGGCGAGCCCCGCGGCGGCGTACCGTGCGGGTCTGGGCAGGCGTACTGCGGGCATGCGAAAGGGCTCCTCAACATGGGCGTGGCCGAACCTCCGCCGGCCGTCGACGGCATGGCGAGAGCTGGTTAGGCAAGGCTAACAAAACCCTTGGCCCACCTTGACTGCGCCCCCGGGTCCGCGAGCATGTCCCCGCAGGTGGGGGCGGGGTCACCGTTGGTAGCGGGAGAGGAGCCCGGCGGCGGCCGGCTGGGGGCGCCGCCCCCGTCAGGCGGAGCCGTCGGACCCGGGGACGACGCGCTCGACCGCCGCGTCCACCAGCGCGCGGGCACGTTCCTCGGAGATGACGTCGGGCAGGGTCAGCCGCTCCAGGATGAGCCAGTTCAGCGCCAGGTAGAGGAGGGTGACGGACGTCTCGCCTCCGGGGAAGCCGGCGCGGGTGTGGAAGTCGATGTTGGCGTCGAGGTCCGCGCGGACCCGCTCGGTGAGCAGACGGCGCAGCTCCGGGCGGCGCGCGGCCTCCAGCCGCAGTTCGATCTGGGCGAGGAAGCCGGAGCGGAAGTCGCTGACGCGCCCCACGACGTCGTGCATGAGCTGGGCGACCCGGGCGCGGTCGCGCGGCCCCTCCTGGGCGAGGGCGACGAGGTCCGCCCCGGGCTCCAGCCGCTCGTAGAAGCGGTGGCCGACCTGGGTGAACAGGTCGTCACGGTTGTCGAAGTAGTTGGAGGCGGTGCCGACCGGGACGCCCGCCTCCTGATCCACGGCGCGGAAGGTCAGGCCACGTGCGCCCTCGCGGGCGAGCACCTCGATGGCGGCGTCGAGCAGGGCGGCCCGGCGTTCGGGGTTCTTGCGCATGGGTGTCCTTCTCCGTCCGGATTGACATCACTTCAAGCGTAGTACTACATTCAAGCCACTCCACATGAAGTACTACGTACAGAGTGAAAAGAGGTCGTGTATGCGCAAGCTCGTCTACTACGTCGGAATGTCCGTGGACGGCTACATCGCGGGCCCCGCAGACCGGGTCGACGACTTTCCGGTGACCCAGGACGTGGTCGACCTCATCGTCGAGGAGTACCCGGACACCCTGCCGACCCACGTCCGCGCGCAGCTGGGCGTGGACGTCCCGAACCCGAACTTCGCCGTCGTCGTCCAAGGCCGGGCGACCTACGAGGCCGCCCTGAAGGTCGGGATCACCAGCCCGTACACCCACCTGCGGCAGTACGTGGTGTCGGAGAGCCTCGGGCGGAGCGAGGACCCCGCGGTGGAGGTCATCGCCGCGGACGTGGTGGAACGGATCCGGGAGCTGAAGGCCGAGGAGTCCGGAGCGGGAGGTGACATCTACCTGGCGGGAGGGGGGCGCCTGGCGGGCACCCTGCTCCCGGAGATCGACTCGCTCGTCGTCAAGCTCTACCCGGTCGTGTTGGGCACCGGCGTCCCGCTGTTCCGAGCCGGCTTCTCGCCGACCCACTTCACGCTCAGGGGCACCCGCCCCCTGGAGAACGGCGTGGTCGCCTTGACCTATGACAGGCGGTGAGCGGTGGCCGCGGTGCGCGTACGGCCACAGGATCCCGGGCGGTGGCCGTACGCGCCGACACGACGGTCACGGGACCGGTGTCAGCCGTTGACGACACCCGCGAGCGCGGACGCGTACTGCTCCTTCGTCGGGACGGTGTACAGACGGCCCAGCGACCCCCGGTAGACCACCGCGACCGGGCAGGAGTCGTCCTCGCCGACCAGTTCGACGGGGTCGCCGACCTTCTCACCGGTCCGCGCCTCGTACACCTGGACCTCCACGGTCGCCCTGTGCAGCGGGACGGACTCCGAATCGAAGTCGCAGCCGCCGACCCGCTCACCCACGTCGATGTCCTCGGTGCACGCGACGAGCTGGATCTGCCCGGGGTCGTCCGAGCGGAACGGCTCCCCGGCCTCGTCCTCGTAGAAGTGCAGGTCGGTCCGGCCGGCGTCGGAGTGGCGCTCCCCGCCGAACACGACGATGGGGTGCGGCCCCGGGCCGGGGGTGTACTCGGCGGCCCCGGGGATCTCGCGGCCCCCGCACAGGGTCCCGTAGTCGTCCATCTCCCGGGCGAACTCGTGGATGGGCTTGTTCCACCACCGGACGACACAGCCGACCGGGAGGACGACGAGCACCAGTAACAGCGCCAGGCACCCGAACGTCCGCCTGACCGGACCCCATGCGCCGTTCCGCTCGTTCATCGGCTTCCTCTTCTCAGGTCTGGACCGCCGTGCGGCGGATCTCCGCGGTGACGACACCGGGCGCGCTGATCGGCACGTCGTGTCCGGAGCGCTCGGCGATGACGTGGCGACCGCCGGGGGAGGCGGCCGCCCAACGGATCGGGACCCCGCGCGGGCCCGCGCCCCCTCACCACCGGTCCCCCGCCGCGGACAGCTCCGCCACGATCTCGCCTACGGGGCGGCCCGGCGGCGCCACCGACACCAGTCCCCGGATCTGGGCGATCAGGAGCAGGCGGGAGAACTCCTTGGGCGTCACCGCGGGGAGTCCGGAGTGCGCCTGGCCGAGACGGGCGTGGTCGGCGATCATCGTGGTGACCGCGTCCCGTTCGCGCTCGTACCCGGCCGGGTCCGCGTCCGCCGACTGGCGCTCCTCGGCCACCGCCGACCAGGTCACCAGGGAGGCGACCGCGCCGGACAGGACAACCGCCGCGTCCGCTGAGTACCCGCGCCGCTCCAGGGCCGCGACCTCGTCGAGGAGCAGCCGGACGCCCGCCTCACCGCGCGGGAACAGCACCTGGACGTATGAGGCCAACCCGGGGTGGGACAGCAGGAACGACCTCAGCTGCCCGCCGAAGGACACCAGGTGCCGCTCAATGTCCTCCTCCGGGTCGTCTCTGAGCGTGAGCTCGGCCAGGAAGCTCTCTCCGACCAGCCGTTCCAGCTCCCAACGGCCCTCGATGTGCCGGTACAGCGCCGTCGCCGACACCCCGATCCGGGCCGCGACCGCGTTCACGCCCAGGTTCCGCATCCCGAGCTCACGGCCCGCCCGGACGATCCGCTCGGTCGACACGACGGCCGCCCGACCGCCGCGCCGACGCCCGCCCGAATCCATGGAGGCATCCCTTCCCCAGCAAAGTTAGTGGCATTAACTTAGAGTTCGCGGCACCCAGGCGTCAAGAGCGCCAAGAAGTGGCCCGACCGCGCCCAACAGCCCACGTGACCACGAAGGGCGATGACTCAACTCCAAAGAGTCATTCCCCAACCAGTGGAACCACCGATGCGCGGAAGGGACCATCCGCACCAGGATGATGCGCACCACCGCGAACGGCGCCCGAACCGTGACAGGGACGCCCCGGTGAAGTCGTGCCGTCCAGAAACCGGGCACGGCGTCGTCCCCAGGCGCGAAACCCCCAAGGGAACCAGGAGTCACATCCGTGTCCAGAACACCGCGCGCCCGGCGGTCCCGCCTCACCACGGCGACCGCCGCCGCGTGCACGGCGGCCGCACTGACCGCCGCCACCGCACTGTGGAACCACGAGGGATCCGTCGCCGAGGCCGGACCGGTCTCGGCCACCGGTGCCCTCGGCACCTGGGGAGAGATCGACCAGCCGGAGGAGGGCACCGCCGTCGAGGAGGACTTCTTCCAGCCTCCCGACCCGCTACCCGCGGGCGAACCCGGCGACGTCATCCGCGCCGAGCCCGCCGACGCGTTCACCGACGCGCTACGTATCGGCCGCTTCCCGGCCGACGTGTGGCGGGTGATGTACTTGTCCACCGACGGGCTCGGCGAGCCGATGGCGGTCACCGCCACCGTCATGGTGCCGACCGCGCCGTGGAAGGGCGAGGGCGAACGGCCCCTGCTCGCCTACGCCATCGGCACCCACGGCATCGGCGACCAGTGCGCCCCGGCGAACGGGCTGGAACAGGGCCTGGAGTACGAGGCCTCCCTCATGGAGCGGTTCGTCGACGACGGATACGCGTTGGTCGTCACCGACTACGAGGGCTTCGGCACCCCGGGCGACCACACCTTCATGGTCGGCCGCTCCCAGGGCCCGGCCGTGCTCGACTCGCTGCGCGCCGCCACCCGGCTCGACGAAGCCGGAATCCCCGCCGACTCCCCGATGGGCGTCAACGGCTTCTCCCAAGGCGGCGGGTCCGCCGTGTGGGCGGCCCAGCTCCACCCTGAGTACGCGCCGGAGCTACCGCTGGTCGGCGTCGCCGCCGGCGCCGTGCCCTCCGACCTGAACCAGGTCGCCGGGTTCCTGGACGGCGGCTCCTACTTCTCGCTCGTGGGCCTCGCGGCGATCGGCTTCAGCTCCGCCTACCCCGAGCTGCCGCTGGAGGAGAGGATGACCGAGGAGGGGGTGGAGCTGATGGACACCCTGCGCGGCTCCTGCACCGTGGACGCCATCCCCCACGGGATGTTCAGGAGCATGGACGGCATCACCACCTCCGAACTGCTGAACAGTCCCGAGTGGCAGGCGCGCCTGGCCGAGAACCTGCCCGGGGAGACGGCCCCGACCGTACCGCTGTTCATGTACCACTCGGCCCTGGACGACGCGATCCCGATCGGCCAGGCCGAGGAACTGCGCGACACCTACTGCGCCGCCGGCGCGAACGTGCGGTGGCGCAGGACCTACTCCGGCTCGCACGTCATGAGCCTGTTCCTCGACTACGACGGGGCCCACGACTGGATGGCCGACCGGTTCACCGGTGAGCCGGCGAACAGCACCTGCTGACGCGGGGACCGAGGGGCGCCGGGAACCATGTGCACCCGGCGCCCCGCCGCTTCCCAGCGGTGGTTCCCGGGAAGCCGGGGGACGCGCTCGGCTGACCCGGTTGCTGTCACGTCGCCGTCAAAAAACGCCCGGGACCTGTGGTCTCCGGGCGTCGTCCCTGTTCGGGATGGGTGGCTAGGGGCGGGGTCGAACCGCCGACCTTCCGCTTTTCAGGCGATCACACCAACTGCTGCCACCCAACACCTGACCTGCACGAACGACGGAACCGGCTTGGCCGTGACGGAACTTGGCCGCGCATTGGCCGGAGCGCGAGAAGGACGCCAATGCCAACCACGCCGTGCTCCTCTCACCCTGCGAGAGCGCCGTCACCCAGCTCAAGAGCTGGAACGTCCTGTTCCGATCGCGGTACTGCACGGGCCGCCCCGGGGAGATCGCCCTATCCGTGCTCCTGCTTCGGTTTCACGAAGCGGGATGAAGAAGCGTTCAACCGTGGACGCGCTTCTTAAAACACTTCTGCCACGCACGCACCTCTGAGATCAACTGTATAATCTAATCCCAGAAACATGAAAGAATCCTGCCCACTTAACATATACATCCCATCGCGCCGCAAGATAGAATTCAGAAAAAATGGAATCACAAGGAGGAAAATGGCGTCCTGCAGAGCATGCGGCGAACGGATAAAAAGTAGACCCGGGGAAGATCCCGGTAAATTGTGCGATCTCTGCATCGCGAAGATGGTGAGCTACGGGAATGGTGAGTACGACGATCTCGACGATCCCGCCGTCAAACTTTACCGACGTGGGGCCGAGGAGTTGTACTCCAAAGAATCTCCTTCGGGCGTAAAGACGGCTTGCAATAGTTGTGGCAAGCGAATACGAATTAGGCTTGATGGCGACTCTTTGAAATTGTGCGATCTTTGCATTTCAAAGATGGAGAGGTACGCACTCGGAGAATACGACGATCTTGACGATCCCGCCGTCAAACTTTACCAACGTTCAGCCAGCGAGCTGCACTCGGAAATGCACCCCGGGAAATCCTCCCCCCAGGGAGGATGCTCAATAATTCTACTCATAACCATAACTTTGGCCACCGCGCTCATAGCCACAGGACTTTCCACGGGAAGTATTATAGGTTAAGGCGATTTGGCTCAGGATTCACACACGTCCCGATGAGAGACTGGGTACTCATAGGCGCTCTGCGCGGGCATCATCTGACTCTTCCCAGGTGCGGTTCATCGCGCCCTTGAGGGCTTCCACGTGGTCGACGACGGGCTCCACTCCGAAGGAACGCAGGAGCAACATCGCGGCGTGCTCCGGCTTCGGGTCGTCCTGAGCGACCGGCTGAAGGCCCTCACTCTCCAGGAGTTCCCGCACCTGCCGCACGAGCTTGTTGCGGTCGTAGCTCTGATACATGCTCACGCCTCCCAGCGCTTGCCGGTGATCCGCTCGTAGACCTCGATGTACCGGGCTCGGGTCGCTTCCACGATCTCATCCGGGATCTCGGGGCCGGGCGGGGTACGGTCCCAGTCGGTGACCGTGCTCGACCAGTCCCGCACGAACTGCTTGTCGAACGCGTGCTGGGGCCTGCCCGGCTGCCAGTCGTCCGCAGGCCAGAACCGCGACGAGTCCGAGGTCAGCACCTCATCCGCGAGCACGAGCGTACCGTCCGCCGCACGGCCGAATTCCAGCTTGGTGTCAGCGATGATGATGCCGCGCTCAGCGGCGATCTCAGCGCCGCGCTTGTACACGTCCAGGGTCACCGTGCGCAGACGGTCAGCGGTCTCCTGACCGATCTCCTCGACGACGTCCGCGAAGGTGATGAACTCGTCGTGGCCCTCGGTCGCCTTGGTCGTGGGGGTGAAGATCGGCTCGGGGAGCTTGGACGCTTCCACCAGGCCCTCGGGGAGCTTGATCCCCGAGACCGTGCCCTGCTTCTCGTACTCCTTGAGTCCGAGGCCCGCGAGGTAGCCGCGAGCGATCCACTCCACGGGGAGCATGGTGAGCTTCTGGCAGCGCACCGCGCGCCCGGCCCACTCCTCCGGAACGTCCGTCGCGGAGATGATGTGGTTGGGCACCACGTCGGCCAGCTGCTCGAACCACCACAGCGAGAGCTGGGTGAGGATCTTGCCCTTGTCGGGGATGGGGGTGGGCAGCACGACGTCGTAGACGCTCACGCGGTCCGAGGCCACCAGGATGAGGTCGTCACCATCGGCGTAGACGTCGCGCACCTTGCCCGAGTGCAGCAGTTCCATGTCGCTCCTACCTGGAGATCTCGTAGTTGTACGTGGCCCAGCGACGGGCCACGGAGACGGACTGGCCGAACTCGATCACGTCGCCCTCGGCGTTCAGCACCCAGTTCTGCTTGCGCAGGACCGGGGAACCGAGCGGGATGCCCAGCGCCGCGGAGTCCTCCTCCGAGGCGATGTCCGCGCGAAGCTGGTCCTTACCCGCCGCAGCCGTGAGCCCCGATTGCTCCTCGATGTACTTCGGGGTTCCCTGCGGCAACCGCTTCGCTTCCAGAAGGAGGGGGGCGCTGTCGGCCAACTCACCCTTGAACCAGGATGTGCTGGCCGAGGAGGGCACGTCATCCCGAAGGGTGACCCGCTGGCGCCGGATGACGTGCGTACCGGTGGGCAGGCCGAGGGCGTCCGCGACTTCCTCGGGTGCCGGCACCAGTTCGGCCGAGCGGATCTCGGCACGCTCGTTCGCCGCGTAGATCCGGCCCTCCAGACTGCGGAGCACACGGTCCTTGGCGCTGGCCGCCGCCTGGTCGCGGGTGACGATGCTGCCCCTACCGGGTTCGCTGCGCACCAGGCCCTCGGCCTTGAGCACCCCGACGACCTTGGTCGCGGTCGCCAGCGAGATCTTCCACTTCGCGCTGAGAGCGCGCACGGAATCGATCTTCTGCCCGTCCTGGAGGGCACCGGACTCGATCTCAGCCTTGATGTGCTTGACGACCTGCATGTAAGGCGGGTCGGTTCGTTGGACCTGAGGGGACACGTGTGGCTCCTTCGTGGTGAACATGATCAGTGTACTAGTACGCATAGATGTTCAGCCATGTGAGCTGGGACTCTACGAGCCACAACGCTTCCGGGCCAAGGAATATGCCCACTGTACTAGTACACCTGACGATCGCGTGCTATAACAGTTTCACGGCCACAGGCCGCAGCCCGGAAGAGGACTCCGGTGACCAGGGCAGAGCCCTGTCCATCGCGTGGAATCCCGGAGCGCACGAGCTTTCACAAGCCCTTGAGGCACACAGCGCGCAAGCCCTGACCCCACCCCGAGCAGACAAGGGGCGGCGAGGGGAAGACGTGGCCACGGCACCCCGACAAGGGTGCGCCGACCGGCGGAGACCGGCGGCACGGAATGGCCGCGCCGCACCCCAGGGGTGCCTGTCCGGCCCCGCTTCTCGGCACAACACGGGACGCGGGACCGGGCCGGGACCACCCGGGTCCATCAGGGCCGTCACCGGCCCGAACAACCGACCAAGCAGAGACGAGTCCCGCCGGGATGCCGCCCGGCGGGACTCCTACGCACTCGCTCACCTGCAAGGAGCAGCACATGCGCACCACCATGATGCCGTCCCCGACGGCTCCCGAGAACAGCACCACTCCCCCCGCACCGTTCGAGGTCGCCCCCGCAGCGTTGGACGTCCTCGGCATCACCGACACCGACGACCTGTTCGCCGTCGAACTGGCCGACGAGAGCGACCAGGAGCGCGCCGCCCGCTTGGCCGCCGCAGCGGACATCCTCGACGACCGCCTGACCGAGATCGCCCATGCCGCCCTGGCCTCCGAGGACATCCGGGGGTGGGCGCTGTGACCCCCGACCTGCTGCCCCCGGTGATCGCGACCGCCGTCCTCGTTCTCCTGCTCGTGCTGGGAGCGCTCCGCGTGGCGGCCGCCTACCGCAAGGTCCGCTCGAAGCTGCGCCTCCTGTCCCGCACCCGCCTGGTCGTCACCCAGACCGCCCGCCGCCGGAAGGGAGGTCGGCGCTGATGCTGCTCGCAATCCTGACCGTCCTGGCCTACCTCGCGCTGGCCGCCCTGATGCTCACTCCCCCGTTCTGGAGGTCACGCTGATGGCCTCGCTGATCTCGCTGTTCGCCCTGTTCATCCTGTGCGCGCTGGTCTACCGGCTCGTCGGCATCCCGATCGTGAACATCCGTGCTGACCTGCGCACCCTCCGTCGCCTCTCCAAGCTGGGAGACCGCCGTGACTGACCCCCGCGTCCCGCTGACCGACTACATCGACGAGACCCGCGCCGAGCTTGCCCGCGCAGACGCCAAGGCGTCCACGCTGACCGCCCTGGGAGGTGCCTCGCTGGCGGTGCTGGCGGCCGGACCGCTGCTGACCGGCGGCACCGCCGCTCACTGGGTGCTGCGGGGCGGAGCCCTGCTTCTGGTCGTGGCACTCGTCGTGCTCCTGACGGTCGTCCGCCCCCGCAGCATCGGCGCTCCGTTCGCCCGGATCACCGCCGACCCGGAGGGCTGGGAGCCCGAGCGCACCCGCGAGCGGCTGGTCAACCTGGCGGCCGTCGCCTCCATCAAGTTCGTCCGCATCCGCATCGCCGTCGACCTGCTGATCGCTGCCGCTCTCGTCATCGGAGCTGGCCTGGTCTGGATGGGAGCCACCTCATGAACCTCCGCCGCAGGCACACGAACAAGACCACCGACGTGGTGACCGACCTCCAAGAGCGCATCCGTCAGGCTCAGGCCCTGGCGGCCGTGCCCGAACAGAAGCTGCTCGCGGACCCGCGCCTGAACCCGCAGACCAGGGCGAGGGCTGACCGCCTCCAGGCGAAGCGGCTGGCGACCGGCCTGGAGATGGAGCACCGCCGGGAGCTGCGGGCGGTGCGCGAGGCCGACCGGCGCGCCGAAAAGGCCATCCGGGCATCCGCCGCCGTGGACGCCGCCCGAGCCGCGACGGATGAGTCCTACACCGTCCTCGACCTCGTGCGCAGCCGTACGCGGTTCTCCCGGCTGTGCCTGGGAGCCTCGATCGTGCTGTCAGTCGGGTCCGCGATGGGACTGGAGGCGGCCGTGGTCGCCCACCACCCGACCGCCCCGGACGGCATCGGCTACCTCGCCGAAGTCGCCCTGACCGGGATGTCGACCACCGCGATCCTGTGGGCCGGGAAGCTGGCCCGCGCCGAAGCCCTTCCCAAGCAGGGTCGGACCCGAACCGCGCTGATCTCGCTGATCGCGGTGCCACTGCTGGTGAGCATCATCGGGTCCACGATCGGCTCCGGCCCAGTCGGAGCCGTGGCGTCGCTGGGAGCAGCGGCGTTCTCCGCGATGGCGTACCTGGTGGCCACCACCTCCGCCGCCGCGATCACCGCCCTGGTGGGCCGCATCGACGGCCGCACCCGGACCACGGCGACCGAGGTGCCCGCCGACAACGGGGACCAGGAGCACGGGGAGCCGACGACTCCGCTGCCACACCACACTGCCGGGCAGGCCCTGGAGGTCGTCGGGGAGGAGATCGCGGAACAGGCCGCCGACTACCTCCGAGACCACACCCGCTCACACGGAAACCCGTCTGAGCGCTCGCACGACACCACCCGCTCACACGACCGGTCCCCGGGCCGCTCGCACGGCGACGACTCCCCCGACGACAACGAGGCCAACACCACATCTGACGAGGTCACCCCGTCTGAGCGCCCGTCCGAGCGGTCCCGCTCGCACGGCGACGACTCCTCGTCTGAGCGTGTGCTCACCGCGCAGGAGCGCCGACGCCTGAAGGGCATCGAGAACCGCCGCCGCGTCGCGGACTTCCTGTCCGATCACCCCGGTGCTCCCACGGGTGAGATCGCCCAAGCGCTCGGTCTGGCCGCGTCGACCGTCCGCCGGATCCGGCGCGAGATCGAGGAGGGGGGCGACGTGTCATGACCGTCCGCCACCGCCCCAAGGTGCGCCGTTGGCGCGAGGAGACCTCGCAAGGCGAAGCGTGGTGCTACACGGTCCGCTGCTCCTGCGAAGCCGAGTTCGATGAGCACTACACCAAGCGCCTGGCCGAGAACGACAAGGCCAAGCACCTGATCGAGGTCGCCCCGCCGTACTCCGAGCGATGCCGCGAGCCCCAGAGGCACCGCTGCCAGCCGCACGACCGCTGCCCGGTATGCGCCGACCAGCTGACCCTGCCCGGCTTCGAGGGCCTGGAGGTGGCCGGATGAGCCGCCGCCCGACCTGGCGCACCCGCCTCGCGGCGGCCGCCTCGTTCGTCGATCACCTGCTGTGCCAAGCCGACTCGCTCATCAGCGCGTGGCTGGACGTCCGCCCGCTCCGCAACACCGCCGCCGACGCCGCCGCCTGGCTGGGGCGGACCTGGCGTGCCCACCTACACCACGCCCACGTGCGCCGCTACGGCCCCGGCCGGGGCCTGATCGCCGTCGTCATCAACCGCCGTCCGACCAAGGAGAACACCCGTGGCTGAGGCCAACACCGAGCGCTCGGAACTGAAGCGCATCATGGCGGACCTGGAGTCGATCGAGTTCGAGACCGGCTCGGACATCCGCCGCTACGTCGAGACCACCCGCAAGCTGAGCCGCGCCCTGTCGATGGAACTGGAGTTCTCCGCCCAGGAGCTGGAAGCGGCCTTGAGGGAGCTGCCGCCCGGCGACGGGGAATCGCGTCTGGCGATGCGCCGCAAGGCCAAGAGCGTGACCCGCCACCTGCGCCGGTGCGCTGAGGCCCAGCGCACCGTGGGAGTGGAGGCCGTGCGCACCTGGGCCAGCCTGCACAAGCACTTCGAGTACCTGGTCAAGCGCAAGAAGCGCAAGAAGGCCCTGGACCTGTCCGCCTGACACCGAATCCGCGGGGGCCGCACCGGGCGGCCCCCGCCCACCACACGAGAATGGAGAGACGCTGATGGCTCGCAACGAGCTGGTGGTGCGCGGCGATCGGGACTCAGAGACCGCGCGACGCGGAAACACCCTCATCGACTACGCCCGCCCCTGGTTGGCCGCTCCGGCGCTGATCCCGGCCGGATACCTGACCCACTGGCTGTGGGGCGACCTGGGGTGGGGCACCGGCTTGGCCGCCGCCGCCATCGCGGCAGCGGGCGCGGTGGTCACCTACGCCACCCACCACCTGACCCACGCACGCACCTGGTACGCCCACCACATCTCCACCGCCATGACCGGCGGGTCCGCCGCGTGGCTGGCACTGGCCACCGGCTTCGGCCCCGGGCGCCCGCTCATGGACGCACTGCTCATCGGCGGGTGGGCCGCCGCCGCCATCTCCAACGTCCACCTGTGGGCGCGTTCGCAGGGCACCGCCGAGGCCGCACCGAAGAAGGGCGTCGGCCGCATCCTGCCGACCTTCGCGGAAGTCGCGGCCAAACTGCACCTCAAGGACGTCAGGGCCAAGCTCACCTCGGACACCGAGATGCAGCAGCGCCACACCCTGACCCTGGACAACGGCACCACGGCCGAGGAACTCCAGAGCCGGGGCAAGGAACTCGCCAGCGCCTACGGGGTCGCTCCCGGCGCGATCCGCGTGATCGAGGACCAGGGCCGCGCCGACCGCGCGGAACTGGTCATCACCAAGAAGGACGTCATGGGCAAGCTCATCCCCTGGCCGGGCCTGAACCCCGCGCACGTGGGCACTGGCATCGCGGACCACCCGCTGGAACTGGGGGTGTACGAGGACGGGGAGACCTTCACCAACCAGATCACCAACCGGCACAGCCTGACCGTGGGCATGGCCGGGGCCGGGAAGAGCGTCTACGGCAAGGTCAAGATGGTGCAGGTCGCCGCTCGCCGGGACACCTTCACCCTCGCGATCGACCTGGCCAAGGGTCGTCAGACGCTCGGTCCGATCGAGGGGGCGATCGGCTGGCCCGCCTACACCAAGAAGGCCGCACGCGCCCAGCTCGACGCCGTCAAGCGCGCGATCAAGGCCCGCGCCAACCACCTCGCCGACGCCGGGCACGCCCAGTGGGTGCCCGGGTGCGGGCTGACCTTCCTCTACCTGCTGGTCGAAGAGGCCGCTGAGGTCGTGGACTTCGACGAGATCGTGGAGGTGGCCCGGGTCGCCCGGTCGGTCGGCATCCAATTGGAGCTGTCGTTGCAGCGCGCCACGTGGGGCAACCTCGACACCGACACCCGCGCCAACCTGGGTGACGGGCTGTGCTTCGGGGTGCGCGACCACGCCGACGCCACGTTCGTCCTGCCCGACTACGTGACCGAGGCCGGGTGCGACCCCTCCCGGTGGCGCAAGTCCAAGCCGGGCGCGGTCTACGCCGCGATCGAGCACGTGGACGTGGACCGGCACATGGTCGCGGCCAAGACCTACGGGCCGCCCTCGACCGACCCGGCTGAGGAGAACCGCGACCTCAAGGCCGCCGCCGACGCTCTGCCCGACCAGGACGCCAAGCTCGACCCGGTCACCCGGGCCGCGTTCGGTGCCGAGTACACCGAGTTCCTCGCAGGCCGCACGACCTCCGTCCCTGCCAACGCACCGGTGTCGGCACCCGCCGCGGCGACGCCCCCGGCCGAAGACGAAGGGCCACTCGTGGACGCCGACATCGAACCAATCGTGTTGACCACCCCCGACGACGACCCCGAGATCGCCGGGGACCTGGACACCGAGATCCCACCCTTGGAGGAGGGGGAGGACTTCGCGCTGCCGGTGCGCAAGAAGGGCACCAAGGCCAGCGCGGAAGAGGCCCGCGCCGCCGTGGACTCCCTCATGGAGGAGTGGGGTCCCGGCCACGAGTTCCAGGCGTTCGAGCTGGGGGCCGAACTCCGGGAGATGGGTGTGGAGCGCAAGCGCTCCTGGATCTACGGCCAGCTCCGCCGCCTGGAGGAGGCCGGTCGCCTGCGTCACGAGGACACCGGGGCGTGGACTGTCCTGGAGACCCGCCAACTGGTCGACGCCTGACCCCGGGCGCTGCCTGTGGGGCATCCCGCCCACCGACCGGGGTGCCCTCGCAGGGACCGCCCGCACCGATTCCAGGGGCCGTCCAACCCGGTTCCAGACCGGTGTCCAAACCCCGTCCAAACCGGGTGTCCAGACCGGTCTGGACACCCTCTGACCTGTAACACCGCGCCGGGGCGTCCACACCGGCGCCCGCACCGCGACGACGGCCCCACCCTCAGCTTGCAGGCACCGGGTGGGGCCGTCTCTCCCGAAACACGAGAGGAACCCAGTATGACCACCAACCGCGACCTCCAGCGCACGGCCGCGCGCGTTCTCGCTGATCTGCTCGCCACCCCTGGTCTGCCGGAGGTGAACTGGAGCCTGTACGCGCCGGGCGGCTTCACCCGGTGCTACACGCCACCGAACCTGGCCACCGACCTGTTGGCCGGGCAGGCCGACTCCCACCAGGCGGTCCGGGAGTGGGCCGCGCGTCTGGGCACAAGTGTGGAACTGCGCCACGGCACGACCCCGGACGCACGCGCGATCGTGGACGGGATCGTCGTGAAGGTCTGGTGCGCTCCCGAGTTCCGAGACGACGTGAACGCCTCGGAGGAGTAGTGGCACCGGCTGACCCGAGCACGGTGCGCGGGCGGTGGCTGCGCTGCGTCTACGCCACCGCCCGCGTCCCTGACAGCGTGCGCGTACTGCTGTTGGTGCTGGCGGAGCACATGGACGACGACGGCCGTGTCGAGATCAGCCGAGACGACCTCGCGACCCTGCTGTCCCGCGCCCCGCAACGCGTCTCCGGTCGCTACTCGAAGGCGATCGAAGCGGAGCTTCTCCGGCAGGTTCGCCGGGGCACCCGTGGTGCCACGTCCGTCTTCCAGGCGGCCCTTCCCGAGGGCGAGTCCATCACCCCCGTGGGTGACACGTTTCCGGGGAAACGGGTGCCGGACCCAAGTCCCGTTTCCGGGGAAACCGATCACCCCCGGGGAGGACGGGTTTCCGAGGAAACAGGTCACCCCCGGGGGAGACCAAGCGCCTCTGCTTCGTCACCCCCGGGGGTGACGAAGAGCGACGCCCCTATAAGGGAAGGCGTGCGGGAACAGCCGTCACAGGCCACCCCCACCGCCTCTCCGGAACGACCGGACACGCCCGCCCCGGTCGGCCACAAGCGCGTCAACGCGCTCGCCACCGTCTACCACCGGGCCACCAACGGCATGGGCGACTGGAACAAGATCCGCGCCGTCGTCAAGAAGGCCCTGAACAGCGGCTACTCGGATGAGGAGATCTCCCGAGGGCTCGAACACGTCGCGGCGGACGGCCGCTTCGCCCTGACCGCCGACACCCTGCGCATCGCGATCAACCGCACCCGCCCACGCCCTCAACTGCGTGTCGTGGGCGGCCACACCCCGTACCGGAACCCCGGCGACTACGGCGACAACCCGGACCCCTGGTCATGAGAGGCACCGCATGAACACGACCACCGAAACCCAGTTCTTCGCCCGACTCGCACGCATCACCCGCGAGAAGGGCCTCGACACCACACCCGGCCCGGTGGAGGACACACCCCGGCCGGAACTCCCGGGCCACCCCGCCTACCACCACAGGCAGCGGGTCAACGCGGCCCTGACCAAGTTCGAGCGCACGACCCCGCCCCGGTACCTGACCGCCTCGACGGAGCACCCCCGGGTCTGCGACTGGGCCGACCAGGTCGCCGCCGACGTCACGCAGGCACCGTCCCTCATGCTCTGGGGCGGCACCGGCACCGGCAAGACCCACGCGGCGTTCGGAGCCGTGCGCAGGATCGCCCTGACCGGCCCGACGCGGTTCGGCTTCCTGGCGACGACCTTCCCGGACCTGTACGCCGCACTCCGCCCCGGGGCGTCCGGCGACCAGGAACGCGAGCGGCTCATGCGCCGCGTGCTGAGCGTGCCCGTGCTGCTCCTGGACGACCTCGGGACCACGAAGTCCTCGCCGTGGACCGAGGAGACGACGTACCGGATCGTCAACCACCGCTACAACCGCATGCTCCCGGTGATCCTCACCAGCAACGAACCGCCCGCCGCCCTACCCGAGCTGATGGGCGACCGGATCGCGTCCCGTCTGATCGAGATGACGACCCGAGTCGAGATGACCGGCGCGGACCGGCGGCTCACCCGATGAGCGCCGCCGCCCGCAACGCACAAGACGGCCCCGGCCTGTACCGCCAAGCACCGCCGGAGCCGCACCCCGAACCCCGTGAGAGGCAAGGAGTACCTCCCATGATGACCGACCGCGCCAAGCCGCGCCGGATGCGTCCGACCAAGGCTCCCGCCGTCCCCGCGCAGCGCTCCCGGGGGTGGCTGACTGTGGACGAGTTCTGCGGGGAGCTGATGATCAGCCGCGACACCTTCTACGACTGGCGCAAGAAGGGTCGCGCCCCCAAGTGCGCGAAGCTCCCCAACGGGAGCCTGCGCATCCGCCGCTCGGAGTTCGAGAAGTTCATGACCACCGCTGAGGACAACGCCTGATGATCGAGTCCGACGACCTGAGCTACAGGGTCGCCGTCTGGAAGGTCACTACCTACAAGGGCTCCCGGGGCACGACCTACCGGGTGCGCTGGAAGGTCGGCACCGAGGAGTTCAAGGAGCCGTTCAAGAAGAGCGCCCAGGCGGACGCCTTCCGCTCCCAGCTGGTGCAGGCGCAGAGCCGGGGTGAGGCGTTCAGCCTGTCCAAGGGACTGCCCGTGAGCATGCTCCGGGAGGAACGGCCGGAGAAGTCCTGGTACGACTTCGCGGTCTCCTACGTCGACCACAAGTGGCCGGACATCTCCGCCAAGCACCGGGGCAACATCGCGTTCGCCCTGATGATGGCGACGACCGCGCTGCTCACCACCGAGCGGGGCATGCCCGAACCGGCACTGCTCCGGGCCGCGCTGAGGCGGTGGGCCTACAGCAAGACCTACCGGGCGGCGGAGCGGCCGCCCGAGGTGGAGGAGGCGCTGCGGTGGGTCTCCCGGCACAGCCGCGCGGTCGGGGAGCTGGCGGACCCGAAGGTCGCCGAAGCCGCCGTGCGCGCGGCCACCCGGGATCTGGAGGGCAGGAAGCTGGTGATCGGCTCCCAGCGGCGCAACCACGGCATCCTCAAGGCCGCGCTGGCCCACGCCGTGCGTGAAGGGCTGCTCGAACGGAACCCGATCGGGGACCTGGAGGCCACCACGTCCCGTTCGGTCCACCAGGTCGACCGGCGGTGCGTGGTCAACCCGGAGCAGGCCCGGAACCTGCTCGACAAGGTGCGGGAGTACGGGTACGAGGAGACCGAGCGGCGTCAGGGCATGAAGTCCGGTCCGCGGCTGGTCGCGTTCTTCGGGTCGATGTACTACGCGGCGCTCCGGCCCGAGGAGGCGGTGAACCTGCGCAAGCACAACCTGTCCCTGCCCACGCCCCGCACCGACGCGACCGGCTCACCGGTCTACGACTGGGGCGAGATCTACGTGGAGGAGGTCACCCCCGACGCCCGGCCCGAGTTCACCGACGACGGCACCAGCCGCGACACCCGTCGCGGTCCGAAGCAGCGCGAGGCCGGAGAGGTCCGGCCGGTCCCCTGTCCGCCGGAGCTGACCCGGCTCTTCTGGGAGCACCTGGAGGTGTTCGGCACCGACCCCGAGGGTCGGCTGTTCACCGGGGTGCGCGGCGGACCGCTGGCGACGATCACCTACCGGCGCGCGTGGGCGTGGACCCGCGAGGAGGTGCTGAGCGAGGCTGAGACGCGTTCTCCGCTCGCGAGGCGTCCGTACGACCTCCGGCACACCTGCGTGTCCACGTGGCTCAACGCGGGCGTCTCCGAGACGCTCGTGGCCCAGTGGGCGGGGCACAGCGTGGCCGTGCTCAAGAAGATCTACGCGAAGTGTCTCGTCGGGGAGGAGGACCGGGCCAAGCGCCAGATCGAGGAGGCCCTGCGCCGCTCCTGAACGTGGCCGCGCATTGGCCGCAGACACCCACCGGGAGCCGCCACGGTCCACCGGCAACCACCGACGCAACAAAGCGCCCCGCTGCCTGTCTTCCCAGGTGGCGGGGCGTTTTCGCGTGTCTGCGAGAGGTGGCTAGGGGCGGGGTCGAACCGCCGACCTTCCGCTTTTCAGGCGGACGCTCGTACCAACTGAGCTACCTAGCCATGCGCACCGATCTCTCGGCTGCGTCTGCGGTCCTGACGGGATTTGAACCCGCGGCCTCCACCTTGACAGGGTGGCGAGCACTCCTAACTGCTCCACAGGACCTTGTTCGTTTGTCACGCCGGGTCGAAAACCCCCGGCGCGTCGCTGCGGTATTCATTCTGCCAGATGTCCGGCAGTGCTCTGACCGCTTCGTACCCCCAACGGGATTCGAACCCGCGCTACCGCCTTGAAAGGGCGGCGTCCTAGGCCGCTAGACGATGGGGGCCCGTGTGACAGGTCAAGCATAGGGGAGATTCCCACCAACTCCAAAGTGATTCGACCGGCCTTCGCGGACATCCTTCACCTGCGGGGACTCACCCCTCAGACGGACTCACCGACGCGTCCGCGTCTGCGCCCGACTCCCGGCCCGACTCCCCTACCGGCCGGTCGGGATCGGGTTCGATGTGCCGTTCGACCTGCGCGGACGTCAAGCCGATCCCCCCGAGATCGATGTCGTCGCGCGCCTGGAGCCGCCCCGTCTCCGCGTCCAGGTACAGCACCGACGCCTGGTACGGGATCGGCCGACCGGCGGCGTGATCAAGACCACCCAGGCCGGCGCCACCCGTGGAACCCTGCACCAGGAACCGTGTGCCCTCGGCGCCGAGGCGCGTGGACCGCTGGTGTTCGTCCCCCGTGAGGACGAGCGGCACCACCCCGTCGAACGCCTCCGCCTGCGTGCGCGTGTGCAGCACGGCCACATCCACCTCGTCGCCGGAGTCGGCCACCGCCGCCGCCTGTTCCTCGCCCGTCTCGGCGACCTCCCGAGCGCTCGGGTTGAGCCGGGTCGCGTCCGGGGTGAACCGCGGGTCCCCCGCCCCGTAGAGGGTCAGGCCCGCCACCTCCCGGACGTCCCCGTCAAGCACCACGGCGTTCGGCTGCGCCGCCACCGCCCGCTGGGTGCCCATGGAGTCATGCCGTCCGCGCACCCACACGTAGGGCACCTCCAGGTCGGCGATCTCGTCCGCGAAGGCGTCCTCCGCCGCGCTCCCCCGGTCGGTCAGGTCGCCGGAGTCCACGATCACGTCGACCCCGTACTGGTCCGCGAGGGTGGCGATGATGGCCCACGACGCCGGGTTGAGGTGAATGTCGGACACGTGCAGCACACGGATGACCGACTCGTCCTCCTCGTACACGGGCAGGGTCGAGGTCGCCTCGTAGAGCCTCGACACGTTGCCCACGAGTCCGGCGAGCTGCTCCTGGTACTGCGTGAACCTGTTCACGACGGCCTCGGCGCTGCCCACCACCTGCGGCGCTCCCGCGATGAGTCCCGTGTACCGGGGTTCGGCGATCGCGCTCGGGTTGAACGTGGCCGCGGCGGCCGCCCCGGACGCCGCGAGCACCGCCAGTGACGTGGCCACGCTGCCCAAGGCCCGCCACACGTTCCGGAACAGCACCAACCCCGTCACCAGCGCTCCCAGCCCGGCGGCCAGCAGACACCGGACCAGCAGCGCGGTCACCCCGGCGCGCAGGTCCTCGCCGATACCCGCGGCCATGCGGTTGATGGACTCGGGGTCGGCGAACATCTCCTCGGCCGCGGACAGCCGAATGTCGGAGATCGTCGCCTCCAGCCGCAGCGGGGCCCGGTGGGTGTCGAAGGCCAGCTGCCCGAAGGGGGCGACGTCGACGACCGTCTCACCGTGCCATTGGGGCACCAGACTGAACGTGACGTCGGCAGGGCCGATCGGGGTGACGACCTGCCCTCCGAGGGCCAACCCCAGCCACCCGCCGATGAGCCCCGCGACGACGACGCACGCCCAACGCCACGTGCGTCCGGCTCGCACGCGTTCCAAGGCTCTCCGGTAGTCGTACGCGCGGATCGCTCCCCAAGAAACCACTCCCCCATGATGCCGCCACCGCGGACCGTTCCCAATGTTTCCTCCCGTCCAGAGTGTTATGTCTCCTCCGGTTCCCTTCCGGCCCCCGCGGCCAGGCAGCACAATGACTGGTGTGGTGGAACTGACGCGCGCGCAATTCGAGGAACTGGTCGCGGACGCCCTGGACGAGATACCCCCTCACCTGGCGCGACTCATGGACAACGTGGTGATCACGGTCGAGGACGAGTCGCCGGACGGCCTGCTCGGACTGTACGAGGGCGTTCCGCTGACCGAGCGGGGCGACACCTACTTCGGGGTGCTGCCGGACCAGATCTTCATCTACCGGCGCGACATCTGCGCGATCTGCGAGACCCCGGAGCAGGTCGTGGAGGAGGTCCGCATCACCGTCGTCCACGAGGTCGCCCACCATTTCGGCATCGACGACGACCGGCTCGGCGACCTCGGCTGGGCCTGAACGCTCCCGACACAGAGCACCCAAGGGAACTAAGACCCTTTTCGTTACCTTAAGCACCCAATTCGTGACTCTGGGGGCGACCTGGAATTCCAGGTCGCCCCCAGAACCCCGCACACCTGCCCCGGACTGCGGCAACGATACGTTGAGACCGCTTCGCGGCATGGGTGATCACACAAAAAAACCTAACCCAGAGCAACGAATCAGACACGAAATCCCCAAAGCGGCTTGCGTGAAGCCCCTCACGTCGGGAACGGTTGGTCATCGGGACGCGACACAGCGTGAATTCAACCCTGTAAAAACGAGGGAGTGCCGGGTGTCAAATCCGAGCCTCGACAAATCACCTGATGACGGGGACCACGAACCCCCCAGCCCCCCGAACGAGACCTGGCGAAGCAGCTACCGCGAGGTCATGAGGATCGGCGAGTTCCGTTCCATCTGGCTTGCCCACGCCCTCTCGATGATCGGCACCAACGTGCTGAACATCGCCACCAGCATCCTCGTCTACCAGCTCACCGGGTCCGCGTTCGCGACCGGAGTCACGCTCGCGGTCACCTTCCTGCCTCCGTTCATCGCCGGCCCCCTGCTGTCCGGGCTCGCCGACCTCTTCCCCCGCCGCCAGGTCATGGTGGTGTGCGACCTGGCCCGCGCCCTGGTCGTCCTCCTCATCGCCGTCCCGGGGATGCCGGTCTGGGCGATCTGGGCGCTGCTGTTCTGCTCGGTCCTGCCGTCGATCCCGTTCGCCGCCGCCCGCGCGGCGCTCATGACCGAGATCGTCCAGGGGGAGCGCTATGTGGCCAGCACGGCCATCATCCAGCTCACCTCTCAGGTCGGGATGCTGATCGGCCTCGTCGCGGGCGGTGTCGTCGTCGGGGTCATCGGCCCGCACATCGCCGTGGCCGCCAACGGCGCCGTCTTCGTCCTGTCCGCGCTCATCGTGCTGGCCGGCGTCCGCGCCCGTCCCGCGGCCCGCTCCGGGGAGGAGGACCGGCCGGGCTTCCTCGCGATGACCCGGGACGGCGCCAAGCTCGTCTTCGGCGACTCCCGTCTGCGCACCCTCGCCCTGCTCGCCTGGCTCGCCGGCCTGTACTCGATCCCGTACGGCCTCGCCAAACCGATGGCCACCGAGATCGGCGCGGGGGACGCGGCGACCGGGTTCATCATGGCGGGCTCCTCGGTCGGTGCGCTGATCGGCGGCCTCGTCCTCACCCGGCTGATCCCACCGCCCACCCGGATGCGACTGCTCGGCCCCCTGGCGGTGCTCACCTCCGTGCCGCTGCTCCTGTGGTTGGTCGACCCGCCACTGTGGCTGATGGTCACCGCCCTCGCCCTGGTGGGGGTCGCCGGCTCCTACCAGTTCGTCGCCAACGCGGCGTTCGTCCTGTGCGTGCCCAAGGAGGGCCGGGCCCTGGCCTTCGGACTGGTCGCGGCCGGGCTACAGGTCGCCCAGGGCGTGGGCATCCTCGTCGCCGGGTTCTTCGCGGAGTTCGTCAGCACCGGGACCGTCATCGTGGTGGCCGGCGCGCTGGGGATCGCGGCCGCCGCCCTCCTCTCGATCCCGTGGTCCCGGGCGGCCGGTCCCACGATCGAGCGGATGAACGAGACCGAGCGGACCGCCTAGGGCCCGGTTTCCCGGAGCGGTCTCCGCGGGGGGTCGCCGTTCGGGTGGCGGCACAGGGCCGCTCCGTCCGTCCGGTGGTGGGCCAGGCTGGCTAACTCGCGAGTAACTTAGCCCTTGACAGCCGGGTCCCGCACGCAGGAGGGTCGGTGCGGCGGTGACGAGACCCACAGGACATGGGGTGCGGTGTGAGCGGTGGTCTGGACCTGACGGTGGCGCAGAAGGTGCTGGAGGCCCAGCCCTTCAGTGTGCTGCTCGGAGCCCGTCTGACGGCCTTCGGCGAGGAGGGCGCGACGCTGGAACTGGACATCCGAAACGACCTGCGCCAGCAACACGGATTCGTGCACGGCGGGGTGCTGAGCTACGCGGCCGACAACGCGCTCACGTTCGCGGCGGGCGCGGCGGTCGGCGCGCAGGTCGTGACCGCCGGTTTCACCATCGACTACCTGCGCCCCGCCCGGGGCGACCTGCTGCGCGCCCGCGCGCGGATCGTCCGGGCCGGCCGCACCCGCGTCGTGTGCCGTTGCGACCTTTCCACGGTGGACGCCGACGGAGTGGAGACCCCGTGCGCCGTGGCGCAGGGAACGGTCTCGGTGTTGGAGGGCCCGAACGAGGCCTGACGGCCGGAGTCCCCCTCACGCCCCTGCCGTGCGGACCGGTTCCAACCGGGGGCGCTTCGCGGCGCGGCCGTCACCCGACGAACGCCCGCGCAGGCGGCGTGCCAGCCAGGGGCCGAGGAAAACGGCGGCCCAGACCAGCTCGGTTCCGGCGCGGCGCCAGGGCGGCACGGGCGCGAGTGGGGGCAGGGGATCGGACCAGGAGGCGTCCGCGCCCGGAACGCCGAGCGTGTGGGCGACCGCCGCCGCGATACGGGCGTGCCCCAACGGTGTGGCGTGGATGCGGTCGGCGCTCCACAGCCGGGGATCCGTGGTCACCGGGTACGGGAACGTGTCGACCAGCACCGCGCCGTGGCGGCGGGCCATGGCGCGGATCCGGTCGTTGAGGTCCAGCACACGCGGGCGCAGCCGTCCCGCCAACGGGGCGATCCGGGCGATGTCGGGGAAGGTGAAGGTCACCGTGGTCGCCCCGGAGGCGGTGAACGCGGCCAGCATCGCCTCCAGGTCGGCGGCCACGGTATCCGCGTCGTACCCTGGTCGGACCAGGTCGTTCATACCGGCCATCACGGTCACCAGGTCGGGGGCGAGGGCGAGCGCCGGAGCCAACTGCTCAGCGCGGATCCGCCCGGCCAGCCGCCCGCGCACGGCGAGGTTGGCGTAGGCGAACTCGGGCTCGTGGGCGGCGAGCGTCCCGGCGAGCCGATCGGCCCAGCCTCGGTAACCGGTGGTCTCGTCACCGTCGTTGAGGCCCTCGGTCTGGCTGTCGCCCACCGCGACGTAGCGCAGGTATCCCACCGGCCTCAGCCCCGACCCGAACCGGACCCGGCGCCGGTGTCGGTCCGCGCCGCGCGGCGGTCGAGCACGGCCAGGACGCGCTCGCCCCAGCGCACGTTCTCCCGCTCGAACGCCAGGCCCGCCATGAGGGTCAGGTAGGGGCCGACCCGCTCGGCGTGGACGAGGTACTCCTCCTCGCCGCGCCCCTCCAGGAGCCGCTCACGCAGCCGTTCGTAGCGGGCGATCTTCGCGCGCGCCCACCCGATCCGCTCCGCGACCGAGCCCCGGACCGCCTCGACGTCGCCGGCGTCCACCGCCTGCACCTGGACCAGGAGGTCCTCGCGCATCGCCCCCGGCTTCGGCGGCGTGGCGGTGAACGCGCGCAGGGCCCGGCGTCCGGTGTCGGTGAGGGAGAACAGGCGCTTGTTCGGGCGCTTCTCCTGGTGCACGACGCGTGCCCGGACCAGGCCCTCGGCCTCCATGCGGTCCAGTTCCCGGTAGAGCTGCTGGGGCGTGGCCATCCAGAAGTTGGCCACCGAGGCGTCGAAGCCCTTGGCCAGGTCGTATCCGGACGCCTCACCCTCCAGAAGTGCGGCCATCACCGCGTCACGCAACGCCATGAGGCCGAGTTAACCAACTTGATTAGTCAATTTCAAGACTGGACAACTATGTGAGTACAACCTAGTGTCCAACACACCTACTCAACAAATTGCCTAGGAGGGCACATGCGTGAGTTCCGCGCGGCGGTCGACGCCAGGGACATGGCCGCGGTCGAGGCGCTGCTCGCCGAGGACGTCGTGTTCACCAGTCCGGTGGTCTTTCGGCCCTACCCGGGCAAGGCGATCACCGCGGCGATCCTGCGCGGGGTCCTGCGGGTCTTCGAGGACTTCCGCTACCTGCGGGAGTACGAGGGGGCCGACGGCCGCGACCACGCGCTCATGTTCGAGGCGACGGTGAACGGCCGCCAGGTCCAGGGCTGCGACTTCCTGCGCGTCGGCGAGGACGGCCTGATCGAGGAACTCACCGTCATGGTGCGGCCGCTGTCCGCGGCCAACGCGCTCGCCGAGGCCATGGGCGCGCAGTTCGAGCGGATCCGGCGGGAGGCCGCGGGGTCCTGAGCCCCACGGGCGCCGAGAAGCCGGGCCACGCGCTCTAGCAGCGACCGAACCACTCGGCCAGCCCGGAGCCGAGCAGAGCCACGGCCGCCGCGCCGAAGGCCAGCCCCACACCCACCCTGAACACCGTGGGAGGAGGGCCGTCCGCGTTCCGTGCCGCGAGGAGCTGGATGATCCCCGCGAAGACGATCAGGAACCAGCCGACGACGGACGACAGGTCGCAGATCACGGTGCTCCCGGGGGGTCGGCGGCGCGGCCGGGCCCGCAGGGAACCACGGGCCCCGGGTACGGGCGCTCCCACCGTAGTCCTCCGCGACCGCGGCGCGAAGGGGAGGGCGCCGCTCCGCCCGGGGACGGCCCCGTGGCGCGGAAGGCCCCCGACGGGAACCGGCCACCGCGGTCGGTGACCGGCCCGCCGGGGGCCGCACCCCGGGCTCCGTTCATGGAATGGTCGCCCGGGGAGGTTCCGTCCGGGCCGAAGCGAGGCGGCGGGCCCGGAACGGACACCGCCTAACTCTGGTGCGCCTCCAGGGCCCCGATGATGCGCGGGCGCAGCTCGGCGGCGCTGATGACGGCGTCCACGGAACCCACCTCGACCGCACGGTGGATGTCGTGCACGCGGTCGAACTCCGCGGCCACCTCGCCGAGCTTCTCCGAGCGGACGGACACGCGCAGCTCGTCGAGTTCGGCGGTCAGCGCGGCCCGGTCGGTACCGGAGGCGGCCGCGACGCGGGCCTCCAGGTCCCGCACCCTCGGGTCGGCCGCGGTACGGGCGTTGACCTCACCGGAGAACACCACCGCGGCGGCGGGTGCGCCGCCGAGCACCGAGGCGAACGAACCCTCCAGCGCGAGCACGGTCATGTTCGGATTCAGCGCCTTCGAGAACACCACGAACGCGCCTCCGTGGTACCGCGAGATCACGCAGAACACGATGGGCCCGCGGAAGTTCACGATCGCGCGGCCGATCTCCGCGCCGTACTCCAGCTGGAGCTCGCGCATCGACTCCGGCGAACCGTCGAAGCCCGACAGGTTCGCCAGCACCACGAGCGGCCGGTTGCCGCTGGCGGCGTTGATCGCCCGGGCGGCCTTCTTCGACGACTTCGGGAACAGCGTGCCCGCGGTGTAGGCGTCCGGACCGTCGGTGCGCGGGAAACCGCGCCGCTGGACCGACCGCGACTCGATACCGAGCAGGCACACCGGCATGCCTCCGAGGTGCACGTCCTGCACCACCGCGGTGTCCGCGTCGGCCATGCCCGCCCAGCGCTCCAGCACCGCGTGGTCCTGGTCGGAGAGCGCCCGCATGACCGTCCGGATGTCGAACGGCTTCTTGCGGTCCGGGTTGGCCGCGGAGGAGAAGATCTCGCCGACGGTGGTGAAGTCGCTGCCCTCCACCGTGTGCGGGAAGTCGGACACGTCGCGGTCGACGGGGTCGGTGGTCCTCGTCCGCCGCGGCCGCTCCTCGCCCGGTACGACGTAGGAGTGGTCGTAGTGCGACATCAGAACGTCCCGCGCGGCGGTCAGGTTCGGCGCCCAGTACTGCGCCTGCCCGTTCGGACCCATGACCCGGTCGTAACCGCCGATGCCGAAGTTGTCCTCGGCGGACACACCTCCGGAGAAGTCGAGCGACTGCTTGCCGGTGAGCACCATCGCCGAGTCCGGCGTCATGACCAGGATGCCCTTGGTGTGCATGAGCATCGTCGCCTCGGCGTTCCAGTACGGCTGGGCGCCGACGTTGATGCCCGCGACGACGACGTTGATCTCCCCGCCGTCCTGGGTGAACTCGACGATCCGCTTGAGCGCCGCGGCCACCCAGTCCATGTTCTCCGTGCCGGACTCCATGGAGATCCGCGCACCGGCCGACAGCGCGTACCACTCCAGCGGGACCCGCATCCGCTCGGCCAGGTCCAGCGCCGCGATCACCCGGCGGCACTCCGGCTCCGACAGCGCGCCGAGCGACTTCGTCGGGTCGCCGAGCAGGACCACCCGGCGGACGCCCTCGGGGTGCCGCTCGGTCGGCGTGGTCACCACACCCGCGACGATCGCGGCGGAGTTGCGCCCCCTGGGCCGGTCGACGGGCACGAGCACGTGGTCGTCGTCGAGGTCGTGCTCCACGAACTCACCGAGCAGGCCGGTCAGCTCGTAGGGGTAGACCGTGTTGCGGCTGCTCGCGCGCAGCACCTTCTGGCGGTAGTCGTCGACCGGCTCGACCGGCTCGTTCGACGGCTCACCGATGGTCAGCTCGGTGCCCCCGGCGGCGTCGGAGGAGATGCGGATGGCGACCTTGGTCAGTTCCCCGGTCTCCGGGTCGCGCTGGCGCGCGATGAACAGGATCTCCTCCAGCCCGGCGCCCTCGGTCGTCGGCCGCACGCGCCCGGCGATCGTCTCCAGCTCCTCGCGGGTGATCTCGCTCGGCGGCCAGACGTAGATCACGATCCGGTTGGTGTTGAAGCGCTGCCGCGACGGGCGCCGCGACCGCTCCCGACGGATCGAGTCGAGGCAGGCGGCGACGGTGTCCTCGGCCGTCGGCAGCGCGACGAGCCTGCCGTCCTGCTCACGCAGCTCGGTCAGGTCGCGCACCTGGGCGAACGCGACGAGGCGGTCGTCCGACGGGTTCTCCCGCGCCACGCACTGGAAGAGGTAGACCTCCTCGTCCGACGACGGCAGGCGGGTGAGGTCGAACTTGCTGAGGCGCTCCATCTGCATCCGCTGCGCGATGTACGGGTGCAGGCCGCGGATCAGCCGGTCCTCGGTCATCCCGGTCGGCGAAGGACGGAACGTGAAGTGGTGGTGCATCACCGCGCCGTCGCGTCCGGCGACGGTCGTGGTCAGCCTGCGGACCCGGTCCGGCAGCGGGTGCACCCTGAGGACGTCCTGCAACGCGGCGGCCATCGCGTCGAAGTCCTCCGGCTGCTTCTCCCAGGCGAGGTAGATGTCGGCGTCGATGTCGTCCTCGCCGTTCGCCAGCTCCGCGAGCCCGCGCAGCGCGCTTCCCAGCGCGTCGAAACCCACCGCGGAGGAGACCACGCGCGAACCGGCGCGGTCGGCGACCACGAACGTGCAGCCCGCGACCTCGGCGGTGCGGACGCCGGTGAGGCCCTTGTTGCCGTAGTAGCGCCGGGTCAGGACCTCCAGCATGACGGAGTTGTCCAGGTCGGCGCGGACGAGCCGCTGGCCGAGCAGCCGCACCAGCGGCTCGGTGCTGCGCACCATCTCGGCGACGCGCTCGGCGCGGTCCGGCGCGTCCGGGTTCGCGTCCAGGTGGCGCAGGTGCCTGCGGACGTTGGCGTAGACGCGGGCGCGGTTGCGGCGCAGGAGCGGCTGGCCGAACCAGGAGAACACGACGCCGCGCGCGAGGTCGGCGACCACGGGGAAGCGGACCTGGGTGGCGGCCACCAGCCGCTCCAGGGCGCGGCCGGCGGTCTCGCGCAGGGTCCCGTCCGGCTGCGGCTCGCGCAGCCACGCGCGCAGCAGCTCCGTCACCACGGACACGTCCGCGGACACGCGCTGCTGGGCGAGGAAGATCCGGAACACCGCGGATTCGAGCTCGGGCGAACGCTCCAGGTCGGTGACCCCGTAGTGCTCCAGCGCCTTGGCGAGTTTGTCCTGGAACGCCGCGGGGAGCCCGGCCCGTTCGACGTCGAGGCTCTGGAGGTAGGTGTGGAAGTACTCGCGCGCGCTGTGGACGCGGTCGTCGGCGCCGCTCTCCTCGCCGGCCGGGCGGTTGCGGCTCAACTCGGCCAGGTCGGCGAACACGTCGACGAGGCCGAGCTCCTCGGCCAGCGGCCGGTGGCCCTCCCCGACGGACTCCTCGCGCGCGGCGAGGTAGGCGTCGAGCACCCGGCGTTCGTCGTGGGGGTCGACGTCGAAGCCCAGTAGCAGGCTCCGCACGTCCTCCAGGCCGCGAGCGATGCGTGTGCGCGCCGGGACCCCCGCGGCCGGGGCGGGCAGGTCCAGTTCCACGGACTCGGTGGCGGCGGCGTCCTCGGCCTCGTCGTCGGCGAGCGGTTCCAGGCGCAGCAGCGCGGCGCCGGTCTCCACCTGGCTGCCCACGGACACGGCGCACTCCTTCAGCCGCGCCCGGAACGGCGCCCGCAGCACCGTCTCCATCTTCATGCTCTCCAGCACCAGGACCGGGGCGCCCGCCTCGACCTCGGCGCCGACCTCCAGCGGTGTGGCGACGACCAGCGCGGGCGCGGGCGAGCGGAGGACACCGCCCTCGTCGCGGCTGACGCGGTGCGCCACGCCCTCCACCTCGACCAGGTGGATCGGCCCGTGCGTGCCGGTGAGCAGGCGGTACGGGGTGCCGTTGACGATGATCCGCCCGGTGTGCTCGTCGAAGCGGTCGAGCTCGACGTCGACGGTGCGGGCCTCCTCGCCCGCCTCGACACCGACGCGGAAGCGGTGCGCCCCGACGCGCGCGACGCGCACGCGGTAGCCGACACCGCGCAACTTGAGGTCCAGCGGGCGACCGCTCTCGTGCTGCACCTGCGGACGGCCGCCGAACGCCGTCGACAGCAGGCGGTGCTGTTCGACGCGTTCCTCCTCCTCGTAGGCCTCGATGGCGGCCGCGGCCAGGGCGACGGCGGAGTGCCGGTGGGTGACGAGGCCGCCCTCGCCCCGGACCCGGTCGATCCAGCCGGTGTCGGCGCTGGCGTCGATGACCTCGGGCCGGTCGAGCAGGTCGAGCACGAAGCTCTTGTTCGTCGCGCCGCCCTCGATGATCACGGTGGTCTGCGCCATCGCCCGGCGGAGCCTGCCGAGCGCCTCGTCGCGGTCGGCTCCGTAGGCGATGATCTTGGCGATCATCGAGTCGAAGTCGGCGGGGATGGTGTCGCCCTCGCTGACCCCGGTGTCCACGCGGATGCCCGGTCCGGCGGGCAGGTCCAGCCGCGCGATGCGGCCCGGGGAGGGGGCGAAGTCGCGGTCCGGGTCCTCGGCGTTGAGCCGGGCCTCGATGGCGTGCCCGCGCTCCGCCGGCGGCGTGCCCTCCAGCTTTCCGCCGGAGGCCACGTGCAGCTGGGCCCTGACCAGGTCGACGCCGGTGGTGGACTCGGTGATCGGGTGCTCGACCTGGAGTCGGGTGTTGACCTCCAGGAAGGCGAAGAGGTCGTCGCCGGGGTGGTAGAGGAACTCGACGGTGGCCGCGCCGCGGTAGCCGACCGCGACGGCCAGCCGCTCGGCCGACGCCTTGAGATCAGCGGTCTGCTCGGGGCTCAGGACCGGCGACGCCGACTCCTCGATGATCTTCTGATTGCGCCGCTGCACCGAGCAGTCGCGGACGCCGAGCGCCCAGGCGTTCTCACCGTCGGCGATCACCTGCACCTCGACGTGCCGGGCGTGGGTGACCAAGCGCTCCAGGAACACGACGCCGCTGCCGAACGCCCGCGCCGCCTCCTGGCTGGTCCGCTCGTAGGCGTCGGCCAGTTCGGCCTCGTGGTTGATGACGCGGATACCGCGCCCGCCACCGCCCGCCGTCGCCTTCAGCATCAGCGGGTAGCCGATCTCCGACGCCGACGCCAGGGCGGCGTCCAGGGTCTCGACCGCGCCCCGGCTCCAAGGGGCGACCGGCACACCGACCTCCTCGGCGATCAGCTTCGCGCCGATCTTGTCACCGAGCTTGCGCATGGCCTCGGCGCTCGGGCCGACGAAGGTGACACCGACCTTCTCACACAGCTCCGCGAACGCCGGGTCCTCGGCGACGAACCCCCAACCGACCCACGCGGCGTCCGCGCCGGTCTCCACCAGCGCGCGCTCCAGCACCTCCAGGTCGAGGTACGGGCGCGCGGACGCGGGACCGAGGTCATAGGACAGGTCCGCCTCACGGACGAAGGCGGCCGAACGATCGACGTCGGTGTACAGGGCCACGGTCTCGATCCGTGCCCCTGTCTCCGCGGCGAGGTCTCGTACGGCGTGGATGAGCCGCATTGCGGCCTCACCACGGTTGACGATGGCGACACGAGTGAACACCCGATTGCGTCCTTCTGTAGATCGACGATGTGCGCGCCGCCCCCATGGCGGCACTCCGCAGAGTTCATCCTCCCGTCTGCCGACCGGCGGCGCCATGTCGTCGGCGGAGGACTCTGGGCGGCATCCGTTGTGGGAAACGTCCAAAAGCCGTCGGTCGCGCCCGGCGGCGCCCCGGGGCGGGCCCGCATGGGTGGCGCCCGGCGCAGTGTACGGCCTCCGAACAGCGAGAACACCCCGGTCGCGCGGGTCACCGCAGGTGGGACCACCATCGCGGGAACGGTGGATCCGCGCGCAGGCCCAGCGCACACGCGTCCGGGCGCCGACCGCCCGCGACCGCGTACCGGCCCACGGCGGCGTCCGGTGTCCGGCATGTCACACACTCCCCCGGGCGAACATGGCCCTCGTTTTCCCGAACGATGGCGCTAGCGCGAAGCCCACACGGAAAGACCGGGAGTGACACACCAGCCACGAAAAGTGATAACCGGAGGAACGGATGGCGCATCTCGTCGTGCTCGGCGTCGCCGACACCAAGACGGCCGAAGAGGCCCTGGACATCGCGTCCGACCTGGCCAAGCAGGAACTGCTGAAGCTGGAGGACACGGCCTACGTCTACAAGGACGCCAAGGGACGGCCCCGCATCCACCAGACCGTCAACCTCACCGGTGCGGGTGCGCTGGGCGGAGCCTTCTGGGGCATGCTCATCGGATTGCTGTTCCTCAACCCGCTGCTCGGCATGGCCGTCGGCGCCGCCTCGGGCGCGGTCGCGGGCAAACTCAGCGACGTCGGTATCGACGACGACATGATCAAGCGGATCGGCTCCGAGCTCGACCAGGGCCGGGCCGCGGTCTTCCTGCTCGCGCAGTCGGCCACGCGCGACCGGGTGGTCAGCGCGTTCAAGCCCCTGCACCCGACCGTCATCCAGACCAACCTCACCCACGACGACGAGGAGGCGCTCATCCGCGCCCTGAGCGACTGAGCCGCCCACGGGGAGGGCCCGCCTCCTGCCCGTTCCCACCCCGGCGGCCGGTCCGCCCCCGTGCGAGGGCGGACCGGCCGCGCCCCAGGCGGATCCGACGATCCCGCCACCGCGTGCGACGACGGGGACGCCGTACTCTTCGTGCGGTGACCGGCCGCGCCCCGGACTGAGCGACCCCGGAGCGGCGTTGCAGGGTGCGGCGAGTCGATCGGACGAGGGAGACGCATGGCGCAGCCGACGGGACCGGGACGAACCGTCATCCTGACCGTGGACGATGATCCGGGCGTGTCGCGTTCCATCGCCCGCGACCTGCGACGCCGCTACGGAGACACGTACCGGGTCGTGCGGGCCGAGTCCGGGGAGACCGCGCTCGACACCCTGCGGGAACTCAAGCTCCGCGGTGACCAGGTGGCGGTGGTCCTGGCCGACTACCGCATGCCGCGGATGAACGGCATCGAGTTCCTCGAACAGGCCATCGACGTCTATCCGGGTGCGCGACGCGTCCTGCTGACCGCCTACGCGGACACCAACGCGGCCATCGACGCGATCAACCTCGTCGACCTCGACCACTACCTCCTCAAGCCCTGGGATCCCCCCGAGGAGAAGCTCTACCCGGTCCTGGACGACCTCCTGGCGGCCTGGCGGGCCCGCAGACACCGGACGGTGGCCACCACCAAGGTCGTCGGCCACCGGTGGTCGGCCCGGTCGTCGGACGTGCGGGAGTTCCTGGCCCGCAACCAGGTGCCCTACCGCTGGTACTCGTGTGACGAGCCGGAGGGGCGGCGGCTGCTGGACGCGGCCGGGCAGGACGCGGAGCGGCTGCCGCTGGTGATCGCCCCGGACGGGACGGCTCGGGCGCAACCCGGGGACCCCGAACTCGCGTCGCTGGTGGGGCTGGCCACGGCACCGGCGGAGGAGTTCTACGACCTGGTGGTGATCGGCGGCGGCCCGGCCGGGCTCGGCGCGGCCGTCTACGGGGCCTCCGAGGGGCTGCGGACCGTCCTCGTGGAACGCTCCGCCACCGGCGGTCAGGCGGGGCAGAGCTCGCGGATCGAGAACTACCTCGGGTTCCCTGACGGCGTGTCCGGCGGCCAGCTCACGGAACGGGCCCGGCGGCAGGCGGCGAAGTTCGGCGCCGAGATCCTGAGCGCGTGCGAGGTGTCGGGACTGGAGGTGAACGGCGCCTCGCGCACCGTCCGCTTCTCGGACGGCTCCGCGGTCTGCGCGCACAGCGTCCTCCTGGCGACCGGGGTGTCCTACCGCCGGTTGACCGCGCCGGGGCTCGACGACCTGACCGGGCGCGGAGTGTTCTACGGGTCGGCGCTCACCGAGGCCCCCTCCTGCCAGGGCCACGACGTGTACGTCGTCGGCGGCGCGAACTCCGCCGGGCAGGCCGCCATGTACCTGTCCCGGGGCGCGAAGTCGGTGACCCTGGTGGTGCGCGGCCCCTCGCTGGAGGCGTCGATGTCCCACTACCTGATCCAGCAGATCGAGGACACCCCGAACATCGACGTCCGCACGGGCACGGTCGTCGAGGCCGCGCACGGCTCCGACCATCTGGAGCAGCTCACCCTGCGCGACGTGGAGAGCGGTCACACCGAACTCGTCGGCACGCAGTGGCTGTTCGCGTTCATCGGGGCGGCCCCGCGCACCGACTGGCTGGACGGCACCGTGGCCAGGGACGAGCGCGGGTTCATCCTGGCCGGGCCGGACCTGGGCGTCGACGGTCGGCCGCCGAACGACTGGGAGCTGGACCGGCCGCCGTACCACCTGGAGACGAGCGTGCCGGGGGTGTTCGTCGCGGGCGACGCGCGCGCGGAGTCCGCCAAGCGGGTCGCCTCCGCCGTCGGCGAGGGCGCCATGGCCGTGATGCTCGTCCACCGTTACCTGGAGCAGTCATGAGCGGGCGGCCGACACGCTGCGACGAGGAGGAGCTGCGCACGCTCTTCCTGTTCGAGGAACTGGACGACGAACAACTGGCGCGGCTGTGCCGTGAGGGCCGTGTGGAGGAGTTCGGGCCCGGACCCGTCTACCGCGAAGGCGACCCGGCCACCTGTTTCTACGTGCTCCTGGAGGGCCGGGTGGTGATGTCGCGCCGGGTCGGCGGTGACGACGTGGAGACCATCCGCACCTCGCACAGGGGGGCCTACGCCGGCGCCATGCAGGCCTACTTGAGCGGCGCCGAGGACCAGCGCTACCGGGGCTCCCTCCGCGTCACGGAGCCCTCCCGGTTCTTCGTCCTGCCCGCCGAGACCTTCGCCTCGATCATGCGGGACTGGTTCCCGATGGCCGTCCACCTGCTGGAGGGGATGTTCTTCGGCACCCAGAACTCCCAGCGGACGATCGACCAGCGTGAGCGGCTCCTGGCGCTCGGCTCCCTGTCCGCGGGGCTGACCCACGAGCTCAACAACCCCGCGGCCGCCGCCGTGCGGGCCACGTCGTCGCTGCGCGAACGGGTGGCCGGGATGCGGCACAAGCTCGGGGTCATAGCGGCGGGCCCGTACACGCGCCGGACCCTGGAGACGCTCGTCGCCATCCAGGAGCGCACCGCGGAGCAGGTGTCGAAGGCCGAGCCGCTGAGCGCGCTGGAGGCCGCCGACCGGGAGGACGAGCTCGCCGACTGGCTCGACGAGCGCGGAATCGCGGGCGGCTGGGACCTCGCGCCGACGTTCGTCCAGGCCGGACTGGACACCGACTGGCTGGACCGGGTGGCGGAGGCCGTGGACGAGCAGACCCTCGAGGGGGCCGTCCGGTGGCTGGAGTACACGGTGGAGACCGAGCTGCTCATGAACGAGATCGAGGACTCCACCGCCCGCATCTCGCACCTCGTGGACACGGCCAGGCAGTACTCGCAACTCGACCGCGCCCCCTTCCAGGTCACCGACGTGCACGACCTGCTGGACAGCACGCTCGTGATGCTCTCCAAGAAGATCGGGGCCGGGATCCGGGTCGTCAAGGAGTACGACCGGACGCTGCCGAGGGTCCCCGCCTATCCGGGCGAGCTGAACCAGGTGTGGACCAACCTCGTCGACAACGCCGTCTCGGCGATGGGCGGCGAGGGAAAGCTGACCGTGCGCACGGCCCGGGACGGGGACCACCTGCTGGTGGAGTTCGGGGACACCGGGACCGGTGTGGACTCCGAGATCCGCGACCGCATCTTCGTGCCCTTCTTCACCACCAAGCCGGTGGGCGAGGGAACCGGGCTCGGCCTCGACATCTCCTGGCGGATCGTGGTGAACAAACACCACGGGAGCCTCCAGGTGGAGTCCGTCCCGGGGGACACGCGCTTCCAGGTGCGGCTGCCGATGACCGCCCCGACAGCGGAGGAGGCCTCCGAACCCGCGGATTGAAAGTCCGCAGGTCGGCTTCCACCGGCCTCTTCCGGGTGATCATCGTGTACGCGCCGGCACAGCGGCTAAGAGGGCGGACGTGCGGGGGGTCGTCCGTACGTCATCCGCGTAGGGGAGGAACCGACCCACGGACGGGTTCGCGGAAGGAACCGTTCGGAGTTTTCCGCGTTCCGCGAGGATGTCGAGGGGGTTACGCACTTCGTTGTTCTCCCAGCGCGTCCCGTGGGCCCCCGTACAGGGATCACGGTGACCATGTTCGTCGCGCATGATCACCGTGGGAATTGCCTCCGGAAAAGCGGGGAACCGATCCGGCCGACACCCCCGGAGGCCGAGTCGGCAACCAGGACGCTGGTGTGGTGTCGACAACTCACACACTGAGCGGGACCTCGGAGACGATGGCTCGCACTCTTCTCCTCCCCACCATTCCGTCCGGGTGCCGACCGGTAAGCACAGCCAGCTCTTGGGCGGATTTTCTGTCGGAATCCGGTACTGGACCGAAAGAAAAGCGGGTGCCGCTACTCGCGGTTCATCGAGGCGACGAAGTCGGTGACATCCGCCTCGGACGGCTCGGGTCGGGGTGTCCGGGGCAGGCGCGCACGGGTTCGGGCAGCGGCCAGTGCCTCGTCATAGCCGTCGTCACCGGGGCTCAGACGACGCGCGGCGTCCCACTTGGTACCGTCCTCCAGCGTGCCGCCGACGGGAACGAGGACGGTCACGCCGTCATCGCCCAGACGGGCCACCGGTACCTCCCATCCACCTCTCGGAATCATCCCGCGGCAGGCGGAGCCACGGACTCGCGGGCACAGGGACGCCGACACGAGCGGAACGTCCCGAACACGGATGATCCCCCGCTCCGGCACGTGGGAGCTCGGACGTTCTCATGTCCCGCCTAGCCGCTGATACCCCGGGAGATCTGGTCCACACGGGAGGCGCTCACACCGAGCTTCTCCCCAATCTCGCGCATGGTCATACCCTGCTCGCGTAGTGCGACGACAGCAGGCCACCGCACCTCTTTGAGTGCACGCTCGGTCTCGGCGAACGCGGCGAGGACATCCCCGACCAGGCGTGCGCGGGTGAGCGGGTCGGACACCGTGGCCAATTGGTCAGGCATCTGGCGCACTCCGGTCAGCATGTCATCGATATCCACAACAGCGACCCTAGCACCGGAGAAAAAAGTCACGCGGAGCCCTTGGAACCACTTTGTGGAACTCTGCTTTCTCCAGGCACAACGGAACAGAAAGAATGACGAACCGATCGACCTGCGCGCCCGAAGCAGGAGGAGGGACCCCGAGAGTCCCGCACACGGCGCGGGACTCGGAACGCCTGCGAGCCGACGGGGCGTGGACGTGCGCACGGCCCGAACCGCAACCCTCGGGAGCTCCCACCGTGCCGCGCGGCGAGAACGCGCAGGTGGATCGTGGTAGGGCCCCAGGGGATCGAACCCTGAACCCGCGGATTAAAAGTCAGCGGGAAGGCAGGAGATTCGTGGTGGTATACCCCGGTTTGTTCCACGCTGCCCGGGGTCCTCCGTGCCACCGGAGACCATGCGAGACCACCCCGTGCCATGGGGTTCCGGAACACCGGAGCCACAACGGAGCCAATTCGGCCCCGCCCGAGGTGCGGATCAAGTCCGCTGGTGACTCGAGGTGGCGTCCATGGAGTGGCGTGTGGCGTCACTGTGTCCGAACTAGGGCCACGGGCTTTCCATGACCATCACCTGGCGGGACCGAGCCACCGTCCTGGTTCACCTGGCCATTGCGATCCTGCTCGGAGCCCTCAGCTTGAGTGAGGCCGAACGCCTGGGCCTGTACCACCGACCCGTGTTTCGGCCCGCCCACCTCCGACTCCACCCTGCGCCGGACTCTTGCCACCCTCGACGCAACCGCTCTGGCAGCGATCGTCAAGATCAGACGGCATATCCGCCGCCACGTGTGGACCCTGCTGCACCTGCGCCCCGGAGGTTTCCCCCACCTGATGGTCGCGGGTCTCCGCCTCAAAGGCTGGATCATCTTGGAGTTGGACGCCACAATCATCACCACCTCCACCAAGGAGGACGCGGCACCCACCTTCAAGGGAAGCCGCGGCTTCCGCCCCTGACCGTTTGGTGTGCCAACGCCGGCGAGTGTCTGGCCATGCTGCTGCGGCCGGGCAGCCGGATCCGACACCGTCGCCGACCACATCCATGTGCTCACCCAGGCGTTGGACCAAATCCCGAACTCGGCCAGAGCCAAGCTGCTTTTCCGCGCCGACCAGACCTGAGCCACCCACGAACTCCTGGAGCACCTGCAGAAGTTGAACACCTCCCACCGCACAGTCCGCTACACCGTCGGATGGAAGATCACCGATGCGGACGAGGCCGCCATCGCGAAGCTCCCCGAGCACGCGTGGGAAACCATGCTGGACCAGGACAGCGATCTTCAAAAGGGATGTCAGGTCGCGGAGCTGACCGGGCTCAACACCCACACCGACTGGCCCAACGGCATGCGGCTGATCGTACGCCGGGTCCGCCCCATGCGCAGGCACGCCACCAAACTCACCTCGCTGGAGAAGCAGACCGGCTGACGCTATGTGATTCTCGCGACCAACATCGACCGGATGCACCGCATCAGGGGCTCCCCCCAAGCGCAGTTCCTGGACGCGCTACACCGAGACCATGCCGAGGTCGAGGAACGGGTACGCACGAACAAGGCGATGGACCTGGCCCGGCTGTCGTCAGCGTCCTGGAAGGTCAACCAGGCGTGATCGTTCACCTGCAACCTGCCCGCACGCCCGGCACGCCACGCCCACCGACGGTTCCTCCGTTTGGAGCGCGCTTGGCCCTGGACGGAGGCGTTCACCACCTGTTGACGACGGCTGACCGCCCTGCTGGTTGCCACTTGACGATCAAGCTCTGATCCGACGAGCAGTAGAGGCGCAGTTTCCGGACTTGTGGAACCCGGCGCGCACAGTGGCGTCACGCGAGAGCCCGTTCCCTCCCGGACCAGGAACATCAGCGGCGAAGTACCGGACCGATCATGGCCAGACCCCTACTGACGAATCGGAATCAAAGATCAGCATGACCTGCACCTTCACGACGAAGAAGGCTCTGTGTTCATCGTTCCGGCACTGATCTCGTGGAACGAGATCCTTTACCCGCCCTGAGCGGGCGGCTGTCATACCCAGATGCCAGACAATCAATCAAAGGTTGACTCCAGTGTCCGGATGTGGACAAGAAATTCACTTCCCGCTTCCACTGCGATACGCTTACGTGCGCAGCAAGAAGAGGTTTTCGCCTGGCGTAAATTTTTAGGCCAAAGATTAACTATATCCAGGCCCAAGATTCATTGATTGGCTCTCATGGCCTTTGTGGACGAGCGTGAAAAAGTAACCCGGAACTGGCCGTCGAGTCGAGACGGAGACCCCGTAATCTGGTCGGACAGGCTGAACTCCTGGCTGGTCTTGTCACACAACGCTGCACTGGAGATCGTCTCTAGCCAGTCCTTCTCCACCGCTGCCTACGCGGTGGCACGTCCCAGCCCACTGCCGATTCCCTCCGGGTTTGAACTCGCTCCCGAGGTTCGGAGGAGAGTCCATTCAGCAGCCATGGCGTGTGTCGGACCACGAACCTTTCCCCAAAGAACCATCTACCGTCGCTGTGTCGAGGTAGCTGAAGCCCTACCCCTCGGTGTGGAGATCGAGTTCTCCTCTCAGGTGGCTGAGCCTGCTGCCAAAGCTTTGACTGGAACATGGTTCGGACTGTCCCCAGAGGAGACGGACTGGCTGGCCACCGCGTTCAAGATGGCTAGGAACGCAGAGGAGCCCCTAAAACGTGCAGCGGCGGCACAACTGGCTACCGAAAGACTACGCGAAGCCATCAGTAAAGCCCGAATAGGTCAGAGTGACACCCTTTTGTCTCGTATGGTCAGGTCCTGGCAGGACAACGGTGCTGACGACAACTCTCTGCTTGCGTTCGTCGCACCCACCTTTGACTCGCTCGCTCGTGGCTTCGGTGGACGCCTGCTCACACACACCGCTTACCACCTGAGCCGAGAGGTGGAAGTTCAGGACCGAATCCGGTCTGATGGGTGGGAGGCAGCTCGAAAGGCGGTATTAGAGAGTGCCCGTTTGAACCCGGTGAACCCGACGATCCTTCGTGAGTGCCTGGAGGATCGCAAACTCGCGGGCATCGATATCGCAAGGGGCGACCGGTTAATCATCCTGCTTGCAGCTGTATGCAGAGATCCGGCAGCATACTCGGACCCCGACAAATTCCTCCTCGACCGGAAAACCCGCCATCTGGCATTCGGCCATGGCACCTACGCCTGCTCAGGACGAGAAATCGCCTTGGCGGTGGCAACCACTATGCTGACCGAACTCATCCACCGATCTGGATTCTCCATATCTCCAACCCCGAATGGGAATCCGGTATTCGGCGGTGATTTCGGCAGATCCTGCCTTGAACTACCAGTCGTTCTTGAACGAGCTGCAAACAGGCAGGATAACCTTGAAAAAACGAATTAGAGAAAGGCAAATATGGCTTTCGACGTGACTCGTACTGAGTCCATGCAGTGGAACCGCGCTGTCATGCAGTCCTCCCTGGACTGCCCCGAGCAGAATGGCTCCTTCGACTTGGAGCAGGTCTCCCCGGACCTCCTCGCTGAGGTTCAGGCGTCCATCGCCGCCGAGGTCGGCAAGGCGAAGTCGTAGTCAGTCTAGGCGGGTCGGCCTAGTGGCCGGCCCGCCGCCAGATTCAGTATTAAAAGTCACCGGAGAGCGGAGTCGGGCGGAACTAAGTTGATGAATATCTGGGAAGTCGGACCCACCCATGTTGACTTCAATGTCACCAATGGGTGCAACCTAGCATGCAATCACTGTCACAGTTCGTCCGGCGACAAACTTTCTGACGAACTCTCCACAGCCGAGTGCATAGAAGCGATCACCCAACTGCACCGACTCGGGGTCATGCGCCTGTCAATTGCAGGAGGGGAGCCCTTTCTTCGTCGCGATATTCTCAAGATTCTCGAACACGCATGTGGGCTGCCGGGCTGGCAGGTCAACGTTATCACTAACGGTATGTTTTTCGCACGTGATGAGCGGGTTCAGGAGTTGAGGGCGCGTTGCCCCGGACTCAACGTCAACGTCAGCATCGAGGGCTCTGGGGCGAGCCAGTTCCATGTTCTTCGTAAGCAGATCAACCGTCCTCACGGAGACCCGGAGCCGATGTTCCGGAGGATCACCGACGGAGTGAGGAGGCTCAGCCATCACGGGGTGTCAACCTCGGTTAACATGACTCTGTGCGCCCCGACTCTGAACGACTGCCTCCCAACGTACGACTACGCGATCAACGAGTTGGGGGCTTCCTCACTAGTAGGAATCAAGTTCTTCCCTGGGGGGTACGGAAAATCTTTCCGTGATCTTTACGACGTACCGTACCCACAGTGGTCAGAATTCTTCACTGGACTGACCAGAAGGAAGCTCGACGGCGAAATTCCAGGGATGCAGGTGTCGGTCCCCTCCGCTTGGGAGTTCTACCTCCCACTAATCGAGGCGGGCATTGACATCCACGTAGCGGAGAGAGCCTGGGGCTACAGCTCTCCTCTCCGTGAAGCCCGCTACCGTAACCTCTACTCGGTGGGGGACACCTGTGGCAACGCCGAATTGGCCCTCGCCGGAGACGGGACGGTCTACCCCTCTGTGCTGTTTGTGGGGGCGGAGGGCTCTGAGTGCGGCAACATCCGTCTTCAAAGCATGCGTGACATATGGCTGAACTCGCCCACGCTTATCCGGATCCGTTCGATAGGGCTTCACGACCTTAACGCTCACTGCGGCGATTGCTCGTTCTCCTCCGTCTGCGGTGGTGGTTCGCGTGCTCGCGCATTCGCGGAGACAGGGTCGCTGATCGGGATCGACGCAGCCTGTCCCTTGTCATCCCCACGCGATCTACCGAAAATCGACAATGCCGCACCGGAGCCGAAGAGAAAGTACAGCACCCAGCCTGAAATGCACGTGATCGGTCAAGGTAATCGTGCCATACGCGTGTTCCTCACCGAAGACATGTGCCAACTCCGTACCAACGGTCACATCATCCATTGCGGGTCCGAAGAGTCCGATGTCCTGCGCAGGATGGTATCTGCCCCGACACTTAGCACCCGCGTCCAGGACACATCCGGAGCACAGTCGAACTCCGGGGAGGGTGCACTGATACGCCCTCTGCTGTTAAGGCTTTCAGACCTGGGTGTCTCCGAGGAGACTTTGGCCCTCCTGCGGGTATCAGGAAGTTAGGGGACAACGAGACATGAAGACCACCGACGTCCTAATCATCACCCCCTTTCGGCGCCCGGACTTCAGACACGCAATCCTTCCCACACATCCGGCCGAGGAGCCCATCGACTCACCTGCTCTTCGCGTTGCAGCCATCTGTGAGAACTCCGGATTTGAGACACGGCTCCTCGCTCTGCAGAACATCTTCGCCGGTTTCGACGAAAACACTGACACGGATGTACTGCGAAAACTGATCGGGGAAAGTAGCCCAACGGTGGTGCTATTTGTCAGTGACAACCTCATCGCCTCGCGCAGCACAGCAACCGTGTACGGAATCGATGTCGTCAGCAAGATTCTCAGGGAGTCCTCGAACACACCGATCGGCTTCTGCGGACGTCTTGCAACGACTGCTGCTGCCGAGGTTCTGGAAACGATCGTCGAACTCGACTTCGCGATCATAGGCGAGCCGGAAGCCGTTGTTAGCGACGTGCTGACATCCGTTACTGAGGATGGGGTCCCGGCACTCACGCAGTATCCAAGTGTCCTCACCCGTGAGTGTGTACAGCAGGGTAAACGACCCAAGGCCGCCTTTGTTAGCGATCCGAACAGCCTTCCCATACCCGCCTTTCACCTGGCCGAGAGATCTGTGGAACTCCTTCTGGCCCGTCGTGCCTTTAGCGACAGGCTGGTGCCGTTCAGTCTCCGGACAAGTTACGGATGTAAGTTCCGGTGCAAGTTCTGCGCTGGAGTGCCGAACTGGACCAACTACCGGACCAGAAGTGCGGAGAACTTCGCACACGAGGTAGACCGCTTGTACCAGGTTTTTCCCGATACGGCATATCTGTCGTTCCTGGAGGACGAGATAGCCACTAGGGATGTGGCACATATCCGAGGGATTGCCAAGGTCCTCCGGGATCGGTCCGTCCGTCTGAATGGATTGTACACCCACTCGTCCCTGTTGACAGAGGAGGTCGTCGAGCAGTTAGCCCCTGTAACGGATCGGGTCTTCCTCGGACTGGACAACCCCAGTGATGAAGTCCTGCGGAAGATGGGCAAGGGCCAACGCCTAAGCACGGTACTTACCGCCGCTCAACGCGCGCGGGAAGGCGGCTTGCGGACACACCTTGAATGGATCATCGGAAGCCCAAGCGAAACTGTCCACTCCCTGGTCACTTCGCTGCATGCCATCTGTGTACTTCTAGCGAGCAACACAGTGGACAGCATCAACACCTATGTCTTCTGCCCTCATCCGGGGACTGAGTATCGAGAGAGAGCCGGTGATCATGGCCTGGTTGTCCATGATCCCTTCCACATGTTGGAGTCAGGGGGATATCCGGCGAGTTCGACTGAGGCGTTGACACGCAATCAGATCTTCAGTGCCTACCTGATGAGTCAAGTCGTTATCTCCGAGATCATCGCTGCCCGTCAGAGGAGCGGGGCTGCACAGAACCTGCCTGCACCGTCACGGGCCGAACTCGAACGCATCTTTGCAGAAATCGGTGGAGTGGATGGGTAAACCGCAGTACGTTCTCGGCGTAAGCATGTCGAACCACGACCGGTCGGCCTGCCTCATCATCGACGGTCGTATCGCTGGAGCCGTTCCAGAGGAACGCCTGGACCGGCGCAAGGGCTCGGAGGGGTTCTACCGCAGGGACGGGCGTGGTCAAGTTCTCCCGCCACTGAAGGCCATAACCCGGTTGCTCCGGGATCACAGGATCGGTTTGACCGATCTCGACTTGGTCGTGTGCGGGAGGTCCATTATGTCGTGTAGGGATCAGTTCCTCACCCACGTTCCGGCCGACCCTGAGCGGGTTGTCGAACCCTCCATGCCTGGCCACCACCTCGCGCACGCGTACAGCGCCTACGCGACGACCCCCCACCAAAGGACTGCAGTTCTGGTCATCGATGAACAGGGTTCCTGGCAGGATGATCGCTTTGAGAGATGTACGTGGTTTCAGGGAATGGGCGGAGCACTGACACCGCACCGCCGTTTCTGGGGAAGTCACACAGACCTCAGCATGGGCATGTTCTACAACGTGTTCGCGGCTCTCACCGGCCTATCCGAAGGAGGACGCCCAGCTGCGGGGAAGCTGATGAGCCTGGCTGCGCTGGGTGCGGACCGCCCGGACTGGCCTGATCTGCTCGAGTTCCACGAGAATGGTGACGTCGGCTGTGACCTAGACCAGCTTGACCAGTTTCTCAAGGAGGCCGGTGTTCCGTTGCGCGTCCTTGGTTCCAAAGTGGTTGTCCGCGAGCTCGATGACTTGCTGGCCAAGTACGGCGTTGTGAGCTGGTCTTCCCGGCTCGGTCGGGACCTAGCCAGCAAAGCCCAGAGCGAGCTGGAGAAAGGGGTCCTGCACACGGCAGCCAGGCTCCGAAGCGAGAGCTCGACGGATGTCCTGGCCTATGCGGGCGGGGTCGCCTTGAACTGCGTCACCAACGCACAGCTACACAAGGTCGGATGGCGCGATGTCCATGTCCATCCTGCGGCCACCGACGATGGCACCGCTGTGGGCTTGGCCGCGTACGGCTGGACTGAGGTACTGGGTAACCCGCTTCCTCGCACTGAGGTGTTCCGGGTATTCCTGGGGCCGCACCACAGCAAGGAGGCGGGGAAGGACGCTCTCGGGGACTACGGACTGGCCGGGTTCGGCCAGGATGCCACTGACCCGGCTGTGGTGGCGGAACTCATTCACGGTGGCGCTGTCGTCTGCTGGTTCTCTGGAAACAGCGAATGGGGACCGCGGGCCCTTGGTGCCCGGAGTATAGTGGCGAACCCTCTCGTCGACGGCATCACCGACAGGATCAACGCCACCATCAAGCACCGGGAGCCCTTCCGCCCCTTCGGTATCAGCATCACCGAGGAAAGAGCTAACGAACTGCTCGAGCTCTCACCTGGGAACACCGGACTGCGCCACTATATGTTGAGTCTGGGGAAAACTCGCCACCCTGGACTGCGTGGTGTCGCCCATCACGACGGAACTATCAGGTACCAGACCGTGAACCGGGAACAGCAGCCCGAGTGGCACCGGCTCATCACCTCGTTCGGCGAACTCAGTGGCCTTGAAGCTGTTGTCAATACCTCGTTCAACACCTACGGTGAACCCCTCGTCGAATCCCCCGACGACGCTGTTCGCCAGTTCCTGCTCTGCGGGGCCGATGCCCTGTGGATCGACGGAACCCTTATCGTCACTGCCGACATCCCGGAAGAGGAGGCTAAGGCGGCACGACGGCGAGCATGGCGGGAGTCCAGGCTTGATCCGCTCTCCCTAGCCCTGAAACTGGAGGATAGTGGATACGCCGACCAGGCCCGGGAAATCCTGGGGGAACACTTGGACGGCGACGGCACAAGCGGGCAGAACGACCCCAACTACGCCATGGCTTACCACCTCCTCCGTGCCCGAATAGCGATGGCCTCAGGCCACACGGACGAAGCCAGACTCCACGCGGCTCAAGTCCTCGCCAACTGGTTGTTCCCACCAGAAGTCCTTGAGGCGGGGGCTATCGCCGGGCGGACGAGCGATGGAAGTCTGGGCACCCTTGGCCGACTTCTCGCCACACTGGCGCGGTCCCGTACGGGCCTGGAATTTTTCGGTGACCTGGTGCCGGACGAACCAAGAGCTGAGCAGGACGCATGAACAACCAGTTCATCGGGGCCTCCTCAGCAGAGGAAGCCAACCGTGTGAGGTACGACGAAGGGCAGGGGGCATGGATCGTCACCGATCTCGGCGCTGCCCGTACAGTGCTGGGCCGACACGACCTCTTCGGAACGGACGCCTACCGTTCGCTCCAGCCAGACATTGCCGACATCAAGCGGTTCCTGTCTGCGGACAGGAACCGGCATCGCCTTCTACGGCGTTTCATGGTCAAGGCCTTCTCCCAGCGAAGGATGCCGGAGGTGGACGCCAGCATCCTCCAACCGGTGGCGGAGGAACTGGTCGCCCAGTTCTCGGATATGAGCAGGATCGATCTTCAGGACGAATACATCACCCCTTACACACGCGCTGCTATGTACGGGGTCATCGGACTTCCAGATACCGCAGGAGACGAGTTGGTGGCCGCGTTCCGGGTCGCAAACTCCTTTCTCACTGTTGAGGGTGATGTCCGTCGAGGGACGGCAGCTGTTGCTCTCCTACGACAAATGGCGGAACGGGCCTGCGAAGAACCCGATCCGCGCTTCGGAGCCGCCAGCCTGCTGGGTCTGGCTAGAAAGGAGGAGTGGACGTCCCAGGGCCTGGACCGGGCGGACCTGGTGTGTTTCATGATGTCACTTATAGAGGCGGCCGCGGTCAAGGCTGATCGGGACATCACAGCGACAACCCTACGACGGGTAGCCGATCTACCCGACAAACTTCAGTCCGAGCTCGGTGCGGACGGCGACCGGTTGGTCGCGGCGGCGGAGGAGGCACTACGACTCCAGGACAACGGCGGTGTGCTTCCTCGGGTCGCGTTGCAAACCACATCCCTGGGCGAGCACGAGATCCGCGCTGGGGACCGGGTACTGGTGGTACTCGGAAAAGTGGGACTCGACCCACAGGGATTCGTGGAACCGCACGAGTACCGCCCGGGGAGGTCCGACCTGGACCGAGCGATAACGTTCGGTGTTGGTATTCACAGATGCCCTGGTGAACACATAGCCAAGCTCATCTGTGTTCGGGCGTGCTGGACTCTATTGCGGAGATACCACCTTTCTCCTGTGGATGGCTCATCCGGGGGTTTCGTCGTCGACATCCAGCCTCGTGCAGCCTCATGACATCCGATATTCTTCGTGAGACCGTCATCCAAGACGAAACCGCTATGTTCACCATGACGACCGACCTGACGTCATGGACCGGATCGCCCGGAGTTCAGCGCCGAGCATCATTCGTCAAGTTTGCCACGGACGAGGCTCATGTGGAAGCCCGGGAACCCGAGGGCGACCTGATTCCACCGACGGTCGACGCCGCTGCGCTGCGGGATCATCTTTCTGACCTTGGCAAGGATTTCGGACTTGAACTAAAGATCCTGACCGGACGGCGAAGATACCGAGACTCCACGGATTTCCACTTCGACCATAGACAGACGTGGTGTGATGTTCGACTCTTTTCAGGTAACCGGAGTTATAACGTATCGGTGCGCGACGGCACAGACGATGTGGTCCTACTGCCCAACCTGTTGGCGGGAATGGCACAGGAACTGCTGACTCAGAGAGAACGTCGCTCGCTTCCCGTTTACCGAATTCCACACAGTTCCACAGTCGTCCTCCGTCCCAACCTGGCAGGCATCCTTGTGCACGAACTGATCGGACACCTCCTAGAAGAGACTGACCCGAAACACGTCGGACCAAAGGGTTTCTCTGTTGAGGCACAGGGTCCCCCTGGTAGGGCCTTCGATGACTTCGGCGAACCCGTCCAACACTTGTTCCTCGTGAAGGATGGGGTAGTCTCACGCCGCGACCGGAGGGAGAGAGGGAGGGGTTTTGCTCAGGCGGGGTGGCACCAGGGCCCCCCAATAGTCCGGTTCACCGACCTCACCGTGTCTTCGTGCACATCTTCGGGCGCTATGCCGCAGGATGAGTTTGTGGTCTGCCATCGATCCAGGGGAGCTGAACTAGTCGGCCAGCGGGCCCTTGTCTCCGTCGATGACGCTGAACTGGTTCGTGATGGAGTGACAGTTGGGAGACTTCGGCCCTTCCTGTTTACCGTCGATGCTGAGGGGCTGACGGAGACGATGGTGGCACTCCTGGGAAACAGTGTGCCGGGACGTGCTGGGATGTGTGTGAAGGCGGGGCAGAGTCTGCCAACACGCGTGACATCCCCCTCAATAGTCCTCAACAGAGTCGCGCTGTATGAGATCGCTTAGAGGGAATACCGACTGGGAGATCCTCACCTTCAGTGAGACGACAACCCTACGCACGGTGGGCCCCGATGGTTCATCGTACACAGAGAGCAGGACGACCGAAAACTTCCGTGTCCGTGTGGTCCACAACGGTCGTATGGGAAACTCGTTTGCTCAGAGAGGAGCACGCTCCCTCGCGGACCACCTAGCCACGGCGATAGCGGCAAGCCATTCCGGTCCCGTCGTTTCGCTTGACCTGGGCACTGGCTACCCTTCGGAGCACATTGACGACACGGAAAAGAACATCGTCGAGGTTCCATCTACGGATGGGGTTCTGCGTTCGATCACTGAGGAGCAGTCTCTGCATCTGAGAGCGGCCAACGGGTCCGAGGTGCGGTGGAGCGCTTCCGAAAAACGCCTGGTGTACGGTGCGTACCTAGAGGGAAACCCCGTCCCGATCGCGTTCCTCGGAACGTCGGAGCAGGGTCCTGTCACACCAAACGCCGAGGTGTGTCCAGTAAGCCCGAAGGCCCCCTTGAACACCGCCTGGCTACTTAGCCCGATAGTCATGTCGGAGTTGGTTGGCCGGGAGATGAAAAAGCATCTCATACGTGCCCGCCAGCTCGAGTGGCCCCGGGGGGCTCGAGTACTCGACGATGGGAGTGGAGGACACACCGACTTGGAGGGAACACCTCGTCAGAGTTTTGTCTGGTGTGAGGACGGGGTTCCGCTCAGTCGAGGACAAACATTCCAGGATGTGTCTGTCACCTCTCATCTGACCGGCCATGGAGGGATGAATGGTTTTCACGTCCAGAATCTGACAGTGCTTCCCTATCAAAGTGAGGATGTCAGGGATACGGTGGTCATGGTCGTCGGCGCCCGACCGTTATCCTTCTCCTCCGACCATCTTCTGCTGACAGCTGTGGACAATCATCCACAAGAACCTTGCAGCGTCACACGCATGCTGGTGAGGTTTGCGGGGGCACGTGAGCTTGTATCACGCGGTGTGTGGTCGGGCCCCCAGCAATATGGCAACGGTCCATGGCGCTCCCCGTGGTTCCTCTTGCCTGAACCTGACAGGATCTTCCGGGTGTTCGATGTCCAGTAAGGACGGTTAAGTGGTTTTTAGCGTACAAAACAAGTCAGGTTTGGGAAGAAATTTCTCTATCCTGTGGCTCGTCTCCATGGTCTCGACTCTGGGAGACGGTATTCGGCTGGCTGCGTTCCCGCTGATGGCCGCAGCCGTCTCCTCGGATCCCCGCGCCATCGCGCTGGTGGCGTTCTCTGGCCAACTGCCCTGGCTGCTGGTATCCCTGATTAGTGGTGCTGTGGGAGATCGCCGTGATCGCAAGACGGTCATGTGGGTCTCGGACGCTTTCCGGGCTGCAGCGGTCCTGGGTCTGGTACTCGTCGTCGCCACCGACGGCTCCACGATCCCTGCTCTCTGCGTAACCGCGTTCCTCTTGGGTGTGGGGCAGACCTTCTTCGACACCTCCGCCCAGGCAATGATCCCGACTGTGGTGGCCCGTGAGAATCTGGCGGCGGCCAACTCGCGGATCATGACCGCGCGGATGCTGATCAGCACCTTTCTCGGTCCACCACTAGGCAGTCTGCTGTTCGCGGTCGGCATGGTCCTCCCGTTCCTGGCCAACGGGGGAACCTTCCTCCTCGCTGCTGTCCTGGTTGGCCTGGCGCTCAAGCCCCCTGAGAATCCGAAGTCAACCGCCCAGCACTCCCTCTGGAGCGACATCACTCAGGGAGTGTCCTGGCTCGCTCGGCACAGCGTCGTACGCAACATCAGTGCTCTCGTTACGGTCGTCAACCTCACCCAAGCTCTCACCCAGTCCGTCCTAGTTCTCTACGTTCTGCAGGTTCTGGGCCTAGGGCAGAGCGTCTACGGTCTGGTCCTCGCTGCCTCCGGAATTGGCGCTCTGTTGGGCGGTGTTCTCGGCAGGCAGCTCCGCCGTCGCATCCCAGCACACGTGCTTTTCACAGCCTGTGTCCTGGTCACAGTACCGGTGTTTGTGGTCCTCGCGCTCACCAGCAACGCCTACGTGGTGTGCCTGATGCTGGCACTCAACGCCTTCGCGGGGATCACGGCCAATGTTCTACTCCAGTCGCTGCGCCAGATGATCGTTCCGGACGCAATGATGTCCCGAGTCAACAGCATCATCGGCCTCCTCGCATTGGGGGTTGGGCTTCCCCTGGGTTCCCTCGTTGGGGGTTTCCTCGCTGAGGCGTGGGGTATCCGTGCTCCCTTCTGGGTCGCCGCAATGATAGTTACTGCCAGCTTTCTCGCAATCCCGAGCGTCGCCCGTTCCCTCGCGCGCCATAACAGCGAACTCCGCCGCTGAGGATGCTCGCACCCTCTCCATAGAGTTGTGGCCCTGACGAGACCACCTGTGGACGGCTGAAACCTTCTGGAGCACGCTTTCGAGGACTACAAGATCCTCTAACTGACCTCTTCGACCATGATCAGATCCGTGCTCTTTCAGGCCCGCACGTGCGACCCTTCTCCCCCAGGCCGATGACGCGGGCAGCCTAGTGCTACCGGGAAAGGCCTGCTCAACCGTCTTTCAGTCGGGTGCGCAGCCATGCCAGCGCGGCCTCACCCTTGGCCCGCTGGTGGGCGCGCAGGGTCGGAATGTTGGGCGGGGCGGGCCGCTGCGACTGGGTGAGATGGTCACCAGCGATGGCGGCAAGCACGGCGTTGACCGAGTCGGCGTCCGCTTCGTTCGCCGGACCATACCTTCGCCAGACGGGTTCGGGGTCGACGCCGCCCGCCGCCACCGAGGGCAGGAGCAACAGCAGGTCCATGTACGCAGCGCCGGTGGCGGCGTAAGGCCAGTCGATCACCCACACCCGCTCCGGGGTGAGCAGGAGGTTGTCCGCTCTCAGATCGGAATGGACCAGGGTGGCGCCGCTGGCGCCCTTCTCCCATCCGGCTTCCAGGTGGGCGAGCAGGTCCAGGTTCTGGTGGGCCCAGGCGGGGAGCTGGTCCAGTTCCGGTGCCCGTGGAGTGGCGGCCAGGCGGCGCCAGGAGGAGAAGTTCTCGGCCAGGTCCTCGATCAGCGACACGGTGGCCACGGGGCTGGGGGTGAGCTGGTCGGCCAGCACGGCCAGGGCGTCCACCACCCGGTCCAGGTCGTCCGTACCCCAGGGCTCGGCGGGGTGGCGGCCGTCGATGTCAGCGAAGGCCAGCGCGACCCAGTCGTCTTGGTCGTAGGTCCACAACAGTTCAGGGGCGGGCAGGCCAGCGGGGAGGGCGGCGGCGATCCGGATCTCGCGCCGGTACAGCTCCACCGCGCGAGGGTCGCGGTCGGGGTGAATGGCCTTGACGAACACCCGTCGGCCGTTGGAGAGGGTCAACCGGGAGGCCATGCCGGGAGAGAAGCCGCCACTCTGGCGGTGCTCGTCGGTGACGGAGCCGCCCATGTCGGTGGTGAAGGTCTGGCGCAGGTGGGCGGGGAGTTGGTCCCAGCCCAGGCGGGGCACGGCTGCGGACACGATCACCTCCGGGTGAGGGCTTGGGCGGCTTGGCTCATGCTGGTCCGTCCGATCTGTAGCAGGTGCGACGTCTCCTCGTCCTGGTTTTTCTCCAGGTGGTGGGCGCGCAGGGCACCCAGGTACTCCATAGCGGCCGCGGCCAGGCCGTAGGCGGGAAGGGCGGCGTGTTCGGCATCGGTGAGGCGGTGGTGCTGCTCGTAGGCGGTGGCCAGGGCGGCGAGCCGCTCGGGGAGCGGGAGGGAGTCGCCAGCGGTGAGGTTGGCGGCGGCCACCGCCAGTTCCTGGATGCGGGGGTGGCGGGTGGCGACGGCGTAGTCGATGACCACGACCCGGCCGCGGTCGTCGATCAGCACGTTGCCCTGGGTGAGGTCGCCGTGGATGAACGCGTGGGGCAAAGCGGCGGTGTCCACTTGAGCTATGGCGTGCAGCGCGGCTTGCACCAGGGGACGGTGGGCGGTGTCGAGGTAGCGGTCGACGACCTGAGCGGTGGCGGCCAGGTGAGGAATCGCCCAGGGGTCGGTCACCGGTTCCACCGCCACGTCCAGGGTGTGCAGGCGAGCGATCTGGGCGATGAGCTGTACCAGCTCGGTGGGAGAGGGTGGCCGTCCCAGGGTGTAGAGGTCGGGTCCCTGGACGCGGTCCATGAGCAGGTACGCCAGGCCGTCGGGGGCGATGTGCGCGACCTGGCCGTCAGGGGCGGCGTACAGGTAGGGGTGGGTCGCCCCGACTCGTTGGGCGGCCTGGATCACGGTGGCGGTGCGAGGGGCCAGGTGCGCGCGGTCGGCGGAGAAGATCTTCACCACGTACTCGTGGGGGGCGTGGGTGGTGGTGAGCATCACGGTGCTGTCCTCGAAGCCGACGGTGATGCCAGACCACCGCTCCACCATGCCCAGGTCCAGACGGTCGCAGGCATGGCGGAGGACTCGTTCGACGACGCGCGGGTGCAGGCGGGGCTTCACCAGGCGCCCCCGAAGGGCAGGGCGTCGTGCACGGTGGGAGCTCCGGTGAGCAGTTGCACGAGCCGGTCGGCTCCGATGCACAGCCCGGCAGCCGGGGGCATGGTGGTGTGCGAGCTGGCGAACACCTCCACGAAGTCCTCGTCCAGACCCGCGGCCTCGATGGGAGGCGGTGAGCCGTCGGTGGGCGGGGTGAGGCGAGCAGCCAGCTCGGCTGGGTCGACGAGTTCGGTGTAGGAGGTGGCCATCTCCACCCCGCCGATGACCAGGTCCCACTTCTGGGCGAGGCGATCGTCGTCCGGGTGTGCCTTGGCCAGGGGGGACTGGCCGGCCGGGAAGCCGGTCACCAGGGTCGGTGCCATCAGGTGAGGTTCGGCCAGGTGCTCGTAGAGGTCCAGCAGTGCGAGGTCGGCGCTGGCCTGGGGACCGAGCGTGACGTCATGGGCGTCGGCGAGATCACGCAGGTGGTCCAGGTCGGTACCGGGGGTGACCTCGGTACCGGTGGCGCAGCTGAGGGCCTGGTGGATGCTCAGATGTTCGGGATCATCGGCCAGGTCGATGCCGGTGCCGTCGGCCACCTTCAGGCGGGTGGTGCCCAGGGCGGCGAGGGCGGCTGCCACGAACAACTCCCGTACCAGCTCGGCCATGTCCTCGTAGGTGGCGTGGGCGCGGTAGATCTCGACCAGGGTGTGTTCGGGCAGGTGGGTGGCGTCGGAGGGTTCGTCGCGGAAGCGGCGGCCGACCTCGTAGACGCGCTCCACCCCGGCGGTGAGCATGCCACGTAGGTGCAGAGTGCTGCTGCGTAGGTAGGTGGTGGGAGGCAGGTGGTGGGGGTGGGTCCTGAAGGACCGGCCCGGGTGAAAGCGCCTGGCACGCTGGAGCAGAGGGGTGTCGATCTCGATGTGCCCAGCGCGGGTCAGGGTGGTGCGCACCGCGGCCAGGGTGGCGGCGCGCGCGTAGAGCGTGCGGCGAGCGGCGGGGTCCGTGCGCAGTTGGCGGTACCGGTCGGCGAGGCGTGGGGTGGTCACATGGGCCTCCGAGAAGTCAGGCGAAGTAGTCGACGCAGGGAGCGGCGCGCACCAGGTCGAGAGTGGTGCAGTGCACGCCGCCGCCCAGGGTTCGGGCGTGCCGCAACCGCACGGGAGCGACCTGGATGCGGTGCCGTTCGAGTTCGCGGATGAGCGCGCTCTGCTCGGAGTCGACCAGGGCGAGGTCGGGGGCGGCCATGAGCAGGTTCATACCGATCCACTCCGAGCTGAGGGGGAACGCCCCGGATGGGGTGGGGCGGCCGGTCATGGGTGGGCACCAGACGACGTCCCAACCGCGCAGCAGGTCGGGGATGGTCTCCGGGCACACCCGAGAGGGGTTGAGCAGCACCAGGCCCGGCCGCAGCAGACAGATCGTGGAGTCGATGTGGGTGCCCCGGTAGACCCCGCGCAGCGCGTGGACCCTGAAGTCCTGCCCGAGAGCGGCCAGGGTGGTCTCCAGCCACCGTCGGCCCTGCTCGTTTCCCGAGCCCGAGACCAGGTAGAACAGGTCGCGACCGCACCGCAGAATGTTGGCGGCCTCGAAGGCTGGCTCGGCCTCGCCCAGAGTGGGGAGACCGTCGGGGCCCAACGGATACAGCTCGTCGCTCAGGCACGGTTTGGGGGCGCTGATCCACGCCGCACCGGCACGCATCTTGGCCTGGAACAGCGGCGCCAGAGCGCGGGTCTCGAAGAAGCGGGCGCGCATGGGCGAGGGGGTCTCGATCAGGGTCGTCCCGGCGACCAGGACCAGGTCGCGGGGGCAGTAGGAGTAGAACCCGTCGGCGGCCCAGTCGGGGGTGGCGAACCGGACGGTGTGGTCGACCAGGGCGGGCCGATGCACCCTCACGCCCAAGCCGCACAGGGTTTGGGCGAGGTCGTCGAGATCCTCGGCGGTCTCGGCGACCACCCGCTCGTCGAGTCTCCCTGCGGGGGTGCCCGCCTGGGTGGGCTGGTCGGGGTAGAGGTTGAGCCACCGGGACCGGTCTCGGATCGTGGGAAGCTGGCCGCCCTCGATTCGGCCGACCACGACCTCGCACAGAGGGGAGAACTCATCGAAGGCGTGCACCGGTGCTGGTGCGGCAGGGGCGGCTGGACCTGGCGGGGTAGGTGGCGCCAGGGGGGTGAGGGTCATCAGGCGCTCACCTCGGTCAAGGCACGCGGGGAGCCCGCGGCACGGTGGGTGCGCCGGTCAGCGGTGACCATGGCGCGCAGCAGCCACCGGTCGGTGCCGTCGAAGCGGGGGGTGAATCGGGTGCGACCGTGCACGACGCGGCGGTTGTCCACCACCAGCAGCTCCCCGGGTTCCAGGACGTGCGCGAGCGCGACACGCTCCAGCTCCGCACCGAACGCCTTCCAAGCGGTCATGGCCTCGGTGTCACCGTCGTCGGCGGGGTGCTGGTAGAGGGCGTCATAACAGATCGCCGGGTCGTCGGCGGGACCGGTGAGTACCGGGCGGGCGGGAGCGCAACGCTGCGCGGTGCCATGGGCGAGGTCGGGGGCGATCCGCCAACGCGGCTCGCGCAGTACCTGCTCGACCTCACGGTCCAGGCGCAGATCCACCGCGCGGGAGACGGTGGTGGCGGCGCCGGGGTGGCCGCGCAGACACAGCAGGCCGAAGGCATCGCACCGTTGTTCGGTGAAGGCGTCCTCCACGTGCGCGGACAGCAGGGAGTCGCTACCGGTGCTGGTCTGGGCCTCCTCCTCTCCCGGGACCGGAACGACGTGCTGCACCAGTCGCCCCTCGTACAGGGACGCGAACGTGAACGGGGCCCCGAGGGGGGTCATCGCGGTGAGCAGGGCAAGGCCCGCTGCCCGGGCCGCCGGGCCCAGCGGCCCGGGCAGGGCGGTGGAAGGGGTGGGTTCCAGGTCGGTCAGGAGGGAGGAGGGCAGCAGCCCGCGCACCAGCAGCACTCCGCCCAACGAGGGGACGGTCGCGATCTGGTGTAGGGCTCGCAGCAGCGACATGGGCAGACAGCCCACAGCGGCTGCGCCCGCTTCGGCGAGCACAGTGCTGTGGGCAGTGGGACCGGTGTCCAGGTCACGGGCGACCTGGGCCAGCAGGAGGGCGTGGTCGATGTCCACCTCCACGACGGGCAGGCTCACGACTGGGCTCCTTTCAGAAAGAGGGTGACGATGGTGATGTCGCCTTCGGGGCACCGTCTCCGGACCGGTGTGGGAAGCGACGTCGAGTTGGAGGAGGTACACGCCCTACCCCAGGGCAGCGTCCTGCTCCGTGGTCGAAAGCGAGCTGGCGGCGGACCTCCCGCCCGATACCTCCTCGGGGAGACGGTTGGCCAGCATCGCCTGGACGAGCGTGCGGTTGGCCTGGGAGTGGTAGAACCCGCAGTCGCGGGTCAAGTAGCGGTAGGAGGCTCCCCAGTGGCCGCGGTGACCGTCGATGAGCCAGGTGCAGTGGCCGAGGTAGACCACGCGCGGGGTGGAGGTCTGCGGTGGGCTCACGACTGGGGCTCTTTCCGGTCGACGGGGAACATCCTGTCGGGGGCGACCCGGTACCAGGTCGAGCCGAGGCGCATGTCCAGGGCGCCGTCGAGGCGGGCGCACACCGCAGTCACCACACGGATGTGTCCGGGGTGCATGAGCACGATGTCTCCGCGCTTGAGCTGGGACGCGAGCGTGTCCGTCCACGCGGTCATGGCACCACCACCTCCCGGTGCCGGTGCTGGGACTGGTGCAACCGGACACCGAGTACCTCGACGGTGTCGGCGAGGATGACGTCGTCGGGCTCCTCGGCTCCGGCCGGAAGGTGGTAGGCGATCCACCGGGGGCCGCTGTCGAACGAGCGTCGGATCAGCCACGCGGGGTGAGCCTCACGGAGTCTGATCAGGGCGGTTGCCTCGCCTGAGGTGAGTCCGTTATCACCTGGTGAGATGTGGGTGATTCCTGCTTTCACGGTGACCTCTGGGTGATTTGAGCAGATCATTATTCGGTAATCCGTGGATTCGATAGTGTGTGCCGTGACGGTTTTCGCAAATGTTGCGTGCGAACCGCAATGTTTTGTTTGCGGTTCGCACGCAAACAAGGAACGAATGGAGGTGAAACGCACTGACCAGCACAAACGAGACGACCGGCGGCGTGTCCCGACGGCAGATCGGACGCCATCTCAAGGACATGCGCACTCAGGTGGGACTCACCCTCGCGCAGGCTGCTGAGTCCGCCGACATGAGCCCGTCCAAGCTGTCACGCCTGGAAGCGGGCAAAGCCGGGCGTCCGCGAAAAGCGGACATCGCAGTTCTGTGCGAGGTGTACTCCGCACCGGAGCAACTGCGTGCGGCGCTTGAGGGGATGGCGCGCGCCTCGAAGGACAGTTGGTGGTCCTCCTACGAGGACGCCATCCCCGACACCTTCGGCGCCTATCTCGGCCTGGAGGCCACAGCGGCGCGGATCTGCTGGCACGATCCGAACATCATCCCGGGTCTGGCGCAGACCGACGCCTACGCGCGCACGATGATCACCACCGCCGACCCCGACGCCGAACCGGGCGAGATCGACCGTCGTCTCCAGCTCCGGATGGGACGTCAGGGCATCCTGAACCGTATTGTCGGTGCTCCCGACCTTCGCGTAGTCGTCGGCGAGGCTGCCCTGCGTCGGCCTGTCGGCGGGCCGGGTGTGATGGCGGCCCAACTGGAACACCTGATCAAGCTGGGGCGTTCCAACCGCGTCACGCTGCGGGTGATGCCGCTGGCGGCCCCCATCTACCAGGCGCTTCCCGGGGGAGCGTTTATCCTCCTGGACTTTCCCGCTCTCCCTGGGCGCGATGACGAACCCGCCACGGTGTACGTGGAGGGTCTGGCAGGCGAGCTGTACCTTGACCGCCCGCAGGAGACAGGCCACTACCGTGCAGCTTGGGATGATCTCTGGCGCCGGGCACTTGATCCAACCCGGTCAGAACAGATGATCAGCCACATAGCGAAAGGAATGCGCAGATGATTCACAACCGTCCTGGTGCGATCGCCGAAGGGTGGCGCAAGGCCAGCTACAGCGGCGGCGAGCGGGCATGCGTCGAGGTTGGCGAGATCGGCGTGGACCGTGCGATTCGCGACACCCAGAACCGTGCGCTGGGTGCCTTGGCGTTCGACCGCTCCGAGTGGACCATGCTCCTGGCGGCCGTGACGCGCTAACTCTCAGCACAAAGACCACGATTGCCCCTCGCCAGATCTGGTGGCGGGGGCAAGCACGTTCTTCAGCGAGCTACCCGTTGGGGCGTCGTTGACAGGCCAGAGCCAACGGCCGCGTGCCCCACCGAGCCTCGCCGCCCCCACTCACCGTGACCGCCCGGAGCTTCGAAAATCCCTGCGCGAGAACGCTCACCGACCGCTCTCAACCCTTACTCACGCGGGCGTGTTCGCAGGTAGAGAGCCTGATAGTGCCTCATGCGCTCCCGTCCGCTTGGCCGAATCTTTACCTTCGTGAGCGCGCCCGGAGTAGTCCCTGAGCACGGTCGGGGAGCGGACTGAGTAATCCCTGGGACCCGCTGGGTTTGGGGTGTGGGTGTCCATCCGCACCGGCACCCGAGGGGGCGCTCATGGCCTGCGCATCGTCACCGCTCGCCGTCGTCGAGACCGAGTTCGTCCGGCTCTCACCCACCCACCTGACCCTGCACGGAAGCGAGATCCACCCCTGGCTTCAGGACCGCGCCTACTCGCTGTTCGAGCTGCGCGAGGTGCTGATGACCGAAGGCACGCCCTACGACGTGCGTGACCATGTGTGGCGACACACCATCCGCGCCGCGCGGCGGTCCCAGGACTGGATGGTCGGAGCCCTCGGTCTGTGCATGCCCGCGCTGCGGACTGCCGCCCGACGAGCCTGCCGGGGCCTGCCCCAGGGGTCTGCCCGGGAAGTGGAATCCGCGATCCTGGCCGAGACGATCCGCCAGGTCCGCACCATCAACACCGACTACGCCCGCCTCGCCTGGTACCTGACCCGCCCCGCCCACCGCGCCGCGCTCTCGGCACGCCGACGCGAGAGGGAGGCACCCGCCCCGACTGGCGACCCGAGCCAGCGGATCGTCAGCGATAGGGACGCCGTGGGCAACCCCGACCTGTTGTTGATCGCCGCGGTACGGGTGGGGGTGCTCTCGGCTCCCCAAGCCCAACTGATCGCCCGTACCCGCCTGGAGAAGGTCTCGTTGGCCCAGGTCGCTGACGAGCTGGGCGTGTCCTACAAGGCGTGCGCGAAGCGGCGCGAGCGCGCCGAGGAACGCCTGGTGGCGGCCGTACACGCGGGTGAGGTCGCCGTCGGTGACGCACTCCTGGACACCGCTGGTGTCGACCGGACGCCGCCCGCCGAGGTCGTGTCGATGAAATCCGGGCACCCGTTGTCGCATCGGCCCTGGCCGGTGGCTTCCTAGGAGGTTGATTTCGGGAACCAGACCCTGCCGCGACACCGGTGGTGTCTGGTTCCCCCGCCAGGGTGTGACGGCTGGAGGGGTTCAGGTGGGGACGAGGGATACAGGCACGTCAGCGCGCAGGGCCCGGTGGCGGTGGGCAGTGGCGGGTTTGGCCGCTGCGGCTGTGGCTGTGTGGTGGGTGGCGGTGGGCGAGGATGCCTCGTGGGTGTGGGCTTCTGAGACCAACACCGAGAGCGAGGGCGAAGGAGAGGCCACCGGCGCGGGGCAGTCCACCGCCCAGTTGCGGCAGGTGGTGGACCGGGTGCGGTTGGTCCTCATCGCCCTCGCCAGCGCGTTGGGGACGCTGTTCCTGTCGATCGCGGGGGTGCGGTGGCTGGTCGCCAACGGCGACCCGGGACAGATCGATGGAGCCAAGCGCGCCCTGTCCGGGGCGGCGATCGGGTACGGGATCGCGGTCCTGGCCACCGTGTTGATGGACGTCCTGAAGTGGGTCGTGGCCGTGGGCGGGGGCGGCCAGTGACCCCCACCACACAGGCTCCGTACGACGTCGATGACCTCGTTCCCGCTCCTACCGCGGAGCCGGGGGAACCGCCTGAGGACCCCACCCTTGAACCCGAACCCGCGCCGCCGCCCGCGCCTGAACCGGAGCGGGAGATCACCGACGACCCGCAGCCGCCTCCCGAGGATCCCCGCCAACAGGATGGCCAGGACACCACCGGTACGGGGGCCGACGGGGACGTCTTCGACTGCGGCCTGGTCGATCCTGGCTGCCATGTGTCCAACTGGTTCGCCGACTTCGTCGTCTCCGGCCTGAACCCCGCTCTGGGGTGGCTCGCGGAGAAGGCGTTCCACACCCCGCTGCCGTCCGAGGGGATGAAGGGTCTGCACGCCGGGATCCTCACCACGGCCAACGTCCTGTTCGTGCTGTTGGTGGTGGCGGGCGGTCTGGTGGTCATGGGGTACCGCACCTTCCAGGACCGCTACTCGGTCGGGGAGATCCTGCCCCGCATCGTGTTCGCGTTCGTCGCCGCGAACTCCTCGCTGTGGATGTCCACGGAGATCGTGCGCCTGTCCAACGGCGTGGCGGCCGCCATCGGCGCCGACGGCATCAACGCCCGCGAGGCGGCGGCCAACTTCCGGGACCGCCTGGACGTGCTGCTGGCCGAGGCGGTGGTCTTCACCATCCTGCTGTTGGTGGTCGCGGTCGTGCTGCTGGTGGTGTGGATGGTCACCGAGGCGGTGCGCATCTGCACCGTCATCGTGCTGGTGGTCGCCGCGCCGGTGCTGTTGGCCTTCCACGCGCTGCCGCAGACCAACCGGATCGCCGAGCTGTGGTGGAAGTTGATGGCGGGGCTGTGCGCGATCCCGATCGCCCAGTCGTTGGTGTTCATCACGATGATGCGGCTCTTCTTCGAAGGGCAGATGACCCTCTTCGGCTCCCTGCACCCCACCTCCGACAGCGCCGACGACGTGGGCGGTGCGGACTGGCTGATGCAGATCATGCTGCTTCTGGTGCTGCTGTACACGCAGATCAGGATCCCCGTCTGGGTGAAGAGGCTGATCTGGGAGCCGACCCATCCGGGGAGTTCACCGATCGCCGCCCTGCTGCGGAACCTGGCGTGGATGCTGGCCTTCCGCTCCCTGGGCAACCTGCGCATGCCCGGTGTGTTCACCCACGGGCTCAACCTCGGACTGAAATGGCCCCACCTGGGCTGGCCGAGCCGCACCCCGGGCAGGAAACTGCCCCGCTACACCCCGGGCCCGCCCAAGGGTGTGCAGCCGTTGCGGCCGCAGGCGTGGTGGTACCGCCCCCGGCACGAGGCACCCGAACCCATCGGGGCCCTTCCCGGACCCCGGGCTGCTCTCCCAGGTCCGGGCGGGGGTCCGTCCGGTCCTCGCTCCCACGGTGGCCCGCCCGGAACGCCGGGCCTGCTGGGACCTCGTGCGCTCCCACCGGTTCCCGACCCCCGTGTGGGGCCGCGTGTCCCCGCGCGTCATGCCCTGGAAGAAGGGCGGATACCCGGATCACCGAGGACCGGCCAGCAGGTGCTGTTCGGCCGCCCGACACCGGGGCCGCCCGCTCCGTCTACGGCTGCGGGGCCGGTGCGGCGGTGGCGCCAGGGGGTGCTGCCGACCCCGCCCCCGGTGCGGGTGCCCGGACGCCGCGCCCCGGAGCGGGTGGGTGATGCGTGGGCGAGGCAGCAGCGTGAGCCGAGGCGGCCCGCGCACGTCAAGGGACAGCGGCCCCTGTTCCCCAACCCCAAGCGCATGTGGAAGCAGTACGGGCTGTTCCCGCGCCCCAAGCGGGACTCGTAGTGATCATCCGACGAGGAAGGAATCGGCGTGGCCTCTGAAGAGCCGTCGTCGTGGCAGGGACGAATCCCCACCGACATCGACCGCCCCGAACCCATCCTGTTCAACCTGACCGCCCGCCAGTGCCTGATCATCGCCCCCGTCCTGCTCGGAGCCTGGGGTGCCTACCTGCTGCTACGCGACGTGGTACCGCTCTGGGTGTTCGGCCTGGCGCTGGCCCCGATCCTGGGTACGGCCATCGCCGTCGCGCTGGGCGAACGCGATGCCCTCACCCTGGACCGGTTCGCCGTCGCCGCTCTGGCCTGGGTGCGAGCGGCCAAGCACCTCGTACCAGCCCCCTCAGATGCGATTCCTGCCCGGCCGCGATGGGCACCGCGCCTTCGGCGGACTCCACGTCTGGAACCTCTCCGGCTCCCGGCCTCGGCGATCACCTCCGAAGGTGTGATCGACCTGGGCGGGCGCTGCGCCGCCGTCATCACCTGCACAACGCTCCCGTTCCAGCTCGCTTCGGGGCGTGAACAGGACCAGGTGTTGGCGGCGTTCGCCGCCGTGCTGGACTCCCTGACCGAGCCGGTGCAGATCCTCGTCCAGCGCCGCAACGCCGACCTGTCGCCGTTCACCATGATCCTGCGCGAGAACGCCCACCACCTGCCGCCAACCCTGGGTGAGGCCGCGACGGCGCACGCCGCCTTCCTCGATGACCTCGCCCTCACCCACGACCTGTCCCACCACGAGGTCCTGGTGGTGGTCACCGCCGCCGGGCCCGCCCACCGCGCATCGGCGGCACTGCGGCGCCGCGCCCAGGACATCGCCGATCGGCTGACCACACTCGGCGTCCGTACCCGGCTCCTGGACCGCGCCGGAGCCGAACTCGCGCTACGCCAGTCCCTCACCACCCCGGGCGGGCACCTCACCGACCCCGCCACCGACGACGTCGACGACACCGCCAACAACGACAGTGAGGAGCGTTGATGCACCGCCTGTGGACGAAGAGCGGCTCCACCGCCTTGGGGGGACCCGCAATCCGGGTCGAGCCGCGACACCTGGAGATCGAGGGCACCGTGTGCCAGACGATGATCGTCACCGGCTACCCCCGCGAGGTGGCTGCTGGTTGGGCCGAGCCCCTGCTCACCTATCCGGGACGGATCGACCTCAGCTTCCACCTGGTCCCGGTACCCGCGGCCACAGCCGCCGCCAATCTCCGCAAGCGTCGAGCTCGACTGGAGTCGGCGCAACGCACGAGCGCGGCCCAGGACCGGGTCACCGATCCGCGCCAGGTCACGGCGGCCATGGACGCGGCCGAGATCGCCGAACGCCTCGCCACCGGCCAAGGGCGCCTGTTCCGGGTCTCGGTCTACATCACCGTGCACGCCCCCACGTTGGGACACCTCGAAGCCGAACTCCAGCAGCTTTCGGCGCTGTGCGCGTCCCTGCTCGTAGACGCAGTTCCGGCGACGTTCCGGCCGCTTCAGGGGTGGATCTCCACCCTCCCGCTGGGCACGGACGCGATCGGGATGAGCCGTTCGATGGACACCGACGCCGCCGCGACCCTGCTGCCGTTCACCTCTCCCGAGTTGGTCGCGGAGCTGGGTGACACCGCCGTCGTCTACGGCGCCAACACCCACAGCAACGGGCTGGTCGCCTGGGACCGGTTCTGCGGCGAGCTGGACAACCACAACAGCGTGATCCTCGCCCGCTCCGGGGCGGGCAAGTCCTATCTGGCGAAGCTGGAGGTTCTGCGGTCGCTGTTCGTCGGCGTCGACGTCGCGGTCATCGACCCGGAGGGCGAGTACGTCCGGCTGGCTGAAGCGGTGGGTGGTACCGCCCTGCGCCTGGGCACGCCTGAGGGGAGGCTGAACCCGTTCGACCTGTCCGACCCGGACGTCGACGGCCAGGCCTTCACCAACCGTGCGCTGTTCCTGCACACGTTGATCGCCGCGATGGTCGGTGCGCTGACCGCCACCCAGAAGACGGCCTTGGACCGCGCGATCATCACCGTCTACGCCGAGGCAGGCATCACCCGCGATCCTGCCACCTGGAACCGTCCCGCGCCCGTGCTGGCCGACCTCGCCACCGTTCTGGAGGACATCGCGTCCCACCCGAACCTGGACGAGGGTCTCACCCGTGCCGCCCACGGTCTCGTCGACCAGCTCGCACCCTTCGTCCACGGGTCGCACGCCGCCTTGTTCGACGGCCCGACCACTGCCGTTCTCGACGAGCGACTGACCGTGGTCTCGTTGAAGGAACTGCCTGACGAGGTCCGCACCGTGGGCGTCCTGTTGGCGCTGGAAGCGATCTGGCGTCGGGTCACCTCGGGCAGCGAGACCCGGCCTCGGATGGTGGTCGTGGACGAGGCGTGGCTGCTGCTCCAGGATGCGGCCGCGGCCCGCTATCTGGCGCGGCTGGCCAAGGCGGGGCGCAAGCACTGGGCCGGGCTCACCCTGATCACCCAGGACGTGGGCGACGTGCTCGGCAGCGAACGGGGACGCGTGGTGGTCGCCAACGCCGCCACCCAGATCCTGCTCAAGCAGGCCCCACAGAACCTCGACGCTGTCACCGAGGCGTTCCACCTCTCAGCCGGGGAAGCCCATCTCGTCGGTACCGCGCCCCGGGGCAGCGCACTCCTCGTCGCGGGACACCAGCGAGTGGGGTTTCACCCCCTGGCCTCACCGTTCGAACACCGGTTGATCACTTCCGACCCAGCCGAACTCGCCGCACTGCTGGCCCAGGAACAGTCGGACGGCGATCCAGCACCCGTGTTCGTTTCGGACGACGAGGCGGTGGCCTGATGATCGACTTCCTTCTCAACGGCGGCGTGTACGTCGTCATCGCCACCATCCCCCTCGTCGGGGCGGCCGTGTGCGCGGCGGTGATCGGTGCGCGGCTGGCCCGCCACGCCTACCTGTCGAAGCAGGCGCGGGTGGTGGAGATCCTGCCGCCGCCACAGGCCACCCTGGACAACGCGCAGGCGTTCTGGACCAACACCCTGGGGCTACTCAAACCTCGCTGGTCACGGTGGCTCATCCAGCCCCACCTGGCCCTGGAAATCGTGGCTTCGGCGGACGGGATGCGGTTCCAGGTGTGGGTGCCCGGGATCATTCCTCCCGGATCGGTGGAACGCGCGATCGCCTCGGCCTGGCCCGGTGCCACCACCTCCACCCGCACCCTCACCCCCGGTGAGTCACCGCTCCCGGACGGGGCGTACACCACCGGAGGATTCCTGCGGTTGGGGCGGGCGGAGGCGTTCCCGCTCCGGTCCAGGTTCGACGACGATCCCGCCCGTCCACTCCTGGGGACGTTGGAGGACCTAGTGGAGGGAGAACACGCCCTGATCAGGATCACCGCCCGACCCGTCACGGCCTGGCGGGCGGCCCAGGCCCGCCAAGCGGCGGCCCGCCTGCACGGTCACACCGGTCTCGGTGTGATGTTGCTGGACGCGATCGACCCCACCACCAGCAGTACCCGAACCAGCCGTCCACCGCTGCTTCCCGGTACGGGGGACGACGTGCGGGCGATCCTGACCAAGGCGTCCAGCCCTCGGTTGGCGTGCGACGTCGCCTACATCCTCACCACCGGCCATGACGGAGAACCGGCGAAGGAACGCCTGCGAGGCCGGGCACACGGGGTGGCCTCGGCGTTCGCGGCGTTCACCTCCGGCACCAACCACCTGGACCGCCGCTTCATGCTCAAACCGACCTGGTGGTTGTCCAACCGGTTCCTCGGCTACGGGTTCCTGCTGTCCACCACGGAACTGGCCGGGGTCGCGCACCTGCCCACCGACGCCACCGTTCCGGGGTTGATCCGCGCCGGAGCACGACCCGCCGCCCCGAGTCCGGCCGTACCCTCCGGGGGCGAGGGCACGCGAATGATCGGTGACAGCGACGCCGGTACACGGCGCCCCGTCGCCCTCGGTGTGACCGAGTCACGCCAGCACACGCACATTCTCGGCAAGACCGGGTCGGGCAAGTCGACCCTGCTGGCCAACATGGTGCTCCAGGACGCCGACGCGGGGCGGTCCGGGCTGGTGATCGACCCGCGCGGGGATCTGGTCACCGACATCCTCGCTCGCCTGCCCAAGCACGCCGTGGACAAGGTGGTGGTGTTCGATCCCGACGACAACGCCCCGCCGCCGAGGCTGAACCTGCTCCAGGGAGGGGACCCGGACTTCGTCTCCGACACCGTCGTCGGGATCTTCCGTCGGATCTACTCCGAGTACTGGGGTCCCCGGACCGACGACATTCTGCGCGCCGCCACCCTCACGCTGACCCGGGCAGGCGATTCGAAGCTGACGCTGGGCCACATCCCACGTCTGCTCGCCGACGACACGCTGCGCGCTCGGGTCATGGCGCAGGTCACCGCGCGCACCGGACGGGACGAAGCGTTGAGCGACTTCTGGGGCTGGTACTCCGGGCTGACGGTCTCGGCCAGGAGCGCGGTGACCGGGCCGGTGCTCAACAAGCTGCGGACCGCGCTGCTGCGCCGGTGGGTGCGCCAGGTGGTCGCATCGGGGCCGTCCACCGTCGATCTGCCCCGTCTGTTCGACTCCGGCCACCTGGTGCTGCTCCGGCTGCCGAAGGGTCGCCTGGGCGAGGACACCAGCTCGCTGATCGGGTCGTTCGCCCTGGCCGCCACCTGGCAGGCGGTGACCGCACGGATCCACGTCCCAGAACACCAGCGCAAGGACCTGTGCGCCTACATCGACGAGGCCCAGAATTTCCTCAACCTGCCCGGTTCGTTGGAGGACATGCTGGCCGAGGCCCGCGGCTACCGACTGGGGTTGACCCTGGCCCACCAGGAGCTGGGTCAGCTCCCCGCCGAGCTGCGCAAGGCGGTGTCGGCGAACGCGCGCACGAAGATCTACTTCACCGCTTCACCGGACGACGCGGCGAGTCTGCAACAGCACACCCTGCCCGTCCTGGGCGCCTACGACCTGACCCACCTCGGTGCGTACCAGGCGGCCGTCCGGCCTCTGGTGGGCGCCAAGGAGCAGAGCGCGGCGACGGTCCGAACCCGACCACTCCCGGCGGCGGTACCGGGGCGCGCCACCGAGGTCCGCAAGGCCGCACGCCTGCACGGGCTGACGCCTGAGCAACGCGTTCCGGACCGGCGGAAGGGAGCCGCCAAGTGACGGACACCAGCGCTCTGAGGCGTCTGGTTCCCAGGATCACGTCCAGGGACCACGCCATCCTGGCGGACCTGCACGAGCACAACGTCATGACCACCCACCAGATCCACCGGCTCCACTTCCCCGAGCGCTGTGACCGCGTCGTGCGCCACCGCATGAGCAGGCTGCACCAGTACGAGCTGGTCGACCGCTTCCGCCCCTACTCACCGCGGGGACGGAGCCCCGACCACTGGGTCCTGAGCCGCCTCGGCGGTGCGCTCGTAGCCGCCCACCGGGGCGGAGAGGCGGAGCCCCAGGACCCGGCGGTGCGTTCGGACGCTATCGCGTTGCTGGCCCACTCCCGCCAGCTCGGACACAAGATCGGTCTGGTGGACTGCCTGGTCGCGTTCACCACGGCCGCTCGCACCACCACGTCGGCCCAACTGGTGTGCTGGTACGGCGAACGTGAGAGCGCACGTCGGTGGGGACGGCACATCCGCCCCGACGCCTACGTTCAGTGGGGCCAGGACGGCACGACACTGCACGCCTTCGTCGAGTACGACACTGGCAGCGAACCGTTGACGAAGGTCCGCAGAAAACTCCCTGGGTACGCGTGGCTGGCGGGTGAGTCCGGTCTGCCGTCGATCGTGCTGTTCGCGGTGCACTCCGCCGCCCGGGAGAACAACCTCGCGGTCAAGGCGGCCGAGGATGCCTCCGCTGAGGTGGGCGTCTACCTCACCACCCACCACCAGCTCAACCATCCTGGGCCCGCGGCCCGGATCTGGCGCGGCACGGACGGCCTGGGCCGGTTGGCCTTGCTGGACATCGCCCGGCGTCACCCGGTTCCGGAGGAGGGTGATCGGTGGTCCGCCTCGTGATCGGCGTGGGCACGACGATGGTCCTGCTGCCGGTGATCATCGGTGCCGTAGCCGGTGGGAACCTCCAGCACGCCCAGATGCCGCGTTCGGGGGTCCGGGGCATCCCCGACGTTCTGCTCGCCGCCTACGTCAACGCCGCCATGCGTCTGGAGGAACTCCACCCCGGTTGCACGGGCATGACCTGGCCGCTCCTGGCCGGAATCGGACGAAAGGAGTCCACGCACGCCGCCGGGAGCCAGATCGACCCCGACGGTGACGTGAACCCCGCGATCGTCGGCCCGCGCCTGGACGGTTCCGGAGCTGGCGGAAACACGACCCCGCACGCTGACAGCGACGGCGGTGTCTGGGATGGGGACGGAGTGTATGACCGTGCGGTGGGTCCGATGCAGTTCCTGCCCGTCACCTGGGAAAGCCATGGCGTCGACGGTTCCGGTGACGGTACCGCCGACCCGCAAAACGTGTTCGACGCGACGCTCGGTGCGGCGGTGTACCTGTGCGTCAGCCACCCCGAGGGCGCGGCCGTCGACTTCACCGACGATCGGCAACGCCGCGAAGCCCTGTTGCGCTACAACCACTCGAACGCCTACGTGAGGGAGGTGCTGGGGTACGCCGAGGAGTACGCACGGATCGCGGCGCGAGCCGCTGTCCGGGTGCCGAGCGGGGCCAGCGGCGAGCAGGGGCGCGTCGCCGTCGAATGGGCGCTGGCTCAGGTCGGGAAGCCCTACCTGTGGGGTGGCACGGGACCGGGGGCCTTCGACTGCTCGGGGCTGGTGATGCGGGCGTGGGAGGCAGCGGGGGTGAGCATCCCGCGGGTGACCACCGATCAGGTCAACTCTGGAACCCGGGTGAGCCTGGACGGGCTACAGCCTGGTGACCTGTTGTTCTACGACACTGGAGCGCCGGGCGGCTCACCCTCGCACGTGACGATGTACGTCGGGGACGGGCAGATGGTGAACGCGCCCGGGAGTGGTCGGTTCGTCCGTGTCGAGCCCGTGGACGGCACCTACTACAGCGCTCGGTTCGTCGCGGCCGTCAGGCCGGGTTGACAGCCAGGAGAAGCCGTTGCGGGGGAACGGGTGCGTTCCAGGAGTGGAGAGCCCGTTCCCCACACTCACGGCCCCGATTCTTCGGGATCTGTGACTGTTCTGAGCCAACCGGGTTGAAACTTCTCGCGAGTATGGGGAAACATCGCAAACGCCATCCACATGGATGAACGGAATTCCACCGTTCGACCGCATTGATTGGAATGTCTGAATTAATGATGTTCGCCATGTCTTACGGCGCGCGTCGCGGCTGATGACACCACCGCAGGAGGGGTGAGGAAGCGCAGCTTCGGGGGCGTACGACCCCGAGGCCATTGACACCCGCCCCTCTCCCGTCGGTGCGGTCGAACCCGAAGAACAACCGCAAACAGCAAAGCGCCCCGGGCGGTGCGTCACCACCGGCCCGAGGCGTGATCAACCACCTGGAAGAGCAGGAGGACGATCATGGGCAATCGTACGGGGCGGCACCGGAGGCGTCCACGAGGCTGGGTGCACCGCGCCCGGCACGCCGTAGGGGTGGTGCTCTCCGCGATCATCGGAGCCAGGTCCGCACCACTCCGAGACCGGGCACCGCAGGAGACACGGACGACGACGCCACAGTCCAGCGAACCCACTCGCCCGCCGAACCATGAGCCGACGACGCCCACGCGCACGCGTGAGGTCAGGCTCACCGACATGGACCGGGCGTGGAACCTGTTCACGGCGGGGGGACAGGAGGACACGCCGGTAGCGGAGTTCGGCGGGTCGAGGCTCGGCTGGTGTGTGGACGACGATGGCGTACGGGCGGTCCGCCCCTATCTCGTCGCGCACGAACAGCAGCAGCGCGAGCGGAGCCGAGGAGAGAAACCACGCGCACCTCACATGAAAAGGGGCGTGCGGAATCACCTCACTGAAGGCGAAAATCAGGACACGTCCGGCGAGTGGAGCGAATTGGCCGGGCTGATACGGCAATGGGAAGCCATGCGAGCACCCGTCTCCTGACTCAACAGCACCACACAGGGGGTCGACTTCACGGGAAGTCGACCCCCTTCTTGCTGTTGCCCAGGGCGTTTGCGCAGGTGAGGCGTGCGACATCGAATCCCGGTGTTTCTCTTCACAATTTTGGTCACCGTGAGCATCCAGAAAGTGGTTGTGTGATAACTCTGCGTGTGGCTAGTGTCACTCATCGAAAGCACGGCGTCAGTACCGTGCCCGGTGAGGAATCGGGGGTGGGACATGACCATGCCTACGGCACTGCGGGCGATGGTGATCGCCGTGGTTCTGACGGGATGCGCGGCGGAGGAAAGCGGTTCCGTCGAAGGGGCGGTACCCACACCTTCCACACCCGCGCCGTCCCCCAGCCCGGTCGCGGAGGAGCGGGCACTGGAGGTCTACCGAGGCATGTGGGGCGTGGTCGTGGAAGGTTCGCACGAGGGCGCGGTCGGCCATCCGAATCTCGCTGAGTACGCCTCGGGGCAGGCACTCGAGTTCACCACGGCCATGCTGCGCGGTGTGGAGGCCACCGGGGAACCAGAGCTAAGCCCGGAGGTGGTCGGCACCAACCTCGACGGTTCCCGGTCCACGGTGTCCGTGGAGGACTGCGTCGACGACTCGGGGTGGCACATCGTGGGCACACCGACCGACGGGCCCAGCGGCTCACGCCTGGTGACCGCCACGGTCGTGTCCACCGATGGCCGGTGGCTCGTGGACGACCTGTGGATGGAGGACTACGGGTCGTGCTGACACGGACCAACCCCGGGTACGTGGCCCTGCTCTGCGCTGGAACGGTCGCCATGGTCATCGCTCTGCCCCAGCAGGCGGCGGCTGACGGCTTCTTCGTGGACAGCGAATGCGCGAACGGGCAGTGCGGGGTGACGGCCAGGTCCTCCTCTACCCGTTCGGGAACGTCCGAGGAGAACACCGTCCCGAGTGTTCCGTCCGAGAGCCCGGTCGATGACGGTGTGACCTGCCTGGCGTGGGATCTGGAGTTCGCCCAGTCCGGCAAGGAGGGGCCGCAGGAGATGCCGCCGGGGATGGCCCGGTGTGAGGGAGCCGTGGCGCCTGCGGCGGCAGCGGAGTTCGACCCCGTGGCGTTGGCGGAGCAGGCGCGGGCGCTGATGCGGCTCCCCGAGCCCGACATCGGTACCGCACCGACCCCGGACAAACTTCGGTTCGTGAACATCCCCGCCTGGATGTGGGTCGACGAGCGGGACTGGGAACCGGTGTCGGCGACCGCATCGGTCAGCGCCGGGTCGGTGACGGTGGTCGCGTCCCCGGAACGGGTGGTGTGGGACACCGGTGACGGACACGAGGTGGTGTGCACCGGCCCCGGCACCGTCTTCACCCCGACCACCCGCCACGCCGACGGTTCCCCGGACTGCGGCCACACCTACACGACGCTGCCTCCGGGCGGGGCGGGGGCGACGGTCGACCTGACGGCGGTGTGGGAGTGGGCGGTGTCCTGGTCCACCACTGACGGACGTGGTGGGGACCTGGAGCCCCTGACCACCACATCCACGGCGACGGTTCCGGTGAGCGAGATCCACTCGGTGGTCACCGACATCCGCTGACGGCTCCAGACAGACGTTGACGAGGAAGGAGGAGGGATGGTCACGCTCGCGAATCCCAAGCGTCCAAACCGGAAAAGCAGGGATAGTTCCTCGGAGGAGGGAACGGAGTGGGAGTCGGTGCGCTTGGCAGCGGTCTCACGTCAACGCTGGAAGTGGGGGTTGACGGCCGTGATGCTGATCGCGCTGGGCATCGGAGCTGGGGTCTGGGCGGGTCTGGTCTCCGACAACACGGTCCCGGTCGCCGTGCTCAGCGAGGATCTCCCGGCTGGGCACGTACTCACCGGAGCGGACCTGGGCTCGGTCGAGATCCACGAAGCGGAAGGGCTCCACTTCCTGTCCCCGGAGGCCGCGGAGGGGATGAGGTTGACCCGTCCGGTTCCGTCGGGTTTCCCGCTGGTGAGCGGGTCGGTCACCGACCGCACGTCGTGGCCCGAGCCTGACCAGGCCGTGGTCTCGGTACCCGTGGCCGCTCTCCCCCAGGCCGTGGGGTCGGGGGTGGACGTCGCCCTGATCACCGCTGCTCCGACCACGGATGAGGCAGCCGAGGACGACGAGGACTCCGCCGATGACGAACCCGGAGTGGTGCCGGGCATCGTTCATCGCGTGGCCCCCGCGGCAGAGAACGGTTTCGACGGCGGGCAGCAGGTGGTGGAGGTCGTCGTGCCCCGGAACCAGGCTGCCCGGATCTCACGGGCGGTGGCTGGAGACGGCGTCCAGATCGCCCTGGTCAACGCGAGCGAGGACGTCCATCCGGACGCGTCGGAGGAGGAGAGCGAATGATCGTGGCGGTGTGCTCGCTCAGTGGCGCTCCGGGCGTGACGACCCTGGCCACCGCGATCGCGGCGTGCTGGCCGTCCAGCCCACTGACGGTGCCGGTGTTGGTGGAGGCGGATGTCTCCGGTGGGGACGTGGCCTCCTGGTACGGGATCGACCTCAACGACAAGGGGTTGGTGTCGTTGGCGGTGGCCTCGCGGACACCGTCGCCCGTTCAGGCATCCGCCGAGGTCTGGGCGGAGGCGGGTGTGGAGAACGCTTCCTCGGCCGGTGCCCGCCTGGTCAACCACGCGGTGGAGTTGCCCGGGGGCCTTCGCGCCGTTCCCGCGCCCGCTGATCCTCTGGAATCCGGGCGCGCCGTGAGCATGCTGTCCCATTCGCCCGGGATCTTGTCCTCGGGCACGGCGATCGTGGACGTCGGCCGCACCGTCCCAGGGTCCGCGGGCTCGGCGCTGCTCCGCCACGCCGATGTGGTGGTGGTCCTCACCTCACCCGGCGACGTGGGCCAGGCGAACAGGCTCAAGGCGTGCGCGCCGATCCTGGCGTCGCTGCGCGAGGACGGCGTCCGCGTCGGTCTGGCGATCAGCGGCGCGTGCGGGCACGGCGACAACGAGGTGTCCCAGATCGCGGCCGGGCTACCGGTGTGGGCCCGTGTCCCCCACGACCCGACCGGCGCGGCGCTGACCCAGGGCAGGCACCATCCACCACACCGCTGGAGGGATCGCGTGGCCGCGTGGTGGTCCCAACGCAACGACCCCGACGACCTGGAGTGGGTGCCGTTGATCAGGACCGCCAAGGGGCTCGCCGAGTTGTGCGACGACTTCTCCGGCATCGGCCTGGAAGCACCGTCACGACACACGATGGCGGTGAGCGCGGCATGACGACGATGAACGGTGTGCCGCACGTGGCCCCGGTCCCCGACGATGAACCTGATCAGGCGTCCTTGCGTGCGACCGCGCTGGCTCTGGCCGGCCGTGTCACCGAACAGCTCATCACCAGTCCCGATGAAGCGACCGACGCCGATCAGGTGGAGCATCTCGTGGACGCGCTGCTGGCGGAGCGGGTACGCACCAACCTGGTCCAGGGCGGGAGCCCCCTCACGCTGTCCATGGAATCCCGGCTGCGCCAACTGGTGTTGGATCACGTTCTGGGGCTCGGGCCGTTGGAGGAACTACTCACTGACCCCGAGGTGGAGAACATCCACATCATGGGCGACGACCCGGTCATCGTGGACCTCGGTGCTGGGCAGCGGGAACGTCGCGCGGCCGTGGTGGACACCGACGCCGACCTCGTCGCGCTCGTGCAGCGGATCGCCGCCCGCGCACCGGGCGGGGAGCGCCGGTTCGACGTGGCGGCACCGATCCTGTCGATGGAGCTACCAGACGGCGCGCGGCTGTCAGCCGTCATGCCCGGTGTGGCGGCCCGGCCGACCGTGACGATCCGCCGCCACCCCTCCCGCTACCTGCGGCTGGAGGACCTGGCGCGTTCGGGAATGGTCGATCAGGCCGCACACGACCTGCTCGTCGCGGCGGTCCGGGCCCGTCTGAACGTCGTCATCAGCGGAGCCACCAACGCGGGCAAGACGACGCTGCTGCGGTCCCTGCTGGGTCTGCTCGACGGTGAACGGATCATCACCATCGAGGACTCCCTGGAGCTGGGCCTGCACCGCCACATGCCCGGCTCGGACGTGGTCGCCTTCCAGGGCCGTCCCGCGAACGTCGAAGGCGTCGGGGAGGTCACCCTGGCCGAGTTGGTGCGGGCCGCACTGCGGATGTGCCCGGACCGGGTGGTGGTCGGGGAGACCCGGGGCCCGGAGACTCTCGCGTTGCTCAACGCCATGTCGATGGGCACGGACGGGTCGATGTCCACCATCCACGCGTCCAACTCCCAGCAGGTGTTCACGAAGCTGGCCACGTATTGCGCACAGGCCCCGGAGCGGATGACCGCGTCGGCGACGGCGTCCCTGGTGGGGCTGGCGGTGCACCTGGTCGTCCACATCGACACGGCCCCGAACGGGGACCGGGTCGTCACCAGCGTGCGCGAGGTGGTCGGTTCCGAGGGCGAACAGGTCATCTCGAACGAGGTCTACACACGTGCCGTCGACGACCCGACAGGTGCGGTCGTGTGCGTCCCGAGCGGACTGGTCGGCGAGCGTTTGAGCCGGGCCGGACACACGCTGCGGGGGTGGGCGCAGTGACGCCGTGGTGGAGTGGGGAGGTCGGCGGCCTGGCCGTGGCCGGCGCGCTGTGTGGAGCCGGTATCGCCTGCGCCGCCTACGCGATGCGTCTCCTCCCCTGGGGTGCGGCTCGTGCTGTTCCGCGTCGCTGGGTGAAGGTCCTGGTCCGCCGTGGGCTGTGGCTGCGCGCGGCCGGGGCGATCGCCGCTGGGGCGCTGGTCGGGGTGGTGACGGGTTGGCCGGTTGGGGTGGTGCTCGCCGCGGCGGCTGGGTGGTGGATGCCGACTCTGCTCGGCCCCGACACCGGTACCCGGGCCGAAGCCGATATCGCTGACGCCCTGGCCTGTTGGGCGGAGCAGCTTCGGGACATGATCACCGGTGCCTCCGGGTTGCACCAGGCGATCACGGCGACGGTGCCCATCGCCCCGGATTTGATCCGCAACCGCGTCCAAGACCTGGAGGCACGGCTTCGAGCGGGGCAGTCGATGGAGCACGCGGCGGCGGTCTTCGCCCGGGACGTCAACTCCGACCTGGGGGATCTGGTCGCGATCACCCTGAGCATGGGGGCGTCCTCGCAGAGCGGCGACGTGGCCGGGACGTTGACGCGGTTGGCGGAGGCGGCCAGGGAACGGGCCGTCACCGTGGCCCGGGTGTCGGCGTCGCGGGCCAGGGTGCGCTCGTCGGTGCGGATCATCACCGCAGCCACCACGCTCATGCTTCTGGGGATGGTGGCGTTCAACCCGTCGTTCCTGGCTCCGGTGGGCACGGTCTCCGGGCAGGCCGTCCTCGCGATGGCGGGTGGGTTGTGGACGGCGTCCTTCCTCTGGCTCGGGCGGTTGGCGGCACCGCCCACGCAACCGCGCCCGTTCCGCCTGGCGATCGCGGGTGGTTCTGGGCCGGGAGGTGTCTCATGAGCGTGTTCGTGATGTCCATGGCCGGGGCCCTGGTCGGAGCCGGGGTGTACACCGCCGCCTACGGAATGCGCCGTCCCACCCTGATCGAACGCCTCACCCCTCGATCCGCCCCGAAGCCTCAGGTGGCGCCGAGTGGTGGATGGGCTCAGCGGCTCGGGCACCGACCGGCCCAACTCCTGGCCCGCACTGGTGTTCCCGGTGCGAAGACCCGACGCACACTCGCCGTGGCCGAGGTGTCCGTGGACGCCTACCGGGCGGAGAAGGCCGCCGCCACCGTCCTCGGCGTGCTCCTGGGCACGGTGGTGACCACGGTCGGCGGCTCCCTGTTGCCCCTACCCCTGACGGCCTGGGTGCTCGCCGCTGGGGTCGCGGGGGCATGCTTCCTGGCTCCGGACCTGGCCGCCCACCAAGCGGCGGCGAAGAACCGTGCCGAACTGCGAGCCGCCACGTCGGCACTGGCCGACCTGGTCGTGATGGGCCTGTCCTCGGGTGCTGGCACCACCGGAGCGCTCAACGCGGCGCTCGCGTACGGGACCGGCCCCACGCCGGACCGCATCCGCCACGCCGTGCACGCGGCGACCCTGCGGCATCGACCCGTGTGGGAGGGGCTGGAGAGCCTCGCCGAGGAGACGGGGGTACGAGAACTCCGGGAACTGGCCGCATCCCTCCGGGGCGGCGGTGCCTCGGGCGCCCGCACCCGTTCCTCGCTGACGGCGAAGGCGTCGTCGTTGCGAGCCAGGCGCCTGGCTGAGGCCGAGGCCGCCGCGCACGCGGCCACCGAGCGCATGACGCTCCCGACGATGGGCCTGGTGGCCGGGTTCCTGCTGCTGATCAGCTACGCCGCCCTCATCCAGGTGATGGCTGGCTTCTAGACGAGAAGGAGTCCCCGTGAAGGGTTGTCTTCGGCGCGCTCACAGGTGTGCACGCATATGGATGGGGCCGACACGCACGGCCACATCCGATGCGGGGTCGGCGACGACGGACTGGATCCTGATCATCCTCGTGTCGATCACCATCGCCACGGTGGTCGGCGGGATCCTGACCAAGGAGTTCACCACGGCTGCGGAGTCGGTCAACCTGGGCGTGAACCGATGAGGTCTCCGCTTCCCCTGCTTCTCGGCGAACGGTGCCGCGGAGAGCGGGGTGATCGGGGCAGCGCGGAGCCGATCCTCATCCTGCCCGTCGTGTTCGTGATGGTGCTCGGTGTGGTGCAGGCGGGGATGTGGGCTCACGCCCAGCACCGCGCCGGAGCGATCGCCTCCCAAGCCCTGGCTTCGGCCCGCGCCTTCGACGGCTCCACCGCCTCCGCGTACGAACGGGCCGAGCAGGCGCAGCGTCAGTTGGGCGGTGGGGTGCTCGAAGGGATGGACGTGGAGGTCCACCGCACGTCGGAGCAGGCCCGGGTGAGGGTGACGGGGAACGTTGTGGGCCTGGTTCCCGGGATGGATATGCCGGTCAGCTCTGAGGTGTCCGGCCCGGTCGAGCGTCTCACCCCATGACCGTCCATCTTCGGCGTGCGATCCGCGCTCGACATCGCGGGGATGCGGGGAGCGCGTCGGTGGAACTCGTGCTCCTGGTCCCCGTGGTGCTACTGGCCCTGGTGCTGATGGTGATCGCGGGGCGTCAGGTCTCCGCCGCTCTGATCACCCAGGACGCCGCTGCCGCTGCGGCCAGGTCCGCGTCCCTTCAGCGAGACGTGTCCGCCGCCCGCACCCACGCTCGCGCTGCCGCCGTTCGGGAACTGGCCGATCGAGGGGTGGTCTGCGCACCGTTCACCGTCGCGGTCGACACGGCTCGGTTCGCGTCGGGAGGCCCCACACAGGTGGAGGTGGCGTGCACGGTCAGCGTGGTGGACCTGGGCGGATTCGGTGGCCAGCGGACCCTGCGAGCCACGGCCGTCTCGTCAACCGATCCCCACCGAGAGCAGGTCCCATGACAGCAGAGATCACGAATGTCGGACGTCGAACGCGCCACCTCGGGGACGACGGCCATGCATCGGTGTTCCTCATCATGCTCATGCCCGTCGTGGCCATCGTGTTCGCGTTCGTCTGGGAAACCGGACAGATGCTCGTCGTCAAGTCCCACCTGATGACGGCCGCGCACGAGGCCGCACGCGCGGGCACCCACCAACTCGACACGAACGCGACCATCAACCGCGGCTCGCCGGTCATGGACGACGACGGCGCTCGACAGGCCGCAAGCGGCCACCTCCGTTCCGAAGGCGCCACGGGACGGGTGTACGTCGACGGCGACCGGGTCGTGGTCCTGGCCCGTGTCACCTACTCCCCCGACCTGCTGCCGATCGGCGCTCGTGTGATCGAAGCACAGGCCACCGCGACCGCGCTGCCACCGAGATAGCGCCGACAACTCGGTACGGCACACACATCCGGATCCGGTCCAACGGAGAACCGAAGGGAAACGTATGCGGCGAAGCCTCTGGAGCATCGCGGGTGAAGCCCTGGTGACAGTCGTACTCCTCGTACTCCCACCGTTCGCGGCGACCCGGTTGGACTGGCCACTGGGCGAACACACGACGTGGACGTGGTTCCTCCAATACCTGCGCGGAGGGAGTATCCCGGACGAGGTCGTGATCGCCGCGCTCATCGTCGTTCTGTGGGGAGTGTGGGTCACCCACCTCGTCATCGTCGCGCTCGACGTCATCGCGTTGGTTCGGGGACTGGCACCTCGGGTCGGGCTGGTGCGCCTGCTGTGGGTCCTGCTCTCCAGCGGCACGACCGCCGTCAACGCAAGCGCGGTGGCCAGCGCACAGACGGACACCGTGGCGGAGCGATCGGTGACAGAGCCAGAACCCGCGCCGATGTCGGCGTCACCGGAGGCATGCGCGAACCGGGTGGAAGAGCAGACGGTCTTCGACCGGGCCCGGACCCTGGCGGGGTTCGCGTTCGACTCAGCCGAACTCACCTCGTCCATGACCAGCTCGCTGGAATCGACCATCGCCCTGATCAGGGACTGCGGCAAGCCCGGTGTGCCGGTCGTCGTCACGGGTCACGCCGACCCGCATGGCGACCCGTCATACAACCTGACGCTGTCGGAGCTGCGGGCCGAAGCGGTCGCGGATCTGTTGAGCGAACAGTTGGGCGACCAGGTGGAGATCCAGACGAACGGTGTGGGTTCCACCCAGCCACCCGCGGACCCTGCGGCCTCCGACGCGGAGCACCGCCGCGTCGAGATCACCTACACCGTGCAACGTCAAACACCCGCCCCCACTCCCTCTGCGGAACCCAAGCAGGAGGAGGACGCAGCGGGACCCCCTGCCGGGGAGCAGGCGGGTGAAGGGACGCCCAGCACGGGTGTGACGGGCCACGCCACTCACAGCCTCGTGGGCGTTGGGGCCCTGACCGGGGCTGTGGGCCTGGGCGTCGGCTATGCGGTCGGACGGCGCCGAGGCGCGGCCTCGTCCGGTCGACCAGCCGGTTCCGGAACGAACCCCCTCACCCTTGAGGCCCCAGAACACGACCTCCGAAAGGCGGGGTCCCACACAGGTGATCTCCAGTGGGAAGACCCGGACGGACTGAGGCGTGGGGTCATCGATGCGGACGGTTATGTCCTCGTCAGCGAGACGACCCGTGTGGACGGTCGTACCGGGATACTCGCTTTCACCGGTGCACACGCACGGAACACCCTGGCGGCCATGAGTATCAACAACGGAGCCGGGCGTACGGTGCTCACACCTACCGCCAAGACAGCCCTGGACGGAGCGCTACCTGAAGCGCTTTCAGGAGTTGAGGTGGCCGCCGATGCCCACGAAGCGCAGATCATCGTGGAGGCGGAACTGCTCGCCGCCGCACGAGACGACGGTGAGGACTTCGACCCCCCAGACGACAAGGCCAACCCATCCGGACCGTGGTTGGTCATGCTCGACGCCACCGACCTCGACGGTGACGAGACCCTGTTCGCGCCCCTGGCCTCTTCTTCAAAGGTGGTGGTGTGCGTGCTCGGCCACACGAACCACGCCAAGGCCACGGTCGACTGTGAGCACCCTGGTCAACCTCGCGTAACCGAGGACCAGCCTGCCCCTGCACGCGTGGTGACCCCGACTCCGAAGCCGCTCGCCGAGGACGAGCAGGAAACCCCTGTACACGATGACATCGCCGAACCCGCGGAACACACAGCGTCGCGCTCCACTCCGCCCTTGACCCCCGCGGAGCCCGAGGCCCCCGCCAAGGTCCAGGTGCGGCTGTTCGCGCCGCGTCTGGTGTGCGAGGTGGACGGCCGCGACGTGCTGAGGGGCATCCGGTCCAGTGCCCGGCTGCTGCTCGCCATGCTGGCGCTACGACCAGGGGGCCTTCCCGAAACCGAGTTCTCCGAGGTCCTGTCTCCGGACAAGAGCGCGGAGAAGGCCAAGAAGGATCGATACAATGCCGTCTCGGCGCTGCGATCTGTGTTCCGCGAAGCCCTGGACACCCAAGACAACGTCATCCCGCAGAAGCACGGACGGTACTTCCTCAAGGACGGAATCTTTGATGTCGACGTCCGGCAGGTGGAGGAAATCCGAAGGGAGATAGAGAAGTCCGGCTTCGATACCCCCGAAGACGCCCTGAAGCTAGTTGTCAATGCATGCGCGAGGCCTTTGCTGTCCGACGTCAACGAACAGTGGTTCACCGACTACCGGGCGCGCTACATGTCGCTCTGCTTCAATTCGCTAGTGCTGCTCGCGAAGCAGTCCGATGACGTGAATGCGCGATTGTCACTTATGGATCGGGCGCGCACCATAGATGAGTTCAACGAGCCGATCCATCAGGAAATCATGAAGGATTATGCGACCTTGGGTCGATCTGATCTTGTGCAGCGCACCTTCCGGGAGCTCGAGGCATCTCTGCATAGGATCAAGAGGAAACCGAGCGCAGAAAGCGGGCGCCTCCTGGAGAACCTTCTCAGTGCGAGCTCGTCCTCCAGCGCCTGAGTCCGGCATCTGAGAACGTACTCCGTTGGGGTGTCCTGTGACTACTCCTGCGACTACTCCAAACCGTAAGCCGATTCCCTCTCCGAACCAGGCGGGCGGCAGGGTAGATGTCTACGCAGGTCAAGCGGCATGTGAGCATGAGGTGAGCAGCCAGACTTATACCCAGTGGGTAGTCATCTTCACGTAGGGGGCGGGCGGCCCCCTCCTCTCACGGGGGCGGGCTCGGCCCGCCCCGGCCCCCGCTCCGCCCCCTTCTCTCCCCCACCCACCCCTCCCTCCTCCTCCCAGCCTCCACTACTCATAAAAACAACCACAGGCACACAATGCCCGTTGTGTGCCTTTTCTATGATCACCCAGACCGGCGGTGCGCATAAAAATCATGATCGCCCACCCCCGCCTGGCGGATGCCCTCACGCACGCGCGGTTCTTCCCTGTGGTCGCGCGTCGAAAAGTTTCCTCGAAAAAGCCCGCGCCACGGTTTGACAACCCCTCCCCGCCCAAGTTCCTATTGGCGTGCTCCCCGGGGCGGTTCACCCGCCCGGGGCGGGGCGGAAGATTCTTCCGCGACGCGAGTTGACAAACCCGCGCCACCCAAGTTCACCTTGGGTTCCGCCCCGGAAACGGACACCGTTCCCGGGGGGGTGGAAAAAGGTTCGCGACACGAGTTGACAAACACCGGTCAACCAAGTGAACCTCGGACCGCCAAACGCAAACACCCGGCAATTCTAGGGGGTTTACCTAATGCGCACCATGCGCGCTATCGCGGTGATAGCGGGGCGAGTATTCGCACCGCCCCGACCGCCGACGGACGCCGAGCTGGCCAACCGGGCCCGGGCCCAACGCGCCCGGGAGCTGGCCACCGACTACGAGGAGGCCATCGGTCGGGAGCTGGCCGCACGGGGGCGGGCGGTGCATCTGCACCGCACCCAACCGGCCAGCCCGGCAGCACGACGGGCGGGTGAGGACCACGCCCGGGCCGAACGGTACCGCGAGGACCTCGGGAGCGTGCTGTTCCAACTGCACGCCCACCGGACCTACGAACCCGGCCCGCGTAGGGGCCTGTAGCCCGACCCCGCACGGCGGTGTTAGCGCACCGCCGCCCGGGGCCGAACCGAACACCCGCGCCCACCCGGCACGAACTACCAACCCGAGTCGGGGTGGATGCGGGCCCAACACAACACCCATTGAAGGAGTGTGCTGTGAGCACGAGTATGCCCTACCGGACGCCGATCCACATCACGCCTGACCACATCGCAGCCCTGCGCGAGGCCGCGCCCGGAACGTGCCTGACCTGGGATGAAGACACGGGCAACGTTGAGGCGGTCCTGCCCCGCAAGGCGATCGTCCCGACCCGGATGATCATCACCTCCCAGCGCGGGCTGGGCGAGCTGGCCGACCTCTACACGGCACAGGGAACCGAGGCCACCGATGACGACCTCGCCGAGGACCTGACCGACATCGCCACCGACTGGCTGACCACGTGGCCGGAGGTCCGCGCGATGAACCTGATGTGTGAGGACCTGCGCGGCCACCTGGCCGACTGGTGTGTGTACCTGACGGCGGCCCCCACCATCGAGCCGCACACCCGGGGACTGCCCCGGATGACGGACTACTACCGCCTGGCCGGATGTGACCGGATCGCGGAGGTGACGGTCACCTGGGGTTTTCAGGGGCCGACCCGGATCCTCAGCTATGACCCGATCGACGAGGCGCGACCGGTGGCGGACCTGGCCCTGGACACCGGTGGAACGCTGACCTACCGGGCGGTCTCGGACCTGATCGCGGGCACGGTCTGGCAGGCCCTGGACCTGAACGGCTAACCACACCACACCCTCCGGGGCCACCCCACCGACGGGGGTGGAGTGGCCCCCTCCACCCACACACCTCGCGCCGAGCGCTGTGTTCGGCGCGCCCACGAAGGGGAACTCACCGTGTCCATTGTTCGTACGATGCGTGACCGGTTCGCTGACCAGGAGGTCACCACCGACATGCTCGACCACCTGCGCCACGCCGGTCCGGGCACCCTGATCACCGCCGGGCTGAACCAGAACGTCATCGAGACCACCCGCGCCCAGATGCTCGCCCCGGGCAACCGCGCCAACGTCATCCTCTACGGCCACGGCGACCTCGCCGGGGACCTGGACCACTACGACGGCGACCTGGCCGAGATCGCCCACGCGTTGACCGAGCAGACCTGGGACTGCCTGGACTCCTGGGCCCACCGGTCCCTGCGCACCGGAACCCTCATCCGCGCCCTGCGCGACGACATGCGCCTGCACGGGATGAACCTGAACCGCCGGCCGGTCTACGAACGCACCCAGAGCAGTCTGACCACGGTCACCGACACCTACACGTTCCGCGACCGCCCGAGGATCACGTTCACCACCTGCGCGGTGCAGTACACCTCCACCCGAGGCCGGGCCTTGCTGACCATGTTCGACCACGGCCAGCCGGTCGGGGCCTGGCCCGTGCCGTTGACCCGCACCGGGGTGCCCGACCCGGTCAGGGAGGCCCCGATGCGCGCCCGCGCCCACCTGGACCTGCGCCCCTAACCGCGCACACACCATCCGGGGCCGCCCCCATCCGGAGGGGCGGGGCGGGGCGGCCTCACCCACCCATGTATCTCGCGCCGAGCGTGTGGTTCGGCGCGCCCACACGAAGGGACTCACCGTGATCGCAGGAATCACCACCGACACCGCCGGGGAATGGTTCGCCCACGCCCACATCACCGAGCGCCTGCTCAAGAAGCTGCACGCCAAGGGACGCCAGGCGGTGATCGTCGCCGACGTGCCCCGACGAGGCTACCGGGTCGTCAACTCCCGCTCCCTGGACCCGGCCTCACAGTCGACCTTCATCGTGTACGGCTACGCCGACCTGGTCGCCGACCTGACCAAGCCCGAGGGGTTCACCTGGAAGGACGTGGCCCACAACGTCGACCACACCGTCCTGGACATGATGGACGAGTGGCTGGCCGACACCGTACGGGTCGACCCGGTGGTTATCCGGATGCGCCAGGCCATGCGCGCCCAGGGGTTCGAGATCAACGCCCGTTCCTGGTTCCGCGAGGACGGGGCCGTCGTTGACTCCTACGTGTACACGCCCAACATGGCCGTGACGCTCAACCTGTTCCCCGCCGCGTTCGGCCCGCCGCCCCTGCCCTTCACCCTCGAGGTGTACCAGGCCTACACCCGACCGCTGGCACACGGGTCCGGGGAGCTGACCGCCGACAGCGTCGACGCCACCGCCGAGGTGTTGCACGACACGGTCCGCGAGGTGTTGCCGTGCCTGGAGTCCTAGCCCGCTGACACCACCCGGGGCCGCCCCTCTGAGGGGCGGGGCGGCCCCTCCTACCCCATAACCGCGTGCCGAGCGTGTGGTTCGGCGCGCCCACACGAAGGGACTCACCGTGTTCGAGAACACACCTCATGTGACGATCGCTGACTGGTTCGCCGGAGCCCAGATCACCGGCCGGATGCTGCGCACCCTGGATCGGATCGGTCCGGGCGGGGTGATCATCGCTGACCTGTATGAGCGGGACTACTACGTCACTCACGCCCGCACCCTCGACCCGGCCCAGCAGACCTCTTTCATCGTGTTCGGCTACCACGACCTGGTCGTCAACCTCGCCCACTACACCGCCGAGTACGCCGACCGGGGCTGGCAGAAGCTGGTGGATGCGGTCGACGAATCGACCTGGGACACCATGACCGAGCGCCTGGAGGACCTGGCCGGGACCGGGTTCGTCGTCACACGCATGCGCGAACACATGCAGCGCTACGGGTTCGACCTGACCGCCGTCCCGCATTACTACCACCGGTACGCCGACCCGGGCATCTACCAGCGGCCCACGACTCGGATGGTGGTTGACCGCTATGTCGACCGCGCCAACCCGACGGTCACGGTCACCGTGAAGATGCCCCTCCAGGAGGCCACCGGCGGGTTGTCCCTGATCAAGGTGACCGATCAGGGGCGTCACGTGACCGGGTGGCCCAAGGCGCTACGCAACCAGTTCACCGCGAGTTCCCACGCCCACCGCGTACGGGCCGAGGTGGACGCCCACCTGCGCCGCACCCACACCTGACCACCGCTTTCTACCGGGTCGCCCCGCACGAGGCGGGGCGACCCCCACCACACACCGCTGCTCCGCGAAGGGATCCGTTTGCCATGACCACCACCGCGTCGGCTCCGCGCCGTTCTGCTACCCGCACCCGCGACCTCATCCTGGCCACCTTGGCCCAGGCACCCGAACCCGTCACCGTCACCGCGTTGGCCGAGGAGGCGGGGATCGCGAGGTCAACCCTGGGCAAGTACCTCCCGGGTCTGGAGAAGGAGGGGCTGGCCGTGCGTACCCCGGGCGGACGGGACGGACAGCGCCGCCTGCCCGACACCTGGCAGGCGGCCACCTCCACCGACGCCGACACCACCGACAGTGAGGACACCTCCCCGGCCCAGGACCACGAAGGGGACTCGGTCGACGCCGTACCCGCAGAACCGGAAGCCGTGGCGGACACCGCCTCCGCCCCGGTCACGCCTGCCCCGGAGGTGAGGGCGCAGGACTTCGTGTCGACGGCGCACGCGGAGGAGGGCCCGGTCGAGGAGGTGGCCACGACGACCTCGCGCACCCCGGACGCTCCGACCCAGCCCGCCCCGGCACCGGCCACCCCGCCCCAGCCCCGGACGGCCTCGCCCCGAACCCACGTGACCACGGCGGCAGAGGACGTGAACCCGGTCAGCGGGTCGACCCGGCTCGCCCCCGGCGAACTGAAGCTGATGGTGCGCGCCATCCTCGACTCCGACCCGGGTGAGGAGTTCACCGCCACCATGATCAGCCACCTGTTGCAGGGCCGGTCGATCGGGGCGATCCAGAACAACCTCGCCCGCCTGGCCAAGGAGGGGCACGCGGTACAGACCGGCGACCGCCCGCGCCGCTACCGGTCCGCCAAGGCCGCGAACTAACAACCCGCCCCGGGGGTGTGGGCGAACACGATCCCACACCCCCACCTTCAAAATACCCCTAGGGAGTATGAAGTGTTTGATGACGTGTGGCCTTGGCCCGACCTCGGCTGTGTGGAATGGGAGTACACCGCCACCCTGGCCGCCCTGTGTGTGACCGTCACCCTGGTGGGGGTCGTCAACCGCACCCACCGGCTGCTGCACACCTACTACGTCCAGAACCGGTGGCCCGGGGTCGTGCACCGGGAGGAGACCGGCCCGGGGACGGTGTGCGGGGCGTGCGGCCACCACCTCGCGGTGCACGATGCGGCCACCGGCCGGTGCTGTTACGGCACCCCGCTGGACCACCTCGCGGTGATCATCGCCCTCCCCCTGCCCCTCCTGCTAAGGGACGTGCTGCAGGAGGCCGGGTGCCCCTGCCGCCTCCACCGGACAGGCGACTGAGGCGACCACACACAACCGGGTGAAGGCCCGGGACCCACACCAGCGCCTGGCTGGTGTGGGTCCCGGGCCTTCAGCTTTCTTGCGAACTTTTCCGGGGCCGGTGTCGCATTCGCGGTGGGGGCGTCTTCCTAGGAGGTCATCAGGGCGAAAGAGAAGGAGGGTGCACCTGATGACACACCAGAGCTACGACACCCCCACGGGCCGACCGCCGCTGGCGGTGTGGCCGTGCGCACCGACCCCACACCACGCACCCGACGCGGGAACGGGCGGGGAGGTGGTGCCGGACCGGTTGGCGCACCGCCTGGTAGGCGAGTACACGCGCCCCGGGCAGGTGGTCGCCGATTTGACCGGCACCCCCGGGCGGGTGGCGGCGATCGCGAAGCTGCGGGGGCGCTCCGCCGAGGTGCCCGCCCGCACCGCCCACGACCAAGGCGAGCAGGTCACGGTGTTCGGTGTGGCCTGGGCCGACCTGGCCGTCACGGTCCTGCCCGTGGTCGTCGGTGAAGACCCTCGTGGCCGTGATCGGCGGACCCGGGCGCGGGTGACCTTCGCCGCGACCATCACCCGCCCGGGCGGGATCGTCGCCGTCATCACCCCCATCGGCCACGCCCCCACCGGAGAGGTGGTGGATCCCGCCCCCGGGGTGGTGCGGGCCGCCGCGTGCGCGGGGCTGGTGTATGTGCAGCACGTGATCGCGGTGACCGTCCCGATCTGCGAAGCCGGACTCGGGGCCACCATCCCTGTCCGAAGCCGCGACCTCGACCCGGATCCCGATCTGGGCGAGGACGAGGTCGACGCGGGGTTGCCGGCCTCGGTCGCCGAAGCAGCGGCCTCCATCACCTCGCCCGCGCACCTGAACGTGTCCGTGTTCCGGCTCCCGAAGCGGTACCGGACCACTACTGCGGCCACCCGTGGGGAGGTGGACGCATGACCCAGGATCACTACGACAACGACCTCACCTTCGCTGACCGCGGCCATGACCACCTCGGCGAACAGGACCAGCTCGCGGGGGCGGGCTGGTCGGTGTGGATCACGGGGCAGCAGCAGGCCCGCCAGCAGCGGGGAAGGAGGTACTCGCGACTGTCGGTGGAACACCCCGCCAAGATGCTGCCCGCCATCGCCCAACACGCCATCCGCACCTACACCCGCCCCGGCGAGGTGGTGTTGGACCCGATGTGCGGGATCGGCACCACCCTCATCGAGGCCGTCCACCTCGGACGCGACGCGGTCGGCATCGAGCTGGAGCCCAAGTGGGCCTCCACCGCCCGGCTGAACCTGGAGACCGCCACCGTCACCGGGGCACTCGGCCAAGGGACGGTGCACACCGGAGAAGGTGCCGCAGTCGCCACCGAACTGGCTGACTCACCTCTGACGGGGCGGGTGCGGTTGGTGTTGACCTCGCCCCCGTACGGGTCGATGACCCACGGCCAGGTCCGGTCCCGCCGTGACGGCGCCGCCGCGGTGGAGAAGTACGCCCACACCTACGCCCGGGGCCGGGACGAGAAGGTCGCCAACCTCGCCTACCAAAAACCCGAAGCCCTGTTGGGCTCCTTCGCCCGGATCCTGGCGGCGTGCCGCCCGCTGCTGGCGCCGGATGGGGTGGTCGTGGTCACCACGCGCCCCTACCGAAAGGAAGGCCGCCTGGTCGACTTCCCCGGCCAGGTGGCCGAAGCAGGGAGGCGGGCGGGGCTGGTGCAGATCGACCGGTGCGTGGCGCTGCTGTGCGCGCTGCGCGACGGGGAGCTGGTGTCCCGTGGGTCGTTCTTCCAGATCATCGAGACCCGCCGCCTGCGCAAGGCGGGCATTCCGGTGCACGTGATCCAGCACGAGGACGCACTGGTGTTCACCAACCCCACGAGCGAACAGGAGGCCCAGGCGGCATGACCCACCACCACAACGACCTCGCCTCTCACGAGAGCCAGGTCCCCGGCCGGTTTAGCGACGCCGCCAGCGATGAGCGGCGTTCCCAGGTCATCGCGGACCTGCGGGAGCTGGCCGACTTCCTCGAAGCGCACCCGGACCTGCCGATCAGCCCACACACCAGCGTGGACCTGGCCTACTTCCCACGCACCGACCACGACTCCGAAGCCTTCGCCGAGGTCTCCCGCGTCGGTGCCGTGCTGGGGGCGATGCCCACCTGGGAGGGGGAGCACCTTGTGGTCGAACACGTTCGTGGCAGCGCTCGGTACCGGGTGGTGGCGATCCCCAAGAAGGTCCGCGCCCAGTACCGGGCGTGGTTGACCTACACGGGCCACGTCCGCCCGGACTGACCCACACCCACCGCCGGGGGCGGGGAACACGCCCCGGCGGTCGCGGGCGGAGCGGCTGGGGGACCGGGGCCGACGTGGGGCGCTGTACCGCCCCACGTCGGCCCCACCGCCCCGGGCTGGCCCAGACCCCCGGACGGGGGGCGCGGGGACGACACAGGCCGCCTACGGGCCCGACCAGGGAAAACGACATACCACCCAAATCGGTCGGGTGGTGAACGGGGGAGCGTGAAACCGCTGGCGAACATAGCGAATCCGCTTGACCACCTCGGCGAGGTCGAGCGTGGATGCATCCTGCCCCGCAACGTGCGGGGCCGCGCACCACGTTCGTGCATGTCAACGATGGTGAGGAGGTGGGACAGGTGAAGGCGACGACTCCGATCACGCTGGACAAGGTCAGGCATCTGCCGGTGTGGGTGGACCCGATCACGGCTGGACGGCTTCTCGGGATGAGCCGGACAGTGGTCTACACACTTCTGGAGACCCGGGAGTTTCCCGCTCCCGCCTATCGGGTGGGCCGTCAATGGCGGATCCCTACCGCCGGGCTGTTGTCCCACCTTGGTCTGGACCCCAACACCATCGGCCGAGCGGGTTGCGGATGCGGTGCGCGCAGTGACGGAAACGACGAGGAAGAAGGTCGTTGATGGCTGCCCATGAAGGCTCCACCTTCAAGCGGTGCGGGTGCCGACACGAGGACACTGGCAAGCTCTTGGGTGCGAAGTGCCCCCTGTTGCGGCGCCGCTCCGGCGCCTGGAGCTCCACCCACGGACGGTGGGCGTTCCAGATCGAACTGCCCTCCACCAGGGAGGGGAAGCGACGCCAAGCACGCAGGGTCGGACTGGACTCCCAGGACAAGGCCGTGGAATCCCTCCAGCACATCCGGGCTCTGCTCGCGCTGGCAGAGGAGGACACCGAAACCCTGATGCAGATCGCTGACCTGGTCCAGGCATCGATCAAGGCCCGCGAACCACTCCCCGCCCTGGAGGAGGTACGACGCCGCATCAACGTGGGTGTGGACGTGCGGGCCGAAGTTCCCACTGTGGAGCAGTGGCTGGCCGAGTGGTTGGACGGCAAGCCCGCGCTGACCCTCAACACCCGCCGCTCCTACGCCGGGCACATCCGTAACCACCTCGTTCCTCACCTGGGTCGGATCCGGTTGGACAAGCTGCAGGCCCGCCACGTGGAGGCGATGTTCGCCGGGATCGAGGAGGATAACGAACTCATTCTGGAGTGCCGGGAGTCCGGTGATCCGGCGGTCGTGGCCTCGGTGCGGGGCAGGAGGGTGGTGTCTCTGTCTACCAAGCACCGCATCCGCGCCACGCTGCGCAGCGCCCTTTCCGAAGCGGTGCGCCGCCCGGACCTGCCCGTGGTGGTCAACGCCGCCTCCCACGCCCGTCTGCCCTCATGTCCGAGGAAGAAGCCACTGGTGTGGACCGCGGACCGGGTGGCCCTGTGGGAGAAGGACGGCACCATTCCCGGTGAGGTGATGGTCTGGACCCCGGACCAGACGATCCGGTTCCTCAAGCACGCCCGCAAGTACGCGTGGCTGTTCGCCTTGTTCCACTTGATCGCGGTCAAGGGACTGCGGCGCGGTGAAGCGGTCGGTCTGCCGTGGTCCCACACTCGTATGGGCGACGGCGAGATCGACATCCGCACCCAGATCGTCCAGCTCGGCTGGAAAACCCACACCTGCACACCCAAGAGCGCCGCAGGTGAACGAACCATCACCCTGGACTCGGGCACCGTGAGGATCCTGCGGGCCTGGCGGCACCGCCAGTTGGAGGCCAAGCTCGCCGCCGGAGCGGACTGGGTCGACTCGGGGCTGGTGTTCACGCGCCAGGACGGGTCCGCCTGGCACCCCGCCCAGGTCACGGACTGGTTCCAGCGCATCAGCCGGGCGGCGGGGCTACCCCCGATCGATCTGCACGGGCTACGCCACGGGGCGGCGTCGATGAGTCTGGCCGCCGGGGTCGATGTCAAGGTGGTCTCCGCCGAACTCGGTCACGCCACCACCCACTTCACCCAGGACACCTACCAAACGGTGTTCCCCGAGGTGGCCAAGGCAGCTGCCGAAGCCACCGCCGCCATGCTCAAACCCGGTGGCGCGAACGCGTAACCCGCCGCGCAGCCCCTGTTGGAGTACTCGGGTGTGCCCCGGCTCTGACGGGGGCTTGTGCTCCCAGGCCTGGTTCGTGTGCTCGGTGTTCGCTCCGCTGTCGCCGGTGTACCGCCACGGGTAGGAGCTGGTGCGGCGTCAGTGTGGCGGACAGGCGGTGTGTCCTCGCCCGGGTCAACCGCCCAGATCCCGTGCTGCTGCGGTAGAGTGGTCTCCGGCGATTGCCAGGGCCCTGGGCCCGAGGCGGATCGCGGGCCCCTAGCTCAATTGGCAGAGCAACGGACTTTTAATCCGTGGGTTCAGGGTTCGAGCCCCTGGGGGCCTACTCCATTTCAAGCGCGACAATTTGCCTTCCGTCTCTTCGGGATTAAATTCTCCACATTTTCCCATTTAACAAGAGATATCAGCATACTTAACAGCCGTAAGCTTCGCCTTGCCAGTACCTAAGCATCGATATAGTTGAATCGGTGACAGGGTGGTCAATACCCAGGAAATTGACACAGTCAAGAAACAAGAGAAATAGCACACCAAAGGCGTACCCAGGGTCACCGGATTCTCCACTCCAGCGAGCCCAGTCCTGGCGCGCTAGCACCGTTTCTGGGTTAATACATCCTAGAGTGGAGCTCATTTCTTTAGCGATCTCCTCTAGTAGATTGCAAGCTTTCCTCGGATCACCCTGTTTTCCGATCCAATTAGCAAGATTTCTGCGAGCCGTAAGTATTTCGTAATGCCCAGGAGGTAGCGTTCGATACATGTGCTCCAGCAGTTGTGAGTATGATTCTATAGCACCATCTATATCACCAGAAATGCCTCGATACTCTGCGTGGCAAGAAATAGAATTAAAAATGTCAGGATGGTTTTTCTCAAGGATTCGCACTCTACGGTCTCTGACCCTAGAAAGACTGCTCATTGCCTGCGCATGTTCACCCAAGGCACCCCTCAGGAGAGATAGATTGTGTTGGGCAGTGAGATAATTTGGGTGATTTTCTCCAAGAGTACGTTTCATGTGATCTAGGATATCTATGTAGACTTCTACTGCTCCAATCAAATCACCCGTGTCCCCCAGGCAGTCTGCCCAACTCATCCGAGACAAAAGGACCTCTGGGTCGTCAGGACCAAGCTCTTCCTGCAGGAGTTCCGTCAACTCCCGGAGTCTTTTTTCTGATTCTTTCGGGCCCAGCCTAAAACTTTGTACTTCCACGAGGGAAATTTGACAAATTAAAGTGTCTTTATGGCTTTCTCCGAGCGTGCGCCTAAAGTCTCGTTCGACGCTTGAGTAAAGTTCAATTGCTCGATCAATATCGCCGACTTCAGCAAGCCATTCTGCCAAGTAGCACTTAGCGTCCAAAGTGTCCTGATGGTCAGCGCCAAGGACTCTTGATCTCTCGTTGACAACCATTTTGAGACGGTCGATGGCGCCTGCCAGTTCTCCAATTTCCCCCTCCCAGCGAGAGATTCTCTCATGAATAAGTAGGATTTTTGGGTGGTCTGCTGGCAATAGGGTTTCAAGTTTTACGAGGATGCTCTTTAATTGAGTGATGGCCTCAATGGGGGATCCAGATCTTCCAAGACTGTCTCCAAGGTGGGCAAATATCTCATGAGGACAATATCCCCATAGAAGATCATTCGAATATTTGATAAGTTCAAATGCGTTGGATCGTAGAGTCTGCCCATAGGAAGTGGCATGGGCTGTATCAGGCCATGCGCCCATGAGTGCATCGGCCGCGGTGCTCGCCGAATCCTTATTTGGACGTGTATCAGAGTGGTCTCGTGTGGCTCGTTGGACTATTCGATGTGAAGTTATTAAATTCATGACCCCTAGAACGCTGTCCTTGCGGCGAGCACGTGCGATGATGTGGAGGCGTTCTAGGGTAGATAGTGTGTCGTCAACATCTTCGACAGTTGGCTTACTGCTCTCGTGATGAAACGCTGCCAGGTAGACAAGAACTGGTGGTGCTGTCAATACTTGCAGTGGGGCACCAGCGGAATCGAGTAAGCTAATCAACTGCATCAGTGGCTTGGCTAGCCCTTGAGGAGTAAGAGTGTTGGCGTGCTCGATAGAAATCGCCCAAGTAGTGGCTACCGTCCAGGGGTAGTCCTCAGGCAGCCCCTTCTGAGGGAGGAGCCGGTACAGGGCATCCTTACGACTACGGAAATGTTGCACGTAGTCGGCACAATTAATGTGGCTAGTCGGGTCGTTGAGATAGGTAGCTGCATGCGACAGCGCCAGAGGCAGATACCCGAGTTCCTCGGCTAGATTCCGCAAATCCTCCCTCGCTGGGGCGATGGCGAGGTCCTGGAGGGCGTTAGTGAGGTATCCCAGGGCCTCATCGGGGGTGTATGTGTTCACTGTGACAATGAGCCGGTCACGACCAGGGGGAAGAAGATCAGCGCGGCGGGTAGTGACCACCACTCGGCCCTGAGGCGCATCCGCTCGCGACGATTCACGCACTACCCGGTTGAAGAGCTTCCACCAGCGCTGGTTTCCTAGCTTGTCGGGTGTGAATCGTTGGGTCGTAGTGGGAGGCCACAGCCCGTGGGCCTGGTCAGGGTCATCGAGGTTGTCCAGCACCACCAGCCAGCGTTTCCTGGTGTTCTGTAACCAGCCCCGGAACTGCTGGGCGGCCTGTTCGGGGTTATCGGCCACCCGGCCGGGGAGGAGAGTGTGGGCGGCCTGGGTGTAGGTCTGGACGATGGAGGCCCGGTCTGCGGCCGTAACCCACACCACCAGATCCACTTGGCCCGTTCCCAGCAGGCTACGGGTGTAGTGGGCGGCGAGCTGGGTCTTACCAACCCCGCCCATTCCCGAGACCACTTGGCCCAGCACCACCGCGGCGCTGTCCTGGGCAACTCCGGCAAGGTGGGTGTCAACGGGACGACGCTGGTAGTGCTCGGGCTCGGCAGGGATCACCCCGACCACCACAGGCCAGGACAGTTCCCGCTCTACGTAAATGCGCGGAGCGTATATGTCTCCCTGCTGCTGGCCAACAGCGATCCCATGTCCGGAAGCGGACACGGCTGTCTCGCCAGAGGTAAGAGGGGAGGGTGCGGTGTGTTCTCCGGGGCGGGAGGTTAGTCCTTCTTGGCCCGCCTCGGCTGGAGAGGGTTTCCCATGTTGATGCCGCCCTCATTGTGGGCGACCGCGATGCCGTGGTCTTTGGCGGTGACGTTGACATCGCCCGCGACCGCCATCCCGTGGTCCCCGGCCACAGCACCAGCCCCAGCTTGTTCCTGTTCGGCCTTCCTCGCCAGCTCCAGTAGTTCCTGTGCGAGCGCATCACGCTCGTCATCTTCGAGATCATCCAGAAAGACCTCGAACCGTGTCTGCCAGGTGCTCTTGGCCTTGTCCCGCACACCCTGATCCTCGGGTGAGGACTCGATCTCGGTCGCCGTTGCGTCCAGCCGTTGAAGAGCCTTATCGGCCTTCCTACCTCCGAGCTTGGTGAACCAGGTCTTCAGGCGGGTGTGGAGGTCCTTCCAGAGTTCGGTTCCGGCCGTGGTGGCAATCGCGGTGGCTCCAGCAGTGGCAGCGGCGGCCCAGTCAACCATCAGAGAAAGATCCTTCGTCGCAGGGGAGGTACACGGACTCGTCAATGACCTTCATGGAAGCACATCCCGCACGGGGTGGCAGGGGGTTGGGGCAATCAAGCCCGGTAACGGCCACACCCGGCCACAGGGGCCCACCAGGGCCCCGGAGTTCTCGCGGTTCGCCAGAGAACGCACGAAGGCCGGAAAAGAGCGGGCCGTGGGGGTATGACCGGCCCCTGACATGCGAAAACGGGCACGGACCTGAAGGATCCTGGAGTTGTCGAGAAACCACCATCCGTAAGGCCGCATGCCCGCTGTGTCATCCTCCCGCACTCCGTGCTTCTCCTCAACCCCACCCGCGCAACCACCCACCCCCGCAGGCGAACCCACCCCCGACCTGATGGACCACCTGTCCACCATCGACGACCCACGAGACCCACGAGGCCGCCGCTACGGCCTGCCCGCCCTGCTCGCCCTGTGCGTGTGCGCCCTGACCAGCGCGGGCCACGACACCACCTGCGCCATCATCGAATGGGCCCACAACGCGCCCCGCCGCGTCCTCCTGCCCCTGGGCCTGCCCGTGTACCCCCTTCACCCAGCAGGTCCACATCCCCGACGAGCGCACCCTGAGGGACCTGCTCGCCCGTCTTTCCCCCGCCCAGCTCGCCCGCGCCGGACTGGCCGTCCTGGACCAGCGCACCACCCCGAAAGAAACTTCGCCGCGCACCCCCACCGGAGCACCCGAACGCGAACACCGCCGCACCCACCACCAACAAAGGCACCACCCCCGGACACAGGCGCCCCGCCGCACCGCTTATGCCACCGACGGCAAGACCCAGCGCGGAGCCCGGGCTAGGAAGGGCCAACGCTCGTCCTCGGTGGTCTTCCACACCGCCCGCCACCACGACGCGGCCGTGGCCGCCTGCACGCAGATCCACAGCAAAGGCGCCGAGACAAGTGCCTTCACCGCCCTGCTCGACTAGCTCGACGACAACCGACTCCAGGAGGCGCTCATCACCGCCGACGCCCTGCACACCGTGGCCGCCCACGCCACCTACCTGCTCACACGCGGCGCCCACTACCTGATCTACGTCAAGGGCAACCGCCCCACCCTGCACGAGCAACTGGCCGCCCTGCCCTGGAGCCAGGTGCCCCTGGCCCACTCCGAGGGACCCACCCACGCGCACGGAAGGGAGGAACGCCGCTCTGTCAAGGTCACCGCAGCGGGTGGGCTGGCTTTCCCCGGGACGTGTCAGGTGGTGCGAATCGAGCGCCACCGCCGTCGGCACGGCACCGTCAAGGGCAGCCGCGAGGTGGTCTTCGCCGTCACCGACCTGGACGCCCACCAGGTCTCGCCCCCAGAGTTGGCCGCGCACGCCCGCGGGCACTGGACGGTGGAGAACCAGGTGCACTATGTGCGGGACGTGACCTTCAAAGAGGACGTACGCCGCACCCGCACCGGAGCCGCCCCGGTCGTGCTGGGGTGCCTGACCGGCATCGTCCGCCAAGCGCTGACCGCCGCAGGGTGGAAGAACCTCAAGTCAGGACGCAGAACCCACACCAACCCGGACAAGGCCCTCGAACTTCACGGCATCACCCGAGACCAGTCCGTATGGATCTGAAACGCGAGAACTCCGGGGCCCTGCCTTGGCTGTGGCATCTAGTCGCTTGAGAGCAGTCTGTGCCCGTTTTCCCTCGAGTTTGGTGAACCAGGCTTTCAGGCGATTTCGGAGGTCCTTCCAAAGTTCGGTCCCGGCCGTGGTAGCGATCACTGTGGTTCCCGCAGTGGCAGCAGCGCTCCAATCAACCACCAGAGAAAGCTCCTTCGATCTAGAAAAGATACACGAACTCGTCAAGAACCTTCATGGAATCACAATCCAGCACAGCGCGACAAAGAATTCAGGGGAGATGTGCCCGCCAATGGACACACCCGGACACATGAGGAGCCCGTGATCATGGGGATGTTGTGAGCAGCGAACATGATAGATTTGGAGGCCACACTCGGATCCGACCACCAATTGGAAGATGACCTTTAATCCGCAGATTCATGATTTCGACCTATGAGATATACTCAGGCTCTCGCCGCCCTCAACTCAGGGAAACCTTGTCGAAAGATGTATTCTACACACCCGCCCGCGTGTTCCAGTACATGGTTGCATCTTGCAATGTGATGGCGTCTGGGTGATTTAAGGAAAGGACTTCTTGGCAGTCATCGAGAAGCTCTCTGAATAGACGGGAAGCCCCTTCCGGGTCCCCCTTCTCGCCTTGAGCATGAGCCGCTTTGGCTCGAATGACGAATTCTTCGGGAGTCTCCAGAGTCAGGCGCAGGAGTCTAGCACCAAGATGATGTTCAATCATGCGTGCGACTTCATTCTTGCCCAACATCCCAGAAAGAAGAATTCTATACAGCTCCCAGAAGAGTTCTTGATCAACCATTCTTGCGAATAGTTCGACTATACTCTTAAATGTTTCTTTAGCGGGAAGCGAGGAGCTATGATGGGCAAGTCTGATCATGTTGCCCCTCCACACTCCGGCAGAACTCTGCTTGATCCTTATGTCGGGCCAGATCTCTCGAATTGCCTTTATGGTGGTGTGGAATATATCGTCGTCAGGGCAGGTGTCAGGGTGGTCTCGCGTAGCACGCTGAACGAGTCGGTGAACCACGATCGAAGTGTCGCTTCCTTGCCCGGAACAAGAAATAAGGTGAAGGCGTTCCAGTGCTCTTAGCGCATCTTCGATCTCATCGGCAGACGGTTCTGCTTTCTCTTGCTCGGGGAGGTTAACAGCGAGGAAGTCTTGGATCGCCTCCGTGGTGAGCAAGCTCATGGGGATGCCTGCGGGATCGAGAACGCTGATCAGTCTCATCAGAGGTTGGGCCAGCCCTTGGGGTTCGAGGGTATTGGCGTGTTCGATGGATATCGCCCAGGTCGTGGCCACTGTCCAGGGATAGTCCTCAGGCAACCCTTGCTGGGGCATGAGCCGACTGAGGGCGTTCTTGCCCTCACGAAACCGACGCAGGTAGTCAGCGCAATCAAGGTGGTTGGTCGGCTCTGTGAGATAGGCGGCCACGTGCGACAAAGCCAGCGGAAGATAACCGAGCTCTTCGATCAGCTCGTTAAGTTCCTCCTTCACGGGAGGCGCGGTCATGCTTCCAAAAGCACTCCTAACGTACTCAAGAGCCTCCTCAGCCGTATAGGTGTCAACTGGGACCACGATCCATCCTGCGGTCGGCGGACGAAGGTCAGAGCGGCGGGTGGTGACCACGGCCCTGCCCAGAACCCGGTTTCTGGGTCGTTCGAGTACCGTTCCCCGGGGTGTGGGCGGCCATAGCCCCTTGGCCTGATCAGGGTCGTCAAGGTTGTCGAGTACAACCAACCACGGTTTATCGGTGTTCTGTAACCAGGTGAGGAACTGTTTGGCAGCCCATTCGGAGTTCTCATCCACCCTTCCTGTAAGCACGGTGTGGGCGGCTTCAGCGTAGGTCTGCACAATCGATTCGCGTCGATCGGCCGGGATCCACACCACTAGATCCACAGCACCGTCTCTCAACAGCATATCGACGTAGTGGATGGCCAGTTGTGTTTTACCGACCCCGCCCATCCCGGACACCACTTGCCCCACTAGCGCTGTGGAGTTGTCATGCGCAGCTTCGGCGATCTGGTCGTCTACGGGCCGGTGCTGGTAATGTTCGGACTCGGCAGGGATCACCCCAACCACCACCGGCCAGGACACTTTGCTGTGGCCGTAGTAGCGGGGGGCGTAGATGTTTCCTGCCAGATAGTTGACCGCAGTACCCTGACCGGAAGCGATCGCGGCCATTCCCGTCAGACCGGAAGGCTGGGGTGTGGGACCTGCCCCGGAGCCGGAGACTGCGCTTTCTACTCCTGCCCCGGCCGGGGAGGGTTTCCGAAGTTGATGCCACCCACGTTGTGAGCGACCGCGATCCCTTGGTCTTGAGCGGTGATGTTGACGTCGCCCCTGACTGCCATCCCGTGATCCCCGGACACAGCCCCAGACCGAGCTTGTTCCTCCTCAGCCCGCCTCGCCAGTTCAAGTAGCTCCTGGGCGAGGGCATCGCGCTCATCTCCGTCGAGTTCCTCCAAGAAGTCCTCGAACCGCGTCTGCCATGCGACCTTTACCTTATCCCTTACCATCTGGTCCTCGGGGGCAGATTCGATCTCGATCACCGTGGCATCCAACCGCTGGAGAGCCTTTTCGGCCTTCGTGTCTCCGAGCTTGGACAACCAGCCTCGGAACCCCGCATGGACATTCTCCCAGAGCCCAGTACCGGCAGCGGTGGCGATCGCGGTGGCTCCAGCAGTAGCAGCGGCAGCCCAGTCAACCATCACGGATCCTTCGATATAGGGAAGCTACACGGACTCGTCGAGGACCTTCATGAAAGCACAGTACGCATGGTGCGATAGGGGATTCCGGGGAACCAAGCCCATAATGGCCGCACCCGGCCACAAGACCAGGGTTCAGTGCGGCTGTGGGCGTTGGCGGCCGTGCGGTGGATGCCAACGGCGGGGCCGTCACGGCCGCACGCGGAGCGCACCTTCACGAGGTTCTCGCGGACCTCGAAGCACGGGCGAGGCTGAAGAGCGCACATCGAGCGAGACCGAGGTGGAACGGCTGCCCGGATTGTCCAGCACACCCGCCCTGACCTGCGAATTCATCGCGGCCAAACGGCGCAACCACGCTTATTAAAAGTCCGCTGCTCTGCCAATTGAGCTAAGGCCCCGTGACCCACCCCAGTTGACCTGGGGGTACGCCACCAAGCCAACATCCTACCGGATACCACAGCCGGTGCAGTGCAGTGGATTCACACCCCGTGGCGACCCTGAGGGCGCGCCGACGCCTCCGCCTTCTTGGTGCCTCCCCGGCCGGTTGGTGTACTCGGAACCGTCAGCTCAGCCGACGACGAGGAGCACAACCATGGCAGCCGTTCCCGAGGACCGTCAGGACATCCTCACCAAGCGCGCGTTCGGGCACGTGGCCACCATCGGCCCACAGGGAGAACCCCAGTCGAGCCCGGTCTGGATCGACTGGGACGGGGAGTTCCTGAAGTTCAGCCAGACCAGGACCCGGCAGAAGCTGCGCAACCTGAACCGCGACAACCGCATCGCGATCTCCGCCGTCGACCCCGACAACCCCTACCGGTACGTGGAGGTGCGCGGGGTCGTGGACCGGGTCGAGGACGACACCGACCTGGCCTTCATCAACGCGCTGGCCAAGAAGTACCTCGACAAGGACGCCTACCCGTGGCACCGGCCCGAGGACGAGAGGGTGGTCGTGTACGTCCGCCCCCTGCACACGACGAAGATGTAGTCAGCCGGGCACGGATCGACGGCTCCGCTCTCGGGCGGAGCCGTTCCCTTTGCGCGGAGTGAAACAATACACATTGAGAAATCTTGCATGACATGCAACTATTGAGCATGCACGGGAAGGACACCATGGGGCTGCGCGAACGCAAGAAGCAGGCCACGCGCCGCGCTCTCCAGGAGGCGGCCGTCAGGCTGACGCTGGAGCGCGGTCTGGAGCACGTCACCGTGGAGGAGATCGCGGCCGAGGCCGACGTCTCCCCCCGCACGTTCTTCAACTACTTCGCCACCAAGGAGGACGCCCTCCTGGGTGACGTTCCGGCGGCCCCCGACGAAGAGGTTCGGAGGGTGTTCGTCGAGGGCGGCCCCACCGGCGGATTCGTCGACGACCTCATCACCGTGCTGACCGCCTCCCTCATCAGTTCGGAGGGGCTCGCCGCCCACCGCGAGGCCATGCTCCTGCGCAAGCGGCTCATGGAACGCGAGCCCCAGCTGGTGCCCGGCATGCTCGGCCGCTTCCACAACGTGGAGCAGGAGCTGTCCCGGGCGATCGCCGAGCGGACGGGCACCTCCCCGGAGGACGAACGCCCGCAGCTGGTCGCCGCGACCGCCATGGCGGTGACGCGGCACACCGTGAAGTGTCTCCACCTCAAGGAGGGGGAGAGCGTCGCGGACGTGCGCGCCGTGCTGCGCAGCGCGTTCCGCCACGTCGGCGAGGCCTACGCACCATCCGACGACTGACGGGGAGTCGTACCGCCCTGGGGGTTCCCGGGGGTCGTTCTCCAGGCGAACGGAGTTCCATGCCATCCACACACGAACGCTCCGAGGAGGGCGTCAGCCGCAGCAGACTGCGCTGGATCTTCCTCGCGATCATCCTGACCATCCTCCTGGCCTCCCTGGACCAGACGATCGTGGCCACGGCGCTGCCCACGATCGTCGGCGAGCTCAACGGCCTGGAGCACCTGTCCTGGGTGGTGACCGCGTACATGCTCGCGGCCACGGTGGGCATGCCGATCTACGGCAAGGCCGGTGACCTCTTCGGCCGCCGCCACGTGTACATCTTCGCCATCGTCGTGTTCCTGCTGGGGTCCGTCCTGTCCGGGCTCGCCCAGAACATGCCCCAGCTCATCGCCTTCCGCGCCCTCCAGGGCATCGGCGGCGGCGGGCTCATGATCAGCGCGCAGGCGATCATCGCCGACGTGGTCTCCCCGCGCGAGCGCGGCAAGTACATGGGGATCATCGGCGCCGTGTTCGGCGTGTCCTCGATCGCGGGCCCCCTGCTGGGCGGCTTCTTCACCGACCACCTGGACTGGCGCTGGATCTTCTACATCAACCTGCCGTTGGGCGCGATCGCGCTGGTCACGGCCGCCACGATGATCCGCCTGCCGCAGCCGACCGGGCCTCGCCCCAAACTCGACTACCTGGGGACCGTCCTCCTGGCCGCGACCAGCGTCTGCCTGGTGCTGCTCACCAGCTGGGCGGGGCACACCTACGACTGGGGCAGCCCGCAGATCATCGGCCTCGGCGTGGGCGCGCTGGCCGCCGCGGTCCTGTTCGTCGTGGTGGAGCGGCGCGCGGCCGAGCCGATCGTCCCGCTACGGCTCTTCAGCGACCGCAACTTCGTCCTCACGTCCCTCATCGGCATCACCGTGGGCATCGCGATGTTCTCCACGGTCTCCTACCTGCCCACGTTCCTCCAGATGGTCAATGGCGCCTCCGCCACGGAGTCGGGGCTGCTCATGCTGCCCATGGTGTTCGGCATGCTCACCAGCACCATCACGACCGGACGGCTGATCAGCGCGACCGGCCGCTACAAGCACTGGCCGATCATCGGCACCGCCGTCATCGCGGTGGGCCTGGTGCTGCTCTCCCGGATGGACGCGGACACGCCCTACCTCTACAACGGCCTCGGCATGCTCGTCCTGGGCCTGGGGGTCGGCATGGTCATGCAGAACCTCGTGCTGATCGTGCAGAACACGGCGCCCCGGCGCGACCTGGGCTCGGCGACCTCGGCGAACAACTACTTCCGCCAGATCGGCGCGTCCTTCGGTATCGCCGTGTTCGGTTCGATCTTCGTCTCCCGTCTCAACGAGCGCATGGCCGAGCTCCCGGGCGGCGGCCTGGAGTTCGAGGGCGGCGAGGCCGGGATCAGTTCGATGACCCCGGAGATGCTCCAGAGCCTGCCCGGCCCGGTGCGCGAGTTCATCGTGGAGGCGTTCGCCGGGGCGCTCCCGCCGATCTTCCTCTACGCCGTGCCCATCGTGCTGGTCGGCTTCGCGCTCACCTGGTTCGTCAAGGAGATGCCCCTGGCCACCAGCGTCGGGGACCAGGGCCAGGCGGACCCGGAGAAGGAGGCCGTCCCGGCCGCCTGACCTCGGGCCCACCCGCCCGGCCGCCCTCGACCGCCCCTCTGGGGGTTCCACGCCTGAGGAACGACACACGCCCCCGTACCGGCGCCGGTGCGGGGGCGCGTGTGTGTACCGGTAGGGGCCGAGCGGAAGCCGGGTCGGTCAGGTCCGCTCCTCCTGGGCCAGGGCGAGTGTGGCCTTGCTGGTCACCCGGCCGAGTGTGGCGTTGAGCTCCTGGAGTTCCTCGAGGGACAACCCGAGCTTCTCCATCATGTGCATGGGAATGGCCTCGGCCCGCGCGCGCAGGTCCCGTCCCGCCCGCGTCAGGCCGACGGTCAGCCGCCGTTCGTCCTCGGGGAGCCGCTCCCGCAGGATCAGACCCGCCGCCTCCAATCGCTTGAGCAGCGGGGACAGCGTCGCGGAGTCGAGTTCGAGCAGCTCGGCCAGTTCCCGGACGGACAGCGGGGCGAACTGCCACAGCGCGAGCATCACCAGGTACTGGGGATGGGTGAGGCCCAGGGGCGCGAGCACCGGCCGGTAGAGCGCGATCACCGTGCGCGAGGCGACCGCGAGGGAGAAGCAGACCTGGTGTTCGAGGGCCAACGGGTTCTGGAGGTCGGGGTTCTTCTCGACCATGGGGCACCTCGATGTGTCGGCGTCTGACCGTATGCGATGATCCTACTGTTCCTTAGCGCCCTAATACTTAGTGCGCTAATTATTAGTGAGTTGATCTTCGGGGCGCGTGCCTCACCGGCGGGGAGCACCGCCCGGCATCCGACACCAGCAGGGAGGGTCACCCATGACCGTCACAGCCGACCCAGCCACCGGCGCCCACCGGGGGGACAGACCCCGGGGCGCCCTCGCCGTCCGGTGGCTGACGTCGACCGACCACAAGGTCATCGGGTACATGTACCTGATCGCCGCGTTCACCTTCTTCCTCGTGGGCGGCGTCATGGCGCTGCTCATGCGCGCGGAGCTGCTGTTCCCGAACCTCCAGTACATGTCCAACGAGCAGTTCAACCAGCTGTTCACCATGCACGGCACGATCATGCTGTTCTCGTTCGCGACCCCGCTGTTCGCGGGGTTCGGGAACGTCCTCGTGCCCCTCCAGATCGGCGCGCCCGACGTGGCGTTCCCGCGCCTCAACCTGCTGGCCTTCTACATGTTCGTCTTCGGCAGCCTGATCACCCTGGGCGGCTTCCTCACCCCCGGCGGCGCGGCCAGTTTCGGGTGGTTCGCCTACACCCCGCTGTCCGACGCGGTCCGCTCCCCGGGCCTGGGCGGCGACCTGTGGATCCTCGGTCTCGTCCTCAGCGGCATGGCGTCGATCCTCGGCGCGGTCAACTTCATCACCACCGTGGTGTGCATGCGCGCCCCCGGCATGACGATGTTCCGCCTCCCCCTGTTCACCTGGAACGTGGTGCTCACCAGCGTCCTGGTGCTCATCGCCTTCCCGGTCCTGGCGGCGGCCCTGATCGCCCTGGGCGCCGACCGCATGCTGGGTACGTCCGTGTTCGCCCCCGAGCACGGCGGCGCCATCCTCTGGCAGCACCTGTTCTGGTTCTTCGGCCACCCGGAGGTCTACATCCTGGCCCTGCCGTTCTTCGGGGTGGCCTCGGAGATCCTGCCGGTGTTCAGCCGCAAGCCGATCTTCGGCTACAAGAGCCTGGTGGGCGCGACGATCGCGATCACCGGCCTGTCGGTGACCGTGTGGGCGCACCACATGTTCCCGACCGGCGCGGTGCTGCTGCCGTTCTTCTCGTTCATGACCTTCCTCATCGCGGTCCCGACCGGTGTGAAGTTCTTCAACTGGATCGGCACGATGTGGCGCGGACAGCTCAGCTTCGAGACGCCGATGCTGTTCACCATCGGCTTCCTGTCGACCTTCCTCTTCGGCGGCCTCACCGGCGTCATCCTGGCCTCACCGCCGATCGACTTCCACGTCCACGACTCCTACTTCGTGGTCGCGCACTTCCACTACGTGCTCTTCGGCACGGTCGTGTTCGGCATGTTCGCGGGCTTCTACTTCTGGTGGCCCAAGTTCACCGGGCGGATGCTCGACGAGAGGCTCGGCAAGGTCCACTTCTGGCTGCTGTTCCTGGGCTTCCACGGCACGTTCCTGGTGCAGCACTGGCTCGGCGCGGCCGGTTTCCCCCGCCGCTACGCCGACTACCTGCCCACGGACGGCTTCACCGCGCTGAACCAGATCTCGTCGATCTCGTCGTTCGTGCTGGGCGCCTCGACGCTGATCTTCTTCTGGAACATCTACGTCACCGCCAGGCGGGCGCCGGTGGTGACCGTCGACGACCCGTGGGGCCACGGCTGCTCCCTGGAGTGGACGACCTCCTGCCCGCCGCCGCGGCACAACTTCACGTCGCTGCCGCGGATCCGCTCCGAGCGCCCCGCGTTCGACCTGAACCACCCGCACGCCGCGGGCTGACGGCCCACCGGCCGACGGCACGGGCCGTGGTTCCGGGAGGACCGGACCACGGCCCCTCCGCCGTGTCAGACCGCGTCGTTCACGTGGCGCAGGTGCCCGTCCGCGTCCGGGGCGTACCGCGCGCGACCGTTCCGGTGGGCGAACTCGATCCCGTTCCGCCGGCCCGCGTCGCGCAGCCGCCGCCCGCTCACCCGGTGACCGTCGAGAGGGCCACCGCGCAGCTCCACCACGCCCTCCGGAGCCGTGCGGCCGAACGGAAGGAGGGCGACCGCCCAGGCGCAGAGCACCGCGACCCCGCCGACCAGTGCACCGACCCCCGGATACCCGCCCAGACTGACGGCGAACGCCGCGAGGGCGCCAGCGGCCATCAGGGCGAACACCGTCGACGCGGTGGGGCCGCGTCCGCTCGGTCGGAACCCGGTCCGTTCCATCCGACGCATGTCTCCTCCTGGTCGAGCGGCTCCACGGGACGGTCGTCACGTGCTCGGTGACGCGCGGCCCGCACCGCCCGATTTTAGTTTGTGTACTAACTATTAGCGTACTAACTAAATACTCGGAGGTGCCCCCGGGGTCCCGCGGAGCCTCCGGCCGCGAACGTGTCCCACGCCTCAGGAACGACACACGCCCCGCCCCCGTCCAAGCAGGTGCGGGGCGCGTCGGCGTTCCCCCGCCCCCTCCCCCTCTCGGGGGGTCCGGGGGATGTCAGGGGAGGCCCAGGGCTCTCCCCGATGGGAATCGTCGTTGGTGACAGGCAGGCTGGAGACATGAACGGGAAACTCCAAGGACGACTCGTCCGCAGTGACTCCAACCGTCTCCTGACCGGTGTGTGCGGCGGCATGGCCGCCTTCCTCGGTATCGACGCCACCATCGTTCGGATCGCCTTCGTGGTCTTCGCGCTCCTGGGCGGCGGTGTGTTCGTGTACATCCTCGCCTGGCTGCTGATGCCCGCCGAGGGCGAGCGCCACTCCTTGCTGGAGCAGATCATCCGTAACTTCCAGGGAAAGCCGAGTGAGACCTGATGTGGACCCTTCGAGCCCAGCCGGGCTGGCAGCGCCGCGAACTGTGCGCCCCGCGTGAGGAGCGGGAGGCCGAGGAGAACCGCGAGCCCGCCGCCGCGAACACGGCCGAGCGCTGAGGGACCCTCCACGGCGTCGTCGGCCCCGCCGTCCCCACCTGGGACCTTCGAGTGCGAGTGACCCGCGTGACCCCGGGGCGCGTTACCATCCGAGCATCCCCGGAATGCCTGGACCCGCCCGGGACGTCCGCATGTGAGCACGCACCTCCCCGACGATCAAGGTCTCCCTCACCGTGAGCGCACCCTCCTCCGTCGCCCTGCCGGCCTCCGCCATGGACCTGACCCCGGCCGACCCGGCCAGGATCGGCCCGTACCGAACGCTCGCCCGGCTCGGCGCGGGCGGCATGGGCATCGTGTACGCGGCGGTGCCGGCCGAACCGGAGGCGCGGCCGGTGGCGGTCAAACTGATCCACACCGAGTACTCCGCCGACGAGGAGTTCCGGGCCCGCTTCGCCCGCGAGGTCGACCTGCTGGGCCGGGTCGGCGGGGCCTGCGCGGTCCCGCTCCTGGCCGCCGACACCGGGGCCGACCGCCCGTGGCTGGCCACACCCCTGGTGCGCGGTGCGACGCTGGGCGCCCGCATCCGCAAGAACGGACCACTCGACGAGCCCCTGCTACGCGGCCTCGCCGCCGGCGTCGCCGAGGCCCTGGCGCAGATCCACGCCTGCGGCATCGCCCACCGCGACCTCAAGCCGACCAACATCATCCTCGCGCCGGACGGGCCGAGGGTCCTCGATTTCGGGGTGGCTCGGGCGATCGACCAGACCGCGCTGACGCGGACGGGCACGGTGGCCGGTTCTCCGGGGTGGATCAGCCCCGACCAGTACCGGGGCGAACAGGTCTGCACCGGTGACGACGTGTTCGCCTGGGGTGCCCTGGTCGCGTACGCGGCCACCGGGCGGCCTCCGTTCGGCGCCGGGAACCCCGCGGTGGTCGCGCACCGCGTGATGAGCGACGAGCCGGACCTGGCGGGTTTCGAGGGACCGCTGGCCGACCTGGCCCGCCGCGCCCTGGCCAAGCACGCCGCCGACCGGCCGACCGCGCTGGAGCTGGTCTCGGGGGTGATCCAGGCGGGTGTGCCCGACCGGGCGATCGCGCCGATCCGGGACACCGGTACGGCGGCCGACGCCGTGGCCGCGCTGCTCGACCGCGACTGGCGGGGCGTGCGGGCGGGCGCGGAGCGGGCCGTGGAGCCCCCGGCGGCCTCCGGCGGCGTGGCGAGGCGCGCCCTCACGCTCGTCGGGGCCGGTGTCGGAGCGCTGGTGCTCCTGGCCGGGCTCGCCTTCGGCGGGGTGGCGCTCGCCCGGAACTGGGACTCGCTGCCGATGGCCGCCTGGTTGGCGTCCACCGAGGAGGCCGGCCCCGTTCCGGAGACCGAGGCGACCGAGGACGAGGCGCGCCGCCCCGGCCCGGTCGGGCGGGAACCGAGCGAGGAGCCCTCCGAGGAGCCGTCGCCGTCCCCCGAACCGTCCGAGCCGGAGGAGTCGGAGGAGCCGGAGGAGCCGTCCCCCGAGCCCTCCGAGACGGCCGAGCCCGAGGAGACCGCCGAGCCCGCCCCCGAGCCCGAGACACCCGTCACCGTGCCGATCACCGTCTACAACGCCGAGGGACCGTGCCAGGCCCCGCGGACTTCGGAGTGTTCGCTGCGGTTGGCGAACAACCCGTACGCCGCCTACGCCGACCCGGGCAACCGCGCCGGGGCCGTGTGGCACGACGACCGGCTGGACGCCGCGTGCGTGGTCGGGGACGGCCAGACGATCAGCGACGAGAGCGGCTACAGCACCACCCGCTGGTACAAGGTCACCACGGCGGAGGGCGTGACGGGCTGGCTGCCCGGGGCGCGCACCCGCGACGCGGGCGGGGTCCGCACCTGCGCGTCGCACGAGGTCTGAGGGATCGGAGCCGGTGACGGGCCGGAACGGCCCCGCTCACCGGCCGTGGCGCACCCAGCGCCCCCGCTCGTCGTCCAGGACGACCCAGGAGCCGTCGCCCAGGGGGATCAGCGCGGGCGCGTCGGCGGCGGGTTCGCCGAACCGGCCGAGGACCGCGCCGGTGCGGGTGTCGACGAGGTGCGTCTCGTACCACTCGTACGGCGGGCCCTCGTCGGGGTCCGTGTCCTCGTCCTCGGGTTCCTCGTCGTAGTCGACGTGTGCCGCGACGATCGCGGTCCCGGCGTCGAGGTAGCCGCCCGGCATCGGGGTGAGGGACACCGACCGCTCCCCTCCCGGATCCGCCTCCGGGTCGCCGAGGTCCTCCCCGGTCACGGTGGCGACCACCTCGCCGTCGGGGTAGGAGCGGACGGTGAGTTCCTGGTCCATGGTCAGGAACCGGGTGCCGTCCGGGGACAGGTCCACCATCGCGTCCCCGGTCATCCCCGCTCCCGCGCCCAGCGGGACCTCGTCCACGACGATCCGTCCACCGTCCGGGCGGCCCCGGAACAGGCGGCCGCTCATCTCCGGATACCCCACGTCCAGGACCATCTCCGCGCCCGCCGGGTGCGCGAAGTGGGTGGCGCAGACTCCCCTGGTCCCCAGGTCGGCGCTGGCCAGGACCGCGCCGGTGGCCGCGTCGAGCACCACCCACTGGTCGGTGGCGAGGTCGGACGCCGTCTCGGCCAGTCGGCACAGCCAGACCAGGGCCGCGTCGAGGGAGAAGTCGCACACGGCCGGGCCGGTGGCGCCGAGGGCGAACCGCCACAGTTCCGTGCCCGCCCGGTCGACGCACACCAGGGCCCCGTCACTGGTCGTGTACACGGCCCGCCCGAGGTCGGGCGCCACCGCCTCACCCCACCGGACGGGCCGCTCCGCCACGGGGAACACGTGGGTCGGGTCGACTTCCCGCCCCTCCGCGCCCGGCGGGTCGGGGAACGTGTAGGCCTCGACCCCCTCACCCCCCGACAGCGTCCGCACCCGCCATCCGCCCAGGTTCCTCGGCCGGAGCTCTCCCGGTTCCATCCCCGCATCCCTTCGTCCGGTCGGTGTTCCCCGCTCTGACGGCACCTACCGGCTCGTGGTTCCGGCCCCTCCGCCGAACCGCGTGCCGGTTTCGGTGCGCCCGGCTCCCTCCCGTTGCGGACGCCCCCACCGCCCGTAACCCACAGCCTCCGCGCGACTACTTTTCGTGCGGTCGGGGGTGGGGTATACCCGCCGCGTCTTGGTACTCGTCTCGACTCGGGCGGCTCAATGACCCACGGACACGCCTTCCCTCCCATGACGACCATCGGCCCCGGGGACAAGCGCTACCCCGCGCTCTCACGCGGCTTCAACCAACGCTGGATCGCGAGCCCCGAGTACGTCCGGCTGGTGGGCTCCCCCGCCGGAGCCGTCCGTGCGCTCTCCGAAGCGGTCAACCAGCACCCCACCGACCCCGACCGCACCCGGATCACCGTGCGCTCCGGAGGGCACTGCTACGAGGACTTCGTCTGCGGCGACGACGTCCGCGTCATCCTCGACGTCAGCCCCATGTGCGGCGTCTACTACGACCCCGGCCTCGAGGCGTACTGCGTCGAGGCCGGCGCGAGCAACTGGCACGTCTACAGCCACCTCTATCCGCTCAGCGGCCGGGCCCTGCCGGGCGGATCCTGTTACTCCGTGGGCACCGGCGGGCACGTCACCGGCGGCGGCTTCGGCCTCCTGTCCCGCCAGCACGGTCTCACCGTCGACTACCTCTACGCCGTGGAGGTCGCCGTCGTCCGCCCCAACCGCACGGTCGACCTCGTCGTCGCCACCCGCGACGACCCCGGGACCAACCTCCGCGACCTGCTGTGGGCGCACACCGGGGGCGGCGGCGGGAACTTCGGCCTGGTCACCCGGTTCTGGTTCCGGGACCTGCCCGAACCTCCGAGGAACGTCCGCCTCGCCGCCCTGGCCTGGAAGTGGTCGGAGTTCGACAAGGCCGAGTTCGGCAAGCTCGTCACGGCCTTCGGAGGGTACTTCCGCGACCACCAGGACCCCGACGAGGCGTCGGGGAAGCTGTTCGCGATGCTCAAGCTCAACCACGTGAGCAACGGGGAGATCGGCCTGGTCGCCCAGATCGACGACGACGATCCGAACGGCAAGGACGCCCTGGCCGACTTCCTCGCCACCGTCGACGGCGCGATCAAGCCCGAGTCGGGCCAGATGAGCGCCCCCATGGGTGAGCACCCGCCCGTGCGGGACATGCGCACCCCCCGCGTCCTGCCCTGGCTCACCGCCACGCAGGCGCTCAACAGCTCGGGTGAGAACCGGTGCGGCAAGTACAAGTCGGCCTACATGCGCAAGCCCTTCACCCCCGCCCAGATCGACGAGATGTGGGCCTACCTGGGCAACGTCCGTTACAAGGACTACGTCAACAAGGAGGCGCTCATCCAGGTCGACTCCTACGGCGCCGCGATCAACCATCCGCCCCACGACACCGCGGTCCCCCAGCGCGACTCCATCATGAAGATGCAGTTCCAGGTGTACTGGAAGCGGACCGAGACCGCCTCCGCGATCGACCGGCACATCAAGTGGATCCGCGACATCTACCGCAAGACGTTCGCCACGAGCGGCGGGGTCCCCGCCATCAACGACCTCACCGACGGCTGCTACATCAACTACCCCGACGGCGACCTCGACAGCGGCGAGTGGAACACCTCCGGCGACAAGTGGTACACGCTCTACTACAAGGCCGCCTACCCGCGGTTGCAGCAGGTCAAGAGGTGCTGGGACCCGCTCGACGTGTTCCGGCACCAGCAGTCGGTGCGGCTGCCCAAGGCCAGGGTGGAGGGGACGGGGTCGTAGGCCCGTACGGGCGCGCCGGGCACCGCGCCTACGCCCCCTGCGGCTCCCGTTCCCCGGCGCCCTCGTCATCACATCCGGAAACCGTCGCGTCGGTGTCCTTCTCGAGGGATCCGGAGGCCCCGTCCGCCGGGTCGGGGGCGCCGGGCCCGGGAGTCCCGTCCGCCGCCTCGGGCTCGCCGTCCCCGCCGAGGTTCTCCAGGCGTACCCTCCGCAGTGCCCACAGGACGACCAGGCCCACCGGGACCAGTACCGCCGCGGTGAACCCGTACCCCGTCTGCACGGCGGTCGTGAACGCCGACCGCGCCGCCTCCAACAGCTCGGTCGCGATCGGTCCGGGCAGTGTCCGCGCCACCGCCGTCGCACCGCCGACGCTCTCCCCCGCCGACTCCACGGCACCGGCCGGAACGGCCCCCAGATCCGCGTCGTCCAGCAGGCGGCGGTAGACCACCGCCGCGAGGCTGCCCAGGAAGGCCAGACTGAGCGCGTTGCCGAAACCGCCCGCCACGTCGCCCATGGCGGCGGCCGAACCGGCCTTCCTCATCGGCGCCGACGCGATGATGAGGTTGTAGCTCAACGTGAACAGAGGGCCGATCGCCAGCTGGATCACCACCGCGGCCACGACGATCCCCGGTAGCGTCCCTTCACCGACGAACCACACCATCGCGACGGCCCCGGCTCCCGCGACCAGGAGCGCGACCCCCATGACGAACCCCGGCCGCGCCCACCGGTTCAGGACGGTCGGCAGCAGGCCGCCCACGATCGAACCCAGCGCGGGCGCGATCAGCAGCAGACCCGCCCGCCCCGGGGACATCCCCTCCACCGCCTGGAGGTACTGGGCCAGGAGCATGTCCGATCCGCCCACGCCGAGCAGCATCAACAGCATGGCCACAAGGGAGACGGAGAACGCGGGCGTGGAGAAGAGCCGCAGGTCGAGGAGCGGCTCCGGTGCGCGGAGCTGCCGCCGGACGAACAGCGCGCCCAGCGCGAGGCCCGCCGCGACGCACACCAGGTAGGGCCACATCGGGGCCTCGGACCCGCTGGCCATGTCGTCGGCGAGCTCCTGGAGCCCGAAGATCACCGCGATGACCGCCAGCACGGAGAACGCCACGCCCAGCAGGTCCAGGCGCTGGGCCCGTACCCCGTCCACCCGGGGCAGCAACGGCGTGAACAGCAGCAGGAGCACCGCCACGGGCACGTTGATGAGGAAGACCGAGCCCCAGGAGAAGTACTCCAGGAGCGCACCGCCCAGGGGCGGCCCGATCGCCATCCCCGCGGAGAACGAACTCATCACCACGGCGATGGCCGCGGAGAACTGCCGGGTGTCGGTGAACATCACGCGCAGCAGGGAGGTGATGCTGGGCAGCAGCGACGCCGCGGCCATGCCCATCACGGCACGGGTGGCGATGAGCATGAGCGGGTCGACGGAGAACGCCGCGACCAGGGAGGACACCCCGTACACGGTGACCCCGGCCGTGAGCAGGCGCCGGTGGCCCATCCGCGGCCCCAGCCAGCCCATGGTGAGCACCACGCCGACCTGGAGGAACGACGCCACGTGCAGGATCCACAGCAGTTGTGTGCTGCTGGGGGCGAGGTCGGCGGCGATCGAGGGCAGCGCCAGGAAAAGGACGGTCATGTCCGTGGCGGACATCAGCAGCGGCAGCGTCAGAACCGCGAGGCCCAGCCACTCTCTCCAGGTCGCGGTTCGGGGGTTGCTGGTGGCCACGTCGTTCTCCCAGGCTCGAACGGTCTCGGACAGCTTCGACCGTAAAACCTCAACTTTTGTTGAGATCAAGGTGGAAGAAGGTCTTGTGATGAGTGCCTCGCGACTCTGCGCGACGACACGAGACGAAGTATCGGGAAAATCTCGCCGAGAGTGAGCACAAGGGCACAAGCCCTGTCCCAGGCCACTTCCCGTGCATTATCGTCTCGTCACATGGGGCACACACCGAGACACGCGCTGATGGACACCAGGGACCGTACCGGTTCCCCCGAACCCCACGCGACACTGTCCGCGTACTTCGGAGCCGCGCTGACCCCCCGGGAGTTCACCCTCCCGAACGGCGTCAGAGTGGGGGTGGACTGCGCGGACGCCGATCCTACGACCATCGTCGGACAGTGCTGCCTCCACTGGGGACAGATCAAGTCGAACCAGCGCAACAAGGTCATCGCCGACGCCTTCAAGCTCGCCTGGCTCCGGGGCGCGGCCTTCCCCGACGCACGGGCCGTCCTGGCCCTGAGCACACCGTTCACCAGACTGCTCGGCCGCGGCGCCTGGCTGCCCGAGGCCCTCGCCGCACACCGGATCGACGTCCTCCTGCTGGACCAGGACCACAATGTCCAGCGATTGGAGACCCTTCCGTGACCGGTTCTTCACACGAAGTCCATTTTTTGTCCCTACCTTTGACGGGTCAACGATCTCCGCGGGCCGTCGACGATCCTGCTTCCGCCCGCTCTCCGTCGAAGTCTCCGGTTCCGTACCGGAGGAGTCTTGTCTGGAGGGTGTCCCGTGGGCTCTTCCCATGTGGTCGTGCTGGTAGGTAACCCACGCTCGGGCTCGCGCACCGCCCGCGCCGCGGAGCACCTCGCCCGGTTGCTGTCGTCCGCGATCCGGTCCGACGCGCCGGTCACCACCGTCGACCTGTCGGACTACGGCCCGGCGGTGCTCGACCCCCGCGCCGCCGACGTCGACTCCGCCGTCGAGACCGTGCGGTCGGCTGATCTGCTGGTCGTGGCCAGCCCCGTCTACAAGGGCACGTTCACGGGCCTGCTCAAGTCCTTCCTCGACCGGATGCCGCCCGAGGCACTGCGCGGCACCGTCTGCGTCCCCCTCATGGTCGGCGCCTCCGACGCGCACTCCTCCGCCCCCGAGGCGGCCCTGCGCCCGGTCATGGTCGAGCTCGCCGCCATCTGCCCCACGCCCGCCCTGTACCTCCAGGAAGCGGTGCTCGCGGAGCTGGGCAGCGACACGGACCCCGCGCTGCGCTGGTACGACCGCCACGCGCGAACGCTCTCCTCGGTCATCGACTCACTCCCGGTACGCACGTGATCCGCGAGACCCCACCGTCCCCCGACTCGGCCGTCGCACCCCGTTCAGCGGCGGCCGAGCGCACGTGTCCGTCCCCTGAGGAGCAGGAATGACGCCCCACGATCCCACCCCACACGCCACCGACGTCCGCAGCGAGCCGACCGCCCTGCGCGACGGCCTCGCCCGCATGGCCACGTCCGTCAGCGTGATCACCACGGAGGTCGCGACCGGTCGCCACGGCTTCACCGCCAACAGCGTCGTGTCCGTGTCGGCCGACCCGCCGCTGATCGGTGTCTTCCTGGCCACCACCGCCGAGTGCCACGCCGCCTTCGCCCACGCCAGGACGCTCGCCGTGAACGTCCTCGCCGACGGCCAGGAGCACCTGTCCACGCTCTTCGCCACCCGGGGAGCGGACAAGTTCGGCTCGACCGGCTTCGTCCGCGGCGGCCTGGGCGCCCCGATCCTGCCGGACGCCGCCGTCACGCTGGAGGGCAGCGTCCACTCCCGGCACGCCGCCGGGGACCACACGATGATCCTCGTCGACGTCGCACGCGTCCGCCGCGGCGACTCCGCACCCCTCATCTACCAGGGCCGCCGCTTCCGAAGGCTGGTCGCCGCGTGAGCCGTGAACGCATCGAGGTCCGTGGACTCACCAAGACCTACGAGGGTGGCGACCCGCACCGGCCCACCCTGGACCGCATCGACCTCGACGTCCCGCGCGGACACTTCGTCAGCCTCATCGGCCCCAGCGGTTGCGGCAAGTCCACCCTCATCCGGGTGGTCGCCGGGCTGGAGGACTACGACGAGGGTTCGGTGCGGATCTTCGACTCCACACCCCGCCAGATGTGCGCGGCCAAGGCGGTCGGGTTCGTTCCGCAGTCGCCCGCGCTGCTGCCCTGGCTGAACGTGCGGCGCAACATCACCCTCCCCGCCCGCGTCAACCGCCGGTCGGGCAAGGGGAGCGAGAACCCCGACGCCCTGCTGCGCATGGTCGGGCTCGACGACGCCGCCCGCAAGTACCCGCACGAGCTGTCCGGCGGCATGCGGCAGCGGGTCGCCATCGCGCGCGCCTTCGGCACGCGCCCCGACCTGCTGCTCATGGACGAGCCCTTCTCCGCCCTGGACGAGTTCACCCGCGAGGCGCTCCAATGGCACCTGTTGGGGCTGTGGGAGCGGATGTCGACGACCGTCCTGTTCGTCACCCACTCGGTCCGAGAAGCGGTCACGCTCTCCGACGAGATCGTGGTGATGTCCGCCCGCCCCGGACGCGTGCACGAGGTGATCCCCGTCGATCTGCGCCGACCGCGCGGCGACGAGGTGACCGGCCCCCGCGGACGCGCCCTGGAGGACCGCGTCCGCGCCTCCCTGCGCGGCGCCTGGGAGAGCGGCGCCGCCCCCGACGACCTGATCCCGCTGTGACGGGAGGAGAGAACGTGGCCACCGTCAGCAAAGCGGCGGGTGTGGACCCCCGGACCCGATACCAGAGCCCGCCGTCCCGGAGGCGGCGGAGGAGAGGCCGCGGAGGCCGTTCCCCGCTGTCCGCGCTGTCCCCGCGCGTGTGGCTGCCCACCGTCATCGCGGTCGCGCTGGTCGGCGCCGCGTGGTCGTGGGTCGCCTCCGGGAACCCCTACATCCTGCCCGAACTGGGCGAGGTCGGCCGAACGCTGGTCTCCGACCCGACGCTGTTCGTGGAGAACGCCTGGTCCACCCTCCAGATCGCGCTGCTGGGCGTGGCCTGGGGCGCGGGGACGGCCTTCGTCCTGGCCCTGCTGATGTCGGAGATCCCCGTCCTGCGGCGGGCGGTCATGCCGCTCGCCGTGGTCCTGAACGTCACCCCCGTGGTCGCCCTCGCCCCGGCGCTGGTGGTGGCCTTCGGTTTCGGGATGACCCCGAAGGTCGTCGTCACCGCGATCGTCACGTTCTTCCCGGTGCTGATCAACGTGACCACCGGCCTGCGGTCGGTCTCGGGCCCGGTCCTGCACGTGTTCCGGACCCTGCACGCCTCGCGGACGGAGGTGCTGTTGAAGCTGCGCCTGCCCACCAGCCTCCCCTACGCCCTGGCCGCGTTGCGCGTGGTCCTGCCCCTGTCGATCGTCGGCGCCGTGGTCGCGGAGTTCGTCGCGGCCGGGTCCTCCAGCGGGCTCGGCACGATGATCCGCAACGCGGCCGCCAACGCCCAGCTGCCGCACGTGTACGCCGCCGTCGCGTGCCTGGCGACGATGGGCGTGCTCATGCTCGCCCTGACCACCCTCCTCGAACGGCGACTCCTGTTCTGGCACGAGTCGCAGCAGAGAAATCCCTCATGATCGGAGCTGTCCGCATGTCCACCCCCTTCTCCCCACCCCGGCCCCGGTACCTACGCGCAGCGGCCTCGGCAGTGACGGCGTCGGCCGTCCTGATGGTCTCGGCGTGCGGGGGGCAGGAGGACGACGCAGCACCGCAGGCCGCGGCCATCGTCGACGACGAGCGCTGCGCGACCAACCAGGACGCCGGGACGATCACCTACGTCACCGGCTACCAGTACCAGGCCTCGGTCAGCATCCTGGAGGCCATCGCCGCCGACGCCCTCGGCTACTTCGACGCGGTCTGCCTCGACGTCGAGATCCAGCCCGGCACCGGCGACACGGTCGGCAACGCCCAGTTCGTCGCCGGGGGCACCGCCCAGTTCACCTCCCTGGGCAACGAGGCGGAGATCCTCCAGGCCAACACCAACGACATCGGCGTCATCGGCATCGCCACCTACGGCCACGTGCCGATCGCGACGCTGATGACCGGCCCGGACGTCGAGGAGCTCAGCGACCTGGAGGGCAGCACCCTCGGCCACAAGGGCATGCTGCCCGCTCCCCTGGAGGCCATGCTGGTCGCCGACGGGGTGGACCTGGACGAGATCGAGCAGGTGGAGGTCGGCTACGACCCCAGCGTCCTGCCGCGCGACCAGGTCCAGGCGCTCACCGGCTTCCGCTCCAACGAGCCCTTCCTCCTGGAGGGCATGGGCGAGGAGTACCGGGAGTGGCTGCCCGAGGACTACGGCGTGGTCGGCTCCTTCGGCGTCATGGCGACCAGCCCGGAGTTCGCCGAGGAGAACCCGACCGTCGTCGAGGACTTCCTGCGGGCGCTGTCGCGGGCCTTCGACTACTGCGCGCAGGAGGAGAACGGCAGGGAGTGCGTCGAGTTCGCCGCCGAGCTGGACGGGACCGAGTACGACGTCGACCACAACCTGAACGTCTGGCAGGCCGAGAGCTCCCTGGCCGCCGGTACGACCCGGGAGGGCTCCCCGGTCGGCTTCATCGACCTGGACTCCACCGAGGCCGAGGGCGAGACGCTCGTGGCCGCCGGCCAGCTCGACGAGCTGCCGAACCTGGCGCCCCTGTTCGACCCCAGCTACCTGGAGGGCGTCCACACCAACGGAGAAGTGACCTGGCCCGCCGAGGGTCAGTGAGAGCACGGAAGTGACCAAGGAGTCTGAAGGAATGTCTGAAGCAGGCGTGTCGGCGCCCACGGAGTACGGCCTCTTCCTGCCGATCGGCAACGGCGGATGGATCATCTCCGAGACCGCCCCGCACCCCGAGGCGAGTTACGAGTACAACCGGCGCGCCGCCGTCCTGGCCGAGGAGCACGGTTTCGACTTCATCATGTCGATGGGCAAGTGGCGCGGCTACGACGGCGCCACGGACCACTGGGGGCGCACCCTGGAGTCCATGACCATGATGTCGGGACTCGCGGAGGCCACGGAGCGGGTGAAGGTGTGGTCCACGGTCCACACCAACCTGTTCCACCCCGCCCTGACCGCGAAGATGTTCACCACCCTCCAGGAGATCAGTGGCGGCAGGGCCGGGCTGAACATCGTGGTCGGGTCCTACGTGGACGAGTTCGCGCAGATGGGGCTCTGGCGTGAGGAGCTGTCGCACGCCGACCGGTACCGGTTCACCGAGGAGTGGACCACGCTGGTCAAGCGGCTGTGGACCGAGGACTCGGTGACCTTCGACGGTGACTTCCACCGTCTGGACGACTGCCGGTCGCGTCCGCACCCCGACCCGATGCCGACGCTGATCAGCGCGGGCCGTTCCGAGGCCGGGCTGAACTTCCAGGCCCGGCACTGCGACGGCTCCTTCCTGACCGCGTCGACCCTGGAGGGTCTGCGCGACGCCAGCCGCGACGTCCGCGGGCGGGCGGAGAAGCTGGGGCGGCGGATCAGGACGTACTCGATGCTGACCGTCGTGATGGACGAGACCGACGCGGCCGCCGAGGCCCGCCGTCTGGAGTACGGCCGGGGCGCGGACATCGACGCGATCGTCAACATGAAGCGTTCGTGGGGCCTGCCCGCCGACAAGGCGCTGTCCCTGACCGCCGAGAAGCCGGAGGACGAGGCGTTCCAGACTCCGTTCGTCGTCGGCTCACCAGAGACGGTGACGGAGCGGATCCAGGAGGTCGTCGAGTTCGCTGAGCTGGACGGGCTGATGCTGATCTTCCCGGACTACCACGCGGACCTCGCGGCCTTCGGTGAGACGGTCATGCAGCGCCTGCGGCCGGACACCGTCGCGACGCCGGCCACGGCGACGGGCCGATGACCACAGACTTCACCGCCTCCGTCCAGCGGTGAGGGACCGGGGCCGCCGTCACCCTGCGGCGGTCCCGGTCGACCCTCGGCGAGAACACACGCCACGTGACGAGCACCACACAACCCTGGGTGACGACCGAGAGAGAACCCCCAGGTCACCCTCGCCCACAGTGAGCAGCGGCCCACAAGGCCGATGCCATTGGGGTTTCGGTCCACTAGGGTCCAGTTTATGCGGCACATACCGACCCCCGATCGGGTGCGAATCCTCGGCTGATCCGACCCCCACAGCCCCTTTTCGTTACTTTCCGTACACATTCTGGACACCGACCCGACCACCCCCCACTTCCGCCGTTTCGGCTCCGCCAGCGAAACCCCGCGACCCGGGTCGACGCGAGCCCGAGACGACTACTCCGAGCGACCAAACCAGCACCCTCCAGCCACGACCATCCGCATCACCGAGCTCGCCGTGTACCGCGAACGCCTCCGTCCCCGGGGGCGCCCTCCCCCCGACACGAAGGAGTTTCCGGCCATGCCCACCCCTACCCCCCGAGCCCCGCGGCGACGGTCGAGCCTCACGTCCGCGGCCGCGGTGTCCGCCCTCTTCCTGACCACGGCCTGCGGCGGCGCGGAGGAGCCCGAGACCCCGGAATCGGCCACCGTCATCGACGACGAGCGATGCGCGACCAACCGGGCCGCCGGGACGGTCACCTACATCACCGGCTACCGCTACCAGGCCTCGGTCAGCATCCTGGAGGCCATCGCCGCCGACGCCCTCGGCTACTTCGACGCGGTCTGCCTCGACGTCAAGATCGTGCCTGGAACCGGTGACACCTTCGGCAACGCCGCGACGGTCGCCGACGGCGACGCGGAGTTCACCTCGATGGGCAACGAGGGGGAGATCCTCCAGGCCCACGAACAGGGCACCGACGTCATCGGAGTCGCCACCTACGGCCACGTGCCGATCGCCACGTTGCTGACCGGCCCGGACGTGGAGGATCTCAGCGACCTGGAGGGCGTCACGGTCGGCCACAAGGGCGCCCTGCCGCCGCCGATCGCGGCCATGCTGGTGTCGGAGGGCGTGGACCTGGAGTCGCTCGACCTGGTGCAGGTCGGTTACGACCCGTCCATCCTGCCCGAGGGTGAGGTGGACGCGCTGACCGCCTACCGCTCCAACGAGCCGTTCCTGCTGGACGCCATGGACGCGCGGTTCATCGAGTGGCTGCCGGGACAGTACGGCGTAGTGGGGTCGTTCGGTGTGATGGCGGCCGGCCCGGAGTACGCCGAGAAGAACCCGACCGTCGTCGAGGACTTCCTGCGGGCGCTGTCCTACGCCTTCGAGTACTGCCAGGGCGACGTCCGCGGCTGCGTCGAGTTCGCGTCGGAGCTGGAGGAGGAGCAGGACTACGACGTCGAGCACAACCAGCGCATCTGGGAGGCCGAGTACGAGCTGGTCACCACCTACACGACGGAGGGCGACCCGCTCGGGAGCATCGACCTCATCCGCACACAGGACGAGGCGACCGTGCTGTTGGAGAACAGCCAGTTGGAGGAGATCCCCGACCTGGAGCCGTTGTTCGCGCCGGAGTACCTGGAGTCGGTCCACCCGGCGGGCGAGGTGAGCTGGCCGCGCGGGAAGTGACACACCGCGAGGAAGCCGACGCCTCCGATCCGTCGTCGCCCGAGAGGGTGGCGGCGGATCTCTCTGTGTACGCGTACTCACTCCTTTTGTCCCCCATGTCGGGATAATGCACTCGACGAGACCGCGCGAAGAGTGCCGACACGGGAAGCGACGGATGAAGTTCGAGCTGGTAGATCCCCCCGAGCCACCGCACGAACCCCGGCAGCCCACGCCTCCGAGCGGCGTGCCTCCCGCCCCGGCGAACGTGGTTCCCGTCACGTCCCTGGCCCGGATGCGTGACCGCTCGAGCGACCACACGCGAACGATCGCGCGGGTCATAGCGTCGATCCAGCCCTCCCTGAACCGGATGAACGCCCGCATCGCCCGGGTGGAACGCGAACGGGCCGAAACCGGTCCAACACACGACGACCCCCCGGACGGCTTCCGCCCGGACCGGTTCGCCCCTCGCACGTCCCCCGCCGCACCCCAGGAGTCCCCATGAGCGGATGGAACATCGACGCCCCCGGAGTCGGCGGGGTCATCAACACGGTCATCACCCAGCTCGGTGACGGCGAGGGCAGCGGACTGGACGGCTCCGTCCGCGATGCCCAGGAGGGCATCCTCGACGCCGCCACCAGCGCCGTCAGCGCACCCGTGGAAGCGGAGCTCTTCAACCTCCTCGAACACGTGGGCGCGCTGTCCGAGGAGATGTTCGGCCGTGCCGGATCGGCGTTGGAGGGCTGCGCCGACGCGGTGGACGCCTATCTCGTCGGCAACTACGAGATGGCCGAGGAGGCCCAGCGCAACGCCGGGGTGATCGACGAACCGGACATCCCGCCGAACGTGTGACCCCGCCCTCCTCCCCCACCACCACGGAGCCCCCATGCCCCCAGTCGACGTCAGCCGGCCCGCCCCCGACACCAGGTTCCAGCAGCCCGTCGACCCCGATCCGCTGACCCTCCTCTACCCCCCGGCGATCCCCGTCCCCGGGACCGCGCCGGACTCCCTCCAGGCCGCCGCCGGCGCCATCGGCACCGCGGCCTCGGAGGTCTCGCGGGGCGCGAACGACGTCAAGACCTCTTGGGAGGGGCTGCAGCCGCACTACAGCGCCCCGGAGGCCGAGGACCTGTTCTCCGTCATGAACCTCGTCGCCCAGAAGGGCGACACGATCCAGGACGACCTGGCGGACGCGGTCGGCGCCCTGGAGGACTTCGCCGAGGCCGCCGCGGAGGCCAAGAGGACCCTGAGGAGCCTCAAAGATCAGGCCTGGGACTTCTACGAGGAGAACAAGGACGAGGAGCACTGGGCCCTCAACCCGTGGAAGGTCGGGCAGAACAGGGGCCTCAAGCTCGCGGTCAACCGGGCGTGGGCCACCTTCCAGGAGGCCGAGCGCGAGTGCGCCAACCGGCTCGTGGCCGTGCACGGCGGCGACACGACCTACACGGCGGCGAGCGCGGGCGAGCCGGGGGCCAACGAGATCGTCCACGGCATCGACCCGGACGACGTCCCCGAGACCGCGTACGACCTGACCTCGTTCGACGACTGGCAGCGGCTGTGGGAGGACGCGGACTACATCGCGCGCAACTCCGCCAAGCCCTGGCCCCTGGACTGGACCGTCGACGCCTACTACGCGAACTGGGACAACTTCGGCGGCGGGATGGTCTGGGACACGGCGGTGTCCGCGGTCGCCTCGACGGGGATGTGGCGCGAGGGGCGCGGCTGGGCCGATACCCCGGGTGAGGTGTGGGACAACGCGCTCCAGCACCAGGAGGAGAAGGTCGAGGGGCTGGCCGCCCTGGCCGGGTTCTACGGCGAGGACGAGTGGATGAACCCGTTCTCCGGTCCGGACGCGTGGAACTGGGAGGGTGACACGTGGTGGGACAACGTCAGCTCCTCCTGGACCGAGGTCGGCCATGACTTCGTCCCGTGGCGGGAGTGGGACGACCGCCCGGCGTACGTGGTGTACACGGGCGCGGGCAACGTCGCGTTGACCGCGGTGGCCTTTCCGGTTCGGGGAGGAACGATCCTGGCCCGGCTGAGCAACGGGGACCTCCTCGACGGCGCGGGTGGCCGCCTGCCCGACGACGTGTCTCCGGGAGACATGCCCACCCACTGGGAGAACGGGACGGCCAGCCTGGCCGACTTCGACCTGCCGGAGCACCTGTCACGCGACGGGGAGGGCCACTCGGGGGCGACCTCCTCGATCGACCGGCTCCTGCGGAGACTGAGCGCGGACTTCGAGGCCCGGCTCGGGGATCTCACCGGCACCGGAGGGGGCCGGAGCGGCGACGCGCCCGCCGGCGCACCGGACCGGGACGCCTCCTCCCCGGCCCCGGTCACGGCGGCACCGGATCGTGGCGACAGCGCGGATTCGTCCTCGGGTCGGGGCGAGGACGACGAGGTGGTCGACCGGCAGGCGCAGGAGCTCGTCACCGAGGTAGAGGAGTATCTCCGGGAGAACCAGCCCGCCTTGGTCGGAGCCGGTGCCCGGATGGACGTCGGCGCCCGTACCGACATGACCGTCACCAACAGCGCCGGTGACGGCGGCGGTGCCCGAGAGTTCACCGGAGGCTCCGGAAACCAAGGGAACACGGGAGGCACCACCCTGGTGGACTCCGGCGGCCCGCGGGGAGGCAACGGTCACGGTGGAGACGATCCCCGTTCAACGCTCAGCGGGCCGGGTGAAGGCCAGGGACCAGGATCCGACAATCTCCGACACAGAGAAGACGCGAGCGAATCTGCCTCCCAGAACAACTCCGGAGGCACGAATAGGCCTCCGCAGTTCCGCCCCCTTGACCGGAACAGCACCGATTCCGAGGTCACGAAACTAATTCCGGAAGAAGGTCAACGCTTCGGCGAAGGTGTCTCTCTGGATCCCGACACCCGCTACAGGGTGTGGGAAACGGACGGGCGCTGGACCGACTACATCACCGACAGCAACGGTAAAATCACCGAGATCCGCGCCGCATCCAAGGGGTGGAACACCAAGCATCCGGAATTTCTCAATCCACGAAGAGACATGACCTACGTGGTCGACCAGTACACGTTCCGCACCGATGATCAAGGCAGGACTGTCTCCGCCGAAGGAACGTTGAGCCAGCAAACCAACGAAAGAAACGATCACAGGCAGACAGCGGTCGGAGGCCAGGGGCGAAGGTACTTCCAACTCCTGAACGAACAGATCAGGAAGGACTTCATCGAAGTCGAGAAGCGTGAGCCAGAACCAGGCGAAGTCCCCCAGTATCAGGACATCCAATACGATGGGGGTCACCTCATCGGCTCCCAGTATTATGGCATCGGGGACCCGTTGAACATGGTCCCCATGAGGTTTGACGTCAACCAGAACCGGACCGCCACAGCACTCGGCGACAAGGACCCCAATGCCCTAGGGGGCATCGATGGCGCCTTCTATAATGTGGAGCGCGCCTGGCGAGGAATCTTGACCCAAAAGGAAAAATGGCACCTCTTCAACAATTCAAACTTCAACGACGGATCCTGGAAGGCAGCTCTCGCCCTCAACCCAAAGAACCCGAAGATCGATGTTAAAATCACGAACATCTACGACCCAAACCTCCCTCCAATCAAGGACCCAAAAACGGGGAGAATAGTTCCTTCCCCTCCCGTTGAAGTACAGGTTCGATGGTCCATCAACGGCAGAAAAATCAAGAAAACCCAGACTTACAACAACCTACCGCCCCTGGAATGAGAGGATACTAAATTGGTAAGCCCATTCTTCAAGCGAGGCCACCTGGACCAGTCGGGCCAGCAAGAGATCCTGCAGAAAATCGGAAAGAAGATCATCGCCGAAGCTCCTGCAGAGTGGGACCGCATGATCTATTCAACCGAATGCGTGATTGACCACTCGACCGAATCTCTACTCATTGAGTTCGCCAACGGCGACAGCGTGGACGAGTGGACGCCGGAGGGACTCAGTCTGCTCGTCAAGGAGCTTCGCGCTGGGATGTACAAAGAGGGAAAAGGAACCTGGTTCTCCCTCAGCTACACCATCACCCGACCGGGGAAATTCACAGTCGAATACAACTACGACGACGACCCCCACATCGTCTTTCCCACCGCTCAGGGTTTCACCAACGACCTGAAATACTTCCCTCGAGACGAAGAGCACATCCCCGACTGGCTACATGAGAAGCTTCGTGAGGAGGCGGATGGTCAGGCCTGAGGGCCGTCACCCCCCAGCCGCCGCCCCCAGGTACGTCAACTGCGCCCGGATGGCGGCCATCGCCCGCTGCGTGTTCCCAGCCCCCTCCGGGACCGGGTACCAGGCCGCCTGACGCCCGCCCTCACCCAGGACCGTCCCGCCCAGCGGACCGGCGACCGCCTTCCTCCCACCGACCCGGCGCACCCCGTCCGGCCCGACGGCCATCCCCAGCGGGACGGCCAGCCCGTGCCAGCGGGGCTCGTACGTGACGTCGGCGCGCCCCCGGATCCAACGGACGTGGAGCACGTCCAACAGGTCCCGGGCGGCGAGCGTCCCGACCAGTCCGGGCAGCGCGTCGGTCGGCAGGTCGACCCCGTCCTCGAAACCGACCGCCATGGTGATCCGCTCGGCGGCCCGCTCGCCGTTCCACGTCACGCGGACGCTCCCGGAGAACGGGTGCCCGACGCCCCGGGGTCCGGAGAAGTGCGTCACCGTGGGCCTGGGCACGCGGTGCCGGGCCAGGCGGACCAACCGCTCCGGCTCCCACGCCGCGAGCGCGGGCTCGTGCGGCCCCCAGCCCACGGGAACGCATCCGGCCAGGTGCTCGGTGACCGCCTCGACCGCCCGTCCCAGGGGCGGCGCGAACGGCTCGCGGTGTCTCACGGACAGGTCCAGGACGAGCTGCGCTCCCAGGGGCGCGTCGTCGAGGAACCCCTCCGGCGGGACCGCCGCGTCCTCCCCTGGAAGGGGCACGTACGCGTGCTCCGCGTCCCACCGCAGGGGATACCCGCTGACCCCGTCGAAGTGCGAACCGTCCTCGGCGCGCACGACCCACCTGGCCCTCGGCGACGTGACGAGCGTGCGCAGGGCGTGGGTGAGCCGCGCGCCCCTCGGGGTGAGGATCTGCGCGACCGCGCCCCGACCGGCGGGCATCGCGTCGGAGATCCACGAGGACAGTGGGACGACCTCGCGGTCCTGGGCGATCACGATCGCCTCGGCCGCGGCGCGTTCGACGGCGGGGTGGTCGGTCTCCTCCCACTCCGAGGGGTCACCCGGTCCCGAGGTCCACACGGTGCCTCCCGACCGCAGCGCCAGGGCGTCGGCCACGCGGTGCGCGGTCTCCCGTCCGGCCTCGTCCGGGCGGGCCCGCACCTCCACCCACCAGCACGGATCCGGCATGCCGACCGCCGCGTCCGCGCCGAGCAGGCGGACGACCTCGTCCCGCGCCTCCACGCGCTGCGAGCGCTCGACCGAGGCCAGGAGTCGGCGGTCCGCGTCGCGGATCTGGAGAATCCCGCCGTCGTGCAGGGGGCGGACCCACAGGCCGGGGCCCGCGTCGTTCAGGGCACGCGAGATCGCCCGCATGTCGGGGTCCTTCGCCAGCAACGCCACCACGTCGTAGGTCAACGGTTCTCTCTCCGGGCCGGTCGTGCACGTCCCGGGGAAGCATAGACGGGGCGCACGACGCCGCCGCGAACCGTCCTGTCGGAGCCGTGCGCCAGAGTGGACCTTCGCAGGTCCCGACGAAGGCGAGGAAGCACCGTGGCGATCACGAACGAGCGACTGGCGGAGCACCCGTTCCTGCGGGCGATGTACGCGGACGGCTACTACCCGGACCACGTGGTGGACAAGGGGAGGGAGGTCCTGGTGAGCCTGTGCGAACGGATCGAGGCGCAGCGGCCCGCGGACCTGGCGGCGCTGTACCGGCTCACGCACGGCGCGACGAACGAGTTCAACGCCCTGGAGCCGGAGTTCGAGGAGGCGGGCAGTGAGATCGAGACCGTGGCGCGCGAGGCCATCGCCGAGGAGTTCTGGATCGTGGCGTCGGCCTACGGGTTCGCGGACGCCGACGTGGAGAAGCTGATCGCCACCCGGGAGTGGTGACGTCCGCCCCGGGCCTTCGCGCTCAGGTGCCGATGCCGTCGACCTCCAGCGGTTCTCGCAGGTCGACCCGGTAGTCGTGCATCCACCCCCGTCCGCCGGACCGCCCGGCGATCGCGAACACCACCCTGAGCACGAGGTCGCGCACCGCGAGCGCCACCGGGTTCGGGGAACCGCCCTTGCGGCTGCCCTGCTTCCTGCCCTCGGCGGCGATCCGCTCCACGCGGTCACGGCGCAGCGACTCGTACCCTCCCAGCGCCTCGGGGAGACCGTCGACGTCGCGTAGGCACTTGGCGAGGACCAGCGCGTCCTCCGCGGCGAGGGAGGCCCCCTGCCCGCTGGAGCTGGACACCGCGTGCGCGGCGTCGCCCAGCAGGACCGCCCTTCCCCGGTGCCAGCGCGGCAGGGAGGGCACGTCGTCGATCCCCAGCGGGCGGAAGCACGCGGGGTCGGCGGCGGCCAGGATCGTCGTGATGTCGGAGAGGTCCCCGGAGAACAGGTCGAGCGTGAACCGCTTCCACTCGTCGTCGGACCGGGCGGCGATCCGCTCCCGCGTCATCTCCTCGTGCGCGACGTTGACGAACCACAGGACCTCCTCGCCGGGCACGGCCTGGTAGCCGAAGAAGGCCCTCCGGCCGAACACCATGCGCATGGTCGCGTCCGGCGTCGGGGCCACCTCGACCGGGGGCGTGTGCCCCCCGATGTTCAGCAGGCCGGTGTACTCCGCGCGGGGAGCCCCCGGGTCCATGAGGCCCCGCACCCGGGAGCGGATCCCGTCGGCGCCGATCAGCACGTCCCCCTCGGCGGTCGTGCCGTCGGCGAACTCCGCGACGACCCCGGCCGGGGTCTCGGTGTAGCCGGTGAACCGCTTGCCGTACTCGATCCGCGCCCCGTGGTCGCGGGCGGCCTCGGCCAGGGCCCGCTGGAGGGCGTCCCGGCGGACGGTGACGGTGCGCAGGCGGTCCGGACCCTTCTCCGACCCGTCCCCGACCAGGCCGAGTCGGCGCCCGGAGGCGTTGACGAGTTCGATGCGGCACGTGGAGTCGGCGGCCACCGCGCGGACCGGCTCCAGGAGTCCGAGCACCTCCAGCGCGGCCAGCCCGTTGGGAGCCAGGGTGAGGAAGGAGCCGAGGCCGTCCCCCGGGCCGGAGTGGGCCTCGTACACGACGGCCTCGATGCCGACCTCGCGCAGCGCGACGGCGGCGACCGGCCCCGCCACTCCTCCTCCGATGACCAGTGCCTTCCGCATCCCCGTGCTCCCTTCGGGTCAGTACTGCTTATTAGTCATAATATGACTATACATAGAATGACCATGGATTCAAGCCCCGCTTCCTTGCTCTGAGAGGTCCGTTCGATGCCCCCGCGCACCCACAAGCGTTCGCCGCTGGCGGTCCAGTTGCTCCTGTTGCTGTTGGAGGAGCCGATGCACGCGTACCGGATGCAGCAGCTGATCAGGGAGCGGCACAAGGACACGGTCGTCAACATCGCGCAGCGCAACAGCGTCTACCAGACCCTGGACCGGCTGCTGCGCGACGGACTGATCGAGGTGCACGAGACCGAACAGACCGGGAACCGGCCGCGCAGCACCACCTACCGGATCACCGACGAGGGCCGCGAGACGCTCCTGTCCTGGCTGCGCACCATGCTCTCCACACCGGCGCGGGAGTTCCCGGAGTTCCCCGCCGCGCTCGCGTCACTGCCCGCGCTGACCCCGGAGAGCGTGCGGGAGCTGCTCGACGGGCGGGTGGCGAAGCTGCGGCGCACGCTCGCCCGGATGGACGACGAGAAACGGCTGACCGACGGGATGGGACTGCACCGCGTCTTCACCATCGAGGACGAGTACCGCCGCGCGATGGTGGAGGCCGAGCTCGCCTGGGTGATGGCGGTCATCGCCGACCTCGGCGAGGGCCGCCTCACCTGGCACCGGTGACCGCCGACTCGGTGACCCCGACCAGCGCCTCCTGGCCGCGATCAGCCTCCGGCCCTGGACCGAGGATCGGCCCCGTCACTTCTTCGTCCGGTTCTCCGCCGGAGGCAGGAGGAGGAGTCCCGGCTGGAGGAGCGTTCCTGACCCGGCCCCTCCGCCAGTGGACCCGGACGCGTCAGTCGAACTCGCGCAGGAGTTCGGCGACGCGTTCGGGCTGCTCGTGGAGGGCGATGTGGCCGGCGCCCTCCAGGACGCGCACGTCGGTGTCCAGCAGACGGCGGGCGGGGCCGTGCAGCCGAGCGGGGGAGAAGAAGGTGTCGTCGGACCCGGTGGCCACTGTCCTCGGGGTGTCCGACCACGGACGCAGGCACTCCATGGTCAGCGGTCCCGGCGCGAGGCTGGTCCGGCAGTGCCGACCGACCAGGGTCATCCACGGGGCGAGCGGGTGGATCCCCGCGCTGACGTACTCCGGCCCGCTCATGGCGTTGAGCAACCGGGTGCTCTTGCTGTCGCGGGGCCCGATCATCCACGGCAGGACCGTGCGCATCACCTCGGGGGTCAGCCCCGCCGCCGTGAGCCCCGCCGGGCAGACGAGCATCAGGGCCCGGGTCAACGGGGAGGGTTTGGCGGCCAGGGCGATCGCGGCGCCGAGCGAGTGCCCCAGCACGATGACCGGCTCTTCGGTGAGCTGCGGCAGGATCTCGTCGAGCCAGGCTCCGTAGGCGGCGGTGCGCGGCGCCTTGGGTCGGACACCGCAGCTGAGTCCGGGCTGGCCCGGGACGTCGACCGAGATCACCGTCCGGTCGCGCGACAGCACGCGCAACGGCTCGACGGAGCTGGCGGTGTTGAAGTTGGTGCCGTTGAGGACCACCACCGGGGTGCCCGTGCCCCCTGACGCCCGGAAGGCCCGCGTACTGCCGAGCTCGGAGGAGACGGTGGGAAGCGAAACGAGCCCGGGCCACCGGGCGATCTCCTCCTCGCACCAGTCGCGCACGGTCCGCGCACCGGATTCGGATCGGTAGACGTGCGCACCACGCACGTGGGAGTCGAGCATCAGCCGCCTGGTTTCCAGATAAGGGTGTTCAACGCCGACCAGTCTTCCCGGCACTCCACCTTCGGACTGTACGCGGGTGACGCGCGTCACGCCATACCCGTCCCGTCCGGCCCCACCAGCTCGAACGCGTCGGCCCCGAAGACGGATCACAGCACGACTCCGGCGACTCATGGTAATCGTGAACCCCGGGTGACCGTCGGGCACCATTCCGCCCCGCAGCCGATCCCGACACACAGACCCCCAGTGGGACGTGCGTCACATTTTCCGTGCCCGGAACACGAACATCAAAGCCGTACTTTTCGGGTAGGAGTCCCGCAGCCGTCGGTCAATCCGATCCGACACGCCCACGGGAGCGCACGCAGTGGTGGACATCACCGGGGAAGCCTCGGGCGGTAAGCCCGATTCCTTGACATATGATGCGTGGTGCCTGTTATCACAGAACCTGATGTCCGCCGTGTAGACACCGGGGGGAGAACAGGGACGCGGCTGGACCAGCAACCAACCAACCCGTTGGTCATAGTCACGGGCGGTGATCCCCACCGCCGCCGTCCACCCCGTTCCCCGATGCCGACGCGGCTGCCCGCGTGCCCACCGACAGAATCGGATCCGGCGCGAACACATGCCCTCTGGGCTGGACATCTCCACAAGGGTCCGTGAACATGGGCGGGGCGCCGAGCGCCTCAGGTGTGCCGGGAAGACTGGTCGGCGAGTCCCTGTCGAGTCACGTCCTGGAGAGTCGCACATGAGCATCGACCCGATCGAGCACCCCACTCCCTCGAGCCCACTGCTCAGCCGCTTCGCCGACACCCTGCGCAGCGACAGCGTCGGCGGCTTCATCCTCATCGGCGCGGCCCTCCTGGCCCTCCTGTGGATCAACTCGCCCTTCGGCGAGGCCTACGAGCACCTCCGTGAGATCCGGTTCGGACCCGAGTCGCTCCACCTGAACCTGACCCTGGAGACCTGGGCGGCCGACGGCCTCCTCGCCATCTTCTTCTTCGTCGTCGGCAACGAGCTCAAGCAGGAGTTCGTCAACGGCGAGCTACGCAATCCACGGCGCGCCGCGCTACCGATCGTCGCCGCCATCTGCGGCATGGTCATCCCCGCCGGGATCTACGCCGCGGTCAACTTCTCCACCCCGGAGACCATGTCGGGCTGGGGTATCCCGATGGCCACCGACATCGCCTTCGCCGTGGCGATCCTCGCCGTCGTCGGCCGCTGGCTCCCGACCGCCCTGCGCACCTTCCTGCTGACCCTGGCGATCGTGGACGACCTGGGCGCCGTCATCGTCATCGCCGTCTTCTACACCTCCGGCATCGACTTCGTCTCCCTGGGCCTGGCCGCGGTCGGCCTCGCCGTCTTCGGCTACCTCCAGCGCGGCAAGGGCCTGGCCGCCAAGCTGAACGCCTCGTTCATCCCCAACTGGATCGTGTACATCCCGCTGGCCGTGGTCATCTGGGTCCTCGTCCACGAGAGCGGCGTGCACGCCACCATCGCCGGTGTGGCCATGGGTCTGCTCATGCGCACCACCAAGCACGAGGGTGAGCACCACGACCCGAGCCACGGCGTCGAGCAGATGCTGCGTCCCTGGTCCGCCGGTCTGGCGCTGCCGATCTTCGCCTTCTTCTCCGCCGGTGTGGTCTTCGACAGCATGGGCGCCGTGTTCACCGACCGCGCCGGGCTCGGCATCATCCTCGGCCTCGTGGTCGGCAAGGTCGTCGGCATCGTCGGCGGCTCGTGGGTGATGACCAAGCTGACCGCCGCCGAGCTGAACCCCAGCCTCAAGTGGATCGACCTCGTCGGCATGTCGCAGCTCGCGGGGATCGGCTTCACCGTCTCCCTGCTGATCACCGAACTGTCCTTCACCGACTCGCCCGAGCACCTCACCCACGCCAAGTCGGGTGTGCTCATCGCGTCGCTGATCGCGACCGTTCTGGCCGTGGTCATCCTGGGCGCCCGCAACCGGCACTACCGCGGGCAGGCCGCGGTCTCCCCGCCGGAGGGGGCGGGCAAGAGTTCCTGACCCGGTCCCGCGACGTCACGGCGGCCCCGCCACCCGGTCCGGGTGGCGGGGCCGCCGTCGTTCTCGCGCACGGGCGGCGCCGTTCCGGCGGGTGTCGGCGTCCGCCGTCCGCCTCGGGAAGGGACGGGATCCGGCGGGCGGGGCGGCGTCCTGCGACCGGCCCGTCACACGGGCGGCCTCACCGGCTCCGGGCCCGCCACTCGCGGGCGAGGACCCCCCAGATCTGTTCGTCGTGGCGGATGCCGCCGTAGGACCAGCACTCGCGCCGCACACCCTCGAGCGTCATGCCGAGCCGTTCGGCCACCGCGGAACTCCGCTTGTTGTCCGCCCGGCAGCACCACTCGGCGCGGTGCATCCCCCGGGTTCCGAACGCCCAGTCCAGCAGGGCGCGGCACGCCTGCGTGACCAGGCCGTGGCCCTCGGCGGCCGGTTCCAGCCAGCAGCCGACCTCACATGAGCCCGAGGCCGCGTCGAACTCCGCGAACAGCACGCCGCCGACCAGTACGCCGTCGAGCCAGATGCCGAAGAGCCGGGCGCCGTCCGCGGCCTGGTTCTCGGCGTACCGGCGCAGCGTGGCCCGCGCCCCGTCGAGGTCGTCGGTGACGAACGTCGGTCCGACCCACGGCCGGATGTGCTCGCGCGCCCGGTCCATGTGGGCGGCGAACTCCTCGGCGCGCCACGGCTCCAGGGGGCGGAGCCGGGCGTTGGCCCGGAGGGGGAGGGAGAACATGACGACCCCACATTCACATAACGGGCGTTAGGTTTATGTACCGTAGCAGCATGCCACGCACCAAGGGGGACCACGAGGCCCGTCGTCGCGACGTCTCCGAGGCGGTCTGGCGGGTGTTGGCCGCGCACGGCTTCGGCGGGCTGACCCTGCGCGCCGTCGCCACCGAGCTCGACGCGACCACCGGCCTGCTCACCCACTACTTCCCCACCAAGCGCGACCTGGTGACGTACGCCCTCGACCTGCTCGACCGGCGAACCCAGGCTCGGCCCCGGCCCGTGGCCGAGCAGGGCCTGCCCGCCGTCAGGGCCGCCCTGCTCGACATCCTGCCGCTGACCGCCGAGGCCACCGACAGCAACCGGATCTGGGTGTCCTCCTGGGACGCCGCGCTCGCCGACCCCGGGCTGAGCGGCGACCACGCCCGCCGGTACGCGCGCAGCCGTGACAGGCTGCGTGAGCTGGTCGCCACGGCTCAGCGGCTCGGCGACCTGCCCGCCGGGGACCCGGCGCGTATCGCGGCCGGGGCCCAGTCCTTCGTGCTCGGCCTGGTGGTCCAGGCCCTGTTCGACCCCGCCGCGTTCCCGCCCGAACTCCAGGTCAGACTGCTCGACGACTACCTGGCCGGACTGGCGGCCCCACCCGCCACGCGGTGACCGACGGCCCCGTGCGTGGAGGTGTGTTCCTCCCGTGCGCGGCCCACCAACCCGGGCAGAGGGCTGGAGCGGCTCGCGGGATCATGCCTCACGTCAGCGGCCAGCGGGGACCGTCCGGGTTCTGGAACCACACCCACTGATCCTCGGCGTGCACCGTGACACCGAAGTGCGACCAGTCCGGTTCTCCATTGGCCACCCACCACGCGTGGGTGGCCTCCAGGACGCTCCACAACCGCCTCGGCCCACCCTGGGACACCGCGAACCCACCGTCGGCCGGTTCGGTGTCGACCTCCGCCCACGCCCCGTCCGCGCCCTCCAGGGCGAGGAACTCGGTGCCGTCGTCGGCGACCCTGAGCACCGTGTGGGCGTCGACCGTGGCGAGCTGGGCCACGAACGCGAACGCCGGTTCGCTCACCAGGGACGGGTCCAACGCACTCACACCGGACTCGCCCTCGTCGTCCACCGTCACGCGTGTGCGCGGCGTGTGACTCCGCGCGGGCATGAACCCCGCCCACTCCGGCAGGAAGCGGCCCCGGGCCCTGCCGTCGTCGCCCACTCGGAGCTTGAGCATCGCACCTCCGGTACCGCCCGCGATGTTCACCAGGACCAGCCCACCGGGTGTGACCTGGTCGATCCACGCCGGGGGGACGTGGGTGAAGGCCGTGGTGGAGATGATCCGATCGTGGGGAGCCCGGTCCGCGTATCCCTTGTGGCCGTCGTACTCCGCGACGACCGGGTGATAGCCCGCCCGCGCGAGACGCTCCGTGGCGTCGGAGACCAGGCGCGGTGAGATGTCGATACTCGTCACGCGATCGGAGCCCAGGTATTCGCTCAGGATCGCGGCGTTGTAGCCCGAGCCAACGCCGATCTCCAGGACTCGGGGCTTGTCGTCCACCTCCAGTTCGTCGAGCATCCGGGCCATGAGGCTCGGCATCGTGGACGAGCTGGTGGCCCGACCGCCCCCCACGCCGTCAGGGAGGGCGTCAATGATCGGCCGCCCATCGACCTCGATGATCAGTGTCTCGTCGGCGTAGACATGGGCCGACCACTCCTCGCGCTGGGCGGCCACATCCCGGCGCACGAGGCGGTACCGCGTGCCCTGGGGGGTGTTGGCGTAGGTCGCGAAGGCGGGGACGAACGCCCCTCGGTCGACACGGCGAAACACCTCAGCCAATGGCGAGCCGGACGCGAACACGCCCGCCTGCGCGAGTTGATCGGTGAGCACGGACGAGGGTGGGTGAACAGCGCCGGTCATACCTGCCCTTTCTCCAGTAGGTCAGCGATGGTCTGCCCGATGGGCAGCCCGCAGTGGTGGGCGAGCCATCCCCACTCCCCGTTGGGGTTGACCTCCAGCAGGGTCCAGCTCCCGCCCGGTGAGACGATGAAGTCGGCCGCCCCGTAGGTGAGGCCGAAGGCTTGCATGTAGCGTTCCAGACCCCCGCGCACCGCGTCGGGGACTTCGACGACCTCGTAGCGGTGAGAGGCGTAGTCGGTGCGCCAGTCGACGTAGGCGGCCTCGGAGGTGGCGTGGATGGCCACGGCGAACAGCCGCGTCCCGACGACCGTGACGCGAACCTCGTGGTCCTTGTCCACCCACTGCTGGAAGCAGTGCGCGGTCAGGGAGAGCGCGCTGTCACGTAGCTCTTCGATGTCGGTGATCCGGTTGGCATAGACGATGCGTGTACGACCCCCCTCCACGTGGAAGGCACCCCCGAGCGGCTTGTACACGACGGGGCCGGGGATGCTCCGCGCCCAATCGGCAGCGTGCTCGGGGACGCTGGTGATGATTGTGCGCGGTACCCGCAGCCCGCACCTGGCCGCGGTGGCGAGCTGGACGGGCTTGTACTCGGCCGCGCTCATCCGTGCGGGCCGGTTGATCCACAGACAGTCCAGGCTGAGCAGGACACCGCCGAACCCCATGCGGGCCTCCCGGTAGGCCCACCGCTGTTCGGGACCGGACATGCCCTCGGCCAGGGTGAACTGGGACGGACGCCGGTAGTAGACGCCGCGCACCGATTCCAGGTCCAGGCCCCGGAAGGCGTCGTGGATGGTGCCGCGCCAACGGCCGTCGTCGAAGTCGGCTTCGACGGTCATGGTGGAGGGGAAGTCCCCAGAGTCCATGCGAACGACGGGGACGTCACGTTCACACAGATGGTGGATGACGGGGTCGGCGGTGCCGTCCTCAGTGTGGGTGAGGACGAGCACCGCGTCACGCATCGCGAGGGAGACCATCAGTCGCTGCCCGTCTCCTCGGAGCTGGGCTTCTGGTTGTCTGTGGTCCCTGTGGTCTCCTTGGTACCTCCAGTGTGTCGGCCCAGTCGCGGGGCGTGGGTGAGACGGTCTACGGTCATCTGCTGGTGCGGGTCGTAGACCCAGCGTTCTACGGCGTCGGTGACCTCGGTTCGAGGCTGGGGGGTGGCGGCGTACCGCAGTCCCCACGGGCGGGTGGACGGTCCGCTTCCGGTCTCGGTGCCGTACTCGAAGATGTCCGTGGACGGGTCGAGGGGGAACGCGTCACCCACGCGGAGGATCTGGGCTCGGGACTCCCCGTCCGGGGACTCCAGGAGCGGACGACGGTGGTCGGTGATGGTCACGGAACGTGTCCTTTCTTGGGAGGGTCGGGTAGACGGATGCTTACCCGCTGTGTTGGATTGAGTTCGTGTTGTGTCCGGGTGCGGTCACATTCCACTCCGACCGGTCGAACCGGACCGCTTCGGCGAGGAGGAGCACCGATTCCGAGTGACGTAGGCCGTGGACACGGATCAGCCGGTGGTAGGAGTTCGCCCAGCCGTCTCGGTGTCCGTCCACCAGCCACTCAGACCGCCCCACGTAGGCCACCCACGGCTTACCGGACACCGCTCGGCCCCTTCCGGTCCACGGCCACCATTCGATCGGCGGGCAGCCGGTACCAGGTGCTCCCGAGCCGGACATGGACGTGTCCGAACTCGGACGGGCGGATGTCGGTGACCACGCGCAGGTGCCCTGCGTGCATCAGCACGATGTCGTTGCGCTTGAGCTTCCCGACGGCCACGTCCCGCCAGTTCGCGGTCACCGGACGGCCCCAGCGGCTCGGGCAACGGAGGCCAGGCGCACGTCGAGAATGTCCACACGGGCGGCTCGGATGACGTCGTCAGACCGGCCGGTGGCGGGGTCAGTGTGTACTGCGACGAACCCGTCTTCGGCGCGGCTGATCATCCATCCGGGATGGAGTCTGCGAAGGGCGGCGAGGGCGGCCTGTTCGGGGGTGTTGGGCTCCGTCATGTAGCCCAGCTCACACCTCGGTAACGCTGTGTCTCCAGTGGGGGACAACAAGCAGCAACTCCCAGAAACTTAGTTGCGTGAATGAGCAACCTTTTCGGGAGGTGCTGGTCCGTGCCCGCAAGTCGGCCGGACTGACGCAGGCGGTGGTGGGCGCGTGGGTCAGCCGGGGCAAGACCGCCGTTTCGAAGTGGGAGAGCGGTGTTTCCAGGCCGAGTCGGGCCGATGTCGAGATCCTCGACCGCAAACTGAGATGCCATGGGGCACTGGTCAGGGCGTGGCAGGTGGAGGAGACGGGATCGTTCCTACCGCCGTGGGAGAAGTCCATCCCCGAACTGGAGAAGCTGTCCGCGACTATCGAGCTCGCATCGCTCAGTGTCATCCCTGGCCTCGTCCAATGTGCCTCGTACGCAGAATTGATGATGGCCGAGGGCATCCACCCGGGGTCACGTCAGCAGATCCTGAACATCGCACAGCGCAGGGCCGCAAGGTATGACGCGCTGCGCCAAGCCGCCGATCCGTGGGTAATCGCGGTGTTCCCCTTGTCAGCGCTGTTGCACCTACCTGCCCAAGTGCGCCGCGGACAGGTGAGACGGCTACTGTCCATCATCAGCGGCGGACGCGCCCGGGTACACCTGCTTTCGGACGGCGCTGTCGTCGGTCTGGTGTCTCCCCTGATGCTCTTCCACCTACGTGATGGCGGTGTGGTGACGGCCAGTGAGCACAACCGAGGTGTGGTCCTGCACGACAACACCACCGACCACGAACGGATGAGCGCACAGTTCAAGCGGGCACTCGGATCAGCCCTGTCCGCCGAACAATCCCGCGAAGAGATGGAAGGAATGATCTGACCATGTGGCACAAGTCCACTTACAGCCCCTCCGGTTCGGACTGCGTTGAGGTCAGAGAGCACGAGTCCGGCGCGGAGGTGCGCGACACCAAGCACCGCGACCTGGGGTCTCTGGCCTTCGGCACCGAACAGTGGGTCAGACTGCTCGCCAGCCTCACCCGCTGACGCCCTCGGTGCCCCGTGAACGGACACACGTCCACGGGGCACCAGCAGAGCCCCTGCGTGCCGCTCACACCTGGCCGTACAGCATCGGCGGGTCGATCAGGCGGATATCGGAAGACGCGGACGCCGCCGCGCGGGCCTTGTCGTTGAACCCGCCGCCGCTGAAGCAGAGCAGTCGAGTGTGCGTGGTGTCGTAGCGCCCGGCCCGGGTGATCAGCTCGCGGATATGCCGCAGGCGCTCGACATGGGCGGCGCCCATCGCGTCGTTCCACTTGGCCTCACCGATGGCGAGCAGCGGGGGCTTGCGGCTTCCATCGGCGACCCCGATGACGGCGACGTCCACCTCGTGGCCGATCCTCGCCTTCGGGTCGTGCACAACGCCGTGCCCGACACGGGCCGGTAGCCCTCCGACGAGATCGGGGTCGGCGTGGTGCAGGGCCCACTCACGGCAGACCTGCTCGAAGTGCGGACCCAGGACGTTGCTGACGAAGCGGCGGCGGCTCGCCCGCCATACCCGGGCGGCGCTGCCGGGGCGTTCCAACTGGCCCCACACCGGACGCATGATCGCGTGGTAGAAGCCGAACAGCGGCTCGGAGATGCGGTAGGTGGGACGGTCGTCACGGAAGGCGTCCGCGTCACGGCGCAGCAGCCCGGCGTCCTCGAGGACGTTGATGGGATGCGCGATGTCCGTGGCCCTGCGCTCCAGATAGCCCGCCATACCGCCGCGCGTGGCGTTGCCGTCGGCGACCGCCGCCAGGACCGAGGGGTACAGAGCGGTGTCGCGTAGGTCGGGCTCCTCGGCCAGGAGGTAGCGGGCCTCGCGAAAGAGCGGGGTTTCGGGGTTCAGCACGGTACGGACGACCCAGTCGTCGAAATCGTCGGGCCCGTCCGGTGCGTCCCCGCGGGCGAACTCACGTCGGTACGCGGGTGTGCCGCCGACGATCGCGTTGACCCTGAGTGCGAGGTGGGGATCGGCGATGTCCCAGAACTCGGCGGCGAGTTGGTGGTCGAGGGTGCGGACGACCAACTCCAGACCCGCGCGGCCACGCAGGGGCGCGTTGCCGGACAGGAGCCTGCCCATGAAGGACAGCGCCGATCCGCACAGCAGCATGCGCGTGCGTGAGGTGGTGCGCTGGTCCCGCAGGGCCCGGAACGCCTCCTGGATGATGGACGGCAGTTCCGGGTTTGCCTTGGCGAGGTAGGGGAACTCGTCGATCACCACGGGTACCGGTCGCTCGGCACCGAGCGACAGGAGCACGTCGACGGCCTCGGACCAGTCCGCGAAGTGGTAGGGGGCGGCGGGCTGGACATGCTCCGTGAGCGCCGCACCGATCCGGCGCAGCGACTCGGCGTCCGTCGCCTCGGTCGCGCCGAAGTAGAAGCCCCCGGCAGCCCGGCAGGCGGCGTCCAGCAGGAAGGTCTTGCCTTGGCGAAGACGCCCGTAGACGACACCGAGAGTGGCCCCGGGTTGCTCGTCGGTGATGAAGCGGGTCAGTGCCGACCACTCGTGGTCGCGTTCGAACATCTCATCGGGCTTGCGCATCGCCACCCCACTCGTCGGTATCTCGCTGACGCCCCGGTGCCCCGTGGACGGACGTCCGTCCACGGGGCACCGGTGTGTCCGGGGTCAGGTGGGGTCGAGGTCGAACGCCGCCCAGACCTGGGTGGCGTAGCCCGACCACTCGGGGAAGGCGTGGAAGCCCCAACTGGTCGCCAGGTTCTGAACCAACAGCAGCCCGCGCTGCCCCTCGGCGAGGTCCCACTCGTCGGCGGTGCGCTCGGTGGGGATGCGCGGCCGGGTGGGTCCGCCCGGGTCACTGACGGCCACGCGCAGGGTCCGGCCGTCCAGCAGGCACATCGTGCGGATGATCTCGCCACCGGGGCGGGCGTACTTGGCGGAATTGGCCACGAGTTCGCTGGTGACGAGTTGGACGGCGTCCACCAGATCCGGCTCGAACCCGACCAGGTCGCGGGCGAGGTCGGTGCGCACGCGGGCGAGGTCGGACAGCCCGTCGGGGTAGGAGCGGTAGGGCCAGTAGAGGCCCGGCACGGTGATGTCGAAGGTGCTCACGCCATCACCGCCACACGCCGCTGGTCCTGCTCGGCCCGCTGCCGTTGCCAGACGCGGACCAGGGCGGCGAGTTCGTCGAACTCCCCCGGTGTCGGCTCCAGGGGCGCGGCAAGCAGGTCACCCGGGGGAACGGGCGCGGCCTGCCTCGGGATCCAGCCGTGCAGGCGGGCGGTGGCCTCGGACTGGACACGGGCGGGGTCGGCGGGGATGGCCGTGCGCTGTGGCGTGCGGCGCGGAGCGGGAACGGGAGGCGGAGCGGCCTCGACCGGAGCGGGCGCGTAGGGGCGGACCCGGCTGGAACGGCGACGGCGGGCGGCGGGGGCCGCGTGACGGCCGCGCGCGGGGGTGAACAGCGCCTTCAGGTACATCCCGAGCAGGGCGAAGAAGGCCGCGCTATAATCGCGCATGCTGGCAATCCTTTGCTTTAAAGGTTTCGAGTTGCTGGCCACGACCCCGGGCGGTGTTCAATCGTCGCGGGGTCTTCCGTGTATGGAGTTGGGCGTTCGATAGCAGAATAGAGGGGCGGGAGGAGTGGTGGCGCACTTTTGTGTGAAGTTCTTCGGAGAAAGTTCGAACGGGAGTGCATCTCCGCAGCTCAGGAGGCGTTAATTAAGGTCGATACCCCCACCCTAACCTCGTCAGAACAATCCCGTTCGCCCGAAATGAATAGCTTTGATGAGATATCCCCGACGTGCAGCGAAAAGCCCCCGTTCGTCGCGCGACGAACGGAGGCGCACGGCCCGACTCAGCCCTCCAGCGACTCCCGGTAGGCCAGCCACCCGCCGTGACGGCTGATGTCCTCCGCGCCCTCGACGGCGGACGGATCGCAGAGCAACCCAACACTCCAGCACCCCAAGCCCATACGTACAACTTCTTGTACAATGACCCTGAGTTCAGGTGTGCTGCGAAGGGCTGAGACATGAAGACCATGACCTATTCCGAGTCCCGCGCCAACTACGCCGCCACGCTCGACTCCGTGGTCGACGACCGCGAGGAGGTCGTCATCACCAGAGCCGGGCGAGAGCCCGTGGTCATGGTGGCGCTCTCCGAGTACGAGACGCTCAGAGAAACCGCCTACCTCCTCCGCAGCCCGGAGAACGCCCGACGCCTCGTGACCGCGATCGAGGAACTGGAGTCCGGCCACGGGATCGAGAGGGAGTTGGGCGAGTGAGGCTGGTCTGGGCGGAGAGCGCCTGGGAGGACTACGTCTGGTGGCAGAACCAGGACCGGAAGATCCTCAAGCGCATCAACACTCTGATCAAGGACATCGCCCGCAACGGCAATGAGGGCATGGGGAAACCGGAACCTCTCCGTCACGGCTTCCAGGGCTACTGGTCACGCCGTATCACCGACGAACACAGGCTCGTGTACAAACTGCTCGAGGACGAGATCCGCATCGCCGCGTGCAGGTATCACTACGGGAAATGAGCCCCCGTTCGTCGCGCGACGAACGGGGGCGCACGGCCCGGCTCAGCCCTCCAGCGACTCCCGGTAGGCCAGCCATCCGCCGTGGTGACTGATGTCCTCCGCACCCTCGACGGCGGACGGATCGCAGCCGAACCCCACCACCGACCGGCCGTCAGCGAGGGTCACCGACCCCAGCGTCATCGGCGCGGGCAGCGCGGCCAGGAACGCTCCGAGTCCGGCCGGGGAGATCCGCCAGACCTCGCAGCGCACCGCGACCCCCGACTCGCTCACCCGCTGGAGCCCCGGCTTGGGCGGGGTCGTGGCCAGCGCGTACATCCGGTAGTCCGCACTGGTCTCGGTCGCCTCGACGAACCGCGCTCCCAGGTCGGTGAGCTGGTGGTTGAGCGGCTGCCCGCGCAGGTGCGCGCCGAACACCGCCAGCTCCGCCCCCGGCTCCGGGTACGCTTCGCCGGGGTCGTCACCGATGAGCAGCGCGGCCAGGTCCAGGCCCACCTGGTCGTCGAAGGCGTCGCTGATCAGGCTCACCCCGAACCGGTGCCCGTCCGCGACCCCGGCGGGCACGGCGACCGCCGCCATGTCGAGCAGGTTGACGAAGTTCGTGTACGTCCCCAGGCGCGAGTTCTCCCCGACCGGATCGGCCGCGACCTCCGCCAGCGTCGGGTGGCCGACGGTCGTGGGCAGCAGCAGCGCGTCGAACCCGGCGAGCAGCTCCCGGGCGGTCGATCTGTAGGCGGCCAGCCGGTGCTGGTCGGCGGCGAGTGCGTGCGCGGGCAGGTCGGCGGCGGCCAGGATGATCCCGGACACCGTGGGGTCGGCCGACTCCGGCCCGCCGGACAGGAAGTCGCCCACGGCGGCGTAGCGTTCGGCGACCAGCGCGCCGTCGTAGAGCAGCCTGGCCGCCTCCAACAGGGGCGCCACGTCCACGGCCTCGATCCCGACCCCGGCCGCGCGCAGGGCGTCGGCGGCGGCGTGGAAGGCGGCGCGTTCGTCGTCGCTGAGGACCGCGAGCCCGTCGGCGGTCGGCACGGCCACACGCGCGGGGTCGCGTGGCGCGAGACGCACGTCGGCGGGCCAGTCGCGGCTGTAGGGGTCGCCCGCGTCGGGGCCGGTCATCACCCGCAGCGCGGCCGTCCCGGTGGCCAGGTCGCGGGCGAACACGGTCACGCAGTCGTAGGGCTGGGCCGCCGGAACGACGCCGGTCGCGGGGACGAGGCCGACCGTCGGCTTGAGCCCGACGATCCCGTGCAGCGCGGCGGGAACCCGGCCGGACCCGGCCGTGTCGGTGCCGAGGGAGACGTCCGCGATCTCCAGCGCCACCGCCACCGCCGACCCCGAGCTGGAGCCGCCGGAGACCCGCTCCGGGTCGAACGCGTTGCGGACCGCCCCGTACGGGCTGCGGGTGCCGACCAGACCGGTGGCGAACTGGTCGAGGTTGGTCTTGCCGAGCACGAGCGCGCCCGCGTCGAGCAGCCTCCGGACGGCGGTCGCGTCGGTGTCGGGGGTGTGGGCGAACTCCGGGCAGGCCGCCGTGGTGGGCAGCCCGGCCACGTCGATGTTGTCCTTGACCGCGACGAGCGTCCCCGCCAGCGGCAGGTCCTCCCCCGCCGCGAGCCGATCCTCGACCGCCTTCGCCTCCACCAGCAGGTCCTGCTCGGGCCGGAGGGTGATCCAGACCTCGGGTCGGTCGGCCTCGGCGATCCTCCGGTAGGCGTCGTGGACGCGGTCGGTGGGAGTGGGCATCAGGAGGCTCCTCCTTGCGTGATGACGGCCATGGCGCGGCCGGGGTCCAGGTGCTGCCCGGGCGCGACCAGGATGTCGGAGACCGTACCCGCGCGGGGCGCGCGGACCACGACCTCCAGCTTCATCGCCTCCAGCCGGACGACGGGCTGCCCCTCCTCGACGGTGTCGCCGGGGCGGACGTCGACCTTCCAGACGGAGGCGGACAGCGGGGACTCGACCAGGGCCGCGCCGGGCGGAAGTTCGGTGCGGCCGGGGTCGGCGGCGGGTTCGGGTTCGGGCCGGTCGTCGAACTCGCCCGCGGCCTCCCAGCGCTGGCGTTCGGCCTCGAAGGCGGCGGCCTGGCGGTCGCGGAAGGCGGCGATGGAGTCGGCGTGGTCGGCGAGGAAGCGCTCGTGGTCGGCGAGGACGAACTCCCCGTCGGCGATCTCCAGCTCGTGCCGTCCGGCGAGGAGGTCGGCGCGGATGTCGAGCAGTTCCTCGTGGCCGACCGGGTACCAGCTGACCCGGTCGAAGAACCGCAGCAGCCAGGGGGTGCCGGGCTCGAACGGGCCGTACTGGCGCAGTCCCGACCAGATCGGCACCGTACGGCCGATGAGCTGGTAGCCGCCGGGACTCTCCATCCCGTACACGCACAGGTAGGCGCCGCCGATACCGACCCCGGCCTCCGGGGTCCAGGTGCGCGCCGGGCTGTACTTGGTGGTGACCAGCCGGTGGCGCGGGTCGAGCGGGGTGGCGGCGGGCGCGCCGAGGTAGACGTCACCCAGGCCCAGGACCAGGTAGGAGGCGTCGAAGACGGTGTCGCGGACGTCGTCGACCGAGTCGAGGCCGTTGATGCGGCGGATGAACTCGATGTTGTCGGGATTCCAGGGCGCGTCGTCGCGCACACCGGTCTGGTAGCGGCTGATCGCCTCGTGGATGGACGGGTCGTCGAAGGACATCGGCAGGTGCAGGGTCCGGCTCGGCACCCGCAGGCGGGAGGTGGGCGGCAGTTGGCCCTCGATCTCCTGGAGGAGGTCGAGCAGGGTGCGCAGCGGCAGCGTCTCGGGGTCGGTGTGCAGGTGCAGGGAGCGCACGCCGGGCGTGGTGTCGACGATCCCGCGCGGGGCGGCCTCGTCGAGCGCGGCCATCAGGGCGTGGACGCGCATGCGCAGGCCCAGGTCGAGCACCATCGGCCCGTACTCGACGAGGAGGTTGTCGTGGCCGCCGCGGCGGTAGGTCACCTCGGGGGCGCCGTCGGTGGCGGGCAGTCGGGCGAGCACGCCGTCGTCGCCGTCGGAGCCCGTCGCGCGCAGGAGCGGGGCCGCCGTCGGGACGGTGTGCAGCTTCTCGGCGGCGGACTCGGTCACCGGGTGGAAGCGGACGGTGTCGCCGGGGCGGAGCTGGCCGACCTTCCAGCGGGAGCCGGTGACCACGGTGACCGGGCAGACGAACCCGCCCAGGCTCGGCCCGTCGGGGCCGAGGAGGACCGGGGTGTCGCCGGACAGGTTGACCGCGCCGATCGAGTAGGCGGTGTCGTGCACGTTGGAGGGGTGCAGGCCGGCCTGGCCGCCGTCGGGACGGGCCCAGGTCTGCTTGGGGCCGGAAAGGCGGACGCCGTTGCGGGCGGACTGGGGGTGCACCTTCCAGGCGGTGGCGTAGAAGTCGGCCAAGCCCTCGCGGGTGAGGAACTCGGGAGCGGCGTGCGGCCCCTCGGAGACCTCGATGTCCCAGTGGGCGGAGGTGCCCTCCCCGGCTTCGGCCGGAGCGTCGAAGTCGGGGCGGTCCTCCTCCGGTACGGGACGCGGCGCGGCGAACCGGGTGGCCGAAGTGGTGGAGGCGGGTGCGGGAGTCGACGGGGCCTCGGTGGTGGCGGGCCCGCTCGGCGCGCTCTCGGGGCGATCGTCGGCCGGAGCCGTCGGCCGGAGCACGTCGCCGAGCCGCAGCGCGCGTCCGCTGTGGCCGCCGTACTCACCGGCGGTGAAGGTGGACGCGCTGCCAAGGTAGCCGGGCACGTCCAGACCGCCGCGGACCAGCACGTACGTGCGCATGCCGGGGCCGCGCGCGGCGCCGACGTCGAGCAGGCCGCCCGCCGGGACCTCCACCGGCTCCCACTGCGGAACGGGCGTGCCGTCGACGGTGACCTCGGCGGGGGCTCCGGTGACGCAGACGGTCGCGGCGGCGCTGAAGCGGAGGGCCGGGCCCTCGATCGTGCACTCCAGGCCGGGCGCCCCCTCGGGGTTGCCCAGGGCGGTGTTGCCCGAGCGCAGGGACAGGTCGTCCATCGCTCCGGACGGGGGTACGCCCACCTGCCAGTACCCGGTGCGGCCGGGCCAGTCCTGGACGGTGGTGAGGGTCCCGGCGCGCTCGACCTCGATGCGCGGCTCCGGGTCGCCGACGCCGCCGCAGGTGGCGGTGGTGTGGTCGACGGCGCGGACGTCCGGGTGGTCGGTGAGGGCTCGCAGGAGCCCGAGGTTGGTCTGGAGGCCGTCGATCCGCACCTGCGCGAGGGCGCGGCCGAGGCGGTCGAGGGCGTCGGCGCGGTCCTCGCCCCGGACGATGACCTTGGCGAGCATGGGGTCGTAGTCGCTGGTGACGCGCTGGCCGGTCTCCACCCAGCCGTCGACCCGCGTCCCGGCGGGGAACTCGACCCGGGTGAGCAGGCCGGAGCTGGGTCGGAAGTCGTGCGCGGGGTCCTCGGCGTACACGCGGGCCTCGACGGCGTGGCCGGTGCGGGCGGGACCCTCGGCGGGAACGTCGGCGAGGACGTCCTCGCCCCGGGCCAGGCGCAGCATCCAGGCGACCAGGTCGACGCCGGTGACCTCCTCGGTGACCGGGTGCTCGACCTGGAGGCGGGTGTTGACCTCCAGGAAGGAGGCCTCGCCGCGCTCGACGTCGTAGACGAACTCCACCGTGCCCGCGCTGCGGTAGGACACACCGGCGCACAGGGCGCGGGCGGTGCGGTGGAGCTCGGCGCGCAGGGCGTCGGACAGGCCGGGGGCGGGCGCCTCCTCGACGACCTTCTGGTTGCGGCGCTGGAGGGAGCAGTCCCGGTCCCCGAGGGTGACGACGCGGCCGTGGCCGTCACCGAAGACCTGCACCTCGATGTGGCGGGCGCGGGAGACGAAGCGTTCGACGAACACCCCTCCCCCGCCGAAGTGGGTCTGCGCCATCCGGCTGACCTGGTCGAAGGCGGCACGCAGCTCGGCCTCCTCGAAGCAGGGGCGCAGTCCGATCCCGCCACCGCCGGAGGTCGACTTGAGGATGACGGGGTAGCCGATCCGCTCGGCGGCGGCGACCGCCTCGTCGGCGTCGGGAAGGGTGTCGCTGCCCGCGACCATGGGCAGACCGGCCGCGGCGGCGGCCTTGCGGGCGGTGTGCTTGTCGCCGAACTCCTCCAGGTGGCGCGCCTCGGGGCCGACGAAGACGAGCCCCGCGTCCTCGACGGCGCGGGCGAAGGCGGCGCTCTCGGAGAGGAAGCCGTAGCCGGGGTGGACGGCTCCGGCCCCGGTCGCGGTGGCGGCGGCCAGGACGCGGTCGATGTCGAGGTAGCTCTCGGCGGCGGGTGCGGGGCCGAGACGGACGGCCTCGTCGGCGAGCCGGGTGTGCGGGGCGCCCGCGTCGGCGTCGGAGTAGACGGCGACCGTGCGCAGGCCGAGCTCGCGGGCGGAGCGGATGATGCGGCAGGCGATCTCGCCGCGGTTGGCGACGAGCACGGAGTCGAACACGCTGGTTTCTCCCTTGTCTTCCCAGTTCAGAGCGCCGGGCGGAGGGTCGCGGTCACAGAACGTCGGAGTGGAGCGCCATCTGGGTCAGGGCGCGCTGGGCGCGTTCGAGGACGACCTCCATGGAGGCGCCCACGTGGTCGTGCATGGCGCGGTAGGCGGAGTCCAGTTCGCGGGCCGTGAGGTGCTCGACGATCTGGAGGTGCTCGGTGATGGTGGAGGTGATCCGGTCCTCGGTGAGGAAGTCGTACATGCGCACGCGGCGGATGCGCTGGTTGACGGAGACGAGGGACTCGGTGAGGGCGCGGTTGCCGGAGGCGCGGGACAGGGCCGCGTGGTACTCCTCGTCGAGCAGGACGAAGGAGGGGTCGGGCTCGGGGGGTTCGGCGCGCAGCTTCTCCCAGCGCTCGCGTTCGTCGGCGAGGATCCCGGGGTCGTGCGTGATCGCGGGGTCCTCGATGGCACGGGCGATGCCGCGCAGTTCGAGGGTGACCCGGAGTTCGTAGAGGTCGCGGAGCTCGGCGAGGTTGGGGACGGTGACGTAGAAACCGTTCTCGCGCCGCTCGACGAGGCCGTCGGAGTGCAGGCGGGCGAGGGCCTCCCGGACGGGGGTCCGCGAGACGCCGAAGTGCTCGGCGAGGCGGACCTCGCCCAGACGGGTGTGGGGGGAGATCCGGCCGCTCAGCACCTCCTCGCGCATGAGGGCGTAGACCTGGTCCCGGCGCGACGTGGCTGTGCCCTCAGCCCCCCTGCCGGGCCGTGTATACAGCGATGTGTCCATGGGGCCCGACGGTAGGAAGGGCGTGTTTCGTCGGCCCTGTCACTCCGTGAAACCTGCGTTTCCCCGTGTTACGGCGTGTTTCGCGCCTGGTGGGCGTGAGTGGCGCGGTCATGGGTCCGCCCGGGGGTTGGTGAGTACGCCCCCGGGCGTATGTGGGCGCCGCGGTCGACGGATCATCCCCGCTGTACGCGGGGAGCAGCCAGGGCTGTCCATCCAGTGCAGGACTTCGGTGGGACCATCCCCGCGCATGTGGGGAGCAGTGGGTCCTCTGGGCTACGGAGTACATCGCCGGGGGACCATCCCCTCGTGCGCGGGGAGCAGGGTGCCGGGGTGCGCATCGGCCGCGGCCAGGCGGGACCATCCCCGCGTGCGCGGGGAGCAGGATGGGCGTGGATCGGAGGATGATGGCACCTCGGGACCATCCCCGCGTGCGCGGGGAGCAGATCTACGGTACTGGCATCACCTGTCGCTGACTGGGACCATCCCCGCGTGCGCGGGGAGCAGGGATGCCCCGGCAGTCCCCGGTAGCGCGCTGGGGGACCATCCCCGCGTGCGCGGGGAGCAGGACGGCGCGGCGTGTGTCCGGGTCCCCCAAGTCGGACCATCCCCGCGTGCGCGGGGAGCAGGCTTCTTGACCTGCCCTTTTACTCGTGCGATCCCCTCGAATCCGCACGTTGTCGAGAACCGGACACCACACGCGTCCTTCCCCGTTCCCCTCACGCGGTGACGGAGCCAGCTTGCGGCGAGGCTACACCGGGGCAGCGAGAACCGCCCGCTCCTCACGTCGCGCGAGGTGAACTCGACGCTTCACCGGACGTCGCCCTCACCCACTCGCTGATCATGGGTCCGGTGTTCGTCTGGCTGTACGTCTTCCGCCGACAGGACACGGACGCCTTCGCCCGCGACCTCGTCGTCCGCCCGGAGGCCGCGCTGCGCGACACACCGCCCCGGGGCCAGGCGCACTGACCCGGGAGGGCCGCTCGTCGTCTGGGACTCCTGACCGCGGTCAGTCCGCCCTGGACTCCCCGGTCGGACCGGCTCCCTCCTCGGTTGCGGCGGCCTGGGCGCGCTTGTGGGTCACGGACACCCGGAACCCGAAGGCCGCGAGCGCGCCCAGCGGCAGCCAGACGGCCACCGTCGGCCAGAGCTTCTCCCCCAGGCCGCTGACCAGGACCGGGGCGAGGAATCCGATGAAGAGCAGCGTGACGGCGAAGCTCAGGGTGGCGCCCATCCCGTCGGTCGGCTCCGGGGCGGGGAGGCGGGCCAGCCGCCAGAAGCACACGGCCACCGTGATGAGGCCGGGCGGGACGAGGACCAGCGCGCCGACGAGGACCCGGGTACGCGCGTCGGCCGGGACGGAGTCGGTTTCCTGGACCTCGCCCCCGAACGCGATCTCGGTCAGCTGACCGCGCCAGACGGTACCGGTGACCCGGTCGCCCCCGTCGAGTCGGTGCAGGACGGAGCCCCGCTCACCGTAGGTCGACTCCCACGTGCCCCCGTCCGCGTCCGTCAGGGTGGTGCGATGCGACTGGTGCCTCTGCCCGCGGTCCACCAGGTGGACGTCGGACACGGTGAACTCCTGCGTCCACAGGCAGTCGGAGGGCTCGGCCGGAGCGGCCGGGCAGGGCTCCGCCGCCTGGTAGGCCTCCAGGTCCGCGGTCCCGTCCGGCGCGATCGCCACGACCGCGAGGAGGGGGAACGTGGCGACGCAGAGGCCGACCACCAGGGTGAGGAATGTCGTGGGACCGTTGCGCAGGAGCCTGTGAGTCATGTCCGTATTGTCCTATTGGCGAACCTTGGCGGAGGGCCGCCCGGCTCCCACTCGGACGCGATCCCGTACGTCCGCGTTGCACGACCCCCGGGTGATCGCGCCCACACGGCCGCCGCACGCGAAGGGGCCGTGCACGGTGGTCGCCGTGCACGGCCCCGGGGGATGGGGCGGGCGGTCCGAACGGCCCGGGAGAGGGAGTCGGGAGCACCGTCGGACCGGTCCGCCCTGCGGGTCGGGCCGTCCCGGCGGACCTCGGTGGTCCGGTGGGGCGGGCCACCGCGGGACGCGCACCCGACCCCGTCTAGAGCGGGATCCCGAGTGCCCACCCGGCGAGCGCGTACATCCCGAGCAGGACGACGAACAGCGCCGCGAGGTTGAGGAGCACGCCGCCCCGCATCATCTGGTTGATGGTGACGTAGCCCGACCCGAAGGCGATGGCGTTGGGCGGCGTGGCGACCGGCAGCATGAAGGCCATCGTCGCGGCCAGGACCGCCGGGACCACCAGGACGAGGACGTCGACGTCGAGTCCGGTGGCCACGCCGCCGAGCACCGGCAGGAAGGTGGACGTGGTGGCGGTGTTGCTGGTGAGCTCGGTGAGCAGCAGCACGACCGCGGTGACGCACAGCACGAGCACCCAGATCGGCACCCCGCCGAGCACGGAGACCTGACCACCGATCCAGACGCTCAGGCCGGAGGCGGTGAACTGGCCGGAGATCGCGATACCGCCGCCGAACAGCAGCAGGATGCCCCACGGCAGCTTGACCGCGGTGTCCCAGTCCAGCAGGCGGGTACCGGTGCCGCGCTCGGCCGGGATGAGGAAGAGCGCGACGGCGACGGCCATGGCGATGACGGGATCGCTGATGCCGCCCAGCCACGGCAGCGCGCCGCCGATGGTCTGCGAATCGGCCAGCATCGGCACGAAGATCCAGGACAGCGCGGCCGTGACGAACACGGCCAGGACCAGCTTCTCCGGGCGCGAGATCGGCCCCATCTCCCGCAGCTCGTCGCGGATCAGCTCCTGGGCGCCCTCCACCCGCTTGATGCCGGGCCGGAAGAGCAGCCGGGCGAGCACGACCCAGGCGAGGAAGAGGAAGGCGACGGCGATCGGAAGGCCGACCATCATCCACTGGCCGAACCCGATGGTGATGTCGTGGAACTCGGACAGGTAGGCAACCATCAGCACGTTGGGCGGGGTGCCGATGAGCGTGGCCACGGAGCCGATCGAGGCGGCGTAGGCGATGCCGAGCATGAGCGCGGTCGCGAAGTTGGCGTCGGTGCGCCCGCCCCGGAACTGGGTGATCAGCGCGACGACCGACAGGCCGACGGGCAGCATCATCACGGTCGTGGCCGTGTTCGACACCCACATGGAGATGAACGCGGTCGCCACCATGAACCCGCCGATGAGGCCGACGGTGTTGGACCCGACCTTGGACACGATGGTCAGCGCGATGCGCTTGTGCAGGTTCCACCGCTGCATGGCGAGGGCCAGCATGAAGCCGCCCATGAACAGGAAGATGGTCGGCGATCCGTAGGACGGCGCGACGTCGCCCACGGCCACCCCGTCGACCAGGATCGGGAAGGCCACCAGGGGAACCAGCGAGGTGACGGGGATCGGGATGGCCTCGGTCGCCCACCACGTCGCGATGAACACGGTGATGCCCGCGACGGCTCGGCCGTTGACCGCGAGGTCGCCCATGCCCTCACCGTCGGGCAGCGGCAGCGGCATGTCCGGGAGCAGGAAGTAGACCAACAGGCCGAGCACCGGTCCGAGGACCAGTCCGATCCTGCGCGGGAGCGGGTTGGTCTCGCGGTTGCCGCTGGCGCGGTCCTTGTCCTGGGGAACGGGCTGTCGGGGAACGGACGCACTGTCGGGTGCGTTGACGGCGGGATCGTCGGTGGCCATGATGTTCCTCCTGCGCGGGTGGGGGGAGTGGCTGTCGGTGCTGCGCACCCGCCGGGCGAAACCAGGGACGACGACGCTGTTGCCCGGAGGTTTCCCCGATATGAAGCGGACGTTGATGTAGTGATGGTGCTCACGCTGGTATGTGACCGGCAATCCACGGGGGGAAGAGTTGGGATTCCTCTGACATTGCGCCACTCCGGGTCACTTTCTGTGGACACAGGGCGACAGCGGCCGTGGCGCGCGACCTCTCCGGGCGGTTCCCGCTCGGTTTAGGCTGCGGATATGCGAGCGAGGGAACCGGACCGGCGGAGCGTACTGCTCGGCGCGGCGGCCGCCGTGGTCGGCGGGCTCACCGCGTGTGGACGCGGCGGTGTGCCGGACCTGCCGGAGCTGGTGATCGCGACCGGTCCGCCCGGCGCGGTCTACCGGGAGATCGGCGCGGAGCTGGCGGAGGTCCTGGGTCGGCGGATGCCGGAGACCGACGTCAGGGCCGTGGAGAGCGGCGCGTCCCTGGAGAACCTGCGGTTGCTGGCGTCCGGGAAGGTGCAGCTCGGCCTGGCCAGTCTGGATTCGGTGACGGCGGCCGAGGTCACCGAGGACGAGGACCTGTCCGCGATCGGCCGCGTCTACGACAGCTTCCTGCACCTGCTGGTCATGGCCGACTCGCCGGTGCGGGAACTCGCCGACCTGGAGGGGTTGCGCGTGTCGCTCGGCGCGCCCGACTCCGGCACCGAGTTCACGACCACGCGGCTCGCCAACGCCTACGGGCTGACCATGGACACCGTCCTGCTCAACCAGGCCGACTCCGCCGACCTGCTGAGCCGCGGCGAGATCGACGCCATGCTCTCCCTCACCGGGATCCCCACCCCGGCCATCGCGAGCCTGGCGCTGCGCCGGACCGTGCGCCTGATCGACCTCGGCGACGCCGCCGACGTCCTGGCCGAGACCCATCCCGAGACGTACTTCCCGGCGTCCATCCCGGCCACCACCTACGAGGGCGTGCCGACGACCCGGACCCTGTCCATCCCGAACCTGCTGCTATGCCGGAACGACCTCGACGACGACCTGGCCTACCTGGTCACCGACACCCTCTTCACCCGCGCCTCCCAGCTGGCGGCCACCCGGCCGGAGGCGGCCCAGATCAACGTGCGGACGGGGATCTCCACCGGGGACGTCCCCCTCCACCCGGGCGCCGTGCGGTGGTACCGGGACAACAAACCGATCTGAGGGAGGGAGCGCGGGGAGTCCGGGGGCGGCCCCGCGCGGCCCTACTCCGGGGGCAGGGCCGCGGGAAGCACCAGCACCGCTCCGAATCCGGGCCGGTCCCCCACCGGCAGCCCCTCCTCCAGCAGGAGCTGCCCGCCCGACTCACGGGCCAGGTCGGCGATGATCGCCAGCCCCATCCCGGTGCCCTCCACGTTCTGGTGCCGGGACGAGCGCCAGAACCGGTCCACCGCGGACCCGCGTTCCTCCTCCGGCAACCCGACGCCGTCGTCGAACACCCCGATCCGGACCCGGTCGGCGCCCGCGACCGGCTCCGCGCGCACCTCGATGCGCGTCCCACCGGACAGGCGGAACGCGTTGCTGACCAGCTCGTCGAGGATGCTGCCGAGACCGCCCGCCGGGGCCTGCGCCCACAGCCCCTCGGGCACATCCGTGTCCAGGACGAACCCGCGCGCCTCGCACAGCGCCCGCCACCGGTCGACGCGCGTGCCCAGCACCTCCGCCAGCTCGACCGGCTCCGTGCCCGTGATGCTCTCCAACCGGGTGGCGGCGAGCAGGGAGTTCAGCATGCGGTGCATGTGGGTGGCCTCGTCGATGGCGATCTCGTGCGCCTCCCGCGCCTCGGGACCGCTGAGGTGCGGCGCCAGGTTCTCCACCGCCAGACGCAGACTGGCCAGGGGGTTGCGCAGCTGGTGGGAGGCCTCCGAGACGAACGTGCGCTGCCGGTCCAGGGCCCGCCGCACGACCTCCACCATCGTGTTGAACGACTCGGTGAACCGCCGCAGCTCGGGCGGGCCGCGTTCGGCGTCCACGTGGACCTCCAGGTCACCGGAGGCCACGGCGGTGGTGGCCGCGTCGAGGCGACGGATCGGACGCAGTACCCAGCGGGACAGCGGCAGCGCGGCGGCGACCAGCAGGGCCAGCGGCACCACACTGGCCAGGGCGAGCCAGCCCCACGCGGTGAGCACGTCAGAGGCCAGCCGATCCGTCGGGGCGACCAGGACGACCACGCCGACGACCTCGCTGTCGCGGCCGACGGGTTCGGCTATGACCAGCGGTTCACGGGTCCACGGCCAGACGGCGGCGGGCGGTTCGGGACGCGCTCCCGCCATGGCGGCGGTGATCCCCGACCGCGTGGTGACGCCCGCGACCACGTCCGTCAGCCGTTCGGTACTCCCCGACCCGCCGACCACCTGACCGTCAGGGGCGACGATCGCGGCGGGGACCCCGTACAGGTCCTCGTAGCGGGCCATCTCCCGGGTGAGGGCGTCGGTCCGGTCGGTCTCCAACGCCGTCCGCGCCAGGGCGGCGAACCTGCCCGCGTCGGCGAGGAGGTCGACGTACACGTCCTGGGTGCGTTGCTGGGCGACCACCCCGCCGATCGGTACCGCGACCGCCGCGACCAGGACGAACGCGGCCGGAAGCAGGATGGTGAGCAGGCGGCGGAGCACGGCGTCACGCCTGGTCGAGCAGGTAGCCGACGCCGCGCACGGTGCGGATGCGCACCGACGAGCCGAGTTTGGCCCGCAGGGAGGCGATGTGCGTGTCGAGGGTGCGTGACGACGCCTCCCACGCCGCGCCCCACACCTGGTCGAGGATCTGGTCCCGGGCGACCACCGACGGGGAGCGCGCCGCCAGGAGGGCGAGGAGGTCGAACTCCTTGCGGGTGAGCTGGAGGGGGTGGTCCCCCACACGGGCTTCGCGGGCGCCGGGATCCAGGGTGAGCGGGCCGACGGTCACCCTCGGTTCGGTGTCGTCGGCCTCGGCTCGGGCGGCCCGGGTACGGCGGAGGACGGCGTCGATGCGGGCGAGGAGCTCGGCGACGCCGAAGGGTTTGACCACGTAGTCGTCGGCGCCCGCGCGCAGGCCGCGGACGCGGTCGCGCTCCTCGCCCCGGGCGGTGACGGCGATGATCGCCGTCTGCGGGCGTTCGCGGAGATGGCGCAGGAGGTCGATGCCGTCGAGGTCGGGCAGGCCGAGGTCGAGCAGGACGACGTCGGCGGGCGGGGCGGCCAGGGCGCGTTCGGCCGTGGCGACGCGCTGGACGTCGAAGGAGGCCGATCGCAACGCGGTGACCAGTCCGCGCGCGACCCGGTCGTCGTCCTCCACCACGAGTATGCGCATGTCCTGGATGTTAGGCGGTGGTGGCGTCGCGGTGTCCGACGCCCGGGGCGTCGTGGTGTCCCGAAGGGCTCGCGAACGGGCCCGGCCGCGCCTGGAGGGTGCGGATGAGACGGCCGACCGGGCACGGCGGATCCGCCGGTCCAGCCCCCGGGTGTGGCGGCCTGGAGGGGTTCGACGTCGGCGTCGCCCTGGTGGAAGGCGAAGTACCGACGCGCTCCGGGACCCCACACGACCCTCCACGACCGGTGGCGCCGCGCGTGGAGTCGCTCGGCGGCGCGATACTGCGATCGGTCATCACTCACGTGCCGGGCCTCGGTGCTCACCGTGCTCCCTTGTGTCCCACTTTCGGGCTTCTACCCATACGCAGAAATCACCGCGCATCAGATTTTGAGGGGATCGAACCGGTACGACTGTTCCACCGGTGCTTTCGATCGGAACTCCTGCCAGAAGCATGAACGCCACGCACCGCCACGACCGGTCATGCCACGTGATTCGGCGTAGATGTGGAGCTTCGGCGGCGACATGTGGCATGACCGTGGCGTAGACGCGACACGCCATGCCATGGTTCGCGCATGGCGAGGGAACCCCCTCCCACCCCTGGCCAGAGTTCGGCGCGCGTCTGCGTCACAGACCGCCTGTCGTCACGGCACTAACCACGCACGTGCAGCCCGAAACCGGTGCGGCCCTCGGGCTCCAGCCCCTCCTTCAGGCACAGCGAGGGGATCTCGTAGTCACCGAAGTTCTGCCGCCGGAACGCGATCGGCTCGGTCGACTCCAGGGTGAGCAGGCGCTGCTCCCAGGCCTTGACGACGTCCGGGTACTCCTCGGCGGTCATCCGATCGGTGCCGTACAGCACGAACGGCGGCAGCACCTCGAGGCCCGGGTAGTGGAGGATGCCGTGCTGGAACGGGAACAGCAGGTCATCGATGGGGCCGTTGATCCCGCGAGCGGAGTAGTGCGACTCCGGGCCGCCGGTGGTCACCGACAACAGAGCCCTCCTGCCCGCGAGGGTGCCTTCGCCGAAGCGCTCGCCGTACCTGGTGTCGCTGTGCTCACCGACGCCGTAGGCGAAGTGGTAGGTGAACACCCGGTCCACCCACCCCTTGAGGATCGCGGGCATCGTGTACCACCACAGCGGGAACTGGAAGATGATCGTGTCGGCCCACAGCAGCTTCTCCTGCTCGGCGAGGACGTCCGGGGTGAGCGTCCCCGCGTCGAAGGCCCGGCCCGAGTCCAGGGCGACCTTCAGCGGACTCGAGGCGTCGGGGCCGTAGTCCGAGGCGTCCACGACCGCCTTCCAGCCCATCGCGTACAGATCGCTCACCCGCACCTCGTGCCCGGCGGTCTCCAGAGTGGACACCGCGAGGTTCTTCAGCGAACCGTTGAGCGACTTCGGCTCCGGGTGGGCGTAGACGATCAGCGTCTTCATGGGAACTCCTTCGGATCGGACGCCTTCGATCCTGGGCTCCACGGCGCCCGGTGTTCAGGGGCGCCTCCTCCGTCGGACGGGACTTCCTGGTAACGGCAGGGCCACCCTCACCGGCACCATCCGGCCCATACTGGGGGCATGGACGATCTCGCGGGCTTCCTGCGGACCCGGCGTTCCCGGGTCGACCCGGCGGCCGTCGGCATCCCCGCCGACAGTCGCCGCCGGGTCGAGGGGCTGCGCCGCGAGGAGGTCGCGCACCTGTCCGGAGTCAGCGTCGACTACTACGTACGCCTGGAGCAGGGCCGCGCGACCCAGCCGTCCGAGCAGGTCCTCGACGCGCTCGCCCGCGTCTTCGGCCTCGACGGGACCGAACGCGGGCACCTCCATCGGCTCGCGCGGCAGCGCCGTCGCGCGAAGGCGCCGAGCGGGCGGGTCCGGCCGGAGCTGCTGCGCGTCCTCGGCCTGGTCGCCGACTCACCCGCGCTGATCATGAACCACCGCCTGGACGTGCTGGCGGGCAACCGCCTCGCCGGGCTCCTCTACGGTCGGCCGATGCCGGGTCTGAACACCGCCCGGCACATCTTCCTCGAGGAGGCCGAGCGCGGCCTCTACGCGGACTGGGAGAAATGCACCCTCGACGTGGTCGGGCACCTGCGCCTGGCCACCGGCAAGTATCCCGAGGACCCCCGCCTGGCCTCGCTCGTCGGCGAGCTGGCGATGGGCAGTGAACGCTTCCGCCACCTCTGGGCCCGCGCGGACGTGCGCGCCCGTACACATGGACGCAAGGCGTACCGGCACCCGCTGATCGGACTGCTGGAACTACATCAGGAGAACTTCGCGCTGCCGGACGAGTCAGGCATGGAGCTGCTGGTGCTGTCCGCGGCTCCCGGCGGCCCCGCCGAGGACGGGCTGCGCCTACTCGCGGGCCTGGGCGCGGACGGCGGTGACGCGCGTCCCGCCGCGGAGAACGCCCGGGTCCGCGAGTGACGGGCCGGGATGGTACGGTCGCCAGCCACTCAGCCGGGCCCGCGCCGGGCCGGAACCCGGTGAGCAGCGCCACCGCGGTGACCGGGGCCGTGTTCAGCAGCGCCTGGATCAGGCCCCCGACGACGCCATCGACCTGATCTTCCGACCCCGGACCCCACCGACCCCATGCGTGAGGGCCCCCGTCTCCCCGTAGCGGACGGGTGTGTCCACGGGGAGCCCGGAGGCCCTCGGAGGCGTCGCCGCGGCGCTCAGGCGTAGACGCGCCCGACGAACTCGGCGATCTTGTCGTTCGTGAGGTGGTGGGCCAGGTCGGCCTCGGTGATCATGCCGACCAGCCTCTTGTTCTCGTCGACGACGGGCAGGCGGCGGATCTGGTGCGACTCCATCTCCCGCAGGATCTCGTCGACACCGGCGCTGGTGGAGACCCAGCGCGGCGTGCCCTTACACAGCTCCCCGGCGGTGACCCGTGCGGGGTCGTGTCCCTGGGCGATGCACTCGAGGACGATGTCGCGGTCGGTGATGATGCCGCACATGCGCTCGTCGGGGCTGTCGGCGTCCGCGATCGGGATCGCGCCCACGCCCTGTTCACGCATCATCTCGGCGATCCGGTCCAGGCTCTCGTTGGCGGGGGCCCACTTGACTCCCGTGTGCATGATGTCGGCGGCGGTGGTCATCGTGTACTCCTGTCGGTGCTCGGGACGTATGTGACCCGTCGGTCGCGCGCGGCCCTGCCCGAGAAGCGGCGCGCCGGGCTTCTCACCGGTGTCGCGCCGCGCGCCCCGGCCCCGAATCGAGGGCGGGCCCGCGGTCCTCCGCCGGAAAGGCGTGACCAGCGCGAACACAGTCCCCCTCGCCATCCCCCATCACGGGCGGAACATACCCGGGCAAGGGAATCGGTGACAAAGAATTGGGGGGTTCATGGTGGTGCATCTTCTACCCCAAGAGGGCTGAAACAGGTACATGTCGTGCACTTGACCGGCGCACCGCACGCACCGGCGCACGGAGTCGTGAATGACGCGAAGAAGAAGGCGGACGCCCTACGGGGACTTACCCTCTGACACGCGTTTTTGTTCTCCCCGGAACGCATAATCCACCCGAACTCCACCCTTTCGGACAGCCGAGTTCCACCACATTCCTAGGACAAGGCGGGAAAAATCATCAAATCCCTGCGATCGAATCGTTCACGCCTTAGTGTCGTGGAATCCGCAGAGGCCGTTGTGCGGCCGAACCGTCCGACCGCGGGCCGACACGTGTCGTCCCGCTCTCCCCGAAGGAGCCGTCGTGCTCTCCATCGACCAGCAGATGCGGGAGATGCTCCAGACTCCCGGAGTCCGCAGCGTCTGCCTCATCGACTGGCGGGGAGGCGACACCGTGTCGCGTGTCGGCGAGAAGGACCGGGCGGCGGAGTCGACGTGGATCCTCCAGGCCCTCCACACCGGCCCCCTGTGCACCGCCGAAGCGGTGGAGGACGTGGTCGTCACCGACGACGACCACCACCTGCTGCTCGCCGTTCTGAAGGGCTCTGACCTCTGTGTGCAAGTACGGATGGAGCGGGAGCGAGGCAATCTCGCCTTCGCCCTGCGACGACTACGCGGTCTGGCGAGCACGGCCCGCGTCCTGCCGCCCCGACGGGGCCCGGGCCGGGACCGCCCCGTGGCGCGCCCCGCCGTCGCGGTGGACCGTGCGGTACTCGAACGCGTCCTGGAAGGGCTTCGCACCCTGTCGGTCGACCATCCACGGACGGGGCCGGTGATCGCGTGACCGAGCGCCGGTCTCCACTACGGCGCATTCCCGCCGTGCGCCGCTGGATCGCCCAACGGCCGACGCTGCGTCGGACCAACCCCAGAAGAGAGAAGGACATGGCCAACATCGAAACCGGGCTGAAGGAAATGATGGCGATCGAGGGTGCCCTCGGAGCCGCCGTCGTCGATTACGGCAGCGGCATGGCCCTGGGCACGCTCAGCGCGACGAGCGCCTTGGACCTCAACGTCGCCGCGGCGGGCAACACGGAGGTGGTGAGGGCCAAGATGAGGACGATCGAACAGCTCAACCTCAACGAGGCGGTCGAGGACATCCTCATCACCCTGTCCAGCCAGTACCACATCATCCGCCCCCTCACGAGCCGCAACGGGCAGGGCCTGTTCCTCTACCTGGCGCTGGACCGCTCCCGGGGCAACCTCGCCCTGGCCCGCCACAAGCTCAAGAGCATCGAGGGAACGCTGGAGGTCTGAGTCCGCGACCAGGTGTGCGGGCGGGTGGGGAGGCGCGCCCCCGCCCGCCCGCGCGGCGCGACGGGTGTGTCCCGCCGCCGCCCGGGAAGGCTCAGGAGGGTCCGCTTCCGCCCGTCGACAGGAGCCCCCGTTGTCAGTCCGTCGAGTCGTACCCGACATCCAGTCGAAGGCCATGGAGGAGAGCCGGGACTTCTACGGTCTCCTGGGGCTCGAGGAGGTCATGAACCTCGGCTGGGTCGTCAACCTCGCCTCCCCCTCCAACCCCACGGCACAGGTCATCCTCATGAGCCGTGACGAGACCGCGCCCGTCACACCGGACATGAGCATCGAGGTGGACGACGTGGACGCGGTGCATGCGGCCGTGGTCGACAGCGGTGCGGAGATCGTCCACCCGTTGCAGGACGAGGAGTGGGGCGTGCGCCGGTTCTTCGTCCGTGACCCGAACGGCCGGGTGGTCAACGTCGTGAGCCACGGCTGACCCGACGCGCCCCCACCGGATCAGGACCGTGGGCTCAGCCGGACCACCGGGTACTCGCGGCCGCTCTTGCTCTGGTACGTGCCCAGGCGGGGCTGGGCTCGGGTGATGCGCTTCCAGGCCCGGTCGCGCTCGGGCCCGTCGAGCACACGCGGCGACACCGGGACCGTCCGGCTCCCGGGCAGTTCGACCGAGGCCCGCTCGGGGCGCCCCATCAGGTTGAGGTGCCAGTCCGGGTGCCGGTCCTTCCCGCCGGACGCGACGACCAGCCACGCGTCCTCACCGTCGGGGAACCACGCCACCGGCGTCTCCCGGGGCTGCCCGCTCCGGCGGCCCGCCGTGTGCAGGATCAGAACGTCCATGCCCATGAACGAGCCGCGCCCGCCGCGGATCTTGCGCTTCATGCGAGCGTTGGCCCGGTGCTGCAGCCACCGCGACACCGGCCCGTGCCCTCCACGACTCTCCACCCGCTGCTCCTGTGCCATGACCGCCTCCAGTCAGTCGCCCTGTCCTCTCGGGGAACCAACCTAGGAGCGAGGCGCTGACCAGGGCTTCTCGATTCCTGATCGATCCGGTGGCCCGCTTCCCACCAGAAGAGGGGCGCCGCCTCACGGTGGGAGGACGGGGACGCACGGGACCACGCACGACAGGGGCGGGCGTGGGCGACGGGGTGAGCGCGTCACCACGAGCGGGCCGGTCCGCTGACGTCAGCCGTCGAGAGCGTGCAAACGTCTCAGCCCTGCTGCTGCTCTTCCTCCGGGCGTTCATAGCCCCACTGCATCTGGACGTGCAGATTTCCCTCCACCGACGACTTGGCGATGACCGCCCCGGCCTCCGCGGTGAGTTTCACTCCGAAGGTCACTTTGATGACGTCCGGCTTCAGGGAGTTTCCCAGTTCGTCGAGTGTCGCCGAAACGGCTTTGCGTACGGTGGAGAGTTTCTCCGTGAACGTCTGGGTGGCGTCCTCGATCTCTCTACCACCGCTGACCAGCATACTGTCGTCGCGGCCGTCATCGACCTCCACGACGACGGAGTCCCCGCCGTCCACGCTGAAACGAACGAGTCGTGACACTTAATGCACCTCTCGGGGGGAGCAGCCGCCGTGATCACATGATCGGTAGCTGAGTGGGCATGTACAAGTGAGTCCGAACGTTATCAGAAAACATAAGCGACCGACCGAACTTTCCGGACTGCGCGGGAAACAGGAGCGACCAATGATGGAACTGGGAGAATCGAGGCCGCCTCGTGCATAGAAAAGACCAGGGAAGACGGCGCCCCCGGAGGGACACGTGAGAGGACTCGGCCAGGAACCGGGCACGTGGCGCGTCTCCAGTTTCAGCCAGAACGGGGGGAGCACCTGTGTCGAGGTGACACTGTGGGACACGGGCCACGTCGGCGTGCGCGACTCCACCCACCGGGACCTGGCCGCGCTCGCCTTCCCACCGGAGCAGTGGGCCGTGCTGGCCCGGTTGGCCCACGGCGTATGAACGGCGGTGCGGACGGTCCGCACCGCTCGGTCACATCTGTGTCAGGAAGATGTCGGCGTCTCCTCGCACCGACTGCCGGATACTCAGCGTCGCCGGATGGCCCGCGCCCATGACGTCCCGGTAGGCGGCCTCCAGCGCACCGAACTCCTCCGCGACATCCTCACCCTGCGCGCCGCGGTCCACCAGGAGGTTCCGGTGGGCCACCAGCGTCAGCGGGTGTCGGTCGCCCAGCTCCACGCGGCAGTCCGCGACCGTCATCTCGTCGCGCTCGCGCGCCCCCACGACGTCCCCGGTGAGGAAGTGGTCGTTGGCGACGTCGACCCGGCACGCCAGCGTGCTCGGGTGGTGCGCGCCGAGCCGCTCGTGCAGCAGCGTGTGGGATCGCTCGTCCATGTCCCGCGCCTCCGCGGCCCGGCCCAGACGGCGCAGGATGATACCCCGGTTGACCGTGGCCGCCACGACGTGCGGGTGCTCCTCCCCGAGGAGCTTGACGTAGCGCTCACCGGACGTCTCGGCCAGTTCCAACGCCTCGTCGTACCGGTTCACGGCGTTCAGGCACAGAGTGTGGATGAGCGCCGCGTACAGGGTGTCGCTGCTGTCCACCCCGAGTTTGGCCAGGAACCGCTGCCAGGTGCGCTCGGACAGGGCGAAGGCGCCGGCGTGGTCGCCGATCCGCCGCCGCATCACGGCCAGCACCGACTCGTTGGACAGCGTCCCCGCGTCGTCGGAGCCGAAGACCGCCGCGCACCGCTGCACCACCTCGGTCTGGATCCGCTCCGCCTCGCGGTAGTGGCCCAGCTCCATCATCGCCTCGGCGTACCCGTTGGAGGTGCCGATCATGTTCGGGTGGTCCGGGCCCAGGACCGACTCCGTCCGGTCCAGGACGTCGCGGTAGCGGTCGACCGACGCCCTGGGGTCACCGCTGAGCAGGAGGCTGTAGCCCAGGTTGTGCGCCATCTCCAGGGTCAGCGGATCGTCCTCACTGAACATGCGCACCCGACCGCGGTAGATGTCGGCCGTCTCCCGGAGGGAGTCGGCGAACCTGCCCATGGTCCGCAGGTTGCGCACGTGCTCGCGCTCGGCCTCCAGCGCCTCGGGGGACTGCTCGCCGTGTGCCTCGCGCAGCGTGAGCAGGGTGGACTCGCACAGTTCGTGCGCCTCCACCAGCTTGCCCTCCTCGCGCATGACCTTGGAGATCTGGAGCGCCATGTGCAGGGTGTTGCGGTGTTCCTCGCCCAGGGTCCGGCGCCACCACTCGTGCGCCGTCCTGGCCAGCCGCCCGGCCTCCCCGAACTCACCCGCGGGGACCGCGTTGCGGACGAGCTGGATGACGAGGTTGCGCACCCACGGGTCCTCACAGTTCCACGCCTCCGACGCCCACACGTGCGGCACCAGCCGCGCGTACCGCTGGTGGGCGGCGACGGAGTCGTCCTGGGGGTCGTTGCGGCCCAGGAGCTGGTGGGCGCAGTGGCGCATCGCCTCCCGTTCCTCGTCGCTCATGGGCGCCTGGACCGCGCGCTGGACCAGGCGGTGCAGCGAGATGGTGTTGCTGCGGTGGGAGATGTGCGCGAGGCTGTTGCGCCCGATGTCGCGGATGGCCATCCCCAACCGCGCGGGCTCCTCCAGCGCCTGGCGGAGTTCGGGCGGCGCGTCGATCTGCCGGGCGAAGTTGAACAGCGAGCGCGGAATGGGCGCGGTGGCCAGGAACGAGCAGAGCTGGAGGAGCTGGAGCGCGGCCGGGTTGGTGGTCGCGAGCCGGTCCAGCGAGACGTTCCAGGCGGCCGCGACGGGAACCGGGTAGTCCGGGTCCACCGGGGACAGCAGCTGGATCATCTCGGTGGACTTGTCGGCGAACTGCCGCAGGTACTCCTCGGTGTCCATCCCGCTCTCGTGCAGCCACACCGCCGCCTGGTTCAGGGCCAGTGGGAGGTCGCCGAGCTCCTCGGCCAGGCGGTCGGCCTCGCCCTCGGTCAGCGAGGTCGGACCGCGGCGCTTGAGCAGCTCGATGCTCTCGGCGCGGGTGAACTCCCGCACGGACAGGAAGGTGTCGCCTCCCCTGCGCGTCCAACTGCTGTCCCGTGAAGTGATGATCACGTGTCCCTCGCCCCCGACAGGAAGGTACTGCTCCAGCTCCTCCCGGGACTGCGCGTTGTCGAAGACCAGCAACCAGCGTCCGAAGGGCACGCCCCGCCGCAGCGCCTCCAGGACGTCCTGGATGACGTGCTCGCTGCCCGCACCGACGCTGTCGAGGCCGAACCTGGCCGCCAACGAGGCGAAGGCGTCGCGCAGCTGGTTGCTGTGGCCCGCGAGGAACCAGCAGATCAGGTCGTAGTCCTCGGCGTACCGGTACAGGTACTCCTTGGCGAGCTCGGTCTTGCCGACCCCCGACATGCCGTTGAGCGCGGTGATGACCTGCCGCTGGTCCTTGACCAGCTGTGATCTCAGCGCGGACAGCAGTTCCTCGCGCCCGGTGAAGGCGGTGTTCCTCCGAGGAACCTGCACCCAGACCGCGTTCAGCGGCCGACCCCGCGAGCGTCCACCGGTGGCGGTGGGTGAGTCGAAAGAATCGTTCATCATTCCCCCACTCGACGGGATTATGGACATACCGTTTTTGTCGCCCGATGGGGCGGAACTGTGTGCAGGGTTCCGCGTTTTCCCTGTGCTGTTCTTGGTCGCGTGCGTAGATCCGGGACCCTGCGGCGATTGTAGACCAGGGACCTCGGGAAGGGCGACCTCCGAAGGATCGTTCTCACGCGATTCTCCGCCCCTGGAAAGGACGTTGGCGTACATGTCGATCGAACCCGCGTAATGACGGTTCAGGGAGATACTGTCCATCGCGGGTTTCACCGAATTCAGCCAGTGCTGGGACGCCCGGGTGGTACTCGGCTGATCCACGGGCTGCCCCCGGAGCATCCGACCGAGCTCGCCGAACCACGGGTCCACCTGGCCGAGGCGGTTGGCGGCCAGGGCCAGCATCCGGCGGATGTCGGGCACCCGTCCGCCCAGTGACAGCAGCGCCTCCCGCACGCCCTCGCGGAACTCCCAGCGCTCCTCGTCGCCGCCGGCACCCTCCGAGGCCGCCTTCCGGGTGACGAGCCCGCTGAAGAAGACCTCCGTCAGCTCCGACGGCGTGGGACCGCCGAAGACGTCCTCGCACACCGCGCCCACCATCCGCGGGACGAGCGGCACCGCGGCCAGGGCGACCGCGAGTTCGAACGCGTCGCGGGTGGCGGTCTCGTGGAACCGGCGCACGGCGCGGACCGCGTCGAACGCGCGTCCGCCACCGGAACCGGCATCCGGTGAGGGCCCGGAGCCGGAGCCTGGAGCCGGGCCGCCGAAGGCTCCGGGAACCGACCGCTCCCCCGGTTTCGTGTCCCCTCCTCGGGCGGCCGCCGCGTCGACGGCCCCGCTCCCCTGGTCCCGCGCCTCCGGGAACTCCGCCGCGTGGACCCACAGGCGGCCGCGGTCGCGGCCCATCACGAAGGAGGCCCAGGCGTGGACGGCGTCCGGCCGGAGCGGCAGCACGGGGACGACCGTCCCGGACGGTGGCGGGTCCTCCTCGTCAGTGCGAGTGATCGCCCGTTCGCGCACGTAGGCGGTGTTGGGCGGCCCGGGCTCAGCGCGTCCGGACACGCTCAGCTCCACGGGGACCGTGCGCAGCGCGCCGCGCCGCCACAGCTGGGGGCGCAGCAGGTGCAGGACCGCCACGGCCCCGGTCGCGGCGACCTCGGCGAGCCATCCCTGGAACGCGCGGTCCCGCCAGGCCCCGCCGAGTCCGTCGGTGAGCACCAGGACGAGCCGTGTGCCCGTCCTCGGCGGTGACGGGAGCCGGCGGGGGCCGCCCCCGCCGTCCCTGAGGACGGGCGCCCCGCCGTGGCCGGAGTCGAAGCGCAGCTCCCGCACCGACCGGAAGACCCCGCTGTCCCTGGCCAACCGGGAGAAGGCCGCCGCCACCCCGCGCTGGAACAGCATGGTGACGCCGTCGTCCACGAGCAGGACGAGGTCGACCGCCCGGTGCGACCGCGCGCGCAGCTCGGGGACGATCGGGACCGCGTGCCGCCCACGGTCGCCCTCGGGCCAGTGGAGGGTCTCCAACAGAGCACGGGCGTAGTTGCGCGCCGTGCCCTCCACGTCGAGGCGGTCGCGCGGCCCCTGCGGCAGTTTGAGGTTGAAGGGCCGGAGCGCGGCGAGGAGTTCCTGCCGTTCCTCCAGCACGGCCTCGCCCGTGTCGAGCGGTGGTGCGGGCTCGTACGGCCCGTCCGCCACGACGTCGCCGGGGAGGTGGACGGTCTCGACCGGTGTTCCCGGCGGCGGCTGCGACGGTGTTCCGGTCATCTGGGGCGCCGGATTTCCGGACACCTCGGACGAGGGATCCCCCGTGCTCTTCCCGGCCTCGGGAGGTCCCGGCGTCACTCCGGTCGGCTCCGTCCGCGGAGCGGTCGGGGCCGGACCACCGCGTGTCCCGTCGGCCGCGGGGGGCGCGCCATCCGCTCCGCGCGTGTCCGCGTCCGTCTCCGGCGCCGGATCCGTGTCGTGCGCGGATCGGGGCGGGTCCTGGTCCGCTCCGTCGTCCCGGGGCGGTTCCCTGCGTCGTGTGTCGGACCGGATCCGGCGCAGCGCGGCGAGGTAGACCGCGTCCGCCAGGTCCGTCGCACTGGCGCCGAGCGTTTCGGCCCAGGGGTCGGAGCGGCCGCCGGATCGTCCGGGACCGCCGCCACCATGTTCCCCTCTGACGCTCATCCCGGGGTTTCCGTGAGCCGGTGCCACAGGAGCTCGGAGAAGTGCTCCACCTGCTCCGGACCGGGCGCCGTGCCCGCCCCGTCCACCGTCCCGAGCATGTGGACGGCGTTGAGCAGTTGGTCGACGGAGAGCCGGTGGCCGTCGCCGGTGCGGCGCAGGAACTCGGTGACCAGGGCGCGCGTCCCCGGCGGCGTGGCGCCGTTGAAGTGTCCGGCGACCATCGACACCAGCTCCTCCTCGTCCGGCAGCTCCATGTACACCGGAATGCAGCGGCGCAGGAAGGCGGGCGGAAGGTCGCGGTCACTGTTGCAGGTCACGACGGTGACCGGGAAGGCCGAGCACAGGACCTCGCCGCGGGTGACGCGGGCGGTCCGGTCGGGGTCGTCGGTGCCCACCTCGATCGACTCGGCGGCCCCGGCCAGCCTGGCGAGTTCGGGAACGCGGTACCCCCCGTTCTCGAAGAGGTCGAGGAGGTCGCCCGCCAGGTCGAAGTCGCCGAGATCGAAGTCGTCCACCAGCAGCACGCGCGGCAGGGCGGCGGGGAGGAAGGCGGTGCCCAGGGGGCCGAGGGTGAGGTAGCGGCCGATGGACTCGGCGCTGCTGCGCAGGTGGGCCTCGACCGGGTCGGCGTCGGCCCCCGCGCCGTAACGGCGGTCCACCGCCCCGAGGGCCCGGCGGCGGGCGCCCTCCACGTTGAGGTCGTGGATCTGTGTGAGGGGGTCGTAGGAGTAGAGCCCCTCGGCGGCGGTGGACCTGCTGTTGACCGCCCAGCGCAGCACCCGGCCCAACCCGAGTTCGCGGGAGATCTGGTATGCCAGGCTCGACTTGCCCACTCCGGGCGGGCCGACGAGCAGGAGCGGTCGCCTCAGCAGGATCGCGGCGTTGACCCTGTCGAGCAGACGGCGGCGTCGGGCGCCCAGCGCGACCGGCCCGGTCCGGGCCCCGCCGAGCACCCGGGAGGACTCCTCTTCCCGGGGCGGGCCGTCCTGCGGCGGAGCGCCGGGGGCGGGCTCACCCCCATAGGCACGCCACGGCGGGGGCGGCGGTAGCTGGGCCGCCAGGTCGAGATGGCGGCGGGGCTGACCGGTGCCATGGAAGATCCACCACTCAGGCACCGTCCGCGCGGAGTCGGCCGGCCCTGTTCCGGGGGGTGTGGTCATGGCATGCCCTTCGGACCGCGCCCAGGGGGCTATCGGATGCTGTCGGTGGACATCTGCGGAGGAGGTTCCGGCAGGACCGGAAGGGGATCGTGGTAGATGACGGCGATCTCGAGACTGCCCTCGATGTACCCGCTCTCACTCGATGACACGCGTCCGGACCGAGAGCTGTGGAGAACTTCGGGGAGCGCTCGGATTTCCTCCGAGGTCACGGTCACCTCCCGTCCCATGCGAACCGGATTCAGCCATGATCCGATTCCCGGGCCGAATTCCGCGGATCGCCAGACCACAACCGGAACCCCAAGCGTAATCGCCGACCAGACTTGTGTATACCAACGGCTCAGGCGGGAGGGAACGGACAGAACGATCACCCGGTCGTCCCGCAGCCGTTCCGGAAGGGGGTCGTCGTCCATTCCCCGGTCGTGGAACTCGTCGAGCGCGAGTGCCTCTCCGCTCGATTCCAACCGCTGCCACCTGCTGACGCACGTGCTCCACGCGTCACGGTCCGCCCGGTCCGGGAGCAGCTCCTCCGCGCGGTACACCACTTCCGCGCGGGCGCCCAGGGGGACGCCGCCGGAGTGGGCACGCTGCCAGCTCTCGGCCTGGAGGCGGTCGAGCAGGAGCAGGGGCGCGACCAGCTCGACCCGCCTGCCGCCGTGGTGCGCCGCCCGGGGGTCGGCCTCCATCCGGCTGAGCAGTCCACCGATCCGCTCCCCGATCGAGGCCGGGTCGACGTCGGGGTGCAGGTCGTGGTCGCAGAACTCCGGTTCCTCGCCGCGGCGCTGGCTGAGGACGGTCCAGTACTCCACCTCGTAACGGCCCCGCCGCGTGCCCTGTCCGACCCGCACGACCAGGCGGGCCGGACGTTCCGGAGCGGGCGGCGTCCCCGGCGGCTCGGGAGGGCGCAGGCCCCGGCCCCACTCCTCCAACAGGCCCGTGTTGAGCGTCCTCAAGTGGCGGGCGACCTCCGCGCAGAACAGGAGCACCGGCGGTTCCCCGTCCGGTGGGGCGGGGCGTTCGGCGAGGTCCATGAGGGCGTCCCAGGCCGTGGCGGGCTCGGGGGTCTCGACCCGGAGGGTGGGTGGCCGGACTCGCTCGAAGACCGCCTCGACCTTGTCGAAGAGAACACGGGACAGTTCGTCCCGCACGGTGCCCACGTCCCGGGCGTCGCGGACCTCGACGTGCTGGGCGAGCAGGGCGTACTCCTCCTCGTCGAGGAGGGGACGGGCCGCCTCCGCCGCCGTCCGCGCGCTTCGGCCGCGGTCCTCCAGGTGGAGGACCCAGCGCAGCAGGCAGCCGACGCACTCCCGGTCCTGGCAGAACTGGACGAGTCGGCGAGCGAAGACGGAGGGCGCCCCGGAGGCGTCCACGTCCCGGCGGACGGCCCTGGGCAGATACCGCATGAGCTGCGCCCGGTGCTCCTGGGAGTAGATGTGTTCGACGTCGCACAGCGCGAGGGCCAGCCGCTCGACGTCCCGCGCGTTCACCCGGAGCCCCACTCCAGCAGCGGGGCCGCGGCCTCGCGGACACGCCGCATGGACGCGCTCCCCTCCTCCCACGCGTCCAGCTGGTCCAGGACCTCGGCGAGGAGGTCGAACTCATGGTGGGCCAGACGGACGAGTGAAGCGGCGAAGGTGCGCGGGTCCTGGTCGAGGCGTACCCGCACCCGCAGGCGCCGGTCGAGCCCCTGGTGGAAGGACCTGCGCTGATCAGGGGAGGCGATGGTGTCCAGGTCGGACATGGCGAGGCCGGTCGCGGTGACCGCCCGTCGCACGGCGCCGTCGTCCGGGGGCTGGCGCCGGGACCGCGGCCGGGGCGGGGTGGGGAGCGGTGGAACCGCCCGGTCCGACTCCCACACCGGGCGGATCTCCGTCATGGGAATCATCCAGCCCAGCCTGCCTTCGGTGGCCGCCTCACACACGATGCCCACAAGGGCGTCCGTACTCTCCTCTCGGACACCGCCACCGCTGAAACCCCGGGTGAAGACGGTTCCCGTACCGGGGTCGGTGTCGATCTGGACGTACTCGGGGTGACTGCCGCCGGACCCGGCGACGCTCCCGGTGACCCACCGACCGGAGGGGGACTGGGCGAAGCCGACGACGCGGACGCGGTCGCCGACCCGCGCTGGACCGGCGAGGACGGCGGGGCGGGCCGGGGCGGGGCGGTCGAGGCGCAGGACGGCCACGTCCCAGGGGCTCGCGTCGCGCCACCACCACCCGTCCGGGAGGACCTGGGCCATGGCGGTCCACCCGTCCGCGCCCCGGGGCGCGTCCACGTGCACACGGCTGCCGGGGCCCGCGTCACCGACGGCGGCGCGGACGACGTGGGCGCACGTGACCACGTGGTGGGGGGTGACCAGTGCCGCCGCCCCGTGGAGGGCTAAGCCGTTCCGGTCGGCGACACGCAGTTGCCAGTCGGCGGAATTCTGGTATTGCGGGTATGTGGCCAGGTGGGACAAGCAGGCTCCCGTTCGGCACGGGGGAGGGGAAACGGGGGACGGAGGTCGTTTCCACCCCGCTGTCGACGTGGATTCCGTCTGATTCTACCTACTGACCCGAAAACACCACAATACACAAATCCTTATAGCACCTGGCCTGAATGGTGAATTGAGTAGAGAAGTGCCCCGGGCCGCCCGTTTTCAAAGGTGGGAGGGCCGGGGCGCGTGAGCGAGCGCCTACGCCTCGCGGTCGGAACGGCTCCTGCGCCCCCACGGCATGATCCGATCCAGGGCGAAGCGGCCACCGGCGAAGCCGAGCGCGAGCGCGGCGGCGCCGATCACCGGGACCAGCTCCCATTCCGCGAACGCCTGACCGGCGTGCGCGAAGACGTAGGCGCCGATCATCTGGAGGGCCAGGAGGATACCGGCCAGGGGTAGCAGGAACCCGATGATGAGCGCGATCCCGCCACCGACCTCGACGAGGCCGCCCACGACGGCGGCGACCTCGGGCATGGGAACGCCCATCATCGCGAAGCCCTCGGCGGTGGCGCCGGGGTCGGCCAGCTTGGGCCAACCGTGGTAGACGAACACGCCGCCGACGACGAGTCGGGCGAGGAGGCTCGTGAAGTCGCTGATTCCCAGCCCCGATGACTGCTGGCTCATGGGTCTTCCTGCTTCCGTGTAGCGGGCGTTCCGGGAGAAGGTGTCCCGGAGCGGACGCTTGAGACTACAACCTTTTCCCGAGAAACAAGGTTTTCGTACGTGTCCAGTCGATCACATAAGGTGTCGAACCAGGCGTAAGCAAGCCGTGATCACCCCTGTTCAGAGAACTTTCCACCCTCGGGCGGCGTGTCGCGCCCCCCGGGCGCCCCCTAGGACGCCGGTCGTCCGGGGGCCTCTCCGCCGGGATCCAGGGCGCCCAGCATCGCCTCGGAGATCTCCCTCAACCGATCCGCCTGTTCACGGCTGATCGTGTCGAAGAGCACCCTCCTCACCTCCTCCACGTGCCCCGGCGCCGCCTCCCGCAGCACCTCCATCCCCTCGGGGGTGAGGGAGACGATCGTCGTGCGCCGGTCACCGGGCCGTTTGAACCGGCGGACCAGCCCGTCCTCCTCCAGACGGGCCACGGCGTGCGAGAGCCGACTCGGCGAGGAGCGCAGGAGTCCGGCCAACTCCGTCATCGTCAGCGCGCGCTCCGGGGCCTCGGACAGCGCCACGAGCGCCTGGTAGTAGGCGTGCGGAAGGCCGGAGTCCCTTCTGAGCTGGCGGTCCAGGGCGCTGTCCAACAAGTGGACGGCCCTCAGGAAGGTCCGCCAGGTCCGCTGCTCATCCTCGTCGAGCCACCTCGTGTCGGCCACCGCTCCCCCGGAATACTTGAGAGTTCAACTGTGTTCTGGGTGCCAGAAGGCTCCCATGATCGGAGGACCCCGTGTCGACCACCCGCACGCCTACCCTGTACCTGAGCCACGGAGCGCCGCCGCTGGCCGACGACGACCGGTGGACACGGGAACTCGCCGACTGGTCTGGTGGTCTGGCCCGGCCCAGGGCCATCCTCGTGGTGTCCGCGCACTGGGAGGACGCCCCGCTCACCGTCGGCGCCACAGCGGACGACGTGCCGCTGACCTACGACTTCTGGGGCTTCCCGCAACGCTACTACGAGGTCGTCTACCCCGCCCCCGGAGCTCCGTGGCTCGCCGAGCGGGTCCGGGAGCTCGCCACCGGTCCGGGTGGGAGCGTCCGCCAGGATCCGGCCCGGGGACTCGACCACGGGGCCTACGTCCCCCTCAAGGAGATGTACCCGGAGGCCGACATCCCGGTCCTCCAGGTGTCCATGCCGACGCTCGACCCGGGCACGCTGCTGGCACTCGGCCGCCGTCTCGCACCCCTGCGCGACGAGGGCGTCCTCATCGTGGGCAGCGGGTTCACCACCCACAATCTGCGTGAGATGTCCCGGCGGCCCCACGGTGAGCCGCCGTCCTGGTCGGCGGAGTTCGACGACTGGGTGCACCGGTCGGTGTCCGCCCACGACGTCGACGCCCTCCTGGACTTCCGGCACAAGGCCCCGGCCTCCGCCCTCGCCCACCCGCGCAGCGACCACTTCGCACCGCTGTTCGTCGCCCTGGGCGCCGGTCTCGACGGCCACGAGCGGTCGACGTCCACGGTGGACGGCTTCTGGCACGGGCTGGCCAAGCGCTCCTTCCAGTTCGAGTGAGGGACGGGAGCGAACCGGAAAACCCGGTGTCCGAGTGTCGGGGCCCTCTGTCACGATGTGGGTCATGACGGACACACGGAGCCCGGCCGACGCGCGGTCGGTGAGCGATGTGATCGCGGCGTCCGGCCGCCCGAAGTACCTGCACTTCTGGGGCCACCGGCCGCCCGCGTCGGGCGGCGTCTCAGCGAGCTGCCTGTCGCAGTGGTGGCCCGCCGACTTCACCGTCGACGGGACCACCTACGCCACGGCCGAGCACTACATGATGGCGGGCAAGGCACGGCTGTTTCGCGATGAGGAGGCGGCAGAGCGGATCGTCGCGGTGGACCACCCCGGGGAGGCCAAGAGGCTCGGTCGGCAGGTCCGGGGCTTCGACCAGGCGGCCTGGGAGGAGGCGCGGTTCGGGATCGTGGTGGACGGCAACGTCGCCAAGTTCGGACAGAACCCGGACCTGCGGGCGTTCCTGCTCGGCACCGGCGAACGGGTCCTGGTGGAGGCCAGCCCCCGGGACCGGGTGTGGGGGATCGGTCTGGGCGCCCGGAACGAGGACGCCGAGCGGCCCGACCGCTGGCGCGGACTCAACCTCCTGGGCTTCGCGCTGATGGAGGCCCGGGCGCGGCTGGCGGCCGGTGGGGGGAGCTGACCCCCTCCCCCGGCTCCGTCAGGCGCCACCGATCCTGGCGACGGACGTCATCGCCGCCTCTCCGAGCGAGGGGCCGAGCGGAGTGTAGCCCCCGTCCTCGACCGCCTCCGCCCCGTCCTCGGAGAGGGCGTAGGTCCAAAAGTCCCGCAACGCGGTGGCGGTGCTCTCGTCGTATCCGCACTCGAAGGCGAACACGTGGACGATCCGCATGATCGGGTAGGCCTCGCCCTCCGCCTCAGGCAGGGTGGCGACTCCGTCATCGCCCAGCACCAGCCGCTCCGCGGCCGCCGCCGCGCCGTCGGAGTCCGGGAAGACGACGTTGCCGGAGTCGTTGTAGAGGGGCAAGGTCACCAGATCGTTCCGAACGGCGTAGGAGCCGTTGACGAACCCGATCGTGCCCGGCGCGTCCATGAGCGCCCGGTGCACGCCCTCGTCCCCCGCGCCGACCACGGCGACGTCACCCCACTCGTCGGTGGTCCACCGGGCGTTCCGCGACGCCAGGTACTGGCTGAAGACCCGCGCGGTGGAGGCCCCGTCGTCGTGGCGTACCGGGACGATCTCCAGGTCCGGCCGCCATGGAACGTTCGACTCCTGGTCGGCGTCGGTCACCGGGATCTCCCGGTAGTTGGTGTAGGCGCCGAGGTAGATGTCCCCGAGCACGGACGGGGTGAACGCCATGCCCTCCATGTTCTCGCTTCCACCCACCACGGCCACGGCGCCGGTCACCACGGGGAACTGCACCACCGGGCAGCCCCGGCCGTCCTCGGCATCCTCGACCTGCTCCGGTGTGAGCCCGGCCTCCGACACGCCGAAGTCGACCTCGCCCGCGATGAACCGGAACGCACCTGCCCCCGAACCGGAGGGCTCGTAGGTCATCGTCACGCCCGACTGCCGCTCCGTGCGGTAACCCTCGGACCACAGGTCGGTCGCCATGCCGAGGAAGCTGGCCCCGGCACCGGTGAACTCCCCTTCCAGGGTGTCGACGTCGGCCAGGGCCACCGGTCCGGTCGGCTGGTCGGATCCGCCGCCCTCCCGTCCGTTGGATCCGCCCTCGGCTGCGAGGCGGTCGGCGGCGTACAGCCCGAACGCGCCGAGGACCGCGAGCGACAGGGCTCCCGCGCCCAGGGCCAGGGGGAGTTTCCAGCGGCGGGGACTCGGTCCGTCCCCGCCCAGCGGGAGCCGCGGGTCCGGGGGCGGCACCGGCGGAGGCGTCGCCGCGTACGGAGCCGGTGGGGGCGTCGCGTCCGCGAAGGGCCGCGCCGGTGGGGTGGGCGCGTCGAACGGCTGCGGGGCGGGGGTCGGCACGGTCCCCGCGGACACCGCTTCCGCGTCCCCGGTGTCCGGCTCCCAGTGGGCGCGGATGAGCCCGGCCACGATGGTCGTGTCGTCGTCCCCGAGTCCGTCCGGGACCGGACCGGCGACGCGGTGCACGAGCTCCGCCGCCCGGGGTCTGCGCCCGGGGTCCTTGTCCAGGGACTGGACGACCGGTTCCGCGAGCTCCTCGGGAAGCCCGTCCAGATCCGGTTCCTCGCTGAGGATGCGGTACATGAGCGTCTCCGCCCCGCCGTTGCCGAACGGCGGGCGCCCCGTGGCGGCGAAGGCGACCATGGCGCCCCACGCGAACACGTCGGCCTCGGGTCCGCTGACACCCCGGTAGCGCTCCGGGCTCAGCCACGCCGGAGAGCCCACCAGTCCGCCGGTCCGGGTCAGGCCGGTCTCGTCGACCGCCCGGGCGATCCCGAAGTCGAGCACCTTGGGACCGTCCGGGGCGAGGATGACGTTGGACGGCTTGAGGTCGCGGTGCAGGACCCCGGACGCGTGGATCGCGGCGACGGCCTCGGCCATGCCCGCCGCGAGCACCCGGGCGCGCGGTAGCGGCAGCGCACCGCCTCGGCGGACGCGGTCGCCCAGCGTCGGTCCGGGCAGGTAGGCGGTGGCGTACCAGGGCTGAGCCGCACGCGTGTCGTGGGCGAGAACGGGGGCGATGCAGCGGGCCCGGACCCGGCGCATCAGTTCGATCTCACTGGCGAAACGGGACCGGAACTCGGGGTCGTTCGCGTACTCGGCCCGCACGAGCTTGATCGCCACCCAGGCACCGCGGGGGTCGGTCGCCGCCAGGACCACGCCCATGCCGCCCGCGCCGAGCCTGCCGTGGACGGCGAACGGCGGGATCACCCGGGGGTCGGTCGGCTGGAGCGGGGTCAGACCGGGCGGTACTCGGGGCGGGTGGGGCGGGCGGGCCATGGAAGTCCTCGGGGTTTGGGGGCCTCCACCCCGCGGTACGGCGTCGGTCACGTCCCACGGGAGGAAATCGGTCACGCGGTTGGGACGCCTCCTGGGCCCCAGCCGTTCACCCTAGCCCGGGGCCGCGGACGGGAACGACACCCGCGCACGCGCTGGGGGGGCGGAGACGCGCTGGTGACATGAATACCAACACACGCCTCAGAACACGAGAGACAAACACTAATTTCACATACGTGATTTAGTGCATGTTTCTCCTACTCGATGCCCGTGAGGGGGAGAATTCGCCTGCGGTAAACCTTCTGTTTGGCTCCGGCCACGACGCCACAGGAGTAGAGTCCGGAAACGCGGACAGTACGGTGCCCCGGCACCCGCGCCCGTTCCCCGGAGCACTCCGGGTCTCGGCATTCTCGCCGCCACCCTTCAGCGATTCTCGTGGCCATCGGTCGACGACGCGGTCACGCGCCCCGGGAAACCGGTCCATCACGCGCGCACGGCGCGCCGCGTTCGTTCCGGGACACACCGTCCTCACATTGACGCGACCAGATCCAGGGGACTCCCATGGCCTATTACCGCATTCATCTCAATGACGGCTCCTCCCACACCCTCCAGGCGGTGCGTATGCGCACCGACGCGCACTGCCTCTACCTGGAGGAGCGCGCGGCGGGTGCGTGGCGCGAGGTGTTCACCAACCCGCTCACCGAGATCGACCGCGTCCAGCGCCGCTTCACCGAGAACGACGGCACCTGGACCTGGCTCAACGAGCGGATGCCCGCGCCCATCGGCGGTGTGCGCGCCTGGTGAGCCGGGAGCTCCGCGTGAGGGGGCGAGCATCCCGGGGGCGGAAACGAACCAGGGGCGCCGGGAACCCGCCGCGGGTTCCCGGCGCCCCTGTCGGCGCCTCTGGGCGAAGGATGTCGGTTACAGGCCCTCGCCGTGGGGGGAGCCGGTGGTCCCGGAGCCGTCGGTGGTCTGCTCACCGGTCAGGCTGGCGTCCAGCCACTCTTCCCAGGACATCTGGTAGTAGCCCCAGCCGTTGTTCCACTCCAGCTCGCGGTCGGTGCCGGTGGTCTCCAGGACGTCGCCCATGAGCGTGTTCTCGAAGATCCACCGGGCGTCCTCCATCCGCAGGTTCGTGCAGCCGTGGGAGGTGTTGGCGGAGCCGATGTTGCCGTTGTAGGAGGCCTCGTGGAGGAACTCGCCGCTGTTGGAGGTGCGGACGGCGTACTGCACGTCGACCTTGTAGGAGTCCGGGGAGTCGGCGGGGATGCCGACCGTCGACGAGTCCATGGTCAGCTGCTCGTAGCGCTCCATGAGCACGTGGGTGCCGGTGGTGGTGGTGTAGATGCGCTGGGAGGCGTCGCCGTTGCTGACCGGGATGACCCGGTCCTGCTCGCCGTCGATGTTGACGGCCATCTCGTGGTCGGGCACGTGCATCGTCAGGATCAGCTCGCGGCCGATCTCGAAGTCGATCTGGTAGTCGCGCACGCCGTAGACACCCTCGGACGCCTCGACACCCGCCAGGTGGAGGTCGACGGTGACGTTCTGGTGCGGTTCCCAGTACTCCTCGGGGCGGAAGACGGCCAGCTGGTCCGACACCCAGTTCCAGGCGCCCGCGATCTCCTCGTCCGCGACCACCTCCATGGAGCTCTCCACCTGCTCCTTGTTGGTGACGGGCAGGTCGAAGCCGACCACCACGGGCATCCCGACCCCGACGGTGTCGCCGGCCTTCGGGTAGGTGGTGTAGGGGTCCACCTCCAGTCGCTGCCCGGGGGTGGCGTCGACGGTGGTGAAGGTGTGGGAGAGCTCGGTCTCCTCACCAGCCGCGTTCGCCGCGGTGGCGGTGACGACGACCTCGGCCCCAGGACGGACGTTCCAGTCGCTGACCCATTCGGTCTCGCCCTCGTTGAGGGTTCCGGTCATGGGCAGGAGGTCGGTCTCGTCCGCCCCGGCACCGGTGAGGGAGGCCTCGCTGACGACGTTCTGCTCGACCTGGACGTCGGTGATGACACCGCTCTCGGCGGTCACCCGGATGGGGGAGTTCGGAGCGACCTCGGCGCCGCCGTCCTCGGGGGTGATCGACAGCGTCGCCGGGGCGGCGTCGACGGTGGAGTCCTCGCTGCTCTGGGGTTCGGCGTCACCGGACGTACAGGCAGTGGCCGCGAGCGCCAGCGCCATCAGTCCGATGCCGAACCGACGCGTCACCGCCGGGGTGGTGTTGCCCGTCACGTCTGGACCTCCATCTTGAACGCCGGGTGCCTAACGCAGGCTGTCGATAGTGAGACGCGCGAACGCCGAAAAGGTTCGGAACTTCCGCGGATCGGTATAGAGAGGTGATCCCGGGCGCGTGGGGCGAACGCACCGGAACAGCCGACCATACATCCCAGGGGTAGGGGGCCGATCCTCCGGTCCCGAGATTACGGTCATCCGAGACCCCCCACGCACACAGACCGATCATATCCGGGAATACCTGAGCGATCGCGCAGGTTTCTGGATACCATCTGGAGCATTCGATCAGGTTTGTCTGAAGGGGGTCCCATGCCCTGGATCTGGCTGTGCGGCGCGATCATCGCCGAGGTCGCCGCGACGACGTCACTCAAGTTCTCCGAGGGTTTCACCCGGCTCGTCCCCTCGGTCGTCGTGGCTGTCGGATACGTCACGGCCTTCGCCATGCTCTCCCAGTCGCTGAGCCGGGGGATGGCGCTCGGCGTGGCCTACGGCGTGTGGGCGGCGGCGGGCATCGCCTTGGTCGCCGTGATCGGCGTGATGTTCCTCGGTGAGTCCCTCACCTGGGTGCAGGTGGGCGGTATCGCCCTCATCATCGGCGGTGTCATGGCCCTGGAGATGGGCGGCTCCCACTGACCTCGCGCCCCGTCGACCGAGGAAGGGCCCCGTCGGCTGGACGCACCCCTCCCGGCGGTGACGCCCTCGTCCCGGGCCCTGTCAGCCGCGGGCATGACCGGACACCACGGACAATGGGACACGTGAGCGAGACCGAGCACATCACCGACGGCCGGCGGCGCAAGGGCGAACAGCGCCGCCGCCTCCTCCTGAACGCCACGATGCGGATCATCGAACGTGAGGGCGTGGCCGCCGTGAGCCAGCGCCGGGTCGCGGCCGAGGCCGAGGTGCCGCCGAGCGCGGTCACCTACTACTACGCGGCCGTGGACGACCTCCTGGTGGACGCCCTCACCAGGGTCAACGACACCTACGTGGCCGCGATCGCGGCGCTGCCCGACGATCCCGACGACGCCCTGCGCGGATTCGCCGCCCTGGTGGCCACGGGGTCGGACGCCGACCGGGCGCACGTGATGGCCGAGTGCGAGCTCTTCCTCATCGCCGCCAGGCGGCCGTCCATGCGGACCCAGATCAGGCGCTGGAACCAGGCCGTGGACGCCTTCCTCGCGCCCTACCTGCCCGACCCGGTGGCCAGGGCCGGGGCCGCCGCCGCCATCGACGGCCTGTTCCTGCGCTGCTGCACCGTCGAGCCGGCGCCGAAGGTGGACGAGGTGCAGGCGGTCCTCAGCCGCCTGGTGTCCCCCGGCTCCGCCCCAGAGCCGCGTACCGGCCCGGGGGTGTCCCGATGACGGAGGTGAACTCGCGGGTCAGGTGGGACTGGTCGCTGTAGCCCAGCTCAGCGGCGAGCGCGCCCCAGTCCGGCCGTTCCCCTGACCGGGCGCGCTCTGCCGCCTCGTAGAGCCGGTAGCGGCGGATCACCGTCTTGGGCGGGAGGCCCACGTGGTCGGCGAACCGGCGTTGCAGGAGACGCACTCCGATCCCCTCACGACCGGCCAGGGCGGACACGCTCACCACCGACGGGTCGGCGGCCAGCCGGTCCACGAGGTCGGCGGTGTCCTCCGCGGGGTGGCGCCGACCGGGGAGCCGCGCGGCCAGGAGGCCGTCCATCCACGCGATCAGGGACTCGGGGCCGTCGTGGTCGGGGACCTCCGCGTCGAAGAGCTCCGACCACGGCAGGGCGGCGTCGACGATCGTGCTCATGGGGCGACCGAGGAAGGGCCGGAACCCGGCGGGGCGAAACATCACCCCCAGTGCCCAGCCGGATCCCTCCAGCCGACGGGGGACCACGCGTGTGGCGGGCCCGTACACTCCGGCGCCCCCGCCGTGGAACACGACGTTGACCACGGGGTGCGGCAGGACCCGTTGGACGTGCGGGGCGCACCCGGTCAGGTCCCACGCGGTCACCCAGTAGCGGTCCACGAAGCGGGAGACGGGCGCCGAGGGCGCGTGGCGGTCGAGCCGGAAGCGGGTCAGCCCGGTCTCCGGGTCGAGGATGCCGCGCGCGTCCTGTTCCACGGGCCGTGGTCCCGACCGCCCGGCGCCCGCCGCTCGATCACACATTTTCGAACACCTGTCTGTCGCGTTTGTTCAAGACGGCGCGGGTTCGGCCGAAGCAGACTGGGCGCCACTGACGATTCCGGGGAGAGGGTTGCGCCATGAGTGACATCGCCAAGCGCTACGACCGGCTGTCCACCGCGTTCGCCGCCGCCGTCGCGGCCGTTCCCGAGGATGGATGGGCGGCCCCCACCCCCTGTCCGGGCTGGACCGCGCGCGACCTCGTCCGCCACGTCGTGGACACCCAGGGCATGTTCCTCGGCCTGGTGGGCCGCGAACTCGGGGACATCCCCTCGGTGGACGACGACCCGTCCGCCGCGTGGGAGGCCGCCCGGACGGTGGTCCTGCGCGATCTCCACGATCCCGAGCGCGCCGCCGCCGAGTTCGACGGACTCTTCGGCAGGAGCACGTTCGCCGAGGCGGTCGACCGCTTCCTGGGGTTCGACCTCGTGGTCCACCGCTGGGACCTGTGCCGTGCGACGGGACAGGACGAGCGCATCGCACCGGAGGATGTGAGCTGGGCGCGCGAGACCGCCGCCGCGTTCGGTCCGAACCTGCGTCGCGAGGGCGTGTGCGGCCCCGAACTGACCCCGCCGGAGGACGCCGACGAACAGACCCGCCTGCTCGCCCACCTCGGCCGCCGCGCCTGGTAACCGCCGGGCACCACGGTCAGGCGTCCGTCTCGCGGGGCGCGGCGCCGACCTTGGTCATGCCGACCAGCAGACGCAGGATCATGAGCACCGAGGCGGCCAGCAGCGCCCAGGCCGCGATGTTGAGCACCTGGGCGCGCGCGGGCAGCTCGGCCCACACCACGTCGGGGCCCTCGGTGACGTTGAACAGCCCCACCGACATCAACCCGGTGGCGAAGGTCAGGGCCGTGAGCACCGCGCGCTGGGTCACTGCCCGGAGCAGTGCGCGGTCGGCGGGGTGGGCGAACGGGCGCACCCGGACGGTGAACCTGCCCTTGTGCAGCTGGTCGGTGACCCGGTCCAGTCTCCGGGGCAGGCGCCGGAGCGTGGGGATGAGCGCGGCCAGCTCCGCCATCGCGGCGTCGCGGACGTTCTGACCGGTCAGGGCATCGGTCATCCGCTCCTCCGCGAACCTGCGCGCCTCGGTGATCGTGTCGAACCCCGGGGAGAGGTGCACCAGCGTGCCCTCCAGCGTCGCCAGGGCCCGGAACACCGCCGCCATCTCGGGCGGCAGCGAGAGGCCGAACCGGGTGACGATGAGCATCAGCTCGGTGAACATGCGCATGCTGGCGGTCGCGCCGCCCTGCAGGTACCGCGCCATGAACTGGCCCAGGGCCCGGCGCAGGCGTTCCTCGTCCGCTCCGGAGGAGTCGTCCACCACGTCGAGCAGGGTGTCGGTGAGCAGGACCGCGTCGGTGCGGTCGACGGCCAGGACCATCATCCGCAGTGCCTCGCGGGTCTGGCCGTCCAGACGGCCCACGGATCCGTAGTCCAGCAGCCCCACGCCGCCGTCGTCGAGCAGCAGGATGTTGCCGGGGTGCGGGTCGGCGTGGAAGATGCCGCTGAGCATCACCTGCTCCAGCAGGCAGTCCAGCAGCACGCGGGCGAGGTGGCCGCCGTCGGTCCCGCTGAGGTCGGCGCCGCCCAGGGGTGTGCCGTGCAGGCGTTCCATGACCAGGACCCGGCGCGTGGTGTAGGCCTCGTGCACGGTGGGGATGCGCACCGGAGAGCCGGCGGTGGCCTCGGAGACGGCGGCGATGTTGGTCGCCTCCACCTTGAAGTCCAGTTCCTCCAGCAGCGCCTCGGCGAACCCCTCCGCCAGGTCCACCACCCCGATGGCCGGGCCCCAGTCGGTCCCCCGCTGGAACCTGCGCGCCAGCCGCCGGATGATGTCGAGGTCGCGGTGGACGACCGGCCCCACGCCGGGGCGCTGGACCTTGACCACCACCTCCTCCCCGTCCGCCAGCCGGGCCAGGTGGGCCTGGGCGATGGAGGCGGCGGCGAGCGGTTCGGCGGAGAAGTCCGCGAAGACCTCGTCCAGGGGGCGGCCCAGTGAACCCTCGACACACGCGCGGATCTGCTCGAACGGTACGGGCGCGACCTCGCTGTGCAGGCGGCCCAGTTCCTCGACGAACACCGGGGGCAGCAGGTCGCGGCGGGTGGCCATCACCTGCCCGAGCTTGACGAACACCACCCCGGCCTCCTCCATGGACCGGGCGAGGGAGCGGGCGAGGCGGCGCTGGGTGGAGGCGTCCTCCCCGCCGTCGCGGGGGCGGGTGACGTACCCCCACAGCCCGTGTCTGGCCAGGATCCACACGATCCGGCGGTAGCGGCCGATCCGTTTGGACCAGAGCACGACCGCGCGTGCGGCGGCCACCGGACGCAGTCGCGTGCCCTGCGGCAGGGCGAGTTCGAGGGCGACGAAGACGAGCAGCGCCGCGGCCGCCGTGGACAGCGCCATCAGGGCGATGAAGCCCGGCCCCACGGGCTCCTGGTAGGGGTCGAAGTCCGGTGAGTCGGGCACGGTGCCGAAGTAGAGGAGCACGCCGGCGATGCTGCCGAGCACCATGCCGACCGCTCCGGCGAACACGAGTCGTGGCGCGTTGAAGGGAACGCCCATCATCCGGCTCGCCAGGACGCCCAGTCCCAGCAGCAGGAGGACGAAGAGGACCGGCGAGACGATCTGCCCGAACCACGCCGCGCCGTCCGCGACCGCCGAGCCCAGCAGGGCGGCCGACGCGTGTGCGGGAAGCTCCTGGAGGCGGCTGAACATGACCACGGGCCCTTCCGGGGCGTCATGACGGGCGCGCCCTTCCGTGGGCACGCACGTCAGCGGAGAGGTGACAACGGTGTGGCGCCGTGGATCCCGGGATGGCGAGTGCTGGAGGCGGGGACGCCCGACACCGAGTCTGCCACTTTCCGGTCCTTCGCGGGCGATCACGTCCACAGCCTGTGGACAACCCCCCGCGATCCCCGAACACGTGCCCACCCGGTCCCGACGGTGAGCGGGGCGCGCCCCGAGGGAGCGCGCCCCGCCGTGTCGACCGTCGGCCGATCCGTCGGCCGACGCCCCGATCGTCAGTCGATCAGCAGGTCAGCTCCCACGAGCACTCCAGCTCGCCGCTGCCCTGCCGCTGGACGGACCCCCTCTGGGAGAAGGTCGTCACCGGAGCCTCGTGGCCCAGGTACTCGGCGATCCGGATCGCGATCCCGTCCTGCACGTGGTACGGCGCCCAGCCCGAGTGACCGTTGTTGATCACGCTGAACACCAGGTCGCGCCCGTCGGGTCCGGTGACGTACCCGGACAGGGCACTGACCCCGGACATCGTGCCGGTCTTGGCCTGGACGACGCCGTCCGCGGCCGTGCCGCCCATCCGGTTGGTGAGCGTGCCGCCCACCCACGGGTCGGGGTCGCCCGCCACCGGGATCGCCGCCCGCCACGTGTCGAACCAGGAGGCGTCCCGCACCCGCGTGTACAGGTCGGTGACGGCGTCGGCGGTGACCCGGTCGGTCCGGGACAGGCCGGAGCCGTCGTTGAGGACGAGGTCGCCGGTGTTCACGCCGAGCCCGGCCACGGCCTCCTCGACGCCGACCAGACCGGCCGACCACGAACCCTCGTCGGCGACCTCGCGGCCGATGCTCTTCACGAGCATCTCCGTGTGCCCGTTGTTGCTGAACTTCAGCAGCGGGACCAGCAGTTCGCCCAGCTGGTCGGACTCGTGGTCGGCGAGCACCTCGGCGTCCGACCCGTCCTGCGGGGTCTCGCCCAGGGTCACGTCACCCCGGACCCGGACCCCGTGCCGCTCCAGCGACTCCCGGAAGACGTGCCCGGCGAAGGCCGCGGGCTCGTCGACCGTGCGCAGCCGCACCACCGGCTGGGCGTCCTCGGGCAGCGAACCGGTCACGGTGATGGTGTTGGTGCCCGTGGGGCGGTCGATGACGACGGAGCCGCTCTCCCCGGCCGCCACGGTGACGGCCTGGTTGTCCAGCTCCATGTAGCCCTCGGCCGCGCCCAGGTCCACGTCGACCGCCTCACCCTCCCCCGCCGGGGTGACCACGACCTCCGTGACTCCGGTGTCGAGACGTTCCCCGTGGGCGACGGTCAGGGCGGAGATCTGCGCGTTGTAGGCGTACGGCTCGTCCGAGGGCCACCAGTCGTTCACCAGGCGCTCGTCGTCGAACCAGGTGTCGTCGGCGACCAGGTCGCCGCGCACGGTCCTGACCCCGGAGTCGGCGACCTCCTGTGCCATCGCGTCCAGGTCGTCCGCGGTCAGCGAGGGGTCGCCGCCGCCGACCAGGAACAGGTCCGAGACGGAGGAGCCGCCCCGGCCGATCCGCTCCTCGACCATGACGTCCGTCGTGAACGTGTGGCCGGTGCCCAGGGTCTCCAGCCCGGCGGCGGTGGTGAACAGCTTCATGTTGGAGGCCGGCAGCAGGGGCGCGCCGCCGTCGCGTGCGTAGAGCCGCTCGCCGGTCTCCGGGTCGACGACGACCACACCGTTGGTCGCGCCCTCCAGGGCGGGGTCCTCCAGCAGGGCGTCGATGTCGGCGCGCAGGTCCGCGAGACGCTCCTGCCCGTCGACGGAGTCGGCGAGCGCGGACGAGGCGGTGAACGGCGCGAAGGCGACCAGGGGGATGGCCGCCATCGCGGCCGCGGCCATCCGTGTCCCGCGGCCGGAGCCGCGGACGCGACCACGTGTGGGGCGTGGATCGCTGGGGGTTTCGAGGGTCATGGATGTCCTCTACGAGATCATCGATCGGTACGGCGCCACGGGAATGGCGCCACGAACGTAGCCGACGGTGTCCCCGTCGGTCCACGGACTCGCCCGGGGAGGCGGGACGAGAGGGGCCCGCCGCCGCGGACGCCCTCGGAAAGACCCGCCACCGACCAGACGCGCCCACCGGTCCGATGCCGGAGGCGACGGTTTCGTTCACACCGCCGTCCCCCGTTCTCGACACCGCCCCGAGACGACGAGCCGCCCCGAGACGACGGGCGGCGGGCCGGGCGGCCGCGGCGCGGGATCGCGCCGGCCACCCGGCCCGCCGGGGTCCGAGGAAGCAGAGGTCAGATCAGCTCGACCACCTCCGAGTAGTGGCAGGCGTCGCGGTGGCCGGACCCTCGTTCCTCCAGTTCCGGGGGCTCCTCCACACAGCGGATCCGCTCCTCGTCGGAGAGTTCGTTCGCGAACTTCGGGCACCGCGTCCGGAACCGGCAACCCGACGGCGGATCGGCCGGGCTGGGAACGTCACCGGTCACGATGATCCGCTCCCGGGTGCGCTCCTTGACCGGGTCCGGCAGGGGAATGGCGGAGATGAGCGCCTGCGTGTAGGGATGCGCGGGAGCCCCGAACAGCTGGTCGGTGGTACCGGTCTCCACGATCCGGCCGAGGTACATCACGGCCACCCGGTCGGCGATGTGCTTGACCACCGACAGGTCGTGCGAGACGAACAGGTAGGACAGGCCCAGCTCCTCCTGGAGGTCCTCCAGCAGGTTGATCACCCCGGCCTGGATGGACACGTCCAGGGCCGAGACCGGCTCGTCCAGGACCAGAACCCGGGGGTTGAGCGACAGGGCGCGCGCGACACCGATGCGCTGGCGCTGGCCGCCGGAGAACTCGTGCGGGTACCGGGACCCGTGTTCCGGGTCGAGCCCCACCAGTTCGAGCAGCTCGCCGACGCGCCGCCGGGCCGAGCCGTTGCCCTCGCGGTGGATGCGCAGCGGCTCGGCGATGATGTCCGCCACCGTCATGCGCGGGTCCAGCGAGGCGAACGGGTCCTGGAAGACCAGCTGGAGGTCGCGCCGCAGCGGACGCATCTGGCGCGGGGTGAGCGCGTGCAGGGGCTGGCCCTGGTAGTGCACCTCCCCCGACGTCCGCTGGATCAGCTGCAACAGCAGCCGGGCGGTGGTCGACTTACCGCACCCGGACTCACCGACCAGGGCCAGCGTCTCCCTCTCACGCAGTTCCAGAGAGATCCCGGAGACCGCCTGTACCTCGCCGATCTTCCGCCTGAGCAGGCCCTTCGACCGGATGGGGAAGTTCTTCACCAGGTCGGTGACGGTGAGGATGGGTTCATCGCCCGCGAGATCGGGCGCCGCCTCCTCCCCGGCCCCGCCCCCGCCGACGGACTCCACCGTGTCGCTCTCCCCGGACGACTCCTCCCCGGGGCTGAACAGGTCCGCGGGGCTGGACTCGCCCAGGTCGGCGCTGAAATGGCACGCGGCGGAGTGCGTCGCGGGGTGGGCCACGGCGGTGGAGACGCGCTCGCCGTGCTCGTCGACCCCCAGCAGGAGCGGCTCCTCCTCGTGGCACAGCTGCCGCGCCATGGGGCAGCGCGGCGCGAAGGAGCACCCGGCAGGCATGGCGTTGAGGGACGGCGGCGTCCCGGTGATCGGGGTCAGGCGCTCGCTCCGGTCCGCGTCCAGCCGTGGCAGGGAGCCCAGCAGGCCGAGGGCGTAGGGCATCCGCGGCCGGTAGAACACCTCCTCCACGGGGCCCGACTCCACGATGCGGCCGCCGTACATCACGGCGACCCGGTCGACGTTCCCGGCCACCACGCCCAGGTCGTGGGTGATGAGCACGAGCGCCGCGCCGGTCTCCCGCCGCGCCGCGTTCAGCGCCTCCAGGACCTGGGCCTGGACGGTGACGTCCAACGCGGTGGTCGGCTCGTCGGCGATGATGACGTCGGGCTCGTTGGCCATCGCGATCGCGATCACCACGCGCTGGCGCATGCCGCCCGACAGTTCGTGCGGGTACTGCCTCAGCCGCTGCTCCGGGTGGGGGATGCCCACCAGCTCCAGCAACTCCAGCGCGCGTTCCATCGCCTTGGCCTTGCTGACGTTACGGTGCGCGAGCACGGCCTCGGCTATCTGGTAGCCGACGGTGTAGACGGGGTTGAGCGAGGTCAGCGGGTCCTGGAAGATCATCGCGATCTTCTCGCCGCGCACCTTGCTGATCTGCGCGTCCGTCAGCCCGACGATCTGCTGTCCCAGCAACCGCGCCGAACCGCTCACACGAGCGTTGCGGGGCAGCAGGCCCATGATCGCCATGGACGTCACCGACTTGCCCGACCCGGACTCGCCGACGATCCCCAGCGCCTCCCCCGCGCGCAGCACGTAGGAGACCTCGCGCACCGCCCGCAGCGGCCCGTCGTCGGACTCGAAGGTCACGCTGAGGTCGTCGACCTCCAGCACCACGTCGTCGCGGTCCACGGTGCCTTCCTTCTCCCTGTTCGTCGCGTCGGTCGCGGTCATCGGCGCTCCATGGTCTGTCGCGGGTCCAGGGCGTCGCGGAGCCCGTCACCGATGAAGTTGATCGTCAGACAGATGATCACCAGTAGGACACCCGGCGGGTAGAAGAGCCAGGGGCGGGTGGAGGCGGCCGTGCGGGCGTCGCCGATCATCTGGCCGAGGGAGATGTCGGGGAGTTGGATGCCGAAGCTGAGGAAGGACATCCCCGCCTCCAACAGGATCGCCACGGCCACCAGGAGGGTGGCGGCGACGATGATCGGCCCGGCCGCGTTGGGCAGCAGGTGCCGGACGATGATCCAGCCCGGCGACGCGCCCGCCGCCCTGGCGGCCTCCACGAACTCCTGCTCCCGCAGGGACAGCACCACGCCGCGGACGACACGGGCGATCTGCGCCCAGGAGAACGCGGCGATGATGAGCGCCACCGCCCACCACGTGGTGCCCCCGCGCACGCTTCCGGCGATCGCGGCGACCATGACCAGGAGCGGGACGATCATGAACACGTCGACGACCCGCATCATCAGGGAGTCCACCCGACCGCCGTAGTACCCGGCCGTGGCGCCCCACAGGGAGCCGACCACCGTGCCGAGGACCGACACGGTGAACGCCACCTTGAGGGTCTGCTGGGCGCCGCGCATGAGCTGGCCGAGCACGTCGTTCCCGGCGGTGGTGGTGCCGAGCGGGTGGTCGGCGTTGGGCGGCACGCTGGGCGGGACCTCCCGGTGGACGAGGTGGTCCCAGGTCCAGAGGTAGGGGCCGACGAAGGCGAAGAGGACGATGACGATCAGCAGCGCCAGGCTGATCATGGCGGGCCGGTGCCGGAGGAACCGCCGCGTGATCATCTGCAGCTGGGTGCGTTCGACGCCGCCCACCCCGTCGGCGGCGGTCTTCCGGACCGTGTCCGGCGCCCTGTTCTCACTCATAGCGGATCCTCGGGTCGAGCACGCCGTACAGCAGGTCGGCGATGAGGTTGGCCAGGATGACGGTGGTGCCGCTGAGCATCAGCCACGCCATGAGCGCGAAGGAGTCGTTGGCCGTCACCGCCTGGATGAAGAACTCGCCGAGTCCCCTCCATTGGAAGACCCGCTCGGTCAGAACGGTGCCGTCGATGATGGCCGCCATGCCGACGGCCACGACCGTCGTCAGGGGGATGAGAGCGGTGCGCAGGGCGTGCCGCCGGACGACGACGCGGTTGGGCAGTCCCTTGGCGCGCGCCAGGCGCACGTAGTCGCTGTTGAGCACCTCCAGCATGGAGGTGCGCTGGTACCGGCTCCACGACGCGAAGCTGGTCAGCATGAGCACGATGGTCGGCAGCGTCATGTACGCGAGGGCGTTGGTGAAGCGGCCCCACGGGGACAGCCCCTGCGCCTGGTAGGTGCCGTCGCCGACCGTGGCGAAGAACTGGGTGCCGACGAGTTCGTTGAACGAGACCCCGGCCTGCTGGACGATCCCGGCGAACCAGAAGGTCGGCATGGCCAGGGCGAGGAAGCCGACGAAGGTGAGGGTGTAGTCGAGCTTGGAGTACTGCCGCATGGCGCTGACCACGCCGGTCAGGATGGCCAGGCCGAGCGCGAAGACCATGGCCGCGCCCACGAGCCGCAGGGTGACCCCGAGGCGCTCGGCGATGTTCGCGCCGATGTCGTAGGTGGCGCTCTGGGTGGAGGGGCCGAACTTCCCCTGGAGCAGGCCGATGTCGCCGTTGCCGCCGACGCCGGTCATCCAGAGCCAGTAGCGCTCGGGCATGGACCGGTCGAGGTAGAGGCGTTCCGACTGGAGCTGGATGACCTCCGGGTCCGGGGGCGGCTGCATGACGCGCAGGTCGGCCAGGGGGTCGCCGGAGAGGTCGATGAGGACGAAGGTGAGGACGGACGCCAGGAGGAGGACGGGTATCGCGCCCAGCACGCGCCGCACCGTGTAAACGAGCATGGTGTGTGATCCTTCAGGGTGGACGAGGACCGGCCCGGGCAGGGGAGGGTGTCCCGTGCCCGGGCCCGGAGACCTGGACCGAGTTACTCGGCCAGGGCCCACTCACCGATGTTGTAGGTGGCGCGGAGACTGGTGTTGAGGTTGTCCTCGATGTTGGTGACCCGGTCGTTCACGAAGAAGTACTGCGGGTCGGCCAGGAGCGGGAGGACGTAGGCCTCCTCCACGAGGATCTCCATGGCCTGGTTGGCGTACTCGGCCGCCTCGTCCCGGTTGGGCGCCGAGCCCGTGGCCTCCGCCAGCTCGTCGATCTCCTCGTTGGAGAGGCCGCCGAAGTTGCTGCCGCTCTCGCTGTGCCAGAACTGCTCGGGGTTGCTGGTGAAGTAGGGGAAGCCGCTCCAGCCGAACTCGACGATGTCGTAGTCCTGGCCGCCGAGCATCTCGCCGAGGTTGTCGGTCATCTCGATGGTGGTCTCGACGCCGATCTCGGCCAGGTGCGCCTGGATCAGCTGGACGGAGTTGTTGCGGATGACGGTGTCGGTGGTGCGCAGACGGAACGGTCCGACCTGCTCGCCGTCGAGCATGAGGGTGTCGCCGTCGAGCTCGTACCCGGCCTCCTCGAGGATCTCCAGAGCGGCGTCGGTGTCGCCGCTGCCCTGGCCGGAGGGGGTGATGTGGTCGACGTAGTACTCGCTGTCGCTGCCGAACATGTGGTTGTTCTTCAGCTCGTACTCGGGGTAGGCCTCGCCGTAGGTGCGGCTGGCGATGTCGTCCCGGTCGATCGCGGTGAAGATGGCGCGGCGCAGCTCGACGTCCTGGAGCCACTCGTTCTCGGTGTTGAAGTCGATGTGCTCCCAGATGTTGCCCTCACCGATGGTGACGGTGGCGTTCGGGGCGCCCTCCAGCTGGGTGACGACGTCCGTGCTGAACTGGGCGGGGTTGGCGCCGTCGAACTCGCCGTTGTTGAAGGCGTTGACGAAGGTGCCCTCGTCGGTGTTGAACGGCATGATGATGCGGTCGAGCTGGACCGGGTCGCCCCACCACTCGGGGTTGGGCTCCTTGACGACCTGGTTCTCCAGGTCGCCCTCGACGATCATCCACGGGCCGCCGGACCACTCGGTGCGGGCCTCGTGCAGCCAGGTGAAGAACTCGCCGAGCTGGTCGGGGTCGTCGACGTCCCAGCCGTTCTCCTCCGCCAGGTGGGACGGGTAGAAGCCACCGCCGGCGCTGGTGGAGTCGAACAGGCTCATCCACTCGGGGTCGGAGAGCCCCTCCTCCAGGGTGATGGTGATGGTCTTGCCGTCGACCTCCATCGTGTCGATCATGTCGGCGTTGGTGGTGCCCCGGGAGTCGCACGTGGTGCAGTAGCCCTCGTCGGGGGAGGCGTACATCATCGCGGTGACGCGCAGGTCCTCACCGGTCATCGGCGTTCCGTCGCTCCACACGGCGTCCTCGGCGAGCGTGAAGCTGTACTGGAACGGGCCCTCGTCGAGGTCGTCGTTGATGACCATGGGCTCCTCGGCGAGGATGTCCAGGTCGTACTCATAGCTGCCGTCGGGCTGGAAGACCCCGGTGTGCGGGACCACTCCGGAGAGCATCTGGACCGTGTAGACACTGCCGCCCGCGCCGCTGATACTCGCCCACGCGGCCGGGAGGCTGTTGATCACCCAGGTGATCTCCCTGTCCCCCTCCGCTGGACCGCTTCCGCCACCGGAACAGGCCGTCAACACCATCATCGCGGAGGCGCCCGCCGCGGCCAGCGCGAGCGTTTTCCTTCGTTCGTGCATCAGTTACACCCTTGATCGCTAATACGAGCCGAACACGCAGCGTCGGAACACATGACGCATACCCCGCCGAAGTTAGGCGATTAGTCGTTCAGAAGACCATTAGGCGAAATGTCTGTATAGCCCCAATGCCGGATTCGTGACCCATCCGCAACCCGTTCGCTGCCGTCGCCGAGCGTGGCCGACACGGGATCTCAATACGTCGGCAACACACCGCGAAACCGCACAACTTCGCAGGTCAGAACCCTCCCAGCGAAGTTACCCAGCGAAGTCGGATTCGGACATGCCGAAAATGCGCGAAGACTCCCAAGGGATGACCATCGAAATCGAGTCCAAGGTCAACAGTGTTTATCCACGCGAGTGACCTACACCCACCCACACACCAAAGCGGACACAGGTGATTAAACCACTCAAATAATGCGATAAATTCCCGCCGCAGAGCGCATCGCCCACCAGCGACGACAGGGGAAGGACAAGGGTCCTTTCATCGGAAGGTCCGATGATAATCAGACTAATCAATCGAAACAGAACAACAAGCATCAACAGTCACAGATGAGTAGCCGACGCCGTGAAGTGGGGTGTCCGAAACCGCCGTCCGCAGGGGCGGGGAGCCGATAGGCTGCGATCGGCGACCGCCGTCACCCCGTGCAGTACCCAGCGAGAGAGGCATCTGCCGTGTCCGAAACCGTCCGCCTGGTCTGCCCCGCGGGCCGCAAGCACGTGGAGTTGACGGCCGGTTACCTCCTCGTGGCGTTGGCCGTCGTCGCCGTGGTCGTCGAACCCGGGCACTGGGCCACCGTCACCCTCGGGATCCTCCTCGCCCTGATGGGCGTCGCGCTGGCCGTCCACGGCCACCTCATCAAGGTGCCCGTCCTGGAGGTCTCCGACGACGAGTTCCGCTACACGCGGGGCCGGTACACCGTGAGCGTGCCGTTCCAGGACATCGGTTCGTACCACGTGCTCCCCGGACGGATCCGTTCCCTGGCCCTGTACGACACCTCCGGTCGGCCCAAGCGCTTCCCGTCGCTGCGCAGCCGCCGCACCGCCCGCACGCACCTCCCGCTGACCGGGATGACCAGGCCCGCCAAGGTCGAGGCCTTCATGGCGGTCGCCGGTATCCCGCCCCGCGAGCGCTCCCTGACCTCCTGAGCGGACCCACCGAAAGCGGTCACCGTCCGCGCGGTGACGCGCGAACCGTGCTCCCTCCAGGCACAAGACGGGCGCACCGCACCACACACCCCACGGACATACCGCCTCAAGGACGCGTGATCTACTCTCGGTGGGGTGAAGCAGTCCAGAATCACCGCCATCCTGACCGTAGCGGGGATGCTCGCGACCATGTGGGTCTTCGAGATCCTCGACAGCTTCCTGTTCAGCGGAGGGCTCGACCGGGAGTTCGGGCTGCGCGCCTGGACGTTCTCCGAGCCCTGGACCGTGCTCACCGCACCGTTCATGCACGGCAACCTGGCGCACCTGATCGGGAACTCGCTGCCGTTCCTGGTCCTGGGATCCCTGGTCGCCTTCAGCGGCCTGGGCAGGTTCCTCCTGACCACCCTGATCGTGGCCCTGGTGAGCGGGATCGGCGTGTGGCTGTTCAGCCAGCCCCTCTCCCTCACCGTCGGCGCCAGCGGGCTCGTCTTCGGCTACTTCGGCTACACCGTCCTGCGCGGTGTCATCGAGCGCAAGACCATCGACATCGTGATCATGATCTGCGTGGTCCTCTTCTACGGGACGATGATCTGGGGGGTCCTGCCCCAACACCCCGGCGTCTCGTGGCAGGCCCACCTGTTCGGGTTCGTCGGCGGCCTGCTCGCCGCCTACCTGCTCCCCCGGCGGGAACGCCGTAACCAGGCCGGCCAGTGGAAGCCCGGAGCCCAGGGCGGGTACTACGCGCCCTGAACCACACGGGCCGCACGCACGTGTACGGGCCGCCTCCCCCTCGGGGAGACGGCCCGTACGTGTTCTCTACGGCCCCGCCGCCCCGGCACGAGGCTCGGGACGGCTGATCCGGGACGCCGTGCGGCGCCGGGAGTCGGCTAGAACTCCAGGCCCTCCGCGTCATCGCCCAGAGTGCGCTCCAGGAACTCGGGGTTCTCGGAGAGCCAGACGCGGGCGCCCTCCTGCGGGTCGTCCTCGTACTCGTCGAGGGTCAGGGACTCCAGGGAACCCAGCTCCTCGTCGGACAGCGTGAACTCGCTCAGCCAGGAGGCGGCGTTCGGGTAGTCCTCGGCGAAGCCGCCGCGACCGACCGCGTGGATGGTCTCGGCGCCGCCCATCATGCCCTCGGGGTCCTCGAGGTCCTTGAGGTCGTACTGGGCGTAGGCGATGTGCGGACGCCACAGGGTGACGACGATCGGCTCTTCGGCCTGGTAGGCGGAGTCCAGCTCGGCGAGCATGGCGCCGGTGGAGGACTCGACCAGCTCCAGGTCGTCGCCCAGGCAGTAACCCGGGACGGCGTGCTCCTTGGTGGTGCGCACCAGACCGGAACCGGACTCGATGCCGACGATCTGGCCGTCCAGCTCGTCCGCGTGCTCGCGCAGGTCGGCGATGGTGTTGACGTCCTCCATGTAGGAGGGGACCGTCAGCGTCAGACGGGCGTTGTCGTACCAGTAGCCGAGGTTCTCCAGGTCGCTCCCGTAGTCCGCCCAGTAGTCCGCGTGGGTCTGCGGCAGCCAGGTGTCGAGGAACAGGTCGACGTCGCCGTTGGCGGCGCCCTGGTACATGGGGGCGACGTCGAGCTCGGTGATGGTGACGTCGTAGCCCTTCTCCCCCAGGAGCACCTCCCACAGGGCGGTGGCGGCGATGCCCTCCTCCCACGGGATCAGCGCGATGTTGATCTCGTCGGCGTCCTCACCGGACTCCGGGATGTCGACCACCGGGATGTCGGTCTCCTCGACGACCGGCGCCTCCGCGCCCGGTTCGCAGGCGCCCGCCGCCTGGTCGTCGCCGTCACCCTCGGTCAGGTCCTGCCCGCCGCCACCACAGGCGGTCAGCAGGAGTGCGCTGCCCAGGCCCAGGGCCGTGAGCGATGCCAGACGCGCGTTCATACGTGTTCTTCCTTCCCTCGATACTTCTCGTCGGTCCCTCACGAGCGCGCGCGCTCGGCGCGTGCCTGCGGGGTGTTGTGCGTGACCGCGGCCGTCAGGCGGTCGAGGAAGATCGCCAGGACGACCACGGCGACACCGGCCTCGAAGCCCAGAGGACCGTCATTGCGTGCGATGCCCTGGTAGACCTGGTTGCCCAGCCCGCCGGCGCCGACCATGCCCGCGATGACGACCATGGAGAGGCTGAGCATGATGACCTGGTTGACACCGGCCATGATCGTGGGGAGGGCGAGCGGGACCTGGATCCCGGTCAGGATCTTGTGGCTGGGAGCGCCGAAGGACTCACCGGCCTCCACCAGCTCCTTGTCGACCTGGCGGATGCCCAGCTCCGTGAGGCGGACGCCGGGCGGCATGGCGAAGACGACGGTCGCGACCACGCCGGGGACCGCCCCGATCGAGAAGAAGAAGATCGCCGGGATGAGGTAGACGAAGGCGGGCATCGTCTGCATCAGGTCGAGGACCGGCTTGACGATCTTGCTGACCGTGCCGTTGTAGGCCGACAGGATGCCGATCGGGATCGCGATGAGCACCGCGATGAGACTGGCGATGAGGACCAGGCCGAGGGTGTCCATGGCGTTGGTCCACTGGTCGACGGACGCGACCACGGACAGCGCCACCAGGGCGAACACACCCATCTTCCAGCCCGCCACGGAGAACGCGAGCAGGCTGAGCAGCAGGAGCATGAGCAGGGCACGCGGCTCGGTGACCACGATCGGCAGGAGGAACCAGCCGAGCAGGACCGCCGCGAGCCAGCCGCCGGACACCACCGCGGTGCGTGCCCGGGCCCCCTTGTCCATCGTCCCGAGCACCGTCACGGAGATCAGGAACAGCAGGGAGACCACGAAGTACCCGTCGGCGTACTCACCGGTCACGTCGATCAGCCACAGGACCGGCGCGGGCGGGAGGACCCTGTTGATGAACAGGTCACCGACCCCGAACTGGGCCTGGAGGATGTACAGGAGTGAGACGACGCCCACGACGGCCGTCAGGGGCTCGCGTCGGGTCCGGAGCAGTGGGACGGCGATGATCGCGGCGGCGATGAAGGCCAGCTGACCGGCCCCCGGGGACACGAAGAACCCGGAGAGGGCGTCCACGGCCCAGTCCACGAAGGCGGCGAGGGCGTCGAAGACCGGGGCGAAGTTGCTCTTGAGCCACTGGTTGAGGGTCTCGAAGCCGACGCCGAGGGGGATGTTCGGCGGGAAGTCGACGGGGGTCACGCGTTCTCCTTCCCGGCCGCGAGGGCGGCGAGCACGGAGGTGCGCGACACCGTCCCGAGGGCCCGGCCGTCGTCACCGACCACGCGGAGGTGGTCGGAGGTGGTCATGCTGCCGTACAGGTCCGCGATGGGGGTGTCCGCCGCCACCTCCGGGAAGGACGCGTCGTCGGGCGCGTCGGGGTCGACCGCCTCGGTGGCGGTGAGGACCCGGGTGCGGTCGACGTCCTCGATGAAGCGCTCGACGTAGTCGTTGGCCGGAGCGCTGAGGATCTCCTGGGCGGTGCCGACCTGGGCGACGCGGCCGTCGCGCAGGACGCAGATCCGGTCACCGAGGCGCATGGCCTCGTTGAGGTCGTGCGTGATGAAGATGATCGTCTTGCCCAGGCTCTCCTGGAGCTCGAGGAGCTGGGTCTGCATGTCGCGGCGGATCAGCGGGTCCAGGGCGCTGAACGCCTCGTCCATGAGAATGATGTCGGTGTCGGCGGTGAGGGCGCGGGCCAGGCCCACGCGCTGCTGCATACCGCCGGAGAGCTGGTGGGGGAGCTTGTCCTCCCAGCCGCCGAGGCCGACCAGTTCGAGGGTCTCCTGGGCCTTCCGGTCGCGCTCGGCGCGGGGAACGCCGCGCAGTTCGAGGCCGTAGGCGGCGTTCTCGCGGACCGTGCGGTGCGGAAGAAGCGCGAAGTGCTGGAAGACCATGCTGATCTTCTCTCCGCGCAGCTTCAGGAGAGCCTTCTTGTTGAGGGCGGAGATGTTGACGCCGTCGACCTCGACGGTGCCCGAGGTGGGCTCCAGGAGGCCGTTGAGCATGCGGATCAGGGTGGACTTCCCCGACCCGGACAGGCCCATGACGACGAAGATCTCGCCGGGCTTGACCTCGAACGAGACGTCGATGACGGCCGCGGTCACGTCGAGGTCGGCGATGGTGTCACGGTGGCTGCCGTCGGAGAGCCGCTCGACCGCGGCCCCTGCCTGCCTGCCGAACACCTTGTACAGGTTGTCTGCGCGTACTGCTGACACGGTCTCCTCTGCGGGGCTGTTCCACCGCGAGCCCCGACAAGGCGCATCGCCCCTTCGCCACCCGCGGTTACCTCAGGCGGCGGGTCGGCGCAGAGCCCCCGCGTGCGCACCCCGAGGACCGGGGCGAGACCGCCACCTGGTGTCACGTCGGAGCGCCACCCTACCGAGATGTACACCGGCGGTTTAGTTGGAATGTCACCAGCAAATAACAGGTTTAACCTGGGCAAAAGTGGTCCGCCGACCTGTAGCGGTGGTTCCAGGCACCACAAGAGGGCCGAGTGTGATCTACGCCACACACCATTTCAGGGTGATATGGGTCACATCGGCAAATCGGGCGCACTCGCCCACGGAACGTGTCCAACCCTGACCATACCGTCAACATCCCCCGCGCGGGTGGCCGCATCCGGTCAGTCGGACTCGACCGGGATCGGGGTGCGGCTGAAGTTCTGGTGCGAGCGCGAGGGCGTCGGACCGCGCTGCCCCTGGTAGCGAGAGCCGTACCGGGCGGAGCCGTAGGGGTGCTCCGCGGCTGAGGAGAGCCGGAACATGCACAGCTGGCCGATCTTCATGCCGGGGTAGAGCTTGATCGGCAGGGTGGCGACGTTGGACAGTTCCAGGGTGACGTGCCCGGAGAAGCCGGGGTCGATGAACCCGGCCGTGGAATGCGTGAGCAGACCAAGGCGGCCGAGGGAACTCTTGCCCTCCAGCCGGCTGGCGATGTCGTCGGGGAGGGAGACGACCTCATAGGTGGAGGCCAGCACGAACTCGCCCGGGTGGAGGACGAACGCCTCGTCGCCGTCGGTCTCGACGAGCCGGGTGAGGTCCGGCTGCTCGACCGAGGGGTCGATGTGGGGGTACTTGTGGTTCTCGAACACACGGAAGTACCGGTCCAGCCGGACGTCGATGCTGGAGGGTTGGACGAGACCGGGGTCGAAGGGGTCGATCCTGACCCGCCCGGCGTCGATTTCGGACCTGATATCGCGATCGGAGAGCAGCACGCTCCGAACCTACCGCCTGGGAGAACGCGGCGCGGGCGACCTCGCAGGCAACCCCGTCCGGCGGCGAGTTGCCCACGGACCCCGGAGTTGGGCTAGGATAGCGTTCGTTGCCAGCCGGTGATGATCATCGGAGGGACAGCGCGGATGTAGTTCAATGGTAGAACTTCAGCTTCCCAAGCTGATAACGCGGGTTCGATTCCCGTCATCCGCTCCGAACAGTGTTAGGCCAGGTCATTCGGGGTTTTCCGAACACCTGGCCTAAGTGCTTCGTGGGGGTATGTCCCGGTCGCCGTGCCACACACGTGCCACACGGGCGAGAGGCGGGCTCAGACCCGAGCCCCTGCCAACGGCGGGTCATCGTCGTCCTCGTCCGGGTTGGTCCGGCCCGCGTTCAGCTCCTCGGCGACCCGAGCGCCCAGGCGGTCAGCGATCTCCCGTTCCCGTTCCTCCCGGGCGTGCAGGTAGATCAGCGCCGCCTTCGAGCTGGAATGCCCCATGCGCTTCATCAGCTCCCGCAGGGAAGCCCCTGCTTCCGCCGCGTAGGTATTGCCCGTGTGCCGGAGGTCGTGAAGGTGGACGCCCTCCAGGCCCACCGCGTCACAGGCGTCCGCCCAGTACTTCGAGAAGTTGCCGCGCCGAAGCTGGTTGCCCCGCACCCCGACGAACACGAAGCCGTTCCTCCCCGGAGCCGCGTAGGTCTCCACATGGTGGCGCAGGTCCGCGATGATCAGTTCCGGGAGGGACACCGTCCGGTAACCCGCCTTCGACTTGGGCTTGCCCTGATACAAGCCGCCCACGTCGGTCACCGTCTCCCGGACCCGGACCGTGCGCTTGTCCAGGTCGAGGTTCTGGCGACGGAGTCCGGCCAGTTCGCCCCAGCGCATGTTGCCGAACGTCGCGAGGAGGACCAGGGCCCGGTACCGCGGCTTGATGGCATCAGCCAGCTTGAACACCTCGGCGACGGACAGCACCGGGCGTTCCTCGCTGTCCTCCTGGCCCGCGCCCTCGATCTGGCACGGGTTCTCACGGAGGAGCTTGTCCGCCACGGCGGTGTTGAGAACCGCCCGCATGAGCCGGTACGCCTTGGGAACCTGCCCCCTCCCCCGCTTGCGTCGCAGCCGGGAGGCCCGCCACCGGCGGACGTCCGCCGTCGTGATCTCGTTCAGGTGCATGTCACCGAACGTGGGATTCAGGTGGAGCCGCAGCAGGTCTTCGTAGGTCCGTCGAGACTTGCGGGTCAGGTCGCGATCCTTCACCCACTCGGCCGCGAACTCACCGAAGGGGACCTTCCCGGCCTCAGGGTCGAACCAGTCGCCCTGGGCGATCTCCGCTTCCTTGAGCGTCAGCCAGCGTTGCGCCGCCTTCTTGGTCGCGAACGTCGTCGGAGCCGGGCGAAGCTCCCCGTCCGGCACTCGGTACCGAGCCTGGAAGCGGCCCGACGCCAGCTTGCGGATGTTGCCGAAATCGCGCTTCTTCTCCCCCGCCATCACGCGACCCTTCCCATGCGGAGCCGGACCGGTTCGACGGTGCCAGCGGTGATGAAGTCGTCCAGGGCCGATTCCGGGATGCGCACGTGGCGGCCGAGCTTCACGAAGGTGATGCGTCGTTCCTCGATCAGGCGACGGGGGTAGCGCTCGGAGGTGTTGAGGCGTTCGGCCGCTTGCGCCACGGTGAGCAGACGGCCAGTGGGACGGGTCTTGGTGGTCGCCATCAGGCAGCCCTTTCCGTTGCCGAACGTTCGGAGGTACGTGCCGCGTCGAGTTGTGCGCGGCGCTTGAGGGACTCACCCACCGCGCGGAGCAGACGGCGTTCGCGGGGAGCGACATCCGGGTCGGTGGGACGCGCCAGTTCCCACGCGAACTTTCCAGAGTTGACCGAGGTCAGCACGGGTGACCGGGGATCGTTCTCGTCCTCCTGGCCGTCGTCTCCATCGATGCGATCGATGCGATCGATCCCGAGGGCGTTGAGGACCCAGGTGAGCCGGTCCGCCTTGTGGTCGGCGAGGGTCTTGCCCGACCACTTGCGGGAGACCAGGACACGACGGCCCGCGTAGCCCAGGTGTTCGCGGCGGTGCGCCTTGGAACGGCAGAACCCGGGGCGAAGGCCCGCCTTGGGCTGGTCGGGTTGGATGCCGTAGCGGAGCCAGTTCGCGCACCGGGGCGAGCACGGTTCGAACCGCAGCGCGTCCAACAACCGGTCCATGTGCTGTTCCTGCGCCAGGGACTCCACTTCATGGCACTCGGCGATGTCCTTCGTCAGGTACTTCGCGAGGTAGCGCACGCACCGGTCCGCGTCCGCCGACCCAGCAACCACGCCTTTGGCGTCCACCTGACGGCCAAACCGCACCACATGATGAGGCTCCGCGTCCGGGTCCTCGTCCAAGGCGTCCAGCGCCTGTTCCCAGGTGGGCAGGAGTTCGCCCGTGGTCGGGTCGAGGTAGGTTCCCGCGGATTCGTCCCACACCGGCAGGTGATCACCCTCGTACACGACCCGGTCCGCCCGTGGCCACCACACCTGGTGATAGGTCGCGGCGGCGATCTGGCGCAGCTCGGCCCGCGGAATCGTCCCCCGGGTGGCCATGTGCAGATGCGGAGCCAACCGGCGTTGGGGTTCGACGGCCGCGAAGTACTGCACATCGAACCCCGCCACACGACGCAGGTTCTGCACGAACCGATCCACGAGCTTGGAGAAGTGCAGAGCGTCCCGAGCCGCCCGACGGTAGTCGTACGAGACGGGATCCACGGGGGTCCCGTCCGACTTCACGCGCCCGTAGGAGTCGAGGGTGAGCGTGATGAACAGCGAGGGTCGGAACGTCCGGCCGGTGTTGGGGTCGGTGTAGGCCCGCCCGACCGTCTTCCTGGTCATCGGACGCTTCGGGAGATCGGGCACGTCCTGACGGCGCTTGGTGGAGCGAACCCGACGCGATCCCGACGACGAGGAGCCCGAACGGGTGACCGAGCCCCGCAGCCCGGAGGCGGTGATCTCCTCGTCCAGGTCCGAAATCGCGGTGTCCAGTTCGGCCAGGTCCTCAGCCGACGCCGAACCTGTGGAGGCGAGTTGTTCCCGTTCGGCGGTGACCACGGCCCGCTGTTCCACCCACGAGCGTTGCACCTCGGAAGGCGGGTCAGGCTCCACCACCGGCTCAGAGGCCAAGTGCCAGCCCTCTTCGCACTGCGTCCGCCGCAGCGACCGCTTCCGCTTCGCGCAGGCGGGACACCGGGATTCGAGCGTGGACCCGCACGGGACGTCCACGATCTCGGTGGCACCGGTGGCGATGTCGGTGCGTCGAAGGGACACCGGGCGGATACACACCCCGTGGTCAGCGGCCACCTGTTCGGCCACCTCACGCGCCAGGGGTTGCGCCAGCCGTTCAGCCCGAGTCGACTTACCGGTAGGAGTCGGCATCAACCCACCCCCACAACCACCGAGCGGGAGACCCCCACCGCATGGAACCCAAGCCGCCCCGTCCATGGTTCGTGATCCTGAGCAGCGTCATCGTGGTGGGTGCCGCCACATGGCTGGTAACGGGACCGGAGATCGGCGGCTCCTTCGCCTTCATGCTGTGGGACATACTCATCACCTGGCTGCTCTGCCTGGTCTTGGGCACCTACACCTACGTCACCAAGAAACGCGCCTTCCGAGAACATCAGGACACCCCTCCCCCAGAGGAAGAATCCGCCCCGTAGACCCGCCCCCAGACGATCTAGGTGTTCGCCATGGCCAGACCTCAGGAAGTCCTCAGCCGCCGAGGCATGGTGGTTCTCAACGCCGTGTATGGGTTGGGAATCATCGGAGCTGCGCTCATCACCGTGATCACGCTGACCCAGCCGAACCCGAATTGGCTGCACCTGCTGGTCGTTGCTGTGGTGGCCCCAGGGCTGGGCTGGAGTTACTGGCGAGAGGTCCGCAACTACCGCCATCACCGGTCCGCTCCGTTCTCGGAGGGTCCGTAGCCGTCGGCCATGGCGGTGATGTCCTCATCCGCTACGTACGCGGCCCGGACTCGGACCGGTGCGGGTGAGCCTTCCATGCGGACGTAGCCCACCCCGGGAAGCCCCGGGTCGATCAGATGCGCGTTCGCCCCACGATCCCGGGCACCCTCGCCGAGGATCATGTCGACCTGGGACGCCTCGTCCAGACGGAGCGCGACCTTGTCCGGGAACAGGTTGCGCAGGTTCATGACCTCCTTGCGCGGATCCTGAAGCGCGGCCAGGACCGAGAACCCCACCGAACGACCCTGCGAGGTCAGCGTGGCGATCGCGTTCTCCGCGCGGCGGCGCACGTCGCGGTCGGGGTGGTAGGCGGTCAGGAACGCGACCTCGTCCAGCACCACCAGGACGAACGGATCCTGTTTGGTGGGGGTGTGGGAGCGCTGGCGACCGGCGTAGCGGCGTGCCCGGTCCTGCATCTGGCTCACGGCCAGTTCGAGGACCGCCACCGCGGATTCGCCGTCATCGGCGTACTGAGCGAACAGGGACCGCCCGTAGGACAGCTCCATCCGTTTGGGGTCGATCGCCCACACCTGCGCCGTCCCCTCAGCCACGGCCGGGAGCGTCGCGCGGATGGCGGACCAGATCACCGACCCCTTCCCGGACCCGGTCACCCCAGCCACCAGGACGTGAGTCCCGTGCAGGCGAAGCCGCCACTCGGAACCGTCTTCGGTGACGCCGACCGGCAGCGCGGACAGATCCACGTGGTGGGTCATCGGGAAGGCGTGGAGGGGTTCGGACAACGTGTCGTGTCGGGGGAACTCCAAGGTGATCTTGCGCGGCCCCTCCACCACCACACGGCAGGAGGGGGCGCCGAACCCGTGCGCCAGCTCGGCCACGCGGGTTTCGAAGTCGGCCGGGGAAGTCCCAGCTACGAGGGTGACCCGAACCCGATCCGCCCAGGAAGTGCAGGAGACGCGGCGGATGCGGGGCAGGTAGCGGCGTTCCTGGTAGGACTCGGCCAGGCCGGAGATGACCAAGACGGGTTGCCAGTGCCGGCGGTAGACAAACACGTGCCGCCACCACGCCAGGGTCCGCAGCGTCACCCACTGGCGGAACGAGTCCGGCCAGACGCGCCACCACACCAGAGAGGCCACCGTGGCGGTTGCCCACAGCACGGCCAGACCCAGCCAGCCGAACCAGTACCAGGATGCCGCCGACACAGCAGCAGAGGCGACCATAACGGGGAACCGGAACGGCAGCGTCACCAGGAACCGCACCAGCCGCCACACCCAGGAGGCCAGCACGACGATCCCGGGGGTTTCCACGATCGGAGTCGTCCACCGCACCCCCTGAGCCGGAGACGGCAGAGTCGGAGAGGTCTGAGCGGAACCCACCTTGGACGGCATCAGACCTCACCCCCGTCCGCGATCTCGTTGAGGACCCGGTCACGGTTCGTGCGGGCGCGCTCGGCGGCCTTGGCCGCGTCGGGGTTGCCGTCCCGGTCCGCGATCAGAGCGAACACGCGCGCCTTGAAGTCGAAGAACTCCGCCCACTCGGTCGAGGTCGTGCGCGGCGTGTCCACCGCTTCCAGGAACAGCCGGACCAGCCGCGAGCCGGAGATCCCGGACAGGTCATCGGGGTAATGGGACATACTGAAGGCACCTCTTCACGAAGCTTTCGCGGGTAACGGGGAGGGGTTCAGGGGCGGCTAGGTGTTGGAGCACCAGGCCGCCCCGCTTCACGTTCAGGCGGGGGTCAGGCGGCGTCCTTGGTCTGGGAGCGACGACCACCAGCGGCGCCGGGAGCCTTCACGCCCCGAGCCCGCAGGGAGTACGCCACCCGGGGGCGGCGGCCGTTGTCGTCCACGTAGGGCATGACCGCCATGGATTCGAACTCGATCGGGCGGAACGGCAGCCCGGGGACCTCGTCCGGCAGGGTCGGGCACACCTGGGCGGCGACCTTGACCTTGACCGACTTGGCCTTGCCCCGGGCTTCGGGGTCGGCGTCGATCACGTCCACCGCCCACAACGGCAACCCCGATTCCTTGTCCAACTGGGGCCGCTTGGTCTCGAAGTCAGTGATCGCCTCCACCCCCAGAGCGAAGGCCCCGTGCGGGAACACGGTCCCGAACTCCACCGGCAACGCACCCTGAATAGCCATATCGGCAGTCCTCTTCTCGTCGTTCACACAGGTCAGAACCCTTGCCGGTGATCGCCAGGCGACCACTCGAACCAATTTAGATACATGTATAGCATGTATCGATACTCGCGACTAGCGGTAGACGGAAGAAGTTGAGGAAGCCCGTCGAATCCGCTGCCACCAGAAGTTCCGGCGACAGTGACCACGATCCCTTGAGGGGACGGGACGAGATCACTACATGGCTGGACGTGTTCGGGACGTCTCGATAATGTGAGCGCGTCCCTAGACATCCTGCGAACCACGGGGTACATGCCGAACGAGAGGTTGCGAGCCGCGCTCCTTCAGCGTGGCGTCACACCGGCCGACGTGGCCGAAGCGATCGGTGTCGACGCGAAAAGCGTCGAGCGCTGGATCACGCAGGGCCGCACACCCTACCGACGGCATCGCTACTCGGCCGCGGCCTACCTCGGAGTCGAAGAGACCTACATCTGGCCCGAGGCCCTGAGCCCGGAACAGAGCAAGGCGGCATCGCAAAGCGAGATCATCGAGATCTACCCCCACCGGTGGAGCGTCCCTCCCGACCTGTGGAAGCGCCTCTTCAAGAGCGCCGAGGAAGAGATCTCGATCCTCATCTTCAGCGGGTTCTTCCTCGCGGACGACCCGAGCATGCTCAAGCTCCTGGCGGACAAGGCCCGTTCAGGTGTCCGTGTGCGGATCCTCCTGGGTGATCCCGAAAGTGAAGCCGTCGCGCAGCGAGGCCGGGACGAGGGCATCGACGAGCTGATGGCCTCGAAGATCAAGAACGTCATCCTGATGCACAAGCCAGTACGTGCAGTCGAGGGTGCTGAGTACCGCTTGCACGGGACGACTCTGTACAACTCGCTGTACCGCGCCGACGACGAGCTCTTGGTGAACACCCACGTCTACGGTGCTCCGGCGGCCCAGGCGCCGGTCTTCCACCTTCGCAAGATTCCCGGCGGTGGGATGATGAGCACCTACATGGAGAGCTTCGAGAAGGTCTGGGACCAGGCGACCCCCCTCGACTGATGCGAAACTGAGGGGCATGTTCGAACGGTTCACCGACCAAGCAGGAGATGCAGTCGTGCAGGCACAGAGCGAAGCGGTTGCACTCAAGCACAGACGTATCGGCAGCGGGCATCTGCTATTGGGGCTGGCCCTGGAAGGCAACGGTCTCGCGGCCAGCACGTTGGCCTCTCTCGGACTGGACTACGAGGCTGCTCGAACAGAAGTGGCCCACCTCGGCGAACGAAAGAGTTGGACCCTCAGGTACCATCGACGATTCGACCCCGAGGCCAGGAATGCCTTGGAGGGATCGCTTTACGCCGCCATAGGGCGAGAGCACAACTTCATCGGGACAGAACACATACTTCTCGGACTGTTGCGCAAAGAACACAACGTGGCGTCCCACGTCCTCCAGAACCTCGGCATTCCTCCTGAAGACGTTGTTCAGCACGTACACCGAACCTTGGACGAAATCGCGAAGTACAGTCATGATCAGGCCTCCACACTCCGCCTGATGCGAGAGCAGTAGCCATGTTCGAGAGATACACACCACAGGCCCGGCAAGTGGTCGGCCTAGCCGAGCACGGAGCAAAGACACTCAAGCACACCTACATCGGAACCGAACACCTGCTTCTCGGCATCATTGCGGAACGCGAGGGCATTGCCGCCCACACCCTGAAGTTCTTCAACGTCGACTACGAGGCGGTTCGGGCGAAAACGGCCAAGACCGGCGAGCGAAAAATCTGGTTCCGGCCGAAACACCTACCCTTCCATCCGGATGCTAAGACCGCATTGGTGGGAGCCCTCCACGCAGCGACTTATCGGGATCACAACGCCATAGGTACGGAGCATCTGCTTTCCGGACTGTTGCACGATCAGAACAACACGGCATCGTCCGTGCTCGAAAGCCTCGGCGTTTCTCCTGCGCAGGTCTCTCAGCACATCAACCGCGCCCTGAACTACGTGACGCATTCAGTTGAGGAAAGGCCCATGGGTAAGCGGATCGACTACTACGACGACCCCGAGGCACCGGCCGCGAACAGTCTCGTCCCCTCGGTGAACGTCTTCGTCGTCAACGAGCACGACGAGGTCCTGATGATCCGTCGCACCGACAACGACAACTGGGCGGTTCCCGGGGGAGCCATCGACCTGGGCGAGTCGGTTCCCCAAGCCGCGGTGCGGGAGACCCTCGAAGAGACTGGGATCACCTGCGAGATCACCGGAACCGTCGGGATCTACAGCGACCCGAAGCACATCATCTACTACACCAGCGACGGCGAGGCCCGCCAGGAATTCTCCATCGCGTTCACAGCCCACCCCGTCTCGGGTGAGCCGAGGCCCAGCAGCGAGTCCAAGGAAGTCGTCTGGGTTCCCCGGGCGGAGTTGGCGACGTACACGATGGACCGTTCGATGCGGCTACGTGTGGATCACTTCCTCAGCGGCGGACCGATGCACATCGGGTGACCTCAGTGAGCGTTGGCCAAACGCTGTTCCACGGCCCGCACCGCCGACGTCAGCATCGGTGAGGAACGGGTGATCGCACGATGCACGAGGTGGTCAGGGGCGTAGCGCTCCAGAATCTCCGACAACCGGCGTTCGACCGGTAGATGGGTGCCGTCCGGCCCCGTGGTCATATCCGAGTAGGTGAGCGCTTCCAGCAGATCTTGCCGAGGGTGCGTGAACTCGCCTTCGAGCACACCCGGTATGCCGCGTTCTTCGGCTTCCACGACGGCGCCGGAGTGGTAGGCGACCAGGGAGCACAACTCGTGATCAGCTTTCTGGACGTCCCGGAGGTAGCGAGCACCGTCGAGGGGATGGAAGCCAGTCGTCGCCAGGTCCGGTGAGTACCCGATGTCATGCAGCCAGGCCGAGGCTTCGAGGAGATCCGCGTCCTCCCCGAGAACCCCGTTCAGGGAGCGTGCCTGTTCCGCCACACCCTGTGTGTGCGCCCAGCGCCGGGGCAACGGTCGTTCGAGCAACTCTCGCGCGAGATCCCGCGCCCAGTGAACATGTCCCACATGTGCCAGGCTAACCCGCGGCCGTGTCCGGGCCTTTGACGAACCGGCCCTTGCCGTGCACGGCGACCACGAGCCCGGTTCCCTCCAGTTCGGAGAGAGCCTGTCGCGCCGTCCCCCGCGATACGTCGTACTGCCGGACAAGCGCGGCCTCACTGGGCAGAGCGTCACCGGGCGCGAGTTCACCACTGGTGATCCGGTCCCGCAGGTCAGCGGCGATCCGCCGATACTGAGCAGGAGGCGCAGAGCCCGGTTCCTTACTTTGGCGTTCTTCCTCGGTGCACACGACCCGGCCCGTCCCGGGAAGGGCCTTGATCAGTCGATCCGCCTCCAGCAGGGCCAGGGCGCGGCGAACGGTCGTGCGGGAGACACTGAACTCGTCTCCGAGCGCCGCCTCCGAGGGAAGCGCGTCCCCAGGTGCGAGGTCCCCAGCGGCGATGCGGGAGCGGAGGACCTCCGCGATCTGGTTGTAGGTCCCCCACGGGGTACGCGAGTTCAAGCGGATTCCTCCGAGAAAAGCCAGCGGTCGGACTTTGAGTCCCACCGAGTCCAACTGAGTCCAACTGTCTCCAGATGACTGTAGGACTTCTACGGACGCCCGCCGGTGATGACCGGGCCTGTAGACCCTCCCCCCGATCACCACCAAGCGGACGCCCCAACCGCAGCACCGAAGCTGGTCACGGACGAACTCGAGCGTCGGCCCGCGGCCGGTCCTCACCCCTCCGGAGGACCGTCTTCGGCACCCCCGATGCGACGGCCGCCCTGGGCGATCCGCGCGGGAAGCAGGTCCGCGTTCCCGATCCCGTTGGGGGGATGCTCAAGCTGGTTGGCGAAGACCTCCACGTTCTCCTCGATGAGCGTGGGAGCGTGCGTCGCGTCAGCGTTCGTGGTGGTGGCGACCCACAGGCGTCCGTGACGCCGGATGGACCACTGGTCGCCGTAGTGGCTCTTGAGCAGTCGAAGCAGGATGTCCGGCCCGGTTTTCGCGCTCACGCCGCCATCACCTCCATTCGCGAGATCTCCAAAAGGACTTCCAGGCCGGTCCGGGTCTGGTCGACGAGACGAGCAGCGCGCAGCCTCTCCACGTGGAGCACGTAGGGCCGGGCCACACGTACCAGGGGAGCGACCGCATATACGGACGGCGGCGGTGTGAAGGCAAGCCCCGTGCACGGCGTGGCTCTGGGGACTCGGTTCGTGGAGGGTGCTCGTTTCCGGACGTACGCGAACGGGTTCCGCATGTTCCGCCCCTACTCGGTCGGGTCAGACACCTGGGAGTCCGAGGGACTCGCAGGAGCCTTCGTTACGTGGGAAACGATGCTCTGAGTAGGCGGACATGTGTACCACGTATCGGACAAGCTGAGGGACGTCTAGGGACGTCTTCTGTTATCGTCGGGGTCCCGTACCCCCGGAGGGCACCGACGTGAACACTGCACTGCGGAAGGCACTGGCCGCGTCCCGACTCACCGAGACCGACGTAGCCGCACGTCTCGGAGTCGACCCCAAGACCGTCCGCCGATGGCTTTCGGGTCAGCGGCCCTACCCCCGCCACCGCTGGGCGGTCGCCGATCTTCTCCAAGTGGACGAGGAGGATCTATGGCCGCAGGGGGCTCCGGAGCCGGAGGAGGACCCTCCCCTCTTCGAGCACGCCTACCGCGTGTTCGCCCACCGCTGGGAAGTGCCACGGGAAGCATGGTGCGCTCTCTTCGCCGAGGCGAAGCAGGAGATCGGCATCCTCGTCTACAGCGGCCTCTTCCTCGCTGACGACGCGGGCATGCTGGAGCTCCTGGCCGCGAGGGCCCGTGACGGCGTGAGCGTCCGGATCCTGCTCGGAGACCCTGATTCCCCAGAGGTCAGGCAGCGCGGGGAGGACGAGGAGATCGGAGACGCCTTGGCCGCCAGGGCGAGGAACGCACTTGCCCTCTTCCGTCCCCTCCTGGGTGTCGAAGGCGTCGAGGTCAGGACTCATTCCACAATCCTGTACAACTCCGTCTACCTGACGGAAAGGCGGCTTCTGGTCAACCAGCACATCTATGGCCTTCCAGCGGCGAAGTCGCCCGTGGTCGAGATCGACCGAACCCTGTCCCCGGACATGGCCGAGACCTACGCACGGAGCTTCACGCTGGCGTGGGAGGGAGCACAACCCGTCGCGTCATAGGTCCACTGGCCTCGTTGCCGAATTGGGCTTTATGGGATCAAGGCGACGGCGCGAGCGCCGTCGCGCGGCCCGCCGCCCGTCTCGGGCTGCGGGCTGCCGCCCGGTCCCGAGCCGGACACCGGGCGGAGCGGAGGAGCGGCACCGGGGCTGATCCGACAGAACCAGTACCGCCCCCGGGCGGCCCACCGTGGTTGCTGGCGTGTTCGGATCCCGAGGCACCCGACAGCGGAATACGACTGTCATGGGTTGCTCATTCCGGCGCTATCGGGCACCTCGGACCAAAACCGTGGTGGCCCTCCCCTGTGACAGGGGTGTATAGATGCGAGCCGAACCGGTCCCGCGGAGACACGGCGATGGAAGGACAACACGATTGGCCACGGAAGCGGACGACTTTCCCACCAGACGAACGACCGACCTGAGACCAGGCGATCTCGTGCGGGCCAGGATCACGAGCCACGAGCCGTGGGGAGTTATGGTCCAGATCATCGGCCACGAATACATCGGTGCGTCCGTGGACGGGATCGTCATCGACTCACCGCTACGCGATCGGGCTGAGCCCAGGGACTACCCGGCCATCGGAACAGAGCGAAGCGCCGTCGTCGCCCGGGTACGGGAAGACGGCGACCCGCCGTGGATCGAGCTCTCCATGCTCCACGCCGACGTCTTCCGCCCCTCCAGACGAGCCGAACCGTAGGCGGTTTCCGTGCCACACACGTGCCACACGAGGCGGTCAACATCGGGGAACCACGGGGAATCGCGGACAGACGGACCACATCAACGCAGGTAGGCGAGGCACGAGGTCAGCACCCAGAAGCGTTGTCGGCTTCCCAAGCTGATAACGCGGGTTCGATTCCCGTCATCCGCTCGGCATCAAAAACGGCCCCTGACGTGCGCTAACGCTGCGCACGCCAGGGGCCGTCTTCGTGTTGGGGTGCACCAGCGGGTGCACGGGGCCGGGATCGGGCCGGTGGGTGTGCTCCGCCCATCCCGTCATACACACCCCCAGCCGGGGTGCACGCGGGTGCACGGACCCAGCCTGTGAGGCCGACAACCTGCGCGAACGCGGATGGATCGCCCACCGCGGCGCCCGGGTCGAAGGTTCTCCAAGATCTTCCGCCGATTCCCTTCGCTTTGGCGCCCACCCAAGCGATGGTCCACGCATGGCAACCATCAACCAGCGCACACTGGCCAACGGGCGCATCCGGTACTGGGTGAAATGGCGGCTTGGCGGCACCCGTGACGGTGCACCCCAGTCCGAACCGTTCGACGTCCACGCCGACGCCTACACCTTCAAACTCCACGTCGAGGCAGCGGGCCACCTGTGGCCGGAGAACTGGATCCCCCGCAAAGGATGGGCGCAGGGGTGGGTCCCCGGACACGGGTGGGTGAACACCGACGACGAGCCCGAAGACGAACCGGTGCTGTTCGCCGACTTCGCCCGCGACCTGATCGACTCCATGTCCGGCATCGACGAACGCACCCGCGCCGACTACCACCGCGACCTCAACCGCCACCTGCTCCCCCACTTCGGGAAGGTGAACCTGCGCGACACGTCCCAGCTCAAGCCCAAGGACGTGCGGGCCTGGGTCAACCACCTCCAGGCCGGAATCCCCGACCCCAGGACCCCCGTCAACCCCAACAACGGCAAGGGCAGCAAGAAGGGCGCCAAACGCGGACAGAAGAACGGGTGGCTGCGCCCGCCGCTCGCACCGAAGTCGATCCAGAACCTGCACGCGCTGCTGTTCACCGTCTGCGAGGCCGCCGTCCGCGAGGACCCGCCGCTACGCCACTCCAACCCCGCCGCCCGCACCCGCCTGCCCCGCGTGGACGACGGCGAGGGCGACCAGGAGATGTGCTTTCTGACCCGTGAGGAGTTCGAGATCCTGCGCGATGCCGCCCACGCCGACGTGCGGGACATGCTGGAGGTGTTCGTGCGCACCGGCCTGCGCTACAGCGAACTGGTCGCCCTCCAGGTCCGCGACATCACCATCACCCGAGCGGTCGGAGCCGACGGCACGGCCACCGTGCGCGGCTACCTGGACGTGCGGAGGGCGTGGAAGCGCCAGAGCGACAACACCTTCAAGCTCGGCCCGCCCAAGACCCGCAACTCCCGCAGGCGAGTGCCGCTCTCGCCCGGCACCATCAACCTCATCCAGGCACGATTGAAGGGGAAGGATGCCGAGGACTTCGTGTTCACCACCGAAACGGGAGCGTGGTGGCGGCACTCCTCCTTCTACTCACGGCGCTGGGTCCCCGCCGTGAAGAAGGCCCGCGAGAGGGGCCTGGCCAAGAAGCCGCGTATCCACGACCTGCGCCACACCCACGTGGCGTGGCTGATCGACAAGGACGTGCACGTGTTCAAGATCCAGCGCAGGCTCGGACACAAGTCGATCACCACCACCATGGACCGCTACGGGCACCTGGTCACAGACATCGACGATGCCATCATCGAGGCCATCGACGGCCCACCCACCGCTCCGGCACCCCACCTGGATCCGGACGGCGGGAAGCGCCTGCGGCTCATCTCCTGACCGAGAGATCGGGAGCCAGGAGGGCCGGTGGGGCGGGCGTTCACCCACCCCACCGGCCCGCTGCTCCTTCTCCCTATCTCTTGTACGGGCGCCCTTGGAAGGTTCGCCGTGCGGGCACCACCTGTTGGGCGGCTCGCTCCACGATCTGCTCCAGGTCCTGGGTGGTGAAGCGGACGTGCTTGCCGAGCCTGCGATGCGGCACCTTCCGTAGCCGGACCCGCTCCCGCAGCCACGACTCCGGAACCGCCAACACCTGAGCTGCCTGCGGGATCGTCAACAACCGGTCCGGCCCGACCTCGTCAGGCCGCTCGACCTCGGCCATCAGCACCTCCCCCACGCTCGACCCGGTGTGCGGTGCGGAACTGGCGTCGCTCGTCCTCTGAGGCACCGCCCCACACCCCGTACAGCTCGCCGCGCTTGATCGCCTCGGCCAGACAGTTGACCTGTACCGGACACACCCGGCACACCCGCTTGGCCGCACGCACCGACCCACCCTGGGCCGGGAACCACAGGTCAGGGTCCATCCCCCAACACGCCGCATGGGCCTGCCAGCCCCCGTCGCCCGGGTCGGGGCGTGTGGGGCCACCAAACCGCCCGTCCGCCCCTGACACACCGCCCCGGCCCGTGGGGCGCGGGCGCGGTGTCCCCGCCGTCACATGGCCCACCAGCGGCGTCTGCCGATTCGTGTCCCCCATGTCCACCCTTTCGTGATCCGTCCGGATCCGTCGGCGCTTCCCCCTTGACGACCTCCTATGAAGACGGCCCCACCGCAGATGCGACACCCGACCCGCGAGCACAAGGTGGCGGTCACGCGGCGCCGCCGGTGCTCGCCCGGCGAGCGGCGAAGCAATTCGCGGCAGCCAAGAAAAAGCGGCGCGAGAAGAAAAGGCGCGCCGCCATGACTCTCGCCTGGCTGCGCGATCTTGGCTGCATCGACCCTCGCCATGGAGATGCTCAACAAAAGGATTAATTGGTGGGCAAGAAAGGGTGGAAGAGGGCGGGTGGGTGGGGATGGTGAGACCGTCGTGGGGTGGGTGTGCGGGGGCGGTCCCGCCCCCGCACACCCCGGGCGCCGCGCGCCCTACGTGAAGAGGACTACCCACTTGGGTATACAGCCGGGGCGGCCGGTGGACCACCCCACAACCCGCCCGACCTGCACTGAACACACCACCGAGGGTGGTCCACCCAAGGAGGGAGCACCAGACGGAGGCCAAGGCGGACGCGGTAACGGCCCACTTACCGGCCCAGTCACAGGCGGAGTCACAGGCCCGCCAACGGAGTACTCCCACCACGGCCACGACCGCCCGCCGAAGCTTCACTGGACCCCACCAAACATCCCTTGTCTCTTCTCGCCACCACCGAATACACGTCCGCTTTTCGGCGACTGAAATCGGGAATGTTCGCCGTGATAAGAGGGCTAGGAATTGTCTTTCTTCTCGCAGGGATAAGCGTTGGGGATATCGCGCAGCTCCACCCGGTCACGGCAGTGAGCCAGCCGCCAGATCGGCGCGCCCGCCCCCTGCACCGCCAGGCGGTGGTGGGTGGTCAGGTACACCCCCACCGTGCCGGTGCAGGAGGAGGCGAGCGTGCGCGCCGCGTTGTCCTCGCGCCGGTCGGAGTGGACCACGAACAGCACGATCGACGGCAACTTGCTGGTCTGGGCCAGAAGCGCGTACCCCGGCATCTTCCTCTTGAGCTGGGTGAGGGGTTCGGTGCCGGTGTCGTACTCCACGAACGCGTCCACCACGGTGACGCCCTGCTCCCAGCGCACGAGGGCGTCCGGGCGGATGTAGCGGCCCCACCGCTCCTTACACTCGCGCTCGGACCTCCACCGAAGCAGATCAGCACCCACCTCACGGGCGCTCTCGGTGAACTCCGCGCGGGTCTGGGCCAGGCCGAGGATGTGGTCCAGGCGGGGCGAGTGGGCCAACGCCAGAGCCCGGTCGGAGCGGAAGTGCAGCTCCTCGGGCTCCTTGCCCTGGTACAGGGCGACCAACACTGCTCCGGTCGGGGACAGGATCCAATGGTCAGGGGCGTTGCGGTCGTGGGCGTGGCGGCGAAACCGGTTGAGCAGCCCGTACCGGTACAGAGACAGCAGCCGGGAGCGAGCCCGGCGGGGTCCGGCCTCGGGGAAGTAGATGCGGTGCAGGTGGTGGGTGGTCATCACCTGGTGCTCCCACAACCCGACCAGGATCTGCCGATCCCGGTCGGTGATCCGGGGAGCCAACCTCGACAGTGTCTGCTCGTACTCGTTCACACGCACCCTCCAAGGGGTCGTCGCCCTTCTCCGCCTTTCACCTCCCTATGGAGACGAGGAAGGCCCGGATGCGACACCGAGCACCCGAATCTCCGCCCTCGGAGATCCAGGCGTGGGTGGATGTTGCTGCGATCACGCCCACCCATGAAGTAGGCGGGTGGTGCCGCTGAAGCGACACCACCCTCATCCTGATCCGAACCGCTCAGCCAACCGTGTTGAGATAGGTCCGGACCACCGCGGCGAGATCAGCCAGGTCGTCCGGAGCCCGCTGCGGCGGAGCGGCCAACAGGTCACCCTCAGGAACGCGGGGGCGGGGAACCCGCGCCCAAATCTGGGTTGGCGGGGGCATGTAGGGGCGCACGAGCGCACCCCACTCCTCCTCGGGGTCGAACTCGGGCACCGAGTCGAGCTCTTCCACCTGGTCGTCGCGCTCCCAGTACCCGGCCACCTCGTCGACCGACGCCACCCGCCTCGGAGAGGTACTCGGTTCGGACACGGCTGCCGACACGGCCGGAGCAGGCGGCCGGGGGCGTTCAGGTACCGGAGAGGTCGCGGTCCTCTCCCGCTTGGGTGGGTCGGGGACGAACACGAACGTCAGCATCGCGGCCAACGTCGCGGTGGCAAGGGCCCACAGTTGGCCCGCGAGGGTTCGCTGCCGCCTGCGGTGACGGCCGGTAGTGTGTTGCACGGTCATCCTCCTGCTGTGTTCAGGTGGTTGATCACGCCCCGACTCGGTGACTCCAACACCGATCGGGGCACCTTCATCTCTGCCACTGGGGCGGGGCGGGTGTCATTGGCCCCGGGGTCGCACGCCCCGAAACTGCGCTTCCCACCCACGCCACACAAAGGGAACAAAGTTCCCACTACCAGCGAAAACGGTGCCGGTTTCGCTGGGGTGGTTGATGGTGGCTTGGGTGAACGAGGTTCTTCAACACCTGTGGCCCGGAAACATCACCGGACCCAGAATCACCATGGCTGACGGGTGCGCCCGGACCGGTCGAAAGCGGCACGAACCGTCAACGGCCCGCCCCGCTGGCCGGTGAAGTCCCAGTACAGGGCCAGGGCGTCCACCAGCGCCAACCCGTACCCGCCTTCAGCCACGAGGGCTCCCCGCTTCTCCGGGCCGGCCGCGGTGGCGACTTCGGGAACGGTGACCTTCGCGCCCGGCCGGGGACCGTCGTCGGTGACACGGAGCAGGAAGAGGCGGCGGCGCCGCTCGATCTCGATCCGCACCCGACCATAGGGAAGCCCCGAGGCGGTGTGCCTCAAGGCGTTGGTGTGGAGTTCGGCCAGCGACACGACCAGGGGTTGGGCCGCTGAAGGCGTCGCCCTGATGGCGTGCGTGGCCCATCGGCGTGCGGTCCGCACATGCTCGGGGTCGGGACCGCACACCAGGCCGCTCACATCGGGGTTCGTGCGAGGGATGCGCCTGGGCAGATCGATCGTCGGCTGGACTGAAGCCATGGTTTTCCACCGGGTCCTTTCGCTGTCGCCTTGGCCGCTGTGGGAGAGCCCGCGCGAAAAGGATGTGGCTAGGACGATCGCCCGGTGAAGGCTGCACGGAGAGTTCCCGAATCTTCCATGGGCCTCTGGAATTCTGTGGAATCCCCCACCATCCGTGACTCTTTGTGGTCACATGGCCTCATGCACACAGACGAACGTGCCCTCAAGGCCTTCGGACGGGAACTGCGCAGGCTGCGCACGGAAGCCGAGCTCACCCAACAGGCCCTGGCCCGGCGGGTGAGCCAGCGCGGCACGACGATCAGTGACTCGCACGTGTCCGACATCGAGAACGGCCGGGCGATGGCCCGGCCGTGGCTACGGAAGTTCCTCGACGAGATCCTGGAGAGCGACGGCAGGCTGGAGCAGCTCTGGGAGGAGCTGACGGGCTCCGGCCGTCAGGTGTGGCTGCACGAGGTCACCAAGCGCACCCACGCCGCCGACGCCCTGTTCGAGTACCAGCCCCTGGTGTTCCCCTCATACCTTCAGACAGAGGAGTACGCCCACGCGCTCATCCGCTACGGATCCCCCTGGCTGTCCAGTCAGGAGGTCCGAGCACTCGCCAAGGAGCGCCGAGAACGCGCGGAGCGCATGGCGAAGACCGAACTCCCCTCACTCTGGTTGATCATCGACCAGAGCGTGCTAGCCCGCCGCTACGGTTCCCCGGGGATCCAACGGGACCAGCTCGCCCATGTCGCTAGCCTTGTGGACAGCGACCGGTTGATCGTGCAGATGGTGCCGACGAACTCTTCTCGTCACGCGGGGAACTCAGGTCCCAGGCGCATCATCACGACCGCGGACGAGCCGGAAGTGGTCTACATGGAATCCGCTGAAGAAGGCCGAATCATCACCGATTCCGCTGGTATCTTTCGTAGCCGCTTGCTGTTCACGGCCCTCCAGGGAGCGGCCCGCGACCCGCAGGAGACCTTGCAGGCCATCCGCGACGAGATGAGGAAGATCGACGATGAGTGACTGGCACAAGAGCAGCTACAGCGGCGGGTCGAACGAGTGCGTCGAGGTCCGCGAGCACAGCACCGGAGCGGACGTGCGCGACACCCAGAACCGCGAGTCGGGACACCTGACCTTCAACGGCCTCGAATGGCACGCCTTCGTTGACACACTCCACTCCACCAGCGAGTAAACGCCTACGAGACCGTCTCGCCATTCTCCAGGTAGACCGTCGTGCCCTCCCCACGGGCGCGAGTGCCATGGGTGATCCTGCGCGCGAGCCGGGGGATCGTCACCTCCGTAATCGAGGCCACGTCATGGAATTCGTACCCGGTCAGCTCGGCTGGGTCGAGGACGATCTGGTCCAGCCAGCCCTGGTCGAGCACTCCCCCGTCGAAGACGAAGAGCTGCTTGTCGCCCTCGGAGGGGTTGGGCGCCCAGTCGACAACGAGGAGTCGTCCGATCGGCGGAATGATCCCCAGCTCCTCCTTCACCTCACGCGCCACGGCCTGGGTCGGGGTCTCCCCGTGCTCGATGTAGCCGCCAGGGATATCCAGGTAGTCCTTGTAAGAGGGGACCACCATCATCACCCGACCGAGGTGATCGAAGAACAGAGCGCCAGCGGCAACCCTCGGGCGGGCGAAGGATTCCGTGGGATCAGAGGCCATGTCCTGAGACTAGAGGCGCTCGAGTCCGGCCACGGCACCCAAACCGCATGCGACGTTCTGGCAGGGGGCATAGGCCGCCCTGAGCGTGAATACGAAACTCACTTCTCCTATCAGATGGACCGAGAGCAGCGTTGCCCCTACTTACCGGCGAGCTTGGATGAGGGCGTGGGTGCCATTGGTACGCCAGTCCTGGCCGCTTCCCTCAAGTCCGGCCAGCGTCTCCTCGCGCAGGCCAGTGATGACGTCGGACTTCAGGGTGCGCAGAGCGGCGACCGGCCCGGGAAAGTATGCCGTGACGTCTTGGAAAGGGATCGTGGGTTCCCAGAGCTGGTCGCCCACCAGGCGGCGGTAGTTGAGGTCGCCCTTAAGGATGGTGACGTCGGCCTCGGAGAGCTCCGCGCGCAGGTCCTCGGGCATGTCCCGGTACGGCAGCGGCGCGCAGAAGAACGGGTGGGCGTCCACCGTGAGCTGGCCTGCGCTCATGGCCTGCCACAAGCGCTGACCGATCTCACCGGCTCGGCCCGAAGCCTGGAGCAGTCGCCGGAGGCAGTCGATGACGTCTGCCGTCATGGCGTCGGAGACGTAGTAGGGGTAGGGCTTGACGTGCAGCGTGACGATACTGGCGTGGCGGTGCCGGAGCAGGTGGTCGATGAGGACCAGATCCGGGATGAGTTCGCGACCCGCGTTGTCCGCGACCACGTTGACGGTGACCGGTTCGTCGGCGGTCAGGAGTGACCAGAGCAGGGAGCTGTCGTCGGCGACCAAGTAGGAGACCGCAGCGCTGTGCGCCGCGTCTTCGGCGGAGATACGGAAGCCGAGGTCGGCGCGGTTGCCCCAGAGCGATGCGTGCAGCAGTGCTTCGGCCTGCTCATGTTCCGGCCGTGCCGCCAGGTCGTCAAGGGCGCCCAGCTCCTCGGCCATTTCCTCGCTGCGCAGCTCGGCCTGCTTGAAGGGGGCGAAAGGGTCCACTCCCTGCCAGGGGCCGGGGGCGAAGTATCCGACGGCTTGGAGGAGCTTGCGGTAGAAGTAGCTCTCGGCCCACAGGAACGGGGCGTCGAACCACGAACACCCGAAGTGTTCGCGCCCCCAGGCGGCCCAGGTGCTGTGGTCGTGCGCGGCTGTCGGCAGCGGCTCGATGACGCCTTCGGTGATCTCTTCCAGCAGGGTGTCGAGGGCCTGGTGCTGTTCGGGAGCGTAGGGGAAGGCGTCGCGGACCTGCTGGATCAGGGCCGGGTGGCGCTTGGTGAGGACACCCCACGCGAACGTTCCGGGGGTGTCGCCCATGATCACCGGAGCGTCGGTCCCGCTAGTGCTGCCAGATGCTTCCACTGCCATCTCTCCTCGGCTTCTCGTGTACCGCTCGTCAGTTCCTGATCCTCAACGCCACGACACCCGCCGCGCTTCCGACGAGCACCTGGTCCTTCGCCCCGTCGTACGCCGCGCAGTGCAGTGAGGCGTCGACGCGGACCTCGGCGATCTGCCGCTGCTCGCTGAGTGACCACAGCCGCACGGTCCCATCGGCGGCGGCTGATACCAGGTGATCTTCGTGGCTGGCGAAGCCGAGCATGAGGATGCGGCCGGTGTGTCCGGACAGGTGGGCGGTGAATCGGTCAGCGCGGAGGTCACGCACGGGGATCTCGCCGGTGCCTGCCCCGACGGCGGCCCGCGTCCCCTTGCTGTCGAGGGTGACCGAGCGAGCCCACCCGCTGGGATTGGTGAAGCGACTCCTGAATTCCCCATCGGGCGCCTGCCAGACGCGGACGGAGCCGTCGCCGCCGCATGCGGCCAGTACCTCACCGCTGTCGTCGAAAGCGATCGAGCGCAGACGGCCGGCACGGACGTTTTGGGACCAGAGCAGTGCGCCGTTGGGAAGGTCCCAGCAGCGGATGTATCCATCGCCCGTACTCGCGGCCAGTCGCGGCGTAGACCTGGCCATGGCCACAGCCCAGGTGCGGGTGACGTCCCGGTTCAGGGTGAGCTCCCAGCTCGCGTTGCCCAAGGCCCAGGCTTTGACCGTGCCGTCGCCACACGCTGCCGCCATGTACTCATCGCTCCCAGCCAGAGACCACACCCGTCCGTGGGCTGCTGAAAGCTTGCGGCGGAGTGCGGATGTCTCCGCGTCGAGGAGTTCGACAGAACCCGCGCCATCGCCAGCCGCCGCGATCCGGCCTCCGGCGGCGAACTGCGTGGACCATACGGTGTTCGAGCCCACGCCCAGCGTCTCGAACTCACCGCGACCGGCGGCATTCCACAAGCGGATGCCACCGTCTTCACATCCTGCGACCACGGTGCCGTCGTTCGCGCGGGCGACTGATCGTACCCAGTCAACCCCGGGAGGCAGCCGCACATCGCCAGCCGTCCCATTCGAAGTGAATGCCTGGATTCTCGGTTCCTCTGTCGCGGCGAGAATGACGTCGGCCCGCGCGGAGAGGGCGACGGCACGCACTCGCGCGTTGAGGTCCGAAATTTGGCGTATGGGCGTCAGGCGACGTTCGCTGGTGTTCCAGACGTGCACGGAGTGATCGCCGGAGCCGGACGCCAGTACGGAAGACTGTGGAGCGAATGCGACTGAGCGCACCCAGTCCCGGTGTGCGGCGTGCTCATCCAGCAGGTTGCCGGTGCCCAAGTCGTAGAGTCGGACGAACTCGTCCTCGCCCGCCGCGGCGATGGCGGGCTCGGCCTCGCTTCCGACTGCGACGGACCAGATCGGAGTCCCGGTTGTCTGCATCTTGCGTACGAGCACCAGACGCTCGACATCCCAGGCGCAGATGGCTCCGTCTTCGGCGCCGGAAACGAGGAAGGCCCCGGAGGGTGAGAAGGCGAGGCTGCGGATTCGTCTGCTGTGGCCCGTCAGGGCTCCGACCGGTTCGCCGGTGTCGGTCCGCCACAGTCGGATCACCGCGTCGTCTCCGGCTGACGCGACAATCAGCCCGTCTGGGGAGAGTGCGGTGGCGAAGACCCAGCCGGTGTGTCCGTGGTGGGCGCGAAGCAGTCTGCGGGTGTCGAAATCCCACAGCCGGACGGCTCCGTCCTCCCCGCCCGAGGCTACGAGGCGATTGGCGGTGGAAACGCTGACCACGGCCCCGACGTGTCCGCCCGGTTCCTCTGGCCGCTGTTCGACGTCGGGATGGCGCAGCCACTGGGCCTGGAGGGTGGTTCCGGATCGGGCCAGGTCATCCAACGCCCTGGCGGCAGAGGGGAGCGGCGATCGCTTCAAGGCGATGGCGAGGGTCGCGGCGATGTCAGCGGGGTTGGCCAGCCCGCTCAGGAGGTACCCGGCCTCGGCCATCATGCGGGCTGTCATCCAGACATGGTGCTGGGGATGCGAGTCCTCGTGCTGGCGAGGTAGTGAGTCCAGCACGGCCGCGTCCGCTGTCAGCGCCTGGTGCCCGACGCGATTCACCTTGTGCACGATGTACTCAGGGGAGGCGAGCAGGCTGACCAGTTCGGTGTCCAAGTCGGCTTCGTGAAGGTGGTACGGAAGGTTTCGCCATAGGTAGGTGTGAGCGCTGTTCAGCGTCTCCCACTGGCCATCGGTGGTCTGCCGGTAGGTATCGATCAAGGATCGGTGGAGTGCGGACCAGTCTTCTCCGATCGTGTGCCGCAGGTAGGAACGGAAGACATCGTGGAGGATGACCGCGTCACGATCGGCGAGGTAGGCGCTGAGGAGTGACCTGTCGGCCAGGAGCCGACAGAACTGCCGCACGGCGTGGGCAGGCCACCCGTAGGCGTTGTGCCACCAGTGCGTGAGGACCGACACGGGAATGGGCGCCGCGGGTGGGAAGACGGCAAGCGAGAGGTAGCGGTCCTTGAGATCGGAGCGACCAGCGATGACGACGCTTTCGTCGAGGCTGCGCAGACTCGACGCGATCGCTTGTCCGATCGCGTTCTTCCGCTGATCCGTGTCCCAGACGTCGAATGCTTGGGGACCGTGGGTGCGGAGGGTCTCGCTTGCTTCCAAGGCGATGCGGTCTACTGGTGCTCCGGCGGTGACGTCCTGCGAGATGTTGGAGCCGACGATGGCGGCCAGCAGCGGCCATCCACCGCACCCGTGAGCCAGTTGCGCCGCTTCCTGCTGGTCAAGGGTTGCGACGTTGCGGGTGAGCAGTTCTCTTATTTCGGTGGAAGTCATAGGCCCGAGGCGGACGACACGGGCTGCGGAAGGACACACGCGGATGTTGCGGGTGGTGACGAGCCGGACGCATTCCTCTCCTCCCAAGAGGAATGGGCTGAGGTCTGCGGCGGACCAGACGTTGTCGATGACCAGGAGTGCTCGGCGCCCCTGAAGAAGTCGGGCAAGGTGGAAACCTGCCTGCTCTGGGTCGGCGAGTGCTGGTCGGCTGCCGTCCAGGTGCACACAGAGATCGGAGATGAGCTCGACCACCCTGGCGGGGGTACATCCCTGACCGGTCTCCACCCACAAGAGCTCTGGAAAGAGCTCTTGGACGCGTGGGTCGTGGGATACCTGGGTTGCCAGCGTGGTCTTCCCGAAGCCGCCCGGACCGCAGACCGCTGCCGTGGCGATGCCCTCGGCCGTCGACGCCTCCCGCAGTACGGAGACGAGTCCTTCGAAGTCGTTTGGCCTGTGCACCAAGCCGGGCTCCGGAATGGGTATCGGGAAGTAACTGTCCGGTGTGGCCGTGGGAGCGGGCTTCGGCTCACCGACAGCGTCCCAGAACCGCTGCTGAACTTCTGGGCCGCTGCGTTCCAGAGCCGTATCCAACAGCGCTTGAGAGTCCGGTACGAGTTCGATCTTTCCGCCCCGGGATTCCCAGTTGGACACCGTCCGATCGCTGACGCCGAGGTAGGAGGCGAAGCCACGCACGCTTTTGCGCATCGCCCGTCGCAGTGCGCACGCCTCCCTTCCGGTCCAGCGCTGCACTGAGCCCACCGAAACTCCTTCGACCGACACCAACGACGTTAATAGCGTAGAGCGCCTCGACCGGTGCTGAATGCCTATCGCTGCGACAGGCATTCAGCGCGACTTCAACACCTGCGGCAGAGAATCGTGCGATGGCCGCATTCCCGCTCATGGCACGCGTGAGCGACGGCGGTTCCGCAGGGGTGCAGCGGCGTGACAGCGCGCTTGACGCTGATTACAGGCAGTCTGCTGCCACACGGAGCACAACGGCTCCGTACCGATCGAAGAGAGGTAGGACATGCCGACTGCTCGTCGCAGCAAGACCGACCACCTCATCTACGCCGACGTCGTGGACTCCAAGAGCAAGGCCGGGGTCTGGATGGGAGAGCGCGAGTCCTTCCAGGAGCAGCAGAGCAGGATTCTCGAAGCCGTCAAGGACAAGCTCGACTGGGTGACCGTCGAGGGCGCCATCATGGCGATCAGCACTGAGCCCGCCGGGATCGCCGTCATCGCCCCCAACCCCACCCTGCCCGGCGTGATCGTCCTGGCGGATGGCGGTTCGCCCGCCGCCTCGGCCGAACTCCAAGCCACGTACGAGAAGACCATCCGCGAGGCCATGGCCGAACTGGGCATCAGCGAAGAGGAAACGGCCTGACACTATGACCTCTTCTTCCCAGCTCCTGTGGGGGAAGTACGTCCAGTACGACCGGGACGGGGAGTCCGTGCTCCTCGACCCGGTCGGTCTGGACAGCGTGTACCTCGACCGCGGGGAGGTCGCTGACCTCTCCGCGGTTCCCCCGACCGCGACTCATGACGCCCTCGCTGGGCTTGGCTTCACCCCGGACGGACCGCCGACCGACCGGCGTGAAGCCCTCCGTACCCGCCTCCACGACCTGGGCCTGGCCCCGACACCCAGCCGGATCAGCGGTCTGCGCGTCGTACTCACCGACCGCTGCAACATGGCGTGCACGTACTGCTTCGTCGACACCAACACCGGCAAGCCCGACATGACACACGAGGAGCTCGCAGAGGGGTTGACGTATCTCTTCGAACAGAACGCCGGGCAGCGGGAAGTCTCGATCCAGTGGTTCGGTGGTGAGCCGACGATCCGGTTCGACCTCATGCGCTACGGCGATGCGCTGGCTGACGAGCTCGCGTCACGGTACGACGTCGAGCGGATCCGCCGCACCGTCGTCACCAACGGAGCCCGTCTCACGGACGAGATGCTTGGGCACTTCGTCCGGTACCAGTACGGCATCGGCATCTCGGTCGATGGCCCGCCGGCCATCAACGCCGTCAACCGCAGGCTTCTCGGCGGTCAATCCGCCGACGGCCGCATCGGCGCCAACGTAGGGCGCCTGCTGGAGGCCGATGGCCTCTACGTGGGATGCAACCTCACACCGACGGCGGCCAACATCGGTCAGCTCGGCGAGACGGTCTCGTGGATCATCGAGGAACTCGGGCTGAAGTTCATCTACGTCAACACCCCGATCCCCTCCGGAGGGCGCTGGCGCGTCAAGGGAGGCGACCTCGCGCGCGAACTCTATGAGGCCCGGCTCACCGCGCTCAGCAAGGGCGGCATGCTCTTCTCCGTCCTCGACCGTGCCTTCCAGGCTCTCGATACCCGGCGCCCGATGCTCTTCGACCACATGCAGGGTGACCGAAGCCTCAACGCTGCCCTGCTGCCCGGCAACAGGATCAGCCTGTGCGACATCAACTTCACCGAGCCCAGCTTCATCCACACGCTCGATGAGTTGCGCGCTGGCCCGGAGCTGTTGGGTGGCGTCGCCAAGGAAGTCGCCCCGTACGAGAAATGCGGCGACTGTCCAGCGCTGGCCATCTGCGGCGGGCCGTCACGCAATGAGCAGGCCCTGGTGGGTGCGGACGCGCCTGATGAGGAGATGTGCGCCTTCTACACCGGAACGGTCGAGATCGCGGTCTGGGACAACACGGGGGTGCAATGAGCACCCTACGGTTCCGGACCGCGCTCGTCTCCACCGCCGGGCACTGCGCCGTCGCGTGCGGATTCTGCTTCCGGGCCGATCGGGCCCACGGATTCCTGGACGTCGCGACGTACACCCGTTCCCTGTCCCGCCTCAGGGAGATCGGCGTCGAGAGTATCTGCCTCACGGGCGGTGAGCCGACGCATCACCCCGAGCTCCGCCAACTGATCCGCCTCGCTCACCAGTTCGGCCTGCCCGTCTCCGTGGTGACCTCGGCCCGTACCGAGGCCGAGGTCACCGCTCTCGCTGAGGTCGTACATCTCGTGGAGAACGTGACTGTCTCCGCGGATTCGCGCGGTGCGATGAAGCTGGGCCGGACCAAGCGTTGCGTAGGGTCGGGAATCAATACCCTGCTGACGATCGACGCTCCCGCAAGCGTCCTGCACGTCAGCTACTGGGACCTCACTGACGACGAATGCCGTGAGCTGGCGCGGCTCGTGGCGGAGGCGGGCACGGAGCTCCAGTTCAGCCCGGTCTTGCTCGACGGGCACGCGATCCACCGTGCCCGGATGACCGTGGCTGGCTACGAGGAGCGGCAACAACTCGATGCGGCCGTACTCGAGCGTCACTTCAATCTCGGGGATGGCTTTCGCGACTACCTCGCCCATCTGCGGTCCATGCGGAGCTCACCAGGATGCCGGCACCTCTGCCAGTCGCGAGCGCTGTACGTCTCCGCTGAGGGCCAGCTGAGGCGCTGCCCGTACAGCGAAGTCGGCGTGAGCACCCACCAACCCCGGTCTGACGTCAGGGAGTTCCTCGTCCGGCCGACCACCGACCGGGTCACAACAGAGTGCGCTGCCATCTGCCGCCCCTGACACCGTGCGAGGTCATTCGTGCAGACACCCGTCACGACATCCGAAGAGTTCATCGCCCGTTGGCGGACACCACCGAACTTCCCTGTCGCGGCCCCCTTGGTCCCCTTCGACTTCCAGTTTCCGATGGCCGTTGACGTCCTCGACCACATCAGACGCGACAACGAGGTGCGCTACACCGTCCTCGATCCGGACGACTGGCAGGTCCGTCTGGACCGCACGGCGGCCTTCCGGAGCGCACCGCTGGAGGAGCTGCTGACCTGGCGCTTTCGGCTGGTGCACTTCAACCTGAGCCGCTTCTACAAGGACTTCCTGGAGGGCTTCCAGGACGACGTCATGACCCCGTGGCGCACGTTTCTCTCAGCGCAGGGCTTCACCTGGCAGCGATGTGCTCCACTGCTGTTCATCTCCAGTCAGGGCGCCGCCTCGACCTACCACAACGACAACTCTCATGGACTGGTGTGGCAGGTCGAGGGTGTCAAGACGTTCCACAGCTACGTCGACCCTGACCGAGTCCTCGCGGCGGAGGACGCCGTCATCGGCAAAACCACAGCCGAAGAACCGCCCGCCCATATCGAAGCTGAGCGTCTCTCCATCCGCATGAAGCCGGGAGACATGCTGTGGAGCCACGCCCTCACACCCCACTGGGTCACCAGTGAGACACCGCTCAGCATGAGCATCAACCTCTCCCACGGCGCCCTGTGCCACCACGGCGTCTACGCCGAACGGGAAGTGGCCCTGCGCCGCTACTGGGACGACCATCCCGCCGAAGCCTGGCTCCACGACCTGCGCAACACCCGCTACTGACGGGAACCGGGGTGGTCCTGCCACGACGGGCAGGACCACCCTCAGGCGCGTCTCTACGGCGTCAGTCGGTTGGGGCCACGGAAGAGGAAGCTGGCCTCGCGGATGGAGTCCAGACCGAGCAGCACCATCAGGACACGGCTGAGGCCCATACCGAGACCGCCGTGCGGCGGGCAGCCGTACCGGAAGGTGTTCAGGTAGTCCTGCATGGGCCCGGTGTTCATGTCCTTCTCGGCGGCCTGCTTGAGCAGGACGTCGTACCGGTGCTCACGCTGGGCACCCGTGGTGATCTCCAACCCCTTCCACAACAGGTCGAAGCTGCACGTGAGGTCGGGCCGTCCGACCGGACGCATGTGGTAGAAGGGCCGGATACTGGCCGGGTAGTCAGTGACGAAGACGAACTCATGCCCCGTCTCTCGCTGGATGTGGGCGGCGATCCCGCGTTCCCCCTCCGGGTCCAGGTCCTCCTTGCCGCCTTCGGGGTCCCAGCCCCCGGCGCGGAGGATGTCCTGGGCTTCGGCCATGGTGATTCGCGGGAACGGCGCCGACGGGACCGTCACGTCGACGCCGAACGCTTCCTGGATCGCCTCACCGTGGGCGTCGGCGACCTTGGCCAGCGCGTGCGCGAGCATCCGCTCCTCGAAGGCCATGACGTCTTCGACGTCCGAGATCCAGGCCAGCTCGACGTCCACGCCGGTGAACTCGGTCGCGTGCCGGGAGGTGAAGGAAGGTTCGGCACGGAAGACAGGACCGATCTCGAAAACCTTGTCGATACCGGCCGCGATCGCCATCTGCTTGAAGAACTGCGGTGACTGGGCCAGATAGGCGTCTCGGTCGAAGTAGCCGAGCTTGAACACCTCGGCGCCGGACTCCGAGGCGGTGCCCATCAGCTTGGGGGTGTGCATCTCGGTGCACCCCTGCGCGTAGGCGTACTCGCGCATGCCCTGCTCGAGGGTGGTCTGCACAGCGAAGAGCAACTGAGCGGGGAAACGGCGACGCACGTCCAGGAAGCGCCAGTCCAGACGCTGCTCGAGCCCGGTGTGCTCGTCGATGGGCAGAGGGGTTTCGGCCAGGTTCAGGATCTCGACGGACTCGGGGATGATCTCCAGTCCACCGAGCTTGACGATGGGGTTGTCGACCACGCGGCCGGTGATGCGGACGGCTGACTCCGTGGTCAGACGCTCCAACTCCGCCTCGACAACGTCACCAGCGCCACCTCGCTTGTGCGTGACCTGGGCCATGCCGGTGTGGTCCCTCACGACCACGAACTGGATCTTGCTCTGCAGGCGAAGGGTGTTCACCCATCCTGAGATCGAAACAGACTCTCCGACGTGTTCTCGCAGGTCAGCGACCAGTACACGGCTCGTCGGATGGATCACAGCAGTCCTCCAAAGGACCTCGTCATGATCCCTTGGGAGTGCGGGCGAGAAGGGCAACTCGCGGTGCCACCGCACTTTCGTCGCTCGGGCAGCGACCTCGTTCGGGCCCTGTGACGGGGGCCATCCGGCGGGGCATGGGGCCACAGAGGGCCGTTCCTCCCCGCGCTCGGGAGGGTCTTCACCCGGGGCGCAAGACTGCCTTCCCAGCTACCGGCAGTTCTCTCGGCTCACGTGGTCCCGCGGCTACTCGTCTCCGTCAACGCGTTGCGAGAAAGCATAGGAGGCCAGAAGCAGCCCGCGCAACGAGGAAAGCCATGACCACTGAAAAACAGGATATGGCACAGATTCTGTGGTTCGGCGTCGTTGGCCACCATGCCGTGGACACGCCCCTTGCCCAAGGCGAACTCGTCCACCCCGATCACGCGAAGCTTCTCATCTTCTGCGCTGTGCCCTCGCCACGAGCCAGTCCACCGAAACCCCGATCGCCTCGTCCTCCCGCTCGGTGGAATCGAAACCGTGGTCGGACCCCTGCACCGTGTGGAAGTCCGCGTCGGCCCGGGCGAAGGCAGCGGCCCTGGCGATGTCGTAGGACACGTAGCTGTCCTGGTCACCGTGGACCACGAGCGAGGGAACGCGGGATGACGTGTAGGCGCTGAGGGGGTCGTACAGGCTGAACTCGCGCCACATGATCGGGCTGATGGGAAACTCACCGTCGATCAACAACTGACCGCTGGCGCCCAACTCCCGCTGTTGGTCAGGACCGAAGTTCTCCACTCCCCAGGGGAGCTCTGGGTTGAGGAAGGTGTGCTTCAGGTCGAGTACGGGGTTCCACAGGACGAGGGAGTCGATCCGATCACCGAGTACAGGAAGCAGGAGTGAAGAGGACACGGCCCCGAAGCTCGCGGCCAGAACGGAGAGCGGTTCGGGCCAAGCGTTCAGAGCGTGCTCGATGACCGACTGGAGGTCCAACATCTCGCCAGCGACGGTCACACCGCGGGGCGTCCCACCGCTCTTGCCGTGCCCACGGTAGGAGAACCGAACGACGTTTAACCCCCTGTCGGACAGGACCTCGGCCAGGCGGACGAACATGCCGCCCTCGTCCTTGTCGACGGTGATGCCGTGAGCCTGGACAACGGTGCCCCTCGAGCGGTCCCCTTTGGAAGGGTGCAGGACCGCATCGAGCGGGACGCCGTCGGCGCTGACTACGTCGAGGATGCGCATGAGCTGGACTCCCTGAGCAGGGGTTTGGGGCGGACTCCTCCTCCAAAGAGCTGGTGCAAACGTTCTGCCCGGAGCGATGCGAACTCGGACGAGAACCGGCCCCTGGACCAGACGACGCCGAAAGGGTACTGGCCAACAGGCACTACGGACAGAACGAGAGCGAAGCTGGCCTCCGCTGGCGGTCCCGCACCAAACGTCCCAGCATGTGCTCAGCCACATGGCACACCAATTGACCACCATCGTCCACCAGGTCCACACCGAGGAACGCCCATGATCGTCACACCCCTTCACCCCGAACGGATCGGCGAAGTCCTGCACCTCATGGAGCTCGGCGAGCCGTACATCTCCGCGCGCACCCTGTCCGACTACTGGCTCTACGCCACTCTGTTCTCCTCCACCTGCCCCATCGCCGTCGCCGACGACGGCACCATCGCCGGAGCGGTGATGGCCTTCCGCAGCCAGGACGACCCGGCGGACGTCTACGTGCAAGACGTCATGACCCACCCGCGACACCGGCGCCAGGGGATCACACGAGCGCTCCTGAACAGCGTGCGCTCCCAGGCCGAGGTGTGGGGGTGCCGACGTCTGTACCTCACCTCGGAGCCCGACAACGACGTGGCGCACGCCAGTTGGACTGCGCTTGGTTTCGTCAACGTCCCCGGTGACCGGGAGGTCAACGGTGTCTCGGTCATCAGCGATTTCAAGGGACCGGGGCGTCATCGCGCCGTGTACCAGTTGAGCCTGGACTGAACGTCGCGCGGTGGCGGGTCCTTCCGCCCCGCGTGTCGACGGCGCTTGGAACCCCCACGACGGAGGAGCGTATCCACCATGGGCAGGACCGAGTACTACCACGACCCCGCCGCGCCCAAGGCCAATACCCTGATCCCCGCGAGCAACCTGCTGGTGGTCAATGACCAGGGCGCCATCCTCCTCCAACGGCGGAGGGACACCGGCCAGTGGGCGCTGCCCGGCGGCGCCCAGGACATCGGCGAGTCCGCCGCCCAGTGCGCGGTGCGTGAATGCGCCGAGGAGACGGGTGTCCTCGCCGAGGTGACCGGCTTCCTCGGCGTGTACTCCAACCCGGCCCACATCGTCGCCTACACCGACGGGGAGATCCGCCAGCAGTTCGAGGCGGCATTCCGAATAGCGGGTCGCCAGCGACTACCTCGGACTGCCCATACAGATTCTCCTGGACATTCGCGCATACAACAAAAAGCCCAATAGGAAACAAAGCGTTCTCTAGCTGCCATACCCCCCATTCATACAGCCTCGCGTGCACTCAAGGGTGCCCCATACCGGTGGGAGTTCATGCACCCTGAAGGTGAACGGACCGGCAGAAGGCGGGGTAACCGGGTACAACCAGGGAACGCGCAACGACCCTGACTGAGATCTCTCTCATTTATGCAGGTCAACCCCTGCCACTGGGCAGTAGACGGTCCCAACAAACACCAGAGCCTCCCATCACGTCTGGTACGGAACACACTGTCAGGAGAGCTCTGTGGCCTCGCTGGCTGCCTCTGTCTGTTCAACGACGACGGTGTGGAACCACTTGGCGATCTCGGCGACCAGCTGCGCCTTGCCGGGAGCACTGGCGAAGAAGTAGTCGCTCATCTTGTTGTGCGCGCCCTGGTTCTCCGCGACCGCGATGGTGACAGCATCGTCGAAGTCGGGGGACTCGGCGAACTGGGTGGGGGTGTTGGCCTTGGCCTGCTGCACCAGCTCCTCGTTCTCCAACAGTGCGGCAAGCAGAGCCTCAGCGAAGGACACCTTCTGCGAGGAGGTGAAGTCCTCGTTGCCGAACATGTCGTTGAGCCGTTCCAGGACGTCCTGGAACGCGACCATCTTCGGATCCTTCTTGCCCGCCGACCCCGCGCCCGTCATGCCCTTGAGAGCGGCATCCTTCCCGCCCAGGACGATGTCCGCCTTACCCTTGTCGATCTGCTTAACGTTCTGCAGCACGACGTCAGACAGATCAATCGGGGCGGTGTAGTTGCCGGGCTGAATCCGACGGGCCAGCAGCCGCAGGTAGATGCTGCGCTTCTCCAGGTCCGCATCACCGTAGTCGACGATCTGGCTCATGAAGTCGTACAGGCGCACGAACGTGCCGACGTCCTTACGGAAGGTGTCGAGGGTGTCCAGTGCGCCCTTGTCACCCTCACCGCTGTTCGCCTCCAGGGCCGCTGTGTACTGGCCCTGGAACCGCTGCTTGCCCGGGTTCACCGCAGCAGTCAGGGCGTTGTTGCCCTTCTCCGTCACCCATGCCTCAGCACACTGGTCGAGTTCGGCCAGTGTGTAGATCCCGGAGGCGTCGAGCTTGGCGGACAGGTCGTGCACCAGGTTCGGGTCGGTTTCCTGTTCCAGGTGCACGTCGGTGTAGTACGGCTCGAAGGCCTTCTGGATCTCTGCCGGGTCGTTGGCGAAGTCCACGATCTGTGTCATCGCGGAGGTCTTCTGCTTGCCTGAGGGGGTGACGTAGGTGCGGTTCAGGCGGGAGAGGGTCTGGACCGCCTCTACTCCCGAGAGGAGCTTGTCGACGTACATGGCGCATAGCAGCGGCTGGTCGAAGCCCGTCTGGAACTTCTTGGCGACGATCATGACCCGGTAAACGTCATCCTCGAACGCCGAGCGCAGGTCGTACACACCGGGGTTCATGTTCGCTTCAGTGAAGTCGTCCGGCCCGGACTCGCTGTCCTCGACCTTGCCGGAGAACGCGACCAGGGTGCCGTAGCCCAGCTTCTTCTTGGCGATGTAGTCGTCGATCGCCCTCTTGTACCGGACAGCGGCCTTGCGGGAGTCGGTGACCACCATGGCCTTGGCGTGACCGTCCAGGAGATGTGCGACGTTGGAGCGGAAGTGCTCGACGATGATCGCAGCCTTCTGCGTGATGGTCTGCGGGTCGAGCTTCACCCACCCCATGACCTTCTTCGTCGCCTCGTTCTGGTCCACTTCCGTGTCGCCGGATGGAGCGTTCTGGCCGACCTGGAAGGCCAGCTTGAAGGAGTGGTAACCGCGCAGGACGTCCAGGATGAAGCCCTCCTCGATGGCCTGCTTCATCGAGTAGACGTGGAATGGCTGCGGGGGCACGTCCTGGCCGTTGGGCACACGACCGAACAGCTCCAGCGTCTTGCCCTTGGGCGTAGCGGTGAACGCGAAGTAGGAGATGTTCTGGCTGTTGGCCCGCTCGGAGGCCTCGGCAGCCAGGACCGCCTCGACGTCGACCTCTCCACCTTCCTCGACCTCCTTGAGTTCCTCGGAGGTCAGCACGGCCTTCAGCTTGGCGGCGACCTGCCCGGACTGGGAGGAGTGCGCCTCATCGGCGATGACGGCGAACTTCTTGTCCTTCAAACCCTGGGACTTGCGGATCTCGGCCATCGCGTAGGGGAAGGTCTGGATGGTGACGACGATGATCAGCTTGCCCGCGGCCAGGGCCTTGGCCAGCACCCCCGACTTGGAGGTGCCCTCGCGGGCCGCCTGTCTTCGGTCGATGGCCGTCACGATGTCCTGCTCGTTGCTGATCTGCTTGATCGCGTCCTGGAGCTGGCTGTCCAACACGGTACGGTCGGTGACCACGATGACCGAGTCGAACACCTTGGTGTTGTCCACCTGAAGGCGGGCCATGCGGTGGGCCAGCCAGGAGATCGAGTCGGTCTTGCCCGAGCCCGCCGAATGCTGGACCAGATATCGGCGCCCGGCGCCCTCGGCGATGACGGCGTCGGTTATCTGGGTGACGGCCTCCCACTGGTGGAAACGCGGGAAGCGCAGCGTGGCCGACTTCGTGGTCTTGCCGGTGATCGGGTCGGTACGCTGTTCGTGTTTGATGTACATGAACCGGCCGAAGATGTTCAGCCACGCATCCCGCTGCAGCACCCGCTCCCACAGGTAGGACGACGGCGACCCGTCGGGGTTGAGCGGGTTACCCGCCCCGCCATCCTCGGTGCCTCGGTTGAACGGCAGGAAGTGGGTTCTAGCCCCGGCCAGCTTCGTGGTCATCCAGACCTCGTCGTTGGACACCGCGAAGTGCACCAGCGCACCACGCCCGGAGGTGAACAGCGGCTGGACGTGCTTGCTGCCCGGGTCCTTCGGCTGGCGGCTCGTCTTGTACTGCTGCTTGGCGTCCTCGACCGTCTGCGTGAAGTCCGTCTTCAGCTCGGCTGTGGCCACGGGCAACCCGTTGATGAAGAACACCAGGTCCACGCTGCGCTGATCGTTCGTGGAGAAGTGGACCTGCCGCATCACACGCAGGCGCACCTTCTCGTATTCCGCCACTGTCGTGGCGTTCAAGGTGGACTCGGGCTTGAAGTGGCACACGCGGAACCGGGCTGACAGGTGCTTGAACCCCTGGCGCAGCACGTTGAGCGTGCCGCCAGCGCTCTCCATGTCGATCGACAGACACTTCACCAACCGGTCCAGGACTTGGTTTCGCTGCTTGATCTCGTCCGCAGCACCCGGCTTGACGACCTTGGCCAGCTCGATCGGCTGCGTTTCCTGGAGCCACCCGAAGAAGTCCGCCGGGTATAGAGCGCGCTCGCGATCGTAGCCGGTGTCGTCCTTGGAGTACAGCCAGCCGTGGGCGGCCAGGTACTCGCACAGCTCGTTCTCGAACTCTACCTCGTTGTGCTGCGCCAACTCAGGCCTCCTGGCGGACGTCGATCTGGCCGGTAACTGCTGCGGTGATGAGGGCGGAACGTCGCTCTTGAGACAGCTCGATCAGTCGCTCGGATTCGGCGATCAGGTTGTCGATCCGGGAAGTCTCTTGGGCAAGTCGTTCAACGATCTGCTGCTGCTCATTCAGAGACGGCACAGGGACTCGAAGTGCTTTAATGTCGTCAAGCGCAAGTTGGACTTTGGTCCCGCCGAGTGCACCTCCGGAAAGCTGGTTCTGCCCTTTGGTAGTGAGCATGAAGTAACCAGTGAACTTAGGGTCAAGAACGGACATGTCGATCCGGCACAGTGCGACGTGTTGGCTTACGTAGGAGTCTGCCCACTCCTGATCAGCAACTGCAACCGAACCGATATAGGCGGTGATTGAAAAGAGAAGATCACCTACCTTCAGTCTTGCGCGCTGCCCCTCGTAGACGTTCGGGGGAAGGTCTACACGTTGCACTTCACCTCTCAGAGAAAGAGAACCCCTCGGCAGATTTCCGATTCGCACGAACACGTCACCAGAATCTGCGTAGTATTCACCCCACCCGCGTGATCCACTAGTTAGAAATCGAATAAACCTTCGAAGTTGAATCCCCTTCTCTGAGAAACTGCCGAACGCATGGTCGATCATCGCCTGGCGCCGCTCTCTCAGCATCTCGATGAGTCGCTGTTGATCGGCGATCAGGGTGTCGATCTGCGCTGTCTCTCGGTCGATGTACGCGACGATCTCGCCCTGTTCAGCTCGAGGTGGGCGAGGAAGAAGCATCGACTTGAAGGACGCCTTATCAAACGAGGTAGAACGCTCACGGATCCCCTTGGCGAGAGACTGGATGAATCCAGCCTGAGCGGCGACACGTAGTGTGTGTGCAATGTAGTAAGGGTCATCATCAGGCGTCCGATAGATGTGGACAACAGGAGACATCTTCCCGTCCGAATCCGAGACTCCGATGGCTCCGGCAAAGCCGTCCATGCTGTGGATGACCAATTCTCCTGCACGCACACCTTGGTATCCGATCTCCTGGATGGCCTCCGTGAACCCATCCATCCGCCGGTTTGCGCGTAGCGTTACTTTACCGTCGCGAAAAGCGGTGACAATCCCGTCACCTTCAGACGCGGGTCGCTGAATAAGCTTGGTCATCGTCTTCCCAGGTGCAACGTTCCAGTACGAGGGAAGCGAAGCCAGCCATGCTGGACGCTCAATGTTGGTCACGCCTCGACCTCCCGCAGCAGGCTCATGATCTTGGCGATCTGCGCTTCCAGGTCGCTATCGATCTCCTCCAGCGGGCGTGGCGGGGTGTACGTGTAGAACAACCGGGTGAACGGGATCTCGTAGCCGACCTTCGTCTTCTTCGTGTCGACCCATGCGTCCGGCACGTGCGGGACCACCTCGGCCTCGAAATACGCCTTGACGGTCCCATCCCGCCCCACATCGCCCAGGGTGTTGCCGCTATACGTGAAAGGCACGTTCTCCGTGTCGCGCTTGGAAGTATCGGGCTCAGGGTTGCCCTTGGCGTCCCTGAAGATCTCCGCTGACTCGTCACGTTCGCCCACGGACCTGGCCAGGTGGCGGTACTGCGCCTTGGTCAGCTTCAGCCCCGCTTCGACGAACTTCTCGAGGGCAGCCTCGATGAACTTCTCCTGGCTTAGGTAGACCTGATCACCCATCCCAGCCAGTGCAGCCAGGAACGGTGCCGGGTCAGCGCCCTTGCCGAACGCTTTGGCCAACGCCCCGTCATCCAGGTCAGTCACGCGGGCCGCTGAAAAATTCAAGCGCAGGGGGCGCTCAACGGTGATCGTCCAATATCCGAAGTCGGTGTTGTTCAGGATCTTGGAGTTCTCGCCCTCGGTGAAGGCGTCATAGATCTTTACGATCTGCTCTCGGGCGGCTGCGTCGACCTCCTTGCGCTTGGAGCCCATGCCCTTACGCATTCTGGTCCACATGTCAGAGGCGTCGATCAGTTGGACCTTGCCCCGGCGTTCGGGCTGCTTGGTGTTGTCGAGGACCCAGATGTAGGTGGAGATGCCGGTGTTGAAGAAGATGTCGGTGGGCAGCGCGACGATCGCGTCCACCAGGTCGTTCTCGAGCAGCCACCGGCGAATCTCTGACGGGCCGGACTCGGCAGCGCCGGTGAACAGCGGGGAACCGTTCAGGACGATGCCCGCACGGCCACCGCCCTCGTGGGCGGGGCGCATCTTGTGGGCCAGGTGCGTCAGGAAGAGCATCTGACCGTCGGAGACCGACGGCAGGCCCGGAGCGAAGCGACCGTTCGGACCGCCCTTCTTGTGTTCCTCCTTGACGTCGGCTTCCGAGGCCTTCCAGTCCACGCCATAGGGCGGGTTGGACATGCAAAAGTCGAAGTGCTTGTTGTAGAACCTGTCGTGGGCAAGGGTGTCGCCGAGCTTGATGTTGTCGACATTCTGGCCCTTACCGATCATGTCGGACTTGCAGATGGCGTAGGACTGGTCGTTGATCTCCTGCCCGTATAGGCGTAGCCGGGCCTTCGGGTTGCGCTCCAGCAGGCGTTCCTCGGCCACCGAGAGCATGCCGCCCGTGCCGACGGTGGGGTCGTAGATCGAGCGGATAGTCCCCGGCTCCAGCAGGGCCTCGTTCTCCTCCGCAAACAGCAGGTCGACCATGAGGCGGATCGCGTCGCGCGGCGTGTAGTGCTCACCGGCCTCCTCGTTGGAGGCTTCGGCGAACTTGTAGATCAGGTGCTCGTACAGGTCACCCATCGCCGCGTTGGGGACGGTGTCGGGGTGGAGGTCGACCTCGGCGAACTTGGAGACGATCAGGTACAGCCGGTTCTTCTCGTCGAGCTTATTGATCTCGGCTTCGAAGCCGAAGCGCTCGAAGACATCGATGTTGTCGGAGAAGTGCGAGATGTAGTCGATCAGGTTGGCGCGCAGGCCCTCGGGATCCTCGAGCAGCCGTTCGAAGTCGAACTTGGAGGTGTTGTAGAAGGCCAGACCGGTCTTGAGCTTGACCTGGACGTCGAGGGCACCGCCGTCATACTTCTTGGCCAGGGCGCGAACCTCGTCCCGTGTGGGTTCGAGCAGGCAGTCCAGGCGTCGCAGGATGGTGAACGGGAGGATGACGCCGCCGTACTGGTGCGGCCTGTAGACGCCTCGCAGCTGGTCAGCGATCGACCATACGAAGTTACCCAGGGTGCTCAACTCGGTCCCGCTCTCTGACGCCGGTGGTGTGGGGCAATCATCGCAGAGGCTACCGACGTCTACCGGTGAGATGGTCGTGATTGTGAGCGAAGGTCTGGCTCGCAGCCGTCGTGGGGTAGTCCCGCTCTCGGCAGGGAACGCGCGATAGGCGACTGGTCACCGCAAGCATCGACTCCGCTGTGTTCTCAGCATGCGGGGGTGTGATCTCAGGAACAGCACCTCGAGTCGCCAGCGGACTTGATCCGCACCTCGGGCGAGGCCGGAATCGCTCCGTTGCGGCTCCGGTGTTCCGGAACCCGGTGGCACGGGGCGGTCTCACGTGGTCTCCGGTGGCATGACGGCCCCCGGTCAGGTCGGAGCGAACCGGGTCATACCGCCACGAACCGCTCGCCTTCCCGCGGACTTTTAATCCGTTAGCAGCGGCAGGCTCCCGGTGCACCCGCGCGGGTGCACCGAAACGGGCCGAGGTGTGCACCCGGAGGGTGGACGGGGCCCGGCGGAACACAGGCCAACCCGGCACAACCAGGGAAATCACAACGCCCCTACCTGCAATTTCTCGCACCTTCGCAGGTCAGGGCACTTGCCGACCCCAGTTCGATTCCCGTCATCCGCTCCGTTCGAAAGACGGCCCCTGACGCGCGAGAACGCTTCGCGCACCAGGGGCCGTTTTCGCGTTGGGGGCGCACCAGCGGGTGCACGGGGGTGGACGGAGGGCCACGCCTCGGCGACCTTCCACCCGACAGCGCTGGATCATCGGTTGTCGCCCAGGCGATACGAACGTTGAACCAGGGCGCTACGCAACCCGATCCACCTTGATGCCGACGCCCTGCTCGCACACGCTGAGTACGACGACGTGCCCTTCCCGCATGAGGCCGAGACCGTTGAGAAGGCGGTCAGGAGGCGGCACGATCGGCGTCTCCAGGTTCGGCGCCAACCTGGCCGCGGGAAGCGATGTGGAGCTACGGTCCACCTACACCTTGGCTCCCAAGGAGAAGGCCGCCGTCAGTAAGGTCATCGACGGTCTGATCCAGCGCCTTGCCGTGACCGTCTTCCCCGACGAGACCCATGCCTTGGGCAAGGATCTCGTGGTCGAGCTGAACGGGCAGACGCGCATCACGGCGGCGAGCCTGGTCGGCAAGATGTTCTACGTCATGCGCATGCTGCTGGACAGCACCGAAGGTGACATCGAGGCGGTCCTCGACATGAGCGCAGAGGACGACGAGGCCTCCCAAGCCCTGAAGCGGGTCTACCTGCGGAACGAGCCGCTGCCGGTCCCGACGGCCGCGCTCACCGCGCCGGGTGCCCGGCCCACCGCTTGGGCGGGTACGAGGTGGTGGGCCACGCCCCCACCAGCAGGGTCGCTCCCATCACGATGAGCGCGATCGTCACGGGCGTCGCCGGGCCCGGCGACGCCGTATCCCCACGATCACACCGAGCAGCGCCACCGGTACGAGGACGGCGATCAGGACCCCCTTCGTCACGGCCCACTGCCATGAGTAGTCGGTCGTGTAGGCGAACGTCCTGAAGAACCCGCTGGGGCCAAGGCGCACGTCGCCGATGGCGGTCGGCATCGGGTCGCTGCGGCTGAGCCGCACGGCGTCCCTGCTGAGGACCACGTCCTGCCGGATGATGCTGCCGTCACCACTGGTGAACGTCCCCACCAGGGCGCAGCCACCGTTGTTGCACGACCTGTCCACGGGGGTGAACGTGCCCACCGGACCGCTCACCAGGGTCTCCCGGCCGGAGAGGCCCTCCGCGGCCTGGAACAGCCCGGGGAGGGAGGACAGCAGCAGGAGGACGCAGACCAGCACCCCGACGAGGATCCTGCCGGAACCGTTCGCGGACGGGGAGGGAGGGGGCGTCATCACGCGGGAATCCTACTGGCCGTGCCCGACCCGACGCCCGGTGGAGGCCGCCCCACAGGGTCGCAGCGGGTGTGGTGAGTGTCAGTCCTCGTCTCGGTCCTGTCCTCGGGCAGCGGCCCTCAGCTCCTCGTTGATCCGGTGGGCCTCCTCCAACTGGTCCTCCAGGATGATGATCCTGCACGCGGACTCGATGGGTGTGCCCTGGTCCACGAGTTCGCGCGCCCGGGCGGCGAGCCTGAGCTGGTAGCGGGAGTAGCGGCGGTGCCCGCCCTCCGAACGCAGGGGCTCGATCAGTTTCGCCTGGCCCAGGGCGCGCAGGAAGGCCGGCGTGGCGCCGATCATCTCCGCGGCGCTGCCCACGGTGTAGGCGGGGTAGTCGTCATCGTCGAACCGGTCACCGGTGTCGGGACGGGACAAGTGCGTGTCTTCCTTCTTGTGAACGCACGTCGAGGGCCCCAACGCCGAACGGCGCTGGGGCCCGAGAGTTCAATACCACCTACCGGCCGCTGCCGGTCTTCCGCTTCCCGAAGTCAAGCCGGTACGGGATCGCGGGGATCGCGGTTGTGTGACCGTGGACCACCCTCTTCCAGAACAGGGCCCTGCGGTACCCGAGCGGGATTCCCGCCTCGCCCGGGCGATCCTGATGGCATCTACTCCTCTCGATCTCACTTCGTGCACTACTTCTTCGACTGCGGCCCTGGCGGCTCGACCGGCGCGGTTGGAGCGTGCGCCGGTCGAGCCCTGCCGCGTCCTTCTTCCTGCCGCGGCCTCCCCCGTACGAGCGGGAGACCGGTCCTGCGGTACTGCTTGACCTTCTGTACTGCTGTCCTACCGGCTCCCGGTGTCTTCAAGCACGTGCACACCGTCGAGCCGTCCTGCTTCACTTCCTGCGCGGTGTCCCCCAAACGGGCGGGACACCGGTACTGCGGTGCTACCGGCCCCCGGCGCCGTACAGCCAAGCGCGCCGGTCGGGCCGTCCTGCTCTCCACCGGCGTATCCGGTGGCCCAGCCGTGGATCTCTTCGGCTACGACAGGAAATGTAGCAGCACGGGGAAGCCATGTCTACTCTCGCCGCTACAGGTTTGCGATGCTTGTCGGGGAAGGCTTCCTGGAGTCCCGAGATCGTTCGGCTGCCGGCCGGCCCGACCTCCAGCGCCCGGGCCGAAGATCCTCCACGGATCCCCTTGGCCCCCGCCCCGCACAAGCGATGGTCCGCACAGGGCAGCCATCCACCGGAGAAGGGCGTTTCCCCACCCGAGGGGCTCAGTAGTAGAGCACGGCCTCGTCCCAGTCCTCCCCCGGCCCGAAGAGGTGTCGCGGTTTGACGAACCTCTGCTCCCCCCGCAGGACGGACTCCGGGACCAGGGTTCCCGGCGGCACCCCGCGCACCCGACTCCGTACCCTCGGGTCCTCGCGCAGGGCCGAGGCGACCTGCGCGCGGGCAGCCGCCTCGTACCGGGGATCCACCTCCAGTTCGACCTCCAGAAGATCCTCCCGGGCGCGCGCCCGCCAGAACAGGACCCCGTGTTCCCCGGGCAGGGAGAACACCGCCCGCTCGATCTGCCCCGGTGTGACCCTCACCCCCGCGACCGCATGGGTCCCAGCGTCGCGCCCGAGCACCTCGACCGTCGGCAGGTGCCACCGGCAGGGGCACTCCTCCTCCGACACCCGGACCCGGTCCTCCAGGTCGTAGCGGACCAGGGGCATGGCCTCGCGGTACAGGGTCGTGATGACCAGGTTCCCCACGCCGGTCCGCGCGCTGCGCCCGGTGTCCGGATCCATGACCTGGGGAATGAAGCGATCGGCCCACAGGTGCAGACGCCCGTGCCCGCACTCTCCCGCCAGGCTCCCGGTCTCGGTGGAGCCGTAGTCCTGCATGACCGGAATCCCGCCCCAGGCGCGGCTGATGGCGTTGCGCCGGGCAGCGGTGAGCGGCTCCCCCGCGACCAGGAGCGCGCGTAGCGAAGGGAAGTCACGTCCCGGGTCGAGCCCGGCCGTCCGGGCCGCCGCCGCCCACAGCAGGCACTCGGTGGGCAGGCTCCACGTCACCGTGACGTCCAGGTCGCGCAGCATCCGCACCACCCGGGCGTAGGTGACGACCGCGGAACGGTTGTCCGCGGGCACCACGGTGGCACCGCGGCTCCGGCCACCGAGGTGCGCCTGGTGGCCGGTGGTGAGCATGGCGTACGGCGTACGCACCATGAGCGTGTCCGCCGCGTCGATCCCCACGGCGCCGCGGGTGAACCGGTCCGCCACGTCGGCCCAGTCATGGTCGGTGAAGTAGGAGGAGGTGGGGGCTCCGGAGGTGCCGCTGGACTCGTGGTAGGTCGCCAACCGTTCCCGTTCCACCGCCAGCAGTCCGAACGGATAGGCGGCGCGCAGGTCACCCTTTCCGGTCAGCGGGAGCGCACCGAGCTCCTCGACGCTGGCCGGGATGGGAAGGTCCCGGTAGCGGGGAGACCGCGCGGCGAGCTCCATGGCCCGCGGCAGGGCCTTCTCCTGGAGTTCGCGCAACTCCCCGATGCTGTTCCAGTCCCCCAGACGGGGCGGGCTGGTGGGGGTCATGTCCTTGCCTTTCATGGGTCCGACCGGTCAGGGCGCCGGTTCCTCACCGACCAGAAGGCGGGCGTTGGTCCAGGTCACCCGTCTCCAGGCGGGCTCTTCCAAGCCGAGGAGGCGGTACTTGACCAGTTCCACCTCAGGGTGCTGGAGCGGGTACTCACTACCGAAGAGCACCCGTTCCGGCCCCAGGCGGCGCAGGGCCGCCGCGACCACGGCCGAATACCCGCCAGAGGTCTCGAACAGGATGTTGGGCCTCGGTCGGATCGACTCGATGCCGTACAGATCCATGTCGCCCACACCGGCATGACCGAGCACGAAGGTGACGTCGGGTTCACGCGCGGCCAGGTCCACCAGATCCGTCACCCCGAACCCGGCTCTGGCAAGACAGTGCAGGTAGACAGGGTGCCCCAGGTCCTTCGCGACCCCGACGAGCGCGTGGGTGCGGGGGTCGGAGATCCTGACGCCGTGGACGCCCGGCGCCAGTTTGAGACCGCGGAACCCCGCGCCCGCCTCCCGGTAGGCGTCCGGGCCGCTGTGGGGGTTGGCGAAGAAGAACGGGACCAGGCGCCCGCCCGAGCGCTCACAACCGGCGAGCACGGCGTCGTTGTCGACGTCCTCGGTACTGCCGCCGCCCTCGATGATCTGGCGGGACAGCCGGAGTGGGTCGATCGTGCCGCCGGCGACGACGACGGCCCGGTCGATGCCGCATCCGTCCATCGTGGTCAGGAGGCGGTCCGTGGCCTCCGCTCCCGGGGCGAGGTGGGCGTGGGCGTCGAAGACACGAGTGTCCACCGGTCACCGACCTTCCGTGAGGGAGGACATGTCGATGACGAACCGGTATCTGACGTCCTTGGCCACGGTGCGCTCGAAGGCGGTCCCGACGTCCTGGACACGGATCGTCTCGACGTCGGCCGTGATCCCGTGTTCGGCGCAGAAGTCGAGGGTCTCCTGGGTCTCGGCGATCCCACCGATGAGGGAAGCGGTGATCGACCGCCGGGGCATGGCCAGGAGGGCGCCCACGACGGGAGGTGTCGGTTCCAGTGACCCCAGCAGGACGTAGCTGCCGTCGCGCCGGAGCAGAGGGAGGAACGGGTTGATGTCGTGGGGTGTGCCGATGGTGCTCAGCAGCAGGTCGAACCCGTCGGCGAGGTCGTCGAGCGCCCCCTCCTCCGTGGTGACGACAGCGCGGGAGGCGCCAAGCGCCAGAGCGTCCCGGGCCTTGGCCGGTGTCGTGGTGAACGCGACCGTGTGCGCGCCCATCGCCGAGGCGATGCGGATACCGAGGTGGCCGAGCCCGCCCACGCCGATGATCCCCACCCTGCTCCCGGAACCCACGCCGTGGTGGCGAAGCGGCGAGTGGACGGTGACCCCGGCGCACAGCAGGGGCGCCGCCGCGGCCGGGGCCAGCCCGTCGGGCAGGCTCAGGACGAACGCCTCGTCGACCACGATGGCCCCCGAGTAGCCGCCCATCGTGGTCCGGCCTGTGTCCGGGTCCCTGCCGTTGCAGGTGAGGATCGGCCCGGTGCGGCAGTACTGCTCCAGCCCCTCCTCACACGATCGGCACCTTCCGCAGGAGCCCACCATGCACCCGACACCGACCAGGTCACCGACGGCGAATCGACCCGTGCCGCCGCCGGTGGCGCGCACCCGTCCGACGATCTCGTGTCCGGGGACGACGGGGTACTCGGTGCTGTCCCAGTCGTCGTGCACTTGGTGGATGTCGGTGTGGCAGATCCCGCAGAAGAGAATGTCGATCACGACGTCGCGTGGACCAGGGTCACGACGTTCGAGTTCCAGGGGTTCCAGGGGCAGGCCCCTGCCTCTGGAACCCCATCCGATGGTTCGAATCATGGTCGTCCTTCGGGTGTCAGTTGCGGAAGACGCTCTTGCTGCGCATGAGGAACTCGGCGAGATAGCCGTCGTGCGGAGATCCCGGCTCCGTCCAGTGCGTCGGGTGGTCCCCGACGTAGACATTGCCGATGCTGGGCTCGGCGACCAGCCGGTCCACGAGGTGCTCGTCCTCGGACACGACGGTGAGCGCCAGGGTGTCCCGCAGCGGGGCGATCCCGTCCTCGGGGGACCAGGGGGCCACCCAGACGCAGGGGAAGGGCAGCTCGATACGGGTCTGCGGGGCGTCACCGCGGGCCACCTGGTGGACGGCGGGGTACAGCACGGAACTGCCGTCTCCGAGGGGCCGCGCGATCCCGTCGGGTGCGTGCCAGGGGACGGCTCCGTCCGCGCACGCGACCAGGTGGCGTTCGAACGCGCGGGCGGTCTCCTCCGGTTGGACGGGAAGGACCGCGTCGCCGTGCTCCGGAGGCAGTTCCGCCAGCCGGCCCAGACGCGCCGCGAGCGCCTCGGCGACCGGCGCCGGGTCGCCGTCGACGAACACGGCTGTGGCGTTCACACACGCCACACCGGCCTGGTGGACGATCGAGTCGACGATCATGTCCAGGTGGTCCCGCCAGTCCTCCCCGGTGAGCAGGATCTTGGAACGGCCCGGCCCTTGGGGAAGGACGTTCGGATCGCCCCGGTGACGGTCGACGACCTCGTCCCCTCCGTAGACCATCGCGAGGTCGGCCTCGCGGACGAGTTCGTCGGCGACGTCGTGTTCCGTGGGCAGGAGCACGACCTGGTCCCCGGAGAACCCGGACTCACGCAGCGCGGTCACGAGACGGTGGGGGGTGAAGGGCTCACGGCGGGAGGGCCGGACCGCCACGCGGTAACCGAGCGCGAGGGCCTCCAGCCACTGGGCCTGCACGCCCGGATGGTTGCCCGGGGCGTGGACGGCGAGGACCTCGCCGCGGCGGGTCCAGACGGCCCTCCCCCTCCGGGTCAGCGGATCCCGCCAGTCCGTCAGGGCCGCCTGGGGGCGGGCGGCGTGGGCGGCGCGGTAGGACTCGGCCGCGGCGTGGGCGATGGTTCGGGTGGTCTCGCGGACCGCTCGCACGGGGATGCCCGCGACACGGGCGACGGCGTGCTCGTACTCCTGGACGGAGACGCCGCCGACCTCGTCCGCCGCGAAGGCCCGGCCCGCCCTGCTGAGCGCCTCCGCGCGCTCGTCCGGAGTGAGGGGGGCGGCGGAGCGCAGAGCGGCGAGCGCGCGGTGGACGAACAGACCGGGTACCAGGCTGAGCTCGGCCATGGGTGTCCCGGCGACGTCGGTCACGGTTCGGAGGGCACGGGCGCGGTACGGACCGGAGGGGCCGAGCGCGTCGAGCCGGATCAGGGGGCGGGCCATCAGTACACGCCCTCGATCGCCGTTCTCCCCTCGAAGGTCTCCAGGGGTCTGACGTCGGCGACGGAGTCCCCGACCCGCCCTTCCCCGGCACGGACCCGGACGGCCGTGTCGCGCTCCAGGTTGTTCACGAGCAGGGCGCTCTTGCTGACGTGGTGCATGACGACCTGGCCGCGCTCCCCGTACTCCACCGGGCGGCCGCCACCCGGTTCGACCACGGAGAAGGAGCAGTAGGGAGAGTAGGGGTCGAACACGCTGGTGCCGTCGGGCCCGGGCTCCGGACGTTCGTCGACGCCACCGAGGATCATCGTGCTTCCGTAGCCGCCGCTGAAGGCCACCTCGGGGAAGACCTCAGTGGTCAACAGGTGGTGGACGTCGGGGTCCATGCGCGCACCGCTCCAACGGATCAGTCGGACCTTGTCGTTGACCAGAGCGGTGAGGCGTTCGTCGCGTGCGATGCGCTCCAGCATGGGTGGTGTGGTGACCAGGACGCCGATGTTCTGGGTGGACAGGACGTGTTCGGCTTGGGAGAGCAGGTGACGGGAGTAGCGGTCGGCCTCCTCCCGCCGGCCCTCGGCGATGCTGCCCTTGACCCAGCGCGGGTCCATGTCGATCGTGAACAGCAATCCGCCGCGCGCTCTGGCCTGGCGGGCGATGATCTCGCCGAAGAGGTGCGGACCGGTGGGCGCCATGGACAACCAGTCGACGCCCTCCGGGTGCCCGCGTTCGGTCATGGCGCGCAGGGATTGGTGCACGGACCGTTCCGCCCAGTCGCCAAGGAGCACCACGCGTTTGGGGGATCCGGTGGTACCGCCGCTCTCGTACACCCCCACCACGTCGGGATCGGGTCCGTAGCCGCGGGGGATGAGGTCCCGGGCCGGAGCGTCGCGGAGCTCGTGGACGACGTTCGGGAAGCGGCTCAGGTCCTCGTGGGTGCGGATCTCGCGGACGGGGTCGAAGCCGAGCGTCTCCGCGCGCCGGAGCCAGAAGGGGGAGCCCGTCCGCGGGCTGAAGTGCCAGCGCATCGCGGCCTCGATCAGCGCTTCGGGCTCTGGTTCCTCACCCACCGGGCAGTCGAGTACCGGGTCGTGGGACATGCGTGTTCCCCTCGTGGACGGTTGCTCAGGGCACCTCCAGCGTGGGTGGCACGACTATCGGACGTGTTATCGACCGATATTGAGTGAGATGTGACTTTCGTGTTCGGGTCGTGCCGCCGTGTCACTCGTCGAAGACACGCACGGTGCCCTCCTGCCCGAGCGGGGCGTAGTGCTCGGTGAAGAGTTTCCCGACGAGTTCGCCCCGGCTGGTGACCCCCGTCTTCTCGAAGATGGCCTTGACGTGGTCCCGCACGGTGTGCGGCGAGAGGTGGAGGATCTCGGCGATCTCCCCGGTCGGCAGTCCTCGCGCGATGTGCTGGGTGATGCCCAGCTCCCGCCGGGAGAGTTCGTAGGCCTCCAGGAGCAGCGGCGTGACCTGGGAGGGTTTGGCGTGTTCGATGACCACGGCGACGCCTCCCAGACCGCCCTCGGTGTCGCGCATACACGAGGCGTGGCAGACGAGCCACCGCCCTGCCCTGTCACGCAGCCGGATCTGGGTGGTGCCGTTGGCCCTCTCCTTCGCGACCGCCCGGGCGTGGACCGCCGTGCTGTGCATCCACTCGGGTATCCGCACGCCCCAGGAGGTCCCGGTGGACGGTCCGTCCATCAGGTCCGCGAGGTGGTGGCGGGCGTCGTCGTTGAGCGAGACCAGGGATCCCGCATCGTCGAAGAGGAGCAGCCCCGGGCCGAACGACGCACCCTCCCGGACCTCGACCAGGGATTCCGCGTAGGTCCGGCGCAGCCGCGTGGCCATCGGGACGGAGAACCCCGCCGCCAGCAGGGTCTCGGCGGCCGAGAACGGCTTGTGGCCACGTTCCCGCAGGAAACTGACGTGACCATGGGGTCTGCCCCCCACTCGCAGGACGACGCGGAGTTCGTCGTGGAACCCGTTCGGGCGCATGAAGTCGCGGTACACGGAGCTACGTTCGGGGCGGCCCCCAGTGCTCTCCCGCAGGGCCGCCGCGGGCACCGGTTCCCTCGCCAGGTCCTGGAACCGGTTGACCTCCTCGGTGAACAGCTCGTGCCGCCAGTAGGTGCCGCACCCGCCCTCGTCGAGGTTCTCGGTGCGGATCGGAGCGGTCACGAGCCCGGTCGCGGGGTCCGTCGCCCGCCACACCGCCGCGTCGAAGGGGATGAGCCTCCGCAGGCGGGCGGAGGACCGGGCGAAGAGCGCCTGGGCGTCGGGGGCGTCGGAGATGAGGTCGAGCAGCGCCCGATGCTGGTGTTGGATCTCGGAGGGAGTGGGCTGGGTCATCGTCCTCGCTGCTCCTCCCGGGAGACGGACCGGCGCCCTCCCCCTCTCTCGTGTTCGACACGGCGGGCGAAACGCCCCCGCGGTTCCCCCAGAGCGTGGCAGGAAACGCCCCCTGGATCAACCCACTTCCTTCCTTGCGAAGCTCCGTCCGCGCATCCCCCAAACGAGGGATTGACATCCCACGAGTTCAGCACAATACATCCAGAGTTCTGGCCGACTTCGGCCACCTGCGACCACACCGCAAGGTTGAGAATCTGATATTCTCCACAATGGAAACCATGAAAACTTAAAGCACAAAAAAGCATCCCCCACAAATGATCGCCCCACCCAAAAACCATCCATCAGCGCCGAAAAAGCGTTTTAAAGCCCAAAGCAACGGGGAGCAGCGAGCGCTTTAACCAGGACAGACGATCGAACGGGCGGCGGACCTGCTCGACCCTCTCTACAGCTGGCCGGACAACTCAGATTCGCCGACCACCGGCCACGCAAAACTCATCCTGGAGTCCAAAGCAATGCAGAACAACATCCACTTTCGCATACTCGGCCCACTGTCAGTGAGAATTTTCAACAAAGAGACGGCACCCCGGGGGAAGCGCCAGAAAATCCTTCTCACCATGCTCCTGCTAAATTCTGAGAACATAGTCGACATGGATCGCCTAATCGACGCCACCTGGGCGGACAGGCCACCGGCGACAGCCAAGAACCAGATTCGGATATGCGTGTCGGAGCTTCGACGCAAGTTCCAGTCACACGGTCTCCACGACATCATCGAAACCCATTCCTCCGGGTACCTGATCCGAATCCCCGAGGACTCCCTGGACCTGACGCGCTTCGGTGCCCTCGTCGTTCGGGGGCGACAGGCCATCCACACCGGGGACACCTCGGCGGCGGCCGAGACCCTGTCCACGGCGCTGGGGCTCTGGCAGGGCCCGATCGCCTCCGGCGTCGACAGTCCGCTGGTGCGGTCCATCTCGACCCAGCACCACGAGAACCGGCTGTCCGTGCTGGAGGAGTACTTCGACCTGGAGCTGCGCCGGGGAGGCCACCACCGGATCATCGGCGAACTCACCCACTACGTGGCCGAGTATCCGTTCCGGGAGAGGCTGTGCGGCCAGCTCATGCTGGCGCTCTACCAGTCCAACCGCCAGGTGGACGCACTGGAGCTGTTCCACAGCACGCGCAGGCGCCTGGCCGACGACCTGGGGCTGGAGCCCAGCCACCATCTGCGCGAACTGGAGAACACCATCCTCACGGGAGCCGTCCCCGACCTCGCCGCCCGCTGAGGGACCGTTCCTCCCACCTGATTCCCCCCAAGTGAGGGATGTGGCCCTCCCCCGGGCCGGGACCAGACTACGGACGCGACCCCGTACACACGTCTGGAGGAATCCCGTGCCCCTACCCGACTACAGCCGGACCAGCACCGATCCACCGGCCCTGACCCTGCCGGAGCTCGAACAACGGCTCCGCGGTACCGTGCTCCGACGCGGGGAGAAGGGGTACGAAGAGGAGACCGCGGTCTACAACACCTCGGTCCCGTCCCGGCCCGCCATCGTCGTGACCGCCGCCGACGCCGAGGACGTCAGGGAGGCGGTGTCCTTCGCGGCCCGCCAGGACCGGCCGATCGCGGTCCAGGCGACCGGACACGGCGCGACGGTGGCCGCGGACGAGGCACTGCTGATCAACACGCGCCGGATGAACCACGTGGAGGTCTTTCCCGACACCCGTACGGCCCGGGTCGGGGCGGGGGCGCTCTGGCGGGACGTCATCGTCGCGGCTGCGCCCCACGGACTCGCCCCCCTCAACGGTTCCTCCGAGACCGTGGGCGTCGTCGGCTACACCCTCGGCGGCGGGCTCGGCCTGTTCTCGCGCAAGTACGGGTACGCGGCCGACCACGTCCACGCCATGGACGTGGTCACCGCCGACGGTGAACTGGTCAGGGCCACCCCGCACGAGCGGAGCGACCTCTTCTGGGCGCTGCGCGGCGGCAAGGGCAACTTCGGTGTGGTCACGTCGATGGAGTTCTCACTCTTCCCGGCCCCCACCGTGTACGCGGGGGGGCTGATCTTCCCCGGTGAGGCGTCCGAGGACGTCCTGCGCCTGTGGCACGCGTGGACCGCCGACTGCCCCGAGGATCTGACGTCCTCGCTGGCCCTGCTGCGCCTGCCCGACGCCCCGCCGGTACCCGAGCCCCTGCGCGGGCGGCTCATGGCGCATCTACGGATCGTCCACCTCGGCTCGCCGGTCGAGGGGGAGCGGTTGATCGCCCCGTTCCGGGAAATGGATCGGCCGCCCGTCGTGGACACCGTCCGAGAGATGCCCTACGCCGAGATCGCGACGGTCTACAACGATCCCGCCGACCCCTCGCCCTACCGGCAGTGCAGCCTGTCCCTGGCCCGTCTCGACCACGACACGGTCGACTCCCTGTTGGAGATCGCGGGTCCGGACTCCGACTGCACCGACATGATCGTGGAGCTGCGCCACCTGGGCGGCGCGCTCACCCGCCCGCCCCGGGTGCCCAACGCCGTCGGGGCGCGCGAGGCCGAGTTCACCCTGACCACGCTGTCCTTCGCGCCTCCGGGATCACCACCGCCCGACCACACCGACACCGTGTTGGGCAGGATCCGACACCGCTCCAGCGGCAGCCGGTTCGTCAACTTCCTCAGCGGACCCGAGGCCGCCGACCTCACATCCGAGGCCTTCGACGTCGAGACCTTCACCCGCCTGTCCCGGATCAAGAACGACCACGATCCGCGCAACCTCTTCCGCGTCAACCACAACGTCCCTCCGGTTGGTGACCGATGACCACGGAACCCACGTCCCAGTCCAATCAGAACCAGGCTCCCGGCCCCCCGCCTCCCGCACCGGATCCGGGGATCAGCGCCCGTTCCACCGGTGTCCGGCTCGCCCTGCTCTTCGGCCCCGCGGTGTTCGGTGTGACCGCCGCGGGCGTCGCCCTTCCCGACGTGTCCGCCTCACTGGGCACCGCACCCTCGGCCACCGCCTGGGTGCTGACCGCGCACGCGCTCGCCCTCGGTGTGGGCACCGCCCTGTTCGGACGGTTGTCCGACACGCTCGGCATGCGCCGCGCCCTGGTCGTCGGAGCGGTCGGGCTGCTCGCCGGATCGGCCCTGTGCCTCCTGGCGCCGAGCCTGCCGGTGCTGGTCGCGGGCCGCCTCGTCCTCGCGGCGGGGTCGGGGGCGATGAGCGCCGTGGCCCTGGCCATCGCCGCGGGCTCGGCCCCCGACCGCCGCCCCGTGGTGCTGATGATCTTCGGCGCGACGATGGCGTTCTTCGCCGCGAGCGCGACGCTGGCCGGCGGGGTCGTCACCGCCGCGCTCTCGTGGCGGCTGACCCTGATCCTGCCGGCCCTGTCGCTGATCGCCTTCCCACTGTGCCTGCGCCTCGCTCACCGGCCCGGTTCGGGGAAGTCCGTGGACGCGTTGGGCGCGAGCCTGCTCACCGTGGGTGTGGCCGCCGTCCTGATCCTCATCCAGGCGCCGGTGCTCGCGCTCACCACGGCGGTGGGCACCGTCGTGGCCGCGCTGGCGGTGGTCTCGATCGGCCTCCTGGCCTACCGCGTCGCCAAGCACGCCGACGGGTTCGTGCCGCGCTCCCTCATCGCGAACAAGGACTTCCGACTGGCCGTCGCCATCGGCTCGGGTGTCTACGCGGGATTGTTCGCCACCATGTACGCCGTGCCCCAGCTCCTGGTGGCCGAACACGGCTGGAACGTGCTGTGGGTGGGCCTGTCCCTGCTTCCGGGCGCGGTCGTGGGCGCGGTCCTCTCGCGCCTGGCGGGCGGACTCGGAGCCCGTGCCGGCGCCGCCTTCCTGGTGGCGGGAACCGCCTTCGCGGCGACCCTGCTCCTGGGGATCGGCGGTGTCCTGGGCGCGAACGCGATCGTGCTGGTGGCCGGAGCGTCCTTCGCGCTGGCGGCGTTCGCCGTCACACAGGTGGTCATGACGGGGTTCATGTCACCGAGGATCCCCCTGCCCCTGCGAGGCACGGGCATGGGCCTGCTCAACCTCACGTTCTTCGTGGGCGGCGCCGTCGGTTCGGCGGCGGCCGGTGCCCTGGCCCAGCCCTTGGGACCGTCGACCGGCCTGGCCGTGGTCACACTGGCCCCCCTGGCGGCCGGCCTCCTCGCCCTTCTGGTTCCCACCCGCCCCCAGCCCGCCGGCTGAGTCCAGCCCCCTTCACCGGGCCCGGAACCGTTTCCGAACGGTTCCGGGCCCGACGTGCGTCCGGGGCGGCGTCCGTCCGGGGCGGCGTCGACGGATGCGGAAAACGGATACATCGGCAATATCAGGTCAATAACGGAGCAGGTCAGCATGGAACAGGCGGGGAGTCCCGCCCTACGTACGACGTGCGCGCGGTCCGCCGTTCCGTGAGCTGGCGACCGCGCCGGAGAGGAACCGGCCATGAAGAGACGGGACCTGCTGCTGTACTCCGTGGGCGCGACCGCGCTCATCAGCGTGCCTCCGACGCTGGTGACGTTCGGCCCCCAGATCTTCGGCGACCAGGAGGACGTGCACACCGAGCGGTACAAGGATCGCGAGATCAGGGTCGCGGGCGAGACCGTCCACATCGACGGCCGCGAACTCCACCTGATGCGCATCGGCGAGGGCGCCTACCTCAGCTCGCTGTGCCACTACCGCCTGCAGAGAACCCCACTGGACGCGGCACGCGTCGCCGTGGACGAGCTGCGCGGGGCCGACCTCCTGCCCTCCTCGTCCCACCACGCCTGATCCGAACCAGAGAGGTCACCCATGACCTACGTCCGCAAGAACCACCTCGACATGTCCGCGGAGGAGAAGGAACGCTTCATCGAGGCGGTCCTGGAGATCAAACGACTCGGCATCTACGACCGGTTCGTCAAGCTCCACATCCGGATGAACTCCAGGGACTACCTCAACAAGGACGGTGGGCGCAGGTACGGGCACATCAACCCCGGCCTGATGCCCTGGCACCGTCAGTACCTGCTGGAGTTCGAGAAGGCGCTCCACCTCGTCGACCCCACCGTCAGCCTCCCCTACTGGGACTGGACCCAGGACCAGGGCACCGACTCACCCCTGTGGGCCGACGACTTCCTGGGGGGAACCGGCCGCCCCGGGGACTTCCAGGTGACCACCGGCCCCTTCGCCCACCGCAACGGGTGGGTCATCAACACCAGCGTCCTCCCCGACGGCCCCGAGGACCCGTGGTTGGAGGGCAACTACACGCACGACGACCGCCCCTACCTGGTTCGCGACCTGGGCGGTATGGGACGTTTGAGTACCCCCGAGGAGCTCCAGGAGACCCTGGCCCTCCCGGTGTACGACAGCCCGCCCTGGAACCACACCTCCGGGTACGAAGCCCCTTACGAGAGCTTCCGCAACCACGCGGAGGGATACGCCAAGTTCCCCTGGGAGACGGAGCTCGGCAAGCTCCACGGCTGCGCGCACGTGTGGGTCGGCGGGCACATGCTCTACATCGGCTCTCCCAACGACCCCGTGTTCTTCCTCCACCACGCGTTCGTCGACAAGATCTGGGCCATGTGGCAGGAGGAGCATCCCAACGTGCCGCACTACCTTCCCGTGGAGCGGACGCGGGGAGTGCCGTCGCTGCACACGTGGCTGCCCCCGTGGTTCACGAAGACCCCGGCCGACCTGATCGACCACACCAGGTTCTACACCTACGACACCTGACCGCGGGCGCGCCCGTCCCCGGAACCCGACCACGGCGGGCACCGATCAGCGGGGCACGGCGCGAGGGGCGCCGCCGGACCTCCGGCGGCGCCCCCCTTCGTGCCGTGGACTACTTCTCCAGGCAGAACTCGTCGATGGGGTACCCCACGTGCCGGTCCTCACTGGGCAGGTAGCCCAGGACCGTGTCACCAGGCTTCAGCTCCGTGCTGTTGAGCACCGCGCCGCCCGGACCCAGCACCCGCACGTGCCAGTCGTCCTGAAGGATCAGATTGACCGTTCGGCCGTTCGGCGCGACGGCGTTGACCGAGATCAGCGGACGCGACTCGATCTTCACCCGGCCCACCGTCACCATGCGGGTCTGGCCCTTGACGTCCACGGCCATGACCTTGCTTCCTGCCTTCAACTCGCTGAGGTAGTTGGTCCGCTCGTCCTTGGACAGCGTGTACGAGTGGATGGCCCCGGCGTTCACCCGGAACGGGCGGGTCGGCATGTAGGGCAGGGGGTGGGTCTCGCTCACGCAGAGGATCATGCCCTTCGAGTGGGAGCCGACGAGAATCCCCTCGTCCTCCCGGAAGTGCGTGCAGGTGTCCACGCAGGCGCGCTCACCCATACCGATGTGTTCGGTGTCGACGACCTGGAGCTCCGTCAGTTCCAGGTCCTCGGTGTCCGTCTGCGCCGCGGCCTTCAGTTCCGCGGCCTGGCCCACCGCGCTCGGCGCCATCATCACGCCGTCGGAGCCCAGTTCGAGCACCCCGTAGATGATCTCGGCCTCCTCGATGTCCGCGGCGATCGTGAAGATGCTGCCGGTGGACCGCGCGGCGGCGGCGATGACGATCTCCAGCGGGATCTTGGTCGGGTCCCGGAAGAGCAGCAGGCTCCACCGCTCGGTGCGCGCCGCCTGGCACGCCTCCTCCAGGGTCTCGGCGTCGACGATCTCGACGAAGCGGCCGAACTCGACCTCCGGGTGGCGCAGGGACAGCTCAGCGGTCGAACCGTGCCGCTCCGTGTCCACGATGACCACATCGGCGGCTTCCAGCCCCTCAGGCAGGTCGCCGTCCACCTTCAGCACCTTGGTCACGGTCGGTGGCAGATCCGCCAGGTCGGCGGGGTCGGCGCTGACCAGACCGTCGATCCTGTGGTGCAGCGCCTCCTGGATCATGGCCTGCTTGGCCTCACCGGAGTCGCGGATGTCCAGCCAGGTGAGCTTCACTTGAGAACTCCTCGTTCTTTGTTGGGGCGTGGCCGGCCCGGCCGGGTGCACCGGGCCGTTGGAGCTGGGGGTGGGGCGGGTTCAGTCGGCGGCCGTGTCGGCGTGCCGGGTGTCCTCCGGCGCGGGGCCGAAGCCCCGGTGCACGCGTTCGGCGACCGCGGCGGCCATCTCGCCGGGGTTCGGGGCCTGGAAGATGTTGCGGCCCATCGCGACCCCGGCGGCGCCGCCCGCCATGACGTCCTCCACGTAACGCAGGACACGTCCGTCGTCCCGCGACCGGGGACCGCCCACCACGATGACCGGGATCGGCGCGTTGGAGGTGAGTTCGAGCATGTCGGGCACCGAACCGACGTACTCGGTCTTGACCAGGTCGGCGCCCAGGTCCGCCGCGAGCGAGACCGCGTGCGCGACCATCTCGGTGTTCTGGGGGTCGGCGACCTTGGGGCCGCGCGGGTAGACCATCGCGAGCAACGGAACGTTCCAGCGGTCACAGGCGTCGGCCACGGCGGCCATGTCAGCGATCTGCCGGTGCTCCTCCAGGGAGCCGAGGTTGACGTGCACGCTGACCGCGTCCGCTCCCTGCCGCAGCGCCTCCTCGACGCTGGAGACGAGGTACTTGCCGTCGGGGTCGACCGCGTGCATGGTGCTGGCGCTCAGATGCACGACCAGGGAGGTCCGGGTGAACCACTCAGGGTCGATGTGCCGCAGGCTGCCCTTGTGGACCACCACGGCGTCGACGTTGTTGGTGGCGAGTTGTCCGACGAGGATGTTCAGCTTGTTCCCGCCGGTGATGGGCCCGTTGGTGACCGAGTGGTCCAACGGAACCACCAGCAGGCGCTGTTCGTCGTGTCGGAAGAGGCGCTGGGTCCGTAGTCTGCGGCCGAAGGAGCTGTTCGAGAACACGTGCTCATCCCCTTGTCGTCTGGTGGGTCTACTGGTCGTTCCGGGTGCCGTCGAGACCGAACTCCTGATGCAGCCTGCGGACGGCCAGGGTCGCGGAGGCGGAGGGAACCGTGACGCAGATCCTCGCCTGGGAGGTGGACAGGGCGGATGCCTCGATCCCCGCGGTGCGCAGGCAGGACAGCATCCGCGCGGTGTACTCCGGGCGGCTGAGCAGCCCGGTGCCGACCACGGACACCCGTGCGACCTCCTCGTCCACCACGACCCGCCCCCGGGAGGGGCCCGCCACGCGTTCGAGAGCGCGGCGAACCTCCGGGACGTCGGAGCGCCGGACGGTCATCCCGGAGGTGAGGCCGCCGCGGCCGTCCCTCGCCGAACCGACCATGTCGACCGTGATCCCCCGCCCCGCGAGACGGCGGTACAGGTCGGCCACGGTGGCCCCTCCGGCTCCGCCCGCGCTCAGTTCCACACGCGCCACGTCCAGGTCGTGCACGACCGCCCACGCGGCCGGGACCGTCTCGACCATGCCCCCGTCACCTCTCAACGGAATCCGTGTGCCTGGTGTCTGCTCGAAGGAACTCCTGACCCGGAGCTCCACGTCGTGCAGGGCGGCGATCTCGACGGCCCGCGTGTGCATCACACGCGCGCCGGCGAAGGCCATCTCCGCCATCACGTCGTTGGGGACGACCGGCATGAGCTGCGCGGAGGGACAGATCCGCGGGTCCGCCGTGTACACACCGGCGACGTCGGTGAGGATGTCGCAGTCGTGCGCCCCGAGTCCGGCCGCCAGCGCGGCGGCCGAGCTGTCCGAGCCCCCTCTGCCGAGGGTGATGACGTCCCCCTCCTCGTTGGTCCCCTGAAAACCGGCGACCACCGCCACCTTCCCGCCGTCCAGGACGCGGAGGATCCGCTCCGGGTCGACGGCGACGACGACTCCGGTTCCGTGGCGCCCCGTCGCGAGGATCCCGCTCTGGGAGCCCGTGACCGCCACCGCGGGGACGCCGAGTCCCTGGAGCGCGATCGCCATCAGGGCCGCCGAGGCGTTCTCACCCGTGGCCAGGAGCTGGTCCAGTTCCCTGCCGGCGGCGGTCGAGCCGACGTCGGCGGCCCTGCTGAGCAGTGCGTCGGTGGTGTCTCCCTGTGCGGAGACGACCACGGCGAGCGGGCCGCCCGAACGATAGGCGGCGCCGACCCGTCGTGCGGCGGCACGCACACGTTCGGTGGTGGCCAGGGAGCTGCCCCCGAATTTCCATACGGGTGTGGTGAGGCGACGTGGTGTCCCCCTCGAGCGACGCCGCGCGGGTGCGACGGGTTCAGGACCGAGTCCGGAGCGCGTCACGGACAGCACCGCCTTCGTTCTCCGCGTAAGCCATTCGTCGAACCTCTCTCATGGAGCGAGGATGTGTCCGGTAGCTGGGTTCCTCCAGCGACACCAGCCTGCGGCGAGCGCCTATCGAACCGCTTATCGGGAGATATCGAACACGTCTGCGATGCGTGCGCGGGCTGCCGGATCGGAGTGGGCCCCCGGATCCGCGTGCTCACCGGCACCAGGGAAGGCCGCGTGACGGGACCGGCCCTCCGCCCCGTCCGATTGCCAAAAATATGCAGATCGGTCTAGTCTCATCCCCATGGGAACCAAGGGAGCGGCCACACGGGCACGGCTCGTGGACGGCGCGCGCGAACTACTGGAGGCGCACGGGTACTCCGGCACCGGACTCAACCAGGTACTGAGCACCAGCGGCACCCCGCGCGGCTCCCTCTACTTCCATTTCCCCGGCGGCAAGGACGAACTCGTGACGGCGGCCTTGGCGGCGGCGGGCGCGGAGATCGAAACGCTCCTTCGCGAGTCGGCGAAGGAGGCCTCCGACACGGTCGGCCTCGTTCACGCGCTGATCGACCACTTCACCGCCAGGATGGAGGGATCGGCGTTCACGAAGGGCTGCCCCCTGGCCGCCACGGCCCTGGACGTCGCGGCCACCAACGACGCCGTGCACGCGGTCTGCCGTGACGTCTACTCGTCCTGGCAGCGTGCCCTGGCGGAACACCTGACCGCGGACGGGCTCGATCGCGCGAGGGCGGACACGGACTCCTGGTCCGTCCTGGCCGTCATCGAGGGGGCGCTCCTGCTGGCCCGCGCGACCCGCAGCCGCGCCCCGCTGGACGCCGCACGGAGCACGGTCACCCGGATCCTCGGCGCGTAGACGGAAGAACCCCGTACCTCGGGGCTTTCGTGTTTCAAAAATATGTAGACAGGTCTACTTAAGGAGTAGTCATGACAGCGATCCGAACACCCGACACCCTCGTCCTCGGCGCGACCGGCCTCATCGGCCGCCACCTGACGGCCGAACTCCTCCGGAGCGGGCGGTCCGTCGCCGCCGCGACCAGGGGCGGCCCCCGCGAGGAGGCGCTCCTGTCGTGGCTCCGCGACCGCGGGCTCCCCACCGGCCGGCTGACCACCGTCCGGGTCGACGCCACACGCCCCGGACTCGCCCTCAGCGCGGACGACGCGCGAACCCTGGAGTCCGTCCGCGACGTCCACAACTGCGCCGCCGTGTACCGCTTCGGCATGGGCCGACAGGAGGCCAGGACCGCCAACGTCGACAGCGCCCTGCACGTCCTCGACTGGGCCGCGCGCCTGCCCGGCCTGCGACGCGTCGTCCACGTCACCGGCTACCGCGCGGGTGCTCCGACCACGGCGGACACGGACCGGCTCTACCGGGAGCACGGCGCCTACGAGGCGTCCAAGATCGAGGCCGACACCGCCGTCCGGGACCTGGCGGAGCGCGAGGGCCTACCGCTGACCGTCGTCAACCCGGCGACCGTGATCGGCGACTCGGTGACGGGCGAGTCCGGCCAGTACATCGGCCTCGCCGAGACGATCCGCGACCTGTGGTTCGGCCGTCTCCCGCTCGCTCCGGGCGGTCCCGCGACCTTCGTCCCCGTGGTGACCGCCGACCACCTCGCCCGTTTCCTCGCCGCGGTCCCCAAGCACGACACCGGCGGTGTCCGTGCCCACTGGGTCCTCGACGAGTCCACGCCCAACCTGCGCGAACTCCTGCACGGCCTCGCCCGCCACCTGGGGGTGCGCCCGCCGCGCGGATCCGTGCCCGTCGGACTGCTGCGCCGCCTGCCCCGCGCGGTGACCCGGACCGAACCCGAGACGCTCACCTTCCTCAGCGACGACCGCTACGACACCGCGTCCGCCAACGCGCTCGCCGCGGCCGCCGGTCTGGCCCATCCGCCGGTGTGGACGTCCCTCACCCGCTGGGCGGACCGCCTGGTCTCGGAGGGCTTCGGGGCGCTGCCCGACGGGGTTCCCGGGGGCCTGCGTCCGGTCGCCGGAACCCGTACGTACCTGACCGGGGACCAGGTGTCCCCGTCCTACGTCCTGCTGCACGGCCTGCCACTGGACGGCGAGTCCTGGCGTCCGGTGGCGAACCTCCTCGACGCCCCCGTCCTCGTCCCCGACCTGCCGGGGCTGGGACGCTCCGGCCCCTCCCCCGTTCCGGACGCCGTGTGGTTCGAGGAACTGCTCGGCTCGGTGGTGTCCAGACCGGTCCTCGTCGGCCACTCGGCCGGATGCGCGCCCCTGGTGCGGTACGCCCACGCGCGCCCCGAGCGGGTCGGCGGCCTCGTCCTGGTCGCCCCCGCCTTCCTCCAGGGCCGGTCCCTGCGACCCGAGCACACGCGCCCGCTGGTCCGCGCGGCCCTGCCGCGGCTGTCGGCTGAGCGGCTGCGCCGGATGGCCGGGGTCGACGAGGGCCGGGACGACCTGGACCGGGCCGTGGCCAGCGCGGTCCTCGACCTGCGGCGCCCAGGGGTGGCCGCCCGCGTCGCGCGCACGCTGTCCGAGGGGCGGCGCGCGTCCTCCCGGACGGAACTGCGCGCGCTGCTCGCCTCCTGTCCCGTCCCCGTGACGGTGGTCGCGGGCGAGCACGATCCCGTCGAGGCGGTGGACCCCCGACACCGGGTGATCCGGGTTCCGGGCGCCGGGCACCACCCCCAGCTGGTCGACCCGCGAACGGTCGCCGAGGCCGTCGCCGGGGCCGGAGCCGGCCGCACGGCGGTGGGCTGAGGGGCCTTCGCGAGTTGTACGATCGTTGCGGCACTACCCCCGCCCCGGTGGCTCGCGGCGGGGTCCACGGCGACCACGGAAACGGACGGGCATGGACGCTGAGGCAACCCAGGTGATGACCAGGACCGGTCAGTTCACGACCACGACCGTCAGCTGGGAAACCCCCGTACGCAGCAGGCTCGCCGCCGCGATCGACCGCCTCTCCGGCCCACTGGCCGAGCTGGTCGAGCGCGACGCCAACGAGGGCGACACCCGCATGCTCGTCGCCGACATCCTCAGCGTCGGCATGAACTACAGCAAGTACCAGGACCTGACCACCGAGTACCGCACGGGCGGCGAGTCGGTCGACTACGCGATCCTCCTCGAGGAGAAGCTCTTCGCGCCCGTCGAGGTGAAGGGCTGCGCGCAGGACCTGGACGTCCGCAACATCCAGACGGCCCGCAAGGTGGCCGCGGAGCACGGGGCCGAGTGGATCGTGCTGACCAACGGACGGCTGTGGAAGGCCTACCACCTGCGCCCCGACGAGGACGGCGAGTCGACCCGCCCCGTCCTCATCGTCGACGTCGATCTCATGGACGCCGACTCCCACGACCGCAACATCGACGCCCTGTTCCACCTCACCCATGAGGCGGTCGAGCACGGACGCCTGGAGACGCTGCGCGAGTGGAACGAGGCACTGGAGGCCGCACCGCTCGCGGCGGTCCTGCGCTCGGAGTCCGTGGTCGCGGCGGTCCGCGAGGAGGTCCGCCGCGCGACCGGGCACCCCGGGCACCACGGTGACGCAGACCAGGTCCTGAACGCGCTGACCGAGGACGTCATCGCGCGGGGGCTGCTGCCCGAGCGCGACGAGGAGTAGCGAGGACGGCCCCGCGTGGACGACGCCCTCGGCGCGGGCGACGACGTCACCCTCCGCCTCACCCGCGACCAGGCGCTGGTGCTCTCCGACTGGCTGGACCGGATGGAGGGCGCCGACGCGTTCGCGCGGGTGGTGGACGACCCCGCGGTGTGGAGCGCCCTGCACCGGATCTCCGGCACCCTCGACAAGGGCCTGTCCGAGGTCTTCGCGCCCGACTACACCGAGCGCCTGCGGGCCGCGCGCGAACGCCTGGTCGAGGAGCTGGGTGAGGAGTTCGTCCGGGAGGCGGGCGGAAAGCCCGACGCCCCCGGCACATGACCCGGCCCTGGGCGGTCAGACCGGACGGCCCGGACGCGTGCCCAGGTAGACCGTGTTGGCCGACGGCTGGTCGCGGTAGGGATTGGAGAAGTCGACCACCTCGGCGCGCACCCGGTCCAGGACCGCGCCGAGGACCTCCAGGTAGGCCTCGTCGGGCGGGTCGTCGGACCACAGCGCGAACACCCCGCCGGGGCGCAGGTGCTCGGCGAGCCGACGGGTCCCCTCGACCGTGTAGAACGCCGCATGCGCGGGGGCGAGGACGTGGCGCGGCGAGTGGTCGATGTCGAGGACGACCGCGTCGAACACGCGGTCGGGTTCGTCGGACAGCAGGCCCCCGGGCGAGGCGACCGCGGCGAAGAAGTCGCCGTGCTCCAGACGGCAGCGGGGGTCGGCGGACAGGTTCCCCGCCGCCGGGACCAGGCCCCGCTCGTGCCAGTCGACCACCGCTTCCAGCGCCTCGACCACGGTCAGCGAGCGCACCCCGGGGTCGTCCAGCACGGTCGCGGCGGTGTAGCCCAGGCCGAGCCCGCCGACGACCACGTCGAACCCGCCGTCCGCGCCCCCGGAGCGCAGTTCGGCGAGGGCGAGCCGCGCCATCTCCTCCTCCGCCGCGGTGAACAGGCTCGACATGAGGAACTCGTCGTCGAGCCTGATCTCGTGGACGTCGGTTTCGGCCACGGGGTCCCAGCGGCGGCGCAGGCTGATCTCACCCATGGGGGTGGGGCACCAGCCCAGTTCCTCGATCTTCGGTCTCGCCACGGGCACTCCTGGCCTGGAAGGAAACAGGTCCGCTGGCGACACTACGGCACGGTGGCCCTCCCCACGGAGGTTCGCAAAATTACGGAAATTTTCTGGAAACTCTTGCAGGCCGGGCTCGACCCTCATTACCGTTCCGGTGACCGCCCCCCGGCGAGAGGACCGGCCTCCCCCATGAGACCTCCGTGGATCCGAACCGACGCCCCTGACCGCCCAGACCACCCACGACCAGCGCGGACGATCACCTCCGGACTGATCGCGCTGCTGGTGGCACTCCCGCTGACCTCCACCGCCCCCAGCGCGACCGCGACGACGGAGCCCGCCGGAACGGACCTCAGCTCCCAGCGCGCGCACTGGATCGAGACGGACACCCTGCTGTGGCCCGCCGCGCTCGACCCCGACCGCACCTACTCCCTGGTGTCCTCCCGGGGCGCGAACCTCGACGTCTCCGGCGGCGCGCTCGACGGCTCCGACATCACCGTGGAACTGAGCGCGGACCCCGACGGCCCGACCGAGGCCCAGCGCGCGTCCTGGCCCCACCTGGCCGACCTCTCCGTCCTCACCCCGGACCGCGTCATCACCCCCCGGATACGCAAGGCCCTGACCGGCCAGCTCGCCGTCGTCGAGCAGGACGGCGACGGCCGCGTCACCGCCGCGACCGGCGTCCAGATCCCCGGGGTCCTCGACGACCTCTACGCGGACGCCGCCGACGCCGACCTCGGCACCGTCTGGGACGACCGCGGCCGCCCGACCGTCTCCGTGTGGGCGCCCACCGCGCAGTCGGTCAGCCTGGAACTGTACGACGACTCCGCCACCGACGAGTTCCGTTCCGTCCCGATGCGGTTGGACCGGCGTACGGGGGTGTGGTCCGTCACCGGCCGGGAGGACTGGAACGGCCGCTACTACACGTTCGACGTGCGCGTCTTCGCCCCCACCACCGGACGGGTGGAGGACAACCGCGTGACCGACCCCTACAGCGTCTCGCTGGCCACCGACTCAGCCCGGACCCACCTGGTCGACCTCGACGATCCCGCGCTCGCCCCGGAGGGGTGGGACGACCGGGCCAAGCCCGAGGCCGTGCCGGTGAACGAGGCGGTCATCTACGAGCTCCACGTCCGCGACCACTCCGTCAGCGACCCGACCGTGCCCGAGGAGCTGCGCGGAACCTTCGGGGCCTTCGCCGAGCAGGACTCCGAGGGGATGCGCGACCTCGCCGCGCTCGCCGAGGACGGCCTCGACTACGTGCACCTGCTGCCCGCCTACGACATCGGTTCGGTCCCCGAGGACCCCGCCGACCGGACCGAACCCGACTGCGACCCGGCCTCGTTCGCGCCCGACTCCCCCGAACAGCAGGCGTGCGTCGGCGACACGCGCGGCGGGGACTCGTTCAACTGGGGCTACGACCCCGTCCACTACACGGCGCCCGAGGGCTCGTACTCGACCGACCCCGACGGCTCCGCCCGTGTCACCGAGTTCCGTTCCATGGTGGGCGGGCTCAACGAAGCGGGGCTGCGCGTGGTGATGGACGTCGTGTACAACCACACCTACGCGGCCGGGCAGGACGAGCGGTCGGTGCTCGACCGGATCGTGCCCGGCTACTACCACCGGCTCCTGGAGGACGGCTCGGTGGCCACCTCCACCTGCTGTCCCAACACGGCCCCGGAACACCTGATGATGGGGCGGCTGGTCGTGGACTCGGTGACCACGTGGGCCCGCGAGTACCGCGTGGACGGCTTCCGGTTCGACCTCATGGGCCACCACCCCAAGCAGAACATGCTGGACGTGCGCGAGGCGCTGGACGCGCTCACCCCGGAGGAGGACGGGGTCGACGGCTCCGAGATCATCCTGTACGGGGAGGGCTGGAACTTCGGCGAGGTCGCCGACGACGCCCGGTTCGAGCAGGCCACGCAGCTCAACATGGCCGGGACCGGCATCGGCACCTTCAACGACCGGCTCCGCGACGGTGTGCGCGGCGGAGGCCCCTTCGACGCGGACCCGCGCGTGCAGGGCTTCGGCAGCGGTCTGTACACCGACCCGAACCCCTCCCCCGCCAACGGCACGGAGGACCAGCAGCGCGCCCGGCTGCTCGGCTACCACGACCTGATCAGGGTCGGACTGACCGGCAACCTCCGCGACTACCGGTTCACGTCCTCCTCGGGCGCGGAGGTGACCGGAGGGGAGGTCGACTACAACGGAGCCCCGGCCGGCTACACGCTCGCCCCGGGCGAGGCGGTGACCTACGTCGACGCGCACGACAACGAGACCCTGTACGACGCGCTCGCCTACAAGCTGCCCCAAGACACCACGATGGAGGACCGGGTACGCATGCAGTCCCTGTCCCTGGCCACGGCGCTGCTCGGGCAGGGTACGGCCTTCGTGCACGCGGGTTCGGAGCGGTTGCGGTCGAAGTCGCTGGACCGCAACTCCTACGACTCCGGCGACTGGTTCAACCGGTTCGACCGGGACTGCGAGGAGGGCAACAACTTCGGCGTGGGCCTGCCCCCGGCGTGGGACAACGAGGACAAGTGGCCCTACGCCGAACCGCTCCTCGCCGACCCGGCTCTGGTCGCGGACTGCGCGGCGACGGAGGCGAGCCGCGAGAGGTTCGGCGAGCTGCTGCGGATCCGCGAGTCGACGCCCGCCTTCTCCCTGGGGACCGCCGAGGAGATCCAGGCGCGGCTGACCTTCCCGACCAGCGGTGCGGACGAGACCCCCGGCGTCATCACGATGCGCGTGGACACCTCGGGGCTCGGCGGCGAGTGGGAGTCGGTGACGGTCGTGTTCAACGCGGGCGTCGAGACCGCCGAAGAGGGCGTGGCCGCCCTGGTCGGCGCGGACATCGGTCTGCACCCGGTGCAGGCGGACTCCACGGACCCGGTGGTGCGCGAGGCGGCCTTCGACCCGGCGACGGGCACGTTGACGGTGCCGCCCCGCACCGTCGCCGTGTTCGTCGAGGGCTGACGAGCGGTCCCGGTACGGCGAAGCCGCCCGCACCCCTTGGCCGGGGCCGCGGGCGGCTTCACGCACGCGCGGTCGACGGGCGTCAGTCGACCGCGGCCGGACTCCCCTCGTCCTCCGACACCCCGCGGCCGAGCACGGCGACCACCGCGACGACCAGGACGACGCACCCACCCAGGGCCAGTCCCACGACGTGGAACGCGTCGGTGAAGGCCGCCCCCGACAGGCTCCCGCCGGTGAGGACCGCCAGCACGGCGCCCGCACCCGCCAGGGAGACCGTCTCCAGGGTGAGCCGGGAGGCGTTGAACACGCCCGCCGCGGTCCCCGCCCGCTCGGCGGGCACCGTACCCAGCGCCAGGCCGTCGATGAGGCCGTTGGTGAGGCCCACCCCGGATCCGATCAGAAGGAACGGCACGAGGAGACGCAGGGGTGTGGCGTCCGGGCCCAGCGTCGTGAGCGTGAAGGCCCCGGCCCCGACCAGTGCCAGCGCCCCGATCACGACCGCCGTATGCGGAAGGCGTGCGGCCAGTTCGGCGCCGACGGTGGGCAGGGCGAGCGTGGGCACCGTGAGCATCAGCAGCCACAGGCCCGCCTGGGCGGGCCCCAGACCGACCACCGCGATGAGGTAGGAGGGCAGGTACACCAGCAGCGGGACGAGCACCACCATGAAGGTGGCGGCGGCCAGTGCGTAGGCCACGAACCGGCGGTTGGCCAGAACGGCGACGTCGACGAGCGGGTCCCGCCGTCCGCGCTCGACCAGGGCGAACACGGCGAACAGCAGGAACGACACCGCCAGGGCCCCCACCGTCAGGACGGGCCCGCGCGCGGGTCCCTCCACCAGCGCGGTGATCAGGGTGAGCAGGGCCGCCGTGAACAGCGCGCCGCCGAGCAGGTCGACCCGGCGGCCGGTCCCCCGGACCGGGGGGAGCAGGGGTACGAGCAACAGGACCGCACCGGCGACCACGGCGGGGGCGGCGAACGCGGAGCGCCAGTCGAGGGTGTCGATGAGCAGACCCGCGGCGGCCGGGCCGAAGGCGGTGCCCGCCCCGGCGACCGTGCCGAGGAGGCCGAACGCACGGGCGCGCGCGGGCCCCTCGAACACGGCCGTGAGGATCGCGGCACCTCCGGCGACGACCGCCGCCGCTCCGACACCGCCCAGGGTGCGCAGGACGACGAGGGCGACGATGTCCTGGACCAGCAGCACGGACAGGCCGCTGACGCAGAACAGGCCGACACCGAGGGTGTAGACCCTCCGGCGGCCGATCGCGTCGGCGACGGAGCCCGCGGACACCAGGAAGGCGGCGAAGCAGGCGTTGTAGGCGTTGACGACCCACTGGGTTCCGGCCAACCCGCCGCCGAACTCCGCCTGGATGGCGGGCAGTGCGGTGGAGGCGCCGGTGATGGACAGCGGGAGGACGAAGATGGACGTGAGAACGGCGACGAGGACGAGAGCGTCGCGTTTTCGAGCGGGCAAGGAAGGTGCTCCAGGAGTCGGGATCGGAGCCGGGCAGCACTGAGGACCGCACCGGCGTGGAACGCGGAAACGGCTGGGATCGTTGTGGGCTTCGGCCGCCGGAAGGGCGCGCGATGGGGGAATCGCCCTAGGCGGCCGGATCCTTCGACTCGGGCACGGGGGAAGGGTAGCGAGCCCGCCCCGGGCGGTGCCACCGGTTTTGCGGGGCCGTCACCCCGGGAAGCGCGTCCCACCGGGCGGAACGTCACGGGACCGCGCTACCGGGACGAACCGTTCTCCCCCCGTTCGCGCGCGGCGCCGAGGCGTCGCCGCCGTTCTCGTGAGAAAGCCCATGGAACGCTCCTGGCGAAAATGCCATAATGCCTTTCGGTCGGCCCGTACCGACCAGGAGAGGAACGGAATCCGAAAAGAGCCTCGTCGCCGGCGACACGCCTGGTGGGAGGGTCTCCCGCCCCGTGCCGGACCGCCGCCGCTCTCCGGTTCCGCGCGCACGCGGACGGCGGTTCGCACCGATGGCGGCCTCGGATCCCGCGCGTGGTCCGGCTGCGACCCCCCAGCAGCCGGGCCACTGCCGGACTCGGTGCGGCGGTGATCCCGGAGTTCCCCTCCGCGTGGCGCCCGGTCTGGGTTCTTCTCGTGGGCGACCTGGACTTCCAGGACGCCGGTCAACCGAACGACCCGGTGTCGGCTGTCAGGAGGGCACTCGGAGAGGACCCTCCCCCGTCGAGCGGACGGACGACGAACAGCCGTGACGCGCCGACCTCGGCCGGACCCGCAACGGTCTCGGAGGCGACCTCCGTGGCGGGGCCGCCCCCGCGCGGCCCCGCCCGCACACGTCAGGCGTCCTGGTGCTTGTCCACCCAGGCGGTGAGCGGCTGGCCCTGGATGGCGGCGGCCATCAGCTCCGGGAACATGTCCGGCGTGCACGCGAACGCGGGCACGTCCATCTCCGCGAGCGCCGCCGCGTTCTCCCGGTCGTAGAAGGGCGCGCCCTCGTCGGACAGGGCGAGCAGCACCACGACCTGCGTCCCGGCGGCCTTCATCGCGGCCACCCGCTTGAGCATCTCCGCCCGGACACCGCCCTCGTACAGGTCGCTGATCAGCACGAACACCGAGTCGTCCGGCTTGGTGATCAGTTCCTGGCAGTAGGCAATGGCCTTGTTGATGTGCGTACCGCCGCCCAGCTGCGTCCCGAACAGCACCTCCACCGGGTCGGTCAGCTGCTCGGTCAGGTCCACCACGGCGGTGTCGAAGACCACGAGCGAGGTCTTCAGAGCGCTCATCGACGCCAGCACCGCGCCGAACACGCTCGCGTAGACCACGGAGGCCGCCATCGACCCGCTCTGGTCGATCGCCAGCACGACCTCCTTCTGCACGCCCCGGCTCCGCCGCCCGTACCCGACCAGGGTCTGCGGCACGACCGTGTTGTGCTCGGGCAGGTAGTGGGCGAGGTTCCGGCGGATCGTGGCGTTCCAGTCGATGTCGGACACCCGGCGCGGCCGGTGCGTGCGCGCCGACCGGTCGATCGCCCCCCGTACCACCGACGTCGTCTTCTGCGCGACCCGCCGTTCCAGGTCGTCGACGACCTTGCGCACCACGGCGCGGGCCGACTCGCGGGCCTCGTCCGGCATCACCCGGTTCAGCGACAGCAGCGTCCCCACCAGGTGCACGTCCGGTTCGACGGCCTGCATCATCTCCGGTTCCAGCAGGAGCTGGTGCAGCCCCAGCCGGTCCATGGCGTCCTGCTGCATGACCTGCACGACCGAGGTCGGGAAGTACTCCCGAATGTCCCCGAGCCAGCGGGCCACCCGGGGCGCCGAGCCGCCGAGACCCGCGCCGCGTTCGGAGGTGAGCGCGTTCGACCCCCTACCGGACCCCTGGTCGGACCGGTTGTACAGCGCCTCCAGCGCGCCGTCCATCCCCTGGTCGGCCGCGCTCAGGCCGGAGCACTGGGCCTCCCTGCCGAGCACCAGCCGCCAGCGGCGCTCGCGTTCGTCCACGGCGTTCACGACCCACTCCTTCCGTTGGTGAGGATGGCCGCGACGGCGGCCAGCGCGGGGGCGGCCCGCTCCGCGTCCACGGGCCGCCGGTCGGCGGTCGGCGGCCGCGCGCCGCCGCCCCCGATCCGCGTGGCGGCCTCGCCGATCTCCCGCCGTTCGGGCCCGTCGAACGCCCCGAAGGTGCGCCGCAGCAGGGGCAGGACCGACGTGAACCGGTCCTCCGGCAGTCCCAGCAGCCAGGCGTCGATCAGCTTGAGCAGCTGGTCGTCGTGCACCAGGATGAGCCCGCTCCCCTGGAGGAAGCCCTCCAGCCAGGCGGCGGCGTCGGCGGGTTCGGTGCCCGGCGACATCGCCAGGCCCAGGCGGCGACGCAGCTCGTCGGCCTCCAGCAGCGAGGCGTCCAGGAGCATCCGGTTGACCCGCCCGGCGATCCGGCCCGGCAGCGAGTCGCGGACGGCCAGGGCGACCAGCGTCTCCGTCCACGCCCGCTCGCCCTCGCCACCGAGCAGCGTGGCGGCGGTGTGGGTCGCGTCGATCCGCGCGACGAACTCCGCCGCCGCGTCGTCGTCCAGTCCGCGCACGGCCGGGGCGAGCCCGACGCACACCCTGCGCAGGATCTGCTCGGCCACCGCCCGCAGGTGCGTGTCGTCGGTGCCGCGCACGTCCCCGTACCGCGCCGACCGCGCCAGCGGCGGCAGGGCCGCCATCAGGTGCGTGACGTCGCTGTCGGTGGCGGCCCGGTCGGTGAGCAGGGACAGCACCTCGGGCAGGGCTTCGCCGAGTTCGGCGAACAGGCACCGCTCGGTGAGCGAGGTCAGCGTGGGCAGCGACGCCTCCCGGGCCGTGTCGACGACCCTGGCCGTCGCCGCCGACTCCACCGTGGTCCCCCACTGGCTGGCCTCGATGAGCGCGACGTCCATGTCCGGTTCCCACCGGATCCGCCACGACTCGTTGAACGTCCCCCTCCGCCCGCGGTCGGGCGTGCGCGGCACGCCCCACTCGACCCCGAGCAGCCGCAGCCGGTGCAGCAGCACCCCGCGTTCGCGCTGGCTGTCCTTGCGCAGGTCCAGGTCGAGGTCGCGGTCGAACGGCTCGGGCTTGAGCCGCAACCGCTTCTGCGCCGCCATCAGGTCGCGCTGCAACGGCACCATCGGGGTCGACGGCGGCACCGACCCCATACGCTCGCCGACCGACATCCTCCCGTGGACCAGCGCGGCCCGGGTCGGTTCGCCCTCGCACAGCACGGCGGTGAGCGCCTCGGACATCTCGTCGAGCCCGGCGAGCGGCCGCCCGCGCAGGACGGCGAGGCTCTCGGCCAGCCGCACCCCCTCGATGACGTGTGACGAGGACACGTGCTGCCCCTCCTCGCGGAGCAGCCGCGCGGCGTCGGCCAGCCACCGGTGCACCGGCCGGTCGGGGGCGGTGAACAGGTGGTGGTACCAGCCGGGAGCGGTCACACCGGCCCCGTAACCGCTGGCGGCGGCCAGGCGTCCGTGCGTCCACGGCACCCAGGTGGCGGTGACCTTCGCCTTGGGCAGTCCCTTGAGCAGGGCGGTGTCGTCCTTGATCGGGTAGTCGGCGACGTCGCGCAGGGCGGGCGCGTGCCAGGCGCCGCACACGACCGCCACGCGTTCGTGCCCCTGTTTCAGGACGGCGCGCAGGGTCTGGCGCATGTACGCCTCGCGGCGCGCGTCCCGGCCCGTCTCCGGACCGGCCTCGGCGCGGACCGCGGCCATGGCGTCGGCGATCGCGGGAAACGGGGAGGGCTCTCCGTCACGGCGCTGCTCGACGACGTCGTCCCACCAGCGTTCGGCGTCGTCGTACCCGGCGGCCTCGGCGAGCACCCCGAGCGGGTCGACCCGGACGCGGTCGTCCCCGGCCGCCGTCGGCCCGGTGGACGCGTCCTCGTCCCCCGCGGGCGGGCCGTCCGAGTCCTCGTCCCAGGGCGGGCCGTCGGCGTCCCGCCCTCCCCCGGACACCCGCTCCTTCTCCTGCGCGGCCCGCGCCTCGGCACGGGCGACCCGGTCGGCCAGCGTGTGGGCGGCGGGCAGGTCGCAAAAGCGCACCGGGACGTCGGCGGAGACCGCGTACCGCAGCGCCTCCCACTCCGGGGAGAAGCTCGCGAACGGCCAGAACGCCCACCCGTCACCCGCCGCCACCCTCAACGGACGGCCTCCGGCCGCAGCACCCCCCTCTTCGTCACGGGAGGCCGAGGGGGCCGACGCGGAACCGCCCTTGGGCGCGTCGTTCACGTACGCCAGCAGGGCCACGGGGGGCTCCAGCTCCCCCACCAGGTGCGTGAGCGCGTCCGCCTCCGGGGGCCCCTCGATCAGCACCGCGTCGGGTTTGATCTCCTCCAGGGCCGCCCGGACGGCCCGGGCCGAGCCCGGGCCGTGGTGCCGCACGCCCAGGACGTGCAGTCCGCTCGTGTCCAGTCGGGCTCGGGCCATCAGGCGCCCACCTCGCGGCACGCCCGGTAGAACTCGCCCCACCCGTCGCGTGCGCGCGCGACGGTCTCCAGGTACTCGCGCCAGACCACGCCGTCGGACACCCGGTCCTGGACGACGGCGCCCTGGATCCCGGCCGCGACGTCCGCGGGGCGCAGCCGGCCGTCGCCGAAGTGCGCGGCCAGCGCCATGCCGTTGGTGATGACCGAGATGGCCTCGGCGGTGCTCAGGGTGCCGCTGGGGGACTTGACCTTGGTCCCGTTGTCCTCGGTCACGCCCGAGCGCAGTTCGCGGAAGACGGTGACCACGCGCTGAATCTCGGTGAGGCTGGTCGGTACCTCCGGCAGGTCGAGCGACCGCCCCAGCTGCTCCACGCGCTGGGTGACGATGCGGATCTCGTCCTCCACGCTGTCCGGGACCGGCAGCACCACCGTGTTGAAGCGGCGGCGCAGCGCGCTGGACAGGTCGTTGACGCCGCGGTCGCGGTCGTTGGCGGTCGCGATGATGTTGAACCCGCGCTGCGCCTGGACCTCGATCCCCAGCTCCGCGACGGGCAGCGATTTCTCCGACAGCACGGTGATCAGGCCGTCCTGCACGTCGGAGGGCATGCGGGTGAGCTCCTCGATGCGCCCGATCGACCCGCGCGCCATCGCCGTCATCACCGGGCTGGGCACGAGCGCCGCCTCGGACGGCCCCTCGGCGAGCAGCCGGGCGTAGTTCCACCCGTACCGGACGGCCTCCTCGGAGGTGCCCGCGGTGCCCTGCACCAGGAGGGTGGAGTCACCGGCGACGGCCGCCGCGAGGTGCTCGGACAGCCAGGTCTTGGCCGTGCCCGGCACACCGATGAGCAGCAGCGCGCGGTCGGTGGCCAGGGTGGCCACGGCGACCTCCACGACGCGGCGCGACCCGATGTACTTGGGCGTGATCTCCGTTCCGTCCTCCAGCGTGGTGCCCAGCAGGTACTGGGTGACGGCCCAGGGGGAGAGCCGCCAGCCGGGCGGGCGCTGGCGGTCGTCGGTCTTGGCCAGCGCCTCCAGTTCGGCGGCGTAGGTCTGTTCGGCGTGGGGGCGCAGCGCCTGCGACGCGTCGGTGCTGATGGAGGGGGTGCTGCTGGTCAACTAGAGCTCCTTGTGCATGTCGAGACGGAAGCGGAGGAGTTCCCTCAGGCGGAGGAAGGCGTCGGCCTCGGCGCCGCCGCGCGGAGGGGCCTCCGGCAGGGAGGCGAGGTGTTCGGGGCGCAGGCGCTCGGCCGCCAGGTCGCAGAGGGAACGGTAGGCGGACGGGGAGCGGCCGTGCTTGGGGGCCGGCCCGCCCAGGTGGTCGAGGAACAGCTCGCACAGGTCGCGGTTCCAGGGCGCGCCGACCGCCTGGGCCAGGTGGGCGAGGTCGGCGTCACGGGTCTTGGCACGGCTCCGGTCACGCGCGGCGGCCAGGGCCGCGGCGCAGCGCTCCTCGGCGGGGAGCACTCCCAGCAGGGCCTCCACGTGGACGGCCTCGCGGCCCCGGGCTGTGTCGGCGAGCTGGCCCACCAGCCCCTGGCCCAGGAAACCGATGACCGCCCGCGCCCACTCGGGATCCCCCTGGAGTCCGATCGCGTTGCCGAACGCGTCCCGCAGGCGGACCTCGCGCGCCGCGTCGGCCGCGGCGAAGACCTCGCCGGGGGTGGTGTCGAACAGGTCGGTCCACATGTCCAGGGGCGCGTGCGTGATCAGGGACCAGGTCCGTTCGAAGACCTCGCCGGAGCGGGACGCCTCGGGGACGACCAGGGCCAGGTCGCGGAGGACGTCGGTGCGGGTGGCGGCGACGTCGTCGACCACCAGTTCCCCGCGGACGCCGAGTCGGGCGTGCTCACGGACGTAGCCGCGCAGACGGTCGGCGTGGGCGCTGCCGGGGAGCCGGGTGAGCAGGGACAGGGCCAGACCACGCACGTTGGCCGCCTTGTCGTCGAGGACGCGGTCCAGGAAGGCGGCGTCGCCGGGAACCGGGCCGACGGAGAACGTGTCGAGCAGGAGGCGACGCCATTCGGCCCTGCTGAGCGCGTCCCACTCCGCCTCCAGGAGCGCACGGGCGGCGTCCGGGTCGGTGGCGCGCAGGACGGCGAGGGCGCGGCGGCGTTCGGAGGGGCCGCCGTCCGCCCAGTCCTGCTCGACGAAGGCGTCGCCGGGCAACGTCTCCGCCGTCACGTACGCCCACCGATCGTTGAGTCCGGCCAGCCAGCGGCCCCGGGTGCCGACGGCGGCGGCGATCGCGGGGCGCAGCCGGCTGTCGCGCTCACCGCGTTCGAGCAGGGCGGGGATGTTGGCGCGGTCCACCTCGCGACCGCTCGCCGCGACCAGCTCCAACCACTCGGGGAGGAGCTCGGGCCGCTGGGCCAGGATCAGCGAGAGCCGGTGCGCGGCCGCACCCTCGATCCGGGCCGGTTCGCCCCCCGGGTCCGGGGTGACGGGTTCGGCGGTCCCGGGCGCGTATCCGGCCGCCCGCCGGACCGTGGCCAGGGCGGCGCGGTCCAGCAGAGCCTCGGCGCCCTCTGCGGAGGGGGTCTCGGGGAGGTCGGGGGTAGGGGGAACGGCGCGCCGGGCGGTGCCCACGAGCGCGGTGGAGACCAGTCGGTCCCACGAGTCGGCGGGGGCCGGGGGGTCGGGAGTGAGGGGGGCGGGCACCGTGGTGCCCAGGGGGTCCGGTGTCACAGTGCGTCGACCTTTCCGTCCGTGTCCCACACGGTCAGGGGGGTGAGTCCGTGGCGGGGAGACCACTCGGCGACCACCGTGGAGGGGTGGCCGCCCGTGACGGCGAGGAGCCGCCAGGGCACACCGGTGACGAGGGGGAGCGCGGTGCCGGAGGGGTCGACCAGGTGCCATCGGTCGTCGTCGTGGGCGGGGGCGGCCCGGTCGAGGACCATCGGCCAGGTGTCCCGCCAGGGGTCGACCGCGAGTGCCGCGGCGAAGGCGTCGAGCGCCTCGGTCACCGTCGTGCCCCGCGGCGGGGGCGCTGTGCGGGTGTCGCCGTCGGCCACGGGCACCACGCGCTGGCCGTCCGGGTAGAAGGCGAGCTCCGTGCTCACCTCGGTTCCGACCCGGAAGGGGGTCCGCGGCGCCTGCCCCGAGCGCGCGAAGCTCAGGGACAGGGCGAGACGGCCGCTGTCCGTGCCCCGCAGCCACACGCGGTGGGCGGTCATGTCGCCCTCGGGGGTGGGGGTGTTCCTCGCCCCCAGGACGCACCAGGTGTCGCGGACGCGTTCGCCGTCCGCCAGCACCTCATCCGCCTTGGTGGTGATGCCGACCCTGGCGCGGACCACACCGCGCGTGCGCTCGTCCAGGCCGTCTCCGGCGCGGTGGGCGCCGACCAGCAGGTGGATCATGCTGAGGCGCTCCAGTAGGACCTCGGGCCAGCCGGTCGCCCGGACGGCTCCGGGAAGTTCGGTGACCGCGGAGGCGGCGCCGCCCGCCTTGGCGTCCACCAAGCGCTTGGCCATGCGGTCCCAGTGGTCGTAGCGGTGCTTGGGCGCCTCGGCGAGCCCGGCGTCGATCTGGTCGTTGAGCCAGAGCCGGAGCTCGTCCATGCCGCCCGCGACGGCCTTCTCCCGCTCCCTGAGCGTGGCCTCCGCCCGTGTGGGGTCCACGGGCCTGGCCGCCTTCTCCGCCGCCTTGGCCTGGCGTGTGGCGCGCCCGGTCAGCCAGGTGGCGACCCACTCGGGGCGCTCGTCGCGAACGTCCACGGTCCCCTGAGCCCACAGGGCGAGCAGGGCGAGGACGTGCTTACAGGGGATCTTGCGGCTGGGGCAGCTGCACTTGTAGGCCGGACCGCCGTCACCGTCCAGGTGGGCGGCGGCGAGGTAGGGCTTGGCGCCGCTCCCCTTGCACTCGCCCCACACGGCTGAGGCGGCGCCGGAGGGGTCGGTGATCACTCCGCTCTGGGGCCAAGAACCCGGCTTGGCCACCTTGAGCGCCGCCTTGCGTGACGGGGGGTCCGGAGCCAGGGCCCAGACGTCGTCGGTACTCCATCGATCGCTCACGTGGACGAAGCTACGGCCCGGCACCGACAGTCCGGGGCGGGGCGCCCGACCGGGTCACGCGGGAAGGCGAGGGCGCGAGGAACGGCGGAAAAAGAATACAACAGCGGACATATCAGAATTCCCATGCCGCTCCCGCCGCTCATGAAAAACCGGGCCGCGAGGCTCCCCGGCCTGTTGAGGAAAGGACCGACTCCCCTCTAGAATTCCACGACCAGGGCGCACATCCCCATTTCCCGCCGTGCCCGGCCCGCCCCTTCCGAAAGGAGCGCTGACCCGCACGGCCCCGCCCCGACGTCCGGTCGGGTCCGCCCTCCCCTCCCGTCACCGCGACGACGTGTCTTCTCCTCGAAGGGAGGGAGGCGGCCCCGGCGCGCCGGGGACCGCGCACCCGATGACGACCATCCGAACCGACGGCGACGACCCTCACCAGCCCTCCCCGCACTGCCCTCACCAGCTGACCCGCCTGTACGGGTCCTTGCCCGACAGGGGGCTCGACGGGCTCTGGGAGCGGTTGCGGGAATGCCACGGCGCGGTCGCCCCGGCGGAACTGGAGGACGGTGTCCGCGTGTGGGTCCTGTTGGGCTACCACGAGAACCTGACGGTCCTGCGGAACCAGCGGCTGTTCTCCAGGGACACCCGCCGCTGGCGCGAGGTGGTCGAGGGCCGCGTCGACCTGGCCACCTCCCGCCCCACCCTCTCCTGGCGCCCCAACGCCCTGTACACCGACGGCGCCGCCCACACCCGGCTGCGCGCCCCCATCGTGGACGCCCTGTCCAGGGTGGACCTGGCCACGACCGAGCGGGTGGTCCGGCGCATCGCCGACGACCTGGTGGACGCGTTCGTCGCACGGGGCCGGGCCGACCTCATCACGGAGTTCGCCGCTCCGCTGCCGGTCCTGGTGGTCAACCGCCTGTACGGGCTGTCCGACAGCTACGGCCACATGCTCGGCGACCTGACCTCGATCGTCTTCGGAGAGGACGCCAAGCGGGGCGCGGACGCGGTGTCGCGGATCCAGCAGTACTTCGCCGGCCTGGTGGTGCGCAAGCGGGAGCGCCCGGGTGAGGACCTCGTGTCGTGGATGCTGGCGCACCCGTCGGGGCTCAGTGACCACGAGGTCGCCCACCAGGCCGCGCTGATCAACAACGCCAGCCACCAACCCACCACACACCTCATCGGCAACACCATGCGCACTCTGCTCACCAACCCGGGACTCCGGCAGGCCCAGGCCGACGCGTGCGTGTCGGTCCAGGACCTCCTCGACCACGTGATGTGGACGGACATGCCGTTCCAGCTGATCGCCGCCCGGTTCGCCCTGCACGACGTGCGGATCGGGGACGCCGACGTGCGGGCGGGCGACGCCCTGCTGATCGGCTTCGCCCCCGCCCACCGCGACCCCGCGGTCCGGCCCGACCCGCGGCACGGAACCGCGGGGGTGGTCAGCGGCAACCGCGCGCACCTGATGTTCGGGGCGGGCCCGCACGCCTGCCCGGCCCGGGAGCTGGCGCGGATGATCACGGCCGTCGCCGTCCGCACGCTCAACGAACGGCTCACCGGGCTGCACCTGGCCGTCCCGCCCGAGGAACTGCGCGCGGTCCCCTCGGTGTTCGTCCGGGGTCTGCGGGAGCTGCCCGTCGCCTTCGTCCCCGGTGAACCCTCGCGCCGGACCGCCCCTGAGACCACGGAACCGCAGTGTGGACCCCGTCTCCCCCAGCCCCGCCCGGAGCCGGACGAGGGTCATCGCGAACCGGACCTGCTCGACCGCCTCCTGTCCTGGTGGCGGGGTCCGCGTCAACGGGACTGAGCGCGGCGGGGCCGGGCACGGCGGCGTCCTCCGCGGCGGGCACAGCGGCTGAACTGGTCGGTCGGAACCACTGGTGATCACACGGATTCCATTTCACCGAAACGACACCATAGTGAAACAGGACACACAGAGAGGAGAAGCCCGACCGCCACCCCCGGCAGTTCCCGGAAACCGGAATCCGATATTCCACGTGAACCTCCGGGAGAACCCCGAACACGGACGGCGCGACCGTTTTCGGCAACGGACGAACCCCCCTGGAACGCGACCTCGGTCCGCGTTTCCCGCTGCACGAAAAGGACAACGACGTGCGAACGAAGAATCCCCCCGCCCCATCCGACACGAACACCGCCGGCGCCGCGCGCTCCTGGGCGGGCCGCGTCACCGCGAGGGCGGCCCTGGCCGTGGCTCTGACCCTGGGCGCGGCCGGCGGGCTGGCCGCCCCCGCCCACGCGGCCGACAACCCCTACGAGCGTGGCCCAGACCCCACGGAGCAGAGCGTCACCGCCGTGCGCGGCCCCTTCGACACCGACACGACCTCCGTGTCGTCCCTGGTGTGGGGCTTCGGCGGCGGCACGATCTACTACCCCACCGACACCAGCGAGGGCACCTTCGGCGGTGTGGTGATCGCTCCCGGGTACACGGCGAGCCAGTCGTCGATGTCCTGGTACGGGCACCGGATCGCCTCGCAGGGCTTCGTGGTGTTCACCATCGACACCAACACCCGGTACGACCAGCCCGACAGCCGGGGACGCCAGCTCGACGCCGCGCTGGACTACCTGGTGGACGACAGCGACGTCGCGGACCGGGTGGACGAGGACCGCCTGGCCGTGATGGGCCACTCGATGGGCGGCGGCGGCTCACTGGCCGTCGCGGAGGACCGCCCGGAGCTCCGGGCGGCGATCCCGCTCACGCCCTGGCACACCCAGAAGGACTGGTCGGACGTGGAGGTGCCGACGCTGGTCATCGGCGCGGAGAACGACGCGGTCGCGCCGGTCTGGTCGCACTCCATCCCGTTCTACGAGAGTCTGGACCCGAACCTGGACTCGGCCTACCTGGAGCTGCGCGGCGCGAGCCACTTCGCGCCGAACTTCTCCGACACGACGATCGCCCGGTTCAGCATCTCCTGGCTGAAGCGGTTCGTCGACGACGACCTGCGGTACGAGCAGTTCCTGTGCCCGCCGCCCAGGACCGGTTGGGGCACGGACTTCTCGGACTACCGGGACTCCTGCCCGCACGGTTCCTGACCCCACCCCGCCCGAAGGGGGCGGCGGGCCGCGCCGCGCGGTCCGCCGCCCCCTGCCGCTGTCGGGGGTCCCCGCTATCCGGCGGAGCCGGCCTTGAGGTCCCCGAGGAAGGAACCCCACTCGGGAAGGGTGAAGCTCAGGTGACCGAGTTCCCGGTTCTGCGTGTCACGCATGAGGACGGCGTCCGACATCTCCCTGACCTCAACGCATCGAACATCGGTCGCGCTGTAAGAGGATTTGTGCCATTCGTTCACAGTAGGTCCCTCAGTGCCTTGATCTTGTGCAACGAGTCGTTCGGAGAAAGTGCCCATACCTGTAGCCTGTTGTACGCGGACTCCAGTTTCCGCACGTACTTGGCCTCGCTCGTCATGTGTCCGCCGATACAGTGTTCGGTACACACAATGGGACTTTGGTCCTCAATGTATACCAGCCAGAAGGCCCCCACGGTCCACGCGAAGTCGCTGATCCCCTCCGGAAGGACCTGGAGGGTGAGCCCCTCGGTCTGCGACTCCTGGACCAGTCTCTCCAGTTGTTCCCGCATCGTCTCGGCACCGCCCACCAGACGGGTGAGGACGAACTCCGGGATGACGACGCTCAGCCTGAGTTCCTCGTTCTCCCGCAGGAGCCGCCGCCATGCCTTACGCATGTCGACGGTCTTCTCCAGGCTCTCCCTGTCGATGTTCGGAACGGAGTGGGACGTGATGATCCGCGAGTAGCTCTCGGTCTGGAGGAAGCCGGGGAGGACAAAGGGATGGAAGAACCTTATCTCAGTCGCTTCCTTCTCATACTCGTCCGGCTGTTCGTACCAGGACCCGCTTTCCGAGCGCTCGACGTCCCGCCACATCCTGAGCAGAGCGCCCCTTGTACCGAGTTCCCGGTCCAGGGCCTCGACAATTCCGACATTGGGTGCCCGAACCGCGCGCTCGATCTTGCTGTGGTAGGTGGCCGAGTACGTCGTCAGCCGGGCGAGGCGGTCGAGGGACAAGTTCGCCTGGGTGCGGAGACGACGGACGTGCTTGCCAAACTCGACCCACGCGGGCTTCAGTCGGTCCACCATGTACCGACCCTGTCAAGAATTCGGTACTGATGTGTATGGAACTGCCCAGAGCGTGATCTCTTTGTATCCTCCCTTCCCTCGCGTCGTCGCAGGTGCGAACCTCTCAGCATGACCAGTACACGCACCGACGCGGAAGGGACCGCCCCGGAAGAGGGCCGACGCCGGTGGACACGCGTACCGGCCGGACCGGACGCGGGTGTCCGCGCCGTGACGACGTACGGCGCGCTGGCCGTTCGCCGGGACGAGGCGCTCAAGCAGCTGTACGCCGCCCTCCGACGGGCCGACGTCCCCGGTACCAGGCTCGACCTCTACGGCGAACCCGCGGTGTACACCCGCAACACACGCACCCGGGTCCTTGGCCGATACTTCCTCACCCAACGCGTTCTCGACGACGGTTCCGTCCTGGAGACGGGCTCGGTGCCCGTCCAGTACACCGACGCCGCGGTCGGCCTCGTCCGCGACCTGGCCTAGGACGGACGGCGGCGACCCGGGAAGGTTCCCGGGCCGCCGTGTCTTCCTGGTCCTCCGCTTCGCCTCGGACCGGGTTCAGGTGGGCGCGTCAGTCGTGGAAGTCGAGTTCCTCGGGCGAGAGCCGCTCGAAGTCGATCTCCTCGACGGACCCACCGGAGCGGTCGGTCACCCGCGCCCCCTGGACCAGCTCGATCTCGTCACCCTCCGAGTACTGGGTGACGTACACGCCCTGGTGGCCGCCGTGGTCGTCGCCGGACGAGCTGAACGGGACGAGCCCGGGTCCGCGCCACTCCTGCGTCTCCAGCGCGTCGATGAGCGACTGGCGGGTGAGGTCCTCTCCCGCCGACTTCAGGACCTGCGCGAACATCACCGCCTGGGTCATCCCGAACAGGTGCGTGTTGGTCAGCGGAGCGCCGTCCCCGTACTCCTCGTGCACCTCGATGAAGAACTGGGACCACTCGTCCTCGGTGTCCTCCACCCTGGGCAGGTAGCTGGTGATGAGCAGCCCGTCCAGGAAGGCGTCCGCGGGCACCTCCTCGGCGTCGCCGCCCTCCGTGAACCGGGCGAGGAGCCCCTGGAGGGTCGCGGTGTCACCGCCGATGCTGGACACCACCCACTGCGGCTCGTAGCCGATGCTCGCCGACTCCAGCAGCGCCAGCGCGACGAACGCCGGGATGCACGAGCACACGACCACCTCGGCGCCGGAGCGCTCCAGTTCGGCGATCTGCGCTCCGAGGTCGGTGACCTCCGTCTCGTAGTGCTCCCGCGCCACGACCTCCTCGCTGAGGTACTGGTCGAGCCCGGCCTGGGCGTCGACGCCGATGTCGTCGTTCTGGTACAGGTAGCCGACGCTCTGCCCGGGGAAGTTCTCGGCGATGTACTCGCCCTGGATCTTCGCCTCCTTCGTGTAGTCCGTCTGCCACCCGTAGGTGAGCGGGTGCTCCTCCGGGTTGTTCCAGGCCAGGGCGCCAGAGGACGGGAACACGTCGGGGACGCCCTCGTCGTTCAGGTAGTCCAGGACACCGGTGTGCGTCGGGGTCCCCAGACCGCCGACCATCGCGAAGATCTCGTCCTCGATCACCAGCTCCCGGGTCACGTCGATCGTCTGGGCCGGGTCGTAGGCGTCGTCCTCGGGCCGGTAGTCGATCCGCCGCCCGTTCACCCCTCCCTGGTCGTTGACGTAGTCGAACACGGCGGCCGCCCCCTGGGAGACAGCCGCGTAACCGGGGGCGGCGGGCCCGGTCAGCGGTTGGTGGCTGCCGATGACGACGGCGTCGTCCGTGACGCCCGGAGCGACGTCCAGGTCGACGGCGTCGCCCTCGGTCACCTCACCGGCGCCGGTGCACGCGGTGGCCAGCAGGGCCAGGGTCAGGGCCGCCGCCGTGGCGGCCGTCGTTCCTTTGCGGATGCGCATGGTGTTCTCCTTCGTCAGGGGGTGGGCGCGGACGCGGAGGACCCGCGTCGCTCGAGGAGGCGCTGGACCAGGCCCTGGATCCCGAGGGGCCAGAAGCGCAGGACGAGGATGAGGACGACGCCGAAGAACACCACGGGGAGGTTGTTCTCGACGTCGCGCCCGAGGTCGAGGGCACCGGCCAGGTCCGCCGCCCACACCTCGAAGTAGACGAGGGCGAGGGCGGCCCAGAGGGCGCCCCACATGCCGCCGATCCCGCCCAGGACCAGGGCGGCGAGCAGGCTCAGGGACAGGGCGAGCGTGAAGCTGCCGGGGGTGACGGTGCCCAGCACGTAGGCCTGGAGGCCCCCGGCCAGTCCGCCCGCGGTGGAGGCGATGACGAACGCGGCCACCTTGGTCGAACCGACCGGGACGCCCGCCATGGCCGCCGCGGTCTCGTCGTCACGGACGGCCCGCATCCGTCTGCCCAGACGGCCGGAGGAGATCGTGGCCAGCACGGTGAGGGCCAGCAGCACGGTCGTCCACACGACCAGGGCCCTCCAGTCGCTGGTGCTGACGATCCCCTCGAGGAAGGGGGGCGCTCCCGCGGCCCGGATGTTGAGCCCGTTGCTGCCGCCGAGGACCTCGTGGTAGCGGTGGGCCAGCCCCGGCAGCCCCACGGCGAGGATGAGCGTGGCGCCCGCCAGGTAGGGGCCGTGCAGCCGGGCCGTCGCGGTGCCGACGGCGACTCCGGCCACGGCGGACACGGCGACGACGATCGCCAGGTTGGCGGCCAGCGGCAGCATGGGCTGGTGCAGGACCAGCAGTGCCATGCCGTAGGCGCCGATCATCAGGAACGCGCCGTGGCCCAGGGAGATCTGGCCGCTGCCGCCGACCAGGAGCTGGAGCCCGGCCAGGGCCAGCAGGGTGTACCCGACGGCGGCGAACCGCAGGGCTGCCAGGTCGCCGGTGACGAGCACCAGGCCGCACACCCCGGTGAGCGCGAGCACGGCCAGCAGCAGGTGCCGCAGGGGCGCGGGCAGGGCGCGCCAGCGGTCGGCGGGGGTGGTCGGTGTGGTCGGGACGGGAGCGGGGGCGCGCTCGGCGCGCTCGCGGGTGGGTGAGGTCACGGCGGCTACACCTTTCGCGCGGTCGGGCGGGACAGGATTCCGTCGGGGCGCACGCTCAGGACGAGGACCACGACGGCCAGGGCGGCGAGCGTGGCCACCTCGGGCCCCACGTAGCCGGACACGTAGGACATGGCCAGGCCCATGAGCATCCCGCCCAGGAGTGCGCCGAAGGGGCTGTCGAGCCCGCCCACCACGGCGGCGGTGATGCCGAACACGAACACGGCGTCGAAGGCGTTCGGGGAGATGAAGGGCGGGCCGGCGAGCATCCCCGCGAGGGCCCCGATGAAGGCGGCCACGCCCCAGCCGACGGTCAGCATGAGCCCGACCCTGACCCCGCTGAGCCGGGCGGCCTCGGGGTGGAAGGCCGCCGCGCGCATGCGCAGTCCGAGCGGCGTGAACCGGTACAGGGCGAACAGGAGCCCGGCCACGGCGGCGACCGAGGCGAGCGCGAAGGCGTCGGCCGGGGAGAAGCGCCCCACGTAACTGAACGCGTAGCCCAGCGCGTGCTGCTCGTTGCCCCACACCATCCCGACCGCGCCCTGGACGACCAGGAGGAGTCCGAGGGTGACGATGACGGCGTTGAGCTCCGAGGTGCGCGCGATGGGCCGGATGATCACCCGCTCCACCAGCGCCCCGGCCACCAGACCGGCAAAGAGCGCCGCGGCGAACCCGATCCAGTAGGAGCCGGTGAGCTGGGTGACGGTGTAGGCGGTGTACACCGATATCAGGGCGAGCGCCGGTTGGGCGAAGTTCACCAGGCGCGTCGCCTGGTAGATGATGACGAGGGAGAGCGCGAGCGCCGCGTAGGCGGCCCCGGACGCCAGCCCGTTGAGGGTCAGGTTGACGAAGTGGGTCATGGGGGTCTCCTCAGAAGCCGAGGTAGGCGTGGCGCGTGCGGTCGTCGGCGAGCAGTTCGGCGGAACTCCCCTCGGTGACCACGCGGCCCTGGTTCAGGACGAAGCCGTGGTCGGTGACCGACAGCGCCCCGGCGGCGTTCTGCTCGACGAGCACGACGGTGAGCCCCGTGCCGTCGCGCAGGTCGCGCAGGAGGGTGAGGATCTTCTGGGTGACCAGGGGCGCCAGGCCGAGGGAGGGCTCGTCCAGGAGCAGGACACGCGGCCTGGCCATGAGGGCGCGGCCGATGGCGAGCATCTGGCGCTCGCCCCCGGACAGGGTGCTGGCGAGCCGGTGACGGCGCTCGACGAGCGGTGGGAAGAGGTCCATGACCTCGTCCATCGCCGCCGTGTCGCGCCAGGAGGAGCGCCAGAGCGCCCCCAGTCGGAGGTTCTCCTCGACGGTGAGTTCGACGATCACGCCGCCGCCCTCCGGCACATGGGCGAGCCCTCGGGTGATGACGCGTTCCGCGGGCAGGCGGGTGAGGTCCTCCCCGTCCAGCAGGACCCGGCCGGAGGTGGCCGGGTGGAGGCCGGTGAGCGTGCGCAGGAGGGTGGTCTTGCCGGCGCCGTTGGCGCCGAGGACGGCGCACATACCCCGCGCGGGGACGGCGAGCGAGACGTCGTCGAGGGCCCGGACGGCGCCGTGGTGGGCGTGGAGGCCGTCCACGCGCAGGAGGGGTTCGGTGCTCATCGGGCCGCTCCGTCATCGGTGGGGGTGGCGCTCCGGTCGGTGTCCGGGGCGGTGTCGGGGCCGTCGGCGGAGGCGCCGAGGTAGGCGCGCGTGACGGCGGGATCGGCGCGGACCTCGTCGGGGGTCCCGGTGGAGATGACCCGGCCGAAGTCGAGCACGACGATGTGGTCGCACACGTCCATGACCAGGTCCATGTGGTGCTCGACGAGCACGACCGCCATGTTTCGGCTCAAGGAGCGGATCTGCTCGGCCAGCGTGTCCATCTGCCGTCCGGACAGCCCACTGGCCGGTTCGTCCAGAAGGAGGAGTTCGGGATCGCTGACGCAGGCACGCGCCAGGGCGACCTGCTTCTGGATCCCGTAGGGCAGGGTTGCGGGCAGGCGGTGGGCGTGCTCCGCCACGCCGAAGCGGTCGAGGGTGGCCAGGGCGCGTGTCCGGAGTGCGCGCTCGTCCCGGTGGTGCCGTCCCAGGCCGGTGACCATCGACAGGGGTCCGCCACGCGCGAGGCGGTCGGCGCCCGCGACGACGTTGTCCAGGACCGTCATGTTCGCGAAGAGGTTGAGCCCCTGGAAGGTGCGGGAGATCCCGGAGCGGGCCAGGCGGTGGGGGCCGCGTCCGGGCTGGGGCCTCCCCTTCCAGGAGAGTGTCCCGGCGCTGGGGCGCAGGACACCGGAGAGGACGTTGAACAGCGTGGTCTTACCGGCACCGTTGGGCCCGATCAGCCCGACGACGGTCCCGGGCGCGACCCGGAGTCCGACGCCGTCGAGGGCGGTCAGGCCCCCGAAGCGCACGGTCACCCCGTCCGCGCTCAGGAGCTGATCGCCTGCGGTCGTTGTCATGACTGCCTCTCTCGCGGTTGCCGTCCGGAGGTACGTACCGACCAGTTGGTACGGGTCGGGTGCCCGTCCACTCCGTCGTGGCCGGGCCAGTGGGGATGCGTGCCCCGGGGGGTTCGGGCCGTGCGGCGGGCTCCGAGGGTGTGGAGCCCGCCCCGCGTCAGTTGAGGAGACGGGCCAGATCCACCCGGGATCTGATGTTGAGCTTGCGGAAGATGCCGCGCAGATGGTGTTCGACCGTGCGCGGACTGATGAACATGTGCGCGGCGACCTCGCGGTTGGTCGCGCCCTCGGCGACCAACCGGGCGATCTGCTGCTGTTGGGCGGTCAGGTCGCTGGTGGCGGACGCGTCGGGGTCGCGCTCGGCGGTTCCGATCGCCCGCAACTCGGCCCGCGTCTGGCGGACCCAGAGCCGCGCGCCGAAGCGCTCGAAGGACTCCACCGCGTCGTACAGGTGCTCGCGCGCCCGACCGGGCAGGCGGGCTCGACGCAGGAAGGCGCCGAACAGCAGGTGGGTGCGTGCCTGCTCGACGTCGTCGTCACCGCTCTCCCGGTGCAGGGCCAGCGCGTTCTCGAAGTGGTCGGCGGCCTCGTCCCCCGTCGCCAGCAACCCGCGGCCGCGCGCCGCCAGGGCTCGGGCGCTCGGGCTCCCGATCCCCTCCGCCCACCGCTCGTAACCGGCCAGCGAGGTGCGGGCCCACTCGGTCTCCCCCATCCTGGTGGCCGCCTCCACGAAGTGCGGGGCTGTGAGCAGGCGCATCGTGGGGTGCCCGTGCCCAGGACCGGCGTGGACCAGGGCGCGCAGCCGGAAGAAGGCGTCGGCCGCGTTGCCGCGCGACAGCTCCAGGACGGCCAGCGCCCAGGCCGCCAGAGCGGCCGGAAGACCGAGGCTCTTCTCCCCGGCCTGGGTGGTCACCGCGCGCGCCCGGATACGACAGGTGTCGACATCCCCCTGGATGGCGGCGATCATCGCCAGGGAGGCGAGGTGCTGCGTCGCCCACACCGGCTGCCCGTACTCGCGCGCCGCCCTGAGGCCGTGGAGCGCGTGCCCCGCCGCGGAGGGGAAACGGCCGCTCCAGAACTCGGAGAAGACCTGGAAACCGAGTGCGGCCGGTACGATCGCGTACTCGCCCTGAGCGGTGCCCACGTCCACGGCCCGGGTGGTCACCGCGCGCACGAACGGCGCGTCCCCGAGCCGGAGCCCGCTGACCCCCGCCCAGATGAGCTCGGAGGGCTTGTCCATGCCCTCGGACAGCCGCACGGCCTCCCGCAGGAGCGGGGTGGAGGTCACGTAGTCGCCCCGGAAGGACAGGGCGCACCCTTTGAGGAAGGCGGCGACCAGGCGCATCGACGCGGAGTCGTCGGGACGCACCAAGGGCACGGCCAGCTCGGCGGCCCGGCCGTGGCGGACCGGGTCGCCCGCCAGGGACGCGGAGTCCGCGGAGCGCACCAGGGCGCGCAGGGCCAGGGCACGGTCGTGCGCGATCAGCTCCCGGCCGACGGCGAGCAGGCGTTCGGCGGCGTCGATGGCGTTGCCGCCCCGCATGGACAGCTGGGCGTCGACGAGGTCGATGATCGCGCGGCGGCGGTCGGACACGGCGAGCGGACGGGCCTGGTCGAGCAGGCGCGCCGCACGGGCGGTGCCGCCGCCCGAGTAGGCCTGGTAGGAGGCGGTGGCCAGACGGCAGGCGCGGACATCGGGATCGGGGGTCAGGTGGGCGGCGCGCTCGTGGGCGTGGGAGGCGGCGCTCGGGCCCTCCAGCCGCTGGGCGCGCGACGCGGCGGCCTCGACGGCGTCGGCGAGCCCGGCGTCGGGGGCGCCCGCGCCGGCCGCGGCGTGGCGGGAGAACTCGATCGGGGCGTACTCCGGGTCGATCGCGCCGGCGAGCGCGCCGTGGACCGCGCGCAGGCGTCCCGCGGGGGCGTCCTGGGCGATGGCCTCGCGGACGAGGGGGTCGGGGAAGACGACGATCGCGCCCTCGACCCGGATCAGCCCGAGCTCCTCGGCGGGTTCCAGGTCGTGGACGGTCAGGTCGGGGTTGCCGCCGGCCTCGGTCAGCAGGCGCACGCCGGGGTCCGTGGCCAGGGCGGCGACGAGGAGGAGGTGGCGCACCTCCTCGGGGAGTCCGCGGTAGGCGGTGAGCAGGGCGGAACGCAACCGGGTGGGGAGGCGCAGCGGTTCGGGGAGCGGCGCCTCCCCGCGCAGTTGGACGTCGGACAGGGACCGCAGGTGGCTGATGGCCACCGCCGGGTTGCCGTGGGCCGCCCGGACGAGGACGGTGCGCACGCCCGACGCCGGGGTGAGGGGAGCCCGGTCGGTGAGGATGTCGTGGACCGCGCGCTCTGCCAGGGGCGGGAGGACGCGTTCGGCGACGCCGGGGACGAGGGTGTCGGGGGCGGGCTCGTCATGGTCTGCGCCCGAGGGCTTGCCGTGGCCGCCGCGGGCGGTGAACACGGCCGAGACGGGGAGCCCGGACAGACGACGCGCGACGAAGGACAGGGCCTCCAGGGAGGGGGCGTCGAGCTGGTCGGCGTCGTCGACGCAGACCAGGACCGGGCGCTCCTCGGCGGCGCGGCGGAGGAGGTCGAGGACCGCCGTGTAGAGGGCGAACCGGTCCGGGGCCTGGAGGATGCCCTGGGTGAGGGCGCCGAGGAGGAGGTCGCGGCGGTGCGCGGCGAGCCGCTCGGCCGCGGCCTCGACGGGGCGCAGGAGCCGGTGCAGTCCGGCGAGCGGGAGGTCGTTCTCGGAGGGGACCCCGGCCGCGTGCAGGACGGTGAGGCCGTCGGCGGACGAGCGCACGTGATCGAGGAGGGCGGTCTTGCCGCGTCCGGGTCCTCCGGAGAGGAGGACGGACACACCGCTCCCGGACCTCGCTCCGTCCAGTGCGTCCGCGAGGATCCGCTGCTCTTCGTCCCGACCCCGGAGGCGGATGTCCTGGGGGTCCGTGTTCCTGCCAGCCACACGCCGACGATCGCACATGAGGACCCCGTTACGGCAGGTGCGAGCACACATACTGGTCGATTCACCGATCCCCGGACGGAGTCGCACGGAACGGGTGCGCGGCGTCTCCGGACGGGTGGGCGGGCACTGTGTCGGCCGGGGCGCCCAGTGTGGCACCAGAGCGTTCACCTGCGCATCCTCCACACGGGGATGGTGGCACGAGTCACAGGAGGGGGTGGCGACGGACTCACCTCCAAGCCCCTCGGCGGCCACCGGCCGGTTATCAAGCCGTAATCTCCCGACAACACCGCCACGCGATACCGACATTTAGGGCATAACGGCCCTCGGATAGCGTTTTGTCCTCCCGGGGACACTGTCGCGGGCGCCCGGCACGGGATATCCAGTGCGAGACGCTCCCCCGGGGCCGGGGGACGGGACACCAGAAGGGATCCACGTCTATGGAGAACCGCTTCCTGGCCGCGCACGGCACGCGGGAACGCTCACCGGTCGGCGCCCGTGCCGACGCGCGGACGGGCCCTCCCACGTTCGGTGTCGAGGAGGAGTTCTTCGTCGTCGACCCCCGCAGCCGACGCATCCTGTCCCGGGCCCCCGACGTCCTGGCGAACGTCCGCCACCTCAACGGACACCTGTGCGGTGAGTTCACCCGCACCCAGGTGGAGGCCAACAGCCCCGTGTGCGACACCTCCGAGGACGCGGCGCGCTTCCTCCGCTCGGCCCGCCTCGAACTGGTCCGGGCCGCCGCCGGGGCCGGGCTGGCGGTCGTCGCCTCCGGCACCCCGGTCCTGGGCGACCCGGCGGAGGCCCGGGTCAGCGACGGGCGGCGGTACGCGGACATCGCCACCCACTTCGGCGCGTTACGCGAATCCCATGTGGTGTGCGGCTGCCACATCCACGTCGGCATCCCCGACCGCGGGACCGCCGTCGAGGTCGGCGGGCACCTGCGCCGATGGCTTCCGTTCCTCGTGGCGCTGTCGGCCAACTCGCCGTTCCAGGCGGGCCGGGACACCGGATACGCCAGCTGGCGCACCATCACCTGGAACCGGCTCCCGTCGGCCGGTCCTCCGCCGCTCTTCCGCTCCCTCGCCGAACACGAACGCGCCGTCAGCGCGCTCGCCGGGAGCGGAGCGATCCTCGACCGGCACATGGTCTACTGGGACGTCCGTCTCTCCGACCACCTGCCCACGCTGGAGATCCGCGTGGGCGACGTCGCCGCCACCGCCGACGAGGCGCTGCTCTTCGCCGCGCTGACCCGGGGACTGGTCTCCCGGGCACTCACCGACATCCGCGACGGGGTGCCCGTACCGGAGATCGACGCCCCGGCACTGCGCGCCGCCATCTGGCGGGCCGCCCGCGACGGCCTGGAAGGGCGGGTGCCCGACCCGTTGACCGGCGAGTCCCTACCGGGGTTCCTCGCCATGGACCGGATGCTCGGTGCGGCTCTGCCTGGACTGGAGGCGAACCGGGACGCCGACCTCGTGGTCGGGCTGCTCGACCGGGTGCGCGCCGCCGGGTCGGGCGCCGCCCGCCAGCGCGCGTACCTGGAGCGGCGGGGCCGCATCACCGACGTCGTGGACCACCTGGCCGCCCAGACCGGGGAAGGGCTCCCCTAGGGCCTGCCCGCCGTGGGCCTCCGGCGCCCTCGACCAACGGCCTCCGGCGCCCGCCTCGTTCGTGTCAGCCGACGGTGTCCCTGGCGCCCACCTCCCCCAACACGGCGGCGAGTTCGTCCGACCGGGGCGGATCGGCCCCCTCGCGGGTCACCGCGCACGCGGCGGCCGCTGTCGCGAGGGTCAGCAACGCGCGAACGTCGCCGTCGCCCAGACCGGCCAGGCGGGCGCGCGGTCCCTCCCCCAGCCGGCCGGCTCGGTCGAGCCCGTGCAGGAGGGCGCCCATGAAGGCGTCGCCCGCGCCCACGGTGTCGACCACCGGGACCCTGGGCGCGGGGACCCGCACCTCACCGGAGTGGGTGACGGCGACGGCGCCCTCCGCCCCCAAGGTGACCACGACCAGTGCCGGGCCCAGGGCGGCGATCGCGTGAGCGGCCCGCACCGGGGACAGCTCGGGATGAAGGAAGGCCAGGTCCTCGTCGCTCGCCTTGACCACGTGCGCCTGCGCGGCGTGGCGCAGCGCCAGGGCACGGGCCTCGGCCGGGTCACCGATGACGTCGGGACGGATGTTCGGGTCGAGCGTGATCGTGACGCGGCCCCTCCCGTGCTCGCGCCGCAGCAGCGCCTCGATCCGTGCGGCCCCCGGCTCCCGGAACAGGGCCACCGATGCGGCGTGCACGGCCCTGACCTCCGGTTCCAGCCGATCAGGCAGCTCCCCGGCGCGCCATCGCCAGTCGGCCGCGTCGTCCATCCGGAAGTCGTAGCGGGCCGCCCCGTCCGGGCCGACCGTGGCCACCGCCAGGGCGGACGGCTCGTCGGCGGCGAGCAGTCCGCCCGGATCGAGTCCCTCCCGCAGGAGGCGCTCGCGGATACGCTCACCGAACCCGTCGGCCCCGATCCTCGCCAGCAGACGGGTCGGCGTGCCCAGGCGGGCGGCGGCCACCGCCGTGTTGGCGGGCCCGCCGCCCGGAACGGCGCGCAGGACGTCGGGTCCGTGGGACGTGGGCAACAGGTCCATGACGTTCTCCCCGACCACCACCAGCCGGGCGCTCGGGCCGCTCACGCCGTTCCTCCGCCCGTGGTCACGCGCTCGTCGGGGACTGCCTCGGAACCGTTCCCGAGCGCGGCGGCCAGGGAACCGGCCAGGCCGACCTGGGGCAGGAGTGCCGCCTGGTAGGCGTGGTAGACGTCCGGTTTGCCCGGCCACACCGCGCCCGAGGGACGACCGGCCGGGTCGAGCTCGTGGTGCCAGCTCCCGTGCTCGCGGTCGAGGTGGTGGCGGTCGGCGTACACCCACCAGCGGTCGTAGTGGCGTGCGTAGGCGTCGTCCCCGGTCCGCGCGCCGAGCGCCCACGCGGCCATCGTGGCCTCGGCGACCACCCAGTGCATGCGTTCACGCACGACGGGGGTGTCCGCCCAGTCCAGCGTGTAGACGAACCCGTCCTCCCCGTCCGCGGACCAGCCCCGGCGGACGGCGTGGTCGAAGAGGCGGACGGCGTCCTCGTGCAACCAGGGGGGCACGGGGTCCCCCGCCTGCCTCAGGGACGCCTCCAGATGGACCAGCAGTCGCGCCCACTCCAGGAGGTGGCCGGTGGTGCTGCCGAAGGGCCGGAACGGGTCGTCCGGCCGGTCCCGGTTGTGGTCGGGAAGCGCCCGCCAGTCGGCGGTGAAGTGCTCCGGCAGCCGCCAGGCGTACTCGGCGGCCACCCCGTGCACGAGCCGTTCGGCGATGGCGAGCGCCCTGCGCGTCCACCCGTGGTCACCGGTCGCGTCGGCCGCGGCCAGGAACGCCTCCACACAGTGCATGTTGCTGTTGGCGCCCCGGTAGTCCTCGGTCTCGGTCCACCCCCGGTCCCAGCTCTCCCGGACGGCGCCCGCCGACTCCTCCCAGAAACGGGTGTCGACCACCCGGAGCGCCTCGTCCAGCAGGTCGCGCGCGCCGGGACGGCCGGCGAGGACGGCGCTCGACGCGGCGAGGACGACGAAGGCGTGCGTGTAGGCGGACTTGCGGAGGCCGCCGGGCGCTCGGTCCTCGATCCCACCCACTGCATGGGAGCGCTCCCAAAGAGCTTGCTCAGTGGGTGCCTCCTCGAACCAGCCGCCCCACACGGAGTCCCGCAACGGCCCGGCGAGAGCGGACACCCCGTGGTCGGCCAGGCGCCCGGCGTCCTCCTCACCACGCAGGGACGCCAGGGAGAACACGTGCGTCATGCGCGCCGTGATCCAGGTGGCGGTGGGCCGGTCCGGCTCCACCCGACCGCGCGCGTCCAGCCAGCCGAAGCCGTCGGCCGCGACCGCACCCGCGGCGAAGGAGTACAGGCGCCGTTCCTCGGTCCGCAACCAGTCGGGGTGCCCCGGTCCGGGACGTCGTGATGTCATCAATCCACTGCCTCTTCCACGAATCGGTACGCGGTTCACGATATCCGCGCCGCCCCACCCCCGGGAAGGGCCCACCGACGCCTGTGGACCGCCCCTTCCGCCCTCCCGAGGACCGGTTCCCGCACGTCGTCCCCGACCGGGCGGAGCCGGTGGCCCCTCCCGTGGTCCCACGCGACCGGCGAGGCCACCGGGACGCGTGGGAACCCACCTCGGTACGCTCCGAGTGGACACCACCGGACCAGGGGGACGTCGGCGCCGGTCGGCGGCGGCCGCTCGACGTGCCGGAACCGGGCAGTGAGAAGGAGGCGCCTGATGATGCTCGCCGCGGGGGAGACCCCCGTCTACCTCGGACCGATCGTCGCGCTGCTGGTCGCGGCGGGACTGATCGGCGCCCTCTTCGTCCGGCTGAGGGTCGTCCCGATCGTGGGCTTCCTCCTCGCGGGCGTCCTCATCGGCCCGCACCAGCTCGGAGTGGTCGCCGACGAGGCACAGGTGGAGGCGGCCGCCGACATCGGCGTGATGCTGCTGCTGTTCACCATCGGCGTGGAGTTCTCCATCGAACGCCTGGGAAGGATCAAGAGGTTCGTCCTGGGCGGCGGCACCCTCCAGGTCGCGCTGACCACCGCGGTGGTGTCCGGGCTCTGCCTGCTGTTCGGTCTCGACTGGCGCGTCGGCGTCTTCACCGGCTTCCTGGTCGCCCTGTCCTCCACGGCGATCGTGCTCAAGGTGATCGCCGCCAAGGGGATCACGCAGCGCCCCGTCGGCCAGGCGTCCGTCGGCACCCTCATCCTCCAGGACCTCGCCATCGTCGTCATGGTCCTGCTCATCCCGATCCTGGGCGGGGAGGGCGACGGGACCTGGGGCATCGTCCAGGCCCTCGGAACCGCGGCCCTGGTGCTCACCGCCGTCATCGTGGTGGCGCGCAAGGTCATGCCGCCGCTGCTGGAGCGCATCGCGCGGCTGTGCTCACCGGAGATCTTCCTGCTGTCGGTCGTGGCCATCGCGCTCGGGGTGGCCTACCTGACCTCGCTCGCCGGGGTCAGCAACGCCCTGGGCGCCTTCCTGGCGGGCATGGTGCTGAGCGAGTCGCGGCACAGCGCCCACGCGCTCAGCGAGATCATGCCGCTCCAGATGATCTTCAGCGCCGTCTTCTTCGTGTCGGTCGGCATGCTGCTCGACGTCTCCGTCCTGGCCGAGCTGTGGTGGATGGTCCTGATCGCCGCGATCGTGGTCGTGGTGGTCAAGGTGGCGACGACCTTCGCGGCGGTCTCGTCGCTGCGGGTGGGCACCCGTACGGCGGTCGCGTCGGCCTTCATGCTCGCGCAGATCGGCGAGTTCTCCTTCGTGCTCCAGCGCTCCGGTGCCGAGTACGGGCTCTCCCCCGCCGGAATGGGCCCCGAGGGCGACCAGCTCCTCGTGGCCGTCACCGTGGCCCTGATGACCCTGACACCCGCGCTCGGCGCTCTCGGCGAGGCGATCTCCCACCGCCTGCCCGAGCGCGCGGGCGCCCCCGCCGCCGAGCCCGCCGGGAAGGCCGACGACACGCGCGACCGCGTCCTGCTCTCCGGATGGGGGCCGGTCGCCCGGAACCTGGGCGCCTACCTGAACGCCAACGGAGTCCCGTCGACGGTGACCACGCTCAGCCCCGACCTCGCGGCCGACGCGGAGGGTTTCGGCCACACCGTCGTGCGCGGTGAGGTCACCAAGGCGAGCGTCCTGCACGAGATCGACATGGACCGCGTGCGGCTCATCGTCATCGCGGAGAACTCGTCGGAGGAGGCCACCCACATCGCCCACATCCTCAACGGCCTGGCGCCGGGCGTGCCGATCGTGGTGCGTCCGACCGACTCCCCGGACATCGTGGGCCTGTACGACGCCAACGTCCAGCGGATCGTGGACCCGCACCGGGCGGCGACCGAGCCGCTGGGCGGGACCGTCCTGGACCTCCTCGGCATCGACCACACGCACCGCGGGCACCCCGACCCGACCGTGGTCACCCGGTTCTCCCCCGACCCCGACGCCGCGTGCGCGCACATGGAGGACCTCTCACCCGTCCTTCCCAAGAGCCCCGGCTGCACCGACTGCCTCCGCAGGGGCAAGCGCGACTGGGTCCACCTGCGGATCTGTGCCGGGTGCGGCTTCGTGGGCTGCTGTGACGACTCCCCCGATCGCCACGCCAGCGCGCACGCGACCGCGTTCGGCCACCCCGTCATGTTCTCCGCCGAGCCCGGCGACGACTGGGCCTGGTGCGTCCTGGACTCGCATCTGGTCCACAGCGCGGAGACCCCGGCCGGGGCGTGAGCTCTGTTTTCCTTGGGCCTGCCGCTTCGCTTCGGCCCGCCCGTCGCCCTCCACCACCCTCAACGGACTGTGAGGATGTGTGGTGGCTTCTCCAACGGGCTCTGACCCACCAACGGACTGACGCCCTCAGCGACTGTCTCGCAGACGATCTGTCGACCCGTACGGGGAAACCACCGCACACGACCGGACGGGCATGTGACCTCATAGGAGCTTGGCCCAACAAGCCCCACCACAGTCTTGTCCGCCCGCCCGGCCGACGCGTGCCACCCCACCGGAACCAACGACAGGACAGCGGTAACCAGCATGACCGATCAAGCCCTGAAAGTCACAGCGGGCGTGGACACCCACCACGACACCCACCACGCCGCCGTCATCGACCACCTGGGCCGCCACCTGGCCGACAAGGAGTTCGACGCCACCGGCACCGGCTACCAACAACTGCTCACCTGGCTGGACTCCTTCGGCCCCCTGGCCGCCATCGGCGTGGAGGGCACCGGTTCCTACGGCGCTGAACTCGCCCGCACCCTGACCCGCACCGGCCTGAGGGTCGTGGAGGTCGACCGCCCCGACCGCAAGACACGCCGGTCCAAGGGCAAGTCCGACCCCATCGACGCCTACGCCGCCGCCCAAGCAGTGGCCTCCGGCCGGGCCAGCGGCACCCCCAAGACCCGCGACGGCGCTGTGGAGTCCATCCGCGCCCTGCGCGTGGCACGCCGCTCAGCGGTCAAAGCCCGCACCCAGGCCCTCAACCAGCTCCACCAGTTGCTGGTCACCGCTCCCGAACAGCTCCGCTCGACGCTGCGCGGGCTCTCACCCAAGGCCCTGGTCCAGGCGTGCGCCCGGCTGCGGCCCGGGCCGGACCTGGCCGACCCGACCCAGGCGACCAAGGCCGCGCTGCGCCGCCTGGCCAAGCGAATCGGTGCCCTGGACGAGGAGATCACCGAGCTCGACACCCACCTCAAGCCCCTGACTACCCAGACCGCTCCTGGCCTGCTGAACCTCAAGGGGGTGGGCCCCGAGGTGGCCGGGCAGCTACTGGCCACCGCCGGGGACAACCCCGACCGGCTGCGTTCGGAGGCGGCCTTCGCCCACCTGTGCGGGGCCGCACCGATCCCGGCCTCCTCCGGCAGGCGGGACCGGCACCGGCTCAACCGGGGCGGTGACCGGGCCGCCAACCACGCGCTGCACACCATCGTGCTGACCCGGATGAGCTGCGACGGGCGCACCCGCGCCTACGTCGAACGCCGCACCCGCGATGGGCTGTCCACGAAGGAGATCATGCGCTGCCTCAAACGCTATGTGGCCCGCGAGGTCTATCCCGTCCTGATGCGGTCGATCCGCACCACCAGCACCGTCTGCGGCACCCCACGCAAAGACCTCACCCAAGCCGTTTGACACCCATAGGAGCATCGCCTGCGGCGCGGTACTCGCTCTCGTCGAGCGCCCCGAAGGCAGGGATTCCTCATCCTCGGCCACGCCTATCGCTCGTTCCTCGCTACGCGGCTCGCCTCGTCGTGCAGAACCCTGCCAGCGCCCGGACGGTAGCCCCCTCGGGCGACCGCCCCAGGGCCCGGCCCCGGGTCAGCCCGGGAGCACCCGGTCCCGGTCGGCGGTCCGGCAGGTCCACCGGATGTGGTCGGCGACCGTGCGCGGATCGTCGGCCATGGGGATGTGCCCGCTGCCGATCAGCGACACCATGCGCGCGTGGGGCACGCGTCGGCGTGCGCACACGGCGCCGGACGGCGACAGCGTCCGGTCCCGGTCGCCCCAGGCGATGGTGACGGGGCAGTCGAGGGAGCGGGGCGTGAACGCGTACTCGGCGACGCTCGGCATCATCCGGACGAAGGGCGACCCCGGCTCCAGTGCGCCGACCCCGAACCGGACCGACCTGGCCTCGGGCGTGGACGGGTTCCCGCGCAGGACGGCGCGGGCGAGCGCCCGGGCCGGGGCGCTGTCGGCGATCCGCTCCTTGAGGGGCCCCGGGACACGGGCGACCAGGCGGGTGAGGGCACCGAACGCGTGGATCCCGGACCGCGAGAACCCGGCGGAGAAACCGACGGGAGAGAACACGGTCACCGAACCGGCGACCCCGCGCACCCCCAGTTCCAGGGCGACCGACCCACCGAGCGAGTTGCCCGCGAGGTGGGGCCGGTCCAAGCCGTGCAGCTCGCAGAACCCCTGGAGCGCGTCGGTGAGCGTCCCGACGTCGTAGGGATCACCGGGCTCCGGCGCCGGGGAGGCCCCGAAACCGGGGAGGTCGACGCAGACCACCTCGTACTCCCCGACGAGTCCGGCCGTCACGGCGCGCCAGCACTGACGCCGGTCGCCCAGGCCGTGCAGCAGGACCAGCGGGCGCCCGGTGCCGCGCCGTTCGAACGCGATACGTGTGGGATCCACGTGTATCGGTCTACCGTGCCCGAACCGTTCCGGGCCACACGACGTGCCAGGGACGTGGGAAGTCGACCGCTCGGACACCGTGTGCGCCCCGGGTGAACAGCAGACCGGCCACCACGGCCCCCATGCCGAGCACGGGCGTCCACCCCGTACCGAGTCCGGCCGCCACCAGCACGCCCAGGCCTCCTCCGACCAGCGCGGCCGCCGCCAGTGCGCGGAGCGTCCCCGGAGCTCCGCGCAACGGTGCCGGGGGTGTCTCGAACCGCGCCGTGAGGCAGGCCAGCGCGGCGGTCAGCGGCAGTAGCGCCGCGGTCCCCGCCAGACCCCACCCGAGCCACGCGGCCGTCAGGGGCTCGGGGGTGTCGACACCGAAGACGTAGACCTGGACTCCGGCGACGAGGCTGACCGGGAGCATGTGCCACAGGTACACGGTCATCAGCTTCGGGCAGACCCCGTCCAGGACGCGCGCGGGGCCGGGGCGGTCGGCCCAGGCGGTGATCCACCGGCGGAGCAGGACCGCCGCCCCGACCTGTACCGCGCCGAGCGCGGCCAGGACCAGGGTCGGCGGACCGGCGTTGGAGGCCTCCATGGCGAACACGCCCGTCATGTTCGGCGAGTACTGACCGGTCAGCATCAGGGCGGTCACCGCGACCGCGCCGCCCGCCGCCAGCGCTCCGGCCCGGCGCGGACGCAGGGCCCCCGCCCCGTACAGGAGGCCGAGCTGGTGCACGCCCAGCCACACGAAGACCACGTTCGCGTAACCGAAGCCGTCCACCCCGGTCGCGAAGCGGGTCAGGTCGACCGCGGCGGCACCGGCGAACAGCCCCGCCGCCACCCGCCAGCCGAACCGGTCCTGAAGCGGGAGGAGCACCGGGGTCGCCACGACCACCAGGACGTACACGGCCAGGAACCACAGCACGATCCCCGCGGCCCCCGCGGCGACCGCCACCGGCTGTTCCGGCACGCCGCCCAGGGCCAGCAGGTGGGTGGCGGCGAGCCACACCGCCGCGAGCGGGACGACCGGCCAGGCGAGCCTGCGCAGCCGCCGCGCCACCCAGGTCGTGGGCGCGACGCCGCCGGACGAGGCCGAGCGCCGGCTGATGAGGTTGGCCGCGCCGCCGACGAAGAAGATCAGCGGCATGACCTGGGAGACCCACGTCATGGCGGACGCGCCCGGCACGGAGAGCACGCTGTCGGTGGACAGGCCCCGGGGTCCGTCGCCGAGGACGGGGAACCACCAGTGCTGGAGGACGACCAGCACCATGACCAGCAGGCGGAGGACGTCGAGGAAACGGTCGCGGCCGGGTCGGGAAGGGGAGGCGTGCCCGGGTCCGGGACGGCGCCCGGGCACGGGGAGGGCGGGCGAACCGGACGGGGGCGCCGGCAGGACCGGCGTCCCGCCCCTGGCGCGTGGTCGGAGGGTCGTGGTCATCGGTCGCTCCCGGGTCGTGTCCACCACGGGAGCGTGCGGACGCCGCGCGGTGGAGGAGGTGTCGCGCCGACCGGGCTCAGGGGGCGACGACACGTGGTCCGACGGGCCTCGGGAGGGACGGAAGGGGCCGTCCCCGCCAGTGCGTCGTCGAATACGACCCTAGGTTCGCGGCGGGGTGCGCCGCGATGGCTCTGGTCCCACTCTCCACGGGGCGGTCCACCCGCCCGCCGGCGGTGGTGCTGACACCACCGCCGGCGCGGGGAAGGTGACTCAGGCCGAGGGGGGCGGGGTGGGCAGCGCGCGCTTGTGACCGGTGGCCCGGTAGCGGTCGACGAGGGCCGTCTCGACGTGCTCGGCGACCGGCAGCCCTTCCAGGAAGTCGTCGATCTGCTCGTAGGTGAGGCCGAGTGCCTCCTCGTCGGGCTTGCCCGGGGAAAGGGTCTCCAGGTCCGCCGTGGGCACCTTGTTCACCAGGTCGTCGGGGGCCCCGAGCGCGGCGGCCACGGCGCGCACGCGACGCTTGGTCAGACCGGTCAGGGGGACCAGGTCGACCCCGCCGTCGCCGTACTTGGTGAAGAAGCCGGTCACCGCCTCGGCCGCGTGGTCGGTGCCGACGACGAGTCCGCCGAGACCGCCCGCCACCGCGTACTGGGCGATCATCCGCTGACGGGCCTTGACGTTGCCGACCACGAAGTCCTCGGAGGACACGCTCGCGTAGGACATCCCGGAGGCCGTGAGGGAGTCCGCCATGGCGTCGCTGGCCGGGCCGACGTCCACGGTGAGGCAGCGGTCGGGGGCGGTGAACCCGACGGAGCGGGTGGCGTCCTCCTCGTCCTTTTGCACCTTGTAGGGAAGGCGCATGGCCACGTACTCGGCGGTGTGCCCAAAAGCGCGGACGCGGTCCACGGCGAGGCGGCAGAGGCGGCCGGTGGTGAGCGAGTCGACGCCGCCGCTGATGCCGAGCACGAGTGCCGCGGCCCCGGTGGTGGTCAGGCGTTCGGCGAGGAAGGAGACGCGCCGCTCGATCTCGGCGTGGACGTCGAAGCGCGCGGGAACGTCGAGGTCGCGGATGATCTCGCGGCGGGCCTGGCTCAGCTCGGTTTCGGTCACTGCGGTCCCCTGTGGGTGTGGTGGGTGTGCCCGCCGATTATCGCCGGTCCGGCGCGGTGCGCGCACTCCGGGGTGCGGGACCTCATGTCTGGGAGCCGACCCGCCGGGCGAACCGCTCGTAGTCGACGACCAGCCCCTCGGAGTCCACGGACAGCCGGTACTCGCCGCGCTGGGGGTCGCGGTAGGTGTAGCGCTCCAGGCCGCCCTCGGAGGGGTGGCGGGTGTATCGCTGGCGGACGCGCCGGATCCGCAGGGAGGGGACGTCGATCCAGGCCACCGCGATGTCACGGTACTCGCCGGGGTTCAGCCCCAGGCGCCGGATCGGGAGGGTGTTGGTGAGGGGGGTCGCGGCGACGTCCGCGTCCAGGCACCCCACGAGGTCGGGTCTGGGTCTGCCCTCGCCGTCGGTCCAGGTGCCTCCGCGCACGGTGAGCGTGACCGACTCCGCTCCCCGGGCGGTGACGACCTCGACGCGGACCTCCCGCGTCGTCCAGGCCAGGTCGGCGCGGACCGTGAACCGGGTGAGGAACCGCTCGTCGCCCTCCACGACGACCTCCCCGGCCTCCAGCCGGTACCCGTCGGGCTCGGGCAGGAGGGTGCCGAGGCCGAGCCCCTCGGGGACGTCGGTCCGGGTCCACGCGGCGGGGTGTTCCGTCAGTGACGACATGTCACCGTTCTACCGTTCCGCGCGGTCACCACGCCAGACGGGTCCGGGCCCGTACCGACGCGCGGTACGGGCCCGGATCACGGGTGACTCGGGGGGTGCGGCCGCCCCGGGGGTTCCGGGCCGGTCGCACGCCGGTCAGCCGACCTTGCCCACGGGGCCGTCGCCACTGACAGCGGCACCCTTGACCTCGGTCTCCATCCGCTCGAAGTCCTGCGCCATCGCGCCGGTGACCCGGCCGAGGCCGTTGCAGAGGAAGATCGCCGCGAAGGCGAGGATGACCGCCGGGACCATCGCGTACAGCCCGATGCCCAGGTAGTTGCTGTCGACGATGTCCCAGACGATCGCGGTGGCGCCGCCGACGACCATGCCGCCGAGCGCGCCCGCCCAGGTCATGCGCTTCCAGAACACCGCGAGCAGCAGCACCGGACCGAAGCCCGCGCCGAAGCCCGCCCAGGCGTAGCCGACCAGCTCCATGACCGAGGCGTTGCCCCAGAGGGCGATGCCCGCGGCGGCGAGCGCCACGGCGACGACGGTGCCGCGGCTGATCCACAGCAGGACGCGCGGGTCGGCGTCACGCGAGACGAAGCCCCGGTAGACGTCCTCGGTGAGCGCGGAGGCCGCGACCAGCAGCTGGGAGTCGGCGGTGCTCATGACCGCGGCGAGGATCGCCGCGAGCAGGACGCCCGCGACCAGCGGGTGGGTCAGAGCAGCGATGAGCTGCGGGAAGACCTGCTCGGGGTTCTCCAGCGGGGTCTCGAAGTAGGCGATGCCGACGAAACCGACCACGAGGGCCAGCGCCATGGCGGTCACGGCCCAGGAGACGCTGACGATCCCGGCGTGGCGGATGTCCTTGACCGAGCGGATGCCCATGAAGCGGGCGAGGATGTGCGGCTGGCCGAAGTAGCCCAGGCCCCAGGCCAGACCGGAGACGATGACGACCCAGCCGAGGGTGTCGGTGCTCTCCCAGGCGAGCGTCTCCGGGTTCAGCGAGGTGCCGCCGACGACCGACAGCAGGCCGTCGCTCTGCTCGGCCACACCGGAGGTGAGACCGCCGAAGCCGCCGAGGGCGACGATCGCCATGATCGGCACGATGAGCAGGGCGAGCCACATCATGACGGCCTGCACGACGTCGGTGTAGGAGACCGCGAGGAAGCCGCCCAGCACGGTGTAGAGGACGACGATGCCGACGCCGATGGCGATGGCGGGGGCGGGGTTGAGGCCGAAGACCTGGTCGAACAGGGCCGACATGGCGACCAGGCCGGAGGCGACGTAGAAGAAGTAGAAGACGACGATCAGCACCGCCGACACACCGCGCAGCAGGCGGGTCGGGTCGTTGAACCGATTCTCCAGGAAGGAGGACAGGGTCAGCGAGTCGGACTCACCGCCGGTCCGGGCGTCGGTGACGCGTTCTGTGTACACGCGCAGGCGGGGCGCGAGCAGGATCCAGCTTCCCGCGAAACCACAGGCCAGGCCGACCGCGATCCAGGCCTCGCCCAGACCGGAGACGTAGATGGCGCCGGGCAGGCCGAGCAGCAGCCATCCGCTGAAGTCGCTGGCGTTGGCGCTGAGGCCCGCGACCCAGCTGTTGAGCTGCCGACCACCGAGCACGAAGTCGGACTGAGAGACGGTACGCCGGTACACCCAGAGGCCGATGCCCACCATCACGACGAGGTACACCGCGAAGGTCGCCACCGAACCGAGCATGGAACCGTTCAAGATCGTCCCCTCCTTTCCCAAACGCGCGCGGCCGTGACCCTTACGCGCTACTTATGAAGTATGTGGGTGATCATGACCCCGTGTTCGCCGAGTCACAACGCCCGTTGGTGGAACATCACCTCTTTGATACCTGGCCGAGTCTTTGACCAGGCATGATTGTTCCCCCCACCACGCCGGGGCGGTTGCGTTTGTCCGGTCGGACATACATGACAGCCCGTGATGGGATCTTTGATTGCGCCCGAGTGTGTACGCGTCATCACCCGACACCGCGAAATATCGAGCGGTGGCCTTCGTTCCCGACCGGTGGCCGTGTCCGGCCATCGCGCATCCCACCCCTGCCGCTCTCCGGAAAGCGGTGACAGTATGCGCCTCCACGGTGGAATCTCAGGACGGAGAGCCGATGACACCAGAGATCGAGGCGGCGCACCGGGTGCTGCGGGAAGTGTTCGTCCACGGCAGACAGGCGACGGACTTCCCGCAGGACTCCGCGATCGCCGGGTACGCCCTACTGGGAGTGCTGTCCGCGTTCTTCCGGAACGTCATGGAACGCCCGTTCACCGGACATGAGGACGAGAAGGAGATCAAGAACCACCTGGCCGCGCTCAAGCGCTCCTATCCGTCGGAGATGGACAAGGTGAAGCCGAAGAGAATGGCTCAGGTCGTCCTCGACCAGATCGGCCCGGGAGCGCCGCCCCCGGGTCGGTTCCGACTGCCGATGGACTCCGGCCTGGTCCACCAGATGCGCCTGGTCGCCGAGTACACCGCCCGGGACGAGGGCATCGTCGGCAAGGAACTGGAGATGTACCTGGACGGCGCGTGCGCCCGGTACTACACGGGAGGGTACTGATCGGTCCAGCGCTTCGGGGGTTCGGCGACGAGGACAACCTGACGTCGGGGCAGGCCGTGTGCGACGACATCGCCGCCGGGATGGCGCCGACCGAGGTCGTGCGGTCCCTCCAGGGCGAGGACGGCCCGATCGCTGATGCGGCGACCGGGCTCGTCGGGCGCGCACGGGCGTACCCGTGCGAGTAGCCGTCAGGCCCTGAGCGCGTCGGCCAACTCCCCCACAGCGGGGTGTCCGTCCAGGTCCTCCACGAGGCGGAACAACCGGGAGCGCGTGTTCGCGCGCAGCGCCCCGGGCGGGACGGTCTCCAGGACGGTCATGCCCACGGCGGTCGCGTCCTGGGGGTTCCGTCTGGCCGCGTGGGTGCGCGCGAGGATCGCCGTGGCCGCCGCCCACCCCGGCGAGCCCACCCGTTTCAACCGGATGGACGTCTCGGCCTGCCGTGCGGCCTCGCTGGGGTCGTGGCCGACGAGGGACTCGGCGAGGTGCTGGTGGAACTCGGCGCGGTCGAAGCCGAACCGGCCCGGCTCCTCACGGTCGGCGGCGTCCATGTGCCGTCGAGCCTCGGTGATGGCGTCGTCGAGCCGGGCCCGGTCGCCGAGAGCGGCCAGCGGACGCAGTCGGCACCAGGCGGTGATCTGGGCGCGGCGGAGCTCGTCGTCGGCGAACTCCGCGGCCTGGTCCGCCAGCTCCAGGGCCTCGGTGTGGCGGTCCTGGGACATGGTCACCATCGACTGGGCGCCGAGCGCCCACCCGGCCAGTCGGCGTTCGCCCAGGTCCTCGCCCACCCTGGCCGCGGTCCCGAAGTGGATGAGCGAGGCGGGCACGTCACCCGTGTGGTGGGCGAGGCTGCCCAGCAGCCCGGACAGCCAGCCGACGACGCGGCGCGTGTCGGTGGAGGTGGCGCTGCCGTCGATGAGCAGGGAGCGGCACCGCGCGACCTCCGCGGCGAGCACCCGCGGCGGGTAGTCGCTGTAACGGGCGGCGTAGAACTCCACCGCCCGCTCGGCGAGGTCGACCGCCCCGGTTCCGGGGCCGTTCAGGGCGATGCTGTCGGCGACCGCGGTGAGGTCGGGGTGGGCGTCGGGCTGCATGGGGCCCTCCTGTCGCGGGTGCGGTGTGAGGTGACCGTACCAACCCGAGGGGCCGCCGGGCAGAGGGATGCCCAGGTGCGTCAGGGGAACACCGTAGATCCTGGCCAGGGCGTGCGCGTACTCCGCGCTGGGGCGCACGGTGCCGTGCTCCCACCGGCAGAGCATGGCGGCGGTCAGGCCGGGCACGGCCAACCCGTCGGAGCGGTACAACTCCCCGACGGCCTCGACGACGTGGGGACGCGACCACCCGTAGGCGAGACGCCACGCCTCCAGGGGCGAGATCGGCAGGTGCCGGGTGATCTCGGCGGCGATGGCCGCCACGGACGCGCCACGGCGTTGGAGGTCGGCGCGTATGCGGGAGGCGTCGCGGGCGAGTTGGGCGCGGGTCTGGCGGCTGATGGTGACCAATCCGGCTCCCGAGGGTCGGAACGAGGGTCAGGGACCGCACGGTAACCCGGAGTGAGGTGTCCGGGCCATTGCCGCGCGAGGCAATGTTCGCTCACCCATGGCGGCATTGATGCGCTCACGTGTGTGGGCGTCTCCTGGAGACAGCCCCCGGGACGCCACCCGGGGTTGGGAAGGAGAACGGCATGACGGCAACGACGGCCCCGACCATGACCCGTGACCCCCGACAGTTCGTCGAGCCCGAAGTGTGGGACCGGCAGATCGCCCTGCTCACCCGGGACTACCCCTGGGACAGCGTGATGGCGAACCGGTGCTTCGGACAGGCGGTCGCCTACCTGATCACCTCGATGGAGACGTGGGGCCAGAGCCTGGAGATCGGGTGTGGTCCGCTCGTGGACATCGCCGTGCACGGGTTCATCCTCGACACCGTGAACTACCGCGAGTTCTGCGCCCGCCACTTCGACGGCCGGTTCCTGGAGCACGTCCCAGAGATCGCGTTCAAGTACGACGGAACCGTGGAGCGCACCGCACGCGTCATCGAAGCCAACGGGTTCGCCGTGGACTGGCCGCTGTGGGACCGGGACGCCGCCAAGTGCAGCCCCTGCGCACCGGGGAGCGACTGCCACTGATGCCCTGAGCGGCCGGAACCGGACAGAGGCCGGAGCCTTGGAGGCTCCGGCCTCTTGTGCCGTTCCCCTGCCGCACCGGACGTGACATGACTACCGTGAGACGGGTCCTGACCTCCTGTCACAGAGGACCCTCACATGGCCACGACCACCACTGACCTCGTCGGATACTGGGACCGGTACGGGGCTGGGATGAAGCCCCAGACCCCGGAGGACGCGCTCAAGTCCGCGTTCGGGTGGACACAGTACGACGACCACGGTCCCGGCGAGGAACTGCTCGGCGATCCCGCCACGACGTTGGAGCTCGGGTTCGGCCGCGGCAACGCCGTCGCCTCTCTCGCCACCAAGGGCATCCAGGCCGCCGGAGTGGACCTGTCCCCGGTCCAGGTCGAGCAGGCTCGGAGCCAGTGGGGCCACCTGTCCGCGGCCGAGTTCCACCAGGGCGACGTCGTCGAGACGCTCACCCACACCGAACGCCGTTGGGAAGCCGTCTACTCGATCTGGGGAGGGCTCTGGTTCACCGACCCGGAGGCACTGCTCCCGCTGGTGCGCGAGCGACTGGAGAAAGGTGGGCGTTTGGTGTTCTCCCACGCCCCCGCAGTCCCCGGTTCCTACGGCGTGCAGGGCATGTACGGTCAGGGGTTCCTCGGGCGGCAGGTGTGGGTGTACCGGTGGGCCTACGAACCGCACGTGTGGGAGGACATCCTGGCCGGACACGGGTTCACGGACGTGCGGGTGTGGGTCGAGCCCGCTCCGGAGCCGGACCACGTGGGCACGCTGATCGGGACCGCGTCACGTTAGGTGACAGTGGTTCGATCCGTTCAGGATCGTTCGGGCGCTGGTCCGAGTCAGCGGTGGTCGGTAGAGTTGGGGCGTTCTGGTATACGAAGAGGCCCCGGTTTGGTCACCGGGGCCTCTCGTTGTGCTGAACGTCGGTCCTACACGTCGGCGTGCCTGGCGCTTGCCAGGAAGGCGTGCCACTCGTGCGCGTCGGCGAACGCGAGGTGCCCCAGTTCGCGGGACTTCGTATCCCTGACGGCAGCACCGCGCGACAGGTGGGCGACCTCGACGCAGTCGTTCTGTGTCGCACTGTAGGACGACTTACGGAAGGTCAGCTCGTTCTGGTCTGTCTGGTACACGTTGGTTTCCTACTACTCGTACTTCTTGAGCGTCTGGACCATAAGGTCCGCGCTCGCATCCGGGTGCAGTGCCATCACCCGGATCTCGTCCCAGGCGTCCCTGTGCACCTGTACTTCCTCACCTTCCTCCAGGTAGAGGCCGTCCGTGCGGGTCTCGATGTAGGCGATGGACTGGTCGAGGGGGTTGGCGAAGTCCAGGATCGTGAACGATCCGGCGATCCCCGGATGCAACCCGATAGTCAACGGCAGTACCTGGATCTTGATGTGGTCGGCCGTCTCGATCAGCCTGATGAGCTTCTCGATCTGGTTCCGCATCACCTGCTTGTCGCCTGCGGGCCGCAGGAGCACGCTCTCATCCAGGACACACCACAGTTTGGGCGGATCGTCCTGGTCAAGGATCTCCTGCCTCTCCAGTCTGGCCTGAACGACTCGTTCGATGGTCTTCGGCGACCTGGACTTCCCGATCCTCGTCGACGCCGCAGCGTACTCCGGGGTCTGGAGAAGCCCGTGAACGACCATGGACTGATATGTACTGACGGCGGATGCTTCGGCCTCGAACCCCACGTAGGAATCGGTGAACACGTCGTTGTACCGACTCCACCAGCCCTTCTCCCTGGACTGCTTCGCCAGTAGGACCAGCCCCTCGGTCACCTCAGGAGTGGCGCTGTAGAGGCCCGCCAGTGCTCGGATGATCACCGGGTCGGGCCGCTTCCACTTGTTCTGCTCCATGTTGGTGAGTCGGCCGCCCGACCAACCCAGGCGGTCTCCCACCTGCTTGGCGGTGAGGCCGGACTCCTCCCGCAGCCTTCTCAATTCGGCAGAGAGACGACGCCGCCTCACCGTCGGGCTGTATCGGTCCGGCACAGCGCGCGCTCCCCTGGTCGTACTGGTATCTCGTCGTCCTGTGCTGATGGTAGATCACCCGTTTCGCGAAACTTTGGATCATCTGATTAGAGCAATCCTAATCTTTGTATTGAAAGTTTTGTGGATCGAGGTCATGATGGAGCCACCAGAACAAGAGCGGTCTGACCAACCGCAGTCACTGAGGAGAGTCGCGCATGCGATACCTGCGAACCTTGTGGCGAGCGCTGTTCGAGCCACCCCGTGGACGCCACGCCCACCGCTCGAAGAACGTCCAGCCCGCCGCGCCCGACGGCGGCCGCCCGATCCCCCACCCCAGGCCCCCGGCTCTCCAGGTGGAACCCGTCGACCCGGCGTCGACCCCACTCCCGGTGGCCCCGGTCCCCATGGACGACCCCCACCTCGCGCGCCCCTACCTCCTGGCCGTCGAGCGCCGCCGCGTCGGACAGCCCGCCGTGCCGGAGGAGTACGACCTCCTCGCCCCCGACCCCGTGCGCCCTGAGCCGCCTTCCGAAGCCCCGCCCGTCGATCTGGAGGAGTTGGCCACCGCAGTCCGCACCTGGCGGGCCCTGACAGGGGTGAGCGCATGACTCCCCCTCGCCGCCGCCCGCGCCGCCTCACCCGCGTACGCCCCTACGCCCAGAAGCCACGGCAGCCTGAGATCACCCTGCTGTCGGTGGCCGAGACCGCCGTGACCGCCCTCGCCAGGTGGGTGGTGAGGACCCGGTGACGAACAGGATCACCCGCGTCTGCGACCTGCGCGAACTGCCCGACGTGCCGAAACTGAAGCGGTGGGCCGCCGAGCGCGGAGCCGACGTCCGCTACCTGGGGCCGGATCTGGAGAGCCGCGCCGTCTACGCCGCCATCGTGGGGCCGGTGGTCCGCGTAGCCCGCTCCACGCGCCCCGGCCCGCACACCCACACGCTCGTCTGGCACTCCCCACTGGAGCGGCTCACCCCGGAGGTGGAGCGGTGACCGCCACCGACCAGGCCCTGCTGCGAGCCCTGGACGACCTGATCGCCGGACGGTGGATCCTCACCACCGAGAACACCGAAAACGGTGGAAGCGTGATCGTCGCCCATCGGCCGATCGGTTGGAAGGGGCCCGGGAACCCGCACGAACGCCTCGTGGCCGGTGACCACCACACCATGTGGGCACTGCTCACCCGACGCCAGCGGGAGGGCGCGTGATCGACGACCACCCGTGGGGTGACAACTTCGAGGGCCCCGACCCCGGGCCTCCCAGACGGCACGAGGAGGCACCCCCGACGCCCGGTACGGCGGTGGACGCGGTCGGCCTCGCGCTGGTGTGCGCGCCCCGCGCGGCCACCGATCCGATCGGCCGCGTCCAGGCCGTACTCCGAGCCGCCGCGAACCCCCCGCTCTGACGCGGACCACGGCAGCACACCCGGACACGAGAAAGGGTGCCCCCGCCTCCGAAGAGACGGGGGCACCCCCGCGTCCGCCCGTCGGGCGGGGAAGGCCCGGTCGCGCCTACCGGGCCTCCTCTCGCATCGGCCCTCCGCCCCCTCCGCCGACGGGGAGGGAGGGCCGGGTCGGTGCGGATCAGTCCCAGTCCAGGCCGCCGCCGGTCTGGTACTCGATCACGCGAGTCTCGAAGAAGTTCTTCTCCTTCTGCAGGTCCATCATCTCCGACATCCACGGGAACGGGTTCTCCGTCTCGCCGAAGATGGGCGCCAGACCGATCTGCTCGGCACGGCGGTCGGTGATGAAGTGCATGTACTTCTCGCACAGCTCCGCGTTGAGGCCCAGCACGCCGCGCGGCATGGTCTCGCGGCCGTAGGCGACCTCCAGCTCACAGGCCTCCGCGAGCATCGTGCGGACCTCGGCCTGGAACTCCTCGGTCCACAGGTGCGGGTTCTCGATCTTGATCTGGTTGATCACGTCGATGCCGAAGTTCAGGTGGATCGACTCGTCGCGCAGGATGTACTGGTACTGCTCGGCGATGCCGACCATCTTGTTGCGGCGGCCCAGCGACAGGATCTGCGCGAAGCCCGTGTAGAACCACATGCCCTCGAAGATCACGTAGAACGCGACCAGGTCCCGCAGGAACGCCTGGTCGGCCTCCGGCGTACCGGTCCTGAAGTCGGGGTCCTCCAGGTTCTGCGTGTACTTGAGCGCCCACGCGTCCTTGGCCGTGATCGACGGGATCTCCCGGTACATGTTGAAGAGCTCGCCCTCGTCCAGGCCCAGGCTCTCGCAGATGTACTGGAAGGTGTGCGTGTGCACGGCCTCCTCGAAGGCCTGGCGCAGCAGGTACTGGCGGCACTCCGGGTTGGTCAGCTGGCGGTACACGGCCAGGACGATGTTGTTGGCCACCAGCGACTCGGCGGTGGCGAAGAAGCCGAGGTTGCGCTTGAGCATCAGGCGCTCGTCCTCGGTCAGCCCGTCCTTGGACTTCCACAGCGCGATGTCGGCCTGCATCGCGACCTCGGTCGGCATCCAGTGGTTGTTGCAACCCGCCAGGTACTTCTCCCACGCCCACGTGTACTTGAGCGGGAGCAGCTGGTTGACGTCGGCGCGGGCGTTGATCATCGCCTTGTCGTCGACGTTGACGCGCTCGGCGTCACGCTCGATCTCCCCGAGACCGCTGGTCGCGCTGGCACTGTTGTCGGCTGCTGTGGTCATGCTGCGGTCGCTTTCCGTGTCTCCGGCCGGGCCGGACGTTGGTGTTGCGTGATGTCTGGGGCCGGGGCCCGAACCGGGGCCGCCCACGACGCGCGCGGACGGCCCCTCGGTTCGTGGCTCCCCGACGGGGTGGGGCCCGCTACTGGCAGGCCTCGCACTCGGGGTCCTCGATGGAGCAGGCCTGGCCGTCCACGATCTCGAACTCGTCCTCACCGGCGGCGGTGGGCGCGGGGCTCGGAGCGGGGCTCGGGCTCGGCGAGGGGGAGGGAGACGGGCTCGGCGCGGGGGCCGGGGCCGGGGTCGCGGACACGGCGTTGAGGCGCCCGTCCGTTCCCTTCAGCGTGCTCTTCTCCACGTGGGTGGCGCTCTGCGAACGCAGGTAGTACGTGGTCTTCAGACCCGAGCGCCACGCCCGACGGTACAGGGCGTCGAGCTTGCGACCGCTGGGAGCGGCCATGTACAGGTTCAGCGACTGAGCCTGGTCGATCCACTTCTGGCGGCGCGACCCGGCGTCGACCAGCCAGTTCGGGTCGACCTCGAAGGCCGTGGCGTACAGGGCCTTGAGGTCGGCGGGAACACGGTCGATGGCGCCCAGGCTGCCGTCGTGCATCTTCAGCTGCGAGACCATGTCGTCGTCCCACAGGCCGCGCTCCTTGAGGTCGCGGACCAGGTACGGGTTGACGACGGTGAAGTCGCCGGACATGTTCGACTTGACGAACAGGTTCCGGTAGACCGGCTCGATCGACTGGCCCACACCGGTGATGTTGGCGATGGTCGCGGTCGGGGCGATCGCCATCACGTTGGAGTTGCGCATCCCGGTGGCGCGCACCCGCTCACGCAGCGAGTCCCAGTCCAGGGTCTCGCCCCGGTCGACGTCCAGGTCACCGCCCCGCGCCTCGGCGAGCGCGCGCAGCGAGTCGATCGGCAGGACGCCCTTGCTCCACAGCGACCCGTCGAAGGTCTCGTAGGAACCGCGCTCGGCCGCGAGCTCCATGGACGCCTCGATGGCGTAGTAGCTGATCAGCTCCATGCTCTCGTCGGCGAAGTCGACGGCGCCCTCGGAGGCGAACGGGGTGCGCAGCTTGAACAGCGCGTCCTGGAAGCCCATGAGGCCCAGACCCACCGGACGGTGGCGCATGTTCGCGCGGCGCGCCTCGGGGATCGTGTAGAAGTTCACGTCGATGACGTTGTCGAGCATCCGCACGGCGGTGCGCACGGTGCGGCGCAGGCGCTCGGCGTCCAGGCCGTTGGGGCCGGTGTGCTGGGCCAGGTTGACCGAGCCCAGGTTGCAGACGGCGACCTCGTCGGCGCTGGTGTTCAGCGTGATCTCGGTGCACAGGTTGGACGAGTGCACGACACCCGAGTGCTGCTGCGGGGAGCGCAGGTTGCACGGGTCCTTGAACGTGATCCACGGGTGGCCGGTCTCGAACAGCATGGTGAGCATGCGGCGCCACAGGTCGACGGCCTGGACCTTCTTGAAGACCTTGATCCGCCCCGCCTCGGCCTCGGCCTCGTAGTGGGCGTATGCCTCGGCGAACTCGGTCCCGTACTTGTCGTGCAGGTCGGTGACCTCGTCCGGCGAGAACAGCGTCCAGGAGCCGCCCTCCTCCACACGCTTCATGAACAGGTCCGGAACCCAGTTCGCGGTGTTCATGTCGTGGGTGCGGCGACGCTCGTCACCGGTGTTCTTGCGGAGGTCGAGGAACTCCTCGATGTCGATGTGCCAGGTCTCCAGGTAGGCGCAGACCGCGCCCTTGCGCTTGCCGCCCTGGTTGACCGCGACGGCGGTGTCGTTGGCGATCTTCAGGAACGGGACGACGCCCTGGCTCTTGCCGTTGGTGCCGCGGATGTGCGAGCCGAGGCCGCGCACCGGCGTCCAGTCGTTGCCGAGGCCGCCCGAGTACTTGGACAGCATCGCGTTGTTGCTGATGCCGTGGAAGATCGAGTGGAGGTCGTCGCCGACGGTGGTGAGGAAGCAGGACGACAGCTGCGCGCGCACCGTCCCCGAGTTGAACAGGGTCGGCGTGGAGGCCATGAAGTCGAACGAGGACAGCAGCTCGTAGAACTCGATGGCGCGGGCGTCGCGGTCGTCCTCGTTCAGGGCCAGACCCATGGCGACGCGCATGAAGAACGCCTGCGGCAGCTCGTAGCGGACCTCGTCGCTGTGCAGGAAGTAGCGGTCGTAGAGGGTCTGGATGCCGAGGAAGGTGAAGTTCTCGTCCCGCTCGGGGCGCAGGGCGGCCCCCAGGCGCTCCAGGTCGAACGTGGCCAGGGCCGGGTCGAGCTGGCCGAGGTCGATGCCGCGGCCGACGTAGGCGGCCAGGTAGGCGGCGTAGCGGTCGGCCATCTCGGACTGGCTGGCGGCCTGCGGGGCGCCCGCGATGAAGGTGAGGGCCTCGCGGCGGAGCTTGTCCAGCAGCAGGCGGGCGGCCACGTAGGAGTAGTCGGGATCGACCTCCACGAAGCTGCGGGCTGCCATGACCAGGGCGAGCTCCACCTCGGCGTCCGAGATGCCGGGGTAGAACCCGCGGCGCGCCTCGGTGAGGACCTTGTCCGCCGAAACACCGGTGAGCCGCGCGCAGGCCTCGGTTACGACGTGCTCGATCCGGTCGACGGCGGCGGGGGGCGCGCCGTCGTGGGTCGGCTCGGGCCGAACGGATGCGGGCACGGCCTCGACGTCAAGGGTCATACAGCGGCTCCAACCTCGGTAGAAGAGTCCCGGCGGGGAGGGACACGAGAAACACGGCCACGGCACACCGGTGGTCCGACACGCTGAGTGCGCGTGGTCACGTGACCGGTGGGTCGCGGTGGCCCGCTCTCGAAGCCCCGTCGTCGGCGCACGGTCGGTGCGCGCTGGCGGCAGGTCCTCGGGCTCACGGGCGCCCTCCTGACCGTCGCTCCCCGGGGGTCACTCGGGGGAGTCTCGTGTGCGACGCAGATCGATCCCGCTCACCGCTGCGGGGCAGCCCCGGATTCACACCGGGTTCCCTCTTGCCTCACCCCTGGGGGGTGAACCACCAGCGGGAGAGATACTACATCTAGGGGATGGGGCGTTGGAACACCGCAAGATGATGGCGTGTCATCGATTTTCTGGCCGCGGCGACCATGGCTGAGGGCACGCCCGAGACGTGGTATGGGGCGCGTCGATCCATCTGCTTCGTGGGGGTTTCGCTCACCGATCCGGGGGTGTTCGCGACCGCGACCGGACACAGCCTAGGGGCCCGCGAGGGGTGTGACGCACCAGGCGCGTCAGAAAGCTCACGACCGCGTCGCGGGTCACGTCGGGGGCGCGCTCCGGACCCGGCCGACGACCGGCGCCCGGACCGGGCCCGCCGGGGGTCAGTCGCCGTCCAGCAGGCCGTCCAGGTCGTCCTCCCCCAGTCCCAGGTCGGTGCGGATGCGGAAGCGAATCCTCAGGAGCTCGTCCAGCAGGTCCCGCACGTACGGGGAGGCGGTGGCGTCCAGATGCGCGCGGATCCCGGCGGTCGCCCAGCGCTCAGCGCCCCCGAGGTCGTCGTGGGCGTAGAGCACCTCCGCGATGTGCACGTGGGTGGGCAGCCCCAGCAACGACTCGTTCTCCAGGCGTTTGAGCTGCGCATAGGCCCGGTCTGCCTCGTCCAGTTGCAGCAGGGCGCCCGCGCTCAGGGCACGCGCGTCGATCACCGTCGGGCCGCCGTCGTCGATCGCCCGTTGGTAGGCCGCGCACGCGTGCTCGTACTCCTGGGCGATCTCCCACTGCTCCCCCGCGCGGACGAACAGTTCGGCGCGGGTGATCTCGCTCCCGGCGTCCACACGGTTGGCCAGGTCCTGCAACTGGGCGGCGACGGGGCCGTGCTCACCCGACCGGACGGCGTGGAACTCCATACGGTCGAGATCTGCCGTCGTCACGTGGGTCAACCGCATCGCCCCCATCCCCTACTCGCACTCCCACGCGCCGATCAGGGCCTGGCGCGCTCCAGTGCCTGCCAGAACCCCTGGCGCAGTCCGTCCCGGACCTCGTCCCTCAACAGGTGGTCGATCGGCAGCGAAGAGCCCTGGAGCAGACGCGCCTCCAGGTCGGAGGGCATCCGGGGTCTCCGGGCGAGAACCGCCTCGACCCACAGGGCGGGCGCCTCGCGCGCGATCGACTCCGCGAAGTCGTTCCCTTCTTTGCGTGCGACATGCACCGCATCGTCAACGGTATGCGCGGCGGCGCGTGTCTGCTGGGGATATCCAGGACTGGAACCGGGTTCCTGGTGTCCCCGAGGATCGAAGCGTTCGTCGTGTTCGGGACCAGTACGTGGCGGACCCCCGTATCCGGGAGCCGCCCCGCCGCGGCGGGCGGCGTCAGTTTCCGTACTGGTCCCATAGGTAGGGTTTGCGTCGTTCGCACCCCCGAAACCCGCATTGTCCCCCGGACCGAAGCGTGGGTCCGCCTGGGGCGGCGGCCCGCTTCTCTGCGGCGGCGGGTGGCCCTGGGGGTTGTCGGAGGCGAAGGAGCGCTGCGGCCCGGTTCCCCCCGCGAAGGACTGCTGGGGCCCCGTCCCACCGGCGAACGGCTGCTGCGCGTCGGCCGCGCCCGCGAAGGACTGCTGGCTCCCCGTCCCGCCCGCGAAGGACTGCTGTGGCCCCGTGCCGGCCGTGAACGCGGGCTGGGGGCCCGCCGCGGCATGGGTGTTGGCACCGGGCTGCGGGGAGGCTGGTCTGCCGGAAAGGCCGTATCCGTTCTGCTCCGCGCCCCGCACCGGTTGGTCTCCGGGAGGATAGACCCCCTGGCCGTTCTGCCCGCCGGGTCCGGTCGGCGACGGCGTCGTGCCCGGGTAGGCGCCGTTGCCGTTCATCGGGGTCTGGGCGCCCGAGGGGAAGCCGTTGGCGTCGATCGGGCCCGGTTGCCGGGTGTCCGTGGCCGGACCGGCGAGGTGGTCGCCGCGCTGCTGGGCGAGGGACCGCCGCATCGCGCGCAACTGCTCCATGGCACTGCCCTGCGGAACGGGCTGGGGCCCGGTTCCCGCGAAGATCCCCTCCAGACCGCCGCCCGTGGTCCCGGCGGGCTCGACCCGGCTGCCCCCGGGCTGGGCCTCGACCGGCTGGCGGGGGGTCTCGGGAGCCGACCGGGCACGGCCGTTCGCGAACGGCGTCGTGGTCTTGGCCGCGTTCTCCTGGGAGGATCCGCCGCTGGTGAGCAGGTTGACGTGTGGGCGCAGGTGACCGGCGCCGATCTCGATGAGGTCGTCGCACTCCCGGCGCAGGGTGCGGGAGATGGTCCAGTTGCCCTCGACGGAGATGTGCACGACGGTGACGCGGACGCCCAGGTCCTGCACGTCCGCGACGACGGACGCCATGTCCTCGTCACCGCTCACCAGGACGGCGTCGCACAGCACACCGGTGCGGGCCAGGGTGGTGAGATCGCGTTGGACGTAGCTCTCCACTCCCTCGCGGCGACCGGGCCGTATCCGGGCCGCGCGGAACTTGATGCCGGGGATGTCGGCGATGCCGTCCTGTTCCTGGGTGCGCCGGTCGTCGGCGACGGCCTCGTACCAGTAGCAGCGCAGGAGCGGCAGGCCGGTGCGATCCCGCGCCACCTCGTTGAGGAACTGGACGAGACCGGAGTAGTCCCAGGAGACGGAGTCCCGGTTGCGGGTTCCGTGTACGGCCATCGCGCCGTCCGCGAGAAGGTATCCCGCGTCGACGAACAACGCGCAGCGGTCCACGTGACACCGCCCCCTTCCCTGTTGATTCTGGGGCCATACCCATGACCGGGCCACAGCCTAGCCAAGTCTGTCTCGTTTTGCGTGCCAGCCGCGAACACCCACCGTTACGGTCACGCTACGCATGAACGAACATCCGAGGTGACTCGGGCTTTCCGCATCCCACGCAGCGTGACCGGGATGTCATGCCGAGTCGGGCCTCAGGTCCGCATGGGCGCGGTCAGCGCGATCACACCGACCACCAAGGCATCCTGCTGGGAGTGGATTCGGATGTCCGATTCCCGTCCGAGTACTGCGTCGAATCGGACGACGTCCGTCCCGAACGCGGCGGGGTCCCCCACCGCCCCGCGCGCGGAGCTGACGAAGGCGTTGCCCGCACCCGCGCGTCCGCCGTGCGGCGCGAGGACCGTCCCGTCCACCGTCACCGAGTCCCCGGCCAGGCCCGCGTCCCCCTCCCAGGCGACGACGTCCACGGTGGAGGGCACCGCCGCGGGCAGCAGCCCGGAGACCGGGAAGCCGGCCCCGCCGCCCCGGAAGACGACGTCGGCGTGGTCCAGGACCATCGCCTGGTTGTAGGACCTGACCTCGGGGTCCTCCATCACCACGACCAGGCTCCACCCGGAGTAGACGCCGCGGCCCTCGACCGAGGGGACGTCGGCGACCCACCACTCACCGCCACCGTGGGCGCGCACGATGTCGGTGACGTCGGTGAAGGCCTGGTAAACGGGGTACCCGGGCAGGTCGGCGACGTGGACCTCGTCCGCCGCGACGGTCCGGTACTCGTCCGCCGCGGGCCCCTTGATCCGCGCGGTCGGCGTCTGCGGCCGTCCGGCCGCGGAGAAGTACAGACCCGCCCAGCGCACCTCACCGCCCTCGGGGAGTTCCCAGGCGGCGGAGCTGGAGGAGGTGGTGTCCGGGTTCCGGTCACGGTCGAGGGGGCCCATCGACCAGTGGTCGTTGTCGAGCAGGTACCCCTCCCGGGACCGGGCCCGGGCACAGGGTCCCTCCGCGGTGGACTCGGTGGCCTCCTCCCCGGTGCGGGGCGTGGGTTCCGGGCTCTCCGCGTCCGCGGGGCCGTTCTGGCCCTCCGAGGAGTCCAGCACCTGGGAAGCCCGGGAATTCCCGGAGGTGACGGGGGGCGCGGGAACACCCGGGGTGTCCGGAGCGCCGTCGCCACCGTCAGCGGTCACCGGGCCGCCCACCTCCCCGCCGACCGGGGAGGGGTCGCCCTCGGTCGCTCCGGTGTCCCCAGAGGACTCACCGTTCCCTCCGTCCCCGTTGTCCCCGACGCCGTCAGCCTCCTCGAGCAGCGGGTCCAGCCCCGGGTCGAGCGGTTCGTCGCTCGGGGCACGGCGTGTGTCGGCCTCGGGTGACGGAACGGGGCCCTCCGACGCGTCCCCGCCCGGAGCCTCGTCGGAACGACCGTCCGGGTGCCCCTGGCCGCCGTCGTGATCGTGCCCGTGCCCGTGCCCGTGATCGTGCGGATGCTCGGGCCAGGGCCACGGCCAGGGGATCACCGGAGGCTCGGGGAGCTCCGGTTCGACACACGTCATCAGGGCGTTGCCGACGGTCTCCGCCCGGACCCGGCCGGCCGTCGCGTAGCGCGCGGCCACCCCGTCGGCGCTCACCCCCCGCTCACCCGTCGCGGTGGCGGAGACGTCCCCGGTCGACAGAGCGACCGTGGCCGGGACTCCGGTGTCGGCGTCCCCGGCCACACGGACGTCGAAGAACTGCGTACTGTCCTGTCCGGCGTCCAGGCCGGGGTGCACGCAGCGGCCCCCGTTGCTGCCCGCCGAGCAGCTCCAGTCCCCGTGTCCGGCCGCTCCGGGAAGCGCGTTGCCCGCGCCACCGGAGGAGACCATCTCGACACCGGGCGGCAGCGTGATGAGGGCGACGACCTCGTCCACGGTGGCCGCGCCGATGTTGCGCACGTCCATGACCATGATCCCGTCACCGCCGGGGACCAGGGAACCGACCGGGTCGATGCCCGCCGCGAACAAGGGCTCCGGCGCCTCCTCCCCGGACACCTCGGCCTCTGGAACGTCGGCGGGCGGCACGACCTCGGGAACGGGGTCCGGCGCGGGCTCGGGCTCCTCCGAGGGGGACGGGGCGGTGACCGGTGCGACGGGCGGCGGGTTCACGGGCGGCGGGTCGGCTGGCGGGGGATCGTCCTGGGGGACGGGCTGAGCTGATTGGACGGGTGGCGCGGCGGTTGGCGGGTCGGGAAGGGGTTCCTGTCCGCCGACGAGCGCGAAGGCGACCGCGACGGCGACCCCGGCCGCGGCCGTGGCGCCCACCGTCGCCTGCTGCTGGCCGCGCGACATCTGCCCCCACCAGGCGCCGGTGGCGGCGCCGCCCGGAACGGAGGCGAGATAACCCGCGGCTCCGGCACCGGCCACCAGGGGAAGGATGGTCCCGCGCAGCCCGACGTTGACGTCCATCAGCTCCGCGTACACCTCGCGGCAGTCAGCGCACTCGTCCAGGTGCGCGCCGACCTTGGCGGTGTCGCGTTTGGCCAGACCGCCCCGGACGTAGGCGCCGAGCAGGCCGAGGGTGGGGCGGCACGGCTCCGCGGCGCCTCCGCCCGCCAGGTGCATCTGGAGGTAGGCCTGTCGCAGGCCCTCCCTGGCACGGTAGGCGAGGGCGGCGACGCCGTTCGCGTTCATACCGAGGATGGGGGCGGCCTCCGAGGGCTTGACCCCCTCGATCTCGGTGTGCCACAGCACCGCCTGCCAGCGTTCGGGAAGGGAAAGGAAGGCACGGGCGATGAGGGAGCGCTCGAGGCCCGCCAGAGCGGGGTCGACGAAGGGCTGTCCTGGATCGAGGCTCTCCATGTCGTCCGTGACGACCTGGCGCTTCTCGCCGCGCCCCCGGTCGTAGGCGGCGTTGCGGACGGCGGTCAGCAGGTACGGACGAAAGCAGTCCGTGGGGCCCTGACCCCGCTGGATGACGCTGAGCACCCGGGTGAAGGCCTCCGCGACGGCGTCCTCGACCTCGGCCTCGCCGCGCAGGAGCTGGCGGGCGAGACCGCGAGCGGCGGTCGCGTGGCGTTCGTAGAGCACACCGTAGGCCGCGGTGTCACCACCGCGTACGCGCCTGATGAATTCTTCGTCACCAGTGAGTAGCTCTGTGTGACTGCCGTCGGCGTCGGTCACACGGCGTCCTTTCTCGACATCCCCTGCCAGCTGGGAGAAACGCCGGATCGGCGTCGAACTTACAGGTCCCCGAAAAAAATATCCCTGATCGGCGTCATGACCGCCACCGTTCTCCGTAATCCAAGACAGAGGCGAGCGGAACGGCCCACCGCGAGGGTACGGGCCCCGACCGCGTGCCGAAGGTCCGGGCGACAGGGGGGAGCGGTGCCATGGGTGACGAAGGACGGGGAACCGGGGCGTGCGACCGCGGAGTTCGCGTCCGGGAACTCCGTGCCCTGTGGGGAAGTCGGAGCCGGGAGACGGTGTGGGACCGGACGGAGGACTGGTGGACGCCCGCGGTGGACGCCGTCTGCGCGGCCTTCGCGACCGGCGCCGATCCGGCGGACGCGTCCGGACGTCTGGGAGCGGCGCGGGCACGGGCGGGGATCGGGATCGGGCGGAGCCTCGCGGACCTGGCCGCGTTCACGGAGGCCGTGGAGTGGGGGGACCCCCCGTTGAGGCTGGTACGCGCCATGGCCGAGGGGTGGGCGGAGGGGGCACGGGCCGCCAACACCTGCCAGGACGCGTTGACCGGGCTGGCGACACCGGCCTACCTACGCACACGGCTCGGGGAGCTGTATCCGATCGGTGACGACGGACCCCCCACCGTGGACCACCGGCTGATCGTGGTGACGCTCGACCCGACGCTCGACCCGTGGCGGCGCGCGGCGCGGCTGATCGTGCTCGGTTACGAGCTGCGCCGGTTCTTCGACCGCGGCGAGTCGGTGTGCCTGCTCAGCCGGAGCCGGATCGCGGTGATCGCGCAGGAGGCGGAGGACCTGGACGGGCGGCTCAGCGAGCTGCGCGGGGGACCGGGCTGGGAACACGGCGCCGGTGTGTGGGCGGTCCCGCTCCCACCGGCCCTCAGGGAGGCGATGACCCTGATCGACGGATTGGGGAGGGCGGACGGATGACCACATGACGCCGCCCGGTGCCGCGCGGTCCGCCATGAGGGAGGCGAGATCCGGCACGGGCGGCTGGCCGACCCCCCGCCCCGTTGAGGGGAGGGGCGCTGGAGGGTCGGCGAGCCGGAACGGTTCCCGGGTCTTCTGGCCCTCGGTGAGGGCGACCCACGGAACCAGCCGGTGAGGGGAGCGCCGCCACGCGGCGCCCCCGGAGGCGCGTCCGCAAGGGGAGGCGGGCGCGCCTCCCCGCATGCCACCCGACCACGGGATCAACCGAGGTTGACCCGGCCCCCGGTCACCGTGAAGACGGCGCGGCGCAGACGCGAGACCGGAACGGGTGTGATCTCGGTGATGCGCGCCTCGTACCCGCCGGGGACCGCCGTGTAGGAGGCGGTGAGGAAACCGGCGTCGGCCGACGCCGGAGCGCCCGCCCCCTCCTGGACTTCCCGGTCGTCCGGGACAGGCGGAGCACCAGCCGCGGGGGTGGCCGGGGCGGTCCCGGTTTCCGGTGGCGCGGCTTCGGCCGCCCCCTCCGCCGGTTCCGACTCGGTCTCGGACACGGGGGCGCCCAGGTACGGGAGCGGGTCCGGACCCTCCTCCTGTCTCCTCTCCTTACGCGCCCTGCGTTCGGAGCCGAGGACGACGAAGACGTCCGTCTCCTCCGCGTCGGGGTGCGTGGAGTCGTCCGCCCCCGGAGCACCGACGACCGGGGGGTCGGCCGGGCGCGGTGCGCCCACCTGACGGGGCTGTCGGTCGACCGGTGGGCGCGGGGAGCCCGGAGCCCGACGGGGGGCTTCCGGCGGGGACGCCGTCCCGAACCACACCCGCGCGGGCGACGCGGAGCCGCCCGTACCCGAGGTGTCGGAGGCGGGTGGACCGGAGTCGCCGGACACGGCTGATTCCGGCGTCGCGGTCCCCCCTGGGCCGGGAGCAGCCGACGCGAGGTCACCGCGCGTCAGTGTCACGGTTTCGGACTCGGGCGACCCGTTCCCGGTCCCACCCTGGTCGGGGGTGTCCGCACCGGGCACGGGGTCGGCCGGTCGGGGCTCATCCGAAGCGGGTGCGGGGGAGACGCCGGGCCCGGATGCGCCGGACGCCCCGGCTTCTCGCCCGGACGTGTCCGGGTCCGGCGTCACCTGCCCGGGGGTACCGGGGGGCGGGGCCGCGAAACCCTGTGCCGCGGGCGCCGCGGCGCCGGGACCGGGTGCCCCCGGCACGGGCGCCTCCGACGCGGGAGCCCCCTGCTCGGACGGTCCGGGAGGGGGCGGTGGCGCCCAGGGCGACACGGGGGCGTCCCCGTGTGCAGCCCCGGCGGACGTGGACGTGCCCGACACGGACATGCCGGGGTCGGTGACCCCGTGGGTAGGTGTGCCCGAGGGTGGGGTCCCCTGCCCGGGACCGCGCGGCACGGGCGTTGGGGGAACGCCGGAGCCGGGTGCGCCCGGCGCCCTCATCCCCCGCCCGGGAGTGCCCGAGGGCGGAGCCGCCGGAACGGATGGGCCGTGCCCGGACGCACCCGACCGCGGCGCTCCAGGACCGGGGGGACCGGAGGGCGGCGGGGGCGCGGAACCGGGAACCCCGGGAGTAGGCACCGCCGCGCCCCCGTGCACGGGTCGCCGCGCCGGGTCGGGTGGCGGGGGCCACGGCCCCGGGGCGCCCGGTGACGTCGGCGCCCCCGGGGGTGTCGGCGTCCCTCGGGGTGTCGAAGGGTTCGTGGGTGGGGCTTCCGGGCGGGGCGCACCCGACAGGAACGCCTCGGCCACCGAGTCCTGGGCGACGACGCGCGAGGACGGCGGGGTCCTCCCAGGAGGTGTGGGAGGCCGCTGCGGCCCCGAATCCTGAGGCCGCTGGACCTGTTGGGGTCCCGAGTCGGAGAACCACGCCTGGTTCGGGCCCGAGGCGGCCTCCCACGGACTCTGGTTCGGTCCGGTCGGCTCGTACGGTCGCGGCCGTTGGATCGCGTACGGGGTCGGCGGGATGTACGTCTGGCCGTTCCCGTTCGCGGGCCCCTGACCGGGTGCCCCGTGCGGAGGCGGGCCCGGCCGCTGGTCGTTCTCGGGCCCGGTCGGCCGCTCCCGCCGCTCCGGGTCCTCGGGCTCGTGCGGATCCCGTCGGTTCACAGGCGCTCTCCCTTCCGCGTCTCCGAGTACGGGTGGTCGCCGTCGACCGCCCTGTTCAGCGCCTCGGCCGCCGCATCGAGAATCGTGCGGTGCGTGGCCTCGGCGATCCGGCGCGTGCGCACCTCTCCCCCCTGGGCCAGGTGGCGGTCGTGTGCCAGGCGCACCACCCCCGCCCCGCTCTCCGCCACGATCCGCCCGGCACGCACCGCGTCGAGCCTCGGATCCTCACGCCGCCGCTCGTCGAACAGGACGACCACCGTCCGCCGCGCCTCGTCCTCGCGACCGCCCTGGACGAACAGGTCGAGGGCCCGGCCCACCCGGGCCGTCGCGGCACGGGTCGCGCGTACGACCCACACCCGGGCATGCGCCGACTCACCGACGACGTCCGTGAAGGCCGCACCCGCCCCGCCCGCCACGAGGGTCACCCCGAAGAACCGGGACAGCGGGAGCAGGCGGGACGCGTAGACCGCGGCGTCGTCCCGGGCCGTCGCGACCGTCCACAGACCGTCACCGGTCTGCGCCAACCCCTCGCGGGCGACCTCGAAGGCGGCGCCGTCCACCCCCTCCGCCAGGTCCGGCGCCTCCTCGGCGCCCAACCGCGTCCCCAACGACGGTGACCGGCCGGTCGCGTCGACGGCGAGCACGCGGTCGTGCCGGTAGTGGGCGTAGGACCGGGCGAGCAGGGCGGTCACCACCGCCGTGTCCGCGCCCGTCCCGAGGTCGTCCACGACGATCCGCCGCCCCGTGGCGGTGGACCGCTGCAACCGTCGGCCGACCTCCACCGCCTCGGCCACCTGGTCCGCCGGCCGGAAGGGGCGCAACGCGGCGCGCCCGACCCTGCGGGGCACGCTGTCACCCGGGACCGCCCGACCGGCGGACGCGGCCGCCTTCTGCGTAACGCTCAACGTCCCTCCAAGGTCAGAACGTGGCAAGGAGCCGCTCGTAGGTTCCGAACGCGCCGACGGCCAACGGGATCAGCACGACGACGGCGATCGCCTCGAACCTGCTGACGACACCGCGCAGGCGGGCCCGCACGTGTTCGGGTTGCTCGATGGACAGGACCACGGTGGGGATGGCCGCCACGGCGACCGCCGCTCCCAGAGCCGGCCACGCACCCCACGGCACGGCGTCCGCCAGCGAGAACAGGGCGCTCACCAGGACCACGAGGCTCGCGACGATGAGTGCGGACTTCTGGGCGATCAGGGGAAACTGCCGTGCCCGGCTGGCGATCACGATGGCGAGGACCGCCGACAGGCCGACCGTCCAGGGATTGAACCGCCCGGCGAGTCCGATGCCCGCCATCGCGGCGGCGACGGCGACCGCGACGGTCGCGATGACCAGGCTGCGGTGCGCGCCCGCCACGGAGGTGAGCACGTCCGCGCGCGTGACCGCGCCGCCCGCGCTGCGGTTGTCGTCCAGGACGGCGAGCCCCGAGAACATCAGGGCCAGGCGCAGCAGGATGCTCAGCAGGATCACGCAGGCCACCGTCATGATCGCGGCCACCTGGTGCTGGGGCAGCCCGAGCGCCGCACCCGCCGACCACACGGCGGCCAGCGCGAGACCGACTCCACCCCCCGTCAACCCGCCCCGGCCCAGTCCGGAGGTCAGACCGAGCAGCAGCACCAGCCCCGCGACGAGAGCGGCGACCCCGCCCCAGCGCACCCACTGGGGCCAGTCGAACAGGTCGCAGGCGAGCCACAGACCCAGCCCGCCCATCGCCGCGCCGCTCATCGTGAGTGCCGTGCCGAGGGGTTCGCGCCACGTGGGTCCGATCGACGCGCCCACGGCCACCAGCAGGGCCGCCGCGGCGCCGATCGCGCCGATCGCGGCGCCTCCGGGCGCGAAGCCCTGGACCACCCAACCCGTGCTCAGGGTCAGGACGACCAGCGCCAGTGTGGACGTCCACCGGGCCGCGGCGGGCGTCCACCGCCCCTGGTGTCCGTCGAGTGCCATGGACACCGCCTCGGGCACCTCGTGCACGACGGGTGCCGGTACGGGTTCCTCCGCACTGACCAGCCGCAGGACCGCGCCGTCGGTGATCTGCCGGTCCGCGAGGGTGGTGTCGCCCGCCAGAACCGATCCGGAGGCCGTGACCAGGTGCCGCAACCGCGCCGGGTTGCTCACCTCGTCACCGAGGAGGTCGAGTACCTCGGGCATGAGCGCGCCCACGGGCTCCGACGCGGGCAGGACGGCGTCGACGCGTCGCTCCTCGCCGACGAGCGTCACCCGGCTCCAAGCGGTCATGGCCTTCCAATCGTGCTGTCTCGCTGGCGGGGGTCACGCCAGGTCGGGGGTCCGACATCGTGCGGTGGTCAGGAGGGCACGTCGCCCACGGCGACGCGTTCAAGGTAGCCATTGCCGATCAGCCAGCGCACGGTGGGTACCGGCGGCACCTCGGCGAACCCGGCGGTGTCGAGACCGAACCGGACGCCCCCGCCCGGGCTGGCCCCGTTCGCGGGGGCGGTGGTGGCGCCCACCTGGAAGGGGTGGATGACCCGGTAGCGGTGGTAGAGGTCCTCGCCGTCGAGGCCGGTGCGGGCGTGCTCGGGCAGGCCCCGAGCGGGGAAGGGGGTGCCGTCGGGGAAGAGGAACCGGCCGCTCTCCTGGCCGAAGGCGTCGACGACGTCGCCGACCTCCAGCGTGTGGCGGTAGGAGTCGCCGCTGCGCTCCTCCAGGTTCTCGCGCACCTCGGTGGTCAGTTCCGCGGCGGACGCGGCGATGGCCTCCTCCTCGGCCGCGGTCAGCGGAGAGGGTTCGGGTTCGGTGGTGGCCAGCTCCCGGAACAGCCAGCGGGCCGCCTCGTCCTCGGTTCTGAACTGGAGCCCGGTGCGGCCCTGGTCGAAGGCGATGACGGAGGAGTCCAGGTAGCCCTCGTCGTCCTGGGTGAGGAGGTAGTAGCTGTCGACCGTCCCGGGTTCCGGTCGGTCGTCGCCGGGCAGGACGTAGAGGGAGTCGGGGACGCCCTCCGCCGCCAGCTCCTCACGGGCCATCTCCAGGGTGACCTCGGCGCCCACCCAGTCCCCGGGGAACTGCGGGATGGCGTTGCTCGCGGGGCCGGACGCGGCCTGTTCCTGTTCGATCCGCTGGTTGCTGAGCGTGGTGGTGACGAACGACCAGCCGACCGTGGCCCCGCAGACCACGGCGGCCAGACAGGCGCTGATCACCACCTTGCCGATGTTCTCGTCGAGGCGGCGCCGAGTGCGTTGGCCGCCGAAGAGCACCGCCTCGCGCAGGCGTTGGCGGCGGACCGCGATGGACTCAAGCAGCTGGCTGTCGTAGTCGCGGGCCAACAGCACTCCTCGTTCTGCTCACGGACCGCCCCTTGGGGAGGGGCAGCCTTGTCACCGCCTGTCTCGCCGCGGCCGGTCAGATGTTGGCGACGGCGGCGCTGGCGCGGCTCAGGGACTCCTGGGCGGTGGCGTCGTTGGTCTCCAACGTGGACCGCACCAGGCGAATGATGTCACGAACTTCGTTGGCGGCCTGGTGCCACTTGAGTTCCTTCGCGCTGTACTCCTCGGAGACACCGTCGGCCTCGAAGTCCGCCAGGGCCTGGCTGACGTCGGTGTCGCGCTCGCCGATGATCGCCTCGAGGCGGTTGGTGATGGTGTTGATGTCGCCCTGCACCTCCGCGGAGGCACCGGTGTCGAAGGCGTTGCGTCCGTAGGACATCTGGAGCTCCTTCAGGTCGGGGGACTACTTGAACTTGGCGGCGTCGAAGTTGGCCGCGGACATGTTCTGGTTGGCGTCGTCGGCCATGGTCTGGGCGCCGGTCTGGAACGCCGCGTTCATGCCCGACTGCCCTTCCTGGACGGAGCCGAGTCCGGCGCGCAGGTCGGCGGTGATCGCGTCGGCGCGGCTCTTGAAGGAGTCGAAGGCGGCCTTACCCGGTCCGTCGAACTTGCCGGACAGGGGCTCGGCCGCCTGGACGAGCTGGGTGATGAGGGTGGATAGTTCGTCACCGCTGCCCGCGGTGTTCTGCGACAGGGTGGCCAGCGTCGACTCGCCGACGTCCCAGCGTGACATCCGTTCACCTTTCCTCGGGGTCCTCGCGAGGCGGTCGCCTCCAAGGGGGGAGACGCGCGCGGTGCCGTGGCGGTTCCGAGTCCACGAAACCGACTGCGGGTCGCAGTCATCCCACTGGTGGGAATTCCAAATACTACAGCGGTGGATAACGACGGAAAAAGCGCGAATCAGCGCCTGTGGAAAAGGGGAGGGTACAGCGTGGGAGCTGACCGGAACCGGCCACGGCCCCACCGTGCCCCGGTCCTCCCCGCGGGTACCTCCGACCTCCGGGGACGGGGCCGTCCGTAAGCTTTCCGGACGCGCGCCCCCGTTCGCGCGCCGGTGGCACCACCGGCTCCCGTCACCGAACTTCACGAAGGGAAGCGACCACCATGTCGACATGGGATATCCAGCCGAGCGAGGTCGGCGGAGTCCTGTCCTCCGTCGCCGGTCTCATCGGCGAGGAGGGCGGCTCCGAGGGCCTCGTCGGATGCATGGAGAAGATCGAGGACCGCGTCATGGAGATCAGCGAGGAGGCGGACAGCGGCCCGATCTCCATCGCCTTGGGCGAGTTCGCCACGGAGCAGTTCGGCCTCATGGGCGGCATGGCCAGCCTGACGGTCAGTGCCATCCAGGGAGCCAGCGACGCCACCACCCACTACGTGAACGGCCAGCTGGACATGGCCGCCGAGGCACAGGCGGGCGCGGGCGAGGTCCCCGAGCCGGAGCCGGCCCCCCAGAACCCCGACGGCGCGCAGTACCTCTAGGGCGGTGTTCTTCGGATCCTCCGCCGCGCTGCGGACCGTGTGACGACGCCCCTCGGGTCACCGTTCCCGAAAACAGGACCCAGCCCCACGGCTCCGTGTGTGAGCGCACACACAGGGAACCTTCGCGCGCCGTTCGGCATCATCACCGGTAGCACCCGTCCGTCCTCTCCCCCGCACGCCCCGTCCACCCATGACCGTCGGGCCCCCGCACCCGTGCCCGGATCACTGACTGACCTCAGCCTCAGATGGAGACCCTCCAGTGACCGCTGACATGTGTACGCCCAACCCGGGTGGCGCCGTCAACCCCGAAGCCTGGCCGATCCCCAAGGTCTCACCCTCCGCGTTGGAGGGACTCGCCTCCCGGCTCCGGTCCCACGGATCCGAACTCGCCGGCGTGGGACAGGACATCAAGTCCCAGTGGGCCGGGCTCTCGTCGTGCTACGCGGCGCCCGAGTCCGAGACGCTGTTCGCGGTACTCGACCCCGTCGCCACCGACGGCGACGAGGTCGAGGAGTCCATGGACGACGCCGCCAGCGCCCTGGAGGACTTCGCCGAGCGGGCACGGGACATCAAGGGACGCTGGAACACCCTGAAGACGGAGGCCGAGGCCTTCCTCGCCACCATCGACACCAGCACCGACGAGTGGCGCCAGGCGGAGGGCTGGTGGGACCGGCTCTGGGGTAAGGAGAGCGGCAACGTCGGCCGGAACAACGAACTCCACGCCGAGGCGGTCGCGCTCCAGCAGGAGTACGAGGAGGCCGAGCGGAACTGCGCCAACGCGATCAACGCCGGTATCACGGGCCGCACCAACTTCGTCGCCGGCGATCTCAGCGGGGAACAGGAACTGGACGGGAACGACTACGTCCACGGCTACGAGGGTGACCTGTCCGACGTGCCCATGGCCTGGGGCGCCCCCGTGGAGACCGATCACGGCTGGTGGGTGGACGCGGGACACGCGGTGTGGGACTACGGCGTGGGCGCGGTCGAGGGCCTGGGCGGCATGGTCGGCGCCTACAGCTCCGAGGGCTGGTTCGAGGCCTCCTGGGGCGACGCCATGTGGGAGCACTGGGAGGGCACGGTCCAGTCCGCCGCGTCCCTGGTGGGCATGTACGACGCCGAGGGCGACAGTTGGGGCTGGTCCGGATGGGACAGCGTCGGCTCGGCGTGGAAGGACGCCGCGCACGCGGTCGTGCCCTGGGAGGAGTGGGGCGAACGGCCCGGGTACGTGATCGGCACCGCGCTGCTCAACATCGGCGCGACCGTCGGTGGCGCGGTCCTGACCGCGACCGGTGTGGGCGCGGTGGTCGGCGTCCCGCTCATGGCCTGGCGCGGTGCCGCGATGCTCGACAAGATGGGCGGATCGCGCGTTCCGGACGTGTCCTTGGACGGGATCGACCTGTCGCGCGGCCTGCCCGCCTACGGCAATCCCGGCATGCCCAGGATCAGTGTCGACCTGAGCGGCCTGAACCCGCTGAGGAACGTCGACCTGGGGCGGATGCCGGACCTGCGGGGCACGATCGACCGGCTCCTGCGCCTGAACGCCCACGACGGACAGGGACAGGTCCCGGACACCGGTGACCGGAGTCGAGCGGGAGACAGCGACGACGCCACGCGGGACCCCACGGTCGAGCAGGTCTCGGAGAGCGAGCGCCTGCTGGAGGAACTCGGGCTGGACCCCTCCCTGAGCCGGACCTTCGACGGCATGGACGCCACGGCCGGGGACTACCCCGCCTGGGAGATGTCGCAGACCCCCGGTTCCCCTTCCGACGCGCCCCCGCCGAAGGTGCCCGTCGGCGCGGTCGCCCGCGCGGACGCCATGGAACACGACGGCGGCACCGGCCGGAACCAGTTCAACCTCACCGGCACCGGCGACGACCTGCCCGACGGCCTCGACGGCGACCGCGTGCCCGACGCCGACGCCTCCCACGGGAGCCCGGTGGTCACCAACAGCGCGGGCGACGGCGGCACCACCCCCCGCAACGGGGTCACCGACAGCGTGGACAACGGCGGTCCGATCGTCCGCCAGGACGCTCCGACCTCGGGCGAGCGCGTGGACGGGAACGGCGGTTCCGGGAACACCACGCCGTTCCGGGGCCCGAACCCGCCCGACGGCGGGGGCCCGGACGCGCCCCGCGACGGGGACGGCGCGGACCCCGCCGATCCGCACGAGGGCGTGCTCCGGACCGCGTCCACCGGTTCCGACCACGCTTCCGGCTCCGACGGGGGCGGTTCCGACAGGCCCGGCGGCGCGGGGGGCGGGAACGACCCCGAGGCCCGTTACCGGCCTCCCGAGGTCCACGAGGACAACGTCCACGAGCTCAGAAAGGGGGACAAGGGATACCCCGGCCCGAACTCCCGCTTCAACCCGAGGTGGCCGCTCGAACCGAACTCGATGTACGACGTCAAGGGCCGCGGGAAGTTCTACACCGACGACGAGGGGAGGATCACCCACGTCGAGACGCACGCGGGGGAGAAGGGCAACCGCAACCCGGAGTTGAAGTACCCCCGGGAGAACGCCACCTACTCGGTCGAGGTCCTGGAGAACAGGGGCCACCGGTACCACTACGAGACCGACTCCGAGAGCCGGACCGTGCACGCCCACGGCGAGCTCCAGCGGGTCAGGTCCGACGCGGACCAGGGCGGCCTCAGCCTCGAGGAGAAGAACGACATCTACCGTGCCGCCGACCAGGGCGCCGAGGGCCGCAAGGGCGGCGCCGAATACGGATCGGACCCCGAATTCCACGACGCCGACTGGGACGGCGGGCACTTCTTCGGCACGGGCTTCGGCGGCAGCGGCCACACCATCAACCTGTACGCCCAACTCCGCGAACTCAACCAGATCCAGAAGGGCACGACGAAGGAGACGAACTTCTTCAGGCTGGAGCAGTTCTGGCGCGACCAACTGGACGCGGGCCACGACGTCCGGGTGTCGTTCGAGGCCGTCTACCCTGACGAGGGGGACGTCCCCACCGTCGTCGAGGTGAACTACTCCATCGACGGTCAGCCTCAGAAGCCGATCCAGTACCAGAACGTCCCGGACCGCAGGAGTGACTCCCCCACCGCACGGACCTACGCCGAGCGCATCGCCGCGGAGGCGTCCGAGACCGAAACGAGCAGTTGACGATGACGATGCCCCCGGACGAACAGCACGAGATCCTCCAGCAGGTGGGAGGGCTGATCCTGGACTCGGTCCCGGACGACTGGTCCGAGATCAGGGCCGAGTTCTCCGCCGTCGTCGGAATGTCGACGACGGATCTCACCGTCACCACGGACACCGGTGAGACGAGAAAGGGGAAATTCCCCCTCCAGGCGGTGCCGTTGATGAGCAGGCTCCGCGCGGGAATGCACGACGACGGGAAGGGCACGTGGTACACGGCCGCGTACACCATTCGGCGTCCGGGAAGCTTCTCCGTCGACTACGACTACGACTCCGAACCGGATTTCGGCTTCGAGGTCGACCCGAAGACCTTCTTCGAGGACCTCGACCACTTCCCCCGTCCCTTCGAGAGCCTGCCGGACTGGCTCAGGGAGAAGCTGGTAGAGGCGCACCAGGCCATGAAGCGGAAGGAGGGCGACCCGAACTGACGCCCCCGGGCGGGGAGGGCCGGAACCGGTCCCGCCCCGGACACCCCCGCCACCCACGCACCGCCGGTCCGCGTGGCGCGTCCCACACACGCCACGACACCCCGAGGAGATCCCCGTGAGCCACGACGTGGTCGCCCTGCTGTCGAGCTCCCCCGGTCGGGACTCACTGATCAAGGCCCTGGTCCAGGCGGGCCCCCGGCTGCGCGTCCGGCTCGTCGCGGACGGCGCGGTGGTCGAGCTGCGCGACGACTCCGGGCGGCTGGTGGCCGCGGCGCAGGCCGCCCAGCGCCTGGCCCTGTCCGCCGAGGCCGACCGTCTCCTCACCGACGGGATCAGCGACGACCTCCCCGCACAGCCCTACTGGGTGGAGGCCCGGGGAACCGACCTCGCCGGCACCGACACCGCCGCGATCGCCCGCCGCTTCGCGCGCTCCCTGGCCGCCCGGCACGGCGGCACCGTGTGGGAACCCGAGGCGCGTCTGGACCGGGACGGCGGTCCGCTGTCCGGGACCACCGACCATCCGGCCGTCGCCGCGAGCACCCGCACGAGCTTCGTCGTCGTCCAGGACCGCCCCCTCGTGCCCATGTCCCCCTGGCTCGTCGACGCCGTCGCCACCCACGGGAGGGAGGGGCGCCGACTCCAACTCGTCACGCCCTCCACCAGCCGCGTCACCCACGCCCTGCGTTCGATGCTCGCCACCCCCACGGCCCGCTGGGTGGTGCGCGCCCCGGACGGCGCCCACTACGACGGCTTCCACGGCGTCCCCCTCGTCTGGGACCCCGAGTCCGGCTTCGTGGTCGACTCCACGGCACGCGTCGAGGACGGCCCCCACGAGGCCTTCCGGGGGTCGGGGCGCGACCTGGCCGCCCAGCTGCTCATCGACCTGCACGTGGAGCACCCCGCCGAGGACGGTCTGGTCCTGGGCGCGGCGACCGAGCTCCTGGCGGAGGCCCTGGGCGGGGCCCCTCCCTCCCTGTGGGGGACCAGTGAGCCCCTCCCCCGGGCCTGGGACCGCGCCGAGCTCACCGCGACGTGCCGCCGCCGTGCCCCCGGTCAGACCTGGACCGTGTTCGCCGGCCCTCCGGAGGCCGTACGCGATGAGGGGGTCCGGCCCTTCTGCGGCACCCAGCGCGTCAGCCGCACCGCCCACGGTGTCCGGGAGAGCGTCACCTTCGCGGTGGGCCACGCTCCGGGTGAGGAGCCCGACCTCGAGTCGCTGGCGCCCCTGGTCGGGGAGCTCACCTCGCGCGGAGTGCTTCAGACCATGGTCGTGCGGCGCCTGGCCGGACGCGCAGACCTGACCTACGCCCCTCGGTGGTCGGGCGTGCCCGTGCCCGTCGGAATGGCGATCGGCCCGGACGCCGTCTCCGACATCGGACGGGACCGGGCCCTGTCCGCGCCCGTGGACGGCGTCCCCTTCGGTCCGCCCCTGACCCCCTCGGTCTGGTTCCGCGTCGGTGACGGGGTCGAGCCCGACGGCTGGGACCGGTTCCGGGCACTCATGGCCCATCTGCGCCCCGACGGCTCCACGGATTCCGCCGAAACATCACGTCCGGACCGACTTCGATAGGGTTTCCGCGTCCTGTGGGCGCCGGGCGTGCCCCCTCCGGCACGCCCCTCCCCGCGCACCCCGCAGCCCGAGCCGAGAGGAACGCCGATGAGCCTCCGCGTCGTGCACCGGCCGACACGGACCGTCCACCCCGCTCCGGTTCAGGAAACCCACGAGGTGGAGGCGCCGCCCACCCTTCCCGACGGCAAGGCGCAGGGAAACCCCCTCATGTCCATCCTCCCGATGGTGGGCATGATGGCGTCGCTGACGATCATGATGGTCATGCGCAACCCGGCGTTCATGGCCCTGGGCGGCGTGCTCCTGTGCGTCGCGCTGCTGGGCGCGCTCGCGATGCTGTTCTCCCGCCGGGGGCAGGTCGCCCGGCAGCGCCGCAACCAGCGGGAGCTCTACCTCCAGTACCTGGAGGAGCTGCGTGAGGAGCTCAGCGGATGGGAACAGCGCACGCGTGCCCACGCCCGGCTCCTCGATCCCCCGCCCGAGGCCCTCTACGACGTGATTCGCGACCCCACGCGGCTGTGGGAACGCCGTCGCAGGCATCGCGACTTCCTGCGGGTGCGGGTCGGGACGGGGCTGACCGAGGGGCGTCTCCTGCGGCTGGCCGAGCAGGGCACCGCCCTCACCCCCACCGATCCCTTCATGCTCTCCGAGGCCCAGGCCGCGATCCGGCGGTTCGAGTCGATCCCGGAGATGCCGCTCACCCTGCCCCTGGACATGGCCGGGAACGTCAGTGTCATCGGCGAACGCGACGACGTGATGCGCCTCGTCCGCTCCCTGGCCGCCCAGTTCGGCGCCTTCCACGCGCCCGAGGACGCGGGCCTGGCGGTCTCCTACCCGGCCGACAACGCCGACGACTGGACCTGGCTGCCGTGGTTGCCGCAGGTCCTGGACCCGCAGCGGCGCGAGGGCGGCGCCGCGGTCCGCCTCATCGCCCCGGACCCCGGAAAGCTGGGCGGGCTGCTCGCCGACGAACTGCGTTCGCGCACCGACTTCGCGTCGGAGGTGCGACGGGGGATGGGCAAGCGCGAGGCGTACCAGATGCTCCGCCGTCTGCTCGTCGTCCACGACACCCACGGCAGGGTCGCCGCGGAACTGGTCCGCCCCGACCACGCGCTCGACCCCGCGGACCTGGGCGTGACCGTGCTGCACCTGGTGTCGCGGCAGATCGACGAACCCAGCGACGTCAACGTCCGCGTCACGGTGACCGGTGACCAGGTCCGGGTCGAGGAGTTGCGCGGAGCCGACCCCGTCGTGACCACCGGCACCGTGGACGACGTCTCCGCGGCCGCCCTCATGGGCCTGACGCGTATGCTCGCGCCGCTGCGGCTCTCCCCGGAGTCGGTCGAGGAGAGCGCCCAGGAGGGCGGCAACGTCGACTTCCCCTCCCTGATGGGGGTGCAGGACCCCGGTTCGATGGACGTGCAGCGCCTGTGGTCCCCACGCAGTGAGCGCGCGTTCCTGCGGGTACCCATCGGCGTGGACGACATGGGCCAACCCGTCGTCCTCGACCTGAAGGAGTCCGCGCAGCTGGGCATGGGCCCGCACGGGCTGTGCGTGGGCGCGACGGGCTCCGGCAAGAGCGAGATGCTGCGTACCCTCGTCCTGGCGCTCGCCGCCTCGCACCCGCCCGAGCGGGTGAGCATGGTCCTGGTCGACTACAAGGGCGGCGCCACCTTCGCCCCGTTCGAGGACATGCCGCACGTGGCCGGTGTGATCACCAACCTGGAGGACGACGCCGCGCTGATCGAGCGCGTGTACTCCAGCCTGTCGGGCGAGGTGCAGCGCCGCCAACAGGTGCTGCGCGACGCGGGAAACGTGGCCAACATCGGCGACTACACGTTCAAGCGCGAACACGACCCGAGCCTGCCGCCGCTGCCGCACCTGCTCGTCATCATCGACGAGTTCGGCGAGCTGCTGACCGCGCGCCCCGACTTCATCGAACTGTTCCTGTCCATCGGTCGGATCGGCCGGAGCATCGGCGTGCATCTCCTGTTGTCCAGTCAGCGCATCGAGGGCGGCAAGCTGCGCGGTCTGGACACCTACCTCTCCTACCGGCTCGGCCTGCGGACCTTCTCCGAGGAGGAGAGCCGCACCGTGCTCAACACCCCCGACGCCTTCCATCTGCCGTCACTGCCCGGTTTCGGCTACCTGAAGGTGGACACCAGCGTCTACCAGCGGTTCAAGGCGGGCTACGTGTCCGGCCCCTACCGCGGCCCGGTGGCCGAGGAGGAGGACGACACCGCGCCGTCGGTGCGCCCGTACACCGCCTACAACCAGCAGGACGACACCTCGGCGGTGAAGGAGGCCGAATCCGCCCCGGAGGAGTCGCCGATGCCCTCCCGCACGGTCGGTCCCACGCTGCTGGACGTCATGGTCGGCCAGTTCTCCCGGCACGGGGAGCGGACACGCGAGATCTGGCTGCCGCCCCTGCCGCCCGTGACGACGCTGGACGCGGTGGTCGGGGAGCCCGAGGAGACCGAGCGGGGGCTGCGGCTCCCCGGCGAACGGGGGTACCTGCGGATCCCGATCGGGCTGCTGGACGACGCCACCAAGCAGTGGCAGGGCGTGTGGGAGCTGGACCTGACCGCCTCGGGCGGGCACGCGGCGGTCATCGGCGGCCCGCAGAGCGGCAAGACGACCCTGCTGCGGACGCTGGTCCTGTCCCTCGCGCTCACCCACACGCCGCAGCAGGTGGCCGTGTACGGCCTGGACCTGGTCGGCGGCGGGTTGCAGTCCCTGGCCGGACTGCCGCACGTGGGCGGCGTGGCCGTGCGCACCGACTCCGAGCGCGTGCGGCGCACCGTGGAGGAGCTGCGCGGCATGCTGGACCACCGGCAGCAGGTCTTCCGGGACCGGGGGATCGACTCGGTGCAGCAGCTGCGGCGCATGCACGCGCGCGGTGACGTGCCCGAGCTGGCCAGCGCCGACGTGGTGCTGTGCGTGGACGGGTTCGGCGCCATCCGCAAGGACTTCGAGGACATCGACACGATGGTCACCGACCTGTTGCAGCGCGGCGGCGGGTACGGCGTCCACGTGGTGGCGGGGATGCTGCGGTGGAACGACGTGCGCATCGCGGTGCAGTCCAACTTCGGGCAGAAGGTGGAGCTGCACCTGAACGACGCGTCGGAGTCGACGATCGACCGCAAGCTGGCGGAGACCGTCAGCGCCAAGGCACCCGGCCGGGTGCTCACGGACGCGGAGCTGTTCGGGCAGGTGGCGCTGCCCCGGTTCGACGGCGTGGCCGGTGACGAGGACCTGGGCGAGGTCGTGGAGGCCGCCGTGCGCTCCGTGAACCGGGCGTGGAAGGGCAAGCGGGCGCCGGAGGTGCGCATCCTGCCGCACGAGCTGTCGGCGCGCACCCTTCCCACCCGGGACACCGAGCCCAAGAAGGTGCCGATCGGGGTGGACGAGCGGGCGCTGGAGCCGGTGCTGCTCGACCTGTTCGACAACGACCAGAACCTGCTGGTCCTGGGCGACGGCGGGTGCGGGAAGACCAACCTGCTGCGCCTGGTCGCCGAGGGGCTCGTGGAGCGGTACAGCTCCGACGAGGTGGTGTTCGCGGTGATGGACCCCCGGCGCACCCTGCGCAACGTGGTTCCCGAGGAGTACATGGGCGGCTACGCGAGCAGTCCGCGGGTGTGCGCGGGGCTGGCGGGCGGCGTCGCCAAGGAGGTGGAGGGCCGTCTGCCGGAGGACGGGGACCTCGACGCGCTGGAGCCGGGGTCGATCAAGGGCCCCCGGATCGTCGTACTGGCCGACGACTACGACGTCCTCACGACGGCGGGCCAGAAGCCGCTGGCACCGTTCGTGCCGTTCGTGTCCAACGGGCGCGACATCGGCCTGCACTTCGTGGTGGCGCGCCGGGTGGCCGGTGCGGGGCGCGGTCTGTTCGATCCGCTGGTGCAGGCGATCCGGGAGATCGGTACGGGCGCCCTGGTGATGTCGGGTGACCGCAGCGAGGGACAGCTGCTGCCGCGGCTGTACGCCTCGCCGCAGCCGCCCGGGCGCGGCAAGTGGGTGGCGCGCGGCGGTTCGGCCCGGCTGATGCAGACCGCTCTGCGGGGGCCGGGCGACTCCGGCCGGGGGTGACACGACCACGGCGGGACGGGCCCGGCCCGCACCGCCTACTCGGCCGCCGCCAGGCCGAGGAGCGGCAGGCACGGCTCCAACCCCGTCACGGTGACCGGTACCGTGCGGTGCTTCTCCCAGTCCTGCCTGGTCAGTCTGTACCCGTGTTCCACGACGGCCTGACCGCGCACCGCCGTCAGTGAGGCGCCGTTCGGCCGGTACCCGAGTTTGCGCGACACCCGCTCCGAGGCCGTGTTCCCCTCCAACACCGCCGTCTCCGCCGCCACCGCGCCCAGCTCCGCGAACGCCAGGTGCAGCACGGCCGCGCGCATCTCGGTTCCGAACCCCCGTCCCTGGTGGCGGCGCCCCAGCCACGACCCGGTGCTCACCTGGCGGGTGATCGCGAAGTCCCGTGCCCCGATGTCCTGGATCCCGAGCACGGTGTCCTCATGGACCACGACGAGGTTCAGGCTCCACTTCTTCGGCCCCACCTCGGCCATCCGTGCCAGGTTGTACTGCACCGCCCTGAGCCCCACCTCGGTCGGGGTCCCGTCGGTCCACGGCTCGGCGAAGGGCATCGCATCCGTCTCGTGGATCCCGCCGGCGGCGGTCTGCGCCAGTCGCCCGAGGTCCTCCGTGCCGGGCAGCCGCAGTTCGAGTCGCGGGGTGGTCAGGCGCAGTCCCATCGGTGGGAAGTAGGTGCTCAGCATGCGCCGATTCTCCGCCCCACGGAACCCGCGCGTCACCTGGTTTTCGCGCACCCGACCGCCCGTCCCGCCCGGAGCGGCGTCCCTCAGCCCGTCCCCCGCAGCTCGGTCAGCAGCTCCCGCAGGGCCTCGGCGGCCTCCTCCGGCGCGGTCTCGCGCACCGTCCAGCCGCGCATCCGGGCGAGGCGCGCCACGTGCGCGCGGGACGGATCGGTGAGCAGGTAGCCGCACGGAGCGTCGGGCCAGTCCGCGACCATCGGCAGGCGCTCGGACCGGTAGGCGGGAGGCTCGCCCGACCGGCGGCCCTCTCCCCCGTCGCCCACCGCGCCCTCCGGGCTCTGGGCCCGCTCCAGTTCCGCACGGGTGGGGCTGCCCGGTTGGGGCAGGAGCGCGTCCACCAGGACGTACCCGAACACCGGCCGGTGCGCGGCCCGCTGCGCCGCGCCCACCGCGCCGACGAGGGGGCCCGCGTCACCCTCGCCGACCAGGGCGACCGGACTCGCCGCGGCCACCAGACGATTGATCTCCATGCTGGCGCGTGCCACGTAGCGGGCCGCGTGCGGCGGTGTCTCGTCTCCGCCCGTCTCCGGCCGGATGGGGGTGACGCCCCGGTCGGCCAGCCGCTCCGCGAGGCGGGGGAGGCGTGAGGGACGTCCGAGGGGTGGGGGAAGAAGGACGGCGATCACGCGGTGCCGCCACCCCGCGTCTCGTCTCCCACCCACGCCAGATACGACGCGTTGCCTCCGGTGACCGGGACGGCGACGACCTCGGGGACGTCGTAGGGGTGCACCTCCACCACGTGCGCGGTGAGACCGTCCACCCGATCGGCGGAGGTCTTGGCGACCACCATCCACTCCTCGTCGGTCTGGACCTCGCCCTCCCAGCGGTAGAAGCTGGTGATCGGTCCGCTGACCTGAGCGCACGCGGCGAGACGGTGCTCGATCAGCGACCGTGCCACCCGTTCGGCGCCCTCCCGGCTGTCAACGGTGGTCTCCACCCGGACGATGCCCTCGGGTCCTGGCACGGCCACCCCTCCTCACCTGGACGGCGGCGTCCGCGCCGGGCCGCCCGGTGTTCTAGGCTCACTGATCATGAGCGAACGTGATGAACTCCTGCGTCAGATCAACGATAAGGCGGTCGTCCGCGGGAAGGTGACCCTGTCCTCCGGAATGGAGGCCGACTACTACGTCGACCTGCGCCGGGTGACGCTGGACGGGGAGGCCGCGCCGCTGGTCGGCTCGGTCATGTTGGACAACGTCGCGGACCTGGAGTTCGACGCCGTGGGCGGGCTGACCCTGGGAGCCGACCCGGTGTCGACCGCGATGCTGCACGCCGCCCACGCGCGCGGCCGCAGGCTGGACGCCTTCGTGGTGCGCAAGGCGGGCAAGGCGCACGGCCTCCAGCGCCGGATCGAGGGCCCCGACGTGAAGGGGCGGCGCGTCCTCGCCCTGGAGGACACCTCGACCACGGGCAACTCGGTGCTGACGGCCGTGGAGGCGCTCCGGGAGGCGGGCGCCGAGGTCGTGGCGGTCGCGTTGATCATGGACCGCGGCGCGCGTGAGCGCGTGACCAAGGAGGGGTTGGAGTACCGGGCGGTGTTCGAGGCCTCCGACCTGGACCTCTGAGCCCAGGTACCGGTTCCGTCGACCCGGTCACGGGTCGACGCGCACGAGTGTCTCCGTATCCGGCGCGGAGCGTTCCGACGGCGGGGTCGACGGCCCCGCCGTCGACGCGTGGTCAGCCGTCGATGGTGAAGGTGTAGCCCTCACTGCGGTCGGAGATGTCGCGCTGGTTGCCGTTGACGAAGACCTCGACCGCGGCGGGATCCTCGATGGTGACCTCGAGGCCCGCCTCGGGCGCCTCGGCGTAGGTGATGGAGCTGCCCTGCCTGATCACCTGATCGTGCAGGACGTCCCCGCCGGGTTCCCGGACGAAGACGTTGCTGGACTCGCCGATGACGCGCACGTAGAGCACGCCCATGTTCTCCGGTTCCTCCCCGTCGGAGGAGGCTCCCGACGCGTTGGCGCTGACGCTGGCGCCGTCACTCGGCAGCGACCGATAGAGGAAATAACCTCCGAGGGCCACCAGAGCGACCAGGAGCAGGACGGCTCCGACGATGGCCATCACCTGGCCAACGCCGCGCGGATCATTCCTGTGCCTTCCCACGGCGTTGAATGTAGCGTGTATCACGGCAAAAAGCGACAGCAGACGCCCGAATACCTCACGTGATCATCAATCCGGCCACTCTCGTACGCATCGCGCACGATCCGAAGTCCGTGCTGGACGCGGCTTCCGAGAAGCAAGCCCACGAACTGCGCTTACGTGCCTACTTTGGGTCAATTTGGTCTAGACCTGTTGAACGGCTCCGCACATTCGGGATACTGGATTCACACCTGGTGGACACCCCCGGACGCGGCCCTCCCCATGGGCCATCCCCCCGGCGGCCGGCCTCCACCGGGGCAACGCACGTGGGGTGCCGCCGGGCGAAGGACCGGCGGCCGCTCGCTCCAGGCCGATTCCAGGGAGAGTAAGCATGCCCATCGCCAGCCCCGAGGTCTACACCGAGATGCTGAGCCGCGCGAAGTCCCAGGGCTTCGCCTACCCGGCGATCAACGTGACCTCGAGCCAGACGCTCCACGCCGCCCTCCGCGGCTTCGCGGAGGCGGAGACCGACGGCATCGTCCAGATCTCCACCGGCGGCGCCGAGTTCCTCTCCGGGGCCTCGGTCAAGGACATGGTCACCGGTTCCGTCGCCTTCGCCGAGTTCGCGCGCGTGGTCGCCGACAAGTACCCCGTGAACGTCGCCCTCCACACCGACCACTGCCCCAAGAACAAGCTCGACGGCTTCGTCCGGCCGCTCCTGGAGCTCTCCAAGGAGCGCGTCGGCCGCGGCCAGGAGCCGCTGTTCCAGTCCCACATGTGGGACGGCTCGGCCGTCGACCTCGAGGAGAACCTCCAGATCGCCGAGGAGCTGCTGGCCGCGTCGAAGGCCGCCAACACGATCCTGGAGATCGAGGTCGGTGTCGTCGGCGGCGAAGAGGACGGCATCGTCGGCGAGATCAACGAGAAGCTCTACACCACCCCCGAGGACGCCCTGCGTACCGCCGAGGCCCTGGGCCTGGGCGAGAAGGGCTACTACATGACGGCCCTGACCTTCGGGAACGTGCACGGCTCCTACAAGCCGGGCTTCGTGAAGCTGCGCCCGGAGGTGCTCAAGGAGGCCCAGGACGCGGTGGGCCAGAAGTACGGCAAGGCCAAGCCGTTCGACTTCGTGTTCCACGGCGGCTCCGGCTCGACCCTGGAGGAGATCCACGAGGCCATCGAGTACGGCGTGGTGAAGATGAACATCGACACCGACACGCAGTACGCGTACACCCGTCCCGTGGTCGACCACATCATGCGCAACTACGACGGTGTGCTGAAGGTCGACGGCGAGATCGGCAGCAAGAAGGTCTACGACCCGCGCTCGTACGGCAAGGCGGCCGAGGCGGGCATGGCCGCGCGCATCGTGGAGGCGGCCCAGCAGCTGAAGTCCGCTGGCAACAAGATGAAGTAGGACCGACCGACGAGGGGGTTCGCGGGTGCGCCCGCGAACCCCCTTCGCGCTTTCCGCAGGTTTTCCACAGTCCAGAGCTCAAATACACGGAATATCTTGGCCACATTACCCAACAAACCATGACCAATCGCCCATCGGGAAGAAGGTTGTCCACACCCCCGTTTCAGCGGTGCGCGCCCGGGAATTCTTCTCAACGCCCCTACCCCTCGGCGGAGAATGAGGAAAATTGAAGACCAGGAACAGCATCACGCGCACCCTGGCGGTCGGCGTACTGGCGGTGGGTACCGCGCTCGTCGGAGCCTCCACGGCGGCGTCGGCCGGAACCGACACCGTGGCCAACCGGGCGGCCGCGGCGTGCGGCCTCGGCGCCGCGAACCCCGGCCAATACGGGAACCTCATCTCGGGGACAGGGTCGCGCACGGAGTGCAGCGGAACGGTGACTCTCACCGTCGAGGTCCGTAAGCACCGTCGTGCGTGGCCCGATTCGTCCGTGGCCGAAACCACAAGGACCAATTTCTCATCTGGAAATCTCACGGCGCACGGCAACTGCGAGGGAAACGGAACGTACTTCACCGAGATCCGGAGTTCGACCGGAAACAAGCTGTCTTCCGGGCGCGTCAATCGATGCTGATCGATCCGGGCTAAAAAGCCCGACCGAAATCCCCCGGCCAACACATGAGTTCGAGAGTGGAAACGGACGAGCCCATGCGCGTCACCGCTGAGGACCTGAATTTCGGGTACCGGCGTGGGAGAAGGGTCCTGGATGGCCTCTCCTGGACCGTCGATCCCGGTATCACCGGACTGCTCGGGCCCAACGGGTCGGGGAAGACCACCCTGTTGTCGCTCCTGGTGACGCTGCTCCCGGTCAGAGGCGGACGGTTCCTCGTCGGTGACCACGACCTGGCCACCGCGGGTGGACGGGAAGGCGCGCGGAGGGCGTTGGGGTTCGTGCCCCAGCGCTTCTCCCTCGCCGGTGAACTCACCGTGGCGGACACGGTCGCCTACGCGGCCTGGGCACACGGCCTGAGTCGGCGGGAGTGCGGGGCGGCGGCCCTGCGGGCCCTGGAGCTGGTCGATCTCGCCGATCTCGCCCGGCACCGCACCCGGACGCTGTCCGGAGGCCAGCGGCAGCGGGTCGGCATCGCGGCCGCGCTCGCCCACGACCCCGGAGTCCTGGTCCTGGACGAGCCCACGGCGGGGCTCGATCCCGGGCAGCGGCTGCGTGTCCGCGAAGTCGTCGCCCGGCTCGGCCGGGACCGGACCGTCCTGGTCTCCACCCACCTCATCGAGGACGTCGCCCACCTGTGTTCGCGGATCGGCGTGCTGGCGGGAGGCCGGATCGAGTTCCACGGAACCTTCCCCCAGTTGGAGGCGATGATCGAGGACACCTCCGCGGGAAGCGCCTACGGCTCCGGCTTCGAGCGTGCCTACGACCGGCTGATCACGCGGATCGGGGAACGCGCATGACATCCACCTGCTCCCGAACCCGGACTTCGGTCCTGTTCTGGCCGCTGCCGCCGGTGTTCGTCCTCGTCCCGGCCGCGCTCATCCTCGTGCTGACCCTCGCCGACACCTGGAGCCAGCTGTCCTGGCGGGCGCTCGACTGGGTGTACCTGTCCGCGGAGGTGGGCACGCGGGCCCGACTCCCCGTCGTGGTGGCTGCGGGGGCCGCCGCCCTGGTGGGCGCCCGATTCACCCGGCCCGGCCTGGTGTTCGCCCAGCGCTGGCAACCACGCGTGGAACGGGACGTTCCATGGCGCCACTGTGCGGTGGTGACGGGCTGGTGCCTGACCGCCTACCTGGTGGGGCTGCTACCCCTCTCCCTCGCCGTCGCCGCGTACGGAGCGGGGGTCCCGGATCTGACCGCCATCGCGGGCGCCCTGACCGGCTTCGCCGCCCTGACCCTGTTCGGCTACCTGTGCGGTGTCACGCTGCGCGGCCCGCTCGCCGTCCCCGTCGCGGTCGGCCTGGTGTTCCTCCTCGCCAGCCTGCCCCTGGTCTCGGACGCCTGGAGCTCGCTCTCCCTCCAACTGCCCGTCTCCCCCTCCCTGGGCACACGGGAGAGCACGGCCGTCGGCCCCTACCGGATCGGGTTCTTCCTGTTGCTGGCCGTGGCGCTCGCGTGGACGGTCGCGGCACTGCTGCGGACTCCGCGACGATTCTCGGCCGGATACGGCCTGGCCGTCGCCGCCGTGGCCGTGGCCGTCGTCCTGCCGCACCTGCGACCGTTCCCGCTCCTGGCCCACGCCGGGGACGGCACCGAGGTCTGCTCTGAGCGCGCGGGCGTCCGCTACTGCGTCCACGAGGGGCACCGGGACGAACTCACCACGATCGCCGACCTCTCCGTCCCCATCTTCGACGCACACGGCCTCGCGGACGCGGCGCCCGACGAGGTCCGCGACCTCAGCCTGGCCGAGAGCGACGGTGAGGTGCTAAGTCAGGATCAGCAAACACTATGGCTGCGTGTGTACCCGGGATGGGAGCCGGAACAGGAGGTGCCCTCGGCCGCCGCGGAGTGGCTGGTACCCGATGTGTTCCGCTGCGGGTCCGGCGGCGTGGCCAGTCTGGCGGCGGACGCACCGCCCGAAGCACGCCGGGCCGCCGTGCTTGCGGACCTTCGGACCTGGTTGATCACCCGTGCCCACGAAGACGGACCGGTCGACGACGGAGTGTTCGCCGGAGCCGCCCCCGAGCGGGTTCGGGAGTGGATCCGGCGGAACCCCGAACGCCTGTCGACGTGCGACGTGGATCCGGGGGAACTGCCGTGGCGAACGTGATCACGCGCCCCTCGCTCCTGCCGATGGCCGGGGCCGTACTCACCGCCCTGGCCGCCGCGGCGCTCGGTCTGGCGGCGGCGGGCACCGTGGTACCGGTGGCGGTGGCCGACTGGCCGCACGAGGAGCAGCGCGTCCCCGTCGCGGAGCTGTTGTGCGTGTGTGCGGCCTCGGCGGGAGCGTGGTGGAACCGGCCCCGCCTGTGGGTCTGGGAGCGCCTGGGCGGTGTCCGCACCCGGCTGCGCGCGGCAGCGGTGGCCGCGGTCGGTGTGGCGCTCCCCGTACTCGCGATCCTGGCCGTCCTGCCCACGGCGTTGACGGTCGACCACCGGTGGCTGATGGTCACGAACGTCCTGTTCGCGGCTTCCGCCGTGTATCTGCTGACCCCCTTCCTCGGCCCGGTGGTCGCGGGGGCCGCCGTGCTGGCGGGCGTGTTCGCGGGCGCCGCCGCCTGCAACCTCGCCCCCGGGCTGAACCGGGTGGTCCCGTACGCGTACGCGGACGGCGACGGGTGGGTCGCCCCGGAACTCCTGCCGCCGGGCACGGTGTTCGGCCTGGCCGTCACGGCGGCCCTGGCGGCGGTGGCCGTCCACGCCGCCACCCGGGGCGCCACCACCCGCGTGCATCTGAGGGCGGAGGCCGAGCGGTGAGGCCCGCCCGATGGCAGGATTGGGCCCATGAACCTGCACCAGAACCTGTTGGGCGAACCGCCCGCCACCCGCCTGCCCGACGACGCTGACGCCCGCGAGGCGCTGGCCGCGGCCGACGACCCCACTCCGGTCGCGGGTCGGTTCCCGTCCTACTCCGCCGCCTGGGCCCTCCTCGCGGAGAACGCCCTCGCCCAGGGCCAGCCGGTGACCGCCTACGCGTACGCGCGCACGGGCTACCACCGGGGCCTGGACCAGCTCCGCCGCGCGGGTTGGAAGGGCCACGGGCCGATCCCCTGGGACCACGAGCCGAACCAGGGCTTCCTGCGCGCCCTGCACGCGCTCGGCACGGCCGCCGGTGAGATCGGTGAGACGGAGGAGGCCGAGCGCTGCTCGACCTTCCTGCGCGAGTCCAGCGCCGAGGCCGCCGAGGCGCTCAAGGCCTGAACCCGCGTATCCACAGGGTGTGGACGAAGGACACTCCACGCCGTCCACACCCTGTGGACATCACCACCCCGAACCCGGAACCACTGGTCGTGTACCCTCAATACGCAACGGCCCCTGTCGCTGCCTTGCGCCAGGGGTTCATCCATGTTCGGGGTGGGAAAGCCTCGGTCAGGCGTCGAGCGAAGAGGTTGAGACAATGCCGGCGATCACGCTCGTGGGAGCCCAATGGGGCGACGAGGGCAAGGGCAAGGCGACCGACCTTGTCGGCGACCGCGTGGACTACGTGGTGCGCTACCAGGGTGGCAACAACGCCGGTCACACGGTGGTCATCGGCGACCAGAAGTACGCCCTGCACCTCCTGCCGTCCGGCATCCTCTCCCCGAACGTGGTGCCCGTCATCGCCAACGGCGTCGTCGTCGACCCCGGTGTCCTGCTGGAGGAGCTCGAGGGGCTCAACGAACGCGGAGTGGACACCTCCCGGCTGCTCATCTCCGCCAACGCGCACCTGATCATGCCCTACCACCGGGCCCTCGACAAGGTCAGCGAGCGCTTCCTCGGCAAGGCCCGGATCGGCACCACCGGCCGCGGTATCGGCCCCACCTACGCCGACAAGGTCTCCCGCCAGGGCGTGCGCGTGCAGGACATGTTCGACCCCAAGATCCTGCGCAAGAAGATCGAGCTGTCCCTCAACGACAAGAACCAGCTCCTCACCAAGGTGTTCAACCGGCGCGGCCTCGAGGTCGAGCCGATCCTCGAGGAGTACCTGGGCTACGCCGAGCGCCTGCGCCCGTTCGTCGCCGACACCTCGCTCATCCTCAACCGGGCGCTGGACGAGGGCAAGACGGTCTACCTGGAGGGCTCCCAGGGCACGCTCCTGGACATCGACCACGGCACCTACCCGTTCGTGACCTCGTCCTCCCCCACCGCGGGCGGCGCGGCCGCCGGAGCGGGCATCGGCCCCACCCGCATCACCAAGGTGGTCGGCATCCTCAAGGCCTACACCACCCGCGTCGGCTCCGGTCCCTTCCCCACGGAACTCCACGACGAGCAGGGCCAGTGGCTGCGCACGCAGGGCGGTGAGTACGGCGTCACCACCGGCCGCGACCGCCGCTGCGGCTGGTTCGACGCGCCGATCGCGCGCTACGCCACCCGGATCAACGGCGTCACGGACTTCTTCCTCACCAAGCTCGACGTCCTCACCGGCCTCGACCGCATCCCGGTCTGCGTCGCCTACGACGTCGACGGGGTGCGCCACGACGAGATCCCGATGACCCAGACGGACTTCCACCACGCCACCCCGGTGTACGAGTACCTCGACGGCTGGACCGAGGACATCACGGGAGCTCGCAGTTTCGAGGATCTGCCCAAGAACGCCCAGCGGTACGTGCGTACCCTTGAGGAGATGGCCGGAGCACCGATCTCCGCCATCGGTGTCGGCCCGGGCCGCGACGAGACGCTCGAACTGCGTTCCCTCGTCTGATCCGACGCCGCACAGTCAGTCCGCCTTCAACACGAAGAGGCCCCTGTAGTGAAAGCCCTCGTTCTCGGCGGCGGAGGCCGCGAGCACGCACTCGTCCGCGCTCTGTCCCTTGACCCGGGTGTCACCAGTATTCACTGCGCACCGGGCAACCCCGGCATCTCGGACCTGGCCGAGAACCACGTGATCAACGTGACCGACGGCCTGGCCGTGACCGAGCTGGCCGCGCGCGTCCGCGCCGAACTGGTCGTCATCGGCCCCGAGGCCCCGCTGGTGGCCGGGGTGGCGGACGCGCTGCGCGACCGCGGCATCCCGGTGTTCGGCCCCGACCAGGAGGCCGCGCGGCTGGAGGGCTCCAAGGCGTTCGCCAAGGAGGTCATGGAGGCCGCCGGGGTGCCCACCGCCAAGGCGCGGGTGTGCCGCAACGCGAGCCAGGTCTCGGAGGCCCTCGACGAGTTCGGCGCCCCCTACGTCGTCAAGAACGACGGCCTGGCCGCGGGCAAGGGCGTCGTCGTCACCGAGGACCGGGCCGCCGCCGAGCAGCACGCGCGGGAGTGCGGCCGCGTGGTCATCGAGGAGTTCCTCGACGGCCCCGAGGTGTCGCTGTTCGTGCTCAGCGACGGCGCCCACGCGCTCCCGCTGCTGCCCGCCCAGGACTTCAAGCGCGCCTACGACGGCGACCAGGGCCCCAACACCGGGGGGATGGGCGCCTACGCGCCGCTGCCCTGGGCTCCGGCGGGTCTGGTGGACGAGGTCATGGAGTCGGTCGTCCGGCCGACCCTCATGGAGATGAACCGGCGCGGCATGCGCTACCAGGGCCTGCTGTACGTGGGACTGGCGCTCACCTCGCGCGGACCGCGTGTGGTGGAGTTCAACGCGCGCTTCGGCGACCCGGAGACCCAGGTCGTGCTGGACCGTCTGGCGACGCCGATCGGCGCGGTCCTCCAGGCCACCGACACGGGTGGCCTGGGCTCCATCGGCTCGCTCCAGTGGAAGCCCGGCGCGGCGGTCACCGTGGTCGTGGCGGCGGAGAACTACCCCGGCGACCCGGTCAAGGGCGACATCATCGGCGGTCTGGACGCGGCGGACGCCCTGGACGGCGCCTACGTCCTGCACGCGGGCACCGACTGGGACGGGGCGCGCGACGTCAAGTCCAACGGCGGACGCGTCCTCAACGTGGTCGGCACCGGCGCCGACCTGCGGCAGGCCCGTGAGCGGGCGTACGAGGCGGTGAGCCGGATCGAGCTGCGCGGCTCGTTCTACCGGGCCGACATCGCCGAGCGCGCCGCGGCGCAGCTGTAGGGGGCATCCGATGAGCGGCTTCGTCGTCCAGCCCCCGCACGTCGAGGTGGAGGGGCTGACCCACCTGCACACCGGCAAGGTCCGCGATCTGTACGCGACCGCCGACGGCCGGCTCGTCATGGTCGCCAGCGACCGGGTCTCGGCCTACGACTGGGTCCTGCCCACGGAGATCCCCGGTAAGGGGCGCCTGCTCACGCAGCTGTCCCTGTGGTGGTTCGACCAGTTGGCGGACCTGGTCCCGAACCACGTCGTCTCCGACGTCCCGCCCGCGGGCGCGCCCGCGTCCTGGGCCGGGCGGACGCTCGTGTGCGAGCGGCTGGACATGGTGCCGGTCGAGTGCGTGGCGCGCGGCTACCTGGCGGGTTCCGGCCTGGCCGAGTACCGTGCCGACCGCACGGTCTGCGGCGTGCCCCTCCCCGAGGGGCTGACGGACGGGTCGGAGCTCCCCGAACCGATCTTCACCCCCGCGACCAAGGCCGAGGTCGGTGACCACGACGAGAACGTCTCGTTCGAGGTCGTGGCGGAGCGGCACGGGGCGGAACTCGCCGCGGAGCTGCGCGACCTCACCCTGGCGGTGTACCGCCGGGGTCGGGAGGTCGCCCGCGAGCGCGGCGTCCTCCTGGCCGACACCAAGTTCGAGTTCGGACGGGACTCCGGCGGTCGGCTGGTGCTGGCGGACGAGGTCTTCACCCCCGATTCCTCCCGCTACTGGCCCGCCGACGCGTGGGCCCCCGGCGGTCCGCAACCCTCCTTCGACAAGCAGATCCTGCGCGACTGGCTGACCTCTCCCGCCTCCGGGTGGGACCGGGCGTCGGACACCCCGCCACCGGAACTTCCGGCCGAGGTGGTGGAGCGCACCCTGAGCCGCTACGTCGAGATCCACGAGCGTCTGACCGGCACCAAACCCGAGCTGTGACGTGCGGCGCGTGCGTGATTCGGCGCACGCGGCGCGGCCTGCGCCCCACGGAGCACGTATGGTGGTGAGGTCGTGTCCGGGCGCTGGAACATCGCCCGAGGCGCTACCCCCACCCTGGTCTCTTCCGTCAGACTTATGCCACTTTGGTGATTTGCCGGGACTCTATCCGCGATCTGCGGGTATACCACGTTCTGGGCCGGTACACGCGGGTGGGTGCTATAGAGTCGTCGCGAACCACCGGTTCACTGGCCACGCAGGTCACGCGCAAGACGGTCGCAACGTTCGAGGGGCCACCCGCGTCCAAACCGCATACAAGCGAAGCCCGACGAGGGCGACCCTTTTTTCACATCTGCCTCACAAAGGAGCACAAGAGCATGGGCCAGGAGGTTCGTTACCGCGTCCGCGGCGGACGCCCCCTCAGCGGAACGGCGTTCATCCAGGGCGCGAAGAACGCCGTCCTGCCGATGATCGGCGCCGCCCTTCTCGCGGCGAAGGGCCGTACGGTGCTGCGCAACGTCCCGGTCATCGAGGACGTCTACCGGGCACTCGAGCTCGCCGAGCACGTGGGCGCCAAGGTTGAGTTCCATGAGGCCGAGCGGACCGTCGTCATCGACGCCTCCGGTCTGAACGACCCCGAGCGCGCCGTCCTGCCCGCCGACATCGCGGCCCGCTTCCGCGGCTCCGTGCTCTTCGTCCCGGCGCTGATGCACCGCACCGGCCGCGCCCGTATCGAGGGCGTCGGCGGTTGCAACCTGGGCAGCCGCAACCTGGACTTCCACTACCGGGGCTTCGCGCGCCTGGGCGCCGAGGTCACCGAGGACCCCGAGCGCAACCACATCAACGTCGAGGCCAGCAACCTCCGCGGCGGCCGCCTCTACCTCGACACCCCGTCCCACACGGGTACCGAGAACCTCATCATGGCCGCGGTCCTGGCCCCCGGCACCACGGTGATCGAGCACGCGGCCCTGGAGCCCGAGGTCCTGGACGTCATCGAGTTCCTGTCCGCCATGGGCGCGAAGATCACCGGTGGCGGCACCGGTCTGATCACGGTCGAGGGCGTCGAGGAGCTCACCGCCGTCGAGCACACGATCATGTCCGACCGCATCGACGCCGGTGTCTTCGCGATGACCGTCGCCGCCACCGGTGGCGAGGTCAGCCTGGTCGGCGCCCAGCTGGACCACCTCGGCGTGGCCCGCTGGAAACTCGAGCAGATGGGGGTCGGCTTCTCCCAGGAGGGCGCCGTCCTGCACGTCCAGCGGGACCCCTCCGTCCAGCTCCGCCCGATCAACGCGGTCACCTCGCCGTTCCCCGGCTTCGCGACCGACCTCCAGTCGCCGCTGATGGCCCTGGCGACGCTGGCCGAGGGTGAGAGCTACATCCACGAGGCCATCTACGACGGCCGTTTCGCCCTGGCCGACGAGCTCAACAAGATGGGCGCCAAGATCGAGGTGGAGGGCACCCGCGCCATCGTGCACGGGTCCACCCACCTGCGCGGTGCCGAGGTCATCGCCCACGACCTCCGCACCGGCGCGGCACTGGTCCTCGCAGGACTGGTCGCCGAAGGTGAGACAATCGTGGCGCCTGGTTATCTGGTGGACCGCGGTCACTCCCAGTTCGCGACGCGGCTCGCCGCGCTCGGCGGCGACGTGGAGCGTATCACCGTCTCGTAGGAGCCGAAGGCGCAGTTCAAGCCGGGGTGGGGGGTCGCCCCCACCCGGGCTTTCGGCGTTGATATGGAAAACGATCTTCTTTGGCCCCGCACAATGGGTACGATCTCGGCAATCATGCCGTGACAGAGATCGGGTCGGGAAACCAGTGGGCGCACATAGTGAAGAGCGTGGAATGGTAGCGGGGAGCAACCCGAGGTGAGTGCCCAGCGTACTGGCGATTTGACGATCGGCGTCATAGGGCCCCATGAGGTGGTCGAACGGGTCATGCTCATGGGTCCGGGGTCCACGGGACCCCTCAACGCCAGACTCATCGCCGCCGCGTACCGAGATGAGCAAGAGGCGACGGACAAGGTCGTCAGGCTGGGTTCGGCGATCGACGCCTATCTGTTCGCCAGCCCTGTCCCCTACGAGTTCGCACGCAAGGCCGGGGTCCTGACGATGCCCGCCACCTTCGTGCCGCTCGGCGGGGCGAGCCTGCACGAGGCCCTGCTCCGAGCGACACTTGACGACCGCTACGACCCGACCAGAGCCAGCCTGGACGTGCTCAGCCGCGCCGACGTCGTGGAGGCCTACTCCGAGGTCGACCTCCCCGTGGACGGGATCCACGTGCACGAGGAGCTCACCAACACCGCGCAGCTGACCTCCTTCCACGAGGGGCTGTGGCGGCGCAAGGCCACCAAGATGGCGATCACGTGCGTGCGCGGTGTGGCCGAGCGGCTGGAGGCGATCGGCGTCCCCGTGGTCCGGCTGCGGCCCACCAACGCGGGTGTGCGCAGCGCCCTCCAGACCGCCGGGCTTCTGGGAGCACACCACCGGCTGGAGGAGGCACAGCTGGGTGTGGTCGTGGTCGACGTGCCCACGCTGCGCGACTCCTCGCGGCGGTCCACCCCCCGGTACTGGCGGGAGGAGCTGCGCCTGTCGCTGCACCGGCTACTGCTCCAGGAGGCCCACCGGATCAACGCGACGGCGCACCGGTTGGACGACCATTCGTTCATGATCACCGCGACCCGCGGCTCCCTGGTCACCGCGACCGAGGGGTTCCGGCAGCCGCCGTTCGTGGAGCGGATCAAGGCGGAGCTGGGGATCGCGATCGAGGTCGGGATCGGCATGGGGCGCACCACCCAGGACGCCGAGGCCCACGCTCGCGCGGCCCTGAACCGCGCTCAGGCGTCGCGTCAGAGCTTCGCGGTGGACCGTGAGGGTCGTTCCCTGGTCCCAGCCCAGCGCGCGCCCGCACGGCAGTCCTCCGAACCGCTGCGGACCAAGGGCCGGGAGACGCTGATTCGGCTGTCGGAGAAGATCGCTGAGGAGGACGGCCCCCTGGTCGTCGACGCGGAGAACGCGGGCCGCATGCTCGGTGTCACCTCACGTACCGCCCGGCGGCTCCTGCGGACCCTGGTGGAGGAGGGGCTGGCGTGGCCGCTGCCGCCCAACCGCACCCTCCAACCGGGCCGCCCCCGCCAGCTGTACCGGCTGATCGTGGAGAAGCTCGACAAGGACGCCGCGGGCAAGTAGCCACGGCCCGTCCCCAGCCCACTCGGGGGCGCCCTCCGCCGGAGGGCGCCCCCGTCGGCGTCCTACCGACCAGCGGTGTTCTTCGGGTCCCGCCGCTTCGCCTCGGACCGTGTTCGGGTGGCCCTTCTCAGAAACACGCCCTAGCGGCGCTCGGCGTAGGCGGTGGCGACGGAGAGGAACACGTCGTTCTCCTCGGGCGTACCGAGGCTGACGCGCGCCCCCTCACCCTCGAAGGGGCGGACCGAGACACCGACCTTCGCGCACTCGGCGGCGAAGTCGAGCGTGTCCTCCCCGACCCGCAGCCACACGAAGTTGGCCTCGGTCGGCGGAACGGTCCACCCGGAGGCGATCAGCGCGTCCCGCACCCGGGTGCGCTCCCCGACCGTGGCCTCAACGCGCTCCATCAGCTCGTCCCGGGCGGCGAGGGAGGCGATCCCCGCGGCCTGGGCCAGGTGGTTGACGGCGAACGGCACGAGGGTCTTGCGCGCGGCGGCGGCCACGTGCGGGTGGGCGACCAGGTAGCCCAAGCGCACCGCGGCCAGACCGTAGGCCTTGGAGAACGTCCGCAGCACCGCGACGTTGGGGCGGTCACGGTACAGCTCGACGCCGTCCGGCACCCGGGGGTCACGCACGTACTCGTGGTAGGCCTCGTCGAGGATGACCAGGACGTGCTCGGGGACCCGGTCGAGGAAGGCGAGCAGCTCGCCCTCGGGCACGGTCGTGCCGGTGGGGTTGTTCGGGTTGCACACCAGCACCATCCGGGTGCTCTCGGTGATCGCGTCGGCGATCGCGTCGAGGTCGTGGGTCTCGTCCCGGAGGGGGACGCGCACCGACGTCACCCCGGCCAGTTCGGCCAGGAGCGGGTAGGCCTCGAAGGAACGCCAGGCGTAGACGACCTCCGCGCCCGGTTCGCCGACGGCCTCCAGCAGCTGCTGGAGCAGGCCGACCGAACCGGCGCCCAGCGCCACGTGCTCCTCGGGGACCCCCAGGTGCCGGGCGAGCTCCGTGACGAGCGCGGTAGCCCCCGGGTCGGGGTAGCGGTTCAGTTCCGCGGACGCCTGGGCGACGGCCTCGCGCACGGACGGGAGCGGCCCGAAGGGGCTCTCGTTGGAGGACAGCTTGATGGACCGCCCGTCGGGCCCGACGACCTTCCTGCCGGGCTTGTAGGCGGGGATGCTCTCCAGCACCGACCGCAGATATGGCGATTTCGGCTCCGACACCATTGTCCTTCCTCAATACTTTGTGTTATCCCCGCGACACGATCAGCGATATCGCGCCCGGATTGATCACCGCTCCCAAGCGGAAATATCGCACAAACGAGGAGATAGCACCATGCTTTCGCGTCATCGCCCCGCCGGTTCCGTGCGGATCTTGGCAGGTCAGGTCACCGGTGTGCGCAGGAGTCGGCGATTCATCCGCTCACTGGCCCTCCCCATGACCCTATCCATCGGCCTCTCACTCACCGCGTGCGGCGGCGGCTCCGCGGAGGAGGAACAGCCCCCGGCCGACCCCAACGCCGAGGCCGCCACCCGGCTGCAGGAGGCCCAGCCCACGTCCGTCCGCGATGCCACCCTGTTGCCCGAGGGCAGCGAGAGCGGCACCTACTCCGAGCTCGCCACCGTGCAGTACAGCGAGCAGGTCCGCGAGTCCACCGAGATCGACAAACCCGAATGCGTGGACGCCGCCAACCGCTGGGGCGACCTCGACGGCGTGCGCGGCGCGCCCGCGTCGGTGGCCGCCTACGAGTGGCCCGAGGGCTCGGTGTCCAGCATGCTGGTCGAAGTCGACGAGGAGACCGCCGTCGAAGCGATGGCGGTCGAACCGCCCGGCTCCTGCGAGTCCTACAACGCCACCTACGCCGACGGTACGTCCTCGGAGTACGGCGTGCGCGACCTCGACATGCCCGAGATGGGCGACGGGTCGCGCGCGTTCCTGATCGAGGTGCGCACCGGCGAGGAGGAGAGCCGTATGCTCAGCGTCATGTACCGCAACGGCACGCTGCTGGGCATGACCTCCATCCTCGGCGGCGGCGACGAGGCCGACTACGAGGAGATGCTGACGGCGTTCACCGAGGCCGCCATCGACCGACAGGACCAGATGCTCGGCTGACCCGCGGCGGCGTGGCCCGGACCGCGCTCACGCGAGCTGGCCCGTGTCGGTCTCCCTCTCTCCGGTCGGCCGTGCGGCGGGGTGCTCCCGGGCCGCACGCAGCCCACGGGCCTGCCGTTCGGCGTCGCGGACCGCCTCGTCCCGCTTGGCCGCCGCACGGGGGCGCGGCAGTCTGCGGGGCGGGCCCTGCAACGGGCGCGTGGTCACGGCGCCGAAGGAGGCGGCCACGGTCCCGCTCGCCCGGTCCACGAGCACCGCCCGCACGGCGGTCCGCCCGCGTCCGCCGACCCGGACCGCGAAGACCACGTCCACGCGGCGGCCGTGCCGCATGCCGTCGTAGCGGAGGAAGCGCCAGCAGCCGTGCCGCCACACGTCCTCCGGCTCGGTACCGAGCAGCACGGGCCGGTTGGTGCGCCAGACGTCGCTGGAGCGCAACCGCGCCATGGTCCTGCGCCGCGAGACCGGCCGCAGGGCGCAGGGCTCCCGGTTGAGGAGGCGCGTCGCCAGCTCCCGTGGCTCGGGGCTGAGCACCGCCAGCACGGCCAGCTCCACACCCATGACCACGGCGTGCGTGGCGGTCGGGTCGGTGACGACCTGCCACCCCGTCGGGTCGAGGCCGAGCGTGGACAGGGCGGCGACCGAGAGCAGCCCGGCGCGGGTCAGCGTGCGCCAGCCGATCGGGGCCCGGCTCAGTCCGCCGAAACACCCGCAGCCCGCCTCGGGGTCGCGTCGGCGCGCGAGGAGCAGGACGCCGACCGACACGGCGAACAGGGCCGCCGTACCGGCGCGCGCCAGACCGCCCGGTGTTCCCGCCAGAACCAGCAGACCGGCGGCGAGCACGGCCTCCAGAAGTCCTGACGCCACCGTGACCGGTCTGCGCAGGCGTTCGTTCAGCAGGACGGCCAGGCCGGACATGGCGGCCCCGGTGGTGGTCTTGGCGACGGCGCCGAACAGCAGCAGAACCGCCAGCAGCGGTAGCTGGACCTCGCGGACCACGTCGACGATCTCGGGCAGCATGGTCATCCCTCCCCCTGGGCGACGGTCACGGTCGCGTTGAAGCAGCCGTCCTCCAGCCGCCCTCCGAGGGCGACGAACGCGGTCATGGTGAGGGAGGCGATCCGGCCCGCTCCCTGACCGCCACACGTCGGGCACAGGTCGCAGATCCAGCTGTCGGCGGCGGCGCAGTCGACCACGGGCACCACCGTGGTGTCGCGCGTGCAGTCGTTGCGCAGGCGCAGGGTGGCGCCGGTGGACAGCAGCGGCAGGGGCGCGCACGGGGTACGCCGGTCGCACCCCTCGCTGTGCCCGACGGGGTCGATCGCCGGGTAGGCCGCGGCGTTGGCCAGGGCGCGGGGGTCCAGGTGGGACGAGCGCCCGAGCACGGGGTCGTACCACGTGGCGATCCCACTGACGGTATCGGCGTACTGGAGCGTGGGCGGCCGGTGCGGCGTGGCGTGGAGCTGATACGGGGGCTGGGTGGTGGCGGGGCGCGTCGCCCAGACCGCGCCCGCGCGCCACACGCCGATCGCGTCGAAGACGTAGCCGGGCTCCAGGCGCGGGTGGCGGACGCCGATCCGGCCGGAGGAGCGGTAGGGGACGACCACGGGCACCCGCGGACGACCGTGGCCCGGGTCGATCTCCAGCTCCTCGCCCTCGACACCGACGATGACCCCGGTGGCGCGGGCGGGCTGGGCCCACACCCGTTCGGCGACCAGGCGGCCGTCGTGGGAGCACAGGACGACCGCGTCGTCGCCGGGGCTCAGATCGGTGGGGTCGGCCTCGTCGCCCTTCCAGAAGGAGGTCACCCGTTCGAAGAGGAAGCGCTCCTCCCCCCGCGTGGTGGCCAGGCACAGCATGTAGGAGGTGACGTCGACGACGACGCCGCGGGCGACGCGGTCGCTGAGCGGGAGGGGTTCGGGAACGGCGTCGGGGCCGAGCACCGCCGCGGTGAACCGCCTGCGATCGCTCCCCCTCCCAGTCATCACTGACATGTCGTCCGCGCCCCCTTGTCACCCGACTCGTCACTCAGTGCCCATTGTCCTGCTCACGACCCCGTTCGGGCGCTCACACGCCGACCCGCACCGGTTCGTGCCGGTGACATGTCCCAGGCATTGCCCCGGTCGCGACGGCCATGGCGGCAGCGTCCCAGTTGGGACGGGCGCTCGTGGCCACCGCGCGAATTGCCCCATACATGCGGTTTGTCAGCACGTGGTGCGTAAGTTCCTGGATGTTTGCGTTTGCTGTGTGAGAGTGAGAGGAAGAAAAGTGACTGAGCTCACGAGCGCGCCTGAAAGTCGGTGGTCGGTGTGGGGGGAACGACCCGGACGCCCCGGTACGACGAGTTCAGCCGCTATGTGGAGGAACGGGGCCCCGCGCTGCTGAGGATGGCGAGGTCGCTGACCAACAGTCACGCGGACGCCGAGGACCTGTTGCAGGCCGCGCTCGTCAAGACCTTCCTCGCCTGGGACCGCATCGCGAACCCGCGGGCCCGGGACGGTTACGTGCGCCGGGCGATGGTCAACACGCAGATCTCCGAATGGCGCCGCAGCCACCTGGACGTGTACCCGACCGACGACATCCCCGAGCAGAGGGTCGACGACCCGACGTGGCGCAGCGACCTCGCCGACGTCGTGGAGCGGGCCATCGAGAAGCTGCCCGACCGCCAGCGCACGACGGTCGTGCTCAGGTACTACGACGACCTGACGGAGGCGCAGATCGCCCAGCGGATGGGGGTGACGCTCGGCACGGTCAAGAGCACCCTGTCCAGGGCGGTGGAGAAGCTCCGCCGCGACGCCGACCTGATCATCGAGCGCGCCATCGGATGACGGCCGAGGGGGAGCCTCCCGATTCGTTTTGCGCAGCACCCCATGAGGTCTGTACCCTTGTCACAGCCAGGAGGATTCGCCTAGTCAGGTCTATGGCGCCGCACTGCTAATGCGGTTAGGTGGCAACGCCTTCCGGGGTTCAAATCCCCGATCCTCCGCAGGTCACGAGGGGTCTCGCTCATCGAGCGGGGCCCTTTCGTTCTGCCAGAGGGCAGGATGTGAGGCCAATGTGAGGCCAAACGTCCCGTAGGGCTCACACTCTGCCCAACCTCTGCCCACGGGGGATGATCGCCGTCGTGGCCTCCGCAGCCGCCGCCGCGACCTCCGGCACCACCGACGTGTAGGTGTCCGCCGTGAAGCTGTAGCGCGAGTGCCCCAGCGTCGCCGACACCACCTTCATGTCTACTCCGGCCGCCAGAGCGAAGCTGGCCGCGCAGTGGCGCGCGTCGTGGAACCGGATCGGCGGCAACCCCGCGGCCTTCGACACGGCCGCGAAGCGCTCGCTGAGGTACTCGTCCCGGATCGGTGACCCGTCCGGGCGGGTGAAGATCAGCCCCGAGTCGACCCAGTCCTCACCGGCCGCCAGACGCTCGGCGTTCTGCACCGCGCGCCATTTGCGCAGCAGAGTGATGTTCGCGTCGTCCAAGCTGAAGGTGCGCACCGACTTCTCGGTCTTGGGGCCCTCGTCCTCGTCGTCCGGCCCGGCGAGCACGCTCATGGTCTTCGCCTCATCCAGGTCGGTGTCCACCCACAGAGCCGACGCCACCTCACCGCGGCGCAACCCCCGGGTGATCACCAGGTGGAAGAGGGAGAACAGCCGCTCGTGCGTGGACTCGGCGTAGTCGAGGAACACCCCGGCCTGCTGGGGAGTCCACACCATCACGCGCGCCGGCCGCTTGTCCGTCTCCTCCCAGCGGCGCACCCGCTCAGCAGTCCACACCAGCGGGCGGGACTTCTTCGCCTTGGGCAGCTCCACGAACGCGGCCGGGTTGACCGTGATGAGCTTGCGCTTCACAGCGCTGCCCAACGCTGAGGAGATCACTGCGTGGATGCGTCGGATGCGAGCTGCGGTCAGAGGTCGCTTGCGCTTGAGCCCCGGCTTCTCACCTTCGGCGAGCTTGACCTTAGGAGCGAGCGCACGCGCCGCGAGAAGCCTTCGCAGCATCTCTGATGCATTCTCTCCCTCGGGCAGGTTGTTGATCTGCCCCATGGCTTTGTAGAGCGCTGCCAGGTGGTGGTCTCGGAGCTCGGTGAGCTTCAGGTGGCCCAGGCCGGGGATGTAGTAGAGCTCGCACGCCTCGGTGTAGGAGTCGAGGGTGGACTGCTTCAGCCCCTTCTTACCTTCGAGCCATGACCGCAGATATGCCTCGACGGTGACGGTGCGGTCGGGGACGAAGCCGAGCTCCTCCACCTCATTGACGGCTTTGCGCAGCTCGGTGTTGGCCTCGGTCTTGGTGTCGTAGGGGCCGATCCACGGGCGGCGCCGCTTGCCGTCCTCGCTGGTGGGGGCTGTGTACCGGGCCCACCAGGCTCCGTGGTCGCGCTTGGACAGCTTTGAGCACTTAGCTCCGAGCTGCTTGTTGGTTTCGGGGTCGCGGCACGCGCACCGCTTGACCACCTGTCCGTTACTCGGTCGAGCCATCAGAGCTCTCCTTCTGTCCGTAGCGCTCAGTGTCCAGGTTCCAACCGTCCGATCGCCTGCCGGCCCCATACGTCCACATCGCGGCGCGGACGGTGTCGACCACTTCGTCCAGCGTGGGCTGTCGATCATCGAACTTGTACATCACATCAAGCGCAATTCTATTGGCACACAAGGCATCACCGAGAGAGTCGAGTGCTTTCTTTTGATCGAACCTTGGGGAATTTTCGTTGGTCAGAGTGAGGAGGATGTGTGTCACCCCAGGAGCACCTCCAGGGTGATCCACGACAGCGTTCCCAACGTCATTGGCCATGAGTTCGTTCTGGACAAGCATCGGAAGTTTCGAGAAGGCATCCGATTTAGTTTGAACATTCGACGTGGGGATCGCCTTCGTTTCCCACGCCTTCACGAACTGAGTGAACATGTCCTCTAGGGCCAGGGAGGCCGTGCCCCCGGACTGCTCACCGGCGGTGGGCGTCTGCACAGCCGCCTCCGCTTGCCGCTCGGCTGGCAGGTCATCTTCGGGGGTCCATCCGTTGTCCTCAAGCCACGAGACAACTCCCTCGTCCTCCGCCCCAAGGAGGCACGGGACCAGATCCCTGCGGAGTGCATTGAACGAATCCTGGCGCTCCTCTGCAGCACGCTCAAACATCGCTTCACTAGGCATTGGCAGTTGCAGATCAGCAAGAGCTGAGTTGTAATTCATCCATGCATCTGCCATCCCCCGAGCCACCCTTGGCTGATCTCCTCGCGAACGAATGATTACGCGCAGGACCGCCCGAACCTGCTCTTCAAGGATCAGCCAGGACCCCGCCGGGTCCATCGGCTCGTAGTCGTACACCTCATCGGTAGCTTGCTCGTGGGCCCGACTCTCCCAACTGAGGAAGTCCCAGTAATCGCCCCCCAATACGCGAGCCACGTTACGGATGGTGTTTTGGCTGGCACCTTTGCCACGTTCAAGGTTCGAGATCGTGTTCCGGCTCACCCTAGCCAGCCAAGCGAGCTCCGCTTGGCTGACACCCACTGCTTCACGGCGTTGAAAGAAGACCTCGCCCAACCTGGGCGTCTGTGGGGTAGACACGGCGACCATCCTTGTCCATGGGGAAGCGCAGGGGACTCGGAACGCCCCCTATCTCTAGGAGTGTCGCAACGGATACCCATCATTGTCAACGCCATCCAACCAATTTGTGCATAGTCAGACTTTGGAGATTCCTCCAAAAATGAAGAATCTGTGCACTGAACCGAGCTTCCATCGCGGAAGTTTGTCGCCGTGGTGTTAGTGTGGCTTCCGTTGGTGGTGTTCTCGGTCTCCTACCCGGGAACGACGAAGGGCCGGCAAGGGACTCCTACACCCCCTACCGGCCCGGGCACACCGACTCGACAGCTACCGGCAAGCAACTGATCGGACTAAGGCATGCCTCTCCAGGCTACAGGAGCCACCCAATCGCATTCCGGTGAACCCGCCGTGACCTCCCCCAACAGGGACAACGACCAGCTCCTCCTGCTCCCCGAGGTCGCTGAACTCATGCGCACGTCCGAGGCCACCCTGCGCTGGCTGCGCCACAACGGGCAGACCCCCTACCTGTTTCGCTCAGGCCGCCGCGTCGTGGCATGGAAGGCTGACGTCCTCGCGCACCTCGAGGCCGAGCGCCTCGCCGACCAGGCCCGCCGCGCCAGCGCATAGCCACACCTGGCGCCTCTGACGCGCCCCCTGCCGGCCTGAGCCGCCGGCCCCTTCTTCACCTGCGCCTCCGCCGACGACGCACCGCGCCGTCCGGCCATGAGGCGTACCCGATTCAGGGGGATCCGTGCACACGAGCACGCACAACAGCACCAGCCCGACCGTCACCTGGGTGACCCACCCGCACCCCAACGGCGGCGACTTCACCACCGCCCACCTCGGCGAGATCACCGTGAACGGCCACACCATCACCGTCATGGTCCAGCTCGACCCCGACTGGACGGCCCGCAACGGCAGCGGCCCCGCCCTGCTCACCACCCCCGAGGGCATGACGGTGCTCTTCATCGCCGCCACCCGCGACATCAACCCCGACGAGCTCCTGGCCGCCGCGCCGGACACCGTCGCGCGCTACCGGCCCGAGTTCGCCCAGGGCGCGGTCGCCTGACCCCCACCGGGCGGGCAGTCACCTCCCAGAAGGAGGCGACTGCCCGCCCTCGGACCGGACCACCACCGCACTCGGACTTCGGGGGAAGAGCCGCATGACCAAGATCCACATCCAGCCCAGCTACGTCATCCAGGTCGACGACGGACACCTCACCAGACACCACATCCCCACTACCAGGGCAGGCGCGACCGGGGCGACCGTCACCGTCCTCATCCTCGGTGAGGTCCGCTTCGTCGACAGCGACGCCTTCATCAACCTGGGGGCGGCGATGGCGGACGCCGACGACGTCTTCATCCAGGCCCACGGAACCGGGCTGGCCTACATGCACAACGCTGTCGAGCAGGCCATCGACATCGAGCGCAGCTTCCGCATCCACGACGCCGAGTCCCGCGCAGTACGCCGCGCCTCACTGGAACGCCAGGCCCGAGACGGATACCTGCCCGCCGACGTCCTGGAGCGGGAGGGCGGGGCGTGAACAACACCCCGACGACGCCCGCAGCGGTCAGCGCACCGCTGCGGGCCGACCTCGACGCGGTCCGGGAGTTCCTGGCCACCTACTACGGCGACGCCCCCGGCCTCCTACACATCGCATTCAAGGGCGACTGGACCGGGCAGACCTTCACCACCGACTGGCAGGGCATCCAGGCAGCTACCGAACTCATCGGGCAACGTGACGCCACCGGCGTCGAAGGGGTCTACGCCCGTCCCACCACACTCGTCCGACCGTTGGAGCCAGGCAAGCGCGGTGGCGCAGACGACTCCCACACGTTCTTCGGGTTCTGGACCGACGTCGACTATGCCGGCGCGGGCCACAAGGACGGCAACCTTCCCCCCGATGAGGCCGCCGCGCGCCGGGTATACGAAGCCGCGGGGTACCCCGAGCCGACCATCCTGGTGAACTCCGGCGGTGGCCTCTACCACCACGTAGTCCTGCGGGACCCGGTCGACGTGTCCGGCCGTGAGGCCCGCGAGGAAATCAAAGAGCTCTCGCGCCGCTGGCACCGGGGACTGCGGGCGACCAGCGAGAAGCTCGGGTGGTCCTACGGGTCCGGCGTATCGGATCTCGCCCGGGTCCTTCGGGTCCCAGGAACCATCAACAGGAAGCCCGGCACGAACCGGATGGCTGTGGGCGCCCACTCCGGACTGGTCTACACGCTGGAGGAGATCCGAGAGGCAATCGGTGCCGTCGAAGCCGCGCACCCCGTGTCCGCCCAGGCCGCACCCCAGTTCACCCAGCCGAAGCGGACCTCAAGGGCCGAGGGCGACGGACCATTCGATGTCCTGGCCCGCACCTGTACATGGGCCGATCTGCTCACCCCCCACGGGTGGACGAACGTCGGCAACGACCACGGTGCTGAACTGTGGCTGCGTCCCGGCGACTCCACCTCGAAGTACTCCGCGCGCGCCGGCTACAACGGCGTCCCCACCCTCAACGTGTTCTCCGAGTCTGCTGGCCTGCCCACCGTGGAGGAGCACGCTGGCAAGCCCCTCACGATGGGGCGACTGTTCACCCACCTCAACCATGGCGGGGACGAGAAGGCCGCCGCCCGTGACCTCCGCTGGGCTGCCCTCGACGACCCTCGCGCCTCAACGGCTGCCCGACGGCTGCCCCGGCAGGCCCTCGCCGAGATCAAGGACAACTGCCGAACCCGATCCACCCCACCAACCGAAGAGGAGCCCCCCGAAGATCCCTGGGAGGGCTCAGGCGGGAGCGACGAGGACTTCAGGGAGCCCCCTGGGGATCGCCCGCGGCACACAGACGTCCGCTCCGCCACCCTGGCCGCAGAAGACCAACAGGTGATCAGGGGTGTGTTCGCCAACGTCGAAGACGTCCGGGCCCTCCCGTGGCCGTCGCCCAGCGACGCTGACACCAGGCTCCTGCCCACCTTCCCAGTGCACACCCTGCCGGGCGACATCGGGAAGTTCGCCGAGGCCGTCGCCACCTTCACCCGCGTCCCCATCGACCTGGTCGCCCTCACGGTCCTGGGCACCCTGCCCACCCTCGTCGGCGGGCACGCCATGGTCGAGGGGCACTGGACCGAGAAGACTCTGAACCTGTGGACCATCTCCATCCTCGGCTCCGGTGGCGGCAAGTCACCCGCGTTCGACGCCATCACCGCACCGGTCCGAGCGTTGGAGAAGGAACTCCGCCAGGCGTGGGACAAGGACTTCGGCGACCGCGAAGAGCTCTACGAGATCGCCGTCAAGACCAAGGACAAGATCGTCAGCAAACTCGTCGAGGCCAGCGGGGACAAGCGCAAGAACCTCCTCGCCGACCTCGACAGCGCCAAACAGGAGATGCGCGAGGCTGAACCGCCTCCTCGTCCCCAGCTCCTCGTCGGCGACGTCCTACCCGAAGCCCTCGGCATCATCATGAAGCGCGTCGGCGGTCACATCGGGCTGATCTCCGCCGAAGGCGGCTTCCTCGGCAACGTGTCCGGCCGCTACTCCAAAGGGGTCCCCAACCTCGAACTCGTCCTGATCTCCTACGACTCGACCGAGCCCTACAGGGTCGACCGGGTCGGCCGGGAAGCGTTCGAAGTCGAGCGCCCTTCCCTGTCAGTCAACCTCGCCGTGCAGCCAGTCGTGATCGACGACGTGGCCTCCTCAAAGGCCGTGCTCGACCGCGGCCTACTCAACCGGGTCCTGTTCGCACAGCCGGAATCCCTGGCCGGACACCGGGACCCCCGGCCGCCCAAGGTCCCCGAGTACCTGAAGCAGTCCTGGGAGCACGCCATCCGGGCCGCGTTCTTCCAGGTCCTCCCCGGAGGCGGGAAGTTCGACTCCGAAGGCGAACCGGTCCTGTCCCGGTGTCTGTTCGTGGGCACCGAGGCCGAAGGACTGCACCTTCGGTGGAGGGCCGGAATCGAGAAGCGCATCAACCCGAACACCGGCGACCTGGCGGTGATCGAGGGGTGGGCGAACAAGCTTCCGGGAACCACGTACCGGATCGCGGCGCTCCTACATCTGCTCGGTGGGAGCGAGCTTGAGACGCCCATCTCTGAGCTCACCATGAGCCACGCGATCGAGATCGCAGAGTACGCCATCGAGCACGCTCTGGAGGTCCTGGGCACCCGGGCTGGCGGAGGCAAGGGCACCCGGCAGGAGGCCGAGGAAAACGTCCTGGCGTGGCTGCGGCGCCACAAGAAGGACGTGGTGACGCTCGATGAGATCCGGTCCGGGATGAAGCGCCGCAAGTGGGTGCAGCAGCACGGCGCCGACGGGATCCGCACGGTGCTGGGCCGGTTGGCGATCCAGGGGTGGCTGGCGAGCGTTCAGCGCTTCGACAAGGCCGGTCGGCGGATGCCCGATGGGTCGTTCGTGGTCCACCCGGAGCTGTTGGAGGAGCGGCTGTGACCGCGTTCGGGACATGTCCGGGACATCCGGGACCTGCATGTGGGCGGGCTGCTGTGTTGGCCCTGCTCAGCGGTGGAACATCCGGGGACTTCGAGGTCCCGGATGTCCCGGGCGCGGTGACCTGCGGTTTCTCGACGTTCGGGGACATCCGGGGAGACATCCGGGACGCACAGGTCCCGGATGTCTCAGCCCTCTCACCTGCGAAAACAACCGCTCACGGAGATATCCGGGACATCCGGGACCTCCTCTATATAAATCCATTTCATAGTAACTACTACTCTCTGTAATTTTTGACCCTCATTCGAGCACACAAGGTCACACTCCAACTCTCACACCCCAAGAAGGTCCCGGATGTCCCGGACGTCTCTCCCAGACCACCGAAACCCCAGGTCACCACCGCTAACCACATCCGGGACCTGCCGTCCCGGACGTCAATCACAACTCCCCGAGATCACAGGAAATAGCAGGTCAGACCCCAAGAGACATCCGGGACCACCCGATGTCCCGGACACCGAACGGAGCACCTCATGAACAATCCACCCCGCATCCCCGTCCTCCAGCACGGCGACTGGACCACCACCCCGTCGCCCATCGACCTCACCAAAGACCTCGACGCGGAACTCCACACCTCGGGCTACGAAGCCTTCTCCGAGTACGGCCGCAACGTGCACGCCTCACTCGCCCTCATCGCCTACCACCGAGCCGAGTCCCCCTCGTACCTGGTGATCGTCGACTTTCCCGAGCGGTACGAGGTCACCGGAGCGACGACCCTCCCCGACTTCATGAAGCTGCTCGCCGACTGGTTGCCGGCCGTGCAGGCCGCCGCCGTTACCGAGATCGCCACCGACCTCCGGGCCGACAAGGACACCCTCCTGGCTGACGGGATCCAACAGCTCGCCAAGGCCATCAGGGGCATCCAGTGACCGCCCCGCTCGCGCACCTGGCCGACGCCGCGCGCGCCCGACACCTCGCGGCCCCAGCGAACAGCGACGCGAGGAAAGCCGCCGGGTGCGCCCTCGTGGTCCTGCGCGAGGCCCGCACCGTCAAGGCCGCCCTGCGGATGCTCGCCGCCTCCACCCTCCCCGACGAGCTCCGCGAGAACGTCGCCGACCTCATCCACCAGCTCGACAGCAAGACGAAGGAGACCCCGTGACCGTCACTGAGAACTTCCCGGGATCGCAGAAAAACGCAGCTCAGGGCCATATCGACCCAGGGGTGCACATGGTCGGGAGTGAGAAGCATTCCGCCCCGCCGCCCAACGAGGAGTGCACCACCCTCGACCACGGCCGGTGGCACTTCTGCCCCGACAACGCCGGACCCGCCCACCACGGGTGCGTGAACCTCGACGTCACCCCCGACAACATCCGGGCCACAGCCAACCAGCCCGCCCCCGGCACGGTCCTCAACCTCACCCCCGCCACCCCCGGATGGACCATCATCCTCACCCAGGGCGGACAGTCGTGGGCCTCCCCGATCGTCGCCTGGGCCGCCCTCGCCTCCAACTACGGCACCGGCATGATCGACCCCGTCCTGGTAGCCGACGGGCAGACCGTCACCCTCCAGAACTACCTCGAAGGCCGCGGCCCGCTCCTGGAAGTCCTCGACGGCATCGACTACGACATCGCGTGGGCACCACCGGGTGTAGCTACACCCACCACACCCGGCGACCTTTCCGCGCTCGCCACCGTCGCCGTCACCGGATGCTGGACCCTCGCCGACCCCACCCGGGAACTCACCCGCATGGACGCCAACGGCCACTGGCCCACCCGGGAAGAAGCCGAAGCCCACCGGGCCAAGCTCGCCGAGGAGGGGTTCGTCGACCCCGACCACACCCCCGTCCGCCACACCGGCACCTGCCGGGCCGCGGTGTGCGCCACCTGCGGGACCCACCGAACGAGTTGGGAAGGCAACGGCCGCCACTACGCGACCGCGGCCGAGGCGATCGCCGCCGCCGTGACCGCGGGCCGCACCGACCAGGAGGAGTGGGAACCAGCCGACGCCTGGCAGGTCCGCCCCGACGGGCGACTCAACTGCCCCACTTGCCGATGACCGGCCTGAACAAGTAAGGACCGGGGCGCCCATAACGCCCCGGTCCACCCCACAGGATTCCACACCCACAGGGAGGACCAGCCCATGCCGCTGATCGACCCGCCCGAACGCGTCGCCGTCGACACCGGGCAACTCCACACCCTCGTCGCGACCGTCCGACTCGCCTGCCACATCGACGGCACCCCCTTCCGCCCCGAGATCGTCACGGCCGCCGACCACCTCAAGGAGTCCCTGCTCTTCCCCCGCATCCTGAACAACCCCACCACCGAGGTGCTCGCCGAGGAACTGTGGTGGGTCGTGCAGGCCGCCGACCAACTCGGCAACGACCGGTGCCTGTCCCCCATCGGTGTGCTGTTCACCGCCGTAGACGACCTCGCCCTAGCCCTCGAACACCAAGCCCCGCGCACCGACCGCGCCCTGGTCGTGCTGCTCGAAGCCGAGGCCGCCCTCATGCTCACCGGAAACCAGGAGGACAACGCCCGTGAATGACCGCGCCGCCCGCCGGGTCGCCGACCGGATCAACGACCTCGCCGACCGCTTCGACGAAGGCGTCGCCCAGCTCCTCGCGCAGCTCGACACCGCCGCACTCAGCGAGTTCTACGTCAACCGCGACGACGGCTACTCCTGGCTCTACCACCGCCCCACCCCCGACGAGGAGGGGCACCTCGTGCGGCTGATCCGCGCCGGGGACACGCTCGCCGCGATGATCCGAGCAGCCGCTGCACATCACTGCGAGCCCTCCACGTGACCGTCCGCCCGGGGCGTCGCGAACCGCGCCCCGGGCCCACCCGCCGACCACCACGACCACCCGGGGGATGAGATGGACAGCTACCACCACGAGCGCACCGCCACCACCTGCGCGACCCTCACCGCGCTCCGCACCGACCTCGCCCACCTCAGCGACCTGAGGGGCGCCGGCCGAATCCGACGGTGGGCCGGATGGGGACCGTCGCCGGAGCAGATCGCCCAGGCCGGGGCCCGCCACGCCGCCGAACGGGCCGAGACCTTCGACCAACTCCGCCAGGGCCTTGCCCCCATCGGAGCGTCCCCCGCCCCCGCGGACCTGATCGTCCTCGACACCCTCCGCGACGTCGAAACGGACCTCGCCGACCTCCTCGACGCCGTGTGCGACCGCGTCGCCCCCACCATCCGCCGGTCCGCCACCAACCCGCGCCGCATCGCCCAGATCATCACCCTGCTCACCAAGGTCGGTGCCGACGACGACCTCCTCGGCCACGTCCTGTCCGAGACTCGCCGTCTCCACCGCCGCGTCCGCTACGCCCTGGGCGACACCGAGGACGTCCGCCAGCTCCGCAACCGCTGCCCCATCTGCGGTGCACGGTCCCTGCGCGAACTCCCCGACCGGGGCGTGGTCGTGTGCGCGAACCCCGGCTGCTGGTGCGACGACCCGGCGTGCGGCTGCCACGACGAACACCGCCCCCGCCGACACGAATGGTCCGCCCTCGAAGGGATCCCCGCATGACCGAGACCCTGTACACCACCAACCAGGTCGCCGAAGAACTGGGCGTCGCCCCCGCCACCGTCAACGTGTGGGTGTCCCGCGGCTACCTCACCCCCGTCGGTAAGAAGGGCCGGCAGAACACCTTCCGGCTCGCCGACGTGTTCGAGGCCGAACGGTGCAACCGGTGGAGGAGTCCGCTACTGGTGGCCGCGCTCGACCCCGACAGGCAGCACCAGGCGCAGGAGATGCTCGCCAACATCCTCGCCACCGAGGCCGCTGGAACGCGCGGGGCGATGTGCCGTGCGAGCCACCCCCCGAAAGATCCCAAGGCCCTTCCCGTGCGGTGCACCAACAGGGCCCCGCAGGACGCCCCCACCCCGTTGTGTGTGGAACACCTGGCCGCCGCGTACCTGTACGTGCGCGACCTGATCGAAGCCGCCCGCATGACCACCGCCACCGGTCCCACCCGCCAGTCGGTCGTGTACTTCATCCGGCGCGGCGACCGCATCAAGATCGGGTACAGCACCAACTTGCCCACCCGACTGCGCGCGCTGAAAGGCGACCGGGTCCTGCTAGCCCTGCCTGGGAGCCGCGCCCACGAGTCCGCGCTGCACGAGCTGTTCAAGGCCCACCGGATCGAGGGCGAGTGGTTCCGTCCGGCCCCGGAGATCATGGACTTCATCTCCGAGCGCGCCGACCGCAACCTAGCTGCCTGAGGAACTGCTACAGTTCGTGATGAAGTTGCCGTAGCGGAGCTATGCCCGCACGGCACACAAGGCCCGGGAGCGATGTTCTACCGGGCCTTCGCCGTTTCCATCTTTCAGCCAGAGCGCTTTAGGGCTTCATTGAGCGGACGAAGCGCACCACGGAGGGTCTGCGCTACATCGTTGCTCGCTCCCTCGGCGATGGCCCCCAACTCGGGGGCGTGCTGGAGGAGGCTCCCGATCGCGTAGGCATGCGCCTGCTGAGAGAGGAAGAGCGCCTCCTCTTTGTCTCCGGCATCCCATGCTTTCTGTGCCTTCGCGACGAGACGCTTCGTGGTGGAACCGCTCTTCTTCATGGCTTCGTGTGCCGCTGGGTTGGACATGACTCTCCTGCCATTAGGGGGTCTCAGTGTCCATCTGGAGTGGTAGCGACGTCGTAAACGTGCCCGGCGGTTCACGCTCCTCCGCCGGACGCCCCCTCGTCCCGGCCGTCCTGTAAGGGCGGAGGCGGCCGGGACCCTCCGTCCCGTCCTCGTCTCCGCGCCACTGGGGGGTGGGAGCGCCGAGCCGGGGCGGGGCTCTACTCGAAGCAGTCCAGCTCCACCACGGGCCACTCACCGTCCTCGGACGTCACCGTCCCGCCGGTCATGACTTCCGAGGACTGCTCGTCCTCCACCCACCGGGCACGGCACACCACCATCCCGGCGTCCGGCTCCGCGATCACCTGAACGTTGTGCTCCCGGTCCCATCCGTTCTCGTTCTCCGCGATGACCTGGTCGATGATCGCCTCGGCACCCTCGGTGTCCACGCCCTCCGACAGCAACTCCGTCACGCGCCCCTCGTCCTTGACCACCTCGTAGGCCGGGACGTCCACCGCCGCAGCCTCGTCCTCGCCGCCCCCGCACCCGGCCACCGCCAGAGCCAGCACGGACACCACACACGCCAGACCACACCTCATGGCGCTCTCCTCACCTCAGGGATAGACGCCGACCAGTACATCTCACAGGCCACGCTCCGCGCAGGGTATGGCCGCACCCGGCCAAGGAGAGCCCATGGCACGCATCGCCATCCCCGTCACCACCATCAGCCGCGACGGCGTCACTGGTGCCGCCGCAGTCGTCGGCGACCCCGTCGAGGGCCACAGCGTGCCCAACGTTGGCCGGGTGATCGTGGAGGTCGCCAACGTCGGCACGACCACCGACCACACCGTCACCTTCGTCACCCAGGCGACCGTGGACGGCTTCGACGTCGCCGACCGCACCAAGCTCATCCCGTTCGGCGAGACCCACTACTTCGCCGACTTCCCCGCCAGCGCCTACGGCCGCGAGCTGCACATCGACGTGGACAACGCCGAGCTGGAACTGCGCGCCTACGCCTACCCGGCCTGACCAACCCCTCAACCTGCACGAGGAATCCATGATGAGCACCACCGATCAGGACGCCAAGGGCGTCGTCATCGAGATCATCGAGAAGCTCCCGCCCGGCGCGGCCGAACACCCGCTCGGAGTCGTGGTCCCCACCGAGGTCCGCATCAACGGGCAGGCTCTCCTCTGCTCGGCCAGCCACCCCGTCAAGATCCACGAGATCGACCTGGACGATCAGAGCCTGGCCCTGGTCACCCTCACTCTGTTCGCCCGCCGCATCCGCGTCGACACCGAGGAGACCAGCGCCGATGTCTGAGCCCCGCACCTACACCACCCGGCCGCGCACCGTGCAGGCCATGCAGGTCACCCGCGAGACCCTCGCGGCCGTGGAGGAGTGGGCACACGTCCGCTGCGAACTGGCCAACCTGCCCGGCCCCGGCCTCGGCCTGACCGCCGGGGTGATCATCCGCAGCCGCGACGGCAAGGTTCGTGCGGCGTTCGGTGACTACCTGGTGCTGCCCCTGGAGGTCATCGGCAAGGCCGACTTCGAGGCCCGGTTCGCCGCCGACGAGGACCAGGGCGACGCCGAGGAGGCCCCCGCCACCGACACCCGGGGCCGCCCTCTCCCCACCATCTGGGGGGTGGGTACCGATATCGAGGGGGGTACCTCCACCGAGGACGCCCCCACCCCCGAGGGGTGACCCCCGGTGCCCTACTCCGCCCCCTCCCGGTGTGGCCACCGGGGGGATGACGGCCGTCCCTGCCCCGAGCTGTCCACCAAGAAGAACCGGTGCGAGGACCACCAGCCGCCGCCCTGGCAGCGCCGCTCCAAGGCGTGGGGCTCCGGCGGCTCGCGGAAGTGGCGCGCGCTGCGCGACAAGGTTCTGCGCGACGAGCCCAACTGCCGAAGCTGCGGTCAGCCCGCGACGCAGGTCGACCACATCAGACCGCTGTCGAAGCGTGGCGCGAAGTTCGACAAGGCGAACCTGCAGCCGATCTGCGACGACTGTCACGACACGAAGAGCCGAGAGGAGAACCGCAGATGAGGACCCTCAAGGCACGCCTCACAGCCTCCTGCAAGGCCCTGCGGGACGTGGTGGCACGCGCCTGGAACACGTTCACCCTGGCTGTCCACGCGATCCACCACGGCCGGTACGCGCGCGGCGGCATCCTGCCGACCGGCCCGTCCTACGCCCGCAACATCACCAGTCGACCCGAGCGGGTCACCGCCCACCCCCACCAGGGGGAGGGGGAGTTCACGCCACTGAATCGGACATAGCGGACAGCGCCGCGGTTAACTCGGCGTTCGCGATCTCAGAATGCCGAAGGGGGGTCTGGTCATGGGTCGCACCCCCAAGCCCGCCGCACTCAAGCTCATCGAGGGCCGCGGCAACGGCACCGACTCCGGCGGCCGGAAGGTCAACACCGGCCCGGCCTTCAAGCGGGTCCCGCCCAAGCCCCCGACCTGGCTGTCGCGCGAAGCCGCCGCCGAGTGGCGCCGCGTCATCCCTGAGCTGTCGCGCCTGGACCTGATCAAGGAGGCCGACCGCGCCGCACTGGCCGCGTACTGCGAAGCGTGGGCGACGTTCGTCGACGCAACCCGCCAAGTGCAGCGGGAGGGCCTGACCATCGACGCCGCCCAGGGCACCCTGCCGCACCCGGCCGTCGCCATCGCACGCAACGCCGGACGCGAGATGCGCGCCTGGGCCGGACACTTCGGCCTGACGCCCAGCACGGAGCAGGCCCTGGCAAGGGGGGCCGACGATGACGGCGAGGACAACCCGTTCGCCTGACGTAGAGCTGCCGGACGCCGAGGAGCTGGACCGGCTCAAGATCTCGCCCGAGGTCGCCTGGTACCTGCTCTCCCGCGGCTTCGGCCTGCCCGACTGCCCGCCCCTGTGGAAGACGCCCGAGCCACGAGACGAGCCCGGCGCGGCCTTCGACCCGGTCAGGGTCGACCGGGTCATCGCCGCGTTCGCCGTGCTCCGGCACACCCAGGGCAAGTGGGCCGGACAGCCACTCCGGCCGGACCCGTGGCAGGTCGCCTACATCCTCGCCCCCGTGTTCGGGTGGGTCCACTTCGACGCCGACGCCGACGCCTGGGTCCGCATCATCACGTCCCTGTACGTGGACGTCCCCCGCAAGAACGGCAAATCCACGCTCCTCGGTGGCATCGCGATCTACATGACCGCCGCCGACGGCGAGCAGGGCGCCCAGGTCCTGGCCGCCGCGACGACCACCCGCCAGGCCGGGTTCGTCTTCCAGCCGATCAAGCAACTCGCCGAGCGCGCCCCTGGACTGAAGGGCCACGTCAAGCCGCTCACTGGCAAGATTCTGCACCCCAAGTCGGGCAGCTACTTCGAGGTCGTCAGCAGCGTCGCCGATGCCCAGCACGGCGGGAACATCCACTGCGCCGTCGTTGACGAGCTGCACGTCCACAAGGACCCGGAGCTGGTCGAGACCATCGAGACCGGCACCGGCTCGCGCACCCAGCCGCTCGTCGCCATCATCACCACCGCCGACAGCGGCAAGAAGAACACGATCTACGACCGCAAGCGCCGCCGGATCGAGCAGCTCGCCCGCGGCGCCCTGAAGGACCCGACCACCTACGGGGTGGTGTTCGCCGCCGAGGAGGGCGCCGACCCCTTCGCCGAGGAAACCCAGCGCAAGGCCAACCCCGGATTCGGTGTCTCGCCGTCGCGCGCGTACCTGCGCAAGGCCGCGGCCGAGGCCCAGGAGTCCCCGGCGGACCTGGCGAAGTACCTGCGGTTGCACCTGGGCATCCGTACCAAGCAGGAGACCAAGTTCATCGACCTGGAGGCATGGGACCGCAACGCGGGCCTGGTCGACGAGACACGCCTGCGCGGCCGGGAAGCCTACGGCGGCCTGGACCTGGGATCGACGTCCGACCTGTGCGCGCTGTGCTGGGCCTTCCCCGACGACGACCGTGGCGGCATCGACGTCCTGTGGCGGCTGTGGACCCCCGAGGACAACCTGCCGCGCCTGGACAAGCGCACGGCCGGAATGGCGTCGGTGTGGGTCCGCCAGGGCCTGCTGGCCACCACCCCGGGCAACGTCGCCGACTACGAGTACATCCGTCGCACCATCGACACCGACATGGACACCTTCGACGTCCGCTCGATCGGCTTCGACCCGTGGAACGCCACCCCGCTGACCAACGACCTGATCGAGGACGGCGCCCCGATGGTGAAGGTCCGCCAGGGGTTCGTCACCCAGTCGCCACCGCTCAAGGAGCTGCAGCGGCTCGTGCTGAAGGGAACCGTCGAGGAGCCCCTGGTGCGGCACGGCGGCAACCCCGCGGTCAGATGGCAGGTCGACAACCTGGCCGTCGCGATGGACCCGGCCGGGAACGTCAAGCCGGACAAGAAGAACAGCGGCGACAAGATCGACGCCGTGTCCGCGCTGACCAACGCCTTCGCCGAGACCATGACCCGCGAACCTCCGAAGCGCAGTGCCTACGACGGCGAGGACGCCGAGGTCCTGATCATCTGACCGCCCCACCATGAGAGGAGGCCAGGATGCGCAGGCACATCGGCCGCCGGATCAACGCCCAGTTCGCCGACGGATCGACCCTGAGCGGCACCCTGTCACGCGTCACCCGCCGCGAGGTGGAGCTGACCGGGGCCGCGTTCGTCCAGGGCACCACTCGCGCACCGGTCGACGGGACCGTGGTCATCGACCGGGCCGCGCTGCTGTGGACGCAGGTGGTGTGACGTGCCCAGCTTCGAGTCCCTCGGCCAGCTCGGCGACTACGTCACCGCCAACGGCATCGAGATCGTCGACCCGGGCCTGCCGCTGACCGACCTGACTGGCGACCATGGGGCCCGCCACGTGTGGCACACCCAGCCCTCGGTCCGCAAGGTCACCGACTTCATCGCCCGGCAGATCAGCACGATCCCGCTGCACCTGTACGACCGGGTCTCCGACACCGACCGGAAGCGGGTCACCGACCACCCGCTGGCCGCCGTCCTGGGCACCCCGGCCCCGCGAACCGCACCAGCCCGGTTCTGGCACTCGGTCATGGTCGACTTCCTGACCTACGACCGCTGGTGCGTGCAGAAGGTCCCCCAAGGTGACGGCGGCATGGAGCTGGTCCGCATCCCCGCCAGGCGCTTCCGGCTCGTGGCCGACGGCTTGGACCGGGTCACCAAGATCCGTATCTGGACCGCCGACGGCCACTACACCGACCGCGACCCGGACGGGTACCTGTACGACGCCGGGTACTCCCCGCGCGGGGCCAACGGCGTCAGCCCGATGGAGACCCTCCAGGACATCCTGGCCGAGGCGTCCGAGGCCGTCGCCTATCGGCGCGGTATCTGGAAGCGGGGCGCCCGGGTGCCCGCGGTCATCGAGCGCCCGGCCGATGCCCCGGACTGGAACAAGACCAAAGCGCGGGACCGGTTCATAGAGAGCTGGCGCCGATACACGCGCAGTGGCGGACAGGAGGGCGGCACGCCGATCCTCGAGGACGGCATGACCCTGAAGAAGGTCGACGTCTTTTCCCCCCGCGACACCGCCGACCTGGAGGGACGCAAGCTCACCGACGCTGAGGTCGCGTCCGCCTACCACATCGCTCCGGAGCTGGTAGGCGCCCGAGAAGGCACCTACAGCAACGTCGAGGCGTACCGAGAGATGCTCTACCGGGACGCACTGGGGCCGCTCATCACACTGTGGGAGCAGGTCATCAACGCCATGCTGACCCCGGACCTGGCCGACGGCCGCCCGCTGTACGTCGAGGCCAACGTCGAGTCCAAGATGCGCCTGTCCTTCGAGGAGCAGGCCCGCGTGCTGTCCTCGGCAGTTGGCGCTCCGTGGATGCTCCGGGCCGAGGCCCGCGCCCGCGCGAACCTGCCCGCCATCGAGGGCGCCGACGACCTGGTGGTGCCGCTCAACGTCGCCGTAGGCGGGCTCGCCTCTCCACGGGACACCGCGCCGCCCCCAAAAGGTCGGGGCCGGTCCTGATCAAAGCGGATCGGCCCGACGACCTCGGCGACTTCACCACCGAGCACGCCGCGCTCGAGGCCGCCCTGATCAGCTACGCCCAGGGCCAGGCCGACCGGCTACGCGACCTCCTGGGCGATACGGCTGGCACTCTGGACCCCTGGAGGTCCACCGCCGAGGAGCGCGTCGACCAGCTCGCCCAACTCATCGCGGGCCGGAACTACCGCTTGGCCCAGGTGGGCGCGTGGGAGGCACTGGCCTCGTGGAACCCGACCGCCGACGGGTGGGACCCCGAGGTGATGCTCGCCTGGCTCACCACCGCAGCCGCCACCTGGGCGACGGATTTCGAGGAGACCACCACGGCCGCCGCCGAGGAGGCACTCGCCGCCGACGACGTCGAGGACTCCCTCGCCGACGCGCTCGCTGGGTGGACGACCACGGCCGCCCTGTACGGCCAGACGATCGCGACCGAGGCCCGCGGCTTCGGCGGTGTCGACGCCGCCCGCGCCTCCGGCGTCGGCTTCAAGGTCTGGCGGACCGGCGGAGCCAATCCGCGCGCCTCGCACCGGGCGCAGAACAACGAGAGCACCGGCATCGACGACGTGTTCTCCAACGGGCTGCGCTGGCCGGGTGACCGGTCGGGGCGCACCGAGGAGACCGCGAACTGCAACTGCCGCATGACCTACTCCCGGGAGGAGTGAGATGCACACCAAGTCGTTCCCCGCCCGGGTCAAGGCCGTGGGCGCCGACCAGGGACTCGAAGACGGACAGGTCCGCGCGCTCGTGTCGGTGTTCGGCAACGAGGACAGCTACGGCGATGTGGTCGTCCCCGGCGCGTTCGCCGAGGACCTGGACCGCTGGAAGAGCAGCGGCGACCCGATCCCGTTCATCTGGTCCCACGACTGGGGCGACCCTTTCTCCCACGTCGGCCACGTCCTGGACGCAGAGGAGACCGCAGAGGGCCTGGTCGTCACCGCCCAGATCGACGACATGGACACCAACCCGAAGGCCGGACAGGTCCACCGTCTCCTGAAGGGACGGCGGGTGACGCAGTTCAGCTTCGCCTACGACGTGGTGGAGGGCGCCTTCGTCGAGAAGGAGGACCACCGCTGGGGCGGCTACTACGAGCTGCGCAAGATGCGCGTCCACGAGGTCGGCCCGTGCCTGATCGGCGCCAACCAGGAGACCGAGCTGCTCGCCGCCAAGGCTGCCGACCTGACCCGCGGGATCAAGGCCGGCCGCGTACTCAGCCAGACCAACTACGACCGGCTCACCAAGGCCCGCGACTCCATCACCGCGGTCCTGGACGCAGCCACCCCCGAAGACACCAACGACGCCAAGCAGCACGCCAGCCAGCCCGCCAGTGGTGCGGCCAGCGGCAGCGACCCGGCCCGCGAGCCGGACGCCCCGCCCGCCAAGCAGCACGGCCGGTCCGCTCAGGCCGCCGCACGGCTCACCCTGATGACCGCACTGAACGGAGCATGACGTGAACCTCAAGGCCCAGCTCGACGCCGCGCTCAAGCGCGCCAAGGAGCTGAACGACATCGCCGCCAAGGGCGACCTGTCCGAGGAGCAGATCACTGAGGCGACCGCGCTGGCCAAGACCATCGAGGACCTGCGCGCCAAGATCAAGGCCGCCGACGACGCCGCTGCGCTCGTCAAGGGCCTGGCTGCCGACGACGGCGACGCCCCCGAAGACGACCCCGACGGCGGCGAGCCCGCCACGCCCAGCGCAAAGGGCGGAGGCTCCCCGGGCTCGGGGCGCAAGAAGAGCGCCGGCACCTTCGGCGAGAAGTTCACCAAGTCCGCGCCCTACCAGGCGTTCAAGGAAGCCAACCCGTCCGGTGTCGGGCACGGCACGCCGATCAACATCGGCCGTGTCAAGGTCGGCACGATGGAGGACTGGGCCTCTGGGCGCAAGGCCACCCTCACCACGGCGACGGGCCTGGTCCAGAACGTCCGGATGCCGATGGTCGACCTGGTCGACCGCGACCGGCTGACCCTGCTGGACCTCATCTCGCGCGGCCAGACCGGCGGCAACTTCGAGTACGTCCAGGTGACCGGAGTGACCCGCAACGCCGCCGTGGTGCCCGAGTCCACCGGCCCGGCCGACGCCAACGCGCTCAAGCCCACCTCGGACATGACCACCAACCTGGCCGACGCGAAGGTCTACACCTACGCCGACGGCTACGACGTCACCAACCAGCTCCTGGCCGACGCGCCCGCGTTCGCCTCCTACATGGACAACGAGCTGCGCTACAGCCTGGACTCGGTGGTGGAGGACAAGCTGCTCAACGGCACCGGCGTCTCCGGTGAGCCGCTGGGCATCCTCGCCACCACGGGTGTGCAGGAGCAGACCTACACCGTCGCCGACACCGGCACGTTCATCTACGACGTCAACAACCCCGCCGACGTGATGGCACTGGTCAAGGCCATCCGCAAGTCCATCACCCGCGTCACCCGGCTGGGTGGGACGGTCACCGCGATCCTGCTGTCCCCCGAGGACGACGAGGCGATCGACCTGCTTCAGGACGCCAACGACCGGTTCTACGGGCAGGGCCCGTTCGGGTCCGGCCCCGGCACCCTGTGGGGCCGGACCCGGGTGACCTCCGAGCGCCTGACCGTCGGCGAGCCGCTGCTCGGCGACTTCCGCCAGGTCGCGCTTCTCGACAGGGAGGGCCTGTCGGTGATGGCGTTCAACCAGCACAAGGACTACGCCCAGCGCAACATGACCTACGTGCGCGCCGAGCTGCGCGCCGCTCAGGTCCTGTGGCGCCCGAACCGGCTGGTCGTCACCAAGCCCGCCACGTCGTAAGGAGGCGCGCGTGCCCCAGCACAAGATGATCACCATCGACGGCGTCCGCTACCGGCCCGAGGACGCCCCAGAGCGCCCAGCTGAGGACGCTGGCAAGGCCAACCCCGTCAGCACCCAGACGGCCAAGCCTGTGCGCAGCCGCCGCAAGAAGGAGGACGGCGATGCCGATTCCGGCGGGGCTGCTGGCTGACCCTGCGGAGCTGGCCGAGGTCCTGGGCGTGCCAGTCGACGACCCGACGCTGGTCGCTCGCGTGCGCGCGGCGTCGCGTCGGTTCCTCGGCGCGGTACGCCCGACCTCGTTCACCCCGGTGGACGGCGCGTCCATCTGGCTCAACGGCGACGGCAGTACCACGCTGCTGCTGCCCGCGTGCCCGGTCCGCGCTGTCACCACCGTGGAGGTCGACGGCGAGGCCCTGGCCGCCGACGATTTCGAGTGGTCGGAGGAGGGCGTGCTGCGGAGGGTCTGCGCGCGCTGGCCGGACCGGCTTCGGTCGGTGCGGGTCGTCCTCGATCACGGGTACATGGCCGTTCCCGAGGACGTCCAAGAGGTCGTCCTGGACCAGGCCGAGGCCGCGTTCAACATCCGCAAGGGCGTGCAGTCGGTGTCCGTGGACGGCCAGTCGGTCACCTACGGGACCCAGTCCGCGGTCGGTGTCACCCAAGCCTGGGCGGACGCCGTCACCCGGTACGCCCTGCGAGGTGATCGCGCGTGAGCCTGCTGTTCAACCAGTCAGCGGTCCGGGTCCGCGCCGGAACCCGAACGGACCGGGCGGGCAACACGATCCCGGACTGGTCGCCGGAGGCCGTGGATCGGCTGACGCTCACCCGCCTCAACATCGCGCCCCGGACGACCGAGGAGGACCGCGACGAGTCCGGCGTCCGCGTCACCACCGGGTGGTGGCTGCAGACCGCCCCCGGCACGGACGCCGACATTACATCCGCCGACCGGATCGAATTCGACGGGCTCCTGTGCGAGGTCGTCGGCGACGTCGCCCGGTGGCCGGACCCCTTCACCAGCTTCGTCCACCACGTCAAGGTCGCGCTTCAGCGCGCCACATAGGGGGTGATCCAGTGTCCGGCACACAGGTTCAGTGGAGCGTGCGGGTGGACTCCAAGGGCATCCGCCGCATCCTCAAGGCCGCGCCGATGCGGGCCGTGGTGAACCGGGCTGCCCGCAAGGTCGCCCGCGGCGCCGGGCCGGACGCCTCGGTCGGCGAGTACACCACCGACCGTGAAGCGGCCTCCGTGGGCGTGCCTGCAGAGCAGCAGGCCATCCACGGGCGGCTCACCCGCGCCGCGGCCAAGGCCGGGCTGGAGGTGCGCGCTCCGTGAGGACCCTGCCCGACATCCGCGCTCCGGCCACCGTGGCTCTGCGTGCCCTGCTCGCCGACCGGTCCGAGCCCTACGCGCTCGACGCCCTGGTCGGTACCGAACTGCCCGCCAGCGCGACACCGGAGGAGCGGCACCTGCCCTACGTGCTGGTCGCCACCGACGACACCACCGCGTGGGCCTGGCCCGCCGCCGCCCGCGGCCTGGTCCGGCTCACCGCCTGGGCGAGTACCGAGGACGACGCGCACGACCTGGCCGTGCTCGCCCAGGCGCTCCTGGCCGACCACCACGACCAGGTGATCCGGTCCATGCGCCCGACAGGTGGCCTGGTCCACGGGCGCGATCCTGACACCGACATCCCGGTGTGCTCCGCGCTGCTGCGCGCGACCTGCCACACCACCCTGATCTGACCGGCCCGGCCGGGCCTACCTGCGCACCCATCTATCTGAGGAGGATCCGGCATGGCCGGGAACCCGAACAACGTCGACATCTGGAGCGGTGCGGACGTCTTCTTCGACTTCACCCGCACCGCCCCCAGCCCCACTGACCTGGTAACCGCGTGGGATCCGCTGTGGATCCCCGCCGGGCTGCTCAACGGCGACGACGGCATGACCGACGGCCGCGACGAGTCCAGCGAGGACCACTTCGCCTGGGGCAACATCCTCGTCAGGACCACGTTCGGCCAGCACAAGCGCACCGTCAACGTCGTCATGCTCGAGGACAACGCCACGACCTTCGAGCTGATCAACCCCGGCGACTCCACGCGCACCGTCGCGGCCGGTGTCATCACCGACGAGGTGTACGTCCCTCAGCGCCGCAAGCTCAAGATGGGCCTGGAGCTGCGCGACGGCGACAAGATCAAGCGCCGCGTCATCGACACCGTCGAGCTGGGCGAGGTCGCCGAGCTGCAGATGGCGGAGAACACGATGCAGCAGTACAACGCCACCTTGAGCGTGTACCCGGACGGCGCCGGGAAGCTCTGGCGCGACCTGAAGACCGACCCGAACTACGTCGCCCCGTAGCGACGGGTCCCCCGCGTGGTGGGGCGGTGCGCGTGCAGGTCGCCGCCCCACCACCCCACCTCTGACCACCTGCACGAGGAAGGAACCTGCACCCCATGACCGCTCCGAAGAAGACTGCGCGCGCCGCCAAGCCCGCTGCCCCGCAGACGGCCGCCGAACCCCACCCCGAGCGGCTCGCCGCCGTGAAAGACGAGGCGACCCGCAGCGAGCAGATGGAGCCCGCCGACCTGCTCAAGGTCGTGCAGTGGCGCGGCACCGACGTTCGGGTCCCGCCGACCGTGGACGACTGGGACATCGAGATCCAGGAGTACGCCGAGGACGGCCAGCTCGTGAAGCACCTGCGCGCCCTGCTCGGATCGCAGCAGTGGGCGGAGCTGAAGGGGGCACACACGCCCATGAAGTTCGGCGACGTCCGCGACCTGCAGGAGACCATCATGCGCGACGCCTACGGGCAGACCGCGGGGGAATGAGGAGCCTCCTCCGCCTACTCCGCCGCTACGCGGACGCGGTGGAGGCCGACCTGCTGCGCTTCTACCAGGTCGACCTCGTGGACCTGTACCGGCCGGGGCCCCGCCTGACCTGGCGGCGCCTGGGCACGCTCATCCGGATGCTGCCCGCCGACGCCACGGTCTGGCGCGCAGCCGGAGTCGACCACCTCTCCCGCTCCGAGCACTACCTGGCCGGGCTGTGGGAGCTGTGGGCCGAGCAGTCCCACCCGGACCGGCCGGGCCCACCAGTCGACGAGGGCCGACAGCGCACGACCCAGCGGGGCACCCCACCCGACGGTGACTGGTCGCGCAAGCTCCTCGACCACCAGAAGCGGTACGCCAACGCGTCCTGAGCTGTGAGGGAGGTGATCCCTCATGGCGTCGGAGAACGCCGGGTACGCCGTGCTCACCGTCATCCCGTCCGTGCGCGGGATCGGCGCGCAGATGGGCTCCCAGCTCAACGCGCCCATCGTCAAGGCCGGGCGGCAGGCCGGGGACGACCTCGGCACGACGCTGACCAGCCGCGCCGGAGCCTCGATCCGGCGCGGCGCGTCGCAGATCTCCAGCGCCGTGTCCACGGTCGCGGCCGGAGCCGCCGCGGCCGGCGGCGCCGCCCTGGGCGCCGGGTTCTCCTCGGCGCTGGACATGTCCACCGCGACCGGCCGGTTCCAGTCCCAGCTCGGCGTCACCGAGACTGAGGCCGCCCGCATCGGCGCGGTCGCCGGTCAGGTGTACGCCTCGGGTTTCGGCGCGTCCATGCCCGAGGTCAGCCAGGCCGTCGGGTCGGTCGTGCAGAACATGCAGTGGATGCGCGACGCCAGCTCTGCGGACCTGGAGGAGATCTCCCGGCAGGCCATCAACCTCGCCGACACCCTGGGCATCGACGTCAACGAGGCCGCCCGCTCGGTGGCAAACATGGTCACCACCGGTATCGCCCCGGATGCCGAGTCCGCGATGGACCTGCTCATCCGGGGCGCCCAGCTCGGCGCGGACGAGTACAACGACCTCGCCGACACCATGCAGGAGTACTCCACCCAGTTCCGGGACTTGGGCCTGTCCGGCGAGGAGGCCATGGGCCTGATCGTCCAGGCCACCCAGAACGGCGCCCAGTCCTCCGATCGGGTCGGAGACTCGCTGAAGGAACTGAACATCCGTGTCCAGAGCTTGGACACGAATGCCGTCGGCGCGCTCGAAGGGCTCGGACTCAGCGCCGAGCAGATGGCTGCCGCGTTCGCCGAGGGAGGCCCTGCCGCCCGGACCGCGCTCGAGGAGATCCTCGGCGGTCTCCAAGGCGTCGAGGACGACGCACAGCGCTCCGAGTTGGCTTTCGCCCTCATGGGTACCCAGGCCGAGGACCTGGCCGGTGCGCTTGACTCGATGAACCTGGGCACGGCCGCCTCCGAGCTGGGCACCGTGGCCGGGGCCGCCTCTGACGCCGCCGACGCGATGGAGCAGACCGACGCCCAGCAGCTCTCCTCCGCCTGGCGCGAGCTGAAAACGGTCCTGGGCGAGGAGCTGGCTCCGGTCCTGACGCAGGTGACCGAGTGGGTCACCAACAACATGGACACCGTCAAGCAGGCCGGGGCCGCCGTCCTCGGCCTCGGGGCGGCCTGGGCGGCGTACAAGGTCGCCGCGACCGCCGCGACCGTGGCCACGGGCACCTGGAACGTCGGCAAGGGCATCGTCCAGGGCGCCGCCGACGGCGGCAAGGCCCTCGGCGACCTCGCCAGGAAGGGACGCCCCGCCCTGGACGGGCTGCGCCTGCGCGCCATGTACGCCGGGGACTCCATCAAGGGCGCCGGAGCTAAGGCTGCCACCGCCGCCAAGGGCGGCATCACCACCGCCGCCTCGGCCGCCACCCGCGCCGGTCGCGCCGCGCTCACCTCCGCCCGACACTGGGGGGCGCTCGCCCTGGCCCAGACCCGCGCGGCAGTATCCGCCACACGGGCCCGAGTCGCCACCATCGCCACCGCGGTCGCCCAGCGGGCCGTGCGCCTGGCCACGATCGCCTGGACCGGCGTGCAGTGGCTGCTGAACACCGCCCTGACCGCCAACCCCATCGGGTTGATCGTGGTGGGCATCGGCCTGCTGATCGGCGCCGTGGTGCTGGCCTACAACAAGGTCGGCTGGTTCCGAGACCTGGTCAACGCCGCGTTCTCAGGCATCGGGGCCGCGGCGACGTGGCTGGGCGAACAGGGCCAGGCCCTGTGGACCAAGTACCTGTCTCCGGCCCTGTCGGCGATCGCCGACGGGGCGATGTGGCTCTACAACAAGGGCATCAAGCCGCCCTTCGCGTGGATCACCCGCACCCTGCTCGGCGTCGGTGCGACCGGCTACGACCTGTGGCACAAGTACCTGCAGCCGCCGCTGGCCGCGATCACCAAGTTCGTGGTCGGCAAGGTCTTGGGCAGCTTCACCACTTTCCGGACCGGGGTCGGCGTAGCGGTCGGCGGAGTCAAGGCCGCGATCTCCACCGCGGTCGAGGGCGGGCGCACCGCACTGGGGTGGCTGCGCGACGGCATCGGCGCCACCAAGCGCGCGTTCGACCGCGGCCAGGAGGGCATCGGCAAGGCCCTCGACAAGATCCGCAGCGCGGCGAAGAGACCCGTGAAGTTCTTCGTCAACGACGTCTACAACTCCGGCATCCGCAAGGTGTGGAACTGGGTCGCCGACAAGGTCGGGCTCGGCACGATCGACAAGGTCACCCTCCCCTCCGGGTTCGCCCGGGGCGGTGTGCTCGGTGGCCGGTCCTCCTGGCGACAGGGCGACGACCAGGTCATCCGAGCCCGCCGTGGTGAGGGCGTCGCGGTGTCCGAGGCGATGCGCGTTCCGGCGCTGCGGTCCGAGCTGTTGCGGTGGAACCGGATCGGTGTGCAGGGCGGAACGACGGCGCTGCAGCGGTACGCGGCCGGACGCGCCCCCCAGTCGGGCACCGCACCGCGGGTGCGCGACCTCGCCCAGGGCGCCGGGTACGCCCGCGGCGGTGTGCTCCCGGGCTACGCCGAGGGCGGCATCGTCGACGCCGTGTCGTCCTTCGGTCGGAACATCGTCACCGGGTTCCTGACCGGTGGCCTGTCCGGCGCGGTCGACGAGGTCGCCGCTCCGCTGGTCAACATCATCAAGGACAAGTTCGGCCGGACCGGCATCAAGGGTCTGCCCACCCGGGGTGTGGAGTACCTGGTCGGCGGCCTCAAGGACAAGATCAAGTCCTTCTCCTGGTTGGAGGCCACCAACGGCGGGGCCGCGGACTGGGTCGGGCTCGCCACCGCCTCCCGGCGCCTGCAGGCCGCCGCCGAGTGGGTCGACACCCAGGTCGGTCTGCCCTACCAGTGGGGTGGCGGAGGTAACCCGTCCTGGGACTGCTCCGGGTTCATGGCTGGGATCGAGAACGTGATCCGCGGCCTCCGGCCCGCACGCAGGTACACCACGATGGACTTCCGCGGCACCCGCGCACCGTCCGGGTGGGTGCGCGGCCTACGGTCGCCCTTCGAGGTCGGCGTCGTCAACGGCTCCAGCGCCCGGGGCAGCCACATGTCCGGCACCCTGCTCGGCGTCAACGTCGAGTCCTCCGGTTCGGCGGGGGTCCACAAGGGCACGTCGGCGCGCGGCGCCTCGCACTCGATGTACACCGACCGGTACGGGTTCGCGCCCGTGGCCTACGCCGTCGGTGGCCCCGGTTCCCAGTCGACCGCCGGTGGGGGCGCTCAGCTCTACGACGACGGCGGGTGGCTCCGGCCCGGCTACACGATGGTCGAGAACCGCACCGGGAAGCCGGAGGCGGTGTACACCTCGGCGCAGCAGGACCGGATCGACCGGCTCGTGCGCGTGTTGGAGGGGCGCGGCCACCAGATCAGCGGCCACACCTTCCACATCACCGGCGACGGCGACGGCCGCCGCACGGCTCGCCGTGTCGTGACCGCGCTGTCCGACTGGGAGCGCCTGCACCCCGTCCCGTAGAGGAGGTTTGTCGTGCCCATCGTGTACCTGCCAGCCGAACCGGTGGTGCCGGCACCGGAACCGGTGGTGCCGGGCAGCCCGGTCGGGTCGCCGCCGCGGGTCACCTGGACCTCGGCGGCCGGGCAGGAGGTGCCTCTGTCCGACATCGGGCAGGGGTACGCGGTCCTGGAGGGGGCGCGCGGGTTGGCCATGCCGACCTACCAGCTCTACCAGTCCGACAGCCTCCTGGACGGCACCGTCATCCGCGGCACCCGCACCGAGGCGCGGGAGGTGTTCCTGCCCATCTACCTCGAGGCGCCCACTCGCCCCGAGGTGCTCGCCAAGCGGCGCGCGCTCGCCCAGGCGTTCTCCCCGACCGAGGCTGACGGCGGGGGCAACGGCGTCCTGGAGGTCGCCGAGTCGACCGGCCAGCGGCGGTGGATCCGTGCCCGGTACGTGTCCGGCATGGACGGCCCCGAGGGCGGGGGCGACACCGGCATGGACTGGGCGACCTACGGGCTCAACCTGCTCGCTGCCCAGCCCTACTGGGAGCGGACGCCGGTCACGGTCCGGTGGGCGCTGGAGCCCGTCACCGACACCTGGCTGCCGATCCTGCCCGTGGAAGTGCGCGACTCCGGGGTGGTCGGCCAGGGCATGACGATCCGCAACCCCGGGTCGGTGCGGGGCTGGCCAGTCTGGACGATCACCGGCCCGCTCTCCGGCACCGCAACCATGCGCAACGTGTCAACTGGCGCCGAGCTGGAGTTCACCGCGACCCTGGCCGCCGGGGAGCAGATCATCATCGACACCCGCCCCCGACACAAGACCGTCCGCGACCACACCGGAGCCAACCGGTTCTCGGACCTGGCCCTGGGTTCGGTGCTGTGGCCGCTCGCCCCCGGCGCCAACACCGTCGACATCATCCTCACCGGGCTCGGCACCGGGTCCCTCCTGGAGATGGCCCTGACCCCCTGGGAGCTGACCGCATGAGCGACGAGTGGATGCTGCTCGTGCGCAACCCCGACCTGTCCTTGGCGGGCCTGATTGAGGACGAGGTGGCCCTGGAGGCCACCGAGCGGCACCTGGCCCTGGGCGCGTGGAAAGTCAGCGTTCCGGCGGGCTCGACGTCGGCGGACCTGCTCCTGTCCGGCGCGGGCATCCTGCTCCTGGACGGCGACGGCCAGGTGCTGCTGTCCGGCCCAGCCCGGCCGACCGAGCGCGCCGCGGACGGCGAGTCCGACACCGTCACCGTCTCCGGGGTCACCGACACTGCCGCCCTGGCCCGGTTGTGCTGGCCCCGCCCGTCCCAGACCATCCCGACCACCGGAGCCACTCAGGACGACGCCCACTACGTCACCACCGGTCCGGCCGAGACGGTCATGCGCACCCTGATCGACGTCAACGCCGGAGGCTCGGCGCTCGCCGACCGGCAGGTGTCCGGCCTGGTACTCCCGGCCTCCCAGGGTCGCGGCCCCACGATCGAGTCCAAGACGAGGTTCGACGTCCTCCTGGACGCGCTGTGGGGCATCGGCCAGACCGGAGGGATCGGGTTCCGGGTCGTGCAGCAGGGCGCGTCCCTGGTGTGGGAGCCCTACGTGCCCGTCGACCGCTCCGCGCAGGTGCGGTTCTCCACCGGGCTCGGGACCCTCGGCTCGTACAGCTACTCGCTGACCCCGCCGGAGGTCACCGACATCGTCGTCGGCGTCGGCGGTGAAGGCCAGGCCAGGCGTTTCTACCGGTTCACCCAGCCCGACCCGCTGTGGCCCGACCTGGCCCGGGAGGAGTTCATCGACCGGCGCGACGTCGACCCGGCCGCCACGCCGGGCTCGGACGGCTACGTCGACCCGGACGCCGCCGCCCAGGCGAGCGCTGACGAGCGCTTCGCTGAAGCCGGGGGGAAAGCCTCGGTGACCTTCGAGCCGATCGAGACCGACGCGATCCGATGGGGGCGCGACTACTGGCTCGGCGACATCGTCACCGCCGAGACCGAGATCGGCGACGTCACCGACATCATCCGCGAGGTGACCTACACCCGCACCCCCGACGAGGGGCCCCGCATCGAGCCCAGCATCGGCGACGCCCAGGACGCGCCCGCCATCTACCAGCGCGTCGCCCGGTTGCGGCGCGACGTCGACCAACTCCAGAACAGGAGGTGACCCGTGGCTGAGGAGTACGGGGTGTTCACCGCCACCCCCATCACCGCCGATACCTCCTACGCGCGGCTGGTGCGCCGCCACGCCGCCGACGGTGTGGTGGCCTCCGGGCCTGACGCGGGGAACCAGCTCACCGTCACCGCGAACACCACTTCGCAGCTCACCGTGAGCAGCGGCTACGCGATGGTCGGCGGCTGGTGGTACCGCACCGACGCCCCCGTCCCGCTGTCCATCCCACCCAACGGCGCCAGCCAGGAGCGTCGGGACCTGGTGGTCCTGCGTGCCGACACCGGCACCGGCACCTGCTACCCGCACATCATCGAGGGCACCGCGGGCTCGTCCTCCTGGCCCTCGCCAGAGCGTGACCCGGCCGGAACCTGGGACACGGTCCTGGCCCGGTACACCATCGCCGGAGCCACCGCCGTGGTCGGCCCCGGCGACGTCGACCTGTCCGTGCGCCAATGGACAGCCCCCTCCGGGGCCATCCCCTGCGCCTCCACCGTCCGCCCGCCCAACCCGTGGGACGGCATGCTCGCCTTCGAGACCGACACCGGCCGCCTGATCACCTACACGCAGGGAGCCTGGCGGCTGGTCGCCGACACCACCTACCCGTCCCCGTGGCAGCTACTGACCCTGCGCAGTGGGTATGAGCCCGCCCCCGGAACCACGCCGAGGTGGCGCTACGACGCCCCCGACATCATCCGCCTGGACGGACGCATCCGACGCCAGAGCGGCGGGGCACTGACCAGCGGCGAGTACGTCGCGCGGGTGCCCTCCGCGATCCGCACGAGCACCTACCGGCGGTGGGCGGTCGCGACCACGTCCCGCTCCGGCGGCACCACCTCGCGCCTGGAAATGCTGTCCACCTCGGTCAGCCCCGCCGACGCGGGCCGCCTGCTCGTCTACACCGACTACGACCCGACGTGGGTGGACCTCAACGGCTCCACCTACGTCCTGGACTGAGGAGGGCGCATGCGCTACTGGTTCGGCGACAGCCCCACCGACTTCGTCGTCGGCCCCGGCGAGCAGTACACCTGGGCCGACGAACAGCTCGGCTACAACGCCGTCCTGATGCCCGGCGCGCGCCTGTGGGCCTATGACTACACCACCGGCACCCGCATCACCGACCTGCTCGACCACACCGGGGCGGCCGTCACCGAGATCACCGCGACCAGCTACGGCAGGATCCCGCGCTTCCGCGGCCCCGACGAGGCCAAGACCCTCCTCCTCGGCCAGGCCGAGGACACCTTCGACGGAGTCGACGACCCCCCGGACCTGAACAAGTGGGTACTCACGTCGATCGACTGGCCCGCCATCGTCGCCGGAGTCGAGGCGCGCGTGACCACCCTGGAACAGGGCGGGACGGAGGTCGTCGCAACCGCGCACCCGCTGGTGTGGACCATGTCCGGAGCCGTGGAAGACTCCACCAGCCCGCACCGGTACGTGAACCTGGAGGGCACGAGCCAGGAGATCGAGACCGTGCGCGCCGAGGCCACCGTCACCACCGGCAGCGTCACCGTCGAGGTTCTCACTGTCGACCTGGACACCCAAGCCACCACCGTCGTGGCCGCTGTCGTCCTCGACACCACCACCCAGGCCGCCACCGTCACCCCCGCCGCGGCCGTCTCGGACGGAACCGGCGTCACCACCCGGGTGACCCTGTCCGACCCGGCGGATGAGGTGGAGGACGTCACGGTGCAGGTGATGATCCGGTGACCCTGACGATCGACAACCGCCTGAACGGCGACGTGGGCGTGCAGGTGTCCGACGTGACCCTGGCGGCGACCGCCGACACCGGCACCGTCACCATCGCCAACGGCGGCACCCGCGCCGTCTACGACGACACCCAGACCCTGCACGGCCTGCCGTCCGTGCGCCTGGACACCGGCGGACACCGCGGCGAAACCCCCGCCCTGCAGGTGTCCCTGCCCGCATCGGGTCCGTGGTCGGCCCGCTGGTACGTGTGGATGCCCCAGCTCCAGGACGCCGGACACGGCACCGACGAAGTGCGTTCCTCCGCCGTCCTGCCCACACACGCCTGGACGGTGCACGGCACCGCCGGAGGGAACGTCGGCACCCGACTACAGACGCCGGACCTGGCCGCGGCCCCGCTGGTGTGGGACTCCTCGGACGGGTCCGCCGTACCCCTCGGACAGCTACTCCGCGTGGAGATGGCCTACGACGGCACCGACCTCGTGTCCCAGGTGTTCGCCGGGCACGCCACCACCGGAGCCCGCATCAACACCTGGCTGGGCCTGTCCGACCCCGGCCGCACCCTCGACATCACCGGATACCGATGGCGCCGTCGCACCACCCTGCGGATCGGCGACCAAGGCCCCGAGGTCACCGAGCTACAGAACGACCTGATCGACTTGGGCGAAGACCTGTCGCCGTGGGGCGCCGACGGCGACTTCGGGTCCGGCACCCAGAGTGCCGTGATGAACCAGCAGTCCGCGCTCGGCTTGTCCCTGGTCGACGGCGAGGCCGGGCCCGAGACCCGCGCCGCGATGGACCTCGCGTTGGGCACGATCCCGCCGCCGGTGTACCTGTCCCACCTGGCCGTGGCTGACGACGGGGTGTGGATCGGCCCCGCCGCCCCGCCGCCCGAGCCGTCCGCTCCGGCGGTACTGCGACTCGGGTCGCCGATCTAGGAGCCCTCGTGAGCACACCACCGACACCGAACTACGCGCACTTGGGAGAGCTGTTGACCCTGATGCGCGAGGAGATGCGCAAGGGCTTCGACGACCTCCGACGGGAGGTCGGCGGACGGGTGTCCGCCGACGTCTACGAGTCCGACAAGCGCCTGACCGAGGAGAGGATCGGACGTCTCGGCTCCGAGATCGCCGACTTGCGCGCCGACATGGAACAGGCCAAGACCGGCCGCGAGCAGGACCGACGCGACTCCGACCGCGACCGCGCCGCCGACCGGCGGATGATCTGGGGCGCCGTGATCGCCGGGGTGCTGTCCCTGGTGGTCGGGGCCGTCCTCCTGGCCTTGCAGCTCCTCACCAACTGACCCATCACCCCACACACCCCGGCCGCTGCCGGGGCCGTCACCATGCCCACCAGGAGGCGACTCGTGATCGACTACCCGCGGACCTACTTCGGCTGGTCCGCGTCCTCCCCCGCCGACTACGCCGACCCCGACGCCGGGCTTGTCGTCCACTACAACGGTGCCGCGACCCACCTCAGTGACCACGCGGACTGCGTCTCCTACTGGAAGAACACCCGCGACGACCACGTCAACAACCGCGGTTGGGCCGATACGGGGTATAGCTTCGGCGTCTCGGTCGACGGCCACCTCTTCGAGGGTCGCGGGCTCCACCGCTACCAGGCCGCCCAGGGCACCACCGACGGGAACGCGAACTACTACAGCGTGTCCCTGATGATCGGCGAGGGCGAGACGCCCACCGACGCGCAGATCGACGGCGTCCGCCGACTCCGCGGCTGGCTGATGGCCGAGCACGGCGTGTCTGGCACGGTGCTCGGTCACCGGGACTTCTCCTCCACCTCGTGTCCGGGGAGTCTGCTCTACGACCTCGTCGAGAGCGGGGCTTTCGAGCAGGCTCCCGGCTCACCCACACCCATCACCACGGAAGGAAGCGACCCCATGCTCGGACTCAAGCTCGGCGACAGCGGACGCCCGGTGACCGCCCTACAGCAGGTCCTGCTCTACTGCGGAGCGACCCTGCCCCAGTACGGCGCGGACGGCGGATACGGCCAGGAGACCGCAGACGCGGTCCTTTGGGTCCGTCAGCAGATGGGCTCCTCCGCTACCAACGGCGACACCGTCACCTCCTACGCCTACGCCCAGATCCTCAAGGCCCTGGCCAGGAAGCAGGCCGAGGAGATTCTCGCCAACGCACCCAGCGGTACCGGCAACAACCTGCCCGCGACCGCCACCATCTCCGGCACCGTGACCCTGGAGGCATGACCGTGCACGAAGCTCCGAAGTCGACCGCCCGTCCCGAGAAGAAGGTCACCGCCGCCGGCGTCAGCGGCGCCGCTGTCACCGTGCTGGTGTACGTCGCTGGCCTACTCGGCCACGACCTGCCCGCCACGGTCGCCGCCGCCGCTGTGCTCCTAGTCGTGTTCGTCGCCGGGTGGCTGGCACCACACACCCGCCGGTCGTAGACCGCGCACCACCGCGCCCCCGTTCCTCGCAAGAGGAGCGGGGGCGGCTTCGTCGTGTCCGGGGCCGCTACGCCGGGACGTCCCCGACGAAGGTGACCGTGTACAACGGCTCGCTGTCGGGGGTGTACAGGTCCAGGGTGTACTGGAGCGCGGTCTCGTCCTCGCCCATCCAGCAGTCCGCGTCCCAGGTCGCTGTCTGACCGTCGGCGAGCATGTCCGGCGGGTTCAAGGAATCGCCCAGGTGCGGCTGTTCGGCCTCGGCCAGTGGATCGCCGGTGAAGCAGGCGACGGTGGTTCCGCCCAGTGGCAGCGCCGCGCCGGTGTCGTTGGTCAGCTCCCACGACCACGCCACATACGGCAGGTCGCCCTCCTCGCCCGTCGAGGAGTTGAAGCCGTCCTCGGCGATCTCGCGGCGTAGGTCGACCATGGCGATGGTGACGCCGTCACCGAAGTCGTGCGTCGACCCGAGGTCCGCGACACCGTCGCCCATCTCCTCGCCGCTGCCGCTGTCGGGGCCGGTCTCCTCGTACTCCTCCATCTCGTCCATGCCCTCGGGCACGTCGTCGGTGGTGGTGTCGCTCGTGCATCCGGTGGCCGCCAGGGCGACGGCGACGGCTGCGGTGAGAAGGGGCGATCGCATCGGTGCCTCCAGGGAACGAGCTGGTTCTCAGGCCCAGTGTGGCCGAGCGGAGACCGGCGCGCAGGGGAATCCGGCAGATGTCCGGGAGCGGGGTGCGCACGGGGAAGACGTCGTGGGCAGTTACCTCCCAGACGGCGGCAGCTGTAGGCGTCTCGCCCACAACTGCGGACCCTGAGCAGGCACGGGACGGACGTCGTGGGCAACCTTGGCCGCGACTGCCACGGTTGCCCCTGGTCCCCGGCCTCCCACGCACGGGCCGAACCCTTCCTGACATGCGAAAAACCCCACCCTCCCTGCGGAAGGTGGGGTCCAGGCCCAGCGGCTACTACTTCCCCCGCCGGACCCTCCCCGGGTACCCCAGTCCCGGGGCCACCGTGCGCTATGCCCTCACCGGGCCGCACACGGAGGTTTCAGGTGATCTGCCGGTGAGTGGTCCACAGTGCGTGCTGGGGGCCGTCGAGCCACACTGTCTGCCGCGCGTTCTCGCGGTCGATGGTCAGGCCGAACCGGTCGACGCCGGGCCGGTCCTTGTGCTCCCACCACTGCCAGGTGGTGCGCGCCTCCTGCACGAGGAGCCGTTCTCCGTCCTGCTCGACACGGCCGTCCGCGTGCACCCGCGCCCACGATGAGCATCGGGTGGAGGCCAGCCATACGTGCGGCTCGTCAGCACCGGGCTCCATGCGCATCCCGAACGTCCAGTCCGGCATCAGCAGGGACAGGAGCAGGGACTTCTCCCCGTCGAGCCAAGGCCCACGCGGGTCTTCGGCGACAGTCTCGACGTGCTCGGGGTGCGCGTCGGTGTCGGGTGCGGGCCCCCCGGGTCGGCGCTGATTCCGGGACCACATGAACGCCAGACTTCCCTCGAACCCGCCCTCGGCGAGGCCGGTCCCGTGGGTGTCCAACGCGGCGAGCACACCGCCCGGCGCTCCCGGGGAGGGCGACCAGGGGGTGACGATCCGGCCCCGGCCGCGCAGCTGGTCCAGCCACGACCACGGCAGGCGGGACACGGTGCACGTGGCGATGATCCGGTGGACGCTGGCGGGGCGCGGTGTCTGCTCGCCGTCGCCGATGACGACGTCGGGGGTGTACCCGGCGGTGTACAGCGCGGCGCGGGCGGTCTCTGCGAGCGCCTGGTCGACCTCGATCGTGGTCACGTTCCGGGAACCGAGCAGCTCCGCCAGGAGGGCGGCGTTGAACCCGGTGCCAGTGCCGATCTCCAGCACCCGCTGGTCCGGCTCAATGCGCGCCGCGGCGAGCATCCTGGCCATGACCGACGGGGCTGACGAGGAGGAGGTGGGCACGCCCATCCCGCCGTCGCGGCCGTCGTCGCGTTGGGTGGTCAGCGCCTGGTCGGTGTAGGCGGTACGCAGCCACGTCGCCGGGTCGTCGGTGCGGTCGACGCGAGTGCGGTCCTCGGTCCAGTACACGTCGGGCAGGAACCGGTGCCGGGGCACCCGGACGAACAGCTTCGCGATGTGCTCGGGGGTGCCGCGGTCGCGCAGGCGTCCGGCCAGGGATGCGGCCAGGGGGGCGTAGTCCATGGTGGTGGTGTTCCCCATCAGCCGACCTTCCCGGTGCCGTTGCAGCCGGCACACGGCACCCAGCGGCGGAAGTTCTTGCCGGGGCTCCCACCGTCGCTGGTTTCCCAGCTGCCGCCCTGGCCGTTGCACATGCCGCAGTCCTTCGCGGCGGTCGGCGCGGTCGGACGGACCGCGGGGGCGGGGGCGAGCGTTGTTGCTGCCATGGGGTTCTCCGTTCTGTCGTGCTATCGGGTGACGGTCAGGACGTCACCGCAGTGGCGGCACCTGGCTGTACGGATGCGGTCGTGTCGGGTGGGCGGGTCGGGGATGTAGTCGTGTTGCCCGCTGGGCGTGGCCTCGCATCGGGTGGCTCCGTCCACCGTGTCCTCCCTGGGGGAGGGTGCGGCCCCAGCCGGGGGCAGGGGCCGCACCCGGCTCAGACCGCCGACGCGGTGTCGGGCAGGTGCTCCAGGGGGGAGTGCCACACGAGCGTGTGCAGGTGCGGGTCCCGGTGCGCCGACCGGGCCACCCGGATCACCGGGCCGACGGCCGCGGCGTAGACCGCGCGGGACTCCAGGTCCGGGCCCAGGCAGGTGACGTCGGCTCCGTGGTCGGCCGCCCACCGCTTGAGCGCGGGAACGTCGGGCAGCTCGTGCAGGTCGCACACCGTCTGTCGGCGCTTCATCGGGTCACCCCCTGGTGGGGCACGCACACCCGGTCGGTGGGCGTGGCCGCGATGGCGGTGTCGAGGAGGTCGACGGCGCCGGTCAGGTCGCCGGTGACGAGCGCGTGGTGCACGGCCTGGCGGACGGCGTCGGCGCGGACGCGCTCCAGGGGGTCCCGGTCGGCGCGGCCGGTGTCGATCGGCACGGCCGGGAGGGTGAGCGCGTCTCGGATCGCAGCGAGCAGGTCGCCGGTACGGGTGTCGATCATGCGGCACCTCGCAGGGCGAGCAGTCCGCGCACGGCCAGGGTGAGCGGGGCGAGGTCCCCGCCGGGCCAGGTCACGTAGGGGCGGGGTCGGGACGCTCGGCGCGGGCGCCGGTTTCGGATCATCGCCGCGGCGCGGTGGCGCACGCGGTCCAGGTCGTCGGGTCGCAGGTAGCGCATAGCGCACCTCCTGTCGGATGCCGGATGGGAGGTCCGGCGGGATTGATCAGGTAGCCCCATGCTGACCCATCGCAAGCAAATTCTCAATGCCCAAGTTGAGATTCAGTGCGAGAATCTATCTCAGTGAGATACATCGTCGGGTGGTACGCCCGACTCTCTGTGGGCGGTGTACGAAATGTCTGATCAGCGCGACCGCATCGTAGGATCGCTACGCCAGCGACCGACCGCGAGGAGCGAGACACCCATGGCCAAGAGTCCGACCCTGCGTCGGCGGCGCCTGTCGCGACGGCTCAGGGAGCTGCGCGAGGGGAAGGGGTACACGTCTTCCTACGTGACGACCGAGGCCAAGCAGCGGGGCAAGGGCAAGTGGTCGCGCGGCAAGCTCACTCGGATCGAGAACAACGAATGGATCCGGCCCGCCGTCGTGGACGTCGAGGCGCTGCTCGACATCTACGAGGTCACCGACCCCGAGGAGCGCCAGGCCTACATCACGCTCACCAAGCAGGCCCGACAGTCGGGATGGTGGGTCGGGTACTCCGACGTGCTCGGCCAGGGTGCCTACGTCGGGCTGGAGTTGGAAGCCGCGTCCATCCGCACCTACGAGGCACTGGTAATCCCCGGCCTGCTCCAAACCGAGGGCTACGCACGAGCGATCACCCGTAGCCACGGTGTCACCGACGAAGCCGAAGTCGAGCGGTACGTTGAGGCTCGCATGGCCCGGAAACAGATCATCACCCCCGGAGCGATCGGGCCGCAGGTGTGGGCGATCATCGACGAAGCGGCGCTCCGGAAGATCCCCGCAGACGTCCGCGGCGAGCAGATCCGGTACCTGATCGACGTCCAGCGCCGAGACCTGCGCGTACAGGTTCTGCCCGACTCCGCAGGCTTGCACGCTGCCACGACGGGGTCCTTCTCGATCCTGGACTTCCAGGACGATCCGCCGGTGGTATACCGAGAAGACATCATGGCCCAGTTGTTCTACGAGGACCCCGTCGAAATCGCTCATGCCGAGACGGTCTATCGGCACGTGCAGGCTTCGGCGCTGTCCGTCGAGGACTCCCGGGCGGTCCTGGAGGCCCTGATCAATCCCAGTTAGAGAAGGCACCGATGCAATCCCACGACCTGACCTTCCGCAAGTCGTCCTATTCGCAAGGGCGCACCGAGAACTGCGTCGAGGTCGCCGACTTCCCTGGCGGCGCGGCTGTGCGCGACACCCAGAACCGCGAGCTGGGGCACCTGGAGGTCCCCTCCGCCGAGTGGGTCGCGCTCCTGGGCGGGCTCCGGTTCGCGTAGCCACTCTCGATACGACGAAGGCCCCCGGCGTCGCCGGGGGCCTTCGTCGTTGCATTACCTGATGCAATCCCACCGCCGAGTGTAGCGCCCGTGATTCAGACGGACTAGCCATCGGCGGTAGTCGAACAGATCAGCGATCGCGTATCTCCCGCAGGTGCCTGCGCACGGTCGATGCGCTCACGCCGACCTGCTCCCCGATCCGCTCGGCGTCGTCCTCGGGGTGCTGCTCGATGTGCGCGACGATCCGCGCGCGGGTTTCCTTCCCGCGTGACCGGCGTGCGCGGGCAGCCGGTGCCACGCGCGCGGGCAGCTCCCGCTCACAACGATCCGCGCGCTGCTCACGTTCGACGGACTCCTCGCGCGCATCGCTCGCCGGGGACGATGTGCGCGCGCCGTCTTCATGGTCCAGCCATGCGGCGAGCTGTTCTACACCGCGCGCCACCTGCCGCTCGATGTGCGCGTCGTCCGAGTCCGCGCGCACACTGCCGACCGCGTCGTGCGCGTCGGCGCGAGCACGGGCAACGCGCTCCCGGGCGCCTCCTCCGTCTCGCCAGTGGAGGAGGTCGGCCACCGCCCGGTCGCCGCGCGCGAGGGCTTCGGCACGCTTGCGCGCACGATGCGCGCACACCACCGGGAGCAGCGCCCGCCCGCCCAGGTCCAGGTGTCCGTCCACCCGGTCGCCGCCGACACGCACGCGCACCACGTCGTCGATGTGCACCCACGTGGGCGGTACGGGGGCGCTGGCGGGCAGTGCGCGCACATCGTGTCCGGGAACCTCGCGCACATCGTGGACCGCGTCGTGCGCGTAGTGCGCATCGAGGAGCGCGCGCACCTCGGCGGTGGACTCGGCCAGCCGCACGCCGACGCGCAGCCGGTAAGCGAGGCCCGCGGGGATGTAGTGCTTCCACCGCCACCCGAACGCGCGACGCAGCTCGGCGAGCGCCTCGTGCCGGTCCAGGTGCGTGTCCAGCGCCTCGGAGTAGCGGGGCTGCTGCCACAGCACCATCCGGCGCCACATCGCCAGCGTGGACAGGGGCGCCAGCAGCCACCGGCCGCGCGGGATCGGCTCACGCTCCTCGGGCACCTGGAGCACCACCAAGAGGTGGTGGCGGAGCGCCTCGACGCCGACGATCAGGATCGCCGGGGCCAAGGCGTGCATGACGACCGCGGCCGGGCCGTACTCGGCGCCCGCGTAGGCGTTGATCGAGATCGCCGTCGCCGACAGCGCGCGGGCGACCTGGCGCAGCCACCCGATCGGCCGGCCGATCCACGTGAGGACGATGTCGATCGCCAGGACCGCGATCATGCCGCCCTCGATGCCGACGGGGAAGATGTGCGGGAGCGGCATGTGGAGCTTCACCGCGAGTTCGCGCACGGTCCAGTAGGAGATGACGAGCCCGTAGGCGCCGACGGCGAGCATCCCCGTCACGGCCAGGGCCAGCCCGAGCGACTGCCCGTCGGAGAGTTTCTTCTGCGGGGTGTTGGGGCTACTCACCGGGCACCGCCTGGGCGCTCGCGGCGGTGCGGCGGATGATGTCGGTGGCGGTGGTGATGCCCCGTTGGTCGACAGCGGCGGACAGGACGCCGGAGGTGTGCGCGAGCCGGTAGACGACGGCGTCTGACGCGCCGTCCTTCGGCAGGTCCAGGACGTCCTGGACGGCCGCCAGGAGGGCGAGGACATCGTCCAGCGGGACTGTGGGGGGCTGCTGGGCTCGGCGCGATACGTTAGGCACTGGTTCAACTCCTGGTGATGTCAGGTCGTTGGACAAGCCCTCGGAGCGGTGGTGCAACACCGCCCGGGGGCGCTTCTGTTGGGGCTCCTCACCCCGTGATGAACTGGGGATTCTCGCCCCAGACGTGAGGCCAATGTGAGGCCAATGGGTCCGTAAGTTGTCGATTTTGGCCAACGACAGCCAACGAGCTAGAACCCTGATCTAGCTGGGAAAACACCCGTCGCTAACGCTGGCCAACGACTGCCAAACAGACTGGCTAGAACACTGCTAATGCGGTTAGGTGGCAACGCCTTCCGGGGTTCAAATCCCCGATCCTCCGCAGGTCACGAGGGGTCCGTCGCACACGCGGCGGGCCCTTCGTCGTGCGCTGGTTGCATCTCTAGTTGCATTCGCACGGGGCGTCATCACGTCTCACCCTGTCTCAGGGGATCAGCCGAACAGGGCGCCGCCCATGCGGCCGACCGGTTGACCGTCCGCGTCCGGGAACACGAGGTCGTGGTCGACCCGCTTCCCGCCAGCCTTGAGTCGCTCGGCCGTCTGGCGCCCACGGTGGACGGACGGTCGTCGCGAACCTGGGTCCGCCCCCGTCGAGTCCCCACCCTCGAACGACGACGCCCCTCCGCCACGGGACACGGTGTCCGGTGGCGGAGGGGCGTTCGAGCGGGGGAGGCCCCCGGCGACCGAAGGAGCGGAGGACCACCGCGGCCGCCGGAGTGACCGGCGTGCGGGGTCGCCGGGGGCACGTGGGACCCACCCCCGCCGGTGGGTCCCGTCATCGGAGCGCGCCGCGTCGAGGATTCCCGCCCCCGTCGGCGCGCCCCGGCTCTGAGGGCCGGCGTCAGCCGGTGTAGTTCGGATCAGCGGGCAGAGGGCTGGCCGGAGTGGCCGGAACGGGCGCGCCCTCACCGGGGGAGGGAACAGGGGACGGGTCAGGCTGCTCCTCCGGAGCCGTCGGCTCGGGAGTCCCGGGTGAAGCGGTCGGCTCCGGGGCCTCGGACGGGACGGGGGACGCCTCGGGCGGAGCACCCGCGCCGTCGTCGGCCAGGGCGGGCGCGGCCCCGAAGAGCGTCACCGCGGCGACTCCGACGGCGAGGAAGAAGGGCTTCAGTCGCATGATCGACCTTTCGTTGCGTTGGTCTGGCTTTCGTTGCGTTGTCCGGGGTGGTTCGCGACGGGCGGGGACTCCCCCACCCGTCTTCCGGCCCCGGTCCCGCCCCCGTGTCCGCGGAACCGGGGCCGCTCCTCAGGCGGAGATCTCGACCGGGGTGCCGACCGGCAGGTTCTCGGCCATCCAGGTGATGTCCTCGTTGGAGACGCGGATGCACCCGTGGCTCACCCGCTGTCCCAGGGCGCTCTCGTCGTTGGTGCCGTGCACCGCCAACTGGCCGGGACCGCCCGCGAAGGTCTCCAACGTCTCGGAGAACCCGCTGAGCCCGAAGGCGTAGACGCCGTAGGGCCCCTCGGGGTCCGGCGGCTGGAGCAGCTCGGTGAAGTAGTAGCGGCCCTCCGGGGTGGGCGTCTCGCTCTCCCCCGTGCCGATGACCCCCGAGCGCACCTCCTCATCTGCCTTCAGAACGGTGAACTCGAACTCGGTGACGTCGACCTCCACGAGGTAGTCGGTGCCGGTCAGCGCCACCTCGTCGGCGCGCACCCATCCGGTGCTGCCGTTCGGGCGGATCGGCAGGAGCACCTCCAGCCACGCGCCCTCGACGCTCTCGACGAGGAACGTCCGCTCCGCGCCGAGGTCGTTGGGGTTCGCCAGCGTTTCGAGGACCTCGTCCCCGCCCGCCTCGGCGCGGACGTCGATCGAGTCGCCGACGACCGTGGCGATCCGGGCCCCCGCCTCCGGGGGTCCGGCGGGGGCCTCTCCGCCCGCCTCGTCCGGGGCGGGGGACGAGCACGCTGTGAGGGCGGCCAGGAGCGCGGCCGTCACCAGCGGCGGCGGGGCCGCGCGCGGTCCGGGCCGGGACGGGCGCGGAAGCGGCGAGGATCGACGCATGGGAACCATCCGGGTTCGTGTGGCGGGAGTGGCCCCGGGCGGTGAGCCGCTCCGGGACCGTGTGGGACTCGTCCGGCGCGGTGTCACCCGGTCGGACGGTCATGAACTCTGGCGCACGAATGTGTGGATCCTGTGTGTTCGCCGTGTGGGAGCCGTGTTCTGACCTGGGGGCCGTTTCCGCCCCTGTCCGTCAGCGTCTCCGCTCCCGGTCGGCGGGTCATACGATCAAGCCGCGCCAGCGTTCCCACGAGCGAGCGGAGGACCCCCGTGTGCGCCCATGTGCTCGTCGCCGAGGACGACACGAACCAGGCCGACCTCATCCGGCGTTATCTGGAGCACGAGGGCCACGTCGTGCGCGTGGTCCACGACGGCCGCGCCGCGGTCGCCGAACACCACCGTGATGTCCCCGACCTGGTGATCCTGGACGTGATGATGCCGGTCATGAGCGGACTGGACGCCTGCCGCGCGCTGCGCGCCGAGTCGGACGTCGCAGTCCTGATGCTCACCGCCCGCTCCACCGAGGAGGACCTGCTCACGGGCCTCGACCTGGGTGCGGACGACTACGTCACCAAGCCCTACAGCCCGCGCGAACTGATGGCGCGGGTCCGCACCCTGCTGCGCCGGTCCCGCCGAGGCGTCGAACGGACCGACCGCGTCATGCGCGCGGGACCGCTCGCGGTCGACTCCGATCGGCACACCGTCCAGCTGCGCGGGGTCCCCGTCGACTGCACCCCCGCCGAGTTCCAGCTGCTCGCGGCACTGGCCGCCCAGCCGGGGCGGGTGTTCAGCCGGGCGCAACTGCTGGAGCGCATCCACGGCGTCAGCCGCTTCATCACCGAGCGCACGATCGACGTCCACGTGATGAACCTGCGCCGCAAACTCGAGGCGAACCACCGCAGACCCACCCTGCTCATCACGGTCTACGGGGTCGGGTACAAGTTGAACGGCCCGGCCGATGGCGCGCCGTAGGGGCGCGCTACGGCACAGTCTGCTCGCCCGCATGCTGGCGAGCTCCGTGCTCGTCGCGGTCTGCTCCATCACGGCGACCGCGTGGCTGGCGGTGCAGGGCACCTCGGACTCGATCAGCTCGGAGCAGGGCGAGACCCTGGCCGCCGACACCCGTATCCACGACACACTCGTCGGCTACGCCGCGACGAACCGCGACTGGGACGGCGTCGACCACATCGTCGACGAGCTCGCCGAGGAGACGGGGCGGCGCATCGTCCTGGCCACGGAGAACCGTCAGCTGATCGCCGACTCGGAGCCCGGGTCGGAGGCGCCGCTCCCACCGCGCGCCTCCTCGGTCGTGGACCCCCTCGCGGTGGACGTGACCCTGGTGTCGGAGGGGTCCGACCGTGTGGACGCCCGGGCGGTCGGGCCGTTCGGACTCGGCGCGGCGGACCGCGAGGACCTGACGGAGATCGCGGAGGAGGGGGCCGCCTGCCTCCAAAACGTGACGGGGATCCCCGTCACCCTGGAGACCGCGCCCAGCGGGCGGCCGTACCTGGAGGTGACCGATCCCTACGACGAGGTCGACTACCTGTGGGACGAGTGCGGGCTCGCGGCGTTGGAGGAACCCACCGACGGGGAGCGGCCGGTCCTGGCGCAGCTGAGCGAGCTCACCGGTGACTGCCTGGGCACCGACGACCCAAAGGTGCGGTTCCGCATGGACGGCACGACGGGATCGGTCTTGGCCGTTCCCGCGGACGCGGGTGCGGGAGCACCCGCCGACGAGGCCCCCACACCCTCGCCCCCGGCGGCACAGGAGGAGCCGGAGCCGTCCCCCGGACAGGAGTGGGTCGTACCGGAGCCGACGGACGGGCGGGCCCCCTCGGACGGGGAAACGGCGGAGATCGAGGCCGAGGAGACTGAACGGGATCGGGCCCTGGAGGAGGGGTGGATCCCGGGGTCGCCCAGCCCCCAGGCGGATCCGGGCGCCCCCCTGGGCACGGTGGCGCCCGCCCTCGACCAGCGCACCGCCGACTGTGTCGCCACCGCCCACCGCGAGCTGCTCCGCCCGCACGTGGCATCGGCCGCCCTGCTCTTCATCGACGACCCCTCCGCCGACGCCGCCTCCGGACCCTCCCTGAACCGCGAGGGCCTGCTGCGGGTCTCCAGCGTGGTGCTGCTGGTGCTGGTGCTGACGGTCGGGGTGAGCGTGGCCGTGTCGACCCGGCTGGTGCGCCCCGTCCGCGCCCTGACGGACGCCGTGCTGCGGATGCGTCAAGGACAGTGGTCGACACGGGTCGAGGTGAGCGACTCCGGTGAGATCGGCGAGCTGGCCGCCGCGTTCAACGAGATGTCGGAGCACCTGGAGCGCTTAGAGGACCAGCGCAAGGCCATGGTCAGCGACGTGTCCCACGAGCTGCGCACGCCGCTGAGCAACCTGCGGGGGTGGTTGGAAGCCGTCCAGGACGGCGTCGCGGACCTGGAGCCGGACCGGATGGAGATGCTCGTGGGCGAAACCCTCCTGCTCCAGGACATCATCGACGACCTGCGGGACCTCGCGCTGGCCGACGCGGGCAAGCTGCGGCTGTCCCTTGAGCTGGTGGAGGCCCACACGCTCGTCGAACAGGTCGCGGCCAGCTACCGGCTGCGCGCGGACGAGGCCGGACTGGAGCTGGTGACCGAGACGGCCGAGGTCGTGCTCAGGGCCGACCGCACCCGGCTCTTCCAGGCCGTGGGCAACCTGCTCGGCAACGCCCTGCGGCACACGACGGCGCCCGGCACGGTCACCGTCCGCGTGCGGCCCGACGGGGACGAGGCGGTGTTCGAGGTGACCGACTCGGGCGTCGGCATCGCCGCCGAGGACCTGCCGCAGGTGTTCGACCGGTTCTGGCGGGCGGAGAAGTCGCGCAGCCGCCAGACCGGCGGGAGCGGTCTGGGGCTGTCCATCGTGCGCAACCTGACCGAGCTGCACGGTGGCCGGGCGGAGGTCGAGAGCACCCTCGGCGAGGGCACGACGTTCACGCTCCGGCTCCCGCTGGTCGGTCCCTGAGGGTTCTCACCGGCCGATGACGTAGGGCCGCTCCTGGGGCTGGTCCCCCTCCAGGGGAAGCTCGACGACCGGCACGTACCGACCGACCGCCTCCCCGCCTCGCTCGGGGCCGTAGCTGAACACCCCGGCCCCCGCCGGGACCACGTGCGCGCTGTTGAGCAGCATCAGCTGGTGGAGGACGTCGGGAGGAAGGGGAGGTCCGTCGAGCTCCATGGCGTTGGTGGTCCGCACGGCCGAGGCCGCGACCGCGAACGCGTCGTGGGTGACCAGGGCGTAGCCGTTGCGCAGTGCCGTGGGATCGTCGTCCACCTCGCGTGCGAAGGCCGACCGGAACGCCGCGTATCCGGGAGGAACGTCCGCGTCCGGGCCACCGGTCGCCCAGCGGGGGTCGATGCCCGAGGCGTGGACGAGGGTGATGTCGCCCTCGTCCAGCAGCGCCATCGTGTCCTCGTCGGCGAGGGCGCTCAGCCCGACGACGACGAACAGCACGCGGATCGGTGTGTCGTCGCAGGACCGGGCCGCGAGGGATTCGAGGAACGCGTCGAGGTCGGGGGTGCGGCCCGCGAACAGCACGGTGTCGCTCTCCGCCACGCACACGTTGAGGGTGACGGTGTCGAACAGGCCGGCCCGGGGAGCGTCCCCCACGGTCGTTCCGCTGAACTCCTGCGCCTGCCCGGTCACGTACTGCCCGAGCTGGTCCTCGTAGGCCCGGCGCAGCGTGCTGACGAACAGGTCGGGTTCGGTCGTGTCGTAGACGAGGGTGGCCCTCGGCGCCTCCTCGAGCCCGTCGAGGTAGTTCCGGAGCGCGCGCACGTACTCGGAGTTGCTGGGCGCGGCACGGAGCAGGCCGGGGATCTCGAAGTGGTCGAGTCCGTCCGCGGTCACGGCGGAGGAGACCATGGGGACCTCGTTCTCGGCCAGGCGTCGGGCCGCGGACCGGGTGGACTCGATGCTCACGCCCATACCCACGACCGCCACCAGCGGCACCGGCTCGGAGGTCATCGCGACGAGGTCGTCCACGACCGTCTCCCAGTGCTCCTGCTGGGCGCCCGTGTTGGCCAGGACGAGCTGGATCTGGGGACTGGGGTCACCGAAGTCGTGCGAGTGGTTGGCGCGCATCATCGCGGTGTAGGCCCCCTCCAGGGCCCTGCGGACGCGGCCGGGGTCCATGGGGCTCACGTCGCCGAAAGTGAACGTGCCCAGGAACGCGATCCGAACGACGGTGCCGCCCTCCTCCGCGACCCGCGCGTTCTCCTTGGCGATGAGCGCCTGGATCCCGGCGAAGTCGTCGTGGAAGACGTGCCCGCCGTCCGTGACCCCCACGCACTGGCCCTCGACGGACCGCACCCCGCTGCCCGGGCCGCCGCAGCTGAACCGGTCCCACAGGACGACCGACGTCGCGACCATCGCCAGGACGACCGCCACGGCCACGGGCAGCAGGAGTCGACGGGTCCGCCGGAACCGCTGGGGACGGGGGATGACGACCCCGCCGCCGGCCGGCTCCCTCTCCTGATCGGCCATGGTCTCGTTTTCCTTCCGATGTCGGGGGTTCACGCCGTGCCGTGGAAGCGGCGCCAGTACTCCAGGTGCGCACTGGCCTCGTCGAGGATGTGACTCTGTCCGGACGGGCAGTACTGGGCCAGTTCGGTGAGGGTCTGGGAGCAGACGGCGTGCAGGTGGTCGGTGCGGAACATGTCCGGGTCGCTGAGGATGTGGCGCGCGGCGACGAGCTTGAGGCACGCCTCGGTCGCGGCGGTGGCGCCCTCCCCGGCCTCCTCCGTCCACATGCGCCGCCACGTCTCGTGCAGCGGCAGCGCCGGTCGGGTGCGCATCGGAGCGGCGGTGACCGCGCGGAGCCGCCGGACCCACACGGCCCCGCCGATGTCAGGGGCCCTGAGCCAGCCCTCGAAGTGCCAGGCGACGCGGAGGAGCTGGCCGTCGCTGAGGCGGTGGTGGATCTCGCTCTCGGTGGCCCGGTCCGGGTCGGGGTCGGTGCTCTGGTAATAATCGGCCAGCCCGCGGTGGGTGGCGGACCAGTCGGGGTGGGGGCCGCCGCGCTCCCTGCGGGCGAGGCGGCGGAGCAACAGACGGCGCAGCACGGTGGGCTGGTCGCCGTCCCACAGCGGGTGGGCGCGCAGTTCGTTCTCCCCGGCCGTGTGCGGGGGGTCCTGGGCCCGGTACAGCCACAGCCCCGCGTCCTCGTCGCGCGCGGCCGAGCAGGTGGTGAGGGCCTCACGGAGGTCCTCCGGCAGATCGGTGAGGTCGGCGCCGAGCACGTCGGCGAGCATGCGTTCCTCGGTCGTGCGGGTCTGGGCGCGCCCGGTGTCGGGCACGGCGGGGGTGTGCGTGAGCGCCTCGTGGAGCCCGCGTCCCCGGACCTCGGTCCAGGACTCGACGATCCGGACGGTGGCGGCGGGGTGGCCGGAGGTGAACTCCCACAGGCGTTCGGCCGGGTCCTCGGCGACGTGCTCCCCGTCGGTCCGCTCGGCGAGCAGGCGTCCCGTGTCGCGCGCGCTCAGGGCGGAGAGCCGGAACGAGGTCCACGCGGCGTCCCCTCCGAGCCCGGCCAGGGGGTCGGGAAGCCCGCGCAGCAGGCTGTCCCTGCCGTCACGTGTGGTGGCGACCACGGTGAGCGGTTCGGGGTCGGCGCTGCCGGGAACCTGGGTGAGAGCCTCGACGAGCTCGGGCCCCACGCCGCGGTGGGCGTTGTCCAGGAGGATCACGGGTGTGGGCAGGGTGTTGAGCCGCTTGGGCGCGTGGCGCATGTCCGCACGCAGGGCGTCGCACAGGAAGGCGGTGACGATCCGGCGGTTGGTGAGTCCGCGCGTGGGGTCCGTCCGGTCGGGTTCGCGGGCGCTGTGGGCGAGGGCGACGAGGGCGTCCACCTCTCCGTCGTTGCGTCCCCGGTCCCGGGTGCGGAACCAGGTGACGGCGCGGTCGGCGCCGGCCGCGCCGAATCTGGCGACGGTGGCGACCCAGCGGGAGAGCTCGAGGACGGGGGCCTCCGGTCCGAGGAACTCGCCGGGCGGGATGAGGTCCCGCGCCCGGTCGAGCCGGTCACCGAGCCAGGCGAGGCTGCCGCGGTCCTGGGAGCGGACCCGTTGGAGAACCTGTTCGACCTGTTCACGGTCGCTGCCCGGTTCGCCGTCCGCCAGGTCGAGCCGCAGGGCCAGCAGGGCGATCCACAGGCGGGGAAACTCCAGGCGCCCGTAGTACCTGCGGTGGTGGCCCAGCCCGTTCGCGGTCACCGACACGAGGTCGGTGAGGACGGCGGCCACGTCGGAGTAGTAGCGGGGGTCGGCGAGGTCGAGGTGGGCGTGGGGGATCTCGCGCTCGCGCAGGTTGGCGCCCATCCACCGGAGGAGGTGGGTCTTGCCGTGGCCGTGTCCGCCCTCCACCACCATGACCGGACGGCGGCGCCCGCCGCCGTCGGTCCACTCCGCCCTGATCAGGTCAGCGAAACACCTCGCCTCTTCGAGTTGTCCAACAGGACTGTCACTGCGGGGCTCCGTCACCCAACACTCCCGGTCATTCGTCTCGGCCACTCACGTTGATGCGCGATTTCCGGTCGGATAAGACACTTCCCCTCATTCGCAACGCAGGCGTTATGAGCGAACTATTCCAACTATGTGTTTTATGGCGATTCATGCGTTTTGTTACTTATGTGACTGATGTTGCAAAAGCCCGAAAGTTTCCGGGCCGACGCCGACGACGGTCGTCCACAGGCTGTCAACAGCCTCTTCCCGAACCCGGTTCGCCTTGGTCTCATGAAGAGGGCGGGCCTTCGTGAAAGGCGGGATCCGAACTCGGGGACGGGGAAATCCCCCCCAGTCCGAACGGGACGGAGTATGACCAGGGTGAGCAGGGCGGAAAAGGGGAAACGGGTGGCACGGACCCATGGCACGCGTGTGGGCGGATCCGAGCCGCGCACCGACGGGGGCGGTCTCCGGGAGACGGACGACCCCGGCACGGAGGCGGAGCACACGCCCGACCCCGATGACCGGGCCGGGGACACCCGGACGTCGCCCGGCACACCCGACGCCCGCGGCCCGTGGCGCTACCTGTGGTGGCTCATCGCCGCCCAACCCCGCTGGGTCCTGACCGGGGCGTTCTGGGGCACCGTCTGGATGGTCGGGCTCATGGTCCCGCCCTACCTCGTGGCCCGCGCGGTCGACGACGGCCTGCGCGCCGGGAATCGCGACGCCCTCCTGTTCTGGGTGCTCGCCCTCCTGGCGGCGGGAGCCGTCAACACCCTCGCGGCCGTCATGCGGCACCGCACGATGACGCTCGTGCGCGCGGACGCCTCCCTGCGCACTCTGCGCGTGGTGGCGCGGCACGCGGCACGTCTGGGCGCCGACCTGTCCCGCCGGATCTCCACCGGTGAGCTGTCCACGATCCAGGTCACCGACGTCGGCAGGATCGCGCACGTCCTCACCATGACCGGCCCGGGTGTCGGCGCCGTCGTCGCCTACACGGGAACCGCCGTCCTGCTCTTCACCATCGATCCCCTCCTCGGCACGGTCGTGGTGGTCGGCGTTCCCCTGCTCGCGCTCAGCGTCGGTCCGATGCTGAGCGGTCTGCGCGGCAGGCAGAGCGCGTACCGCGACCGCGAGGGCGAGCTCACCGAGCTCGCGGGCGACATCGTCGCCGGGCTCCGGGTCCTCACCGGTCTCGGCGGCCGGGAACGGTTCGCCTCGAGATACCGGGAGCGCTCCGCCGCGCTGCTCGGCCAGGGGTATCGCGTCGGCGCCGCCGACAGCTGGTTCGCCGCGGTCAGCTCCTGCCTGCCGCTGCTCTTCGTCGCCGCCGTCACCTGGATCTCCGCCCGTCTGGCCGTGGCGGAGGTGATCACCGTCGGGGAGATGGTGGCCGTCTACGGCTATGTGGCGGTCCTGGTGGTCCCGGTGTTCTTCCTCGTGGAGGCGGCCGGCAACCTCACCCACGGGCACGTCTCCCTTCGCCGCGTGGTGCGCCTACTCGCCCTCCTCCCACGGCACGCCGGAGGGACTGGTTCCCACCCGGGGCCCGAGGGACCGGCGGAGCTCGTCGACGGAGAGTCGGGACTCCGCGTGGCGCCGGGGTCGATGACCGCCCTGGTCTCCGCCGACCCCGTCCGGGCGGCGGCGGTCGTCGAGCGGCTGGCGCACCCCTCGGACGCCTCCTGGGGCGGTGTGACCCTGCGTGACCTGGATCCGGAGGCGCTCCGGGACCGGGTCCTGGTCAGCGACAACGAGTCCTACGTGTTCGCCGGTCCGCTGCGTGAGGTGGTCGGGGTGCACGGCGACCGGAACGACGCCGAGATCATGGCGGCCCTGAGCGTCGCCGGGGCGACCGACGTGCTCTCCTCCCTGGGGAACGGACTCGACTCCGAGGTGCGGGCCCAGGGCCGCAACCTGTCCGGGGGGCAGCGCCAGCGACTGCGGCTGGCCCGGGCGGTGCTCGCCGACCCGGAGGTCCTGATCCTGGTGGAACCCACCTCCGCGGTGGACGCGCGGACCGAGGCGGACGTGATCGCGCGGTTGCACGAGGCGCGGGAGGAACGGACCACGCTGGTGGTGGGCACCTCCCCGCTCCTGCTCGAACGGGCCGATCGGGTGGTCCTGCTCGTCGACGGCGTGGTGGCTGCCGAGGGAACGCACGGGGAACTGCTCGCCGGACGGAGCGACTACCGGTCGCTCGTCCTGCGGGAGACGTCGAGGGAACCGCGAACCCGGGACGACGACCGGTCAAAGGAGACGAAGACGGCCGGACCGCCGGAACACACAGGGGCGACCGAACGAACGGGGGCGGACCATGGGCGCTGACGGGAACGGCGCCGGACGGACCGAGACCCTGCCCGTGGCCGGTCCCGAAACCGTCCGACGGGACGCCCGACGACTCCTGGGCGCGGAGCGGGGCACGCTGGTCCGGCTCGGGGCGGTGGCCTGCCTGGCCAGTGCCGTGGCGTTGGCGGGGCCCTACCTGCTGGGCAGGATCGTCGACCACCTGGAGGCCGGCACCGCGACCGCCGGCACCGTGGACCGGCTGGCCCTCGGTGTCGCGGGATGTGCGATCGCCCATCTGCTCCTGACCCGGTACACCCGGCTGGGGGCGTTCCGGTTCGGCGAGCGGACGCTGCTCCGGCTCCGGGAGGACTTCGTCGACCGGACCCTGGCCCTGCCCGCGCGGATGGCCGAGAGCTCGGGGACAGGCGATCTCACGACGCGGGTCACCGCGGACGTGGGCACCGTGGGGACGACCCTGCGCCGCGCCCTCCCCGAAGTGGTCCCTGCCCTGCTCCAGGTGCTCTTCCTCCTGGTCGCGGTGTTCTGGCTCAGCCCGCTCCTGGGCGTCCTCATCCTGGTGGCGGTGCCACCGTCCTGGTGGGTGGCGCGCTGGTACCTGCTTCGGTCCCGGGCGGCCTACCTCGCGGAGGGAGCGGCCAACTCGACCGCGGTGGAGGGGGTCACCGCCACGGCGGAGGGCGGGCACACAGTGGTTGCCCTGGGGCTCGAACGGACGCGGATCGAGGTCACGGACACCGACACGGAACACCTGTACCGGGCGCGCGGACGCACGCTGGCCCTGCGCACGGTCCTCTACTCGGTGGCGGGCTTCTCCTTCTCCCTGCCCACGACAGTGGTCCTGCTGGTGGGCGGACTCCTGTACCTGGAGGGCGGGGCCAGCCTGGGCGTGGTCGTCACCTGCGCGCTGTACATGACGCAGACGAGCGAGCCGCTCAGCACGTTGATGATCTGGCTCGAACAGCTCCAGGGCGGCGGCGCGTCGTTCGCCCGGCTGCGCGGGGTCGGCGAGGTCACCCCCGCCCCCACCACCCGGGCGGTGCCCGCCGACGACCGGATCGAGGTGCGCGGCGCCCGCTACTCCTACGTCGACGGGCGGGACGTCCTGCACGGGATCGACCTGGACGTGCGTCCGGGTGAGCGGTTGGCGGTCGTGGGACCGTCGGGCGCCGGGAAGACGACCCTCGGTCGGCTCCTGGCCGGTGTCGACGCCCCGAGCACGGGGAGGGTCACCGTCGGCGGGGTGCCGGTCGCGGCCCTGCCACCGGAGGAGCTGCGTGAACGGGTCATCCTGGTCGACCAGGAGCACCACGTCTTCGTGGGGTCCCTGCGGGACAACCTGGCCATCGCGGCCGAGGACGCCGACGACGCCGCGCTGCTCGCCGCGGCGGACACCGTCGGCGCCGACTGGGTGCGCTCCCTTCCGGAGGGGCTGGATACCCGGGTGGGCGCCGGGGGCACGACCCTGGACGCGGCACGGGCCCAACAACTCGCCCTGGCTCGGGTCGTGTTGGCCGACCCGCACACGGTGGTCCTCGACGAGGCCACGTCGCTGCTGGATCCGACCACCGCACGCGACACCGAGCGGTCGCTCGCCGCCGTGCTCCACGGTCGGACGGTGATCGCGATCGCGCACCGGCTGCACACGGCGCATGACGCCGACCGGGTCGCGGTGGTCGAGGAGGGGCGGATCGCCGAACTCGGCACCCACGACGAACTGGTCCACGCGGGCGGCCCCTACGCGTCCCTGTGGCGTTCCTGGCACGGCACCGTCCCCTGACCGGCCCGGCGAGGATCGCCCCGGCGACGCCGCGCTCGTCGAATCGTCGCACGCTGTCCGATCGCCGCGGTCCAGGTGCCCAAGGCCCGCGTGAGGAGGTCACACGACACCGACCCGGGGATGTGGGCTCCTGCCCCCCGAAACCCGCGCCCGGGCCCGCCGGGTGTGCTCCGATGCGAACGGCCCTCAGGCGGGCGCGAGGAACTCCAGCCGGTTGCCGACGACGTCGTCCACGTAGAACCTCCGGTAACCGGGCAGGTGGGGGTCCCAGTCGACCTCGTGTCCGGCGTCGGCGAGCCGCTGGGCCAGGGCGTCGATCTCGCGGACGAGGATGCCGGGATGCCCCTTGCGCTGGGGGCGGAAGCCGGGATCGACACCGAGGTGGATCTCCAGGGTGTCGCCGCGGAGCCACAGCCCGCCCCGGGCGGTCAGGGCCGGCGGCTTGGGGATCTCGACCAGCCCGAGGGTGTCGACGTAGAAGGCACGGCAGACGTTCTCGGTTCCGGCGGGGACGCACACCAGGACGTGGTGCGGTGCGAAGCCGAGGTCGGTGGTCGTGTCGGGGGCGGCCATGCGGGCTCCTTATCTTGATGTCAAGATAAGTCGATCCTATGCCCCGGATTCCTCCCGTGGAAGGGCCACCGGACGCTCGTAGATGTACTCCAGGCCGTCGGTCTCGTCCCACTGCTCGCCCACGTGCGTGAAGCCGAAACCGGCGATGGTGGCCAGGGACGCGACGTTGTCCGGGCGGATCGACGCCCGCACCGTGGTCACCCCGGGGGAGGCCGCGGCGCGGCGGATCAGCTCGGCGACGGTCGCCTTCGCGTAGCCGCGGCGGCGGTGTTCCGGAAGGACCGAGTACCCGATCTCGACCATGCCCTCGCCGTTGGGCGGTCCGTGGAATCCGCCGTGACCCACCGCCTTCGGCTGGCTGCCCGTGTCGTCCGCGTCAACCATCGCGTAGGCCAGCCATCCGGCCTTTCCGGGGTCCTCCGTGAGCTGGACCAGGCGGAAGTCCCACAGCCAGCGGTCCGCCAGGAACCCCGCGCCGAACTCGACCTCCGCCAGCTCACCCGCCTTGACCAGGTCACCGTCCACCAGGGCTGACAGGACCTGCGCGGTCAGGAGCACCAACCGCACCCGCCGGGGACCGGGCCCAAGCCCCCCGGAACGTGTCTCGATATCCGTCACGTTCCGATCCTGCCCCCACCCCCGCCCCACCCGCAACGAGGTTCGCGCCCGTCATGTCCCACCCCTCGGGCACAATGTCCGCACACCCGTGCCCACCGCCGACGAGGAGCACCATGCCCGCCGCGACCACCTCCGCTGACCCGCGCTGTGCCTGGGCACGGGGGGCGTCGGACCTGATGACCGCCTACCACGACAAGGAGTGGGGCCGCCCGTCCCGCGACGACCGGCACCTGTTCGAGATGCTCGTCCTGGAGGGGGCCCAGGCCGGACTGTCCTGGGCCACCGTCCTCAACAAGCGCGAGAACTACCGACGAGCCCTCGACGGCTTCGACCCCGAGGCGGTCGCCGCCTACGACCAGTCCCGTCTGGACGCCCTCCTCCAGGACCCCGGGATCATCCGCAACCGACTCAAGGTGGCCTCCGTCGTCCGCAACGCCCAGGCCTTCCTGCGCGTACGGGACGAGTACGGCGGCTTCGCCGACTACCTGTGGGGGTGGGTGGACGGCGTCCCCGTGGTCAACCGCTTCACCGACCACTCCCAGGTCCCGGCGAGCACCCCGCTCTCCGACCGGATCAGCAAGGACCTGAGGAGGCGCGGGTTCACGTTCGTGGGCACGACGATCACCTACTCCTACCTCCAGGCCAACGGTCTGGTCGAGGACCACCTGGTCGGCTGCCCCGCCAAGCCCGCCTGACTCCAGGCTTGGCTCACCCGGCGCCGCCGTCCACCGGAGCCCGCCCGCGTGTGAGCGACCACCACCGCCTCACCCCGATATCCTCCAGGAACGCGTGGTCGTGGCTGGCCACCAGCAGAGCGCCCCGGTAGTCGGCGAGCGCCGCCACGAGCTGCCGCTGGCTGTCCAGGTCCAGGTTGTTGGTGGGCTCGTCCAGGACCAGCAGCCGCGGCGGTGTGTCCGCCAGCAGCAACCGGGCCAGGGAGACCCGGAACCGCTCTCCCCCGGAGAGGTCGGCGGCCCGCTGGTCCACACGGTCCCCGCGTACGAGGAACCTGGCCAGGCTGGCCCGCACCTCGTGCGGCGTCGCCGCGGGCGCCCCGGCGCGGACGTTGTCCAACACACTGAGGTCGTCGTCCAGGACGTCCAACCGCTGCGGCAGGTACCCCACCCGGTCCACGGCCCGGACGACCCCGACCAGCGGATGCGCGCCCCCGCCGACCACCGCCCGCAACAGCGTGGTCTTGCCCGAACCGTTGGGTCCGACGAGCCCGATCCGCTCCGGGCCGCGCACGTGGAGCCGCCCGTCACCGGGGGTTCGCAGCTCCAGGACGTCACGTCCGGCCGGAACCTCGGTGCCGGGAAGGGAGACCCGGATCGTGGCGTCGTCACGCACGGCGTCCTCCGCGCGAACGAGCGCGTCGCGCGCCTCGGCCAGCTTCCCCTCCTGCATGATCCGGTGTTTGCCCGCGGCCACCTGGGCATCGCGTTTGCGCTGTTTCATGACGACGCGCGGTTCACGTTTGGTGTCGTACATCTTCCGGCCGTAGCGCTGCCGCCGGGCGAGCTTGACGTGCGCGTCGGCCAACTGCCGTTTCTCCCGCCGCACGTCGGCCTCGGCCGCGCGCACCGTGCGCTGGGCTGCCTCCTGCTCGGCGGCGAGCAGCCCGGTGTAGGCCGAGTGGTTGCCGCCCCACACCCGCAGCCTCCCCTCCCTGAGCTCAGCGATCTGGTCGACGCGGTCGAGGAGTTCACGGTCGTGGCTGGCCACGATCAGCACCCCGCGCCAGGAGTCGACGGCGTCGTAGAGCCGTTCCCGGGCCGAGCGGTCGAGGTTGTTGGTCGGTTCGTCCAGCAGGGTGACGGCGGGGCGGCGCAGCGCCAGACCGGCGAGCGCGACCAGCATCGTCTCCCCGCCCGAGAGCGTCCCGACGGGCCGGTCCAGCGGACCGCTCCCGTCCAGGTCGACCCCGAAGCGCTCCATCTGGGCGAGTGCGCGCTCCTCCACGTCCCAGTCGTCCCCGACGGCGTCGAAGTCGGCTTCGGTGCCCCGGCCGCCCTCGATGGCGTGCAGGGCCGCGCGCACCCGGTCGATGCCGAGCAGTTCGGCGACCGTGCGCCCGGTGTCCAGGGTGATCCCCTGGTCCAGGCAGCCGACGTCCCCGCTGACCGACACGGTGCCCGAGGACGGGACGTTCTCGCCGGTGAGCAGCGTGAGCAGGGTCGACTTGCCGCTGCCGTTGCGGCCGATCAGCCCTGTTCGGCCGTAGCCGAAGGCGGCGTCGAGGCCGGAGAAGACGGGCGTGCCGTCGGGCCAGGCGAAGGTGAGTCGAGAACAGACGACGGAGAAGGACATCCGGACCTCCCGGGAGCGGTGGAGAGCGGCTGGGGACCTGGGGTTCGGATGATGCGGCCCATGGTGATCTCCTCCTCGGAACGTCAACTGTTGCAACTAATGTCGCGTTAGCAATAGGTGACTATGACACGGGTGGGAATCAAATGCAACTAGAGTTGCGTTATGACCTCCGACACGCCCGCGCCCGGCAGCTCCCGGCCTGGCGGCCGCACCGCGCGCAACACGGCGGCCGTTCTTCAGGCCACCCTCGACGAACTGGGTGAACACGGCCACCACACACTCACCGTCGAACGCGTCGCCGCCCGGTCCGGCGTGCACAAGGCGACCGTCTACCGCCGCTGGGGCGGCGTGGACGGCCTCCTCGCGGCCGCTCTGGAGTGGTCGGCCGCCCGTCCGTGGGAACCGGAGCGCACCGGTTCCCTGTACGGGGACCTGCTCGCCCTCACCGAGGCCGTGGCCCGGGGCTTCACCGACGCACCGGAGAAGGACCTGTCCACCGCCTCCATCGCCGCCGCCCTCGACTCCCCCACCGTCGCCCGGGCCCTGCGCGTGTTCATGGCCGACCGGCACGAGCGCGCCGCCGTGGTCGTGACCGAAGCGGTCGGCCGGGGAGAGATCCCCGCGGACACCGACTCCCTCGAGGTCGTACGGGCGGCGGTCGCCCCTATCTACTACCGGCTCCTCGTCAGCCGTGAACCGGTGGCCCCGACCGACCTGCGACGGGCCGCCCGCACCGCCGCGGAGGCCGCCGCCCAAGGCCTCCTCGCCGCGCAGGACTCCTCCGGCTGAACGCCCCGGACCCCGTGTCCGGCCCGGAAGGCGTCCTTGACGGGGTCCGCCCCGACGTCCGTACCGGGTACGACGCCGCCGGAAACATCTGCCCCAGAACGCCCCAGGAACCCCTCCGACACCAACGGGCCCCGGTACGCGACGAGCGTCGCGTACCGGGGCCCGTTCGTGGACCGTCCAGCCGTCTCCGGGTCAGCGCTCCAGGGCGGCGGCCTCCCGGGCCAGGACGGTGATCTCGTCCCACTTCCCAGCCGCCACGAGGTCCGCCGGGGTCAGCCAGCTACCGCCCACACACCCCACGTTGGGCAGGGCGAGGTAGGTCGGGGCCGAGGCCGCCGTGATGCCACCGGTCGGGCAGAACCGCACCTGCGGCAAGGGACCGCCCAGCGACTTCAGGAACGGCACGCCGCCCGCCGCCTCCGCCGGGAAGAACTTCAGCTCCGAGACACCGCGCTCCAGCAGAGCCATCGCCTCGGACACGCTGCTCACACCGGGCAGGAACGGCAGCCCGGTGTCGGCCATCGCCGCGGCCAGGTCGGGCGTGCACCCGGGGCTGACGAGGAACCGCGCCCCCGCGGCGGCGGCCGCGGCCGCCTGTTCCACGCCGACCACGGTGCCCGCGCCCACCACGGCCTCGGGCACCTCGGCGGCGATCCGCTCGATCGCGTCCAGAGCCGCCGGGGTCCGCAGCGTCACCTCGATACCGGGCAGGCCGCCCGCCACCAGCGCGCGGGCCAGCGGCACCGCGGTCTCCGCGTCCGAGACCACTACCACCGGCATCACCGGGGCGAGGTCGAGCACGTCCGCTCCCGAGCGGGGGATCGTCGTCATGTGTCGTCTCCAGGGTCGATTCGTCAGGGTTCACGGCGCCGCGGTGCGTGATCGGACAGCGGCGCCGCGGGAAACTGAGGAGATTCAGACGCCGAAGACGCCCGCGCCCGCCTCGGCCGGGCCGACCGCGCCGCGCAGGGCGGCGAACAGCTCGCGGCCGGTCCCGGCGGACGAGTCCACCGTCGGCTGGGCGGGCTCGCGACCGCTCAGGTCGGCCAGCACCTCCAGTGTGCCCGCGACGGCGTCGAGCCGGATGACGTCGCCGTCACGCACGAACGCCAGCGCGCCGCCCGCCTCGGCCTCCGGCGAGACGTGGATGGCGGCGGGCACCTTTCCGGAGGCACCCGACATCCGCCCGTCCGTCACCAGCGCCACCTTCTGGCCCCGGTCCTGGAGCACCGCCAGCGGCGGGGTCAGCTTGTGCAGTTCGGGCATGCCGTTGGCACGCGGGCCCTGGAACCGGACCACGGCCACGAAGTCACCGGTCAGCTCACCGGCGGAGAAGGCCGCCTGGAGTTCGGCCTGGTCGCCGAAGACGCGGGCCGGGGCCTCGACGACGTGGCGCTCGGGCGCGACCGCCGACACCTTGATGACGGCACGGCCCAGGTTGCCGGACAGCATCCGCAGACCGCCGTCGGCGGCGAAGGGCTCCTCCACCCCGCGCAGGACGGTCGTGTCCGCGCTCTCCTTGGGACCGTCGCCCCACGTGAGGGTGGAACCCTCCAGCCGCGGGGTCTCCCGGTACCGGCCGAGCCCCTGGCCGGCGACCGTGCGCACGTCCTCGTGGAGCAGCCCCGCGTCCAGCAGGGAGCCGATGAGGTAGGCCATGCCGCCCACCTCGTGGAACCGGTTCACGTCGGCGGCGCCGTTGGGGTACATCCGGGTGAGCAGCGGCACGACCTCGGACAGCGACGCGAAGTCGTCCCAGGTCAGCTGGATCCCAGCGGCACGGGCGATGGCCACCAGGTGCAGCGTGTGGTTGGTGGACCCGCCGGTGGCGAGGAGGGCGACGACGGCGTTGACGATCGCCCGCTCGTCGACCTGCTCACCGACCGGGGTGTAGTCGTCCCCGAGTGCGGTGTGCGCCAGGACGCGGCGCCCGGCCTCGGCGGTCAGCGCCTCGCGCAGCGGCGTACCCGGCTGCTCGAAACTGGCACCCGGCAGGTGCAGGCCCATGACCTCCATGAGCATCTGGTTGGAGTTCGCGGTGCCGTAGAACGTGCAGGTCCCGGGCGCGTGGTAGGCGGCGGACTCGGCCTGGAGCAGCTCCGTGCGACCGACCTTGCCCTCCGCGAACTTCTGCCGGACGCGGGCCTTGTCCTTGTTGGGCAGCCCCGAGGGCATCGGTCCGGCGGGCACGAAGGCCACCGGCAGGTGACCGAAGGACAGCGCGCCGATGAGCAGACCGGGCACGATCTTGTCGCACACGCCCAACATGAGGGCGGCGTCGAACATCTCGTGCGAGAGCGCGACAGCGGTGGCCATCGCGATGACGTCCCGGCTGAACAGGGACAGCTCCATGCCCGGGCGACCCTGCGTGACGCCGTCGCACATCGCGGGCACCCCGCCCGCGAACTGGGCGACACCGCCCGCCTCGGCCACGGCGGCCTTGATGATCGCGGGGTAGGCCTCCAGCGGCTGGTGTGCCGAGAGCATGTCGTTGTAGGCGGAGACGATCGCCACGTTGGGGGTGACGTCGCCGGAGAGCGCGAGCTTGTCGGACACACCGCAGGCGGCGAAGCCGTGCGCGAGGTTCGCGCAGCCGAGGGCGCTACGGGCGGGGCCCTCCTTGGCCGCGGCGGCGATCTTGGCCAGGTACGCCGACCGGGTCTCGGCGCTGCGCTCGGCCAGCCGTGCGGTGACGTCGGCGATCACGGGGTGGATGGCGGGGGTGTGCGCGGTCATCGGGGCTGCTCCTCTTCGTACCACGTCCGGCCGGTGCGGCCGATGAGCCGGTGCGCGCCCGCGGGGCCGGCGCTCCCGGCTGGATAGGTCTCTGGGGTGGTGCTCTGGCCGTTCCAGGCCTCGATGATGGGGTCCACCCAACGCCACGCGGCCTCGACCTCGTCACGCCGCATGAAGAGGGTGGAGTCCCCCGCCAACACGTCCATCAGCAGCCGCTCGTAGGCCTCGGGTGAGCGGGTGGCGAAGGTGTTGGCGAAGCTCAGTTCCAAGGGGACCGGCCGCAGCCGCAGCGCTCCGGCGCCGGGCGTCTTGGCCAGCATGGTGAGGTGTATCCCCTCGTCCGGCTGGAGGCGGATGACGAGACTGCCCGCCCCGGGGAGGGTGTTGGTGCCGGGAAAGATCGTGTGCGGAACCTCGCGGAAGCGGACCACGATCTCCGAACGGTTGTGCGCCAGGCGCTTGCCGGTGCGGAGGTAGAAGGGGACACCCGCCCACCGCCAGTTGGCGATCTCGGCGCGCAGGGCGACGAAGGTCTCGGCGGTACTGGTGGGTGCTCCGCCCGGTTCGTCCAGGTAACCGGCGACCTCCGAGCCCTGGACCGTTCCGGCGACGTACTGGCCCCGGACGGCGTCCTCGGCGACGCGCTCCCCCTCGAGCGGCCTCAGGGACTGGAGGACCTTGAGCTTCTCGTCGCGGACCGCCTCACGGTCGTAGCTGGCCGGGGGCTCCATCGCGGTCAGGCACAGCAGCTGGAGCAGGTGGTTCTGCACCATGTCCCGCATGGCGCCGGAGGTGTCGTAGTACCCGCGGCGTCCGCCGACGCCGACGGTCTCGGCGGCGGTGATCTGGACGTGGTCGATCCAGCGGGAGTTCCACAGGGGTTCGAGGAAGACGTTGGCGAACCGCAGGACGAGCAGGTTCTGCACCGTCTCCTTCCCCAGGTAGTGGTCGATCCGGTAGGTCTGCGACTCGTCGAAGACCGCGCCGACGGCGTCGTTCACCTCCTGGGAGGAGGCCAGGTCGCGGCCGAGGGGCTTCTCCATGACGACACGGGAGCGCGGGGTGACGAGCCCGGCGTCGGCCAGACCGCGGCAGATGGCACCGGAGATCATCGGCGGGACGGCGAGGTAGAAGACGCGGTCGCGGTCGCTTCCGAGGGTGTCGACCAGGTCGGACCAGCCGGAGGGGTCCCCGCCGACGTCGACCGTGACGTGGGAGAGGCGGGTGAGGAAGCGGTGGAGGACGTCGGGCTCGGCGACCTGGACCGCGTGGTGCCCGCGTACCGCGGCGGCGGCCTTGTCGCGCAGGTCGGCGTCGCTGAGACCGTCGCGGGAGACGGCGACCACGCGTGTTCCCCCGTCCAGGTGGCCGTCTCGGTCCAGCAGGTAGAGGGAGGGGAGGAGTTTGCGCATGGACAGGTCGCCGGTACCCCCGAAGACCACCAGGTCAGTGGGTCTGGGCGCGGACTGCTGCGACATTTCGGGCTGCTCCAGCGAAAGAGGAGGGCGGGGATGTGGGCGCGGACCGCGGGGTACGCGCGGGGTGGCCTCCGGTGGTCCGTGTGTCGGGTTCCACTCGGCCCTTCCGACTTTAAGCCCGAGTATGGTAAAAAACCAAGCACACTTCAGAACACTTCTTTACATAACATCCCAGCCATCCCGTCGCCACCGGGACGTAATGATTCAATGAGGCATGGCTAGAACCCCTGGACGCTTGTCCTCGACGGCCACCAGCGGCCACATCCTGGAGATGATTCGCACCGGCACGGCCACCAGCCGGTCGGAGATCGCGCGCGCGACCGGGCTCTCCCGCCCGACGGTCGCCCTGCGCGTCACCGAGCTGATCGACAGCGGCCTGGTCGTCGAGGGCACCGGGGCGGTCTCCAGCGGCGGCCGACCGCCCACGCTCCTGGAGTTCAACGCCGCCAGCGGCCTCATCCTCACCAGCGCCCTGGGGATGGCCCGCAGCCAGGCGGCCGTGTGCGACCTGGACGGCGAGGTGCTCGTGCGTACCCCCGGCTCCCCCGACATGGAGCAGGGTCCGGAGGTCACGGTGCCCTGGCTGCTCGACACCTGGACGGAACAGCTCGCCGCGCTCGGACGCGACCCCGGCGACGTCCGCGGCGTGGGCATCGGCCTGCCCGGCACCGTCGAGTTCCACGCGGGCCGCGCCGAGGATCGGCCCTCTCTCGGCAAGTGGGCCGGGGTGCCTCTCGCTCCGTTGGTCGCCGACCGCTTCCCCGTACCCGTGACAGTGGACAACGACGTGAACGTGATGGCCCTCGGCGAACACATCGCGGGCGGACACGGTCACGCCGACGACATGATCTTCGTGAAGGTTTCCACCGGCATCGGCGCCGGACTCCTGTCAGGCGGGCACATGCTGCGCGGCGCCCTGGGCGCGGCCGGGGAGATCGGGCACATCCCCGTCCGCGACGGCGGTGGGCTGCCCTGCCGCTGCGGCAACACCGACTGCCTGGAGGCGGTCGCCGGAGGACGGCGGCTGCTGGAGAGCGCCGCGGCGCGCGGGCAACGTCTGAACGGCCTGAAGGACCTGGTGGCCCTGGCGACCGAGGGCGACCCCGTGGCGGTCACCCTGGTCCGGGATGCGGGCCGTCGGCTGGGCGAGGCGCTCGCCGGGGCGGTCAACCTGCTCAACCCGGAGGTGATCGTGCTGGGCGGCGACCTGTCGGAGGCCTACGACCACCTGGTCGCCGGCGTGCGGGAGATCGTGTTCCAGCAGTGCACGGCCCTGGCCACCCGACAGCTGCGCGTGGTGCCGAGCACGCTCTGGGACGACGCGGGCGTGCGCGGATGCGCCGCCATGGTGACCGAGGAGATCCTCTCCCCGGAGGCGGTGAACAAACTCCTGGCGGGGTGATCCCACCTCGGCAAACCTTCTGTCCACAGCCTGTGGACAGAAGGTTTGCCGCCCCCGACCATCCGGGCAGACCTTCCAGGAAGGGGATCTAGCCCCAACCTCGCCCTCCACGTCGCCAGCGCCCGACCCCACCCCCATAAACACCCGCGTGACCTGTGAAGACGCCGTTCACGACGCGCGTCTGCGATGTATGGGCACTTGACAAGGACCCTCACCGTGCCGAATAGTCGCCCAGCACCCGGTCACACCCGCACTCCCCCGTCACCCCCGTGACCGCATCCCGTGCGGGCCCCCGCCCGGAAAGGTCTCCACCGTGTTCGACGACAACCCGCTCCTCCTCATCCTGTTGGGCGCCGGAATCAGCCTGGTCACGAGCGTCGTCGTGACCGCCGTCCAGGCCCGCCTGATCCGCCGTGACGGTGTCCGCGCCTCCTCCCGCGCCTCCGCCCGCAGCCTGACCAGCGCGTTCATCGCTGAGCGCGACTCCCAGGACCCCCAGCAGAGCTTCCTCGCCGAGGCCGAGTTGACGGTCATGTCCATGACCGACCGCAAGACGCGCGACCGTCTCCGCGACGTCATCCGCCTGCTCCGCGAACGCGAGCTCCCCGAGATCGAGGAACTCAGCGGCGTCAAGTCCGCCCGCGCCCGGCAACTGCTGTGCGACCACGCCCTGGAGATCCTGGGCGCCCACCTGCGCGCCGAGCGGCTGCCCGAGGTGCCCGCCCAGGTCCGCAAGATGTTGAGCGTCGAGGAGGAGGCCCTCAGCATCCACGCGGGTGAGGCCCCCAAGCCCAGCGAGCCGATCACCAAGAGCCAGGTCACCTCCCGGCCGAGGCACACCGGCTCCAAGGCCCCGGCGCGCAAGGGCACCAAGAGCGGCGCGAAGAGCGGGGGTACGCGCTCGTCCGCCAAGGGCGCCGCCTCGACCACGGCCGCCGACGCCGCCGAGAACGAGAAGGAGAGCGCGTTCTGGGACGACTGACCCGTCGCCCGTCGACGCGCCCCGACCAGGCGTCTCCACGCCGGATCGTTGCGCCGGGACTGTCCGCAGATCATCGAACCCGCCCCCATTCGGCGGGTCGGACGTGATTATTGCGGGCACGGATGCGAAAGTCGGATTCGAAAAGCGTCAGTGGACGACCGCCCGGTGAAGGAATTGTGCGGCGCATTTGTGGTCAGGGGCCCCGCGCGCGGACAACCCGAACGCGCGATCGACGGGAACTTCACTTAGGATCTCAGCCACGCGCGGGTTCACCGGGTTCCGGCGTTCGCCCGGCCCGGCCGCCTCCTCCTGGACCTCCGGCCGCTCCCCCACGGCCCTCCAGGGTCCCACGGCGACCCGCGCCCGCTTCCCGCGTGCCCTCCGTCACCCCTGAACACGGACGTGCGCCCCACAGCGGGCGGGTACCCGACACCCGTCGCTGGCCGAACTCACGAGGTTGCCCATGCGCGTCGACGACTCCTTCACCGCCCCCGGGCCGGACATCCCCTCCGCCCGGACCCGCCCGCGCCGCCGCTGGCGCCGGATCCTCCTGTGGACCGCGGCGGGGCTCGCCCTGGTACTGATCACCGGTGTGGGGACGGCCTACGGCTACTACAGCCACCTGCGCTCCAGCATGCTCCAGCACGACCTCGGCGCCGTGCTCGACGAGGAGGACCGGCCCGACCGGCTCAACGACGCCGTCAACATCCTCTTCATGGGTACCGACGGGTACGAGGAGGGCACCACCGCCTACAGCCGGGAGTTCGAGGGGGAGCGCTCCGACGCGCTGATGCTCGCGCACATCTCCCCCGACGGCGACCGCGTCTCCGTGATCAGCTTTCCGCGCGACTCCCTCGTGATGCTCCCCGCCTGTGCCCCCTACGGGCAGACCGAGGGCACCGGCGGCTACTTCGGGATGATCAATGCCGCGATGTTCCACGGCGGCCCGCCCTGTGTGGTGCGCACGGTCGAGACGCTGACCGACATCCGCGTCGACCACTTCGTGCACCTCAGCTTCATGAGTTTCCGCGACGTGGTGGACGCGATCGGCGGGGTGGAGATGTGCATCCCCGAACCGATGCGCGACCAGCGCTCCGGGCTCGACCTGGAGGCGGGGGAACAGGTCCTCGACGGTGACGAGGCCCTCTCCTTCGTGAGGGCCCGCTACGAGATCGGCGACGGCGGCGACATCGGCCGCATCGACCGGCAGCAGATGTTCCTCGGGGCCCTCGCCGACCAGGTCAGTCGGCGTGAGGTCCTCACCAGTCCCGCACGGCTCAACGATCTCCTCACCGCCGTGGCCAACAACAGCGCCACCGACCGCGGCCTCACCCTCGACCGGATGCTCTCGATCGCGGTCACGCTCGCCGACGTCGACCTGTCCGACATCCAGTTCCACACCGTGCCCTGGTATCCGGCGCCCTACGACCCCAACCGGATCCTGTGGGACGAGACCCAGGCCGCCGAACTGTTCACCGCCGTGCGTGAGGACCACTCGCTGCCCGCACAGCTGGCCGCCGACGAGGCGGGAGCCCCAAGGGAGCCCTCCGAGTCCGCGTCACCCGCACCGGAGGACGAGGGGGCCGAGGAGTCCGGTGCCGAGGCGGTCGAGGAGGCCGCACCGTCCCCCGCTCCCGGCGAGGGCCGTGACGCCACCGCCGACCCCTGTGTGGACGGCCTCGGCTTCGGCACCGGCACGCGGAGCTGAGCCGGGAGGGGCCTGGGATCGGAGGAGCCGTCCGCCTGCCCCTCCCCGGCTCGAAGCCGGTCCGCGCCGGCCCCGGCGGACCGTCGGGGCCGTGGATCCTGACCGAACGCGGACCCGGGTGAACACCAGACCGGAACGGACCCCGGACGAGAGACGAGGAGCGGCCCCGGACTGGACTGTCCGGGGCCGCGGTGGCCTCGGGCGGCGGGAACTCTCGGTCTACGCCGGTATGCGCCAGGAACCCCCACAGTTCCTGCTGGCGCCTCCATCGGCGGACGGGTTCCGCTCACCACCCGAGGCCGCGTGCGCCCGCCACGACCGGTGGGCGCACGTTCTGGGGGTCAGGCCAGGTCACCGGTGACCAGGCCGGTCACCTGCGCCGGGTCGACCTGGGGCTCGCCCACGCGGGGCAGCCCCTCGACACCGACCAGGTCGCCACCGACGGAGTCGGCGGGCGCCAGGTCGGTCAGGGAAGCGACCTCGGGGGCCGCCATGGGCAGAACCTCGGTGGGCTCGGGCAGCCCGGCCGCGGGGAGCAGGGTGGTCGCTCCCCCGGTCAGGTCCGCGTTCTCGCCCGGGTCCAGGGAGACGGGGGTGTCGGTTCCGGCCATCGGCACCACTTCGCCAACCGCCGCGGGCGCCTCGTCGACCAGAGCGGGCGCCTGGTCGACCAGGGCGGGCGCCTCGGAGGCGGAAACGGGGTGCGCCAGCGGCAGGGTGCCGCCCGAGCCCACGCCCTCCAGCGGTCCGGCCCCGCCCAGCAGGGACGTCAGGTCACCGCCGAGCAGACCGGACAGAGGGTCCACGGCACCGCCCGCCTGGGGCACGGTGTTCTGGCCCGTCACCGCCTGGCCGACCAGGTCCTGGCCGACCAGGCCGCTGACCACGTCACCGCCCAGCAGGTCGGAGATCGGGTCACCCGAGGCCGGGGCGGCGGCCTCGTTCGCCAGCGGGACGGCGCCCTCGACGCTCTCCAGGTCCAGCGGGCCGACGTTCGCGGCGTTGTCCTCGTCCCCGATCGGGGCGTGGACGGGAGCGCCCTCCCCCACGACACCACCGACGGTGTCGACCGGGTTGGACTGGTGGTCGATCTCGGGGGTCGCCGAGATCGTGCCCGGCTCGACCTTGGCCAGGTCGCCGACGGGAGAGGTGACACCCTCGGTCAACTGCGCGGGAACCTGGCTGCCCAGGTCGCCCAGGGGGAGGCCGTCGGTGACACCGCCGAGGGTGTCGGCCCCCGCGATCCCCGCCCCGAGGGCGACGAACCCCGCGGTGCTGGCGGCCATCAGCGCGGTCCTGGCGGTGGTGCGCGCGGTCTTGAACATGGGATTCCTTCCGGAACTACGTAGGTGTACGGCTGTGTGGGCGGGCGGCGGAGCGGGTGTCGGACCCCGCCAACCCACGGTTCGTGTCCCCTGGCCGGGGGAACGCGTTCCGTTTCCTGCGAACGTTCTGTCCGGTGAGCCTGTCGCGCCTGGAGGGAGCGGCGGGGATCAACCGGTGGGCAGTCCCTGGTCTGGCTGACCGTGGACTGACGTGAACCTCGCCACGGAGGTGCGCGGCTCACGTCAATCCCCAGAGGCGTCCGGGTCCGGGTCCACCGCGGTGGACGGCCCGGGTCTGGGCAAGGAGGTGCCAGAGGGGGAGGGGTCGCTCAGCGACCGGAGAACGCCGCTAGTCGGGCGAGAAGGTCGGCTCGTCGGCGGAGTCGGCGGGTGCCGAGCGCAGGACGTGCCAGGCGGCCTGGAACAGGCCGGGAAGCGGGGCGGGAGCCGTGGTGGAGGGCAGGTAACCCGCCACGGCGGTGCCTCCGAAGACCCCGCCCGGCGCGGAGGGGGACGACGAGCCGGTCGCCGAGGTCACGACCGACCTCGTGGAGTCGATGACGGAGCGGTGGCGGTCGTCCTCGGTGCCACGGGAAGGCTCGGCGCCCTCGTCGGTGGCGGGGGCGCCCGCGTCGGCGGTGTCCGCCGACCGGGCGTGCTCGTGTGTGTCGGCGACGAGGTCGGGGAGGACGCTGACGTCCGCCTCGGGAAGCTCCCCGGCCGCGTGCTCGGGTGCGTCCGTGCCGGACCCGTCCCGCCCCTGCTCGGAGTCGGAACGGGGGCCACGGGCGTGCTCGGGCAGCCCCTGGCGCACCGTCTCACGGACCCGCTCGGCCACCCCGCGGCCGGGGCCGTCGGAGGTGTGCGCGGAGACCGCGTCGGACGCCTGCCGCACCGTCTGCGAGGTGCGCTCACCCACACCGTTGACGGCCCCGCTCAAGGGCCGGGTGTCCAGTGCCGGCACGACCTGGGAGGCGGCGGGGGCGTTCCCACCGCCTTCGGGGCCGTGCGAGGCCGGGTCCCGCTCCTGGTCCCGCTGAGGCGCGACCGCGGCCGGGTCCTGGGCGGTCTCGGCGGATCCGTGTCCGTGGTCCCGTGCCGCCTGACCGACCGGGCCCTCTCCCGAGGGACGTCCGGTCGAGGCGTGGACGGGCGCGGCCGACACCAACCAGGTGGCGACCAGGACTCCGGCGACGAGGGCGGCGAGCAGCAGCGCCCGCCGGACCGGCGCGGAAAGCACGGCGGAGCGGGCGCCGGGGGCGCTCGCGAAGCCGTGGAGTCCAGACACCGGTGTTCCTTCCGCGGAGGGATCCGTCCGTCGTGTGTGGGAGGACGGACGCATGGGGTACGACACCGGAGGTCAGGGCACTCCGGGCCGAGCGTCGCAGGGTCTGGGAAGACTCTCCTGCCATCCGCTGACCGCGACGTTAGCATGAATTGCGCGGCCGGCACCCGGACTCCACAGGAATTCCTGCGCCCCGGCACCCGCATCTCCCCGGAGGGATGTGGCGCACCGGGGAAAAACCCACGACAATTCGACTATTACGCCCAAGGAAAACGCGCAATTGCCTACAGAGACCGCCGAACCGGCTCTGCGGAGGTTGACCACCACATGACCGAGCTCCCCCAGAGCCCTCCGCCGTCCCCCGCCCGACTGGACGACCTGCTCACCGAGGTGCACACGCAGCTCGACGCCGGTCTGTCCCCTCAGGGCCGGATACGGTCACTCCTCCAGGCGGTGCTGGCCATCGGGGGCGACCTGGACCTGGCCGCCGTGCTCCGCCGCCTCACCGAGGCCGCCGCCGAGCTGGCTGGCGCCCGCTACGCCGGGCTGGGCGTGGTCGACGAGGACGGCGGCTTCACCGAGTTCATCCCCGTGGGCATGGGCCGGGAACAGGCCGAGCGGATCCACCGGTTCCCTCACGGGAGGGGCGTGCTGGCCGTCCCCCTCGCCAACCGCCGACCCCTGCGCCTGTCCGATCTGCGCGACCACCCCGACTTCGCGGGTTTCCCGGACGGGCACCCGCCCATGACGAGCTTTCTCGGTGTCCCCATCCAGGTGCGCGACGAGGTGTTCGGCAACCTGTTCCTGACGGAGAAGGCCAGTGGCGGGGACTTCGACGAGGAGGACGAGACGATCGTCATGGCGCTCGCGACCGCCGCGGGCGTGGCGATCGAGAACGCGCGCCTGTACGAGGAGGCACGGCTGCGCGAGCGCTGGCTCGCCGCCTCGACCGAGATCACCACGCGGTTGCTGTCGGGCGCCGACTCCAGCGAGGTCCTCGAGCACATGGCCGCGCGGGCACGGGAGATCGGCGACGCCGACGTCTCCGTCGTCCTGCTGCCCGACTCACGTGCACGGGGCCACCTGTTCGCCGAGATCGCGGACGGTCACATCGCCCAGGAGATCCTGGGGGCGGCGGTCGAGATCGACGGCACCCCGTGCGGCGACGTCTTCGAGACGGGCGAGCCCGCGAGTATCCCGGACCTGACCCGGTCGGGCTGTCCCGTGCTCGCCCACCACGGTTACGGACCGGGTCTGGTGGTACCGCTGGGGACGCCGGGCAACACCCGCGGGGTACTGCTCCTCGGGAAACCGGGCGACCGCGCGCAGTTCAGCCCGACCATACGGCGCATGATCCACAGCTTCTCCGTGCAGGCCGGAGTGGCACTGGAGCTGGCCGAGGCCCGGGGCGACAACGAGCGACTGGTCGTCCTGGAGGAGCGCGACCGCATCGCCAAGGACCTGCACGATGTGGTGATCCAGCGGCTGTTCGCCTCCGCGATGACCCTGATGAGCACCATACGGCTGATCGACTCTCCGGAGGCGGAGGAGCGCGTCCAGCGCACCATCGACGACCTGGACTCCACCATCCGCGAGATCCGGTCGACGATCTTCGCGCTCCAGAACCCGCCGAGCCGCGAGGACACCTCGCTGCGGGGCCGCATCCTGCGCCTGGCGGAGAACTCCGCGCACACCCTCGGCTGCCACCCGGGAGTGAGTCTGGACGGGCCGATCGACGCCTCCGTGCCCGACGAGGTCGGTGAGCAGCTGCTCGCGGTGCTCGGGGAGGGGCTGAGCAACGTGGCCCGGCACGCGCGGGCCACGGAGGTGCACGTGTCCGTGGTCGTGGAGACGGCGGCGACCACCGGGCGGCCCACCACGCTCACGCTGACGGTGACCGACAACGGCGTCGGCCTGCCCAGGGAGGGCCGCCGCAGCGGGCTGCGCAATCTCGACGAACGCGCCCAGGCGCTGGGCGGGGGATTCACCGCGGCCCGTGGGCGGACGTCGGGCACCGTGCTCACGTGGAAGGTGCCCGTCCCCGACACCGAGAACCGGTCCCTGGACGACTTCTGAGCGGCGGGCCCTCCGGTTCGTTCCCGGCCCGCCCGTCGCCCTCCACCACCCTCAACGGAGAGCCTCCGGCTCCGGCACCCCCCACTTCGTCGCCCCCACCACCCTCAACGGAGAGCCTCCGGCTCCGGCGCCCCCCACTTCGTCGCCCCCACCACCCTCAACGGAGAGCCTCCGGCTCGGCCCTTCCATCAGCAGCCCGCCGACACCCGAACGGTGCCCCCCAGGGCGGCCGTTCCACGCGGCGAGCCCCGGCGGTGCCGGACGGGGCGCCTCAGCCGACGGTCGGGGACACCAGGCAGAACTCGTTGCCCTCGGGGTCGCGGAGGACCTGGAACGACCCCTGCGCGTCGGTGACCACGTCGCCGCCCACGGTGGCGCCCCGGCCGACCACCGCCTCGGTGGCCGCGGGGATGTCGTCGACGCGCACGTCGGGGTGCACGCGGTTCGGCGCGGCCCTGGGGGCGGGGTCGGGCTGGAACGAGAGCCGCGGACGCCCCTCGACGCCCTCGACGTAAGCCCACCCGTCCGAACGCTCCACCGGCTCACCTCCCAGGACGAAGGCCCAGAACCGGGCGAGGGCGGCCGGATCGGCGGCGTTGACGACCCACTGGTCGACGGTTCCCACGGTCATGGGGAGCGAGCCTAGCGGCAGGGGCGAGGCCGCCCGGAGACGGGTCAGTAACGCCTGCCCCTGAGTTCGGCGACCAGGACGGCGGCCTGGGTACGGCGCTTGAGGTCGAGTTTGGACAGCAGCGCCGAGACGTAGTTCTTGACGGTCTTCTCCGCCAGGTAGAGCCGCTCCCCGATCTGCCGGTTGGTCATGCCCTCGCCGATGAGGTCGAGGATCTGGCGTTCCTGGGGCGTCAACTCGGCCAGTGGGTCCGGTTCGGTCTGGGCCCCGCGCAGGCGCTCCAGCATCGCGCCGGTGCTGCCCGAGTCCAGCAGCGACCCTCCGGAGGCCACCGTCCGCACGGCCCCGACCAGGTCCGCGCCGTGGATCTGCTTGAGCACGTACCCGGCGGCGCCCGCCATGACCGCGTCGTAGAGCGCGTCCTCGTCCGCGAACGAGGTGAGCATGAGGCAGGCGATCTCCGGGTGGTCGGAACGGATCTCCCTGCACACCTGGACGCCCGATCCGCCGGGGAGCCGCACGTCGAGGACGGCCACGTCCGGAAGGACCACCGGGATCCGGGAGAGCGCCTGTTCGGCGGTGCCCGCCTCGCCGACCACGGTCATGTCGTCCTCGGTCTCCAGGAGCGCCGCCACCCCGCGCCGGACCACCTCGTGGTCGTCCACGAGGAAGACCCTGATCCGCTCCCGAGCGCCCTCGGTTCCACCGCCCGTCATCCGCCCATCCCCATCCTGCGTCTCGCGGGTCAGACACCACTCCGACCTAGACGGTAGCGCCTACCAGTGGCCGTGTAGGGGCCTTAGGGCACGAAACTCCCCGGGCGAAAGTCCCGGAAAGGGACGATTCACGCGGCCCGGGGAGCGAACGATCCGGTGACGTGCGGTGAAAGCGCCGCTACGGCCTCCGGTCCGCCCAGGGGCGGACCAGCTCGAACGCGCGGCAGGCCGCCAGGACCCGGGCGTCGGCGTGCCGGGGGCCGATGATCTGGAGGCCGACCGGCAGACCGGCCTCGGAGAAACCGCACGGCACGCTCGCGGCGGGCTGCTGCGTCATGTTGAACGGGTAGCTGAACCCGGCCCACGACGTCCAGCGGCGCCCGGACAGCTCGGGCGGCGACTCCAGCCCCGCCTCGAAGGCGACGATCGGGGTGGCGGGGGTGAGCAGGAGGTCGTACTCCGTGTGGAAGCGCCCCATGCGGGCCCCCATGGACATCCGCAGAGCCATCGCGGTCAGATAGTCCTGCGCGGAGTAGGTCAGCCCCTCCTCGACGATCTCCCGCAGCCCCGGGTCGAGCAGGTCGCGCTCCCGGTCCGTGAGCGCCTCCGTCGCCTTGGCCGCGCCGGAGTACCAGAGCACGTGGAACTCGTCCGCCGACGGCGGCAGGCCCGGATCGGCCTCCTCCACCCGAGCGCCGATCTCCTCGAACGCCTTCACCGCGTCCGCGACGATCCGCGCCACCTCCGGGTCGACGTCGAGCCCGCCCAGCGTGGGGCTGTAGGCGACGCGCATACCGCGCATGAGATCCTCGGCGTCCGTGCGCAGGCGGACGTCGGCCAGCCCCGGCGCGGGGGGCGCCAGCGCCGCCCAGTCGCGGGGGTCCGGCCCGGTGATGCACTCCAGCATCAGCGCCATGTCACCGACGGTACGGGTCATCGGACCCGTGTGCGCGAGGGAGCCGAACGGGCTGGCCGGGTAGTGCGGGACCAGGCCCCACGTCGGCTTGATCCCGCAGACCCCGCTGAAGCTCGCCGGGATGCGAATGGAGCCGCCCCCGTCCGTTCCGGTGGCGAGCGGTCCCATCCCGGCCGCCACGGCGGCGGCCGCGCCCCCGCTGGAGCCGCCGGGGGTGGTGGACAGGTCCCACGGGTTGCGGGTGACCCCGGTGAGGGGGCTGTCGGTGACCCCCTTCCACGCGAGTTCCGGCGTGGTCGTCTTGCCGACGAACACGGCGCCCTGCTCGCGCAGCCGGGCGGCCACCGGGGAGTCCTCCTCCCACGGGCCGGCCTGGGAGGTGGTGACCGATCCCCTGAGGGTGGGCCAGCCGCGGGTCAGGTGGATGTCCTTGACCGAGGCCGGGACCCCGTCCAGGAGGCCGCCGGGTTCGCCCCGCCGCCACCGCTCCTCGGAGGCCCGCGCCGCCGCCCGCGCCTCCTCCGGCCGCACCAGGCAGAACGCGTTGAGCGCGGGGTTGTCCTGCTCGATGCGTTCCAGGACCGAGTCCACCGCCTCCACCGGGGACAGCTCTCCGGAGGCGTAGGCCGAGAGCAGTTGTTCGGCGGACAGGTCGGCCGGGCTGGTGGGCACGCCGCCGCGCGCGCGTGGCACCTCCGGGGACGGTCGGCTCGCGCCGGCAGCCGCACCGTTTCCGTCGATCTCGGTCCGATCGGTACGGATCGTCACTTCAGCCTCCCAGGTCACACCGTGGTCAGGGGTCATCAGCCGGGCACGTAGCCGCGGCCCTTGTCGACGACGTTGAGCAGTTCGCGCCCGTCGAGGTAGCGGGCGAGGTTGTCCAGGAACAGGTCGACGAGGTCGTCGCGCCAGCCGACGACGTCCCCGGACATGTGCGGCGAGACCACGGATCCGGGCAGTTCCCACAGCGGGGAGTCGACCGCCAGCGGCTCGTCCTCGAACACGTCCAGGGCGGCCCCCGCGATCCGCCCCTTCCGGAGGGCGGCCACGAGGTCGGACTGGACGACGATGGGCCCGCGGGCCACGTTCAGCAGGCGCGCGGTCGGCTTCATCAGCTGCAGGAAGCGCCGGTCGACCAGGCCCCGGGTGGCGTCCGTGAGCGGCGCGGCGACGACCACGTAGTCGGCCTCGGGCAGCGCGGCGGCCAGGGTGGGAGCACCGTCGGCGCCGCGGTCGGCGAGGCTGGACTCGACCACGGAGCGAAAGTCGGGGTCGCCCGAGCGCGCGCGGCTCCCGGAGGCGTGGACCTCCATCCCCACCGCGGAGAGGCCGCGGGCGATGGTCCGGCCGATCGGACCGGTGCCCACGACCAGGGCCCGCCGCCCCGCCACGCGTTCGGTCTCCCGGTGCCGCCAGCGGTGCGCGCGCTGGAGGTCCCACGTGTGGTGGAAGTCCTTGGCGAAGGCGATCACCTGGCCGACGACGTACTCGGCGATGGGCTGCTCGAAGATCCCGCGCGAGTTGGTGAGCACGACGTCGCTGTCGACCATGCCGGGGAAGATCAGGTTGTCCACCCCCGTCGTGGCGGCGTGCACCCAGGTCAGTGTGTCGGCCTTGGGCCAGGCGGAGGCGAGCGCCTCGGAGAACAGGTCCCAGACCAACAGGGCGTGCGCGCCGGGCAGGCGGGCGGGCAGCTCGTCGGCGGTGGCGTAGACGACCTCGCCGAGGCCGGGGTGGTCGTCGATCCGTTCGTGGCCGGGCGGGAGGTCCTCCCCACGCAGGACGAGGAGTCGGGGCCGGTGCGGCGCATTGGGACTTTTCACGGGCGTGCACTCCGTTTGGCGACGTGGTCAGCGGTGTCGTCCGAGGTGGTGACGGTCCGCCCCGCACGAGAAACGCTAGGGAGCCGACATAGGATTGTCAACAATCCACAAATCGGCTCTTCTCCGGCGAAACAGGGCTTCCCGACCACCCCAGAGGGGTCGGGATACCCAACCCGCGCACACCTATTGCCGCACGAGACATGTAAACCATAAGATTGTCGACAATCAACAACCCTGTTGTGCCGCTTTCGTCCCCAACACCACGACCACGAGCGCCGCCGTCGAAGGGACACCACCGTTGCCCAGGTACATGACCATCACGCTGGCCAAACGCGGGGTGTCCTGCGTGGCCGAACTCCTGGACAAGGACGCGCCGCGCACCTGTGACGCGGTCTGGAACGCGCTTCCTCAGGGAGACGCCGTCCAGCACGCCAAGTACGCGCGCAACGAGGTCTACACCATGGTTCCGCGGTTCGCCGAGGCCGAACCCGGACAGGAGAACCCCACCGTCACCCCGATCCCCGGCGACGTCGTCTACTTCTCCTTCGAGGGCGGGATGCTCGACCGCGCCTTCAAGGAGGACAAGGGCATCGAGCACCTGCCGGGCGTCATCGACCTCGCCCTCTTCTACGGGCGCAACAACCTGCTGCTCAACGGCGACGTCGGCTGGGTTCCGGGCAACGTGTTCGCCACCGTCGTGGAGAACCTGCCCGCCATGGCCGAGGCCTGCAACGACGTCTGGCGCTCCGGCAGCGTCGGCGAACGCCTCCTGTACGAGCGTCTCGAACGCTGACCGGACCACGGTCCGGTCGGCCCGCATCCCCGTACGCACGCATACGAACACAACACGTCTCCGGGAGGTGAGTGACCGATGCGGACCGATGGATTCTCCACACCAGCCGAGGGCACCGGCGCCGAGCACGAGGTCGTCGAACTGGCCGCGGCCAAGCCGACCCCGTGGCAGTCGGGGGTCGGTGTCATTGCGCCCTACGACTTCGCCCTCGACCGTGAGCTCTGGAGGTGGACACCGGACGACGTCTCACTGCACGTCACCCGGTTGCCGTACGTACACGTCCCCGTCACGGTGGACCAGGCTGCCGCCCTGAGCATGGAGCAGAGCGTCGACCCCGCGGTCCGCGCGCTCCTCGCCCCCGAACCGCTCGCCATCGGGTACGCCTGTGCCTCCGGCAGCTTCGTGCACGGCGCGGAGGGGGAACGCGGGCTGCACCGGACCATGGTGAACGCCGGGGCCCCGGCGGCCGTCACGACCTCGGGCGCGCTCGTCCAGGCGCTCGGCGCACTGGAACTCGACCGGATCGCCGTGGTCACCCCGTACGTGGACAGCGTGACCGACCGGCTCCTGGGCTTCCTGGGCGAGCACGGCGTCGGGGTCACCTCCAGCGTGGGTCTGGGCCTGCTCAGCCACATCTGGAGGGTCACCTACGCCGAGGTCTCCCAAGCGGTCCACTCGGTGGACCACCCCGATGCCCAGGGCGTCTACATCAGCTGCACCAACGTCCTCACCTACGACATCATCGCGCCGCTGGAACGCGAACTGGGCAAGCCGGTCATCGCGGCCAACCAGGTGACCATGTGGGCGGTGCTGCGCGAGGCCAACAGACACGCCGTCGCCCAGGGCCAGCGCCTGCTCGACGTCACGGCACCGAGTGCCGTGTGACCACCGGCCACACCCACCGAAGGAGCGCCATGACCCGGGTCGGATTCCTCTACCCCGGCTACAGTGCCGAAGACGACTACACGGCGTTCGCCGCCATGTTCGGCGGCGAGATCGAACTCCCCGTCGTGCACACGCTCATGCGTGAGGACGCCCACCGGGTGGACGCCCTGCTCGACGTCGGAGGCGAGGAAGTCCTGGCGACGGGGGCGCGGGAACTGTCCCGGATGCGTGTGGAGTCAGCCGTCTGGGCGTGCACCAGCGGCAGCTTCGTCTTCGGTTGGGAGGGCGCCCGCAAACAGGTCCAGGGGGTGCGCAACGCCGCCGGGGTGCCGTCGTCGAGCACCTCGTTCGCGTTCGTGCACGCGCTCCGGCAGCTGAGGGTGACCCGGGTCGCGATCGCCGCCACCTACCCGGAGGACGTCGCCCGGCGCTTCGTCGACTTCCTCGGCGAGGCCGGTGTCACGGTCCTCTCCCTGGCCAGCCACGGCATCGTCACCGCCGCCGAGGTCGGCGACCTCGACCCCGACGAGGTCCTGGACTTCGTCATCTCCAACGACCATCCGCGCGCCGAGGCCATCCTGGTCCCGGACACCGCTCTGCACAGCGCCGACCTCATCGAGCCGATGGAGGCCCTGATCGGCAAGACCGTGCTCACCGCCAACCAGGTGAGCATCTGGGAGGGGCTGCGGCTGGCGGGGGTGACCGCGGCCCGGTCGGGCCCCGGCACCCTCTTCCGTTCCGGCGCCACCGCGTTCACCAGCGCGCTGGCCGCCCGTTAGCCTCGACGACACACCCGACCCCGTGTCCCCGACGAAAGGAATGCCGCCCATGCCCGCCCCAGGTCACCTGAGACCCGTGCCCCGGCGGTCCACCGCCGAACTGATCGCCGACCAGCTCAGATCGGCGATCATGTACGGCTCCCTGGCCCCAGGGGACCAACTCGGGGAGGCGGAACTGGCGGGACAGCTGGGGGTGAGCCGGGGACCGCTGCGCGAGGCCATGCAGCGGCTCGTCCAGGAGGGGCTGCTGCGCAGCGAACGGCACAGGGGCCTGTTCGTGCGGGAGCTCACCGCGGACGACGTGCGGGACATCTACGTGGCCAGGCTCGCGGTGGAACGCACCGCGTGCGAACTCATCATGCGGGGGAACCGGGGAGAGGCGCTGGCCCGCCTCACCCCCGCGCTGGACCGGCTGGCCGAGGCGGCCCAGAGCCGGGACCGGAACGCGATGAGCGACGCCGACCAGGCTTTCCACCAGACGCTCGTGAGCTGTGCGGGCAACAGCCGCCTGGAGCGGATGGCGCAGACACTGCTGGTGGAGACCCGCATGTGCCTGACGGTCATGCAGGACGTGTACCCAGAGCCCGAGGAGATCCTCGACGAGCACCGCCGCATCCTCGACGCCATCGTCGACGGGGCCGAGGAGCGGCTGCTCGAGCTGATCGAGTCGCACATGGTGGACACGGTCGAGCGCATCAACGGGGAGCCTCCGAGAACGGAGCCCTAGCGGCGGTGTTTCCTTAGGGGCTTCGCCGCGCTCGGGCCCGGGTCCGGGCACCCCGGAGACAGGGATTCTTCATCCTCGGCCGCGCCTGTCGCCCGTTCCTCGCCACGCGGCTCGCCTGCGTCTCGCAGAACCCTGTCGGCGCCCGAACCACATCGGGTGGGCGGTCAGAGCCCGCCGATGCCCACGTACTTCGTGTCCAGGAACTCGTCGATGCCCACACGTCCGCCCTCACGGCCCAGGCCGGAGTGCTTCACGCCCCCGAACGGCGCGGCGGGGTTGGAGACGATGCCCTGGTTGAGTCCGACCATGCCCGCCTCCAGCGCCTCGCTGACCCGGAACGCCCGGTTGAGGTCGCGGGTGTAGAGGTAGCTGACCAGGCCGAACTCGGTGTCGTTGGCGGCGGCCACAGCCTCCTGCTCCGTCTCGAAGGTGAGCACGGGGGCGACCGGACCGAAGATCTCGGTGTAGGAGAGTTCGCTGTCCATGGGTACGTCGGCGAGCACGGTGGGCTGGTAGAAGTGCCCGGGCCCCTCCGCGGCCCCGCCGCCGACCAGCACCCGCGCCCCCCTGCCGACCGCGTCGTCCACGAGCGTCTGGACCTTCCGGCGTGCCTTGTCGTCGATCAGCGGCCCCACCTGGACGCCCTCGTCCACGCCACGGCCCAGCCGCAGCGCGCCCATGCGCTCGCTGAGCCGCGCGGCGAACTCGGCGGCCACGCCGGACTGGGCGTAGATGCGGTTGGCGGCGGTGCAGGCCTCACCGATGTTGCGCATCTTGGCGAGCATCGCGCCGTCCACCGCGGCGTCGAGATCCGCGTCGTCGAAGACCAGGAACGGCGCGTTGCCGCCGAGTTCCATGGAGGTGCGCAGGACCTGCCCCGCGCTCTGTTCGAGGAGTTTGCGCCCGACCGCCGTCGATCCGGTGAAGGAGAGCTTCCGGATACGGCCGTCGCTCAGGAGGGGTTCGGTGACGGCTCCGGGCGACGTGGTGGGGATGACGCTGAGGACGCCCTCCGGCAGCCCGGCCTCGGCCAGGATGCCCGCCAGGGCGAGGGCGCACAGGGGGGTCTGGTGGGCGGGCTTGAGGATCGCCGTGCACCCGGCCGCGATCGCGGGTCCGATCTTGCGGGTGCCCATCGCCATGGGGAAGTTCCAGGGCGTGATGAGCATGGAGGGACCGACGGGCTGTCGCATGATGAGGAAGCGCGACTTGCCGTCGGGTGAGGTCGAGAAACCGCCCTCGATCCGCACGGCCTCCTCCGAGAACCACCGGAGGAACTCGGCGGCGTAGGCGATCTCGCCGCGCGCCTCGGGCAGGGGTTTGCCCATCTCCAGGGTCATGAGGACGGCCAGGTCCTCCTGCCGCTCCATCAGGAGCTCGTAGCCCCGGTGCAGGATCTCGCCACGGGCGCGGGGAGCGACCGCGGCCCACTCCCGCTGGGTCCGGTGCGCCACGTCGAGGGCGACGAGGGCGTCCTCCTTGCCCGCGTCGGCGACCTCGCACAGCGTCTCCCCCGTGGAGGGGTCCTCGACCGTGTAGGTCGCCCCGGACGCGGCGTCACGCCACTGCCCTCCGAGGAAGAGCCGCTTGTCCACCTGTGCGACGACCCGTGCTTCCTGATCCGACATGTTCCCCACTCTCCAGTCACGCACTGCCCCGGGTGGGCCACCCGCGGTCAGAACTGCCCGGCGTGAGCCCTCTGGACACCGCCCGACACGGATGTTTCCATAGCACCGTCGATTGTCAACAATCCTACAGAACACGCAACCACGGAAGTGAGACAGCGCATGGCGGAGCTCTCCCCGATCCTCAAGCAGGCGACCCCCGTTCTCGCGGCACGGGGTGAGGGCGCCTACCTCTACGACGAGGACGACCGCCGCTACCTCGACTTCACCGCGGGCATCGGCGTCACCAGCACCGGCCACTGCCACCCCAGGGTGGTCGCCGCAGCCCAGGAGCAGGTCGCCACGCTCATCCACGGCCAGTACACCACCGTGATGCACCGGCCGCTGCTGAGGCTCACCGAGCGGCTCGGAGACGTCCTCCCGGAGGGCGTCGACCGGCTGTTCTACGTCAACTCCGGCAGCGAGGCCGTGGAGGCGGCGCTGCGACTGGCGCGGCAGGCGACCGGGCGGCAGAACGCGATCGTGTTCCAGGGGTCCTTCCACGGACGGACGATGGGCGCGGCGTCGCTGACCACCTCCGGCGTGAAGATCCGGGCGGGGATCGGCCCTCTCGTGCCCGGGGTCGTGGTCAGCCCGTTCCCGTACGCCTACCGCCTGGGGATGGCCGAGGAGGACGCGGTCGCCCACGCGCTGCGGGAGTTCGACTACCAGCTGACCACGGTGAGTTCGCCGAAGGACACCGCGGCGGTGTTCATCGAGCCGGTGCTGGGCGAGGGGGGCTACGTGCCCGTACCTGACTCCTTCCTCCGGGGGCTGCGCGAACGCGCCGACCAGCACGGGTTCCTCCTGGTCCTGGACGAGGTGCAGACCGGTTTCGGCCGGACCGGCACCTTCTGGGGCCACGAGCCCTCGGGGGTGCGCCCGGACATCGTCATCACCGCCAAGGGGCTGGCGAGCGGCTTCCCGCTGTCGGCGATCGCGGCGCCGGAGTCGATCATGGCCAAGGCGTGGCCGGGGTCTCAGGGCGGCACGTACGGCGGCAACGCGGTGGCGTGCGCGGCGGCGATCGCCACCCTGGACGTGATCCAGGAGGAGGGCCTGGTGGAGAACTCGGCGCGGATGGGCGAGCGGCTGCGGCAGGGCCTGGAGAAGGTCGCCGGGGCCCACCCGGTGATCGGTGACGTGCGCGGACGCGGCCTGATGCTGGCCAACGAGTTCACCGCGCCCGACGGGTCGCCCGACGGGGCCACGGCCCTGCGCGCCCAGCAGGCCGCCGCCGGGAACGGACTCCTCCTCCTCACCTGCGGCCCGGCGGGGAACGTCGTCCGGATGATCCCGCCGCTGGTGGTCAACGGAGAGCAGGTCGACACCGCGGTCTCCCTGTGGGCGGCCTCCGTGGAGGAGGCGGCCCGGGGCTGACCGGGACGCAACCGGAACACGCTGCCGCCCGTCTCAGGGGTGGACGCCGGTGCGGCTCCACCCCGAGGCGAGGCGGTGCGTATGGGACGGCGCGGAAGAATCCACAGCACGATGAGCAACGGCGTCCGCCCGGTGTTCGATCCCGAACTGCCTCCGGACGTCACCGCCCGCCTGCGGGCGAACCCGTCCTCTCTCCTCCGCGAGACGGACACCGCCCGCCCCTGGTCGGGGCACCGGGGAAGGCTGCTCGTGGGCGGCATCGCCGTCGCCGCTCAACCTCGCCTGGCTGCTGGGGAACGTATGGCTCATGCTGGAGATGACCGGCTGGTACCTCGTGGGACTGCTCGTCCACGCGGTCGTGGTGGCCGTCGGCGGGATCGCCGCGATCCGCATGACCCCGCGTACGTCGCTGCCCGCCCGGCTCCGCGGAAACGGGGCTCGTCGGGGATGGATCTGGTTCAGTCTGTCGGTGTTGCCCGTGACGCTCGTCAGCTGGATGTCCGTCCCCGCGGGGCCGTGGCCGTCCTCTGTCCTCGTGTGGTACACCCCCACGGTGGTCTACACCGCGGTTGCCCTGTGGGTGGCCTTCGGTTGGAGTCGGAACGACCGCCTGGCCGCGGCCCACGCGCACCGCTACCTGGTTCCGGCGGACTTCGACGCGCGCGGCTCGGACCTACTCGCCGACGTGCAGAAGACGATCAACACGCTGTGGGCGGCGGGAAAGGTCATGGGTGAGTCGTTCGACGCCGAACAGCCGCTGGGGGTGCTGCGCGCCGAGGAGTGGCGGATCGCGTCGGCCCTGTACCGGTACCAGCGGCTGCGGGCGGAGCACGGGAAGGAGACCGCCGATGCCGCGTCGGACCGGGTGCGCGCCCTGCTGGCACGGCAGAACGAGCGGCAGGAGGCGGCCTACGAACAGCTGTCCGCCCAGGTAGACCCGATCCGGGAGTACGGTGCCGCTGTCGGGGAGGCCCTGCGGGCGCACACCGAGTGGGAGCAGATCGAGCGCGCCGAGGCCCGTGAGGAGCGGATCTCCGAACTCAGCGCGCGGGTGTCCGCGGAGGAGGGCGCGAGCGCTGGCCTGCTCCGGGACGAGGCGTTGAGCGCGCGGGCCGCCAAGGAGGCCCGGGACGAGCTGATCGACCGGGCGCTCGCGGCGGGACGGTTGCTCAGCGCGGAGCCGGGCGGGCGGGGTTGAGTCCAGGCCGGGAGCGACGCCGCGCACCCCATGTCCCGGGTCACACCAGAAAAGTGCACGAAGCCCTCCCGACACCGTGATAGAGTCGGAGACGTCGCCAGGGAGGCAAGGCCAACCGGGCGACACACAACTGAAGACCTGCACTCGTAGCTCAATGGATAGAGCATCTGACTACGGATCAGAAGGTTGGGGGTTCGAGTCCTCCCGAGTGCGCCACCGTGAGACAGTGGAGATGGAGCCCTACCTGGTCAAACAGGTGGGGCTTCGTCTTTTTTGCGCTTCCCTGCGAGGATGCCGAGAGCCGCTAGTACGCATTTAGTACACATGCCCTGGGGGCGGTGCACACTCAGGCCGCCTGATCCAGCGCCCTGTTCATCGCCTCGACGCGGCGGACGTCGATCACGTCGGCGACCTCGTCGAGTCGGTCCGGCCACAGATGCCCGTAGGTGTCGAGCGTCATCGACGGTTTGGCGTGACCGAGCATCCGTTGGACCACGTACACGTCCGCCCCGCCAGCGATCGACAGCGACGCGGCCGTGTGGCGGAGCTTGTGGATCGTGAGTCCGGTCCCGTCGAGCCCCGCGTCCTTCCGTGCCTTGTAGAACTCACGGTTCCGCCAGTTGCGAATACGGATGGGCTTCCCACGCGAGGTGCGGAACACGAGCGCGTCCGGGGCCCGCCCGACCACGAGCGGTCGGAGTTCCTCGACGAGGGAACGGAGAAGGGGACCGTCCGCCGCTCCCCCGTCTTCGGGGTGTCCTCGTACAGTTCGCCGTCGACTTCGTTGAACGCCGTGGCGACCTGGATACGGCGCCGGTCAAGATCGACGTTCTTGACCCGCAGCGCCGACGCCTCACCCCAGCGCAGACCCGTGTAGGCGAGTAGGAGGATCAGGACGCGGTTCACTCCGGCCGTAGCGGTCGGCTTGCCGTACTTGGTGCGCAACCCTCCTGCCGCCGTCGCGAGCGCCTCGACCTGTTCGTAGGTCAGGTACACGTGATCACTCGGCGGAAGCTTCGGAAGCGGGACGCCCTTCGCGGGGTTGGTGGCCAACCGCCGAGGAACGCACCAGTCCAGCACCATGGACAAGACGGAGTGCACCATCCGTGTCTGCGACGCGCCCAGTGCCCGACCTCCCTCTTCCTTGGGCTTCTGAAGATCGGCGAGCCACGCGGCGACGTCGTCGAACCCGATCGCCGAGATCGGAAGATCGCCCCACTGGGGAAGGATGTGGCCGTCCAGGACGTCGCGGTACTTGGAGCGCGTCGAGCGCTTGACGGCCTGGGCGTCCAACCACTTCGCGGCCATCTCGTGAAATCGGATCTTCCCCGCCGAGGGGTCACGATAGGACCCCTCCGCCATGCTGTTCTCGATCTCGGTTCGCTTGTTCTCCGCCTGTGGCTTCTTCGCGAACACCTTCGCTTTGGGCTTGCCAGCGGGGTCGTACCAACGCACCCGCCACCGACCAGGTGGCTTGCGCTTCGCTTTCTTGGCCTTCTCGGCCTGCGCGCGGTACTCCGCGTGTTCGGCGCGGTCCTCAATCCATACTCGTGCCACTAGTCGTCGTCCTCCTGGTCCTTGTCAACCGATCGCACTATCTCGAAAACGCTCTTGTCGAACTCCGCTTCGGGCACCTCTGACCAGAACACGCGCGGGTCGACTGCCGCGACAGGCTGGAAATCCGCGCACCCACGCGCGGGTGCCTGCGCGACTCTCCTTATGCGTGGGTGTGATCGAGAACGGTCCATCTCCGTCGGGCGGCACGAGAAGGTGAACGGGCGCGACTCCGAGCGCCATCGCGAGTATCAGCAGCTCGTCAACGGTCACATGTCGTCGTCGCCGTCCGGTCTCCCTGTCGCGACGGCCGGATTCGATGTTCGCGATGGCCTGGGCCGTGAGAGCCGCCGGAGCGCCCAGCTCCTGGCAGCGCTTCGCGACTTGCGCGGCGGTGAACCCTCGACGGTTACGCACTTCTCGCACCCGCTTAGCGACCACGTCGCTCGGAAGATCTTCTTTGCTCATGCCGGAACCGTAATCCCATTTTCGTTGCATCGGCAATTCCTATAGTTGATGAGATGTTCCCCCGTCAGCTACCCAGATGCCGCTGTGTCTGCGTTCCTACTCGCCAATAAGATTTGGGAACCATGGGAGCCTCACCCATACCTAGAAGGGAGCACTGTCACCGCGGTCAGGTCGGTGTCAATGGCCAGTGTGTTTTCCCCGCAGGCGGCCAGTAGTTCTCCCCACTGACGGCCAGGCCGATCTCCCCAACGGCGGCCAGATAAGTCCCCGCCGTGGTGGTGTCCGAGGTCAACTCAACGCCTTCACCCCCGCTCCCGAGGTCGCCTGAGCAAGCCGGAAACTGTCACCCTGGGTCACCACGACATGGGCGTGGTGCAGGAGCCGGTCAACCGTCGCGGTCGCCAACGTCTTGGGCATGATCTCGTCGAACCCCGACGGGTGCAGGTTGCTGGAAACCACCAACGACCTGCGCTCATAGGCGGCGTCCACCAGCCTGTAGAACCCCTCGGCCGCATCGGCCGAGACCGGTAGCAGCCCGATATCGTCGACCACGATCAAGTCCGCGCGCAGCAGCCGTGTCACGGCCCTGGCCATGGAGTCGTCCGCCCGGTGCCTGCGAACCAGCACCCCCAGGTCCTCGATGGTGTGCCAGGCCACCGTCATCCCCGCCTCGACCGCGGCGTGCCCCAGCGCCTCGCAAAAGTGCGACTTGCCCGTCCCCGAGGGCCCGCAGATACTCAGGTTCTCCCGCCTGGCCACCCACTCCAGCGTCTTGAGCGCGTCCTGGGTGGGTCGGGCGATGCAGGAGGCGGTCTCGTCCCAGTCCCCGAACGTCTTGCCAGTGGGGAAGTTCGCCCGCTTGCGGCGGGTGCGCAGGTTGGTCTGGTCGCGTCCAGCGGCTTCCTCGGCCAGCAGGACGCGGACCACCTCGGCTGGGTCCCACCGCTGCGCCTTGGCGGTGGGGATCACGTCGGCCATGGCCTTGCGCAGGTAGGGGAGCCGCAACCGGCGGGTGAGCTCGACGGCCTCGGCCATCGGCTCGGCGGGCGGTCCGGCAACGGTGCGGATCGGGGTGCTCATCACTGCTCGCTCTCGTCGTCGCGGGGCAGGCCGAAGGAGGACCAGGCCGAGGTGCCCGGCTGCAGGCTGTGGTCCTCGCTGGCGCGGGTGGGCTCGGCGGCAGGGCGTCCGGCCTGGTGGGCCAAGATGGCGATCAGGTCGTTCTCGGCGAACCGGCCCGCGATCGCCGCGGTCCCCAGCGCCCGGTCAACCTCGGCCGGAGTGTGCAGCTTGGCCAGAGCGACGGCCTCGGCCATCTTGGGCTTGATCCGGCGGGTGCCCACCGAGGCGGCTTCGACCAGCCAGGACGCGGCTCCGGGCCCCAGGGTCAGGAACGCGGCCTCCTCGGCGCTGTGGGCTCTGGGGGTGCGGTCGCCTTCCTTGTCGCCCCGCTCGGGGTAGTGGTCGTCGCTGATGCTCGGGTTGCCCGGGGTGGAGCGCCCGTGGCGGGCCACCTCCTCGGGGCCGCGTTCGCCGACGGCGGTGACGATCAGCTCCTCGCCGTGGAAGCGGGCCCAGACACGGGTGTCGACCAGGTGGTGGGGGACGGAGTAGCGAACCCCCTCCACCGAGATCGTGCTGTCCCAATTGACCCGCCTTGTGGTGCCAAACGCGATGGTGAACGGTTCGGCGGGCAGCGGGTGCAGCCGGGTGCGCTCCTCGGCCAACGCTTCGGTGGGACGGCGGCGGGTTTCCCGGTGGATCCGGTCGTTGACCTGGTCGGTGAAGGCGCGGCAGGCGGTTTCCAGGTCGCCGAAGGTGCGGAAACCCTCGGCCAGGTTGACGTCGGTGGGCACCAGGTCGGCCTTGGCGATGCGCACTGTGGCCTCCGATCCGCCCTTGGTCTGCGGGTCGGCCGGGACGCAGGTGCGGATCGTCATCCCGTAGTGGCGGGCGACCTGCACGATCTCGGGGTTGCGGACCGCGATCCCGGCGATGTGGGCTTCGGTGACGGTCTTCTCGTTGTCGGTGAGGGCGTAGGCGGGCACCCCGCCGAGTCGGCGCAGGGTGGCGTCCAGGCAGGCGACCACGGTGGGCAGGGTCTTGTCGAAGACCGGGATGATCACGCGGTAGCGGGACCAGGCCAGCCAGGCGCACCACAGGTGGGTGCGCCGCCCCCGGATCTTGGGGCCTTCTCCCCAGTCCCACTGCATCCACAGGCCTGGTTCGGGGATCCAGGGCCGGAACACCCGCCGTTTCCCGGCCCGGTAGCGGTCCTTGACCTGGGCGACCACCCGCCGGGTGGTGCGCTCGCCGCCGGTGAAGCCCATCGCGGTGATGCGCCGGTGGACGACATCGGCGCGGACCCTGCCTTGGGAGCGGTTGACGAGTTCCTCGATCTTGTCGAGGTAGTCGTCGATGGGGCGGGCGCGGTGGGTGCGCTGCTCGGGGCTTTGGCCGGTCTCGCGGAGTTTGACGTAGCGGGCGACGGTGTGGTGGTCGCACCCGGCCAGTTCGGCCGCTGCCCGGTAACTCCCGGTGAGGTCGTAGGCCTCCAGGATTTCCATGATCTCCCTGCTGCTCTTCACCCGGTCAACCCTCGCCGACCGGTGTTTGTCCTGGTCAGGCGGGGAGGTATCTGGCCATCAGTGGGGAGTGTCGTGGCCGTGGGCGGGGCCTTAAGTGGCCGCCTATGGGGAGTATCTACTGTCCGCTGTCAGGTCGGTAACGCGAACGGCTACCGAGGTTCTCCCACGGGCACCGGTCCGGCCGCGATGTCTCCGTGAAAACCAGCGGTGTTGCTGCCGGCCGAGACAAGTAGCCCCGGGGCCGTCCCACACGTCCCAAGCTCATCGTCCCAGCTCACCCCTGGGACGTTTTCACGCCTGGGACGGATCGAACCGTCCCAGGAAAAGAACCGTCCCGCGCTGACCAGCACAAATGATGGTGGGACGAATGGGACGGCACAGAACGAGAAACCCAGCACCGGGAAACGCCAGCGGCGATGACCACACCCCCGGGGAAACCGCCCCGCACACGGGGGCACCCATGCCCGGCACCGACCGGCACCGGTCGGCACCGACGACACAGGCAGCGGACAGACGATCGACAGCACGTCGCACCGGGACGCCACGCGTCAGCGCACCCACCCGCGAGCGACCGAAGCCGAACCGGGGCACCCTCGCCGATCGCCTCACGAGACGGGCAGCGCTCTGGGACGGAGCGCCACGCGCACCACGGCAACACGCTGCCCAACACCCCGGGGGGAGAGGCTGGGACGGCGCATCCGAGGCCCCCGACCGCGCGCACTCTGGACCTCGCATGCCCCCACCCGCCACACACCGGACACGACCACGGACACGCTGCCTTTTACGGCTAGAACATGCCGTGAGCCCCGCTGTGGTCGTGTGCCCCCTCACCGCCATTTCGTCACAATGAGTCACCACAAAAATGTCACCCTCAGTCACAGAATCGCGGGCGGGGTGGGGGTAACCCCCTACCCAGGGGGTTTGGGGGAACGCGGGGGGCTCCTGGAAAAAAGCCGGTCAGGTTCAAAAGCCCGACATGCACAGAGCGTGATTTACTACATTCCGTGATGATGAAGGTGGGCACCGGCCGTTACGCTCAGTGCCCACCACCGCGACGTCACGCAGGTGCTACCGCCCGCGCCGCCCGTCCCAGGGTTCGGGCATCGGCGCACCCTCCCGCAGAGCCGCGTCCAACGCGTGCCAGGCCACCTCCGCCGCGTTGGCCGTGGCACGCAGGGTCGGCCGGGCGTTGGGATCGCGCAACGTCTCCGAGAGCGCGTCAAACCACGCCGTGGTGTACCGCTGCCCGTCCCCGCCCCGCCCCGGGAGCCACCCGCGCGGAGGCGTTCCTCCGCCGCGCAGGTGTTCGTGCAGGGCATCGAACACCCGATCAGCCACGCGCAGCGCGTGGCGCATCCTCGCGGCGTTGCCACGCACGGCCAACAGGGTCGACAGTTGCTCGGCCAGCACGGTCGCGTCCACCGTCGCCTGGGGTTCGTGTACGAACTCTTCAGCGTCCAAGCTCATGTGCTTTCCCTCGTGTCCGGCCACAAGCGCGCAACCCGTGACAGGGCACGCCTTGACCTGGTCGGTGTCGTCGCTGGTATCCGCGCCCTCCGCTGTCCGGGCGGGAACCGACACGAACGGCGGTGCGTGCCGCTCCGCTTCGCGTCCGGTCTGCGCGTGCGGCTGGTCCCAGACGTCGGTGTCGTGCCAGCGGTCGTGGGCAGCGTTGGTGTGTGGTCCGTCGTGGTCAGGGACAAGCACGCACGGCAGACGGGAACTCCCCCGCACCAGGCCCGTGACGGGCCTGCGCGCTTCACACGCGCTTCCCTGCCGCTGCGCGTCGGCGGGGAGGGTGAACGGGTACCCCTGCTCCGCGAGATGGTTGCCCGTGTGATCCACGGCGAGCATGCACAGCCGCCGGAAGATTCCCCCGCCCCGCACGGGAACCACCCACCAACCGCACTGGTTCGGGTACCGGTTGAGCGCGCTCACGCCGACACCTCCGCGCGCTGGGTGACGCGTGCGATGTCCGCGAGCACGGCCACGCCCAGCCGGTCACGGTCGATACGCGCGCGTTCCTGCCGTGCCTCATACGCGCGGTAGTGCCCCCGCACGATCGCGGCTGGCGCGGCGACGGCGGAGGGGTCGACCACGGGCACGTAGTCGGCCGGAACCGGGCCAAGAGTCCGGGGCGGAGCGACGTCCGGGGCCGGACGCGGGGCGGGAACGCGCGGAACGTCAAGGGTGTTGTCCGCCGTCGCGACGGTCGGGATGTCCTTGGCGTAGCGGCGGACACGGTTCGCGCGGCGCACCTCGCGACGGAGGGCACGCGGAGCCGCGTGGAGTCCGCGCACGGGGCGGAACAGACGGACTATCAGGGACAGCAAGGCGATAACGTGTGACACGTCAAGCGCTCCATTCGCTTGGCCATGGCCCCGGGGCGTGTTTGCCGCACGTCGCCGGGGTCCCGCTAATTACGGGCTCCGTAACCATACCTTGACCGTGCCATGGTCTGCCATAGCCTGTCCTGCGCTGATCTGACATTACGTGGCGTGTCACTGTCGGCCGCATGGGAGAACCAACCATTCCTGCTGGATACGGGCCGGATGCGGAGCTAGACCCAGAGGGTCCGGACCCTGTGTGGCTACAGCTCGCGGCTGTGCTCGTTGCGAGGATCGAACGGGGCGACTACCCGCCCCACAGGCCCATTCCGAGCATCACGCAACTTGTCCAAGAGTTCGGACTTGCGCGCGGGACCGTGCGGAAAACGACGGCGTTCCTAGCGGAAGAGGGGCGGGTACGCATCGTGAGCGGTAAAGGGGTGTTCGTGCTGCCACACGAGGAGTCCTAGAGGCCCTCGCCGTCCAACTCCTCCGCGACCACGCGAGCTACGGACCATTCCATGCCCCGGGGGTAGAGGGGAACGAGGTTCCTGCGCGCTCCCGATTGAGTTTCGCGGTGCCACCACTTGCCCACCAGACAGACCGTGACCGTGTTCCCGTGAACTGTCGCAACGACGCGACCGGGGTCCGCCCCGGGGTACGTGGTAACGCCGTGCCTGGTTTCAAGGAAGTCGACGAGGTCCGCCAACGGTGACGGGGTTTGGGTGCGGTTCATACGAACAGCGTTCCTCCGCCGAAAGCCCTACTGCTAGGGGTTTTCGTTGCCTACCCTTGGGGCAACGGCGTTGGCAACACTCGGAGGTCCGCCTTGTCCGACTTCGCGGCGCGTGCCCGTGCGGCCCTGGCAGAACGCGGCATCTCCCTACGCGCCGCGGCCAAGGCCGTGCCCGTCGACCCCGGACACCTGTCCCGTGTGCTGTCCGGCAAACGCCCACCGTCCCCACACATCGCCCAGGCCCTTGACCGCCTCGTGGGCGCTGACGGGGCACTCGCCGAGCTCGCCGCCACGCTCACCGACGACGACCGGGGCAGGATCGCGCACAGCCTCGCGAACCCAACCAGGTTGGACGCGGGAACCGTCCGGGCACTCGCCGACGTGCTCGCCGCGCAACGCAGGTTGGACGACACCCTGTCGGCGACCGCCATGCTCACCCCGACGCAAGCCCAGTGGGAGAGCGTGGAGCGGTTGGCGCGCGACGCCCGGGGACCTCACGCGGACGCGCTCCACGAAGTCGCGGCCGAATGGGTCCAGTTCGTCGGGTGGCTCCACGCGGAGGCACGCAACGACGCGGAGGCGGTCCGCTGGCTCACGGAGGCGGAGGAGCGCGCCGACGACGTCGACAGCGGGGAACTCGCCGCCCAGGCGCTCAACTTCCGGGGCTACCTCGCCCGGCAACAGGGCCGCCCCCGCGCGGTCGTGCGCTGGTTCCTCGCCGCGTACCTCACGCCCGGGGCCGCGCCGTTGCAACGCGTCGGCGACGGAGTCCAGGCCGCGCACGGATACGCGCTTCTCGGCGAGCACGACGCGGCGCGGCGGTTGCTGGGAGAGGCGTCCAAGCTCGCCGACGACGCGGCGGACACGCTCCCGCCGGAAACGGCCTACTGGCTGTCGCCAACGTTCTCCCGCATGGGGATCGGGTTGGCGCACCTGGCGTTGGGCGACCACGCGGAAGCGGCGACCAACCTCCGCGCGGGGCTCGACGGACTCCCTCCGGAACAGCGAGACGCCGAATGGGCTGAGGAGTATCGGGAAGCGCTCGACGAGGCCGAAGCCGCGTAGATGACGGCCGCGCACCGCCTGTTCAGCGCCCCGCTTCGGCGTACACATTTAGTACACATCGCTTCGGGAAGACCGATGATTCTCCGGTATCCCCCGGTATGAGTTCTCCCGCTCCGCCGCAGATCAGACGACATCCCCGCAGGTCGGGGGACCCACCCAATCGAGCAGAAGGTTGGGGGTTCGAGTCCTCCCGAGTGCGCCACCTTGAGACAGTGGAGATACCGCCGGACCTGGACACCACACAGGCCCGGCGGTTTCTTTTGTGCACAGCCCGCCGGCACGACCCACTCCGCCACGCGGCGCGCCCGGCGAGGGGTTCCCCGCCGAACGCGCCGCGGCGTTCGCGTTCCGGTGGGCGTCAGGCTCCGACCGGCTTCACCGGCCGCGGTGAGGGGGCGCGCAGCTCGGCGACCACGGCGTCGACGTGCTCCGGTGTCAGCAGTGTGTAGTGGTCGCCGGGAACCTCCGCGACCGTGACACCCCCCTCGCACACGGGCAGCCAGGATTCGGCGGTCGCAGCGCCGCCGCCCGACACCGCCTGGATGAAGTGGACCGCTCCGGGATACGGCTCGGGCCGGTATCCCGCGAGCGCCCGGGCGTTCGCGGCGAAGCGCGCGAAGGTCGACTCGAACTCCGCCAGGTCGATGTCGCCGGGAAGGATCCCACGTTCACCCAACGTGGAGAAGAGCTCTTCCAAGGAGGAACACTCAAGGTCGGCGTCGGCTCCGTGACCGGTGAGACCCGCCAGGTCGCGGGCGAGCCAGGAGCGCAGCCGCGCTTCGCCCACCTCGGCCCTCTCCAGGTCCCCGGGGGTCTCCGTCACGTCGATCGCGTCCACCCGTTCGACGACGTGCCCCAGCGACTCCAGCTCCCGGGCGAGCTCCAGGGACAGCAGGCCGCCCATCGACCATCCGGCGAGCCGGTAGGTGCTCCCCGGGACGTCACGCGCGACGGCCCGCGCGTAGTCGGCCACGAGCTCGGTGAGGGTCGGCTCCCGTCCGCTCGGGTGCGGCGACTGCAGCGCGTAGACGGGCTGGTCCCCGCCGAGCCGACGGCTCAGCTCGGCGTAGCACAGCACCTCTCCGCCCACGGGGTGGGCCAGCACCAGCGGCGTGGCCGTCCCCTCGGCCCTGATCGGCACCACGACGGGACGGTCGTTCGATGGCGTGCCAACCCTCTCCTCACGCACCCTCCGGGCCAGTTCACGGATGGTGGGGGCGGCGAACAGAGCGGCCACGGGAAGGTCGGCGCCCAGTTCCCGGCGCACCGCCGACACGAGCCGCACCGCCAGCAGCGAATCGCCGCCCAGTTCGAAGAAGTCGTCGGTCACGGACAGTGCGGGCGCCTCGAAGAACGCTCCCCAGATGTCCAGCAGCAGCTTCTCCTCGTCGTCGGCCGGAGGCGCGGCGGCCTCGTCCTCCGCCGCCGGATCGTCCGGGACGGCGGTCAGGGCGGCCCGGTCCACCTTGCCGTTGGAGGTCAGGGGGAAGGCGTCGCGAACCGTGACGGCCGCCGGAACCATGTAACCCGGGACCCGGTCGGTCAGCATCTCGCGCAGCTCGGCGCCCGTGTGGGCGGCGTCCGGCCGCAGGAGGACGTGGGCGGTGAGGCGCTTCTTGTCGCGGTCGCCGCGAACCACGGCCACGGCGTCCCGGACCCCCGGGCAGCCGAGCAGAGCCGCCTCCACGTCTCCGAGCTCGATGCGGTGACCGCCGACCTTCACCTGCATGTCCTCACGCCCGAGGAACTCGATCTCACCGTCGGGCAGGAGGCGTCCCCAGTCACCGGTGCGGTACAGGCGCCGCCCAGTGGCGGGGTCGGTGACGAAGCTGCGGGCGGTGCGTCCGGCGTCCCCCAGGTAACCGCGTGCCAGCCCGGCCCCGGCGATGTGGATCTCGCCGGGGACCCACGGCGGACGCGGCCGCATCGCACGGTCGGCGACGAACACGTGCTGGTTGCGCATCGACACCCCGTACGGGATCGACGGCAGCTCTCCGTCGGAGGCGACGATCCGGTGCCAGATGGACCAGATGGACGCCTCCGTGGCTCCGCCGAGACTCCACTGCGCGGCCTCGGGGAACAGTCTCCGGATGTCGGCGGGCAACGCCACCGGGATCCAGTCACCGCTCATCAGCACCGCGCGCAGCGGCGGAAGGGCGGGCAGGGGCATGTCGGTCGGCACGTACGCGCACAGCATCGCCATGAGCGCCGGAACACTGTTCCAGACGGTGACGCCGTCCTGGCGCATACGCCGCAGCCACGCGTCCGGCTCCCGCAGTTCCTCCGGTGTGGGGATGACCAGCGCACCGCCGACGGACAGCGGTCCGAAGACGTCGTAGACGGACAGGTCGAAGTTGAGCGCCGACAGGGCGAAGACCCGGTCCCGGGACGTCAGGCCCAGTTCCCCGTTGACGTCGAGAACGGTGTTGAGCGCGGGGCCGTGTTCGATCATCACCCCCTTGGGGGTACCGGTGGAGCCGGAGGTGTAGATGACGTAGGCGAGGTCGCGCGGCGACGGCTTCACCTCCGGAGGGGCCACCACCGGGTCGTCCGGCGCGGGCGGCGCCACCTCTCGGACCCGCACGCCCTCGGGCCACTCGACGGCGTCGCGCAGCCACGGTTGCACCAGCGCCCGGCCGATCCCGGCCGCCTCGATGATGCCGCGTACCCGGCGCGCGGGCCACCGCGGGTCGACGGGCACGTAGGCGGCCCCGGCCCGCAGCACACCGAGGCAGGCGACGACCTGTTCCCATCCCTTCTCCATGGTGACGGCGACCAGGTCCTCCGGGCCCGCCCCGCTGTCGGCCAGGTCCCTGGCCACGCGAGCGGACTCGGCGTCCAGCTCCCTGTAGGTCAGCGACCGGCTCTCGCTGACGACGGCCACGGCCTCCGGCGTCCTCGCCGCCTGGGCCACGACGTCGCGGTGGAGCAGGGCGTCCTCGGCGAAGACGTGCTCGGCGGCCGGCGGGATGGTGTCGGCGCCGCCGTGCGGCTCGGACCAGGCGGGCCGAGTCCAGGCGTTGTCAACGGCAGAGTTCACGGATCAGCCCTTCGTAAGCGGTGAACATGTCGTCCACGGTTCCCTCGGGGAAGACCTCCTCGACGACGTCCCAGTTGAGGACCAGGCACCCCTCCTCCTCGAAGGCCTGGTGGTCCAGGATCACCTGGGGTGTGCGGACACCGCTCCACACCGGGACGCCGGACTCGCCGAGTCGGCACAGCGCGCCGATCGGCCCCGCCTCCTCCGCTCCCCCGGCGCGCGGGCCGCTTCCGAGGGTGCTGTTGAAGACCACGGGCATCCGCGCCCGTCCGGCGCCGCCGTCCAGGCGGCCCAGGTCGCGCAGGACGTCGAGACCCGTGTAGGCGACGTGCTCCATGTCGTGGAGCAGTTGCCGCTGGATCGCCGCGGCGTTCTCGCGGAAGGGCGCTCCGGGGTCGATGTGCACCTCCAGGAGGCTGGTCGAGGAGAAGTTGCCGACCGTCCGGGACATGTCCACGTCGAGGACCCCGCTGCGCTGGGAGACCAGCATGGTGACCGTGAAGTCCGGGGTCTTGGACCACCGCGCCAGTACGTGGCAGTAGGCGGTCAGGACCGCGCAGGAGGGGGTCACCCCGGCCGCCGCGGCGTTGCGCTGGAACGCCGCCCACTCCGGCGCGCTGATCCGCAGGCACCGGTTGCCGAAGTCCGGGGTCCGTACGTCGCCCAGGCTGACGGTGAGCGGGAGCTCGGGCGCGGGCGGCAGTCCGGCCGCGCGCTCACGCCAGTACTCCCGGCTCGGTGCGACCGCCTCCGACTCGCCGTGCGCGCGGATCCCGCGCACGAACGTTTCGAACGACGGTCCGACCGGCGGCAGTTGGGCACGCGGGTCCCGGTACAGCCGAGCCCACTCGTTGAACAGCAGTGTGCTGCTCCCGCCGTCCGAGATGAGCACGTCCACGGCGACGTGCAGGCGGGTGACGCGGTCGGTCAGGCGCGTGGCGCGCACCAGGAACAGCGGCCAGGCCGTGATGTCGAAACCGTGCGTGCGCAGCTGGTCGTGCAGCTCCGTCAGACGGGCCGTCCGCTCCTCCTCTCCGAGGTCGCGGAGGTCCTCCACGGCGATGCGGTACTCCGGCACCTCACCCAGCACGCGCTGGGTCCCTTCGGGGGTGAAGACCGCCCGCGTCATCTCGTGCCGCCCGATGAGCGTGCGCAGCGCGCGCTCGGCCGCCGCGACGTCGAATCCGGTGAGGTCGACCTCGATGTACAGCACGGTGGGCACGTCGCCCAGTTCGAAGTCGCCCGCGCGGCCGACGACGTAGGCCTCCTGGAGCTTGGTGAGGCCGAACTCCCCGGGGTCGGGGCGGGCGGCCCCTGGCACCGGCTCCGTGCGGGTGTCTCGCTCCGTTCCGTCGGGCTCGGCGGTGCCCGCCTGCGTCGTCGCTCCCTCCTCCGGGGGTGCGAACAGTCCGAGGACGTGCTCGGTCAGGGCCTGGGGGGTGGGGTGGTCGAAGACCGCGGTCGCCCCGAGCCGGACGTCCAGCGCCCGGCCGAGCCGTGTGCGCAGCTCCACGGAGGTCAGGGAGTCGAATCCCATCTCGTAGAAGGACCTCTGCGGGTCGACGCGTTCGGGCCGGGTGCCGAGCAGCTCGGCGCTGCGTGCCGTGACCAGGTTGAGCAGTACGGCGGTGCGCCGGTCCGCGGACGCGTCCGGATCGTTCAGCACGGCGAGGACGGACGCGCCGCCGGAGTCCGCGCCGTCGGAACCGGACGACCGGGGCCGGGAGGCGTCGCCGTCGGTCGGGGCCGAGCCGTGGCGCGTCGCGGCGCCCCGTCCGGCGGCGGGGCCCGGGGCGGCGGTCCCGCGGTCGCGCCGGGCCGTCAGTTCGCCCAGCAGGAACGGCACGTCGGCCGGGTCGGGCGCGTTCGCGTCGGGCAGCGCCACACGTCCGCCCACCAGCACGGCCGCGTCACTGGCGAGGGCGCGGTCGAAGAGCTCCAGCCCCTCGCCGACGGAGAACGGCGCCACACCGTTGCGGCGCAGTCGCAGCAGGTCGCGCTCGTCGAGGTGGCCCGTCATTCCGGTGGACTCGGACCACAGTCCCCAGGCGACCGCGTTGGCGGGCCGTCCCTCGGAGCGGCGCCACGCCGCGAAGTGGTCGAGGAAGGTGTTGGCGCCGGCGTAGTTCGCCTGCCCCGGGCCGCCCAGCACACCGTAGATCGACGAGAAGAGCGTGAAGAACCGCAGGTCGTCGTCGCGTGTCGCGTCGTCCAGGGCCACGGCGGAGTCGACCTTGCTCCGCAGGACCCGGTGCAGCTGTTCGGGGGTCATGGCGGAGACGATGGCGTCGTCCAGCAGGCCCGCCGCGTGCACCACACCGGTGATCGGCCGCCACTCCCGCACCTGGGCCAACGCCCGGCGGGCGTCATCGGCGTCGGCGGTGTCGGCCGCGACGACCCGGACCGCCGCGCCGAGCCCTGACAGCTCGTCGCGGAACTCGGCGATCCCCGGAGCGCCGTCCCCGCTTCGGCTCACCAGGGCGAGGAAGCGCACGCCCCAGCGGGTCACCAGGTGTCGGGCCAGTTCACGGCCGAGGGTGCCGGTTCCGCCGGTGATGACGACGGCGCCGTCGCCCGGATCGGGGGGAGCGGCCCGGCCCGGCCTGTGATGGGTCAGCTGCGGGCACAGCACCCGGCCGCCGCGGACGGCGAGCTGTGGTTCGGAGCGCTTGAGCGCCGCGGCCACGGCCTCGGGCTCACCCAGTGCCGCGTCGTCGACGTCGACGATCCGGACCCGACCGGGGTGTTCGGTCTGCGCCGAGCGGACCATGCCCCACACCGCGCTCGCGCCCAGGCGGAACTCCCCGTCGCCGGGGGCGGCGACGGAGTGGCGCGTGACGAGGGTGAGCAGCACGCGGTCGGCGAGGTCCTCCTCGCCGAGCCACCGTTGGAGTGTGTCCAGGGCGGCGGCCGCCGTCCCGTGGGCCCGCTCGCCGACCGTGCCCTCCGTCTCGGAGACGGCGACGGCGATCTGCCATCTTCCGGGGAGGCCGCTGATGACCATGAGGGCCTCGTCCAGGGTCGCCACCGAGATGCCGCCTCTGCTGGCGTCCCGCAGGACGGCGTGGAGACGGCCGTCGTCCTCGCTGACCGCGCAGAGCCGAACGTCGTCCGCCGGTTCGGTGGCGGGCGGACGCCAGTCCAGCTCGTAGAGGGTGGCGGTGTCGGTGCCGTCCTGGGCGGCCGGGGCGACCGCGAGGTCGCGCACGACCATGCGCGACACGGTCAGCAGCACCGCTCCGGACCGGTCGGTCAGGACGAGCGAGACGGCGTTGTCGTCGGTGCGGCGCGCGATCGCGTGGCAGACCTCGCCGCCGGCCGCCTCCCCCAGCCGCACACCGCTGAACGCGAAGGGGACGGCGACGCTTCCGGGGTCGGCGGTGCCCAGCAGCCCGGTGGCGACGGCGGCGTGGAGCGCGGCGTCGGTGAGCGCCGGATGGATCGTGAAGCCGCGGTGGTTGACGCGTGCGGCGTCCGGGAGGACGATGCGCGAGCGGCTGAGCTCGCCGTGGTCCTCGGCCTCGCGGACCCCGCGGAAGGCGGGCCCGTAACCGTATCCGCGGCCGCGCAGCAGCTCGTACATGGCGTCCGCGGGCAGCGGCTCACCGTCCCGGCCCGCGCGGACCGCGTCGGGCGGGTCGGTGTCCCGCGCGGCCGTACCGCCCGGGGTCAGCGCCCCCTCGGCGTGGCACGACCATTCCTCGTCTCCCCTCGGGCGCGAGTAGACCGCGACGGGACGCGCGCCCCGCGGCTCGGGCGGTCGGACGGACACCTGGATGTCGACGGCGGATCCGTCCGTGGGAACCGGGAGCGGGTCCCAGAGCATCATCTCCTCGACGTCGGGACAGCCCACCTCGCGACCGGCGGCCAGCAGCAGCTCCAGGAAGGCGGTGCCGGGCAGCAGAGCGGTGTCCTCGACGCTGTGGTCCATGAGCCACGGGTGGCTGCGCACGGACAGGTCTCCGCTGAGGAGGACCGTCCCGTCGTGCGTCGACACGACGGAGGAGAGGAAGGGATGTCCCCCGTCACGGACGGAGGCGGTGGGCGGTGCCGAGCTCGGGGCCGCCGGGGCCGCCGGGCCGGACAGCCAGAAGCGCCGCCGTTCGAAGGGGTGGGTGGGCAGATCCACCAGAGGCGGTTCGGCCTCCCCTGGATCACCGCTCAGGGCGCGCCAGTCGATCGTGTGGCCGCGCACGTAGGCCTCACCGGCGGCCGTGCGGAAGCGTTCCCAGGTCCCCTGGTCGCGTCTGAGGGTCGGGGTGACCGGGCTGTCGCCGCCGGTCTGCCGCACGATCCCCTCCAGGGAGCCGACCAGCACGGGATGCGGGCTGACCTCGATGAACGCGTCATAGCCGCGTGCGGTCATCTCGGCGACGGTCTCAGCGAACCGCACCTGTCCGCGCAGGTTGCGGTACCAGTACGCGGCGTCGAGTTCGTCGCCCTCGACCGGCTCGGCTCCCACGGTGGAGAACATGGGGATCGTGGAGCGGGTCGGGGTGACGTCGGACAGAGCCGCCAGGATGTCGTCGCGCAGGGCGTCCACGGTGGGTGAGTGCGAGGCGTACTTCACCGGCACCCGGCGGGCGTAGACGTCACGGCCGTCGCAGAGGTCGAGCAGGCGCTCGATCCCCGGCTCGTCGTCGCCGGAGACGAGGACGAAGTCGGGGCCGTTGGTCGCCGCGACGACCAGGTCGGCGTCGGCCTCACCGATGAGTCGCCGCGCCGTCTCCGGGGAGACGGCGAGCGCGGCCATGCCGCCGCGTCCCGACTCCTCCAGGAGCCGGCTGCGGCAGGCGACGACACGGGCGGCGTCCTCCACGCTGAGGGCGCCGCCCAGACAGGCGGCCGCGACCTCGCCCTGTGAATGGCCGACCACGGCGGCGGGCTCCACTCCGACCGAGCGCCACATCTCGGCCAGGCCGAGCATGACGCAGAACAGCAGCGGCTGGATGACGTCGGTGCGCTCCAGGTCGATGTCCGTCCGTTCGCCGGAGAGGACCTGCATGACCTCGTAGTCGAGGTGTGGTTTGAAGGCCTGGGCGCACTCCTCGACCCGGAGCCGGAAGACGTCGGACTGCCCCAGCAGTGTCCGGGCCATCTCCGGCCACTGCGAGCCCTGGCCCGGGAAGACGAACACCGGGCGGCGGACGGGGCGGGCGTCGCCGTACACGGCCGGTGAGTCCGCGGGGTCCGCGGCGAACGCGCGGGCGGCGGCGATCAGCTCGCCGCGGTTACCGCCCGGCACGACCGCGCGGTGGTCGAAGTCCTGGCGGGCGAGCATCAGGGAGTGCTCCACACCGTCCAACGGGGCCTCGCCCGACTCCAGCCGGGCGGCCACGGCCTCGGCGTAGGTCCGAAGGGCCGTGGGGGTCGCGGCCGAGAGCTTGAGCAGGGTCGGGCGGTCCTCCGCCCCGTCACCGGGGTCCGCGGCGGGTTCGTCGTCCCAGCCCTCCAGGATCACGTGCGAGTTCGTGCCGCTGACGCCGAAGGAGGAGACCGCGCAGCGCCGGACCCCGTCCCGGGAGGCCCAGGGCCGGTTCTCCCGCAGCACCTCGACCGAGTTCGACCAGTCGACATGTGTGTTGAGCGGCCCGTCGACGTGGAGCGTCCGAGGCATCACTCCCGCGCGCATCGCGGTGACGCACTTGATGACGCCGCCGACTCCGGCCGCGGCCATGGAGTGGCCGATGTTGGACTTGAGGGAGCCGAGGAAGACCGGGGCCTCACGGTCGCCCCGACCGTAGGTGGCGCTGATGGCGTTGACCTCGATGGGGTCGCCGAGCCGGGTCGCCGTGCCGTGCGCCTCGACCAGTTGGACGTCCTGGGGGGCGAGTCCCGCGTCGGCCAGCGCCTGGGTGATGACCTTGGCCTGGGCACGGCCGTTGGGGGCGGTCAGCCCGTTGCTGGCTCCGTCCTGGTTGACCGCCGTCCCCTTGATGACGCCGAGGACGCGGCGGTTGAGGCGTCGGGCCTTGGCGAGTGGTTCGAGGACGAGGACGCCCGCGCCCTCGGCCCACACGGTGCCGTCGGCGGCGTCCGAGAAGGTGCGGCAGCGCGCCCCGGGCGAGAGCGCGTGGTTCTTGGCGAAGTCGACGAACATGCCCGGTCCCGCGAGAACGGTGCAGCCGCCGACGAGGGCCAGGTCCGTCTCCCCGCTCCTGAGCGACCGCACGGCGGTGTGGATGGCCACGCCCGACGACGAACAGGCCGTGTCGATGGTGAGCGCCGGGCCCTCCAGTCCGAGCAGGTAGGAGATGCGGCCGGAGGCGACACTGGTGGAGGTGCCGGTCCCCATGTACCCGGCCGTCTCGTCCTGCCAGCGCCACAGCGGCATCCCGTACTCGTTGGGCATCACGCCGACGAAGACGCCCGTCGACGAGCCCTTGAGGCTCGACGGCACGATCCCGGCCCGTTCGACCGCCTCCCAGGCCACCTCCAACAGCACCCGCTGCTGGGGGTCCATGGCCTTGGCCTCCGCGGGTCGGATCCCGAAGAAGGCCGCGTCGAAGGAGTCGGCCTCGTACAGGAAGCCGCCCTGCCGGGCGTAGGCGCGATCGTAGAGGTCCGCGGTGTCCCAGCCGCGGTTGTCGGGGAAGTCGCCCACGGCGTCGCGGCCCTGGACGACCATGTCCCGCAGTTCTTCGGGGGTGTTCACCCCTCCCGGGAACCGGCACGCCATGCCCACGATGGCGATGTCGTCCCGCACCGGACCGTGTTCAGGCACGCTGTCCCTCCAACTTCTCCGTCAGGTAGTCGGCCAGTTCGTTCAGAGTGGGGTGGTCGAAGAGGACGGTCTCGGGTATCCCGACCCCGGTCTGGTCCGCGACCGCGTCCGCGAACTCCAGAAGGGTCATCGAGTCGACTCCGAGGTCGCTGAAGCTGCGATCGAAGGCCTGTGCGGGGGCGGGCCCGTCGAGGACGGCGGCGAGCTCGTCCTCGAGCAGGCTCCGCATCGCCCAGGAGCGGTCGGTGGCGGTGCGGGCGGTGGACCACCGGTCCAGGAAGCGCGGTGCGGGGCGCGCGCTGTCGGCCGCGCCGGACGGCGGGGCGTCGGACCGGACACCGGGATCCGGGTCCTGCCGCCGGGGCACGGGACGCGTGCCGGGGCCCGCGTGCCCGTCCGGCAGGGGAAAGGGCCGGCGTTGGAAGGGGTAGGTGGGCAGCAGTGGTACCGCGCGCCGCCGTTCGCCGAGGTGGCCGCGGACACCCGTGACGTCGCCCGCGTGCACGTAGGCGCTCGCGGCGCGCACCGCGTCGTCTCGGCGCCCGGGGGTCCGGGGCATCCACTCCGCGGGGACCGCGAGATCGTGTCCGGAGACGATCTTCGCCAATCCCCGCCGGATCTGGTTCCAGTCGGAACCCAGGACGGCGGCCCGGTACTCCCGGTGGCTTCGGACGCTCAGGGCGCGCCCGATGTCCGAGACCGTGCCGGCGGACTCGTCGAACGGGTGGTCGAGCAGGGCCCGGGCCAGGTCGAGGACGGCGTCGCGGGAACATCCGGACAGGCACCAGACGGCGGCCTCGTGACCGTCCTTCCCGGAGTCGGCGCTCCGGTCCGGGGACCCCTCGGCGCCGTACGGCGCCGACCGGTCGTCCGGCGCTCCGAGCAGCACGTGCGCGTGTGTGCCGCCCATGCCGAAGGAGCTGACCCCGATGACGTCCCGGGGGCCGAACGTCCGCCGCTCGGGCCGGGTGACCACCCGGATGTTGTGCTCGTCCAGCGGGATGCCGGGGTGCGGCCGACCGTGGTTGAGGGTGGGCGGCAGATGGCCGTGGTGCACCATCAGACACGCCTTGATCAGCCCGGCGATGCCGGCGGCGGCTTCCAGGTGGCCGATGTTCGTCTTGACGGAACCGACGGGCAGCGGGTCGTCCTTCGAGCGGTGCCGTCCCACGGTCGCACCGAGCGCCTCGGCCTCCACCGGGTCCCCGACCGCGGTCCCGGTGCCGTGGAGCTCCACGTAGGCCACACGTTCGGCGGTGACGCCGGCCGCCTCGTGCGCCGCGGTGATCGCCTCGCGCTGGGCCTCGGCGGCGGGGACTCCGAGGCCGCCCGCTCCCCGGCCGGCGTCGTTGGCGGTGGCGCTGCCGCGGATGACCGCGTAGACGTGGTCACCGTCCCGCACCGCCGCGTCCAGCGGCTTGAGGGCGACGCAACCGGCTCCCTCGCCCCGGACGTATCCGTTCGCCCTCTCGTCGAAGGTGTGGCACCGGCCGTCCGGTGACAGTCCGCCCCACAGCCGCACCTGCTCGGTGACGGCCCCCAGCAGGTTGAGGTTGACTCCGGCGACGAGTGCGGCCGAGCACTCACCGAGCCGTAGGGCGCCGACGGCGCGATGGAGCGCGACCAGGGAGGAGGACTGGCCGCTGGCGGTGACCTCGCTGGGGCCTCGGAGGCCCAGGTGGTGGGACACCCGGTTGGCGAGCATGCAGCTGCTGGTGCCCATGTGGCCGAACCGGTCCAGGGATCCGTTCATGAAGTAGCGCATCCGGAAGTCGTCGGCGTCGGCGCCGACGAAGACGCCCCAGCGCGTGTCCCGCAGCCCGTCGGCCGAGAGGCCGGCGTCCTCGACGCACTCCCATGCCAGCTCCAGCAGTAGGCGCTGCTGCGGGTCCATGTACTGCGCTTCCCTGCGCGAGACACCGAAGAACTCCGCGTCGAAGAGGTCGGGGTCGGGCAGGAAGCCTCCGGTGCCGGCCGGAGGCGCGCCCGGCACGGGTCTTCGGTCGGCCCATCGTCCCTTGGGGACGGCGCCGACGCTGGAGACGGCGCCGACGAGATTGGCCCAGAACCGGGTGGGGTTCTTCGCCCCGGGAAACCGACAGGCCAGGCCGATGATGGCGACAGGTGTCACGGATGCGCTCCGAGGGGGTGACTGCGCGTGGGCACGGGTGATGGCGGACGCGCGGGGTGGGTGCGTGGAGGGGAGGGAGGGGAGGGTGGTGGGGGAAGCGGTCAGGCCCGTGGCCCAGGTGCGACCGTGAGGCTCTTCAGGCCGCGAAACGTCGGACTGGCCTTCCAGTCGAACCGGTCGGAGGGGGTGACGATCGACAGGTCGGCGCAGCGGCGGATGAGGGTGTCGAAGGCGACCTCGGCTTCGAGCCGTGCGAGGTGCTTACCGATGCAGTTGTGGATGCCCCCGCCGAACGCGAGGTGCTCTCCTCGCGGTGCGGTGACGTCGAGGGCGTCCGGGTCGTCGAAGCGCGCGCCGTCCCGGTTGGCCGCGGCGAAGGAGAGGAAGACGATGGAGCCCGCCGGGAGTTCCACCCCGCCCACCTCGACCGGCTCGGTCACGTAGCGGTAGAGCGAGAGGTTGAACGGTGACTGGTGGCGGAGCAGCTCCTCGACGGCTCCGGGCACCAGGGAGGGATCCGCCCACAGACGCCGTTTCTGCTCCGGGTCGCGTTCGAGGGTGAGCAGACCCGTCACGATGAGGTTGGCGCTCGTCTCGTATCCGGCCGCCAGCAGGGCGTAGGCCTGCGCCACGGCTTCCCGGTCGTCGAGCGACGCGGCCAGCTGTGTGAGGACGTCGTCTTCCGGGTCGTCGCGTCGGGCACGGATCAGCTCGCTCAGGTAGGACACCATACGGTCGGCGTCACGGCGCAGCGCCTCCGGTTCCGCGGCGCCCGTGATGGTCTGCACCCACGAGTTGAACCGGCTCCGGTCGCCGCGGGGGACACCCAACGTGTCGCAGATGACCGAGACGGAGTACGGGAGGGCGAAGTCCCGCACGAGGTCGAAGCTGTCCTCTCCAACGAGGGCGTCGAGGGCCTCGTCGGCCGCCCGGCGCATGTCGTCACGCTTCGCCGCGACCGCACGGGCGGTGAAGATCGTGTTGAGCGGCTTGCGCAGTCGGGTGTGCTTGGGCGGGTCGTTGTTCGCCATGTTGTCGTACAGCAGCGAGGCTCGGCCCCGGTCGCCCGCGGCGCCCTGTTCCTGGCCCGCGTTGGCCGCGAACAGGGGCATGGCCTCGTCGATGCTCTTGCGGAACCTCGGGTCGCGCAAGACGAAGGTGACGTCCTCGTACGACGTCACGAGCCACGCCTTGAGCCCCGGCGGGAGGTAGGCCATCCCGGTCTTCAGGACCACGGGCGTCGGCGTGTTACCGGAGTCCCTGATGGTCCGGTAGACGGGGTAGGGGTCGGCGTAGAACTCCTCGTCGAGTTCGATCGGGCAGCCGCCGCGCGGCGTGCCGTTCGGTTCTCTCACGTCACACCATCGGTTTCTGTGGGGTGGGGTGGGGTGCTGCCGTCGGGCAGCGCGTCGGGGCCTGCCGGCCCCGGCCGAGGCGGGTCAGGGGCGGCCGAGAACCAGGGAGACGTTGTGCCCCCCGAAGCCGAAGGAGTTGACGAGGGCACAGTCCCAGTGGCCGGTGCGGGCGGTACCGGTGACGACGTCGCAGTCGACCTCGGGATCGAGGTCCCGCAGGTTGCGGGTGGGCGGCACCGTTCCGTCGCGCAGCGAGAGGATCGCGGCGACGGCTCCCAGCGCGCCCGAGGCCCCGAGGAGGTGTCCGGTCATGGACTTGGTGGCGGTGACCACGGGGTGGGTTCCCAGCGCGGAGGTGATGGCGTCGGCCTCCGCCACGTCACCCTGCGGTGTCGAGGTCGCGTGGGCGTGCACGACGCCCACGTCGGTCGGGCTCAGGTCGGCGGTGCGCAGGGACTGCCGTATGGCGCGGACCTGGCCCGGCGTGTCCGAGGCGGTGATGTGGGACGCGCTGGCGCTGAGGCCCGCACCGAGCAGTCGGCCGTGGGGTGTCGTCACCCCCCGGGCACGGGCGTGCTCGGCCCGTTCCAGAACGACGATCGCGGCGCCCTCCCCGAGGACGAAGCCGTTGCGGCCGGTGTCGAAGGGGCGGCAGGCGAGTTCCGGAGTGGCGTTGTCGGTCGACAGTGCCATCATGCGGGCGAAGGCGGCCAGCGTGAGTGGATAGATGCTGGCTTCGACGCCACCGGCGATGACCATGTCGGCACGGTCGGAGCGGATGAGATCGAGGCCGAGCGCGAGCGCCTCTGCGCCCGAGGCGCAGGCGCTCACCGGGGAGTGCACTCCGGCGAGGGCGCCGAACTCCATGCTGACCCAGGCGGCGGGCCCGTTGGCCATCAGCATGGGCACGGTGTGGGGGGATACCCGCCGGGGTCCGGAGGTCATCAGGGTCTGGTTCTGGTCAAGCAGCGAACCGATGCCGCCGATGCCGGTGCCGATCACCACCGCCAGGCGCTCGGGGTCCACCTCGGGGCGTTCGGCGTCGTCCCAGGCGTCGCGTGCGGTCGCCAACGCCATCTGCTCGCAGCGGTCGAGCCGACGGGCCTCCGTGCGCTCCAGCGCCTCGGCGGGGTCGGTGGGCAGCTGGGCCGCGATGCGCACGGGAAGTGTCTGTGCCCAGCTCTGTTCGAGAGGGGAGACACCGTTCTCGGCTGCGCGCATCGCCGACCAGGTCGTGGTGGCGTCGGCGCCGAGCGGAGTCATGGCGCCCAGACCCGTTGCCCAGACGTCAGTAGTGCTTGACTGCATGGCTGGGGACTTTAGCCAACCTACTAGTAGGTACGCAATCCCTTGTTTGGGTGGTTTGTGGTGGTTTGGGGTGTTTTTCCACGTGAATCTGACCAACTTGTCGGATGAATCTCCTGGCCAAGCAAACTAATGAGTTGGTTTTGATCCGCTATGCTCTCGGCATGTCCTTGAGCAGCCGCTCGGAACACACGCGAGCCCGCCTGCTTGCGGCCGCACGCTCGGAGTTCGCCGCGCACGGCATGAGCGGAGCCCGTGTCGACCGCATCGCCCTCCACGCCGGGATCAACAAGGAGCGCATCTACAGTCACTTCGGCAGCAAGGCGGACCTGTTCACCGCGGTGGTCGCGCAGGCCCTGAGCGAGCACGCGGCCAAGGTCGGCCCTCCCTGCGGCGACCTGGGAGAGTACGCGGGACGGATCTTCGACTTCCATCGGGACAACCCCGAGATGACGAGGTTGATGATGTGGGAGGCCCTGCACTACGGCAGCGACCTCCTGCCCGACGAACAGCTCCGGAGCGGGCACTACGCGCGCAAGGCCGCGGCCCTGGCCGAGGCGACCGGAGCACCCCTGGACGACGAGGCGGCCGCGGCCACCTTCCTGGCGGTCGTCGGCATCGCCGTCTGGCCGCTGGCCTTTCCCCAGATGACGCGCCTGATCCTGGGCCGCGGTCCGGAAGGCGTGCCGGACACGCGCTCCTACGTCGTCGCCGTGGCCCGCACCCTCCCGGAACTGGACAAGCGAACGGAATAGACCAGGCGGGGGCACCGCCCCGACGTTGTCGCGGGACGGCCGAAGACCGTTCCAGCTTCTCCGCGCGGGCGTACGGAAAACGCCGGAGCAGGGTCCGAGACTTTCAACCCAGGCGACCTATGGTTACGGAGAGTAGCCGAGTTGTGCCCTGGGGTGTCTCGTGCCCGCCGCGGTCCGCTGACGCTCCTGACATTCCGTCCAGCGATCACTCCCCCGGGAGTCGGGGTTCGCGTGCGCACGGGCCCGCTCCCGGCCGGAGCACCCGAGATCATTCCGGAGGAACGACATGAGCCTGTCCAGGCGCTCCCTCCTGCTCGCGGGCGCGGGGGCCGTCGCGCTCGGCGCGGGACTGCCCGGCACCGCCACCGCGGCGGGTCCGTTCCAGCGGCGGCGACCGGCCCTGAGCCCGTTCGTGCGCCAGGACGTGGCCACGCTCTTCGATCCCGTGACCGGCGACTGGCATCCACGGCTGTACTGGTACGCCAGGGCGGTCGGCTGGATGAAACAGCGGGACGGCACACCGGACCGGCACGACTCCTGGCTGTTCCAGTGGTACACCCACGGCAAGCCCACGCCACAGCGGGACGGAGATCCGCCCGAGTGGCGTCAGTGCCCGCACGGCGACCGGTACTTCCTTCCCTGGCACCGCTGGTACCTCTACTACTTCGAACGCATCGTCCGGCGCGTCATCGTGGAGGACCTGGGCCAGTGGGACCAGTTCGACTGGGCACTCCCCTACTGGAACTACGCCCACCGGGAGCCCGGCGACGGCTCCGAGAAGTACCGCAGGGTCCCGCTCCCCTTCCGGCAGCGGACCATGCGCGGCCCTGACGGCCGGGAGGAGGAGAACCCGCTCTACCTCCCCCCGTACGACACCGAAGGGCGGTGCCGGGGCGCCGAGCCTCTGACTCCGACCGAGGTGGACCCGAGCGAGGCGATGGCCCAAACGTGCTTCTGGCCGCCCGAGGACACCCCCGGCGCTTCCTCCGGCTTCTCCCGGGCGTTCGAGCACCGGCCGCACGACATCGTGCACGGTACGGTCGGCGGCCTGATGGGAGCCGTCCCCACGGCCGCCGGGGATCCGGTGTTCTGGCTGCACCACTGCAACATCGACCGCCTGTGGTACGCCTGGATGGCGGCCGACCCCTCACACACGTCGCCGACCGGCTGGCGGTGGCCGGCGGTACGCCCCAAACACGGCCCCCAGGACGACGAACCCTTCCTGCTGCGCGACGCGGACGGGAGCCGGCACGTTCTGGAGGGCGACGTGTTCGCATTCCCCGACCACGCGTACGAGTACGACTCGCTGACCGACGGCACCGGCACGGACACGTCGAACTTCGCGCCGTTCGTCGTCCCACCCGGGCAGACGGACGAGCTGGCCGCGACCACCGAGGAGGAGACGCGCCTGGCGGCCCGGAACATCGTCACCCTCACCCCCGCGCCGGGCGGCGCGGAGGCGCTCCAGACGACCACGACGGGCGATGGCGGCGACGAGCGGGTCCTACTCACCTTCGAGGGCGTACGGGCCACCCGGCAGCCCTGCTCTCCCTTCAGCGTCTTGCTCGGCGGCGACCGGTCCGGCACCGACCCGGACGGCCCCGCCTTCGTGGGTCTGCTGGCCTTCTTCGACAACGTCGGGGACGAGCCGCATCCGGAAGGCCGGACGTTCAGCTTCGACGTGACCGAGAAGCTGCGCGAGCTGGAGGACACGTCCGCCTGGGCGACCGGGGACGAGGTGCCGACGGTCCGTGTGGTGGCCGACCGACCGGAGGCGTTGGCCGCGGACTCCGACCCGCGGTTCGCTCGGGCCACGCTCACGGTGGTCTGACCTCCCGGCCCGGTGCCGGTCCGGTTCGGGGACACATGGTGTTGGGTGACGATGGTGCGGACGAACGAAACGGTTCGTCACCTTCGCTCCCCCTCCGTTCCCGAGGAGAACACCCGTGCCCCACCAGGACCGGCAACACGTGACGGACGACCGTTCCCACCTGCGGGCCGACTGCGCGAACTGTTTCGGTCTGTGCTGTGTCGCCCTGCCCTTCTCCGCCTCCGCCGACTTCCCGGTCGACAAGGACGCCGGGCAGCCGTGCACCAACCTCCAGGAGGACTTCCGCTGCGGTGTCCACGCGCGGCTGCGGGAGAAGGGTTTCTCGGGCTGCACCGTCTTCGACTGCTTCGGGGCCGGGCAGAAGGTCTCCCGGGTCACCTTCGACGGACGGGACTGGCGAGCCCGCCCCGAGACGGCACGGCGGATGTTCGACGTGTTCGGCGTCATGCGCCAACTCCACGAACTGCTCTGGTACCTCACCGAGGCGCTCGCCCTTCCCGCGGCGCACTCCCTCCACGGGGACCTGCGCCGGGTACGGGACCACGTCGACCACCTCAGCCAGGGCCGCGCCGAGCGACTCGCGGACGTGGACGTCACAGCGGTTCGCGGCGAGGTGGGCGATCTGCTGTCACGTGCCAGCGCGTTGGTGCGCGATGAGGCGTCCGGCCGTACGGAGAACCACCGGGGAGCCGATCTGATCGGGGCGGATCTGCGCGGTGCCGACCTGCGGGGCGCCACCCTGCGCGGCGCCTACCTCATCGCCGCCGACCTCCGCCGCGCCGATCTGAGGAGGACCGACGTCCTCGGGGCGGATCTGCGCGACGCCGACCTGCGGGGCGCCGACCTGACCGGAAGCCTCTTCCTCACACAGCCGCAGGTGAACGCGGCCAGGGGCGACGCCGCCACCAGGCTGCCCCCGGGGCTCGTCCGGCCCTCACACTGGGGCACCGGTCGAGCCGCCGAGGGGTAGGGCGGACCCGGTGAGTTCGAGGCGGACCTCGTCGAACCCGACACCCGCGCTCAGGACGTCCCGGGCCTTGAGGGAACGCACGCCGACGGGGCGCCGCGCCCCTACCGGCGCAGATCCAGCACGCGCTTTCCGCGGGCGTGGCCGGTCTCGACCGCCCGGTGGGCCTCCTGGACCTCCACCAGCGGGTAGACCCGCTCGACGACCGGGCGCAGCTCACCGCGGTCCACGTGTCCGGCCAATGCCTCCATGTCGCTCCTCCGTGGCCGGGAGATGACGACACGGACGCCGGGACCCGGGAGCAGCCGGGACCACAGGGCGTAGGGGAAGGCCTTGACGGCGATCGTGGCGGCCCGGCCGCCGGGGAGCAGGAGCCGACGGTACCGGCGCAGGGCGGCGCCGTGGCAGTCCAGGAGCGCGTCGAACTCCCGCCCCGACGCGTCCGCCCCAGTCGAGGCGTAGTCGATGACCCGGTCGGCGCCAAGCTCACGGCAGAGGTCGGCGTTGCGCGCGCTGGCCACGGCCGTGACACTCGCCCCCATGGCTCGGCCGAGCTGGACCGCGGTGCCGCCGACTCCTCCGCTGGCGCCCACCACGAGGAGCCGCTGCCCGGACCGCAGGCGCAGCTTGTCCCGCAGAGCCTCCAGGGCGGTGGTCCCGACCGTGGGCAGCGCCGCCGCCGACACGGAGTCGACGGACGCGGGCGCCGCCGCCACCTGCTCGCGCCGCGCGAGGAGGTAATCGGCGGCGGCACCGGTTTCGTGCCCGTGGGTGCCGAGGTAGCCCCACACCCTCTGCCCGGGCCGGAGGTCGGTGGCTCCGGGACCGACCTCGGCCACCTCACCCGCGTAGTCCATGCCGGTACCGCGCGGGAACCGGCCCAAACGCGTCCGGCGGCTGGCGACGTCGGCGGGGTTGACGCTGGCCGCGTGCACGCGGACGAGTACCTGACCGCTGGTCGGCGCGGGGATGGGAACGTCGCGGATCCGGAGCACCTCCGGCCCTCCGGGCCCGTCGAACTGAACCGCCCGCATCGTGGTGTCGGCCATGGCGATGCCTCTCCTGCCTGGGTGGGGCGGGCACACGGACGGAACCGGAGACCGCGGACGACATCGTACAGACGTCCGCCTCCGCGTTCGGGGGCGTCTCCCGTGTGTTCCTCACCATCCGGTGCGCAGCAGATGGTTGACCAGGAGGGCGGCCGCGGCCTGGAGGGCGAGCCACACGCGGCGGTCGCGGTGCGGCAGCAGGGCGGCGGCGGGAACGAGCCACACGAGGAAGGGCAGCCAGATGCGCTCCGTCTCACCCTTGCTCATGCCCGACAGGTCGGCGACGGAGATCGCGCAGAACGCGGCCGCCACGAGGAGGACCACCACGCCGGTGTCCGACCCGGTGGCCGGTCGCGGTAGGGAGCGCACCTCTCCCGGCAGCAGGGAGAGCACCCGCCGCAGCCCCGCCGCGGAGGCGATCCCGGCCGCGAGTACGGCGTTGGCCAGATTGGCCCAGACCCAGTAGCCGTACGGCCGGACGGCCGCCACTCCCTGGTAGTAGCGTTCCACCACCAGGCGGTACCCCTCCCACCACCAGAACCCCGCCACCGTGAAGGCCGCGGCCACGGACAGCGCCCCCACGACGGCGAGGGGCAGGGGTCGGGCGGTGCGCGCGCACACCAGGACGGCCACCGCGGGGATCGCGAGCAGGACCAGCCCGTAGGACAGGTACACCGTCCACCCCAGCAGGAGTCCGGCCGTGAGCGCCGCCGCCCGGGGCGCCCGGGCGCCCGGAGCCGCCGCCACCGCGAGCAGGGCCAGACCCCACGCCGCCACCGCGGCGAAGTAGCCGTCGGCCGACGCGCCCACCCAGACCGCTCCGGGGAACAGCACCAGGAACGGGGCCGCGGACCGCGCCGCGCGCTCGGCCCCGAGCGCGCGGAGGGCGACGAGGACGGCCGCGGCGGCCGACCCCCCGACCACGACGCACCAGATCCCCGCCCAGGCGCCGCCGCCGAGCCCGACCCGGTCCAGGGCGACGAACGTGAGGATCGCCCCGGGGGGATGCCCGGCGACGTGTGTGGGCCAGTTGTCGGGCTGCCCGACGAGGATGTGCCCGGTGAACCCGCGCAGCGCCGCGCCCACGTCACCGAAGCGGTCGACCGACGCCGGGTACTCGTAGGGGGACTCCAGCGGCTCCGTGAAGCCGCGCCAACCGTCGACGAGGGCGAGGGACAGCGTCCACGCCACGGACGCCGCCCACACGGCCGCCACCAGGCCGCGCCAGGGGAGGGCCCGCGCCAGGTGGGTGCCGTAGAGGACCGCCACCACGGCCAGCGCGGTCGCGGGAACGGTTCCCGGCCCCGTGTGCGGGAGCCAGGAGGCGTAGAGCGGCGGCCAGCCCACGTGCAGGGTGCCGTCGGCGCGCTCGATGGAGGTTCCGACGACCGCGGCCGCCCCGACGAGCAGGAGGGCGGCGACCGCGGTGAGCGCGTCGAGCCCACGTCCGGCACGTTCGTCGCCGACGGCCTCGCGAACGTGTCTCTGGTAGCCGCGCGGTTTCACATCGTCACTTTAGGTCACAGTCCCGGTGGGGCCACGGTGTCGGCCGGAGTGTCGCCGATGACAGGAGAACGCCTGTTCAGAGCGCGTTTCACTGCTAGGGCGCGGGGACCGGCCGACCTAGCATGATCGCGGGCGCGGCCCGGCACGACGAGGGACCGAGGAAGGCGCACATGGACGAGGGCACCGATCGGACCGACGCCTCCGGCTCCACGGCGGCCGGGGGCTCGGGGCGGGAGCGCGGGGTGCGGGCGTTCCTGCGCGACGGGCCGCCCGTCGGCCCCACACGCCCGGGCTTCTGGCGCAGTCCTGCCCGTGGCCCCTGGACGACGTCGGTGCTGGGCGCGGTCCTGCTCGTCGGAATCACGGTCGTCACGGTCACCGGGCTGCTGTCGTACGCCTCGTACAACCCCGACCTGTCCCCGGTCAACGACAAGACGCCGGGCAAGGGCCTGCTCGGGTTCTACCTCTTCCCCTGGCCCACTGATCCGCACTGGCTCTACCGGCTCACCCAAGGACTCCACGTCACCCTGGGCATCGTGCTGGTGCCGGTCCTGCTGGCGAAGCTCTGGTCGGTCATCCCCCTCTTCTTCGCCTGGCCCCCGGTCCGCTCCGCGGCCCACGCCCTGGAACGGCTGTCGCTGCTCTGCCTCGTGGGCGGGGCCCTGTTCGTCTTCGCCACCGGGGTGCTGAACGTCCAGCTCGAGTACGTCTTCCCCGGATCCTTCTACGTCCTGCACTTCTACGGTTCGTGGGTGTTCCTCGGGGGGTTCGCCGTCCACCTCGCCACCAAGGTGCCGATCATGGTCCGGACGTTGCGCGAAGGCCGCTGGAACGCCCCACCGCCCGGGTCGGGAGAGGGCCCCGGCGGAGAATCGTCCGACGGGTCCGGGCTCGTCAGTCCGAACCCCGCGCCCCCGACCATCTCGCGCGCCGGCGTCCTGGGCGTGGTGGGGCTGGGGTCGCTGACGTTGTTCGCGGTGACCGCGGGGCAGAGCATCGGCGGACCGCTGCGGGCGACCGCCCTGCTGGCTCCGCGGGGCAGGCTCTCCGGTGACGGCCCCAACGACTTCCCCGTCAACACCACCGCGGCCCGGGCCCGTGTCGGTGAGGGCGACGTCGGTGACGGCTGGCGGCTGACCGTGCGCGGTCCGACGGCGCAGACCGCTCTCACCAGGGCGGAGCTGCTCGCCCTCTCCCAGCACCGTGCCGCGCTGCCGATCGCGTGCGTGGAGGGATGGTCGACCGAGGACCAGGAGTGGTCCGGGGTCCGTCTCGCCGACCTGGCCGACCTGGTCGGGGCCACGGGGCCCGTCGGCGTGTTCGTGGAGTCCGTCCAGCGCACGGGGAGCTTCACCCGCGTCGCGCTGCGCGCGAACCAGGTCGGCGACCCCCGCTCGCTGCTGGCGCTGCGCGTCAACGGCGCGGACCTCTCCCTCGACCACGGGTATCCGGCCCGCGTCATCGTTCCGGCCGCCCCCGGCGTGCACAACACCAAGTGGGTCGGACGCCTCACCTTCGGGGAGGCGTGATGGCCGCCCTGCGCCGCTGGTACGGGGCCCCGGTGTGGCACCTCCTGCTCATGATCGGGGCCTTCGCCCTCATCGGCTACGCGGGGGCGCGGCTCCTGGCCGGCGACGCCCTCGGCGTGGCGGTGTGGTTCGTCGGCGCCGCCGTCCTCCACGACCTGGTGTTCCTCCCCTGTTACACCCTGATCGACCGCGCCTGGCAGGGCGTGGCCGGACGGCTGACGCGGAGGAGGCGGGCCGCGGAGGGCGGCGGCGGGAGACGGAACCGACTCATCAACCACGTGCGCGTGCCCGCGGTCGTCTCGGCACTGCTGTTCGTGGTCTACTTCCCGCTGATCCTCGGCCCCTCGGACTCCTATCTGTCCAAGAGCGGGCTTCCCGGCCACCCGTTCGCCGGACGCTGGCTGCTGGTCTGCGCCTTCTTGTTCGCCGCCTCCGCAGCGCTGGGAGCGGTGCGGTACACACGTGGTTCCGTCGCGGACCGCTCGGACTGAGGCCCCGCCGTACCCGGCGACACCCCTCCCGTCGCCCCGTCCCGCCCGGAGCGCAGAGCCGCGAAACGGCGCCCCCGGACCTCCCACGTGTCGTCACGGGACCACCCCGCCCGCGTCGCCAGGCGCAGCAGGGCGGGCACCCCCAGCCGTGCCCAGGGGAAGGGGGCGCCCGCCCTTCCCCGCCCGTCGGTGATCCGCGCGGTCATGCGTTCGCAGACGTCCTCGGGGGCGGCTTCGACGATCAGCAGCCCTCCGGCTCGGACCAGCTCCCGCGCGCGGGCGAGCAGCCTCTCCGGGGAACCGCCGATACCGATGTTGCCGTCCACCAGCAGAGCGGTGTGCCAATCTCCCTCCTCGGGCACCGGATCGAACGCCGACTGGCACAGCGCCCGTCCGCCCGAGGCGTTGGCGTGCGCCACGGCCATCGGGTTGAGGTCCACGCCGAGCGCCCGCCAGCCGCGGTCGGCCAGCTCCGCGACCAGTCGGCCCGGGCCGCACCCCACGTCCAGGACACCGCCCTCGCAGCGCTCCAGTACGGCCGTGTCGGCCGCGTCGATCCCCCCGCACCAGCGTTCGACGTCCAGCGGCAGGGTCGATCCGTCGGGGCGGCGCAGGAACAGCGGCCCGCGCTCCCGGACGAGCGCCTCGGTGTACGGATCGCACCGCCACGCCGCCACGTCCACGGGGGAGGCGGCGGTCTCGGCCGCGTTCATCGCACGAGTCCCGTCGTTCGGTCCGCGACGGCCCGAGCGAACCGGCTGCCCGGGACCTGGCGCGCGACCCGGGCGACGTCCGCGGCGGTGTCCACATCCGTCAGGAGCGGCAGGTCGGCCACCCGCAGACCCGCGGCGGTCAGGCGCCGGCGCTGCACCCGGCCGGTCCGTGCCGTCGACATCGGCACGCCGAGCAGCAGATCGGGGTCGGGTTCGGCGAGGCCGAGCGCCCAGAACCCGCCGTCCTCGGCCGGTCCGAACCACGCGTCCGCGCGCGTCCAGGCGTCAGCGGCCAGCACGGGGGCCAGGATCGCGGCCGTGACCTGCGGTGTGTCCATGCCGAGCAGCAGGGTCGGGCCCGAGCACCGGGCGAACGCGGCGGCCAATCGCTCGTCCAGTCCGCCGCCCGACTGGGGGACCACGTCGAACCCCCCGTCCGGCAGCCACGGGCCAGGCTGCCCCTCCAGAGCCAGCACCCTCCTGCGGGCCGGAAGCGACAGCACGGTGTCCAACGTGTCCGACAGCGCGGCGGCGGCCAGGCGGGCCGCCTCCTCCAGCGTGTACTCCGGGGTCAGCCGCGTCTTGACCCTGCCGGGGACGGGTTCCTTGGCGATGACGAGGAGCGTCGCGGCCCCGGCCGCCGGAACGTCCTCCCCGAGGCCGTTCACCGGCCCCTCCCCGCCGACCGCGCCGGTCTCGGCGCCGCGGGCCCGCGCAGCACCGATGACATGTCCCGCACCGCCGTCCACGTCCCCCGCCACGTCCCCGTCACCTTGGAGGCACCGGTCCGCGGGAGGTAGGGGACGTCCACCTCGTCGATCCGCCATCCGGCGTCCGCGGCGCGCACGACCATCTCCAGGGGGTAGCCGGACCTCCGGTCGGTCAGGCCGAGCCCGAGGAGGTCCTCCCGCCGCGCGCTCCGCATGGGACCGACGTCGCGCAGCCGCACCCCGCTGCGCCTGCGCAGCATCCGTGTCACCGCGGCGTTGCCCACGCGGGCGTGGGCGGGCCAGGCGCCTCCGACGGTGGGGCGGCGACGGCCCACGACCAGGTCCGCGGTTCCCTCGCGCACCGCCTCCACCACGCGCGGGAGCAGTGCCGGGTCGAGCGAGGCGTCGCAGTCGCAGAAGCAGACGATGTCGGCGGTGGCGGCGAGGAGCCCCGCGTGGCAGGCCGCCCCGAACCCTCGCCGCGGTTCGGTGACGACCGATGCGCCCAGTTGTTCGGCGATGCGCGCCGAACCGTCCGTGGACCCGTTGTCCACGACGATCGGCCGCCATCCGGAGGGGACGCGCTCGATGACCCATGGCAGGGCCGCCGCCTCGTCCAGGCACGGCAGGATCACGTCCACCGGTGGTCGCCGGTGCTCTCCCGGCGGGACCTCGGGGTCCCTCGCGGTCTGGTCGGAGTACACAGCGGAGTCGTCGCTCCCATGTCGCTCATTGATCACGATGATCACGCTACGTAGCGAAACGGCTCCCGCGGGGGAGGGACGTCCCACGACACGCGGACAGCACCGTCACCTCGCCGGCACGTCGGCCCCGGCACGGGCGCGCAGCCCCGCCCGCGCGAACTCCCGCATGCCCTCGGCGAAGCCCACACGCGGACGCCAGCCGAGGTCCTCGGTCAGGCGCGCGGAGCACGCGGTGATGTGCCGGACGTCGCCCAGCCGGTAGTCACCGGTCACCACCGGGCACGGTCCTCCGTGCGCCTCCGCCAGCGCCCACGCCATCTCACCGACCGTGTGCTGGGTTCCGCTGCCGGTGTTGAACGCGGACAGGACGCCCTCCGGTCGTCCCGTGAGAGCCGCCACCGCCGCCACGTTGGCGTCGGCCACGTCGCGGACGTGCACGAAGTCCCTCCGCTGGCGACCGTCCTCGAACACGCGCGGGGCCTCGCCCCTGGCCAGAGCCGACCGGAAGAAGGACGCCACACCCGCGTACGGGGTGTCGCTCGGCATGCCGGGACCGTAGACGTTGTGGTAGCGCAGTGCGATCGCGCGTCCGCCGACGGCCCGCGCCCACGCCGCGCAGAGGTGTTCCTGCGCCAGCTTGGTGGCGGCGTAGACGTTGCGCGGGTCGGTCGGGGCGTCCTCGCCGACCAGCCCGGGGGCCAGCGGCGCCCCGCAGCGCGGGCACGGGGGGTCGAAGCGACCGGCGGCCAGGTCGGCCTCCCGCCGGGGCCCGGGCCGGACCGGGCCGTGCTCCGTACAGGTGTAGGCCCCCTCGCCGTAGACCACCATGGACCCGGCGAGCACGATGTCGCGCACACCCCGGCGGGCCATCGCGGCCAGCAGCGTCGCGGTGCCCAGGTCGTTGCATCCGACGTAGTCCGGCGCGTCGCCGAAGTCCGCGCCCAGGCCCACCATCGCCGCCTGGTGGCACACGACGTCCACCCCGCGCAGCACACGCTCCACGGCCTCGCCGTCACGGACGTCGCAGACCAGGTCGACCCCGGCGTCGCCCGGTGGCCTCCCCGCGTGCGCCTGCGGCAGGAGGACGTCGAGGGTCACCGCCGTATGCCCGGCATCCCGCAGGGCCTCGGCCACGTGCGACCCGATGAACCCCGCCCCGCCGGTGACAAGTACGCGCATGCGGCCCACGTTAGGTTCCGGGGCCGCCCGCGTCCCCGGGGCACACCGGTGACCTCGGGAATCGGGGGCGACGGGCGGTTGTCACTCCCAGCGCGGTCCCTCCGGGCGCATCGTCCGCAGCAGGGCGAGTACCACCCTGGTGTGCGGCGTGCTCTGGAGGTAGGGCTCCGGGCGCTCCGCCCGGACCAGCCAGAGTTCGACGTCGGTGACACCCGACTCCGTGACGGCGTAGCGCTTGTGCTCCGGACCGACGCCGCGCCCGGCCACCTCGGCCCCGGCCGCACCCGGCGGGCCTCCTGACAACGACCCCGCGTCCTCCCCCGTCCCGCGCCCGCCGTGTCTGACCTGGCCGGAGGGACCCCGGGGGCGATACTCGGGCCATGCTCAGCGCACTCCTCGAACGCATCGTCCCGGCCACACAACGTCGCACGCTGGACGAGATGGTGGAGGACCTCGACCTCTCGGCCGGTGACAGCAGGGCCAAGCGCTCGGCCTTCTGGACGATGCTGACCCTGTCGTCGGTGATCGCCGCGGGCGGGGTGATCACCGACTCGACCGCCACCGTGATCGGGGCGATGATCATCGCCCCCCTGGCGACACCGATCATGGGCATCGCCCTGGGCTCCGTCCAACGGCGGCGGACCGGTTCGGTCAGGATCGTCCTCTTCGGCTGCCTGCTGGTGATCGGTGTGGGGTTGGTGTTCTCGGTGGCCCTTCCCGAGAGCTACGACCTGCTCTCCAACGGCCAGATCTCCGGAAGGACGTCACCGGGCCTGATGGACCTGGTGTCGGCCGTCGCGACGGGGCTCGCCGGTGCGCTGGCCCTGTCCCGCCGGGACGTCGCCGCCGTGCTTCCGGGGGTGGCGATCGCGATCTCCCTCGTCCCGCCCCTGGTGGTGGCCGGGGTGTGTCTGGGGCATCTCGCCTTCTGGCCCGCCATGGGCGCGCTCGTGCTGTTCCTGTCCAACCTCTTCGGTCTGGTCTCCGCGGGCATGGCGGTCTTCGCTGTGGTCGGGTACGGGGCCGGGGGCGCCCGGAGGGCGACCCGTAGGACCCGTCTCGCCATGGCCTTGCTGTTCACCGTCGTGTTCATCCCGCTCGTCGGCAACACCACGGTCACGATCCTCGTGGACCTGTGGACGGCACGGGCGAAGGAAGCGGCCGGCGAGTGGCTCGCCGACACCCCCGGCTCGTCCGTCACCCGCGTGGACATGGTGTCGCGCACGATCCACGTCCACGTCCGCTCCTCGGGGGACCTGCCCCCGAGGAGCGAGCTGATCGAACGCCTCGACGGCGAGGTTCCGCAGGGCCTCCCCGTCGTGGTCCAGACGACCAGAGGCCAGCGGATCGACGCCGGTGTGGTCGGCCACTGAGGTTCAGGGGGACCCGTCGGCGTTGACCGCCGTCACGCAGCGGTCGAGGAGTTCTCGCAGGGTGTCGCGTTCCTCCGGGGTGAGGGCATCGGCCATGCGGCGCTCGATCGGCGCCGCCCGCCGGTCGGCGGCGCGTAGACGCTCGGTGCCCGCCTCGGTGATCCGGGTCTGGAGGACGTGCTGGTACCAGGGGTGCGCCCCCCTCTCCACCAGCCCGTCGGCCGCGAGGGCCTTGAGCACGGCCGCCATGGCCTGGGGTGTGACCAGGCAGACGCGGGCGAGCGCCGCCCCGGAGATGCCGGGGCTGTCGTGCAGCGCGAACAGCGCCGCGTATTGCGCGACACTCAGGCCCGTTTCGCGTAACGCGGCGGCCTTGGCCGACATCAGTGCCTGCTCGGCGCGCTTGATGTCGAAGCCGAGGCGCTCCCCGGCGGGCATCTCCTCCATACGGGTGAGCCTAGCGCCGCGTATCGGTGTAAAGTCCTGAATGACCATCAAGGGCTTGATAATTTTTCGATGACGGAGGACCCATGGCGGGCAAGACCGTGCTGATCACCGGAGCGTCGTCGGGACTCGGCCGCCACCTGGCACACGACCTCGCGACCCGGGGCGCCGTCCTGTTGCTCCACGGACGCGACCGTGACCGCCTGGACCGGGTCGCGAGCGAGGTCGGGGCCCGGGCCGCGAAGGTGCGCACCTACCGCGCCGACCTGGGGGACCTCGACCAGGTACGGGATGTCGCCGAACGCGTGCTCGAGGACGCCCCGACCCTCGACGTGCTGGTGAACAACGCCGCGGTCGGTGGAGGCGCCGACCCTTCGGTACGCGAGACCAGCCGCCAGGGGCACGAACTCCGGCTGGCCGCCAACCACCTCGCCCCGTACCTGCTCGTCCGCGAGCTACGGGAGGCGCTGGCCGCGGCGGGCTCGGCGCGGGTCGTCAACGTGGCGTCGGCGGGGCAACTCCCCGTCGACTTCGACGATCCGATGTTCACCCGGGGCTACGAGGGAGTCGAGGCGTACTGCCGCAGCAAGCTCGCGATGATCATGGGCACCTTCGACCTCGCCGAGGAGTTGAGGGGCCAGGGCACGACCGTCAACGCGCTGCACCCGGCGCACCTGATGGACACGCGGATGGTGCGGCAGAGCGGGTTCGCCCCCGCCGCCACCGTGGACGACGGGGTCCTGCCCACGCTGCGACTGATCGCCGACTCGGCACTGGAGGGCGTCACCGGACGCTACTTCGACCGTTTCGACGAGGCCCGCGCCCACGCACAGGCCTACGACCCGAAGGCACGCCGCGACCTGGCCGCACTCACCGAGCGGCTCCTGAACGGTGTTCCCGGAGCTCGCACGGGTGAGGGCGCCGAGCCGGAGCGCGTCTCCTGACTCAGCCGGAGTGGCGGAGGCGGTGCCAGGCGGTCACCCAGCGGCCGCGTTCGGCCTCGTCCTCACCCGCGCAAGCGGTCACGAAGGCCATGAGGACGACGTAGCGCGGCATCCGCGTACCCTCCAGCGCCGCACGGAAGGTCGAGCTCTTGACCGCTCCGCCGCACAGGTACTCCAGCTCCAGGTAGGACCAGTCCCCCGCCCAGACGAGGTAGCGGCGCATGGTCAGCAGGAACTCGGCGGGCGTGGCGGCGTTGGTGGGGTCGGGTCGCTGGTGGTACCCGACGAGGTCGCGTACCGGACGGGTCCGTTCGACGGCACCGTTCACGGGGGTGGAGAGGAGGTGATCCAACCAGCCCGTTCCGCTGAGGGATCCGTTGGGGCCGGTCGGTTCGAGGACGCCCGTGCTGCTCACACCATCTCCTTTTCAGCGGGCGGGACGACGACCATGGAACGCGTTGACGCGAGGTGCGCACGTGGAACACACGTGCGGGGGAAGTGAGGGAACCGATGGACAAGGGGGCGTCCAGGTGATGGCCCCGAATGTTCGGTTACCAAGAAATCTACCGGATGGACACGACACACGAAAGCGCCAGAAGTCCCGTTGGGGACGAGGCGTGCGTCTCCCCTGCCCCGCGCCGGAGGACGAGGAGGACGACCCTTCGGGGAACTTTTCTTAAAAAGGCGGGAAATGTGATCCCACACACCGAACGAAACGTCCACCATAACTTCGAGATTTTCACCCCCGTTTCACCTGGCACTCCAACAGAAAGAGACTCATTCTCCGCATATCTGGCGAACCAGAACACAGGATGCGGTTGACCGTAATAAGGTCACAGGGTCCAGGTGACCACAGTGGCGTCGTCATGGGCCTTGCCCCTCGGGTGACGCGTCCCCTCCGGATCCGCTCGCTCCAGTTCGCGCACCCGGGCCACCAGGGCGTCGGGGCCCCGTTCCAGCACCAGGTCCAGTGCCTCGTCCCAGCGGTACGCGCGAAACACCTCCACGGCCCGCCCCGCGCCGTCGGTCAGGGCGGCGAAGGGACCCCGCGGCGCCGTCCCCGCCACCGCCTCGTCCGCCGCCCGCGGGTCGGCGCCCGCCGTCCAGAATCCGCCGGGCACGTTGCGGTACGCGCGAACCGGGCCGGTCACCCTTCCTCTGAGGTCGTCCAACCGGGTGTCCGCGACCACGCGCGTCCCGCCCTCCCCGCGCACCAGCAGCACCGAGTCCGACAGGACCAGGTACTCCAGCACTCCCCCGCGTAGGCGCACCGCGACGACGGTGGCCGACGGAGTCCCGCGATTGGTGAGGTCGCAGGACCCGCCGTGCAGCGAGGACACGCCCGCGATCGCCTCCGCCAGCGCCTCGCGCAGGCCGAGCCCGGCGTCCGCCCCCGCCAGCAGCAGGCCGCCGAGGGATCGCGTGAACCACGCGACCCCGTGGCGGCACCCGTCGTCCGGACGCGCGGTCACGCCGTCGAGCAGCACCGCGCAGTCGGCGCTCACGGCCGCGAAGTCCTCGTTGGGGTGGTCGGGGCGGCCGGGCTCGGTGGTGATCCGGAAGGGCACGCGGTCCTCCTTCGTGGCGGGCCGAAAACGGCCGCGGTCCCCGCTTCTCGGTCAGTACACGACGACGGTGGTGTGCACCTCCATGTTCCCGCTCTCCCACAGCCAGTCCATGGCGGCCATGCTCACCCGGGCGCAGCCGTGCGAGGCGGGGTGGGCCGGGACGCTGGGGTAGCCGTGCACGGCGATCCCGCCGTTGAAGTACTTGGGCCGGTACAGCGCTCCGTAGGGCCCGGGGTCCCACGCGTCCACCTCGCGGAAGACGGAGTAGGTCCCGGTGGGCGTGGTGGCGATGACCTCGGTGCCGTCCCACCTCTCGTAGGGCCGGCCCGATCCGGTGGAGGTGTTGATGACCCGTTCCACCTCGCCGTCGGAGACGACGAGGAGCAGCTGGTCGTCGAGGTCGATCTCCAGCAGGTCGCCGGAGTCGGTGGTGGCCGACGGACGCACTCCCTGGTCGAGGGCTTCCTGGGTGTCGGGGCCGACGATGCCGTCGCGGGCGATCCCGGCGGCCTTCTGGAGCGCCACGACGGCCTGTTCCGTGTAGTAGCCGAACTCGCCGTCGACGCCGTTGGGCCAGTAGCCGAGCTCGTTCAGGCGCTCCTGGAGCTCGGTGACGTCGGCTCCGGAGTCGCCCTCCCGCAGATCGGGCGGCAGGGTCGCGGGGGCGGGGACGGCCGGGGCGGACGCATGGGCCGGGGCGGCGAGGAGGGCCGCACCGGTCCCGAGCGCGCACGAGGCGGCCAGGGCCAGGACGGCGGCTCGGGCGAGGGGTCGGGGGCGGATGCGGACGGGGGGTGACAGTGGGGTTGCCATACGCGACATCTACCCACGCGTCCGGAGTTTTCCCCACCGAAACGGCGTCTGTGGACAACCTCGGCGCGTCCGTGCGGGTCAGGCGCCGGGACGGGTATCGCGGACGCGAGGCCCGAACGGAACCCCGTCCGCGCGGCGGGCCGATAGAGCCGGTATGGAATCCTCATCGATCTCCACCTCCCACCCCGCCCCCTCCGCCGCCCGACGACGGATGGCGGCTTGGTTGGTACGTCAACACGGCGGTACAGGCCGTGGTCGGCCTCGTCCTGCCACTGGTGGCGTCCCGCCGGGGGGCGGACCGCCTGCCCGCCCTCGGGGTCGCCCTCCTGATGGCCCTGGTCTGGTACGTGGGCATCGGGCTGGTGTGGGACGTCCTGATGCCCCCGATGTGACGACGGCCCAGCCGTCGGCCACCCGACGGCTGGGCCCCGTACGGGTGTCAGCGGCGCCCCGGCACCACGCGGTCGACCCGGAACAGGCTCGTGGAGCCGCTCACCTCATTGGCCACCGCCAGGACCGGAACCCCGGGAATCGGTGAGTCGTCCGCCTCGATGAAGGTCAGGCCCTCGGGTCCGAGGTCTCCGGCCTCCCGGGTGCCGGGCTCGGCGGAGAAGTCGCGGTTGTTCAGGTACCGCACGAAGAACGCCGACCGGGGGTCGGTGATGTCGTAGACCATCACGCCGCCCACCCGCTCCAGGCCCACGAACGCGTAGGTGCGCCCGGACACCCTGCCGACGACGGCGGACTCGGGCTCGGGCCCCTTGTCGTCGCTGCGCGCGTCGAAGGAGCTCTCGTCGTTGTTGGCGTTGAAGTGGTCCGGGTCGGCCTCCGCGGTGATCCGCTCGAAGTCCGCACCGGAGTCGAAGAGCCGTTCACCGTCGGCCGTCCAGATCGAGAAGGAGCGGCCCCCGTGGGCGTACACGTCCTCGTAGCAGCTGCCGTCCTCGCGCAGGCCGTCCTCGGCGGAGACGTGCAGGCGCCCCAGGTTGGCGTCGTCGAGCAGTTCGTCGACCGTGCCGATCCCCTGGTCGTTGTCGGCCAGGAAGTCCCGCAGGCGCGGGGAGTCCTCGCACAGAGGGGTGTCGGCGGCCAGTGAGCCCAGCCGCTCCTCCTCCGAGTAGCCGTCCCAGTCCCGGGAGTCGCCCTCGTTGGCGGTGACCAGCAGGGTCCGCCCGCGCCACCGGTAGGTGTCGAACCCGTCGGGTTGGTACATCCCGTAGACCGGCCAGTTCTCGATCCGGGCCTCGCCGTCCCTGTTGGAGGCGTCCAGACCGTTGCCCGACTCCAGGTGGTCCTTCACGCCGAACGGCACGATGTCGGTGAACTCGGCGGCGCCCACGTCCAGGACCGCGAAGGCGTTGGCCTCCTGGAGCACGACGTAGGCGGTACCGCGGGCCCCCGCGGAGATGTACTCCGGTTCGAGGTTGCGCGCCACCCGGCCCGGTGTCCCGGGCTCTTCCGTGGACAGGTCGGGGCCGAAGACCCGCACCCCGGAGTGGAGCTCCCGGCCCTCGTCCCAGGCGCGGAAGTCGGCCGTGTCCACGTCGTCCTGGGTGAGCCCCCGCGGGTCGCCGGACATCCGGACCACGCTCACCGAGCCCTCCGGGTCGGCGGTGTAGTCGTCGCTCGGCTCGCCCTCGTTGGCGACCAGCAGGGCCCGCCCGTGCGGTGTGAAGGTCGCCATGTCCGGCAGGGCCCCGACCCGGAGCGCGTTCAGCGGGACGCCGTCGGCGCCGAAGAAGACCACCCAGCCCGGCTCGGTCCGGTCCTCGGCCTCCACCGCCACCACGATGACACCGTCGTGCACCGCCACGGAGTTGGCGACGCCCCCCTCCGCCACGGTCGAGCCGTCGGCCGCCGCCACGCCCGCGGTCTCCAGGTCGAAGAGCTTCGTCGGCTCCTCCGGGTCGGAGACGTCCAGGACCTCGACGGTGGCCGCCGCCGCGTTGACGACGAACAGACGCTGGGTGTCCGGGTCATGGGCGACGATCTCGGCGGCCGACTCGTCGAAGGCGTCGGTGTGGTAGGTGCCGAGCACCGACAGTTCGACGCTGATGGGCCGGGGGCCGCGCACCGGTCCCCGCTCGTCGGCGTGGGCGGCGACTGACGCCCCGGTCAGGGAGACGGCGATGGCGGCCGTGGCCGCCATGGTCTTACGCATGGTGCTTCCTGGTGGGGTTGGGGGAGACGGGCGAGATCACGCCCGCGCCGAAGCCAACCAGGGGGTCGCGAACGGCGGGTGACGGCGGTCGAGCCGCCAGGTGAAGGGAGCCCGCGTCGAGGACACCCACGACGCGGGACCGCCGTCAGCGTTGCCGCGAGCGACCGTGCAGGGAGGCGGCCACCTGGGCCAGGGCCCGGCACCGCGCGAACTCCACGGCGGTGAACGGCACCCCCACCCTGCGGACGACGAGGACCGCCCCGTCCGGGGAGGGCAGGGTCATCGTCGTGCCGGAGGTGTCCTCCTCCCCCATCCCCTCGGGCGCCGCGTCGGCGCGCTCGACGTCCTGGGCGGAGGCCAGGGACAGCAGCGCCCCCTCCAGCGTCGTCGCTCCCTCCACCATGGCGCTGACCAGTCGGAGCGTCCGGCTGGTGGTGTCGCTGAGCTCGTGGACGTCGGCGGGCCGGACGATCGCCTCGCGCACCCCGGCGCCCAGGACCGCCGCGTACAGGGTCTCCTCGACGACGTGCGCGGGCGCGCTGACGAGGAATTCGTCGGTGGTCTCGGCGCCGTCGGGGTGGACCTGCATGAGCCTTATGTCGACCCCGAGCGCGGCGAAGCGCGCGGTGAGTTCGGCGAGCCCGCCCGGGACGTCGGCGAGTGTGACGCGAACACTCCACAGCCGGTCCCCGGCCTCGGGCGTCCGGGGCGAGGAGGACCCGCCCTTCGGCCCGTTCCCGCCGCGCGACCGGCGGACCGCCGCGCTGCGGTGGCGGTGCCAGCGGTGCAGGGCCGAGACGGCGAGCAGGATCGCCCCCACGGTGATGAGGGCGCGGACACCGCCGTCGCTGTGTCCGAGGGAGAGCACCAGTACGTGCGCCGCACCGGCGGCGAGCAGCAGTACTCCCATGTCCAGCGCCTCTCGGCCGAGGAAGCCGGGGCGCGTGCGGTCGTCGGTTCCGTAGCTGCCTTCGGAATCGTCCATGCGTCCCACCGTGCCCACCCGACGTTGCGAAGCGTCGTCACTCTGTGAATCCCAGGTAACGACGCAGGGTGAGGCGCGTCACGGAGTGCGATCGCCGCCGGTCAGCAGCCAGTCGACCATCAGGCGCAGTTCGGCGCGGGACCGGTCGGCGTCGAAGCCCTCGTCCCCGGCCGCGAGGAACACGGCGTCGACGAGGTGCTGGATCCAGCGGGCGGCCCGCTCCGGCGGGAACACGGGCGGCCGCCCGTCGTCGGCGAGCGCGCGCAGCAGGACGGTGAGCGCCTCAATCGTGCGCTCCTCGTCCCCGCCGAGTAGGCGAGCGAACTCCGCGTCCCGGTTGACCTGGAACAGGGCGGCGGCCATCAGTCCCGGGACGAGCGGGTCGCCGGCGTCGGCGACGAGGTGGTCGACCAACCCGTCGAGCCCCGCGTGGGGGTCGTCGGCGGCCAGGGCGACCTCCCTCGCCCGGGCGTTGTGCTCCAGGTCGTCGGCGAAGAGCGCGTGGAAGATCTCGCGCTTGGTCGGGAAGTAGTGGAACAGCGTGCCGGAGCCGATCCCCGCGCGGCGGCAGATGCTCGCGGTGGAGGTGCCGTCGACGCCCTTCTCGGCGAACTCCCGGGCCGCGGCGGCGAGGATGGCGGCCCGCTTGCGGGCGTGCTGTTCGGGGTTGACGGTACGCATCCCGCGCAGCATATCGGCGCCGCCCGGCACCCGCGGGCCCGCCGCCGCTATTAATAGAGTGATCACTCTGCTAATGTCCGTGGCATGTCCACGACACGGGTCACCGCACGTCCCCGCCCCCGTCTCCACCGCCGCCTGCCCCCGGTGATCGGTCTGCTCATGCTGTCCCCGGTCTGCGCCGAGTACCTCATCGGCTACGACTCCAACGTGGGACGGCCGCTCGTGCTCCTCGGCGGGCTGCTCGTCCTCGCGCCCCTGTACGGCGCCGTCGCACTCCTCATCCGGGAGACCGCCCGCCGGACCGGCCGCGGCTGGCCGACGATCCTGCTGCTCGCGCTGGCGTTCGGGATCGTCCAGGCCGGGCTGGTCGACCAGAGCCTGTTCAACCCCGACTACCGGAACATCGACTACTGGGACGACATGCGCGACCCCACGCTCATCGAGGGGATCGGGGTGAGCGCCGACATGGGCCTCACTTTCCTGCTGGGGCACACCGTCTGGTCCTTCACCGCGCCCATCGCCCTGGTCGAGGCCCTCGCCCCGCGCGAACTCGCCCGCCGCCCGTGGCTGGGCTGGTTCGGCACCTCGGTCGTGGCGCTGCTCTACCTCGCGGCGGCCTACCTCGTCTTCGACGACCACCTGGCCACCGAGGACTTCGTCGCCTCCCCCGGACAGATCGGCGGTGCGGCGACCGCCACGGCGCTCCTGGTCCTGGTCGCGCTGGCCCTGCCGCGCCGCCGCGCGGACGGCACCGCCGCGTCCCCCCGCGGGGCCCCGGCCCCCTGGCTGGTGGGCGGCCTCACCCTGCTCGTCGCGTTGGGGACCTCGTGGTTCCTCCCTCCGACCTGGCCGGGCGTCGCGGCCGAACTGGGGGCGCTCGCCGGACTGGGCGCGCTCATCTGGGCGTGGTCGCGGCGCGAGGGCTGGTCAGGGCGGCACGTCGTCCTGGTCGCCGGGGCTCCGCTCGTCCTCAACGGACTGACCTCGTTCGCGGTCCAACCCCTGGGCGAGCCGGTCGCGCCGCTGCTCAAGTACGGCAGCAACGCCTTCTTCGCGCTCCTCGTCATCGGCCTGATCGCCTGGGGGTACGCCCGCGGCGCCCGCGACCCGCACCGTTCGGGCGCCGGCAGGGTGCTGATGGACGGGGCTGCGCCGCAGGCGTCCGTGGAGGGCGACGGGCGGGCCGAGGCGCGGCGAAGGACCGGAGAAAGCACAGCCTAGCCCCGACCGGCGAACGGCATCTCCCTCGCCATCACCGTCACCCGGGGGACGGACACGTCCAACGGCAGGGAGACGATGTGGGCCACCATGTCGGCCACGTGCGCCGGGTCGATCGTCGGCTCGGCGCGCGTGGACCCGTCCGCCTGCAGCGCCTCCACGCCGAAGTCGGCCACCATGGGCGTCGCCGCGTTGCCCACGTCGATCTGCGTGCAGGGGATCCCGTGCGCCCGCAGATCGAGGTTCATCGCAGCGGTCAGCCCCGTGATCGCGTGCTTGGTGACGGTGTAGGCGACGCTCAGCGGACGCGGCAGGTACGCCGACACCGACCCGTTGTTGATGACGCGGCCACCGCTCGGCGACTGCTCCTTCATCAGGCGGACCGCCTCCCTGGCGCAGTACACCGAACCGGTCACGTTGGTGGCCAGCGTCCGCTCCCAGTCCTCGTCCCCGATCCCGTCCACCGACGCCCGCGGGCCGAAGACCCCCGCGTTGTTGATGAGCACGTCGACCCGGCCGAACCGCTCGCGGACCACGTCGAACAGTCCGCGCACAGAGTCGGCGGAGGTCACGTCGGTCTCGACGACCACCGCGCCCGGCCGGCCGTCCGCCGTCTCCTCCAGCGGCGCGCGCCTGCGGCCCGCGAGGACCACGGCGTGCCCGTCGGCCAGCAGCCGCCGCGCCATGCTGCGGCCCAGCCCCGACCCGGCTCCCGTCAGCACCACGACCTTCCGGTCGTCTCCGGTCGTCTCCGTGGTCGTCGACGTCACAGCTGTTCCCTCCCGTGTCCGCTCAGCAGTCGGAGGCTACCCAGGCCGACTCCCCCGCGTGTGACCGGGGGCGTCCGACGGCGCGCCGCCCGGCCGCGAAACGGGATTCACGAAAACCCCTCGCCCCGCCGCTCGCGTCGTGTTACTGTCGCTCACTCGCGGCGACCCGGACCTGTGCGAGATCAGGGACGTGCCGAATCCGGACTCGCCCGTCGGCTCAGCCCCGGCCCCGAGACCGGACGAACCCCCAGCACGGTCTCGATCCGCCAGGGAGCCACACCCATGCGTGTCCACCACGCGGTGTTCGCCCGAGGGCTGCGCCGCTACTCCACCTATCGTGCCGCCACGCTCGCGCACGTGCTCACCAATTCCGTCTTCGGCGTCATCAACGCGATGGTGCTCCTCGCCCTGTTCGACGCGCGCCCCGAGATCAACGGTTACGACGCCCGCGACGCGGTCACGCAGGTGTTCGTCGCACAGGCGCTGCTCGGGGTGGCCGCCGTCATGGGTCCGCCCCTCGACCTGGAGGAACGGATCCGGGACGGGGCCGTGGCCACCGACCTCCTCCGCCCTGTGCCCCTCCAGTCCTGGTGGATGGCGGACGACCTCGGCCGGGCCGCCTTCCAGCTGGTCTTCCGCTCCGTTCCCACGTTCGCCGTCGGGGCACTGCTGTTCGACCTCAGGCTCCCGGACGATCCCGGGCGCTGGGTCGCCGTCCTCACGTCCTTCGTCCTGGCCGCCGTGGTGGCGTTCGGACTGCGCTACCTGTACGCGCTGGCGGGATTCTGGCTCACCGACACCCGGGGCGTGTGGGCGGTGGCGGGACTTCTGGGTCCGGTGGCCGCCGGGATGCTGTTGCCGCTCACCCTCTTCCCGCCCGCTCTGGCGGACGTGCTGCGGCTGCTGCCGTGGGCGTCGATGGTCCAGGTCCCGGCCGAGGTCCTGCTCGGCAAGGAGTCGCTGCCGGGCGGAACCGCGGCCGGCGGGCTGGCCCTCCAGGCCCTGTGGGCGGCGGTGCTGCTGGCGCTCGGCGCCCTGCTGACGTCCCGCGCGACGCGCAGGGTGGTGGTCCAGGGTGGTTGAACCGATCCGAACCCGCGTGCTGTGGCCGCCGCGGATCTACGTCCGGCTCGCGTGGACGTGGTGCCGTGCCCTGTCCCAGTACCCGGCCTCCCTGGTCCTGCTCACCGTCTTCGTCTCCCTGGGCGCGCTCTCCGAGATGGCCGCCGTCGTGATCGTGTTCGGCCACGCGGGCGAACTCGCCGGATTCGGCGTCGCCGAGGGGCTGCTCGTCTACGGGCTGTCCGCGACGGCCTTCGGGTGCGCCGACATGCTCATGGGGTCGGTGGAGCGGCTGGGCCAGCACATCCGGACCGGGGCCTTCGACACGATGCTGACCCGCCCGGTCCCACCGCTCGTCCTGCTGGCCACCGACCAGTTCACCCCGCGGCGCCTGGGCAGGATCATTCCCTCCGCCGCGGTGCTCGTCCTCGCCCTCGTCTGGTGCGACGTCGACTGGACGCCCGCGCGCGTCCTCATGCTGCCGGTGCTGCTGGTCTCCTCGGTCGTCATCTGCTGTGCCGTGTGGACCGCGAGTTCATGCGTCCAGTTCCTCGTCACCAACGCGCGTGCGGCGGCCAACTCACTCACCTATGGCGGACAGGCGTTGACCGAGTACCCGCTCGCCGTCTACGGCCGGGAGGTCGTGCGCTCCGCGACCTTCGTGTTCCCGCTGGCCTTCGTCAGCTGGCAGCCCGCCCTGTTCCTGCTCGGCCGCCCCGATCCGACCGGGCTGCCCGACGCGCTCCGACTCGCCCCTCCCCTCGTCGCACTCCTCCTGTGCGCCGTCGCCGCCCTCTGCTGGCGCTCCGGCCTGCGCCGCTACCGATCCACCGGGAGTTGACCCATGACCTCCAGCCACGACGACCAGCCCATCATCGAGACCGTCGGGCTGGGCCGGGACTTCACCCTCCACGAGGGCCCCCTCCTGCGCCGGAGGAGGCGCACGGTCAGCGCCGTGCGCGACGTGACCCTCACCGTCCGGACGGGTGAGATCGTCGGCTACCTCGGCCCCAACGGCGCGGGCAAGAGTTCGACGATGAAGATGCTGACCGGCATCCTCACCCCGACCGCGGGAAGGGTCCGGGTCACCGGCCTCGAACCGTCCCGCGAGCGCACCCGCCTGGCCGCCCGCATCGGCGTCGTGTTCGGCCAGCGCACCACCCTGTGGTGGGACCTCCCGCTCCGGGACAGCCTGGAACTGACCCGCCACATGTACCGGATCCCGGCCGCCGACCACGCGCGCCGCCTCGCCGAACTGACCGACCTGCTGGACCTGGGCCCGTTCCTGTCCACACCGGTCCGCCAGCTCAGCCTCGGTCAGCGCATGCGCGGGGACCTGACCGCCGCCCTCCTGCACGGCCCCCGGCTGCTGGTCCTGGACGAGCCGACCATCGGCCTGGACGTGGTGAGCAAGACGGCCATCCGCGAGTTCCTGCTCCGGCTCAACGCGGAGGAGGGGACGACGATCCTGCTCACCACGCACGACCTCGGGGACGTCGAACGACTGTGCCAGCGGGTCGTGGTGATCGACCGCGGCAGCCTGGCCTACGACGGCGACCTGGCCGGGCTGCGCGAGAGCGTGCCCACGCCCCGTGTCCTGGTGGTGGACCTGGCGGCCCCGGCCGCGCCGATCGAGGTCCCGGGCGGGACCTGCGTGCGCGTGGAGGGGCCCCGCCAGTGGCTGGAGCTGGCGGACAACCCGGCACAGGTGATCGCGGAGATCACCCGGCGGCACGACGTCGCCGACCTGACCCTGCGCGAGCCCGACATCGAGCACGTGGTGGCCGAGCTGTACCGGGGCGCGGTCCCCAGCGCGGACTAGGGCCGCCCCCGCCGAACCGCCCTCCCAGGGCGGACGGGAGGATGGCGGTCATGGTTATGTGGCTGGGGATCGGGTTCGCTGTCCTGTCGTGCGCGGCCTACACGGCGGCGGCGGTGGCGCAGCGCCGACTCGCCGTGCGCGTGACCGCGCCGCTCACCGGACGCCGACAGGTCGCTGACCTGCTGCGGCACCCCCTGTGGTGGGTGTCGCTGGTGTTCAACGGGGGACGCGCGGGGTTCCAGGTCGCGGCGGTCAGCTTCGCCCCGCTCACCGTGATCCAACCGCTCGGCGTACTGGTCCTCGTGTTCGGCATCCCGTGGTCGGCCCGGCTCGGCGGGCGGCGGGTGAGCCGCGCGGAGTGGCGCGGGGCGGCGTTCACCGTGGTGGCGCTCGGCGCCCTGCTCGCGGTGTCGGTGACCAGCGGCCAGGGCGGTGTCCTCGACCGGTCCGACTCCGTGCTGGTCGGGGCCGGAACGGCCGTGCTCCTGGTGGCCACCGCGTGGGTCGCGGGCCGGGTCCCCTCGACGGCGTGGCGCAGCTACCTGCTCTCCGGCGCCGCCGGGGTGGCCTTCGGCGTCTCCTCCGCCACCGTCAAGACGTCGGTGTCCGTCTTCGCCGCGACCGGCGCCGCCGGTCTGACGCACCCCGCCACGCTGGCCACTCCGGTGATCGCGGTCCTCGGCCTCTTCCTCGCCCAGGCCGCCTACCAGGGCATGGACCTCGGGGCGCCGCTGGGCATCACCACCCTGACCAACCCGGTCGCGGCCTCCGTGGTCGGGGTCGCGTTCATGGGAGAGTCCTACGCGGGCGGTTGGATCGGCGGAGCGGTCGCACTGGTGAGCGCGCTGCTGGCGGCGCACGGCATCCGTCTGCTGACCGTTCCCCAGGACGCCGCGCCGACCGGGGCCGCCACCGGACGGGACCCGGACATCCTGCCGCGCTGACCGGGAGGTTCGACGGGTGAGGCGTCAGCCCGCGCCCTGATGGCGTGGCGGGTGTTCGTGTTCGATCAGGAGTGAGGGACAAGGGAGGTGGGGTTGATGACCGTGCCCACGGCCACCGTGCGCGCTGCCCGGGTCTCCCCCGCGTCCCGTGCCGTGGCCTGACCTCCGCCCGCCCCGCTGGGCGCACGAGCTCGCGGGGTATGACCACGAACACCACTGCGGAACGGGTCCTTACTTCCCATGAGCGACACCTGGAACACGCGTGCCGAGACGCGCGTCGACGTCTCCGCCGTTCGCGAGGTCAACCGCGCCGCCTTCGGCACCGACGCCGAGGCCGACCTCGTCGACGCCCTGCGCGCCGACGTGTCCGCGTGGATCGACGGCCTGTCCCTCGTCGCCACCGACGGGGACGGCCGCGTCGTCGGGCACGCGCTGCTGACCCGCTGCCACATCGGCGACGCCCCGGCCCTGTGTCTGGCCCCGTGCGCCGTACTGCCCGATCTGCAGGGCGGCGGCGCCGGATCCGCGGTCGTCCGCGCCGCGCTCGCGGCGGCACGGGAGAGGGGAGCGCACCACGTCGTCGTCCTGGGGCACCCGACCTACTACCCCCGGTTCGGCTTCACCCGCGCCTCCGCCCACGGCATCCGTCTGAGTGTCGACGTTCCGGACGAGGCCCTCATGGCCCTCAGCCTGGACGCCGACCACCCGCTGCCCGCCGGAACCGTCCGTTACGCGGCGCCGTTCGGCATCTGATCCGCACCCGTGGTGCGGGGCGCCCCCGCGCCCCGCACCACGGCGCCGACGGTGTCCGCCGTCCCGGACCCGGTCAGGCCAGCCAGCGGTTGGTGATCGGCAGCCGCCGGTCCCGGCCCAGGTTGCGCCGGGTGATCTTGGGGCCGGGCGGGTACTGGCGACGCTTGTGCTCGGCTCGGTCGACCAGTCGGACGACGTGCCGTACCAGGTCGGGGGCGAAACCGGCGGCCGCCAGCGCCGCGACGCCCTGGTCGGTGCCGATGTAGGCGTCCAGCAGCCCGTCGAGCACCTCGTAGCTCGGGCGCTCGGGGGCCGGCTCGATGGCCGCCCACCCGCTGACCGGTCGTCGCTCCAGGGAGGACTCCGGGATGGGCGTCGGTGCGCCCTCCGCCCCGACGCTCTGGGCGTTGCGCCAGCGGGCGAGCTCCCAGACCAGTGTCTTCCAGCAGTCCTTGAGCGGCGCGTAGGCCCCCACGGCGTCGCCGTAGTGGGCGCACGCCCCGGTCGCCAGCTCGGTCTTGTTCCCGGTCGCCAGGACCAGGTGCCCCTCCTGGCGGGACAGGGCCGTGAGGAGGGCGCTCCGCGCCTGGTCGAGAAGCGCTCCCTTCGCTCCGTCGTCGGCGGCGAAGGCCGACTCCAGTGCGTCGAGCAGCCCGTCGGTCGGGTAGAGGCGCCGGATCAGGTCCTGCCGTTTGATCAGCTCCTCGGCCCGCTCCAGGGCCTCGGCGTCGGAGCCCCGCCCGGGGGAGACGACGGCGTGCACGTTCGCCGCCCCCACCGCGTCGGCGGCGATCGTGGCGGTCAGCGCGGAGTCGGCGCCGCCGGAGACGCCCACCAGGACCGAGGCGAAGCCGTTCTTGCGGACGTGGTCGCGAACTCCGGTGACGAGCGCCGTGTAGACCTCGCCGAGGTCGTTGAGCGGATCCTTGCGCGGGGTCAGGACCGGCGAACGCGACTCGTAGGGAGCGGCCGGCTGCTCCGAGACGGTGTACCGCACGACACGGAAACCGCCGGCCTCCGCCGGATCGTCGTCCGGGGACTCCGCCCGCGGCAGGGGAACGTCGGTGACCAGCAGCTCGTCCTCGAACTGCGCGGCCCGGGCGACCAGCTCCCCGTCGGCGTCGACGATGAGGGAGTCGCCCTCGAAGACCAGGTCGTCCTGGCCGCCGGTCATGTTGACGTAGCCGATGGCGGCACCGATCTCGCGCGCCCGCCGTTGGCAGAGTCCGAGCCGCACGTCGTCCTTGTCCCGCTCGTACGGGGAGCCGTTCAACGTGATCAGCATTCCGGCGCGGGCCTCGGCCGCGGCGGCGACGGGGCCGCCGTCCTGCCACAGGTCCTCGCAGATGGCGAAGGCGATGTCGACGCCGTGCAGCCGCAGCACGGGGAGCGTGTCCCCGGGGACGAAGTAGCGGAACTCGTCGAACACCCCGTAGTTGGGCAGGTGGTGTTTGGCCGACACGAGCTGAACCCGGCCCCGGTGCAGGACCGCGAGGGAGTTCTGCGGGGCGCCCGAGGGCTGGCCGAAGCGAACCCCGGCCCCCTCTTTGCGGTTCAGGAAGCCGACGACCGTCGGGAGATGGCCCAGCCCCTCCGCGGAGAGGCGTTCGGCGAGTCGGTGGGTGGCCTTGGTGGACGCGGAGACGAAACCGTCCCGCAGGGCGAGATCCTCGACCGAGTATCCCGTCACGACCATCTCGGGGAACACCACGAGATGGGCTCCAGCGTCGCTCGCCTGGCGAGCGTGAGCGACGACGCTGTCGCAATTTCGATCCAAATCACCCACAACGGGGTTGATCTGTGCCAGAGCTATACGAAGTTGTACCACGGTGTGAACCGTAGCGAATGAGTTAACACGGACGCAACATGTCACATTTATATAACAAGGACAATTCGCGCGTGTCCGACGCCACACTCCAGCCGTTCCCGAGTCTGATTCGGAGACTTTACCCGTGAGGTGCACCACAAGGACTCCTTCCAATCCGGCATGCGGAAGAGGCCAGGTAGGAGCAGCGCCCGAGCACCACCCGGACCCCCCGAGAACGGATCAACGCCCCGAAAAACCCCTTCTCTCCAGGGGTTCTCCAAAGGTTTCCCCCTGCTTCACCCACCCCCCGAACCGGGGGTTGCGACCCCTGCGGCGGCCCGTGTGAGGGCGCACTTTCCGAATCGTGTTCGGAAGTGACCTATCTTGCATAGCGGGCGTTTTTCCCTTTATCTGGTCGGGGCCCGCACCACCCATGGCGGCCCGGGTGCTCCAACCGGCGACGACCTCGGCCGCGTTGTCACCTTCCGTGTTCGAACGCCAACGGAACAAGCCCCACAAGCACGAACATCCGCCCTGCCCCCCGCGGACACGAACCGGTCGCGGAGCGAGACAACGCCGTCTCCGCCGACGACGAAGGGACCTCCCCTGTGGAAGCCATCAGTGCCGGCATCGGCACGTTCAACGACGTGTTCTGGGCCTATCTGCTCATCCCCGCCCTCCTCCTCCTGAGCCTGTACTTCACGGTGCGCTCCAAGGGCGTACAGTTCCGCCTGCTCCCGGAGATGTTCCGGGCGATGCGGGGTGACCCGGGCCGGGCCGCCGACGGCGGCAAACCGATCTCGGCCTTCCAGGCCTTCGCCGTCTCCGCCGCCGCCCGCATCGGCACGGGCAACATCGCCGGCGTGGCCACCGCGATCGCGCTCGGCGGCCCCGGCGCGGTCTTCTGGATGTGGGCCATGGCGCTGGTCGTCGGAGCGGCGAGCTTCGTGGAGTCCACCCTCGCCCAGCTCTACAAGGTCGGCGGGAAGGAGGGTTACCAGGGCGGTCCCGCGTACTACATGGAGCGCGGACTCGGCGCCCGGTGGATGGGCGTGCTCTTCGCCGTCATCATCACGGTGACCTTCAGCCTGGTCTTCAACAGCGTGCAGAGCAACACCATCTCGGCCGCCATCGGCAACTCGGTCACCGCGGCCACCGGCGCGGACGCCGCTCCGTGGCTGCCGTACGTGGTCGGCGTGGCGGTCGCGGCGGCCGCCGGTGTGATCATCTTCGGCGGCGCCCGACGGATCGCCGGGGCCGCGACGACTCTGGTGCCGTTCATGGCGACGCTCTACATCCTCATGGGCCTGGTCGTCGTCGTGATGAACATCGGCCAGATCCCCGCCGTGATCGCCGACATCGTCATGCACGCCTTCGGGCTCCGGGAGATCGCCGCGGGCGGCATCGGCACGGCGATCGTGCAGGGTATGCGGCGCGGCATGTTCTCCAACGAGGCGGGTCTGGGCTCGGCTCCCAACGCCGCCGCCAGCGCCGCGGTCAGCCACCCGGTCAAGCAGGGCCTGGTACAGACGCTGGGCGTCTACTTCGACACCCTCATCGTCTGCTCCACCACGGCCTTCATCATCCTGCTGTCCGACCCGACCTACACCGAGGAGGCCGGCCCGACGCTGACGCAGAACGCGCTGGAGGCCAACCTGGGTCCGTGGGCGCTGCACCTGCTCACGCTGATCATCCTGCTGGTGGCCTTCACCTCGGTGCTCGGCAACACCTTCTACGGTGTCTCGAACGTCGCCTACCTGACGCGAAACCCCTCGGTGATGATCGGATTCCGACTCCTGGTCGTGGTGGTGACCTTCCTCGGCGCGATCGGCTCCGGCGGCCTGGTCTGGAGCCTGGCCGACACGACCATGGGCCTCATGGCCCTGGTCAACCTCGCCGCGCTGGCGTTCCTCGCGCCGACCGCGTTCCGACTGCTCGACGACTTCGTCCGGCAGCGCCGCCAGGGCACGGACCCGGTCTTCGCCAAGGACAGCATGCCCGACATCACCGGGGTCGAGTGCTGGAACCAGGAGGACCTGGAGCACATCGGCATGACGGTCGGGAAGAACTGACCCGACGGGACTCCGGCGGTCAGTCCGGCCCCGGGTGACCCACCCTCACTCGGCCACCCACCCGGATGATCCGCGCGAAGGGGGCGGCGCTGTCACGGCGCCGCCCCCTCTTCCCTCCCCGTCCGGGCTCACGCGGTGAGCGGCCCGGTCGGGACGTCCCACGCGTCGATGGGGACGGCGCCCGTCCGATAGCCCCGGTGGTCGAGCAGCTGACCGCTGAGCTTCATCGTCCACAGGGCGACGGCGCGGTCGCCGACGACGATGGTGGGCGCGGTCCGCACGAGGTCGGCCTCGAAGCGCTGGGCGTCCTCCACCGACCGGCTCCACGCGATGACCAGCAGATTGTGCCGTCCGGTCACTCCCGCGCACAGGCGCACCTCGCGCATGCCGGTGACACTCCGCGCGGCCTCGGCGACCTGGTCGGGCGGCACCCGGGCCCAGACGATGACGGCGACCGGCCACTCCGAGAGCGGGCGGGCGACCTCGCAGCGGGCCTGCACCATCCGGGCGGCGAACAGGTGGCGCACCCTGCGGCGCACGGTGTCGGGCGTGCTGTCGCACAGTTCGGCGAGCGCCGTGTAGGAGGCCCGTCCGTCCTCGGTCAGCGCCACGATCAACCGCCGGTCGAGCGCGTCCGGCGACCGGGTGGGCCTCGGCTCCGGCGCCTCCTCGGCCAGACTCTCCACCTGTCGCGGCGTCAGCGCCCGGAACCGCCACCGGCTGCCCTCGGTGAACACCGTCCCGGCGAGATGGGTGCGGCTGGACCGCACGCCGCGCATCGTGTCCAGCGACCCCACGACCCATCGGGACAACGCGCCGACGTCCTCGGCCATGACGGTGAGCACCAGGTCCCGGTCACCGGTGACGTGCTCGACCGCCGAGACGTGCGGCAGCTCGGCGAAGCCCCGCGCCACCGCCATCAGGTCGCCGCTGGCGCAGTCGACCTCCACGAACGCCAGACACCCGGAGCCGGACAGTCCGGTGCCCGGACCGCAGGTCACCCACGCCGCGCCGTTCTCGTGGAGCCGCTGCCAGCGGCGCGCGACCGTCGCCGCGTCCAGTCCCAGGACCGCTCCGACCCGGGCCCAGCTCGCCCGGGGCGCGACCTGGAGGGCGTGGACGAGCGCCTGGTCCACGTCGTCCATCGCGCGTTTTTCCAGCATCTGAAGTCCCCTGATGCGGTTTTCCGGTGATTTAACACCGCTTCGTACCCCTTACCTCCAGTGTGACGGAAACGATCACACGATCCACAGGGGGGATTCCGTCATGTCGATGGCCGAGTCGATCACGCGACGGGCCGAGGAGCTGCGCGAGGAGCTGGTGGAACTGCGCCGCGCCCTGCACCGCGAGCCCGAACTCGGGCTGGACCTGCCGCGCACGCAGCGCAGGATCCTGGACGCCCTGGCGGGCCTCCCACTGGAGATCACCACCGGCACCGGCCTGAGCTCGGTCACCGCCGTGCTGCGGGGCGGCCGTCCCGGCGGCGCCGTCCTGCTGCGCGGCGACATGGACGCCCTCCCCGTCCGGGAGACGGCGGACGTCTCCTACGCCTCCACCGTCGACGGCCGGATGCACGGCTGCGGCCACGACCTGCACGTGGCCGGACTGGTCGGGGCCGCCAGGCTGCTGTGCCAGGTCCGCGAGGAACTGCACGGCGACGTCGTGTTCATGTTCCAGCCGGGCGAGGAGGGATACGGGGGCGCCCCGCTCATGATCGGGGAGGGCGTGCTCAAGGCGGCGGGCGTGCCCCTCGACGCCGCCTACGCCGTTCACGTGGCCTCGTCCCTGCTCCCGGCGGGTGTGGTCGCCACCAGACCGGGCGTGGCGATGAGCGGATCCGACGTGCTGAGGGTGACCGTGCGCGGTGCCGGAGGACACGGATCCGCCCCGCACACCGGCCGGGACCCGGTCCCGGCGGCGTGCGAGATGGTCACCGCGCTCCAGAACCACGTCACGCGGACCTACGACATCTTCGACCCGGTCGTCGTCACCGTCGGGCGGCTCGTCGCGGGCACCCAGAACAACGTGCTGCCGCACCAGGCCGAATTCGAGGCCACCGTGCGCTGCTACTCCGAGGCCAACCACGCCCGGCTCCAGGAGAACCTGCCCGCCCTGGTCCGGGGGATCGCCGCCGCCCACGGGCTGGAGGCCGACGTCGAGTACGAGGTCCAGTACCCGCCGACGGTCAACGACGACGCCGAGGCCGCGTTCGCGCTGGAGACCGTCCACGACCTGTTCGGCGAGGAGCGCGGGTTCGTGTCCCCGGTCCCGGCCTCCGGGTCGGAGGACTTCTCGTTCGTCCTGCGCGAGGTCCCCGGCGTGATGCTCATGCTCGGCGCCACCCCGCCGGACGCGGACCCGGCCACCGCCCCCGGCAACCACTCCCCCGACGCGCGCTACGACGACTCCGTCCTGCCCGCCCAGGCCGCCCTGCTCGCCGAGCTGGCCGCGCGCCGCCTCGCCCGGACCGCCTGAGTCCGATCCCCATCCCCCAACGACGCCGAAGGGTGCCGACCATGAGTGAGCACGAGACACGGACCGACCGGTCCCCGGACGCGGAGCCGGGAGCGGCCCCGGCCGCACCGCCAGCGATGGCCAGGGGCGTCGTCGCCGTGGTGGGTCTCCTGGTCTTCTTCGAGCTGACCAGCGGGATCCTCCAGGGCTCCATCGCTCCCCTCCTGCCCTCCCTCCAGGGGGAACTGGACGTCTCCAGCACCCACCTGCACTGGATCGTCGCCGTGCAGTACCTGACGGCCGCGGTGAGCGTCCCGGTGTTCGGACGGCTCGGCGACCTGTACGGGTACCGGCGCATGCTCCGGGTGTCCCTGCTGTGCGTCGCGACCGGCTCGGTCGTCGTGGCGCTCGCGCCCAACCTCGCGGTCCTGTTGGTCGGCCGGGCTCTGCTGGGGCCGCTCGCGGCACTGCTGCCCCTGGAGATCGGCCTGGTCCGCGACCGGCTGGACCCCGAACGAGCCCGACGCGCCATCGGACTGCTCGTGGGGTCGCTCACCCTCGGCGGAATGCTCGGCAGCCTCCTGGTCGGAGTCGTCCAGACCGTGGTCGGCGACGTGCGGATCACCCTGGGCCTGCTGGCCGCCGTCGCGGTGGGCTGCCTCGCGCTGTCCTATGTGGGGATTCCGGAGGCCCGCACCCGCGCCTCCGGCCGGATGGACTGGGTCGGCGGCGCCCTGGTCGGACTCGCGCTGGTCACACTGCTGGGCACGATCTCCCAGGCCGAGAGCTGGGGGTGGGGATCGCCGATGGTCTGGGGCGGCTTCGCCCTGGCGGCGGTGCTCGTCGTCTGGTGGGTCCGGGTGGAGCTGCGCGCCGACGACCCGCTGGTGGACGTCCGCGCGGTGGTCGCCCCCGTCGTCGCCCCGCAGTACGCGGCGGGGTTCACCCTCGGCCTGCTCCTGCTCGGCGGACAGAGCGTCCTCGTCGTGTACCTGGCCACCTCGCCCGAGGCCGCCGGGTACGGGTTCGGGCTGAGCGTCCTGAACATCGGCCTGTGCGTCACGCTGCCGAGCGTGACGGCGTTCGCGGGCGCGAGCACCGTCGCGCCCCTGGGCTCCCGCGTCGGCTACCGCCGCGCGGTCTTCCTCGCGTTCACCCTGATGGCCGCCGGTTCTGTCGGTTTCGTCCTGTTCTGGCACACGCTCCCGGCCTTCCTGGGCTCCCTCGCCGTGGCGGGGCTCGGGTTCGGTCTCGCGCTCGGCGCGCTGCCGACCCTGATCGTGGAGGCCAGCCCCGCCGACCGTTCGGGAAGCGCCACCGCGGTGTACAACAACGTCAAGACGCTGGGCGGCAGCGTCGGCGGCGCGGTCTTCGCCGCCGTGCTCGCCGGCTTCGTCATCGGCGGAACGGACACGCCCTCCCTGGGCGCGTACCAGGGGGTGTGGGTCCTCATGGCCGTCGTCGCGCTGGCGACGGCCGTCCTGGCGGGACGCACCCCGCGAACCCTGCGGACACCGGCCTCCCTCGTCTGACCCCGGGACGCGGCACGGCGCCCCCTCGGGTTCCTCCGAGGGGGCGCGCCCACGCCTGACGCGTCACGCGTTCCCCGCCGAGGATGAAGATTCCCTCATACTGGTTTCATCTGGGCACTCTCCGGAATCGGGCATGCTCAGGCCCTATGAGATCACCACTACTGCTGCTGGCGAGCGCGGTGCTGGCGGCCGTCCTGGTCGTGGGCGCCGTGTTCGCGTGGGCGTCGTCCGCCCCCGGGACGCGGACGCGCCCGCCGGAGGAGGTCGTGGTCGGCGAGTCCCCGGAGGGCGCCGCCAACCCCTCCGCCGACGACGACGTCGTCGCCCCTCCCCCTCCCGTCACCAACAGGGACGGGGCCACCGCCTCCCCGTCACCGGATCCGTCGTCCGCGCCCCCACCGCCGTACACCTGCGACGACGATGACGACTGCCACGGAGACGACGACGCGGACGACTGGGGCGACGATGACGACTGACGCACGCTCCGACGCGTCCCCCTCGGACGAGGCCCCGGACCACCCGTCCGGTCCCGCCTCCGACGACCCCTCACGCACCCTCGTCCTGCGCGGCCCCCTCCCCGACGTCCCCCAGCGCCGCCGCGTCCCCGCCCGGCTGCTGATCGTGGCGTGGGTGGTCACCCTGATGGCGGCGGTCCTGGTCCTGGTCACCACCGTCACGTGGAGCGCGCTCACCGCGAGCGCCGACGCGGGTGTCGACCGCGCGCTGACCCAGGAGACCGCCGAGTTCCGCGAGTTCGCCGCCGTGGGGGTCGACCCGACCACCGGTGAGCCCTTCACCGACGTGTCCGCCCTCATCCGCGTCCACCTGGAACGGCAGTACCCCGACGAGGCCGAGATCCTCTTCGGCTGGGTGGCGACGGACTCCGGACGGATCCGCCAGGGCCAGGAACCGCCCTTCGACGTGTCGGCCGACCCCGCGCTGGTCGCCGAGGTCCTCGACTCCCCCCACGCGCGCGGAACCCTGGACACCCCGGCCGGACCCATGGAGTGGGAGAAGATCCACGTCCTCCCCCCGGCCGGGAGGGAAGGGGCCGAGGGCTGGTTCGTCACCGGGTACTTCACCGAGCGCGGCGCCGCGGAGATCGCCGACACCACGCGCACGGTCGCGCTGGTCAGCCTGGTCGGCCTGCTCGCGGCGAGCACGGCCGCCTGGTGGGTGGCCGGGAGCATCCTCACCCCCGTGCGCCTGGTGCGCCAGGCCGCGGCGGAGATCACCGAGGAGGACCTCACCCGCCGCATCGAGGTGTCCGGCCGGGACGACATCGCCGCCCTGGCCGAGCAGTTCAACCACATGCTCGACCGCCTGGAGGGCGCCTTCCTCGACCAGCGCCGCTTCCTCGACGACGCCGGGCACGAACTGCGCACCCCCATCACCATCGTGCGCGGGCACCTGGAGCTCATGGGCGACGACCCCGGGGAGCGGCGCGAGGTGGTCCGCCTGGTCACCGACGAGCTCGACCGGATGGCGCGCATCGTGGAGGAGCTGCTGCTGCTCGCCAAGGTCCAGCGGCCCGACTTCCTCCGCGCGGAGGAGGTGTCGCTGGCCGAGCTGACCAGCGACATCGACGCCAAGGCCCGGCAGCTCGGCGACCGGGACTGGCGGCTGGAGTCCGTGGCGGAGGGGACGGCCGCGCTCGACCCGCAGCGGGTCACGCAGGCGGTCGTGCAGCTGGCCGCCAACGCCGTCCGGCACACCGGACCGGGCGCCACCCTCCGTGTCGGCTCCTCCGTCAGCGGCCCCGACGTGCTGTTCTGGGTGAGCGACCACGGACCGGGTATCCCGCCCGAGGAGCACGGCCGGATCTTCGAGCGGTTCGCGCGCGGCGGCTCCGCCCGCGCCGACCGGGGATCCGGGTTGGGGCTCGCCATCGTCCGCGCCATCGCCGAGGCGCACCACGGCCGCGTGGACCTGCGTTCGGCACCCGGCGCCGGATCCACCTTCACCCTCGTCATCCCCCTCGGAAGGGAGCACGTGTGAGTCGTGTCCTGATCGTCGAGGACGAGGAGCGGATCGCCTCCTTCGTCCGCAAGGGCCTGTCCGCGAGCGGGTTCGCGACGACCGTCGTCGGCACCGGGTCGGAGGCCGTCGACTACGCGGTCACCGGCGGGTTCGACCTCATGCTCCTCGACCTGGGGCTGCCGGACGCGGACGGGTTCGACGTGCTGCGGCGGGTGCGCTCCCTGGGCGTGGACATCCCCGTGGTCATCCTCACCGCGCGCGACACCGTGCGCGACACGGTGACGGGGTTGGAGATCGGCGCCGACGACTACGTCACCAAGCCGTTCAGCTTCGAGGAACTGCTGGCCCGGGTGCGGCTGCGGCTGCGTTCGGAGCGGCCCGCGGAGACGACGGTGCTGCGCGCGGGCGGGCTCGTGTTGGACCTGCGCACGCGCAGGGTGGACGTGGACGGCACCGCGACCGACCTCACCGGACGGGAGTTCGCGCTGCTGGAGCTGCTCATGCGCCACCCCGACCAGGTGCTGTCCCGGCAGCAGATGCTGTCGCACGTGTGGGGCTACGACCACGACCCCGGGTCGAACGTGGTGGACGTGTTCGTGCGGGCGCTGCGGCGCAAGGTGGGCACGGAACGGATCGTGACCGTCCGGGGCATGGGGTACCGGCTGCTCCGGTGACGGGGTCGGCACCGGCACCGATGGGCGCCGGATGAACGTTCCCTCATCCGGCGCTCATCGTCCCGTCACGGTCGGCCACCAGAGTGGTCACCATGATCTGGTTCGCTCTGGCGGTCGACCTGACCGCGATCACCCTCTTGGCCTACGTCCTCTACTTCCGCCGCCACGGCCGGCGGGACCTGCTCCTGGCCTACGTCGCGCTGAACACCGGCATCTTCGGGATCGTCGCGATGCTGACCCAGCGCGAGGTGGGTCTGGCGGTCGGTTTCGGCCTCTTCGGCGTGCTGTCCATCCTGCGGCTGCGCTCGGACACGATCAGCCAGGGCGAGATCGGCTACTACTTCACGGCGATCGCGCTCGGCCTGGTCAACGCGGTCGCGGCGGCCTCCCCGTGGATGCTGCTCGGTCTCAACGCGCTGCTGCTCACGGTCATGTTCGTGGCGGACAGTCCGCGGCTGCTGCCCCGGGAGGAGCGCCGCGTCGTCACGCTGGACGTGGTGCACGAGGACCCGGTGTCGCTGCGCCAGGACCTGGAGGCCCGGCTGCGCGGTCGGGTGCGCCGGGTGGACGTCACCGAGACCGACTACGTGCGCGACCTCATGGTGGTCGACGTCCGCTTCAGCGTCCCGCGTACCGACGGCGCGCCCTCGGAGCCGCCCGCGTGGACGGCCGTGTTCCCCTCTCCGGCCCGGGCGGGGCGCCGGTGAGCCCGCTCCCTCCCGCTCTGGACGGGCTCGGCGACCTCCGGCCGGTGCCGCTGGAGGAGGTCAACGCGCGCGCCGCGCTGGTGGCCCGCGCCTGCCGCACGTACCTCGTGCCCACCCGCCTGGTGCACGCGGTCTTCGCGGGGGCGGCGTCCCGGTACGGCGTGCTGACCATCGGCGGCCGCGGGTCCTTCCTGTACTCGTCGACCTACCTGGACACACCCGGGCTGGACACGTTCCACGACCACCGGCAACGGCGGCGGCTGCGGTACAAGGTGCGGGTGCGCACCTACGTCGACACCCGCACCCGGATGTGCGAGGTCAAGCTCAAGGGGGCCCGCGGCGGCACCGACAAGCGGCGCGCCGAACTTCCGGGGCCGCCCGACCGGCTGACCGAGCGGGACCGCGCGTTCGTGGACGGCACGCTGCGCGGGTACGGGCTGGAGCCGCCGGAGGACCTGGTGCCGAGCGCGGTCACCGACTACCGCAGGACCACGCTCGTCGCCGACTCCGGCGCGGAGCGGGTGACGCTGGACACCGACCTGGTCGGGTACCGCGGCGGACGCTCCGTCAGGACGCGCCCGGACGCGGTGCTCGTGGAGGTCAAGACGCGCGGCGGACTGACCGCGACCGAGCGCCGCCTGCACGAGCACGGCCTGCGCGAGGTGGGCTTCAGCAAGTACGCGGCGGTGCTGACCGCCCTCGAACCGGGGCTGCGGGGCAACCGGTGGCGCCGCGCGATGCGCGACTGCCTGGAGCCCGGCGTCGACGCGCCGGAGCGGTCCGAGGCCGGGTGACGGCGCCACGGCGGTCCGGTTCGGGCGCCGGTGGGGTTCCGCACGACGAGTCGAGCCGCGGACGAGGAACGAGCGGCAGGCGACGACGAGGAGGAAGAATCCCTGCCTTGAGGGCGCCCGAACACGGGCTGGGGCGAAGCGGAGGCCCAGAACGAACACAGCGAGGTTTCACGTGAAACCTCGGCCGCCCGCCCGTCACGCGGAGTAGCCGACGACCCCCATCATCCCGGCCTCCCCGTGGTAGACGTTGTGACAGTGCGTCATCCACAGTCCGGGGTTGTCGGCGTCGAAGTCGCACGACAGCGTCTGACCGGGCAGCAGGATCACGGTGTCCTTGCGCGGGCCGTCCGCCCCGACCTGGAAGTGGTGCCCGTGCAGGTGCATGGGGTGCCACATGTCGGTCGCGTTGGTGAACGTCAGCCTGACCCGCTGGCCCTCCGCCACCCGGAAGGCGTTCCCGGCGGGGTCCTCCGGGTCGTGGCGGCGGCCGTTCAGCCCCCAGTCGAAGTCCGCCATCCCTCCGGTCAGCTCGATCCGGTGCTCGACCTCGGGGTCGGCCTCGGCCAGGCGCGCCCCCTCGTCGGCGGTGAGGTCGGTCGCCACGATGACGCGGCCCTCCAGTTCCTCCGGGCGCGTGTCGGCCTCCGGAGCCGAACCCCCGCCGGTGCGCACGACGGCGAAGGCGGCCCGCCCCTTGCCCTCCGCCAGCGCCACCAGGGGGAACGCGCCGTCCTCCAGGGTGACCAGCACGTCGAAGCGCTCGCCCATGCCGATCAGCAGCGCGTCGGCCTCCCGGTGCTCGACCGGGTACCCGTCGGTGTGGGTGACGGTCATCGTGTGTCGGCCGAGCGCGACCCGGAAGGCGGTGTCGCCGCCCGCGTTGACGAACCGGACGCGCACCCGCGCGCCCGGAGCCGCCTCGAAGGTGCGCGGGTCCCCCGCCGGACGCCCGTTGACCAGGTACTCCGGGTAGTAGACGTCCCCGGCGTCCCCGCCCAGGTAATCGCTGGCGGCGCCCATCAGCGTGCGCCCCATGCGCATCGGGCCGTCCCCGTCGCCCGAACCGTGGCCGCCGTGGCCCGAACCCCCGTCCATGCCGCCGCCCATGCCCTGGAGCAGCTCGTCGAGGACGTCGTCCGGGGTGCCGCCGACACCGTCGAGCCAGTCGTCGAGGACGACCACCCACTCCTCGTCGTACGACAGCGGCTCGTCCGGGTCCTCGACGACGAACGGCACGTACAGCCCCCGGTCGAGCTGGGTGCCGACGTGCGGGTGGAACCAGTGGGTGCCGGGGTTGGCGGCCACGAAGCGGTAGGTGAACCGCTCCCCGGGGGCGACGGCGTCCTGGGTCAGGCCGGGGACGCCGTCCATGTCGTTGCGCAGGGCCGGGCCGTGCCAGTGCACGCTGGTGGGGTCGGGCAGGTCGTTGACGAGTTCGGCGACGACGGTGTCGCCCGCGCCGACCCGCAGCTCGTCCCCGGGCACGGACGTCCCGTAGGCCCAGGTGGCGGCGGTCGTGCCCGCGAGGTCGAGGGTGGTGGGGGCGGCGGTGAGGGTGACCCGGTGCTCGCGCCCGGTGGCGGAGCGCCCGTCCTCGACGGCGCCGACGCGGGCGTCGTCCGGGGTGATAAGCGAGGCGCGGGTCTGTCCGCCCCCGCCCGAACAGGCGCCGAGGAGGACGGCCCCGCCGAGGGCGGTGCCCCCTCCGACGAAGGCGCGGCGGCTGATTCCGGGCACGCGGAAAGCGGATGCGGACATGGTGGAACGACCTTTCGGTTGACGGATCCGGAGAACGTCTGGGGGGCAGACGGCTTCTAGATCCGCAGAACCGAGAGCTCGGAGAGGTCGGGGGCGCGGGGCGGGGCGGCCGACCACCGGTCCGCTCGGAGGGCCGCCATGGCGGGAGGCAAAGGCAGCACGACGTCGGGCACCGGCGCGGGCGCGGGCAGGTCGGGGGTGGGATGCCCGGTCCAGCAGGTGGGCGCGGCGGCCGGGCAGTCGGCCGGGCCCGCGTGGGACACGTCCGCGTGGCCGGGGGCCGTCTGGGACGACGTCACCGGAACCAGGGCCGTGCCGCCGTGCAGCGCGTCGTGGACCGCGGCCGTGCCGCCGACGGGTGTCACGGGCTCGGCCGGAGCCGCGTGGGCGATCGGCTCGCCGGGCTGCTCCAGGGTGGCCGGACTCCACTCACCGATGCCGTGCCAGGCCAGGACCAGCAGGACGAGAACTGCCATGGCCAGGGCGGACGCCCAGCGACGCAGCATCGCGCGCACGGCATGCCTCCCCCCTGGCGGCCGGAACGCACCGTCGCGCCCCGCTCACCCGCGAACATACCACCGAGGGGTATGGAGGCGGTGTCGGGTCACGACATGAGAGGGGCCGCCGCCCCGTGTCCGACCGGGACGGCGGCCCACCCGGGCGGGCCTCTCAGGGCGTGACGATCGGGAAGTTGGGGTCGGGGGCGTCGAGCACGTCCACGAGCCGCTGGAGCACGCCGAGGTCTCCGGTGTGGTCGACCTCGTCCAGGCCGCCCTCCCCGGAGATCAGCCCCAACAGCTTCCCCCTGGTGAGCCGGAGGGTCAGGTCGGCGTCCCCGGAGAGCGCGCCGTCGGCCCTCCAGTGCACGAACGCCCCGTTGGACAGCCGCGTGCGGTAGCGCTCCCCGAGATCGGTGAACTCCCAGTCGACGGTGAGCGGGGTCCGTGCCGCCTTGAGCCCGTCGACGCGGATGCCGATGAGGTCGAAGACCTGGGTGACGGTGAGCGACGCCGTCATGCGGGCGAAGGCGAGCGACGTCGGGGTCACGCTCTCACGCAGCTCCCGGGCGCCCATCAGGTAGCAGTTGCGCCAGGTGGCGTTCTCCGCGCCGAAGCCGAGCCGCTCGAAGACGGACGCCAGGAGCTCCCGGGCGCCCGTGTGCGCGGGGTCGGCGAACACCGCGTGCCGGAGGAGCTGGGCGGCGAAGCGGTCGTCGCCGTCGTCGGCGTAGGCGCGCGCCTTGTCCACCACGGCGTCGACGCCGCCGATCGTGGCCACGTACCGCTTGGCGGTCTCCTCCGGGGGGTGCTCCCACAGGGAGGCGGGGTGCCCGTCGTACCAGCCCAGGTAGCGCTGGTAGACCGCCTTGACGTTGTGGGAGAGCGAGCCGTAGTAGCCGCGGGTGCTCCAGACCCGGTCCAGGTCGGGGGGCAGCGTCAGCTCCTCGGCGATCTCGGCTCCGGTCAGGCCCCGGTTGAGCAGGCGGAGCGTCTGGTCGTGCAGGTAGCAGTACACGTCGCGCTGCTGTGACAGGTACTCCATCGCCCGGTCCCGGCCCCACGTGGGCCAGTGGTGGGAGGCGAACAGGACGTCGGTGTCGTCGGCGAAGAGCTGGATCGCCTCGTTGAGGTAGCGCGACCACGCCCGGGCGTCGCGGACCAAGGCGCCGCGCAGGGTGAGGACGTTGTGCATGTTGTGGGTGGCGTTCTCCGCCATGCACAGCGCGCGGCGGTCGGGCAGCAGGAAGTTCATCTCCGCGGGCGCCTCGGTGCCCGGGGTCAGCTGGAACACCAGGCGCACCCCGTCGACGGTCTCCTCCTGGCCGGTGCGGGTGACGTCCAGTGTCGGGGGGACCAGGCCGGGTTCGCCGTGGGAGGTGGCCATCCCCAGGCCCATGCCGACCATCCCCCGCGCGCCGACGTCCAGGAACGCGCCGGAGTAGTACATGCCGCGCCGCAACATGGCCGGTCCCGCGTAGACGTTCTCCGCCACGGCGTGCGCCATGAACCCCTCCGGGGCGAGGATCGGCACGTCGTCCCGCTCGGGGTCGGTCACGCCGAGGACGCCGCCGAAGTGGTCGATGTGGGAGTGCGTGTAGATCACACCGGTGACCGGACGCTCGCCCCGGTGCTCGCGGTACAGGCCCAGAGCGGCCGCGGCCGTCTCCCGCGAGACCAGCGGGTCGACCACGACGACGCCGTCGTCGCCCTCGATGAGCGTCATGTTCGACAGGTCCAGGCCGCGGACCTGGTAGACGCCGTCGGTGACCTCGTACAGCCCCTGGCGCGCGCAGAGCTGGCTCTGCCGCCACAGGCTCGGGTCGACGGTGTCGGCGCGCTCCCCGTCGAGGAAGGAGAAGGCGTCGCTGTCCCAGACCACCCTGCCCTGGTCGTCGCGGACGACGCCGGGGGTGAGGGCGGCGACGAACCCGCGGTCGGCGTCGTCGAAGTCGGTTCGGTCCTCGAATCTGAGCTCGGTCACGTTCTCCCCTTCACAGACCGTCCGGGACCGCGGGCACGGGCCCGGCCCCTCCCCATGCTGGTTCGGGGCACGCCACGGATCCCTCCGCCGACGGGCAAGGGGACGGCAAGATCCGGTCGGAATCGGTACGGAGATTCAGCCCTGGTGTGAGGACCGGGACGACCGGCCGCCGACGGCCGAGGAAGAGCGGGCGGTCGAGATCCGGGGCCGTTCGAGAACGTCGGGTGGGGCGACTGACGGGCGCCCCCGATCAGTCCGCCGGGCGCAGGTCCACCCGTCGCAGGAGTTGGGCGTTGAGCGCCACGATGATCGTGGACAGGCTCATGAGCACGGCGCCGACGGCGGGTGCCAGCACGAACCCGACCGGCGCGAGCACCCCGGCGGCCAGCGGCACCGCCACGACGTTGTACCCGGCCGCCCACACCAGGTTCTCCAGCATCTTCCGGTACCCGGCCTCCGACAGCCGCCGGACCGACAGCACCCCGCGCGGATCATCCGAGGCCAGGACGACCCCGGCGGACTCGATCGCCACGTCGGTCCCCGCGCCGATCGCGATCCCCACGTCCGCCCTGGCCAGGGCAGGGGCGTCGTTCACCCCGTCGCCGACCATCGCCACCAGGTGCCCGCGGTCCTGGAGGTCGCGCACCACGGCGTCCTTCTCGTCGGGCAGGACCTGGGCGAACACCTCGTCGAGCCCGAGCCGCTCCGCGACCGCGTCGGCCACGTTCTGAGCGTCACCCGTCACCATCGCCACCCGCACCCCGGCCGCCCGCAGCTCCCGCACCGCCTCCTCCGACTCCGGACGCACCTCGTCGGCCAGCGCGACCGCGCCGACGACCCGGCCGTCGGCGACCACGTGCAGCACGGAGTCCCCCCGTTCCCGCCACGGCCGGGTGCGTTCCGCCAACTCGTCGGGGACGGTCAGGTCCAACTCCTCCAGCAGGGACGGACCGCCGACGTGGACGGTGCTCCCCTCGACCTCGGCCCGGACCCCGCGCCCGGTGAGGGAGCGGAAGTCGGTCGCGGAGGGGACGTCCCCCTCCTCCTCGGCGGCCCGGACGATCGCCCGGGCCAGCGGGTGCTCGGAGTCGGACTCGGTCGCCGCCGCCAGGGAGAGCACCCGGTCGGCGGACTCCCCCTCCAACGCCGCGACGTCCTGCACCGCGTGCGTTCCGCTGGTGAGCGTGCCGGTCTTGTCGAACAGGACCGTGTCCACCAACCGGGTCCGCTCCAGGGCCAGACGGTCCTTGACCAGGATCCCGCCGCGCGCGGACATGGTGGTGGAGATCGCGATGACCAGCGGGATCGCCAGCCCCAACGCGTGCGGGCAGGCGATGACGAGCACGGTGACGGTGCGCTCGACGGCCTCGTTCGCCAGTCCGAGGGCGATCCACACGGCCGCCGTGAGCACGGCCGCGCCGAGCGCGAACCAGAACAGCAGGGCGGCGGCCCGGTCGGCGAGCGTCTGCGCCCGTGAGCGCGACGACTGCGCCTCGCCGACCAGCCGTCGGATCCCGGCCAGGGTGGTGTCCTCGCCGACGGCGTCGATCCGGACGCGCACGGAGGTGTCGGTGGCCACGGTTCCGGCGACCACCCGGTCGCCCTCGGTCCGCGTGACGGTGCGGGACTCTCCGGTGATCATGGACTCGTCCATGGCGGCGGTGCCCTCGGTCACCGTCCCGTCGGCGGGCACCCGGCCGCCGGAGCGGACCAGGACGGTGTCCCCCTCGCGCAGGTCGGTGGTGGCGACCTCCTCGGTACCGCCGTCGGCGTCGATCCGCTCGGCCGTGTCGGGCAGGAGCGCGGCCAGGGCCTCCAGCGCCCCGGACGCCTGCCCGAGCGCCCGCATCTCCAGCCAGTGGCCGAGCAGCATGACCACGATGAGCAGGACGAGTTCCCACCAGAAGTCGAGCCCGCGCCCGACGACGCCCAGCGTGGCGAGCAGGCTGGACACGAACCCGACGGTGATGGCCGTGGCGACCAGCGTCATCATGCCGGGCCTGCGGTCGCGGAGTTCGCCGACGACGCCGGAGAGGAACGGCCACCCGCCGTAGAGGTAGACGACGGAGCCCAGGACCGGCGCGACCCAACCGAGCCAGTCGGGAACCTGGTAGCCGAACCAGCCGGAGATCATGTGGCTCGTGAGCACCACGGGGAGACTGAGCAGCAGACTCCACCAGAAGCGGACCCGGAAGACCGCCGCGTGGTCCCCGTGCCCTTCGTGTCCCGATCCGTGTTCACCTGTGGACATGTCGACCTCCCCGGGCCAACCTACGGACCGGAGGAGGGCCGGACGGGGTTCCCACGCCGAGTCCGCCCTGGCGTCCCGGCTACCCCGCGTCGGCCGGGTCGGCGTCGAGCAGCCCGCAGAACCGCTCGCCCTCGGTCAACTCAGCCTTCATCCACGACGTGCACACCGGGTGCTCCATTCACCGCAAACCAGGAAGAAAGTTCATCTCCAGCAAGAAGGTGAACTCCTCCTTATCCGATATCGACCGGACCAATTACCCAGCCTTCATCCCCAGAAAGATTAGCCCTCGAAAGTTTCGCCCGCGCCAGATTAACACGCCCCCTCGCCCCCACCCCCGAACCAAATACCACGCAGGTCAGACACCCGTAGATCTGCATCCCAGAAGTTCATCCTGCTTCTCTTGTTACGTTTCCCCGAGAGAGCCTCATCCATCGAAGGACGACAGAGATTCTTCACTCAGGTCCGACAACGGCTTCAGTAGTCTGCACTTCTCCGGAGCCTTTCTTGGGATAGAGTACTCCCCGATCTCAATCGCCCCAGAGGGGCTGAGATTTACCACGCTCCCCCTCCTATAGATCAGCAACAACGGCTCGAAAGGATTCGCGAACCCGGGCATTTCATCACCCCGATCCAGCAAAGCAGCAAAGTGCAGAGACCACTCTATCGTCTTGAATGTGTAGTATGTACCCCCCTCCGATATTGAGTTAACTACATCTCGAACCTTCGCCTCGGGCGCACGAAAACTTGGGTCAACAGACTCGGCGATATCATAAAATGGCCAAGCGGACTCCCTGTACTCTGAAGCCCAGAGTGCAGCTCTCCTCAGATATTCTTGAAAAAGTCGCACCTGGGATTTCCTCGAGTCGGCCGAAGAATCCCACCTAATCCCCTTCGCCCAGTTGCAAAATTTATCGAACTCACTCATTTTCTATACCCCTCCAAGATGACCAAAGCAACCTCTTCCGCGTTTGTCAGACTCTCATTAAGAGCGATGTCGGGTTCATTCCACCGCCCTCGGTAATGCCCAAAGGGATCCGCCTTCCCTTCGGACCGAGAAACATCATGGGCTCCGTAGTGCTCTGAGTTAGGCCTGTAAACGACCTCTTCATAGACGTCGTCCCACTGCCAATTTGATGGGTGCGAGGAATTGTACGGCATGCCCCACTCCATGAGCTTGCTCTCAATAGCCTCATGCTCAATCCATCTTCTGAAGAATTCTTTCTCAGAATCTGGAACCTTCCCCTGTGTTGCCTGCTCCCACCAGTTCGCAATGTGACCCATCGGAGTGAATCTACCCCGACTGACCTCATTTGCTCCGACGGCAACATCATGGTCCCTCAAAAAGATGTGCTCTTTAATGCGATTCACTACACCCTGATCGACACCTGTGAGTTCGGAAATGGCTTCAACATCACCGGCGGCCTCCCTGATTCGCTCATAAGCTTTAGCGTGTTCAACGCTATCAGGGATTTCAATGTATGCCACACCGTCTTCGTCAAACCATCTTCCGGAAGCATCTGTACTACCAAACTCAACAAGGTCACCCCACTTGTCCTTGACCATGGCGGGCTCAACTGTATTCGGATCGGGCCCGTCCGGTGATCCTGGTTTTTCCCCAGTATCCGTGCCGCCTGTTTCGGTTATAGATCGCGGCTCTTGCGAGAGCGCTCCCCCGGGAGAGAGCGTCTCGTCCTCATCCGGGGAAGGGGCGCGGTCGTCATCATCGCGGCCGTCATCATCGCCGCCGCTCCCGGTGCGATCCCTGGGAGGCTGGTCGTCACCACCGTCACTGCCGCCGTCGGTGGCGGGTTCCGGGCTCTCCGACTCCTCGCGCGGGCCGTCGCCAGCCTCCCGGTCGCCCCGGCGCTCGGGCTGATCGGTGTCCTGTGGGCTTGAGGTGTCGTCGTCACGCGCCCCGGGATCGTCGCGTCGCTGGTCGGTGTCCGGGCGGGTCTCGGGCCGGTCCTCACCATCGGAGCGCTGATCCGTGTCCTCGTCGTCGGACCGGTTCGGTGGTCTGCCACCGCCCTGAGACTGAGCCCCCTCATCCGATCGCGGGTTGACCGGGTTCCGCGGGGGCGACGGCTCATTCCCACCCGTCGGCGCCGGACCGTTCGGGTTCGGGGACGGTGTCTCCGGACGGGGACCGGGATTGGGCCGGAACCGCTCCGGATCCAACAGTGAATCCCGCACCCCGTCCATTTCGCTGTCGAACCGCTCACTGGTAGAGCCGCCCCCGGCCCCGGCGTCCGACCGCTCCCTGACCGATGCGCCCCAGGAGTGTCCACCGGACGTCGACGGATCGTTCCTGCCCCGGTCGGAGAAGGAGCCGTCCCGGTCGGTGGGGACATCGACATCGATGGTGGCCGCGGTCCCCAGACCCGACACGGTCTTGATGATCTTGAGCGGGATCCCTCCGGTGAGCATCACCGTGTTGAAGGCCGTGGTCGCCTCGTGGTACTCCGGATCCTCCTCACGCCGGGACCAGGCGCTGAAACCCTCCCGGAACTCCACACCGGTGTTCTGGACGTTGCCGGTCCAGCGGTCCCAGGAGGCCCCCCAATAGGCCTCGTCCCGCCGGTCCCAGTCGAACAGCCACCCCTCCTCGTCATGGATCCCCACCATGGCGGCCGTGTTCATTCCCGCGTCCCCGAGATTGACCCCGGCGTTGCGCACCTGGTCCCACGGAAGGAGCGTCCACCCCCGGTCAGGGCTCCACACACCCACGGTCGTCGCCAGTCCCACCCCGGTGCCCCACAGACCGTCGACCACGAAGACGTCCCAGGCGGCCTGACCGGTACTGTCCTCGAAGGTCATGAGGGAGGGGTGGAACTCGGTTCCCGCCCAGGCCGTGAGGTCGTTGGCCGTGTTCGCGTAGGAGTCGAGGTCCAGGCCGGGAACGCTGCGCTCGCCGACGCCCGGAGGCAGCCCGTACTCGACGACGTCGGGGCCGTGCGCCGTGCCGGGAGCGGCGTAGCGGGTTCCACCGGACAGCTCGGCGATCGTGTTGGCGCACGCGATCTCCGCCTCGTTGAACGTCTCCCAGGCGGTGTTGACCTCGGACTTGAGACGAATGTTCTCCTGGATCGCCAGTGAGTCCGTCTCCTCGTCGTTGTCCAGCCACCACCACTTCCGGTCGCTGTGCCGGTTGACGAAGCTCTGCGCCTGCATCCTGAGGTTGTTCAGCGACCGCCGCGCGGTCGTGGCGGCCTCGGCCAGGTCCTCCAACGCGCCCGCGACGGTGACCAGGTCACTCTCGATGTCCTCGCCCCGGGTCACCATCGGGTTCATCTTGGCGAAGAGCTCCTCGCTCTCCGGCGCCTCGTAGTGGGCTTGCAGACCCTGCCACGTGGAGCGCATGTCCTCGGCCTCGGCCGCGAGGTTCTCCCCGCCGGTGCGCAGCTTCTCGGCGGCGAAGTTGAGTGACCAGGTGTCGGTCAGGGGGTAGGGGATGGCTTCCGGATCGATGAGGGTGAAGGGGCTGGGGTCCACCCCGTCCTGGGGGGCGGTGGGCTCGAAGCCTCCGGGCGTGGTCACACCGGGCCTCCCATGCGGGCGGGCCCGTCCTCACCCAGATCGAGGTTGGAGCCGGTTCCGGCCCTCCGTTGCGCCGTGAGCGCCATCTCCTCCTGGCCGTCCTGGTAGGCGAGGGTGGCTTCGTTGGCTCCCACGACGCAGGACAGGCCACGGGTGAGCATCGCGTCCGTCTCGCTGGTGAAGTGGCCGAGGAAGCTGGACAGGGCCTCCTCCACCGGAGGGCTCTTGACGTTGGTCAGAGCCATGTCGATCCCGTCCGACGTGGAATCGACGGTCGAGGTGAAGCCGCCGCCGTCCAGGCCCAGTTGGTCGCTCACGTCGTTCACGAGGAGCGCCACCTCGTAGACGTTGATGTTCCACCGGCTCACCGGGGGCCTCCCCCACCGGAGGAGGTGAATCGGTGGGCGGGGAACTCGGGAACGACGTCGGCCGGTGGGGAGCCCGTGTCGCGGGCCTCCGCCATGCTCTGCTCGGCGACACGGGCCATGAGCAGGTCGAGCGAGGCGCGAACACCCTCCATCGGCCTGGCCATACGCTCGCGTACGGGTCGGCGGAGGACGTCGATCCGGTCCTCGATGCCGGTGGCTCGGTACGGGTCCCGTGCGTCCTCCACTGAAAGTGAGGAATGCTCACTTTTCTGTTCGGAGGCGACGAGCCCTTCCTCTGGCGGCTCCACCAGCTCGAACTTCATTCCGTCGATCCCCTTCGCCGCTTTGTTGGCATTGCATCCGCTTTATGGAGAATTCAGTAGCAGTATGCACATCGACGGTGACGGTCTCCCGTCGGTTCCGCCCCCGGGAGACGGTCATCCACACCAGGAAGCAGCAGTCCGACCAGCGCATACACCGAGGCACCGAGAATCACGGAGCCTTTCGGTGGCGCACATCACTTCCCTGGCCACATGTGGCCGCACCGCGCAACGACCGGAAAATCGACTCACGTCATTCGGGAAGGACCGTGCAGACGTGCGACCGCCGACACGGGACAGGCCCCCAGAAGCGCGTGGGGTGGACCTTTCGTCGCCCGGTTCATCCTCGGCCGGCGGCGGCCAGGTGCGCGGTCTGGCGTTCGACCAGCGCCAACCCCTTGAGCGGGGCCCCCGCGTCGCCCAACACCGGGTACCAGACCGCCCGCCGCTCTCCCTCGCCCAGGACGGTGCCCCTGATCGGCCCCGCCTGGGCATAGCCGTGGCCGACCTCCGCGAAGCGCTCGGGGCCGATCGCGAACCCGACCTGGACGGCCGGTCCCGCCCATGTGGGTTCGAAGGTGGTGTCGCTCCGTCCCGCGAGGCGGCGCACCCGCAACCCGTCCAGCAGGTCCTCCCGCGCGAGCTCCTCCACCACCGAGGGGAGCGCCTCGAACGGGACGGCGTCCTCACCGGAGAAACCGATCACCACGGAGACCCTCTCCACGACGCCCCGCCCCCGCCGACGGACCTTGATCTGGCCGGAGAACGGGTGTCCGACGTCCAGAGGACCGGCGAAGGACAGGATCGCGGCCCGGGGTTCACGCCGGTGGACGAACTCGGTCAGCTGTTCCCGATCCCACGTCCTGACCGCGGGCTCGTGGGGACCCCACGCGGCTGGCGGGGTCCCCGCCAGCCGCTCGGCCAGGAGCTGCGCGGCGCACCCGAGACGCGGAGTGTCCTGAGCACGGTGGAACACGGACACGTCCACCACGAGCTGCACCCCGGAGGACTCGGACCCGTCCTCGACGAACCCCGGGACCGGTGCGGCGCCGGGTTCCCCCGCCCCCCAGTTCACCCCGAGCGGTTCCCTCTCCGGACGGAACCCGTCCTCCTCGTCCCAGTGCACCGGCAACCCGGTGACGCCGTCGTAGTGGCCGCCGTCCTCACCGCGTACCACCCACCGCCCCCACGGCCCGGTGAGGAGGGTCCGGGCCCCGTAGGTCAGCCGTGCCGTCGGCGGCGTGAGCACCTGGAGCGCCTTCTCCCCGCCACGTGTGGCCACCGCGTCGCTGAGCCAGGACGAGAACGGCACCACCTCCCGGTCCTGGGCGACCAGGAGCGCCCGGGTGGCGGTGCGCTCGACCGCCGGGTGCTCCGGCTCCTCCCACAGCCCGAAGTCGGCCGTCCCCGACGTCCACACCGCTCCCCCGAGCCGCAGCGCGAGCGCGTCCGCGAACCGGTGCGCCACCTCCCGCCCCGCCTCGTCGGGGCGGGCGCGTGTCTCCACCCACCAGAACTCCTCCGGCAGACCGGCGACGACGTCCGAACCGAGTAGACGCACGACGTCACCCTGTTCCTCCACCAGGCGACCGGGTTCGAGGGTGGCCAGGAGCCGCTCGGCCCCGTCCCGGATCTGCAGGACGTGGGTGTCCTCGTGCCGGTGGAGCCACAGGTCCGGGTCGACGTTCTGGAGGGCCTGGAGGATCGAGCGCTCGTCCGGCTTCCGGGCGACCAGCGCCACCACGTCGTAGCTCAACGGCACTCCTTACGGGGGTGAGGTGCACGAGGACCGGACCCGCTGACCGGGGCGCGCAGCGGATCACTGTTCGCGAAGGAGCATAGCCAAAGCGTCATCAACCCCCCGTCTGCCCCCATATCCCCACCACCGCACCCGACTCCCCGCTGTGGGCCCGCCTCCGGGCGTCCCGGCTACCCCGCGTCGGCCGGGTCGGCGTCGAGCAGCCCGTCGAGCACGGCGAGCGCCGTCGTCCGCAGTTCCTCCTCGCTCAGCGGCGACGCCGCGCCCACCCCGACCAGCGAGTCGAACAGCGTCCCCTCGGTCCAGCCGAGGAAGGCGCGTGTGTGCCGTCTCGGGGTGGGGGAACCCAGCGCGGCCATCAGCCCGTCGAGCGTGTCGCGGAACCGCTCGCCCAGCCGGTCGTAGACCTCGCGCAGCTCGGGGTTGCGCGCCGCCTCCAGGGCCAGCTCGTAGCGGGCCAGCGACCGCTTCCGGTCCCGGGTGACGGACGTCCGCACGAACAGGGCGGCCAGGCGCGCCGTCTCCTCCCGGCTCACGTCCGCGAGCCGCAGGAGCGGCACCGTGTCCTTCTCCTCCTGCTCGACCAGCCAGGTCAGGGCGGTCTCGATCAGCCTCTGCCGGGTGCGCGCGTGGTACGAGGTCGACCCCGGCGGCAGTCCGGCCGCCTCGTCCACGGCCCGGTGCGTGAGCCCGCGCAGCCCCCGGTCGGCGATCAGCTCCAGCGCGGTGGCGGCGATCAGCTCCACGCGCTCGGTCGGGTTCGGCACGTGCCGACCCCCCTTTCTCCCATCGTCTCTACACCTGTAGAGTAATGGCTCTACAGGTGTAGAGGACACGTGTGACAAGGGGAGGCGCCATGAGGAAGGCCGTGGTCATCGGGGGCGGCATCGGCGGTCTGACCGCCGCACGCGCACTACTGGTGCGCGGATGGGACGTCGAGGTCCTGGAGAGGAACGACCTCGCGCCGGTCGGCGCGGGCCTGGCGGTCGCGCCCAACGCCCTGCGCGCGCTGGACACCGTCGGCCTCGGCGACGCCGTGCGGGGGCGGGCGGCGATCGGCTCGGGCGGCATCCGCAGCTGGCGGGGCCGATGGCTCCTGCCGACCAACGTCGCCCAGGTACGCGAACGCTTCGGCGACAGCATCGCCGTGGTGGCCCGCGCGGACCTGATGGGCCTGCTGACCGGCGGGAGCGGCGCCCCGGTGGTCCACACGCGCACCCACGCGGCGCTCACCGACGCGGGCGGACCCGACCGCCCGGCCCGCGTCACCTCCGACGACGGCCGCGAGTGGACGGCCGACCTGGTCGTGGCCGCCGACGGCATCCGGTCCGCCACCCGCGCCACGCTGTTCCCCGCACACCCCGGCGCCGTCTACTCCGGCACCACCACCTGGCGCCTGATCACCGAGGGCGCCGACGTCTCGGTGGCCGTCGAGTCGTGGGGGCCTGAGGGGTCGGCCGGAATCATGCCGCTCGCCGACGGCCGCGTGTACGTGTACGCCATGAGCCGCGCCGCCGCGAACGAGCGCGCCGCCGACGAACGCGCCGAACTCCTCCGGCGCTTCGGCGACTGGCACGACCCGATCCCGGCCGTCCTGCGCCGGGCGGCCCCCGAGGCGGTGCTGCGCAACGACGTCTGGTACCTGGCCACCCCGCCGCCCGCCTACCACGGCGGCCGGGTCGCTCTGCTCGGCGACGCCGCGCACGCGATGACCCCGAACCTGGGGCAGGGCGCCTGCCAGGCGATCGAGGACGCCGCCGTCCTGGCCCACGCGGTCGGTGAGGGTTCCTCCGTCCCCGACGACCTGGCCGCCTACACCTCCGCCCGGCTCCCCCGGACCTCGGGCATGGTCCGCCGGTCCGCCGCCGTCGGGCGGATGTCGATGATCGGCAACCCGGTGGCGCGGACGGTGCGCGACAACGGGATCGCCCTCACCACCCGGCTCCTGCCCGGCCTGGTCCTCGGCGCCCTGGACACGACCTTCGGCTGGCGTCCGCCGACGGACGGGGCCCGCCCCGCGCGGTCCGGGGCCTGACACCCCGCACACGGAAACGGCGCCCGTCGGATCTCCTCCGACGGGCGCCGTTTCCGTGATCGTGGGGGCGCTCACACCCCGGTGTCGATCGGCGCCTTCCGGCCGTACCAGGGCCACCACTCGACCGTGCGGCCGTGCGGGAACATCCGGTCCAGCCGAATGGTCACCCGGAGCGCGAAACCGCCCGCGACCATCCCCGCCAGCAGGTCCGTGAACCAGTGGAAGTGCAGGTAGACGGAGACGGCCGACTGCAGCAGGGCGATGCCGACGATGCAGTACGCCAACCGGCGGATGATGTGTGGTCGGGCCGCCGCGAACCGGATGATGAGGAACAGCACCAGACCGTAGATGAGGATGGCGTTGGCCCCGTGACCGGAGGGGAAGGCCACGTTGCCCATCCCCTGGAAGAAGTCCGGGTCGAAGTTCTTGGCGTGGCCCCGGTTGAAGCCCAGCTTCATCACCGACACCAGGGACATCATGCCCACGACCCCGACCGCGCCCAGCACGATCGGCCGCCAGCTGCGGTGCCAGTACGCGAGTTGGAGCGCGGTCACGGCGAGCACCGGAAGCGCGACCGCACGCGAGGCGACCGTGTCGGGCCAGTAGATGAGCGGTTCGCGCAGTAAGTCCCAGTAGGGACGCGGCAACTCGTTGAGGAAGACGTCGACCGGGTGCATCGGCCCCGCGGCCAGCATCGTCATCACGATGAGCGCCACCGCGAGCATGATCGCGATCCGGTCCGAGGCCAGTCCCCACGCGATCTCGCTCACACTCGGCCACTTGACCGCGCGCACGACCGGCACCCCCGGGGCGATGCCCGAGGTGCGCACCACCGGAATGGGACCGCTGTACGGCCCCGGTGCGGGGGACCGCCGCTGCCTGTCGTGTGCCTTCGTCACGTGGATGGACCGTGCGTGCCGGGTCCGCGAAGAGTGCGTCATGTGCTCAGTGCTGTCTCTCGGGGGCTCGCCTTGGCGCTCCCGGAGCGCGGGGGACGGGCTAGCCGCGGTTGCTGGTACTGATCCTGACGTCCTCAGGGCCGACTCGGGGCTCGTCGCTCAGGACGGGGCCCTGCCCCGCCACCCCGTTCGACGGCCGAACCTTGGAACCGGTTCACTGCGTCGTGTCCCGGTCTCGGGCAGGTCCGGCGTCCAAGGAACAAACTGGACGACTGTGGCGCCTGTGGGTGCGCTACACCTGTCAATGTGGTCATCAGCGCAGGTCAAGGCGCTATCGTCGGGTCCTTCGCCCAGGCGTGGGTCACTCCCCGCCGGGACATGTGTGCATGTTGCCGACAGATGAGCCTACCTGGACACTTCCGCCCAAGATCGCCCCGGCTTGCCAACCACACCCCCTTTCACCACGGACTTTGCCCCATGCCCCAGCAACGGCCGGGCGTGGTTCACTCTCGAGAGACGCGTTCGTGACGTTTCCGTTAGACGTTCGATGCCCGTGGTCCGCTTGACCCGCACCGGTGTGGCACCCTTCTCAAGGAGCTTGTACGACGCTGAGCGGACGGGCCCGCGTGCCCGTGCGCGCGGACCGAGGAACGGAAGGGCCCTGGATGGTCGACCTCCCGCAGTTGCCGGATGATCCCTCGAAGCTGGCCCGTGAGCCGCTCCGGGAGCAGATCCGGCAGGTACTGGTCGAGGGGCTGCTGTCCGGCCGCTGGAAGCCCGGGGAGCGGATCGTGGAGCGCCGCGTCGCCACGGAGCTCAAGGTGAGCCAGGCCCCGGTCCGTGAGGCCCTGCGTGAACTGGAGACCCTGCGCCTCATCGAGACGGTGCCGAACAAGGGCGCCCGCGTGCGCGCGTTCGGGGTCCAGGACATGGCGGAGATCTACCCCGTCCGCGCCGGACTGGAGCTCGTCGCCGCCCGCCTCGCGGCGCCCCGCCTGGCCGCGGACCCGTCTCCGCTGGAGCGGGAGGTGGAGGCGCTCAAGCGGGCCACCGCCCAGGGCGACGTCTCCGAGCAGATCCGGCACAGCGTGGAGTTCCATCGCGAGATCGTGCGCGCCGCCGACAACAGTGTGCTCCTGCACACGTGGGAGTCGCTCGGCGTGGAGGTGTGGACCGCCCTGTCCGTGCGCTGGCTGGACATGGAGCTGCACGCCAAGGCGGCCGACCACGACCAGATCACGCGCGCCTTCCGCGAGGGCGACCCGTCGGTGGGCGAGATGGTGAGCGACCACGTCCTCAACTACGTGGAGGCCGCCCTCAAGACCCACGGTGACGCCGTGGGCCACTGACCGGCCCCGGGGCCGCCTCCCCCGGACCGGGGTGACCTGCCCTTTCGCACCAAAGTTCGGAGATCTGCCGTAAAGTCGTATTGATCGATCATCGATCAGTCCGTAGAGTGTGCGCGACACACGTCACACGCACGTGTCCCACGGGCGCACGGTGTCGTTCATCCGGCCGGTGAACGAACCCGGGTGACCACGGGCCGCCGAGCCGACCGCCGGGGGATGCATAGGGCACCCCAGACCGGGAAGCAATGCGGTCAAGGGTCCGGGCGACAACTGCACACGAGACCCCACCATCGCTTCGCGTCCGGGGACGACGAGCCACGGTCCCCCGAACGCGCCCCGCGACAGCCACAAGAGCGCCGCCGCCGAATGAGCCCGGCGGCGGCGCACGCCACGGTCACGCCCGACAGCGGGCCACGGCGGGCCTCGCGCTCCGGCCCACAGGCCTGGGCGACAGGCCTTCTCGTACGTAGAAAGGCACACCATGGCTGACACGGCCAAGCCGAAGGGCGGCGCCGCCAGGTCCTCCGGATCCCGGCGGCGGGCCCGCAAGGACACCTCCCCGAGCCTCTCCAACGAGAGCCCCGACACCCTCCTCGACTACTACCGCCGGATGGTCTTCGTCCGACGCTTCGAGGAGCGGACCGCCCAGGCGTACACCCAGGCCAGGATCGGCGGCTACTGCCACCTGAACCTGGGCGAGGAGGCCACGGTCGTCGGCCTGATGACCGCCCTGAAGGAGACCGACTACCTCTTCACGAACTACCGCGACCACGGGTACGCGATCGAGAAGGGGATGGACCCCAAGCGGGTCATGGCCGAGCTCTACGGACGCAGCGACGGCGTGTCCAAGGGCTGGGGCGGCTCCATGCACATGTACGACACCGAGTCCCGCATGCTCGGCGGCTACGGCATCGTCGGCGGTCAGCTGCCGCTGGCCACGGGCGCCGCGCTGGCCGTCTCCTACAAGGGCGGCGACGAGGTCGTCATGTGCCAGATGGGCGACGGCACCACCAACATCGGCGCCTGGCACGAGTCCCTCAACATCGCCAAGCTGTGGAACCTGCCGATCGTCTTCGTGGTGATCAACAACTTCACCGGCATGGGCACCACCGTCGAGATGTCCTCGGCCGAGCCCGAGCTGTACAAGCGCGGCGCCGCCTTCCAGATCGAGGGTGAGCGCGTGGACGGCCGCGACGTGCTGGCCGTGCGCGACGCCGCCGCCCGCCTCGTGGAGCGCGCCCGCGAGGAGCAGACCCCGTTCCTCCTGGAGGCGTGGAGCTACCGGCAGAAGGGCCACTCGGTCGTCGACCCGGCCAAGTACCGCACGGACGAGCAGCGTGAGACGGCGCGAGCCCAGGAGAACGACCCGATCGCCCTGTTCGACGCCAAGCTCACCAAGGCCGGCATCCTGAACGACGAGATCCGCGACGAGATCGCCGCCGCGGTCAAGTCCGAGGTCACCGAGGCCGCCGACTTCGCCGAGAAGAGCCCCAAGCCCGACGTCTCGACGCTCTTCGACTACACCTACGCCACCCCGGTTCCGAACGAGTCGCGGCGCATGCCCGCCGACCCGGTGTTCGCGGAGTAGAGAAGGAACCAGCACATGTCTGTCATCACGTACCGCCAGGCTCTGCGGGACACCCTTCGCGCCGAGATGCTCCGCGACGAGGACGTCCTCGTCATGGGCGAGGAGATCGGCGTCTTCGAGGGCTCCTACAAGATCACCGAGGGGCTGCTCAAGGAGTTCGGCCCCCGCCGGGTCAAGGACACCCCGATCGCCGAGGAGGGCTTCGTCGGCGCCGCCATCGGCGCCGCCATGCTCGGCCTGCGTCCGGTCGTCGAGCTCATGACGATCAACTTCTCGCTGATCGCCATCGACCAGATCATCAACCACGCCGCCAAGATCTACGGCATGTTCGGCGGCCAGACCAGCGTGCCCATGGTCATCCGCACCCCCGGTGGCGGCGGCCAGCAGCTCGGTGCGACGCACTCGCAGAACATCGAGCTGTTCTACTCCTTCATCCCGGGTCTGAAGGTGCTCGCTCCGAGCACGCCCGCGGAGGCCTCCGCCATGCTCCGCGCGGCCATCCGCGACGACGACCCGGTCCTCTTCCTGGAGAACCTCGGCCTGTACAACTCCAAGGGCGAGGTGCCCGAGGACTACGCCGAGGCCGACAACGACGACGTCGCCACGATCGGCCGTGCCGCGGTGACCCGCGAGGGGAGCGACATCACCCTCATCGGCTACTCCCGCATGGCGATGGTGGCCACCCAGGTCGCGGAGAAGCTGGCCGAGGAGGACATCAGCGTCGAGGTGGTCGACCTGCGCAGCCTGCGTCCGCTCGACCGCCAGACGTTCGTGGACTCGGTCAAGAAGACCGGCGCGGCGGTGATCTGCGAGGACGACTGGCTGACCTACGGGATCGGCGCGGAGATCACCGCGTCCATCCAGGAAGGCGCCTTCGACTACCTGGACGCCCCGGTCCGGCGTGTGGCCATGGCGGAGGTTCCCATGCCCTACGCCAAGCCGCTGGAGACGGCGGCCCTGCCCTCCGTCGAGTCGATCAGCACCGCCATCAAGGAGACCCTGAGCGCCGTCGGCAAGCGGGTCGGGTAGAGGAGTTTTCCATGAGCAACATCGAGATGCCGCGCCTCTCCGACACCATGGAAGAGGGCGTGATCAGCACCTGGGTCAAGAAGGTGGGCGACAAGGTCGCCTCCGGTGACGTCCTGGTCGAGATCGAGACCGACAAGGCCGTCATGGAGTACGAGGCCTACGAGGACGGCTTCCTGGTGAAGCAGACCGTGTCCGAGGGCGACACGGTGCCGATCGGCGAGGTCATCGGTGTGATCGCCGACAGCCCCGACGCCGTCCCGGAGGAGTCCGCTCCGGCCGCCCCGGCCCCCGCCGCGGAGGAGAAGGCCGAGGAGAAGGAGGAGGCCCCGGCCGCCGCGCCCGCGGCCGAGCCGAGCGCCCCGGCCGCCCCGGCCGGTGGCGGCGAGCGTCCGCGCACCTCCCCGCTGGCCCGCCGGCTGGCCAAGGAGTACGGCCTGGACATCACGAAGATCCAGGGCTCCGGACCCAAGGGCCGGATCGTGCGCGCCGACATCGAGGCGGCCGCCAAGGCCGGAGTCCCCGAGGCCCCGGCCGCCGCTCCGGAGAAGGCCGCCCCGGCCGCCGCCCCGCAGGCCCCGGCCTTCGAGGACGGGCGGGACTCCGAGGAGCTCAAGGTCAGCAACATGCGCAAGGTGATCGCGCGCCGCCTGACCGAGAGCAAGCAGCAGGTTCCGCACTTCTACCTGCGCCGCACGATCGACGCCGAGGCGCTCAAGGCCTTCCGCGCCCAGATCAACGAGCAGCTGTCGAGCACGGGCGTGAAGGTCAGCTTCAACGACCTCATCGTCAAGGCCTGCGCGACCGCGCTCAAGCTGCACCCGGCGGTCAACACCTCGTGGGTGGACGACAAGCTGCTCCAGCACCACCGGGTCAACGTCGGCGTGGCCGTCGCCGTGGACGCGGGCCTGGTCGTGCCGGTCCTGCACGACACGGACAAGGCGACGCTGTCGGAGATCTCCACCCGTACGCGTGAGCTGGCGGGCAAGGCGCGCGACAACAAGCTCAAGCCGCAGGAGATGAGCGGCGGCACGTTCAGCGTGTCCAACCTGGGCATGTTCGGCGTGGACAGCTTCTCCGCCGTCATCAACCCGCCGGAGGCGGCGATCCTCGCGGTCGGCGCGATGAAGCAGGAGGCCGTGGTCGTGGACGGCGAGGTCGCCGTGCGCAACCGCATCTCCCTGGAGCTGTCGGTGGACCACCGCGCGGTGGACGGTGCCGTGGGTGCCGCCTTCCTGAAGGACCTCGCGGAGATCCTGGAAGAGCCCATGCGGATCATCCTGTAACACTCCAGTCCCACGACGCCCCGGCCGGATCCTGCACCCCGGCCGGGGCGTTCGTGTGCCCGGACACCCGTGGCGGGACTCGCCGACCGGCGCCGCCCGGGGCGTCGTCCACACCCTGTGGACGACGGGAGTAGGGTGCGTGGCGGGAGGCACGGATGAGTCGTTGGAGAACCCGCACCGCCGAGCCCGCCGGGGTTCCCGCCACCGTGACGTGGGGACTGCTGGGCGCGTGGCTCGTCCACGACGCGGAGGAACTGGTGATGATCCCCGGCTGGTCAAGCAGGGCACGCCCCCGCCTGGAGCGGAACCTGCCGTGGGTCCCGGGCCGGGTCTGGGACGGCCTCGACGTCTCTCCCCGGCGCAACGCGACCGCGATCGCCCTGATGGGGGTGCTCATGGCCGCGGCCTCCGCCGACGGTGCGAGGACCGGCGGGCGGAGCGGCTTCTACCAGGCGGCGCTGGTCGGTTTCGGACTGCACTCGGCCACGCACGTCGCCCAGTCCGCGGTCACGCGCGGTTACACGCCGGGGGTGGCCACCGCGCCGCTGGTGGTGGCGCCGTTCTCCCTCTGGGCGTGGCGACGGCTGCGCCGCGCGGGCGTGGCGGGAACGCGCCCGCCGGTCGGGCCCGCGCTGGCCCTCCTCCCGGCCGCGCTGGCCGGGGTGCACGGACTCGCCGCCCTCGTCGACCGGTCGCGGTGGCGGCGCGCTCAGGCGTGACCAAGCCCCTCCTGGTTGTTCACCGAGACGTTGCTGTGCTGCCCGACACTGGGCGTGGAGTGCCGCGCGCGTTCCTTGGAGATGCCGAGAAACCGGTTCAGGTGCCCCTTGCGGCCCACGACGAACCAGGCCACGGAGCCGAGCAGGGGCCACCAGACCTCGAGGATGATCCACAGGAGCTTGCCCCCGGCGGTCGTGTCCTTGTGCATCAGGGTGGAGATGACCGCCGCGACGAGCAGCACCAAGAGGGCCAGACCGATAATGAGGACGATCACCCCGACGATCCCGGTCGCCCAGGTGTAGGCGGTGTCCGTGGTGTCCGCGAGGTACGTGAACATGACTCTCCCAACATGCAGTGGTACCACCAACACGAAGAGTAATCACTTGTGGTGTTCACTCCCCGACATTCCATGGCATTCGGGCGTTTCCCCGACCGCGCCGCGCGCTTCCGAATCCACGGCCCACGGACACCCGGAACCGACTACTTTCGGGTAGCGCCCCCCACCTGCGCTTTCCACTGCTTTACTGGGGACATGGGCGAGCTTCGGCGAACTGGCAGGTCCACTCCCTCCACCCGGCCTGACGCGGGTCTCCACCTACCGGCCCGACCCTCGGCACCCCCGTGGGAACACAGAGCGCACCGGGCGACGGGAGGCCGCACCACCGGGATCGAGTGACCGTGGTCAGGCAGCCCCGGTACCTCTGGTTGGCCGAACAGCTCCGCGAACCGATCCTGCGCGGCGAGATGTCCCCCGGCGCCAGGTTGCCCTCCCGGACACGGCTGGCGCGCACCTACCGCGTCAGCGAACAGATCTCCCGTACCGCGCTCCGTCTCCTGGTCACCGAAGGGCTGGTCGAGGCCCGGCCCGGCTCCGGGTACTTCGTCCGCGACGTCCCCGAGATGTTCCGACTGTGCCGCACCGACGCCGACTCCGGCTCCGGTCTGGGACAACTCAGCCGGGAGACGCTCCGCACGGAGCAGGAACGGTGCGAGGAGCCGCTGAGCGCCCGGCTCCGGCTGCGCGAGGGCGACCCGGTGTACCGCACCACCTCACGCGGCCTGTCGGCACACGTGCCGATCGCTCTACACCTGTCCTGGGAGCCCGCCGCCCTCACGGCGGGCACCCTGCGCACGCCCTTCGACGCCGACCCCGACCTGGGCCTGCTCGACCGGCTCAGCTCCGCGGGCCATCCCGTCGACCGGGTGGTCGAGGAGGTGGCCGTGCGCTCGCTGCGCGACTCCGAGGCCAGCCTCCTCGGGTGCGCGCCGGGGCTGCCCGTCCTGATCATCGAGCGCACGCACTACAGCGGCGGCCGTCCCGTGGAGACCTCCGACCTCATCGGCGCGGCGGAGCAGTGTCGACTTCTCTACAAGTTGTCCCTCGCCCGTCCGCGCCGCTCCGGCGACCCACGCGGACGGATCTGACCCCGAACGGTCGACGGCGGCAGGACGACGGCGCCCCCGAACAGACGGCGGTGGCCCGCTCCCACGCACGGGAGCGGGCCACCGCCGTCATCGGACCCGGGCGTCAGCCGGTGAACTCCTGGGCGACGACCTCGGCGATCTGCGCGGTGTTCAGCGCGGCGCCCTTGCGCAGGTTGTCCCCGCACAGGAAGAGGTCGAGCGACTTCGGGTCGTCCAGCGACTGGCGGATGCGGCCGACCCAGGTCGGGTCGGTGCCCACGACGTCGGCCGGGGTCGGGAACTCACCCTTGGCCGGGTCGTCCTGGACCACGACGCCCTCGGCGGAACCGAGCAGCTCGCGGGCGGCGTCGGCGGTGACCTCCTGGGAGAAGGTCGCGTGCACGGCCAGCGAGTGGGTGGTGATCACCGGAACGCGGACGCAGGTCGCGGAGACGCGCAGGTCGGGCAGGCCCAGGATCTTGCGGGACTCGTTGCGGACCTTCAGCTCCTCCGAGGCCCAGCCGTCCTCCTTGAGCGAACCCGCCCACGGCACGACGTTGTAGGCCAGCGGCGCCGGGAACGGGCCGAGCTCGCCGACGGCGGCGCGCACGTCACCGGCCTTCTCGGCGATGCCGCGGTCCGCGCTGACCTTGGCCATCTGGTCGCGCAGGGTGTCGATGCCCTCCTGGCCCGCGCCGGACGCGGCCTGGTAGGAGGAGACCACGAGGTCGGTGACACCGAAGGCGCGGTGCAGCGCGCCGATCGCGACGATCATCGACAGCGTGGTGCAGTTGGGGTTGCTGATGATGCCGCGCGGGCGGTTGCGGACCTGGTCCGCGTTGACCTCGGGCACCACGAGCGGAACGTCGGCGTCCATGCGGAAGGCGCCGGAGTTGTCGACGGCGACCGCGCCGCGGGCGGCCGCGATCGGCGCCCATTCCTTGGAGACCTCGTCGGGGACGTCGAACATGGCGACGTCCACCCCGTCGAAGACCTCGGGCGCCAGGGCCTGCACGACGACGTCCTCACCGCGCACCCGCAGCACCTTGCCCGCGCTGCGCGGGGAGGCGACCAGGCGGATCTCGCCCCAGACGTTCTCCCGCTGGGTGAGGATGTCGAGCATGACGGTGCCGACGGCGCCGGTCGCGCCGACGATGGCCAGAGTGGGAAGACGGTTGCTCATCGGCCGGTACCTCCGTAGACGACAGCCTCGACCTGGTCGGCGTCGAGCTGGAACTCACTGTGGGCGGCCTGGACGGCCGCGTCGATCTGGGACTCCTCGACGATGACCGAGATGCGGATCTCCGAGGTGGAGATCATCTCGACGTTGGTCCCGGAGCCCGCGACCGCGTCGAAGAAGCGGGCGGTGACGCCCGGGTAGGAGCGCATGCCGGCACCGATCAGCGAGACCTTGCCGATCTTGTCGTCGTAGCGCAGGGCCTCGAAGCCGACCTTCTCCTGCACCTTCTTGAGGGAGGAGACGGCGACCTTGCCCGACTCCTTCGGGACGGTGAAGGAGATGTCGGTGCGGGAGGTGGAGACCGCCGACACGTTCTGCACGATCATGTCGATGTTGATCTCGGCGTCGGCGAGCGCCTTGAAGATCGTGGCGGCCTCGCCCACCTTGTCCGGGACTCCGACGACGGTGATCTTGGCTTCGCTCCGGTCGTGGGAGACCCCGGAGATGATCGGCTGTTCCATGCCTTCGCTTTCCTCGACTTCCGAAACGACCCAGGTTCCGGGCTTCTGGCTGAACGACGAGCGGACGTGCAGGGGGATGTTGTAACGCCGCGCGTACTCCACGCACCGCAGGTGCAGGATCTTGGTCCCGCAGGCGGCCATCTCCAGCATCTCCTCGTAGGAGACCTGCGGGATGCGCCGGGCGGAGGGGACGATGCGCGGGTCGGCGGTGAAGACCCCGTCCACGTCGCTGTAGATCTCGCAGGCGTCGGCCTCCAGGGCCGCGGCCAGCGCGACCGCCGTGGTGTCGGAACCGCCGCGTCCCAGGGAGGTGATGTCCTTGGTGTCCTGGGAGACGCCCTGGAACCCGGCCACGATGCAGATCGCGCCCTCGTCCACGGCCTCCTGGATACGGCCCGGGGTCACGTCGATGATCTTCGCGTTGCCGTGCAACGACGTGGTGATGACACCGGCCTGCGAACCGGTGAAGGACCGGGCCTCGTACCCCAGGTTCTCGATGGCCATCGCCACGAGGGCCATGGACATGCGCTCACCCGCGGTGACGAGCATGTCGAGCTCGCGCGCCGGGGGCATCGGGGAGACCTGTTCGGCCAGGTCCAGCAGTTCGTCGGTCGTGTCGCCCATGGCAGACACGACGACGACGACGTCATATCCCGCCTTTTTCTGAGCGACGATCCGCTGGGCTACTCGCTTGATGGCTTCCGCGTCAGCCACGGAAGACCCACCGTACTTCTGCACGATTAGGGCCACGATCGATGCTCCTGAGGAGTTGGGATCAAGTCAACAGACAATTGGAGTGTAGCCAGCCACGCCTCTCATACCCCGTCCGACCTGCGGCGGGAGCGCGTGGCGACTTGACACACCAGCACTCGGGCTTACCCCGAGAAACGGAGGTTACTCGTGTTTCGGACAGATTACGGCCGAGTGTGAGCTAGAACTCCAGGCTGCGACGGCCCTCGAAGGCACGTCCCAGCGTCACCTCGTCGGCGTACTCCAGGTCGCCGCCGACCGGCAGGCCACTGGCCAGACGAGTCACCTTGAGACCCATCGGTTTGACCAACCGCGCCAGATAGGTCGCGGTGGCCTCCCCTTCCAGGTTGGGGTCGGTCGCCAGGATCAGTTCGGTGACCTGGCCGTCCGCCAGACGGGTCATGAGTTCCTTGACGCGCAGGTCGTCGGGGCCGACACCCTCGATGGGGCTGATCGCGCCGCCCAGCACGTGGTAGCGCCCGCGGAACTCGCGGGTGCGCTCGATGGCGACGACGTCCTTGGACTCCTCGACGACGCAGATGACCGCGGCGTCGCGGCGCGCGTCACGGCAGATACGGCACTGCTCCTCCTCGGCGACGTTGCCGCACACGGAGCAGAAGCGCACCTTCTCCTTCACCTCGACCAACGCGTTGACGAGGCGTTTGACGTCCGCGTTCTCCGCGGACAGGACGTGGAAGGCGATACGCTGCGCGCTTTTCGGACCGACGCCGGGCAGCCGCCCGAGCTCGTCGATCAGATTCTGCACCGCGCCTTCGTACATCGCCTACCCACTCGGTCGGACCGAAGCTGCGGGGCGGTCCGTCACCCCTCCCGTCCACCGTATCCGGCGCGGCGGCCTGCCGCGTACACGGCGAGGCCCCCGCTCGGTCGTGCAGGTGACCTGGAGGCGCTCGTCCAGGGGGTTCCCGTTCGGGCGCCGCCAGGGTTCTGCAAGACGCAGGCAAGCCGCGGGCGAGGAACGAGCGTCAGGCGCAGCCGAGGGTGAAGAATCCCTGGCCGTTCGGGCGCCCGAACCCGGGCCGAAGCGAAGCGGAGGCCCCAAGAAACACCGCCTACATCCCCGGCAGACCGGGCATCCCGCCGGGCATCCCGCCCATGCCCTGGGTGAGCGGACCCATCTTCTCCTGCTGGAGCCGCTCGACCTGGGCCTCGGCGTCGCGGATGGCCGCGAGGACCAGGTCGGCGACGGTCTGCGCCGTCTCGTCGGCGTCGGAGGGGTCCACGGCCTTGGGGTCGACGGTGATGTCCTCGACCTGGCCGCGTCCGTTCAGCTTGACCTTGACCAGGCCACCGCCGGAGGTGCCCTCGACCTCGGCCTCGTCGAGCGCCTGCTGTGCCTCGACCAGCTGCTGCTGCATCTGCTGGGCCTGCTGGAGCAGGGCCTGCATGTCCATTCCGCCAGGGTTCACGGCCGTCTCCTCGCCGCACTCGTGGTGCTGGGTGTCGCTTGTCATGTCACTCTCGCTGCGAGACTAACCGGTCGTCCCCGCCGATACCGCCGCTCCCGGCGGAGACCTCACGTGTGGTCGTCGATCACGGTGTCGAGCGTCGCGAGGGTGCGCTGGAGCCGGTCGACGGAGGCCTTGATCCGCTCACGCTCCTCGCGAAGGTTGTCGAGGAGGTCGGGGGCGGGGTCGCCGCGCTCCTGAGCGTAGATGCAGGGAAGCAGCTCGTAGATGGTGCCGCTGCTCAGGCCCGCCGCGAACAGGCACTGGATGCGTTCGACGCGTTCGAGCGCGAGCGGCCCGTACTCGCGGTGCCCGCCCGCGGTGCGCCGGGAGGCCAGCAGCCCCTGTTCCTCGTAGTAGCGCAGCGACCTGGGACTGACCCCGGAGCGCCGCGCCAGCTCGCCGATCCGCATCACGCCTCCGCAATGTGATGTGCACCACAAATAGTTGAAGCTGACATTGATGTCAAATTCTAGCCTCGTCCCATGAACACGACGACGACGGCGGACGCCGCCACCACGCGCCCGGCCACGACCGACCACCCGCTGCTCACCCCGCACGCGCTCCCCGCGCTGACCCTGCCGAACCGGGTCGTCATGGCGCCGATGACCCGGCTGCGCGCCGACCGGAACGGCGTCCCCCAGCCGCTCATGGCCACCTACTACACCCAGCGCTCCGGCGCGGGGCTCATCGTCTCCGAGGGCATCGCCCCGAGCCTGACCGGCCAGCAGTTCCTCACCCAGCCGGGCCTGTTCACCGAGGAGCAGGTCGCCGGGTGGCGGGCGGTCACCGACGCCGTGCACGCGGGACCCGGCGGCGGGCGACGGGCGGAGGCCGCGCCGAGGACGTCCACGGGGGGTCGGATCTTCGCCCAGATCATGCACGCCGGGCGCAACGGGCACCCCGCCAACCGCCCGGACGGCGGCACCCCGCTGGCCCCCTCGGCGGTCCCACGCACCGACCTGGTCCACACCCCCGACGGCAAGGTCGCACCGGTCGCGCCACGGGCGATGACGCTCGACGAGGTGCGCGCCGCCGTCACCGACCACGCCGAGGCCGCCCGCGCCGCGATCCGCGCCGGGTTCGACGGGGTGGAGATCCACGGGGCCAACAGCTACCTGCCGCACCAGTTCCTCGCCGACAACACCAACCTGCGCACCGACCGGTACGGCGGCGACGTCGCCGGGCGTATCCGGTTCGCCGTCGAGGTGGTCGAGGCGGTGGCCGACGCGGTCGGCGCCGACCGCGTCGGGCTGAGGATCTCCCCCGGGAACCCGGAGTTCGAGATGGTCGAGCACGACCCGGCCCCCGTCTACCGGGAGCTCCTGGCCGCGATCGACCCGCTGGGCCTGGCCTACCTGCACGTCACCGACAACCCCGACTACCCGGCCCTGGACGATCTCCGCCCCCGCTGGAGCTCCACTCTGGTGGGCAACACCGGTGAGCACGAGGAGACCACCCCCGAGAGCGCGAAGCGCCTGGTCCGCGAGGGCCGCGCCGACCTGGTGTCCGTGGGCCGCCCCTACATCTCCAACCCCGACGCGGTCGAGCGAATCGCCGCCGGGGTGCCGTGGGTGCCCATCCGGGAGAGGGAGTTCCACTACACGTCCGGCCCCCGGGGGTACGTCGACTACCCCCCGCACGACGAGGAGCGGGCCCGTGAGCAGGGCACACTCGGAATCGAAGAGTAGCCTTGGCGTCACTGTCGGTTGAACGAGTGCCCTGCGGGGCACAAACGTCCCGTTGGTGTCCCGACGGCACCACCGGCATCACCGACAGTCACGGGGGACGACGTGTTGACCGCCAGGGAGCGCCACGCGGCTCTGATCGAGGCGATGATCGCGGACGGCACACTGACCGATCCCGCGCTCATCGACACCTTCCGCGCCGTCCCCCGGCACCGTTACATCCCGGAGTCCGGTGCCCTGACCCACCACGGAACCCCGCTCAACGCCGTCAACAACCCCGAGCTGTGGCTCGCCGCCGTCTACACCGACGACGCGATCGGCACGCGGGTCGAGGGGGTCGGCCTGCCGAGGCAGCGGGGCGAGACCGCCTCGGAACCGCGTTCGACGCCGCCGAGGGTGGCCACCTCCTCCAGCTCCGCGCCGACGGTCCTGGCGCGGATGCTGGAGTTGGCCGAGCTCGCCAACGGTCAGCACGTGCTGGAGATCGGGACCGGGACCGGCTGGAACACCGCGCTGCTCGCCCACCGCCTGGGCGACTCCGCGGTCACCAGCGTGGAGATCGACGCGCGTGTGGCGGCGACCGCGCGTGGGACGCTGCACGCCGAGGGCTACTCCCCGTCCGTCGAGCACGCCGACGGATACGGGGGATGGCCGTCCGGCGCCCCCTACGACCGGATCACGTCCACCTGCGGGGTCCGCCGGGTGCCCCCCGCCTGGACGCGGCAGACCCGGGCGGGCGGACTGATCGTCTGCCCCTGGGGACTGTTGGAGGGCGCCGGGGTGATCGTCCGCCTGGAGCGCGCGGAGGACGGGTCCGTGACCGGGACCTTCCACGGAGGGGTGGGGTTCGTGTCCTTGCGCACACCGGGCCCCTCCGCGCCCCCCGTGCGGGACTCGGGGCAGCAGCCGGACGAGTACCGGCTCACCCAGACCGACCCCCTGGCTCCGCTCACGGCGTTCACCTCGGCGTTCGCGCTGTCCGTCCTGGTGCCCGACTGGCGGGTCCGGCGGAGGTGGATCGGCACGGGATCGGGTGTCTGGGTGTGCGACCACTCGGGGGAGTCGTGGGTGCGCGTCTACCCCTACGGCACGTCGTGGATGATCGAGCAGGGCGGTCCGCGGAGCATCTGGGACGAGTTCGAGGACGCGCTGGCGCAGTGGGAGCGGCTGGACCGGCCGGAACCGGAGCGTTTCGGGCTGTCGGTGGACGCCGAGGACGGCCACCGGGTGTGGCTGGACTCTCCCGACGGGCCCGGATGGACCGTGTGACCGACCGGGTCGCCGACGACTCCGGGACCGCGCGTTCCCGGAGACCGTCCTGGCGATTCCGGCGGCCCCGCGGCGACGACCCCATGGTCAGTCCCGGTGCCCGTCCTCCTCCGACCGAGCCCTCTCGTTCTTCTCCCGAAGCTTGCGCAGGAGTTCGTCCCTGTTCTGGCGGGCGTCGGCGCTGGGTCCGCTCGGACCACCCTTGCCTCCGCCCTTGAGCGCCCCACGCGAGACCGTGTTGCGCTGGCCGCCCAGCCCGAGAAGGTTGTCGCTGTTCCTGGCCATGGGTGCCTCCTCTCCCTCACGGCGGAACGCGGGGTCCCGCCTCCGTGGTCGGTCCACAGGAGCGTAACCAAAACAAGACGAGACGTCTCGTTCTTTTTCCCGTTACCGTGAAAGCATGGACGCACCCACGAACGGACCCCGGGAGAGGCGGGCACCGAACCCCCAGCGCCGCAGCGAACGCGCGCACCGCGCCATCCTCGACGCCACCGCCGAACTCGTCGGCGAGGTCGGATACGCGAAGCTGACCATGGAGGCGATCGCCGCCAGGGCGAAGGTCGGCAAACAGACCATCTACCGTTGGTGGCCCTCCAAGGCAGCCGTGGTCCTGGACGTCTTCGAGCGGCGTACCGGAACCCCCGGCGACCCGCTTCCGGACACGGGTGACCTGGCCGCGGACCTGCGTACGGTCCTGTACGCCACGGTCGACGAGTTCACCGACCCCGAGACCGACCGCGTCGCCCGCGCGTTCACCGCGGAGATCCAACACGACCCCGACCTCGCCGCGACCGTCACCGAACGGCTCACACGGCCCAACAACGAGGCGTTCCGGGAACGGCTGCGCGCGGCACGAGACGCCGGACAGCTTGACCCGGACATCGGCCTGGACCTCGCGTTGGAACTGCTCACCGGGCCGATCACGCAGCGGTGGCTGACGCGCACCGCGCCGCTCACCCACGCCTACGTGGACGAACTCCTGGCCGCGGCGCTGCGCGCCCTCGGCCCGCGTTGACGGAGGGCGCCCGCGACCGGACGCGAAGGGTCCGTCGCGGACCGCCCGCCGAGGGCGCCCCGCTCCACCGCGCGGCGGTCTCCGTGCGGTGGAGCGCTACTCGGCGGGAGCCTCGTGCTCGATCTCGTCGATGACACGACCCCCGAGCTCGGACTCGATGAGTGCGGCGCCACCCGCGGACGGAGCCGCCGACGGCCCACCGCCCGGCTCCGAGCCGCCGGCGGTGGGTTGTTCGGCCCGTGACCGGGCGGGCGCCGGCTCCGGACGCCGCTCGGGTTCCGGGGAGGTGGCCATGGGCTCGGGCGGAGGCGCGGCCGACGCGTCCTCGAACGGGTCCGGCGGCGGCTCCTGGAGGCCGGTGACGATCTTGTCCGGCGGCGGACCGGCGGGAGCGGCCGCTTCGTGCGCGGGAGCGGGCACCGGGGACACGGAGTCCTCCACCGGGGCGGGCTCGGGGCGGGCGGACTGTGGCGCGGGCGGGTCCCATCCGGTCGGCTCGACCGGACGGGGAGCGGGCTCCGGACGCCGGGCGGACGAAGCCCCCGGCCCCGACCCCGCCGCCGCCACGCGCACCTCGGTGCCGAGGACCTGCTGGATCGCGGCGGCGACCACCTGGTCGCTGCCGCTGTTGGCGAACCCCTTGGCCTCGTTCGGACGGTTGAAGGCCAGCAGGACGGTGTTGCCCTCCGTCCCGACCGGGCGGACGTCACTGCCGGTCAGGACCATCCACGTGAACCTGCGGCGGCCCTTGACCGCCTCCAGGATCTGCCCCCAGGCGCCTTGGACGCGCCCCAGGTCGAGTGCTCCGCCGGAGCTTTGCGGAGCGGAGGCGGGTCGCGGCGCGGGATCGGGCGCGGACCGGCGCGGCGGTTCGGACCACCCGTCGGACCCCCCGGTCGCACGGGGGGCGGGTTCGGGCGCGCTCGGCCGGGCCGGGCTCACCGGCGCCGGGGAGTCACGGGGGGTCGGATCGGGCTGGGGCGCGGGGCGCGCGGGCGCCGGTTCCGGAGCGGCCTGCGGCATCGCCGGAGCCACCTGGGCCGCCGGAGCGTCCTGCGGCATCACCGGAGCGGCCTGCGTCGCGGCGGGCGCCACGGCCCCCGAGGCGATCCGGCGCTCCATCTGCTCCAGGCGCGCCGCCAGGGCCGAACCGTCAGCCCCGTCGGTCCCCGGCAGCAGGACCCGCGAGCACATGAGCTCCAGCAGCAGGCGCGGGGCGGTGGCGCCGCGCATGTCGGTCAGCCCCTGGTTGAGGATCTCGGCGGCCCGGGTGAGCTCGGCCGGGCCCAGACGGGCGGCCTGTTCCCGCATCCGCTCGGCCGCCTCGGGGTCGGCGTTGACCAGACCCTTGTCCAAGGCGTCCGGGACGGCCGCCAGGATGACCAGGTCGCGGAAGCGCTCCAGCAGGTCCGTCGTGAAGCGGCGGGGGTCGTGTCCGCCCTCGACCACGCGGTCGATGAGCGAGAAGACGGCCGACCCGTCGCGGGCTCCGAGCGCGTCGACCATGTCGCCGAGCAGGCTGGAGTCCGTGTACCCGAGCAGGGACACGGCGCCCTCGCGGGTGATGCCCTCCTCGCCCGAACCTGCGATGAGCTGGTCGAGCACGGAGAGGCCGTCCCGGGCGGAACCGGCGCCGGCCCGCACGACCAACGGCAGCGCGGCCGGGTCGTAGACGATGCCCTCCTCCTTGAGCAGGTCCTCGAACAGGTCCTTGAGGGTGCTCGGCGGGATGAGTCGGAAGGGGTAGTGGTGGGTGCGCGACCGGATCGTCCCGATGACCTTCTCGGGCTCGGTCGTGGCGAACACGAACTTCAGGTGCGGCGGGGGCTCCTCGACGAGTTTGAGCAGCGCGTTGAAGCCCTCGCGGGTCACCATGTGCGCCTCGTCGATGATGTAGATCTTGTAGCGCGAGCTGACCGGGGCGAAGAAGGCGCGTTCACGCAGGTCGCGGGCGTCGTCGACACCACCGTGGGAGGCGGCGTCGATCTCGATGACGTCGATGCTGCCGCCACCGTCGGGGGCGAGGGCCACGCAGGAGTCGCACGTGCCGCACGGATCGGGGGTGGGGCCCTCGGCGCAGTTCAGGGAACGGGCCAGGATGCGGGCGCTGGTCGTCTTCCCGCAGCCGCGCGGGCCGCTGAAGAGGTAGGCGTGGTTGATCCGGCCGCTGCGCAGCGCCTGGCGCAGCGGATCGGTCACGTGCTCCTGTCCGCGCACCTCACCGAACGTCGCCGGACGGTACTTGCGGTACAGCGCGATGCTCACGGTGTGATCACTCCCCTGGTCCCTGCCACGGGTCCATTCAACCCGCACGCGGCGACAACTCGGACGGGATCGTGGAAACCGGGGGGTTCGTCCGGACCCGGGAAAGACAAGGACCCCCCGCGCACCCGCCAGAGCCTACTTATCCTTGCTGCCTTCCGGCCCTGGGGAGGTTCATAGGATGACGCCGCACGAGGGGTCTGCCTCGAGTGTATCCGAACCCCCGAGTGCCCCGGCAACCCGTCGGCACGAGGGCACGGAAACGGCCGCGGAAGGGAACCCCCCGGACTTTCCGGACGTCTTCATGGACATGTTCGACCCCACAGCCCCCACCGACCACTCCCCGGAGCGCCGCGACCTCATCGTCGACACTCTGGAGACCGCCTTCTCCGAGCTGATGGCCGCGGCCCCGGCCGCCTTCCGCGTCAAGTTCCGCAAGATGGCGGCCAACCCGTTCGCCTTCTACCGGGGCAGCGCCGCCCTCTTCTACGCCGACGTCGCCGCCATGGCCGACCCGTGGGCGGACGACCGCACCTCGCGGGTGTGGATCCAGGGCGACCTGCACGCCGAGAACTTCGGGACCTACATGGACTCGACCGGGCGGCTGGTCTTCGACGTCAACGACTTCGACGAGGCCTACCTCGGCCACTTCACCTGGGACGTTCTGCGCCTCGTGGCCAGCATCGGCCTGCTGGGCTGGCAGAAGGCCCTGTCCGACGACGACATCGGCGCCCTGGTGGGGCGCTACGTCCGCGCCTACACCGACCAGGTCCGCGAGTTCGCGACCCAGGGCGGCGACTCCGCCTTCTCCCTCAAGCTGGGCAACACCGACGGCACGGTGCACGACGTGCTCCAGGAGGCGCGGCTCAACAGCCGCGCGGCGATGCTGACGTCCAGGACCGAGCGCCACGGATACGAGCGCAGGTTCCGCGAGGGGCCCCGCGTGCGCCGCCTGGACGACGAGGAGCGGGAGAAGGCCCTCGCCGCGTACGACGCCTACCTGGCCACCATCCCCGAGGACCTGCGGTTCACGTCCCTGAACTACCGGGTCAAGGACGTCGTGGGCAGCGGCGGCTTCGGTATCGGCTCCGCGGGCCTGCCCGCCTACTCGCTGCTCATCGAGGGGCAGTCGGAGGCATGGGACAACGACATCATCCTGTCCATGAAGCAGGGCAACGTGGCCGCGCCGTCGCGCGTGGTGACCGACCGGCGCATCATGGCGGCCTTCGAGCACCACGGACACCGGACCGCCGTGTCCCAGCGAGCCCTCCAGGCGCACGCCGACCCGCTCCTGGGCCACACCGAGCTCGACGGCGCGGGCTTCGTGGTGAGTGAGATCTCGCCCTACACCAACGACCTCGACTGGGGCGGACTCACCGAGCCCTCGGAGATCGCCCCCGTGCTGGACTATCTGGGCCGTGCGACCGCGAAGACGCACTGCGTGTCCGACGCCCACGCGGACACCACCCTGGTGAGCGGTGAGACCGAGGAGGCCGTCATGGCGGTGCTCGACGGCCACGAGGAGGAGTTCGCGGCGTGGTGCACGGACTTCGCGCACGCCTACGCCGCCCAGGCGCGGGCCGACCACTCGCTGTTCGTCGACGCCTTCCGCAACAACGCCATCAGCGGTGTGCGGTCCAGCCAGGCCTGACGCGGGGCTCCACTCCGGCGCGACTCCAGGCCCTCCGAAAGGCCTCTCCCCTACCGGACGACCACGGAGAAACCCGTTCGGAGCACACCCCGACAGCATGTAGAGTTGTTCGCGGAGGATTCGCCTAGTGGCCTAGGGCGCACGATTGGAAATCGTGTTGGGAGCAATCCCTCAGGGGTTCAAATCCCCTATCCTCCGCCAGAAAGAGGCTCTGGTCCACGGTGACGTGGGCCAGGGCCTCTTCTCGTTCCGCCACTCGGCAGCACCTGGCGACGTGGCTGTGACCCGTCACCGCACGAAGCCGGTCAGCACGCCTCGGCGGTCCTCACACGAGGATCCCGACCGTCAGCAGCACCACGCCGGCCAGAGGCGGGACGAGTTGGATGAGGGCGGGCCGCAGCTTGTCCCGCGAGGAGGCCGCGAGCACGGTTCCGGCCAGCACCATCGACCCCGCCCCCGCGTAGACCAGCGCGGTCCCGGCCCCGGTGACGCCGGCGAGGACCAGCGCGGTCCCCACGAACACCGCGACCGCGAGGAACAGGTTGTAGAAACCCTGGTTGAACGCGAGTTCGCGCGTCGCCCGGGCCTCCTGCTCCGTCGTCCCGAACACCGCGCGCCCGCGCCGGGAGGTCCACAGGAACGACTCCAGGACGAAGATGTACACGTGGATGAGGGCGCCCAGGACGGCGAACACCAGGCCGGCGATGATCATGAGGGGGATCCTACGCTCTCGGCTCGTGGCCGCCGCGAAGCGGCTCACCGCTCCCGTTGGGAGCGCTCCGCGCCCTTCTCCCGCCCTGCTCGATCGCTCCGCCGTTCTTGACGCCCCCCGGCGACTCTGACTGCCTGGAGAGGCTGACGCGCTTTCGTCACCGCGGTGAGAGGAGCACGATGGAACACGAGGACTACTGGCGGTTCATCGAGGCCGAGCGGCGCGGCATCGCCGACCTGCTCGACGGGCTGAGCGAGGAGCGGTTGGACGGTCCGTCGCTGTGCGCGGACTGGCGGATTCGCGACGTGGCCGCCCACCTCGCCTGCGTGACCGAACCGTCCACCCCGCTCCACGAGGCGGGGTCCGCGGTGAGCGACGGGGAGAGCTTCCACGAACTCAACCGCACCTCCGCGGTCGACTTCGCCGACGAACTGGGCTCCGGTCTGGCCGACTTCATACGCGAACGGGCCGGGTCACGGCTCCTCCCCGCGCTGACCGACCACCGCAACACGCTGTTCGACGTCCTCGTGCACGGCCAGGACATCGCGGTCCCCCTCGGCATCCCCCGGACGATGCCCGTCGAGGCCGCCCGGGCCGCCGCCGACCAGGTCTGGGCCATCGGTTTCCCGTTCTCGGCGCGCGAGCGGTTGCGGGGACTGCGGCTCACCGCGGAGGACACGGACTGGACGGTGGGAGAGGGAACCGAGGTGCGCGGCCCCATGCAGGCCCTGCTCATGACCCTCACCGGACGCACCGTCTGCCTCGACCGGTTGACGGGGCCCGGCGCGCCGGAGGTCGCGGACCGGCACCCCGTACACGGGTGACCGGACACCGATATGTCAGAGTTTGTTAGGTTAGGCATAGCTAAGTGAGTCTCGCTTGCGCTGCCCCGCCTTCCCCTGACGAACGGAAGACCCCTGATGAGCCTGCCCAGAACCAGCCACACCTCCCTCCGACCACTCGCGTGGGTGTCCCTTCCGGTCGCCGCCACCCTGGCGCTCACCGGCTGCGGCGGCGGTGGACAGGACGGGACCGGGGAGGCGGAAGCATCCGAGACCCGCGCGGTCGAACACGCCCGGGGCGAGTCCGAGGTCCCGGTGGACCCGCGGCGTGTGGTGGTTCTCGAACCAGTGCAGCTGGACACCTCGGTCGCTCTGGGCGTGATCCCGGTCGGCACCACGGTGCTCAACGAGGCCGCCGGTGTGCCTGGGTACCTGGGCGAGGAGGCCGCCGGCATCGAGTCGGTCGGCACCGTTCCCGAGCCCAACCTGGAGCGGATCGCCGCCCTGGAGCCAGACCTCATCCTCGGCACCGAGACGCGGCACTCGGCGCTCTACGACCAGCTGGCCTCGATCGCGCCGACCGTGTTCATGGCGTCGCAGGCCGATCCGTGGGCGGAGAACGTGCAGCTGGTCGCCCGTGCCCTCGGTGACGAAGAGGGTGCCACCACGCTTCTCGACGACTACGAGGAGCGCTGCGCCGAAGTCGCCGAGACCCACGGGACCGAGGACAGCACCGCCCAGCTCATCCGCCCCCGCGACGAGGTCCTCACCCTCTACGGCCCCACGTCCTTCGCGGGCAGCACCCTGGAGTGCGCCGGTTTCACCACGCCCGAGCACGACTGGGAGGACATCTCGCTCGACATCTCCCCCGAGCGGGTCCTCGACGCGCAGGCCGACCTGGTGCTCGTCACCGCCACCGACGTGGACGCACCCGACGCCGTCCCCGACGCGATCCGCGACAACGGGGACGCGTTCCCCGAACTGCACGTGGTGGACCGGTCGTTCTGGATCACCGGTGTCGGCCCGCTCGGCGGTATGACGGTGCTCGACGACATCGACCGCATCCTCTCCGCCGCCGAGTAGGCGTGGTGACCACACCCACACGCGAGGTCGGGAGCGACGCGGGGCGACCTCCCGCGCGTTCCCGGTCCGTACGACTGGTCGGCGCGGCGGCCCTCCTCGCCGCCGCCCTCCTCCTGTCAGTCCTGGTCGGCGCGAACCTCCTGCCCGTGCCGTCCGTCCTGGACACCCTGCTCGGCGGGGGCACCGACGAGTCCCGCTTCGTGGTGTGGGACCAGCGTGTCCCGCGTACGGTGGCGGGCCTCGCCGTCGGCGCCGCGCTGGGGGTCGCGGGCGCCCTCATCCAGGCGTTCACACGCAACCCGCTCGCCGATCCCGGCATCCTCGGCGTCAACGCGGGCGCGGCGTTCTTCGTGGCCGTCGGCATCACGTTCCTCGGGATCACCACCCCGTCCGGGTACGTCTGGCTCGCCTGCGCGGGCGCGCTCGTCCTGACCGTGGTCGTCTACGGGATCGGTTCCACGGGACGCGACGCGGGCCCCGCCCGGCTGACGGTGACCGGTGTCGCGATCGGCGCGGTCCTGTCCGGCCTCACCACCGGATTGACGCTCACCCACCCCGACGCCTTCGACCGGATGCGCGGCTGGAGCGCGGGCAGCCTGCTCGAACGCGGCTTCGACGTCCTGCTCCCCGTCCTCCCCCTCCTCCTCGTCGGTCTGGTGCTGGCCGCCACCGTGGCCCCCAGCCTCGACTCCATCGCCCTCGGCGCGGACGTGGCCCGCGCACACGGGGTCGACGTGCGCCGCGTCCGGATCGCCGTGCTCGCCTCCGTGACACTGCTGGCCGGGGGCGCCACCGCCATCGCCGGGCCGATCGTGTTCGTGGGGCTGATGGTGCCCCACGTCGTCCGCTGGATGGTCGGGGCGAACCAGCGCCGCATCCTCCTGGGCTCGCTGACCGTCGCCCCGGCGCTCGTTGTGCTCTCCGACGTGCTCGGACGGATCCTCGTCCTTCCGAGTGAGATGCCGGTCGGGGTGGTCACCGCCTTCGTCGGCGCCCCGGTCCTGATCGCGCTCGTGCGCCGCCCGAAAGTGAGCGGTCTGTGAACGCTCTGACCCGACCCCACGGAGTCCGCTCCCCGGAACCACCCGACGCCGAAGGACGCCGCGCCGAGGCGACCCACCGGCCCGATACCGCCGTCCGGCGCCGATCCGCCACGGTGACGCTCGTCGCTGCGATCGTGACCCTCGTGTTCGGCGTCCTCGCCCTCACCCTCGGGGATTATCCGCTGACGGTGCCCGAGGCGCTTGGGGTGTTCACGGGCGAGACAGAGGGGTTCGCACGCACCGTGGTCCTCGAGTGGCGGCTACCGCGCGCCGCCGTCGCCGTCCTGTTCGGCGCGGCGCTCGCCGTGGCCGGAGGGGTGTTCCAGACGCTGACGCGCAACCCCCTGGCCAGCCCCGACATCATCGGGCTGGCCAACGGGTCGTTCACCGGCATGCTCGTCGCGCTCCTACTCCTCGGCGGGAGCTGGCCCCTGTTGACGGCGGGTTCGCTGGTCGGCGGCCTGGCCGCGGCGGTCGCGATCTACCTGCTCGCCTACCGCGACGGGCTCCAGGGGTTCAGGTTTATCGTGGTGGGCATCGGCATCTCCGCCATGCTCGCCTCGGTCAACACCTGGATGCTGCTGCGCGTGGAGCTGGAGACGGCCCTCTTCGCGTCCGCGTGGGGCGCCGGAACGCTCAACGGGGTCACCGCCACGACGGCGGTCCCCGCGGGGATCTGCGTGGTCGCCCTGCTGATGCTCGTTCCGCTCCTCGTCCCGTCCCTGCGCCAGATGGACCTGGGTGACGACGTGGCGCGGGCGACCGGGGTCCGGGTCGACCGCGCGCGCCTGGCGTCGATCACCGTCGCCGTCGGCCTCGTGAGCGTCGCCACCGCGGTGGCCGGACCGATCGCCTTCGTGGCCCTGGCCGCCCCGCAGATCTCCCGGAGGCTCGCCCGGTCGCCCGGCGTCCCGCTCGGCGTGACGGCCGCGGTCGGTGGAGCACTCCTCCTGGGCTCCGACCTGATCGCCCAACACGTCATCCCGCTCACCGTGCCGGTCGGGGTCGTCACCGTCGCCCTCGGCGGCGGCTACCTCGTCTGGCTCCTCCTGCACGAGGGCCGCAGGCGGTGACGCCTCCGGCCCTCGGGAGCGGTGCCCGGTCCACCGCCTCGGGCGGGTCACTCCGGGGCGGCGGCGCGGCGGCGGAACGGCTGCCACGCCAGGGTGGTCCACACCCGTAGGAGCCATTCGACGGGCCCGTAGGGGTGCCGGCGCAGCCACCAGCGGCTGATCACGGCCTGGGCGGTGAACAGGGCGAGGGCGATCGCGACGGCCCCCAGCGGAGATACGCGGCCGACCAGCGCGGCTCCGTAGCCGGTGAACAGCAGGGCGCAGACGAGGGACTGGCCCAGGTAGTGGGTGAGCGCCATGCGCCCGGGCGGCGCCAGCGCGGCGGTCAGCCGCGGGCCGAACCGCCCCGACGACAACCGCAGCAGGGTCGCGGCGTAGGCGGCGGCCAGCAGCGGAGCGGTGACCACGTCGATCCCCAGCGCGAGGACCTGGTAGGCGCCGCCCGGGTGGGCGAAGGACGCGTGGGCGTACACGAGCCCGCCGAGCAGGCCCACCGTGAAGCCGACCCACTGGAGGCGGGCGAGCGCCCGCCCGTACGCGAGGGGTTCGGCCAGGGCGCCGAGCCGCCCCGCGGCGAGGCCGAGGAGGAACGCGGCCAGCGCGGAGGGCGCCTGGAAGAAGGCGAGCAGGAACAGCACGCCGGGGAGCTGTCGCAGGTGGGCGGAGACGACCGACGCGGGGTCGCCGCGCAGTGCCTCGGTGGCCGCCTCCGCCGCCGTGGCCGCGCCCGGCTCCACCCCGGCTCCGCCCGCCGTGTGGAGGGCGAGCGCGAGCAGGGCGTACGCGGCTCCGACGACGACCAGGATCACGACGGCGGCGGACACGGCCCTGCGGGGCCGGAGGCGGCGGACGGCGAGGAGGACGAGGCCGAGCACCGCGTAGGTGGTGAGGATGTCGCCGGGGAAGAGCAGCACCGCGTGCGCGGCCCCGAGGACGAACAGGCCGCTCAGCCGCCGCAGGAACCGGGGCACGAAGCCGGCCCCGCGCCGCTCGGCGGAGGCCAGTTGCAGCGTGAAGCTGTAGCCGAACAGGAAGGAGAACAGCAGGAAGAACTTGGCCTCGAAGAACACCGCCACGAACGCGCGGACCGCGTGGTCCAGCGGGTCGCGGAAGGCGGGATCCTCGACACCGCTGCCGTGGTGGGCGGAGGCCAGGTAGCCGATGTTGACGATGAGGATGCCCAGCAGCGCGAATCCGCGCAGGGCGTCGACCTGGAGGAGCCGGCCGGACGCGCGGCCCGGGCGAACGCTGTCCGTGGCGGTCACGCGGCTCCCTCCCCATCGGACACCCGCTCGAGGAACCGTTGCTGGTCGTCGAGGAAGCCGGGAGCGAACAGCTGGCGCGGGGCCAGGAGCGCGGTCAGCGTGAGGGGGACCGGCTCCCCCTCGAGGTCGTTCCTGACCAGCGAGTGGGTGGCGTCCGGGTAGTACCGGACGGTCAGGCTGTCCGGCGGCAGCAGCCTCCGGTAGGTGGTCTCCGTGTCCGTGACGTCGACGTTCAGGTCGTGCCCGGCGAGGACCAGCAGGGTGGGCGTTCCGCCCATGGAGCGCAGGTCGGCGCTCGCGTTGGAACGGAAGTTCCTGCCCACGAACCGCCACCGCTCGGCGGTCATGGCCTGGGGGCCGCCGACCGCGTCCCGGTACCGCTCGAAGTCGGCTCCCTCCCGGAGCAGGCGCAGGGTCGTCTCCCGACGGCGCAGCGCCTCCCGGGTCTCCCCCGGCGTCGCTTCGCTCTCCCGCAGTTCCGCCATCAGGTTGTAGCGCCCCTGCCGCAACCAGTCCACGGCCGGGGAGACGGCGATGACGAACCGGAGGGCGCCGTCCCGCGCCGCGACCTTGGGCAGCACCCATCCGGCCTGGCTGGCCCCCCACAGGCCGACCCGGTGGCCGTCGATGTCCGGGCGCGCACGCCCCCAGGACACGGCGGCGAGGGTCTCCTCCGCACGGTCGTCCATGCTCTGGTCCAGCCAGTCGCCCTCGGAGTCGCCGACCCCGGGCTTGCTCAGCGAGAGCGACGCGTACCCAGCACGCGCGAACGCCTCCCAGAGCGGTCGGTAGAAGGTGTCGTGCGTAGCGTCGACGGGCCCGTCCCCATGGACGAAGACGACGAGCCCGAACGGTCCCTCACCCGATTCCGGCAGGGCGAGCACACCGTCGAGATCCCGGCCCTCATGCCGCACCGTGACGCGCTCCTCCCGCAGAGCGTAGGTGTTCTGCCACGTCACGGCAGTGCCCGCGCCCACTCCCAGCAGCAGCACGAGGGCCGTCGCCCACACCAGTAAACGCCGCCGGGGCGACGCGTTCCGTTGCCGCATGCCACACCTCCAAGAAGTATCAAACTAAAAACGAACGTTTCCATCATGATAGTATTTGGATTGATAGTGCAAGCTCGGTCAGCACATCGCACCGAAGCGAAGGGACGGCGATGGACACGGCGGAACGGAAGGGCGAACCGGCCTCCCCCGGCGGCACACGGGTGCGCCACGGGGTTCCCGACGGGGGTGAGGACAGGGTGGCCGCGCTGTACTGGGAGGCGTTCGGGCGCAAGCTCGGGGCCGCTCTGAACCCGCCCGACAAGGCCCGGTCCTTCCTCGCGGACCACCTGAACCACGACCGGGGAATCGTGGCCGTCATCGACGGCGAGGTGGTGGGGGTGGTCGGATACCAACTCGGCGGCCGAGGACTGATCGGCGGCGGCGCGGGCGACGTGCTGTCCGCCTACGGACCGTTGCGCGGCCTGCCGCGCCTGGCCCTCCTCGCGCTGATGGAACGGCGCCCCGAGCCCGGCGAACTGGTGATGGACGGCATCGCCGTCGACCCCCGGCACCGCGGAAGGGGCGTCGGGGGCCTGCTCCTACGCGCGGTGGCGGGTGTGGCCGCCGAACACGCCCGCCACCGCGTCCGGCTCGACGTCATCGACGTCAACCCGCGCGCCCGAGCCCTGTACGAGCGGCACGGCTTCCGAGCCGTCCGCACCGAACGAACCCCGTACCTGCGCCGCATCATGGGTTTCGGGGCCGTCACCACCATGCACCGGCCCGTCACACCGGCCGAGGACACCGACGACAGGACCACACCATGAACACCACGACCACCACACCGGGAGACGCCTCCTGGCCCCCGATCCCGACCCGCCTGCTCGTCCACGCCCTCGTGCGCGGGGACGGCACCGTCGACGCGGGCGAGCTCTACGCGGTCGCGGGGCTGCTCGGCATGACCGACCAACAGGTACGGCTCTGCGTCAAACGCCTCGTCGCCGAAGGCCGGTTCACCCACGAGGGCCGTGGACGCAAGGCCCTGCTCCGCGCCACCCCCGACGCGACGGGCGCCATCGACCCCGACGTCGACCTCGTCCGCCACGCCTACCGCCAGGACCACGGGCTCGCCCCCTGGAACGGGACCTGGTACCTCTTCGCCTTCGCCGTGCCCGAGTCCCGGAGGACCGCCCGGGACGCCCTGCGCGACACGCTCCTCCACCTCGGCGCCACCCCGCTCCAGGGCGGCCTCTACGTCTGCGCGAACCCGATCACCCCGCTCGTCGAGATCCGCGCCCACGAGCTCGGAGTCTCCTCCGCGCTCACCCACCTCACCAGCGATGACCTGCGCGTCGGAGACCTCACCGACCCGACCGCCCTGGCCGCGGCCCTGTGGCCGCTCGACGAGATCGCGGAGCGGCACTCCCGTCTGGCCGCCCTCGCCCGTGCCTGCCTCGACCGGATCGACGCGCCGGAGGCGCTCACCGGCCCCGAGCGGCTGACCATGGCCGTGCGCCTCGCCGCGGCCTTCACCGAGGCCATGGAGCCCGATCCCCTCCTGCCCCCGGAGCTGCTCCCCCAGCCCTGGGAGGGGGCCGAATCACGTCGCCTCGCCGCGGCGTGCTGGTCCGCGCTCGCCGAGGCCGACGCCGCCGATGGCGCCTCCCCCTCCGGTCCGCGCCTGTTCTCCCTGTACGAGGGCGTGATGGACGGGCCCCAGCGGGACGGCGGCGAACACCGTCCCGCCTGACCCGCGCTCTCCCCGAGCTCGTTCCCGGGGCTCGCCTTCATTCATTTTGCAACTTGTTGCATAATGAATTCGGGCCGACCGGACACCGGCCCGCGAAGCACCGCGCGAGGAGACCACATGAGCGAGTACCCGCACCTGCTGGAACCACTGGACCTGGGCTTCACCACCCTGCCCAACCGCGTGATCATGGGATCCATGCACGTGGGCCTGGAGGAGGTCCAGGGCGGCTTCGAACGGATGGCCGCCTTCTACGCCGAGCGTGCCCGCGGCGGTGTCGGTCTGATCGTCACCGGCGGCATCGCGCCCAACGAGGAGGGAGTCACCTTCAAGGGCGCCGCCAAGCTCACCACCGAGGCCGAGGCCGACGAGCACCGGGTGATCACCGACGCCGTCCACCGTGAGGGCGGCCGGATCGCCATGCAGATCCTGCACACCGGCCGCTACGCGTTCAGCGAGGACTCCGTCGCGCCCAGCGCGATCCAGGCGCCCATCAGCCCCTTCACCCCGCGCGCGCTGACCGACGAGGACGTCGAACGCACCATCGACGACTTCGCCCGGGCCGCCGAGCTCGCCCGGAGCGCCGGATACGACGGCGTCGAGGTCATGGGCTCCGAGGGCTACCTCATCAACCAGTTCATCGCCTCCGCCACCAACAAGCGCGAGGACCGCTGGGGCGGTTCCTACGAGAACCGCATGCGCTTCCCCGTGGAGACCGTGCGCCGCGTCCGCGAGCGCGTCGGCCCCGACTTCATCGTGGTCTACCGCCTGTCCATGCTCGACCTCGTCCCCGGCGGGTCCACGTTCGACGAGGTCGTCCAGCTCGCCAAGGCGATCGAGGAGGCCGGGGCGACCATCATCAACACCGGTATCGGCTGGCACGAGGCGCGCATCCCCACCATCGCCACCTCCGTACCGCGCGGCGCCTACAGCTGGGTGACCCGCAAGCTCATGGGCGAGGTGTCCGTCCCCCTCGTCGCCGTCAACCGGATCAACACCCCCGCCGTCGCCGAGGAGATCCTCACCGAGGGCCACGCGGACATGGTCTCCCTCGCCCGCCCCCTCCTCGCCGACCCCGACTTCGTCAACAAGGCCGAGGCGGGCGCCCCCGAGGAGATCAACACCTGCATCGGCTGCAACCAGGCCTGCCTGGACCACACCTTCAGCCTCAAGATCACGTCCTGCCTCGTGAACCCCCGCGCCTGCCACGAGACCGAGCTCGTCCTCTCCCCCACCCGCACCCGCAAGAACGTGGCCGTGGTCGGCGCCGGCCCCGCCGGTCTGGCCTTCTCCGTCTCCGCGGCCGAGCGAGGGCACACCGTCACCCTCTTCGACTCGGCCGACGAGGTCGGCGGCCAGCTCAACATGGCCCGCCGGGTGCCCGGCAAGGAGGAGTTCGACGAGACCCTCCGCTACTACCGCGTCCAGCTCGACAAGCACCGCGTGGACGTGCGCCTCAAGACCCGCGTCACCGCGGCCGACCTCGACGGTTACGACGAGGTCGTCCTCGCCACCGGCGTCACGCCCCGCACCCCCGGCATCCCCGGCGTCGACCACCCGAAGGTGGTCAGCTACGTCGACGTCCTGCGGGGCGGGGCCGCCGTCGGCGAGCGTGTCGCGATCATCGGCGCGGGCGGCATCGGCTTCGACGTCGCGGAGTTCCTCACTGACGGCGGCGAGCAGGCCAGCCTGGACTCCGACGAGTTCTTCCGGCAGTGGGGCGTGGACACCGACCACACCACCCCGGGCGGGCTCACCGAACCGAAGCGGCCCGCCCCGCCGCGCACCGTCCACCTGGTCCAGCGCAAGACCAGCAAGGTCGGCGCCGGGCTGGGCAAGACCACCGGCTGGATCCACCGCCTGGAACTGCGCCACCGAGGCGTGGAGATGATCGCGGGCGCCACCTACGATCGCGTCGACGACGACGGACTCCACCTGACCGTCGACGGTGAGAGCCGCGTGCTCGACGTGGACACCGTGGTGGTGTGCGCGGGCCAGGACCCGTGCCGCGACCTCGCCGACGAGCTGACCGCCGCCGGGCGCCGGGCGCACCTGATCGGGGGCGCCGACGTGGCCGCCGAACTGGACGCCAAGCGCGCCATCAAGCAGGGCACGGAGCTGGCCGCCGCCCTGTGAGCCGAACCTAGAATGCGCTCATGTCCCTGCCCCACGCGATCCTCACCGCCCTGCTGGAGAAACCGTCCTCGGGACTGGAGCTGACCCGCCGGTTCGACCGGTCGATCGGCTACTTCTGGTCCGCGACCCACCAGCAGATCTACCGCGAGCTGGGAAAGCTGGAGAAGGCGGGGTTGATCAGGGAACTACCGTCCGACACCCCCGCACGGGGGAAGAGGAAGGCCTACGAGGTGCTGCCGACCGGCCGCGCCGAGCTGGAGCGCTGGGTGGGCGAGTCCGAGGACCCCCGCCCCCTCCGCGACCCCCTGCCGCTACGGCTGCGCGCGGCGGGGGTCGTGGGGATCGGCGATCTCGTGGAGGAGCTGCGCCGCCACCGTGCCCTGCACTCCGCCCAGCTGGAGGAGTACCAGGAGATCGAGAAGCGCGACGCGGCCAGGGAACGGGGCACGGACCGGGACCGCGTGCAGCGCCTCGTGCTCAGGGCCGGAATCGACATGGAGACCTTCTGGGTCGCCTGGCTGGGCGAGGCGATCGGCGAACTGGAGGGGCTCGGTGGCTCCCCGGACGGCACGGAACGCCGGGACTGATCTCAGCGGCGGGTGTCCGGGAGGCGGCAGGCCGAGGTCGATCCCGGCAGCCGGTACCGGTGCGCGGCGATCCAGCGGTACACTGCCCGGGCCAGCGACCGTGCGCCCGGCAGCGCCATCACGACGCCCACCCCCCGCCACGGACCCCAGCAGCGGCGCAACAGCTCGGCGAAGGCGTCCGCGCCACCGTGGATCTCCCCGGACTCCGCCACCCACAGCACCTCACGCGCCGCGCGCTCGGGTGTGGTGCCGAGGGCCACCAGATCCGTCACCTGCCACGGGCGGGCGGTGAACCGCGCGGGAAGACCCAGGGTCGCCTCCACCGAACGCGTGCAGAAACCGCAGTCACCGTCGTAGACCAGCAGCGGCCGTTCTGCGCTCACCGGCGCACCGCCTCGGGCTCGGGCAGGCGCACCGGTCCGATGATCGGCCGGATCCGGTGCCAGTCCCAGCACAGCAGGTAGACGGCGGCGAGAAGCATGAGGCAGGTGATGGTGATCGTCCCCGGTCCGAAGTTGATCGAGACGGTGAGCACCACGATCCCGAGGATGAGGGGCAGGTACATCACTGCGCCGAGCGCCGCCGTGCGCGGGACGAGCAGCAGCAGGGCCGCCGTCATCTGGCAGATCCCGATGACGATGTACAGAGCACCGAAGTCCTGGTGCAACGCGGTGAACATGATGTAGACGTCGCCGAGCGACTCCTCCCGGGTGAAAGGTTCATTGATCACCTTCCGGAAACCGGAGGGCAGGAAGCCGATCGCCAGCAGGATCCGGACGATCCAGGTGTGGTGGTGGAGCCAGCGGATCCGGCGTGTGCGTGCGTGGATCGCGTCGAGCCGGGCCAGTATCCGGTCCATGGAGGCACCTTCCGCAGGGGTGTTCGAGGGGGCGCCTGCCATACTTCCCCGGGGCCCGTCCACCCGCCTCCGCCCCGGGGCGGAGGTTCCGACACCGACGGTCGTCGGCCCTCCACCTCCGAAAGTCGACGCTCCCGACCGGTGCGGGACACACGAAAAAAGCCGCCCCCGGCGCTGCCGGGGACGGCTGGTGGCGGTGGAGGAGGGATTTGAACCCTCGAAGGGTTGGCCTACCGGGGCGTGGGAGCGGCCAGCGGCGCGGACTCGGAAACTGCCTCTGACCTGGGACGGAACTCCTGACGGTTCCCACGGTTCCCTGTGCCCTCCGGACGCCATGTGCACTGAATGTGCATCGGACACGGGTATCCGCGGCGCGTTCAGACCCGGGGCTGGTGTTGCTCTCTGATGAGGGTACGGAGCTGGTCGACGGTCAGCCAGGGCTTGGACACGTGGATCATCCGGTGGCAGTTGGCGCACAACAGTGCGAGGTCCTGGAGGCGGGTCCGGCTCTCCCCGATGTGGTGCAGCGGGACGACGTGGTGGACCTCGATGTAGTCGGCTCCGCGGGCACCGTAGGTCCTGGCGAAGTCGAAACCGCACGCCTCGCAGGCGACGGGTAGACCCTGGGCTCGGGTCCGGGCGATCTTCTGTGTGCGGAGCTTGCGGTTGCGTTCGCGGGCGTAGTGCTTACGGACGAGCAGGCGGCCCTCCGGCGCGCTGATCTCCTCGTCCGCTTCTTCCTCCTCGAACACGGGGAGGTCGGCGAGTTCTCCGGAGAGAGTCCCCGTGCGGATGCTCTCGGCCGCGGCGTGCATACGCTGGGGATCTTCGAGGAACTCCTCGACGACCCTGCGGTCCAGGGCGCCACCGTTGGTTCTCTTCGTCGTGCGTGACGGGTGCCAGTTGAGGATGTTGGCCATCTTCAGACGGACGCTGGCCGGGCTCCGGAAGTCCGGCGGACGCTCCTCGGGCGGGTGCAGGGGAAGCAGCTGAAGGAGTTCGGACAGCGCGACCACCTCACTCCTGGAGGTGTCCAACGTCTTCCACCCGTGCTTGGCCAGGAGGTCACACGCCAGCACCAGTTCGTCCCAGGCCCAGTTGGGACTACGGCCGGAACGAACATTGAAGCCGAGTGAGCGCAGCTTCTTACCGACGGTGGCCTCGCCACCGGAGAAGTCCGAGGCACGGAGAACGTGACCGCTGACGTGCTTGTGGGCGACCCCGCAGATGGCCTTGGAGTCGTACTCCCTGTCCTCGTGGAGCAGTTTGTAGGAGCGTGCGGGCTCGAACCCGTAGGTGTCGAGGAAGACGTCCTGGCCGAGTTCGTCGTACTCGGCGATCGCCTTGAGAACCGCGTCCCGTGTGATGTCCGCCAGACTCATGACGCAAGCCTAGAAGCGGCTGAGGACACGTACGGACGGACGTGTCGGTTCTCTCCTCCGCCGCGGCCGGAAGCCCCTGAGGTTAGCGCTCGGGTCACCACGGTTTCGGTCCGAGGTGCCCGACAGCGGCGGGGCCAGGCACCCAAGACAGACGCTTCCGCTGTCGGGTGCCTCGGGATCCGAACACACCAGCAACCACGGTTGTGCTCCGAGACCATAACTGCTGCTGTCAGCTCAGCCCCAGTGCTTCGCCCCCGAATCGGCCGCCGCGTGGCTCGGGACCGGGCGGCAGCCCGCAGCCCGAGCCGGGCGGCGAGCCGCCGCGACGGCGCTCGCGCCGTCGCCTTGATCCCATACAGCCCAACTCGGCAATTTTATATTCCATAGAGGATGGGGGCGATGCAAAGATTGAAAACAAATTCCTCAACAATGCCCAGCTAGTAGATTTCAATCAACTCACTTCCAACTGGCGACTTAATGTGCCGCAGGGCGCTCTCAATTCGATCGTCAGCATAGAGGCGTCCTTTTCTTTTGGTCCAAGACCGTACAGCCGCAGCAGTTTCATGAGTTTCACTTACATTTTCTTGTGCTGTTACCCAGTGTGTGCTCGCCAGAAGTTCGAGACCGTAAGGTCCTTCAAACCCTTCAATGAATCTCAGTACTGCCTGAACAACTCGCTCTTGATGACTATAGTTTCGATCATTTTTGTATCTACTGAGTTCTTTCTCTGCTAGCACTGTAAGCCCGATCGGTTGGTTTTCGAGGACCTTGGTAGAGCCATCACCGAAACCCTTGAGGTAAGCCCCCTCCATGTTTTGAATCAGATGGCGGACTTTATCACTGTACGGGCCGTATCGATTCGGGCTGAAATTTAGATTCAGCTTTGGTTCTACATAATTTGCGAAGTACATCAACTTCTGTATTTCGAGGTGGGAAGCTCCTTGAGTGTTTTCCCACGGCTCGATTCCCTGGCGCTGGACAACGTAATTACGAATTAGATCTAGTAGGAGGGCACGCCCCCAAGTCATGCGGATGTTCGTCGGTGCGTCAATTGACCGAACTTGAGCCGAAGGAGAGTATACATGAACAGTGGTGTTTGGCATATCAGAGAATGCGCGAACTATTCTCTTTTCAACTTCAGGCCAGCTCAGGCCACCATTTCCAACACCAAGTGGGGGTATTGCAATCGAGCTAATTTGATATTCTTCTATGACGCTCTTGAGGTCCACTAGTCCGGCATCAATATATGCAAGCTTCGATGGGGATCGCCAGTGCACCTTGGTTGGGAAGTTAATTATGAATTGTGGCCCTGAAATCTGCCCGGTAGGAACCACCATCATTTTCCCAATTTTCACTTGATCACATTTGCAAGCGGCAGCGTATTTCTTAAACATATCCGGGTACCGTCGCTTGAACTGGAGGGCAATACCCTTCCCCATTACCCCGACGCAGTTCACAGTATTGACGAGCGCTTCAACATCTGCCTCAAGGAGATCACCTTTTGAGAAAATGATCATGATATAGCCTCCTCAGAAGTAGATCCTAGGTTCGCATCGAAAATCAAACTCAGTACCTGCTTTTTCGAAATTTAGCTTCGCTTTTTCTAGCATCGAAGCGTTTTTTGCGACTACTAAACTGATTAGATCGACGGGAAATTCTTTCAGGACTAGAATTTCAGCTGCCCTTCGGCCCGGTCGATCGGGATCTTCAGACGTCTTCCCCCAATACCTCTGAAGCAGGAGATCGAAGTCAACGAATGACCCTAGGTTTTTTTCATCTCGGCTGAATTTCACGTAGCTCGTCGCTGCATTTGAATCACTTGCACACCAGATCCTTCTAGATTCTATGATGTCTCCGAGAAATGATCCGAAGAATATCAGTGACTCACAGCCACCATCGTATCCTTTATGCCCATTTGTGACAGAATACAACATCGGTGATTTAGCCGCTATATAGAAAGGGACATGATCGTTGACAAATGAAGTTGGGTAGTCTTCATCAGGATCAACCTTTCTCCTGGCTCTTCTGGCCTTGACATCTGGATTTGCTACATTGCGATTTGGTTCTATCTCGGAGGAACATTTAATCAACCCTTCATGTGCAATCGATTTCAGATTTTCTATGTGTGTGAAGTGCCATACGACCCAGTCCTGCGGCTTATCTCGCTGTGGCCCGTTTCCGCCTCGGGCCACAAATCCAGAATCTGAAATTCTGTATCGACTCAAGTATTTTTCCTTACGCGATTCCTTTGACTTTCGGCTATCTTCTCTGATTCTATCGCATGTGCCCCCAAGCTCACAGATGGTAAATATTTAGCAAAATTATCTAACCGGTACTGTCGCTGCCCTGCGGTCTGATGGATCCTCGTTTCTTAGCCTAGTTGCCTTGTGTGGCCTCAGACACCGAGTGCAGTGGTGTTGTGCTACCACTCATCGGTGACTACCATGCTGCTCAGTCGTGAAGCTCTCGATCTTCTCCTCAGCTTGGTCCAACGAGGCCACCCACGGGAATGTATCCAGCGTGCTCGGTCCACTTCTGATTTTGTGTGGTATGAACGCACCCGAGCCGATCAGTACAGGTACCTGCTCGCCTCGAAGCTTCTCGACACTCGCCTTGAAGGGAGCGCGGCTGGCATAGGCAGAATTCACGAACGGAAGAATGACGGTTGGCACTCCAAGGCCGATCGCCTCGTTCACTACATCCAGGACGTAGTTGTCGGCGATGCCGTTGGCCAGCTTGTTGATGGTGTTGAACGTGGCCGGGGCGATGATGATGGCATCGGCTTTAGGAGAGCGGGGTTGTCCCAGTGCACGGTGCTGACTCCTCACCGGTCGTCCGGTCTGCTTCTCCAACGCCTCGACGTCGATGAAACTGACCGCCGCTGGTGTCGCCATGACCTGAACGGTCCAACCCCGTTCTTGGGCCAAACCGACGAGGATCCCGACGTCCGAGGCCGGTCCCGCCGCGCACACCACCACGTAGAGAGTCTTCTGTTCCCTCATCGAGTCAGGCACCAACCCTTTCCGCGAGTTCGCTGACGTTGCCGTACAGGTGCCCGTTTGCCCTGGTGCGGATGTCGTTGATCAGCTGGTGGACGACCGGTCGCGCGGTCAGTTCTTCGCTCGCCATATCCTCCGCGTTCCGCAATGCGTGGTAGGCGTGCTCCATCTTGCCCCATTGCTGGTATGCGCGAGCCGCGTCGATGAACAGTGTCACCTTGCGTTCCATGACCTCGATGTTGTCCAACCGAACCTGTCGCGCGTAGTCGATGGCACTGCCCGCGTCGCCCAGTTCAACCGCCGCGCTCACCCTGTGGAGAAGGACATTGGTCGGTCCGAACGCCGTCCACTGGTAGTTGTAATCGCCGCCGAGTCGCGCTCCCGCCTCGCCTGCTTCATCGAGCAGACTGAGCGCCTGGCCCCGGTTCTCCCGCTTGGCCGCAGACACCGCCCCGCTGAGCAGAAGCGACCCGTAAACCGACAGGGATTCCGGCGTCGGCTCGTCCATGGCGCTGTCCACCCGCTCCGCGGTGCTCGTCGCCAACTCCGTCGCCGCCTTGTAGTGCCGCTCCCGCATCAGTGCCCGCGTGAACGCTCGGGCGCTCGCTCCCACAACCGCCGGGTTCTCGCTCTCCTCAGCGGCTCGCATGCTCCGATCGGCCGCCAGGTACGACAGCCCCCGCTCCTCGCACTTGAGCAACAGGCTCGCCGCCACGTGGTACGCCTCCGCGCGGAGCGCGTGGACCTGGGCGAGATCGTCACCGTCGACTCCGGTGACGGCGTCGTCCAAGTTCCGCAGCAACTCCGGCAACCGCTTGGCCACGGCCGTGTAGTGGCACGCCTGGTATCCGGCCTTGGCGGCGTGTGTCTGTCGGGAGAGTTCTCGCAGGCTGGTCGCCGTACGCGCGGTGTCTCGGCTGCCTCCCGCGTACCTGGTGAGGGCTGCGGCGATCTCGTCCATGTCCAGCATGGATCCAGTAGAGGCATGGAACAGGGCGGTTCCGGCCAACCCGACGAACTCGCGACGACGCACCTCTGAGCCCTCCCCCGTGCCTGGGTCCCTCTGCGCGGGCAGCCTCGGGGGTGCCGTGCCCCCTGTGCTGTCCTGTCCAGTGAAGGCGCTCAGGTTCTTGGGGGCAAGGCCGAACAGCATCCTGCACCGGTCCGGCATGTTGACGCCGTCGGCGATGCGCTCGAACACCTCGAAGGCCGTGACGGTCTTGCGGCCGTTCAGGACCTCGCTGACCCGCCCTTGGGACAGACCGGTCACCGCCGAGATCGCCATCTGGCTCGCGCCGCCGTACTGACGCACGAACCGGAAGAGCGCCTGGACATCGCGTCGTCGCAGGAAGCCGGCCGTGTCTTCGCGTTCCCACGCCCACGACGGAATGTCGATGCGGCTCGTCGCGTGTCCCGACATCGTGACTCCTCGACGGTGCGAGTGAAGGGGGGCAACGGCCAGTATCCCTCCTTGTTATCCCGAGGAGGAATGGGTTTCGGAATCTCGGAACGGGATTGTTGGCCTCATGGATGCCAGGGACGGAACCAGGTGCAGGTCATGTCGCGGACGGGGCTGGAAGTCCGTCCGCCTCCGACGACTGGTCGTTGTGCGTTCCGCTCCTGGTGAGAAGCAGGTGACGAGTGTCGCGACCTGCCCCTTCTGCAAGGGGACGGGTAGGCGCTCCGTCGCAGCGGTGCCCCCTGCCACCGACGGTCCCACCTGCCAATCCGAGTAACTCAGACACACAGACCCCCGCGACGCGGTGGAAGGCGTCCGGGGGCACGGCCAACCTGAGGAAGCAGGCTGACGTGAGAGACCTTATCGCCCTGATTCGGGCGCTGGTGACTCTGAACCAACCGAAGCAACGCGGCAGGCACCACCGGAACACGCCTCGCCCGTTCGAGGCACCTACATCGCCCCGGGCGGAGCTGCTGCCCGCTCCGGAACCCATCGTCATGGACGGTGGAGATCCCCGGGCCTACGTGGTCCCTCGCCCCTACTACACGCACTGGGAACGTGAGCGAACCGCTCGCCGCGAACGCGACCAGCGAGGGATCGAACTGTTGATCCGGATGGCGCGACCCGCTCCCGCCTTCGATGACATGGCTGAGCTGCGTGACCTGGTGCGCACGGCGGTCGCGATGGGTGTGGGGCGGTCATGACCGAGAACCAACCCGTCATGCTCAACGACCGGGACAGCCTCGACGCGTGGGCTCGCGCCCAAGGCGTGCGGGTACGTGTGGCGTCCGAGGAATGGGACTCGATCACTTACGAGGCGGTGGCGGAGTCCCCGGACGGTAGCCGATCGGTCCGCCAGGTGCGCTTCGAACTCCCCCCGGTGGAGGCCCTCCGTCGCCTGCGTCGAACCTTCGTGGTCGGCATGTGGCACAACGTGAAGGGCTCGACCTGCAACCACGTTCGGCGGGTCGTCCCTCCAGTGATCTCCGCCAGTGGTGAGGACCTGGCCAACAGCGTCGCCCTCGTCGCCCGTGCGCAGGTGGAGGAGGAACGCCGCGACGTCTGTGGCGCCACGGTCTCCAACCTCCGCGTGTACACGGTTCAGCGCTGTCTCAACTGGAGGCCCTTCTAGACCCCGCACGCCCCGGACGCCTCTCTGTCATCCACTTCGCGCACCCGGGGCGTGCGGTTCCTCCCTCCACGGCGACGTGTCCCATCACGGACTTACCGCCGTTTCCGCTGGCCTCCTGAGCGACCCCGGGTCCTGACAGGAGCGAGCGGTCAAAGTAGGCTGCTTGTCCACACGAGTACTAGAGTCACCAGGTGATTGACATGGCGAGCTTGGAGTATGCCCCTCCCAAGTATGTGCAGATCGTTCACGCGATCCAGGAGCGCATCGAGGACGGCACATACCCGGTGGGGGACATGCTTCCCTCCGAGTCTCGGATGGTGCGTGAGTTCGGCGCGGGCCGTTCCACAGTGGTCCGGGCTCTTCAGATTCTGAGCATGCAAGGTTGGATCGAACGTGAACACGGGCGCGGGTCGTTCGTTCGCGGGGTTCCTCGATCCACGGCTGAGCGCTCCCATGCGGGAGCAAGCGCGTTCGACTCCTCCGAGGACGCCAAGACCAGCCGGATCATCAAAGCCGGACGTGTCTCCGCTCCGACAGCGATCACGGTTGCACTGGGATTGCCGGACGGCTCACCGGCCGTCATGCGTCGGCGCCTGGTCCTCGTTGACGGCGAACCGAGTGAACTCGTCACCCTGTGGTTCCCCCTCGACGTGGCGTCCGGTACGGATGTCGGGGGCGACGACATGATCAGCATCGGCGTCCGTGAGCACATACAGATGGTCAAACAGCTTCGCCCCGCGACCATCAACGAACGCCTCTCCGCCAGACTGGCCACGGGCGAGGAAACCGAAGCGCTTCGCCTGGACGAGGGGACCCCCGTCCTGGGCATCATCGCGCGTGTCCTCGACGGGTCCGGGGATGTGATCGCCGTGACTGACGTTGTGCTCCCCGGTGACCTGCACGAGCTTGAGGACACCTACCCGGCGACGTAGGCACTCACCCCTCTGGCCGCTCATCCACTTGTCTGATCAAGTTGAGTTGGCTAGAGTGCAACTTACTTGACCGAACAAGTGGTCAAGCGGATATCTGATGAGGAGACAACCATGGCTATTCAGGGTGCGTTGCCGGTGGAGTTCGGGACAGTGTTCCCGCACGGGGCCTTCGCTCTGGGGGTGGAGGCGATCACGGACTTCGAGACCAAGCGTCCGCAGCTGGACAAGGACTCGGGCCTGCCGTTGTGGGCGGTGGACGTGATCGACGCCGACCCCGAAGCGCGGGGCAAGGCCAAGTCGGTCAAGGTCAAGGTGGCCGCCGAACACTGCCCGACGCTGCCGGACGAGGTTCCCGGGCTGCCGTTCCGCCCGATCGAGTTCGAAGCGATGGCGGTCATGCCCTACGTGGACGACAACGGTCGTCGCCCCCGGGTGGCGTACTCGCTGCGGGCGCGGGGTGTGAAGGCCCCTGGTGCCGGTGGTGGTCGTCGCTCCCAGACCAAGGACCCCGCCTGACCCCCACCTGAACGCGAAGCGGGGCGGCCTGGTGCGCCAACACCTGAGCCGCCCCTGAACCCCTGGAAGCTTCCCAACTTTCACAAGAGGTGTTCTCAGTATGTCCGATTACCCCACCGACCTGTCCGGGCTGTCCGGCGCACGCCTGGTCCGGCTCTTCCTGGAAGCGGTGGACACCCCCCGCACCACCCCCGCTGAGTGGGCGGAATTCTTCGACTTCAAGGCCCGTGTGTTCACTCTGATCGCCGAGCGGGACGGCAACCCCGACGCGGCCCAGGCCGCCGAACGCGCCCGCGTCAACCGGGACCGGGTCCTCAACGAGATCGCGAACGGGGGTGAGGTCTGATGCCGTCCAAGGTGGGTGCCACCCAGACCTCCCCGACCCTGCCGACCCCGGCTCAGGGGGTGCGGTGGACGACCCCGATCGTGGAAACCCCCGGCATCGTCGTCCTGGCCTCCTGGATCTGGCGGCTGCTCCGGTTCCTGGTGACGCTGCCGTTCCGGTTCCCCGTCATGGTTGGCTCTCTGGTCTCCTCAGCTGCGGCGTGGTGGTGGTTCGGCTGGCTGGGCCTGGTCGTGCTGTCCGGAGTCGCCACGGTGGTGTCGGTGGTGTGGTGGCGCGTGGGGCCGGACTCGTTCCGGGTCTGCGTCTCCCTGCGTTTGCTGGCGTGGTGGCGGCACGTGTTCGTCTACCGCCGGCACTGGCAACCCGTCCTGGTGATCTCCGGGCTGGCCGAGTCCTACCAGGAACGCCGCTACCTGCCCCGCATCCGCCGCGTCACCTGTACTTCCTGGGCCGACCGGGTCCGGGTGACCCTTGTGGCCGGGACCTCCCCGGCCGATTTCGAGACCCGCGTGGCCGAGCTCGCGCACGGGTTCGGTGCCCCGTCCTGTCGTGTGGTGGTGGAGGGGCCTCGGAGGATCACTTTGGAGTTCCCCCGACACGACACCCTCGCCGAACCCTTGGCCGCCTTCGACGTCCTGGACGAGGTGGACCTGTCCGCGCTGCCGGTGGGGGTGTGTGAGGACGGCTCCCAGTGGCGGCTTCGCCTGCACGGGACGCACGTCCTGGTGGCGGGGGTGACCGGGTCCGGGAAGGGGTCGGTGATCTGGTCCGCCATCCGCGCGATGCTCCCGGCCGTCTCCGAGGGGATCGCGCAGGTGTGGGCGATCGATCCCAAGCGGATGGAGCTGTCCTACGGACGGGACCTGTTCGCCCGGTACGCCGACGACGGCGAATCCGCGGTGGCCGTCCTGGAATCAGCGGTGGCCGACATGCAGGACCGGGCGCGTCGGTACGCCGGTCGCCAGCGCTCACACGTCCCCACGAACACGGATCCGTTCGTTCTGGTGGTGCTGGACGAGGTGGCGTTCCTGACCGCCTACCACCCCGACCGCGATGTCCGCCGCCGCGCCGAGAACGCGATCGCCACCCTGACGTCCCAGGGCCGTTCGGTCGGGTTCGCCGTCCTGGCCGCTCTCCAGGACCCCCGCAAGGAGGTCATGAACCTGCGCAACCTGTTCCCGGACAAGGTCGCCCTCCGCCTGGACGAGGCGTCCCAGGTCGACATGATCCTCGGCGAGGGCGCCCGGGACCGTGGGGCGAACGCCCATCTGATCGACCCCGGTCTTCCCGGGGTGGGCTACGTCCGCATGGAGGGCTCACCGGCACCGGTGCGGGTGCGGGCCGCGTACGTGGCGGACGAGGACATCACCGCCATGACCGACTCTTACGGGTCTGAGTCCTGGGAGGTGGAGTGATGACCGTGTCTACGTCGGTACCACTCAGTCCACAGGAACACCAGCGCGAACCAGACCCCCATCCCGGCGAACGCTGCCAACAGACCGACGTGGATCGACAGCAGCCCGAACAGCAACATCCCTGGGAAGGTCACCCAGAAGATCAAGCGTTGTGGTGCGTCCATGGCGAAACCCTAGATCGACGTCAGGTGGGGCTACGGGGCGGATTCCTCCTCTGGGCTCTGGGTGCCCTGATGTTCCAGGTACTCACGCATCAAGCGCCGGTACTCGCGAGTGTCGCGAATCAGGAACCACAGATACAGCAGCCAGACAACGGGCAAAGCCTTCCATCCACCATGGTCATCGGTCCACATGAGCCAACCCACGGCAGGGGTGGCGACCAAGCACACGACCCAGATCATGAACATCGACTTGCGCGGCTTCTCCGGCTCCATGCGGTGGGGGTCTCCCGCTCTGTAGTCCTGGGGGTGGGTTGATGCCGACTCCTACCGGTAAGTCGACCCGTGCCGAACGGCTCGCGCAACCCCTGGCCCGCGAGGTGGCCGAACAGGTCGCCGCCGACCACGGGGTGTGCATCCGCCCGGTCTCCCTTCGACGCACCGACATCACCACCGGTGCCACCGAGATCGTGGACGTGCCGTGCGGGTCCACCCTCGAATCCCGCTGCCCCGCCTGCGCTCGACGCAAACGGTCCCTGCGCCGGACCCAGTGTGAGGAGGGCTGGCACCTGGCAGAGGAACCCGTGGTGGAGCCTGACCCGCCCTCGGAGGTGCAACGCTCGTGGGTGGAACAACGCGCCGTGATCACCGCCGAACGCGAACGGCTCACCTCCACGGGTTCGGCGTCGGCTGACGACCTGGCTCGCCTGGATGCTGCGATTTCGGACCTGGACGAGGAGATCACCGCCTCCGGCCTCCGGGGCTCGGTCACCCGCTCGGCTGGCTCGTCGTCGGGGTCGCGTCGGGTCCGCTCCACCAAGCGTCGCCAGGACGTGCCCGACCTTCCCAAGCGACCCATGACCAGAAAGACGGTCGGGCGGGCCTACACCGACCCCAACACCGGCCGGACCTTCCGGCCATCGCTGTTCATCACCCTCACCCTCGACTCCTACGGGCGGGTGAAGTCAGACGGCACCCCCGTCGACCCGGCGACCTACGACTACCGGCGGGCGGCTCGGGACGCCCTGCACTTCTCCAAGCTGGTCGATCGGTTCGTACAGAACCTTCGACGGGTCGCCGGGTTCGATGTGCAGTACTTCGCGGCCGTCGAACCACAACGGCGTCTGGCTCCGCATCTGCACATGGCCACCAGGGGGACGATTCCGCGGGCCGAGCTGCGCCAGATCGCCGCCGCGACCTACCACCAGGTGTGGTGGCCACGGGCAGATCGGGTCGTGTTCGACGGTGACCACCTGCCGGTGTGGGATGAGTCGACTGGTGTCTATGTCGACCCATCGACCGGCGAACTCCTGCCGACCTGGGACGAGGCCCTGGACGTCCTGGACGAGGATCCGGCCGCGGAGCCTCATCACGTGGTGCGGTTCGGCCGACAGGTCGACGCCAAGGGAGTCGTGGCCGGATCCGCGGACGCTGACCGATGCGTGCGCTACCTGGCCAAGTACCTGACCAAGGACATCGCCGAGTGCCACAAGGTCGAAACCCTCTCCCAGGAACAGCACGTGGACCGGTTGTTGGACGCGTTGCGGTTCGAACCGTGCTCGCCCCGGTGCGCGAACTGGCTCCGCTACGGCATCCAACCCGACCAGCCCAAAGCGGGTCTTCGCCCCGGGTTCTGCCGGTCCAAGGCGCACCGCCGCGAACACCTGGGCTACGCGGGCCGGCGGGTCCTGGTCTCCCGCAAGTGGTCCGGGAAGACCCTCGCCGACCACAAGGCCGACCGGCTCACCTGGGTCCTCAATGCGCTTGGGATCGATCGCATCGATCGTATCGATGACGGCGACGGCCAGGAGGACGAGAACGGCCCCCGCCCACCGGCGCTGACCTCGGTCAACTCCGGCCGATTCGCATGGGAACTGGCCCTACCCACCGATCCGGACGTGGCTCCCCGTGAACGGCGACTACTCCGGGCGGTCGGCGAATCCCTCAAACGCCGCGCCCAACTCGACGCGGCACGGCAGAACGATCTTTCGGCAACGCACGAGACGAGGGCCGCATGACCCCCACAGCAACCACTTCGACCGCCCCCAACCCTCGTACCGCCTTGTGGTCGGTGAAGGACACCGCCGCCTACCTCCAGGTGCCTTCGAAGACGCTCTACGAGTGGCGGTACAAGGGCGACGGTCCTCCCTCCCACCGCGTCGGCCGGTACGTGCGCTACCTCCCGGACGAGGTCCACGCCTGGGTCCGATCCCGCTAACCCCCTACCCCTTGGAAGGAACACCTCTGATGGCTCGCGCGTGGGTCTACGACCGCACCAACGACAAGGCCTACAACGAGGCCGTGAAGAAGGCCAAGGACGCCAAACGCACCCCACCTGCCCGGTGGATGGTCCGCTACTACGGCCCCTCCGGCCGGATCAAGAGCGGCGGAACCTTCAAGAAGAAGCCGGACGCGGAGAAGAAACAGACCGAGATCGAGAACAGCCTCCACGAGGGCTCCTACCGCAACCCCAACGACGGCAAGGCCACCTTCGGGGAACAGGCCGAGAAGTGGCTCATCACCCGCACCGACATCAAGCGCTCCACCTGGTGGAAGTACCGGGGCCTGCTGGACCTGTACCTCCTCCCGCGCTGGGGCGAACTCCCCCTTTCGGCAATCCACACCGAGGACATCGCCGTGTGGATCGCGGAGATGCAGAAGCCGCGGGAGGAAGGCGGCTCGAACCTCGGGGCCTCCCAGACCCGGCACGTACACAGCGTCCTGTCCATGGTCCTGGGCTGGTGCGTCCCCCGCCGGATCCCCTTCAACCCGGCCAAGGGCGTTCCGCTGCCCAAGCCCTCCGAGGCCGAACACGTCTACCTCGACCATGTCCAAGTCGAACGACTCGCGAACGCCGCTGCGTCCCTGCGCACCGCCTACGACCAGGTGGCGGCGGGCGCTCGGATCAACCGACCGCTCATCCTCTTGCTCGCCTACACCGGTCTGCGCTTCAACGAGGCCGCCGCCCTGCGGGTCGGCAGGGTGGATCTGAAAGGACGCCGGATCCGGATCACGACCGCCTTCGCCGAAGTGGAAGGCAAGTTGGTCGAGCAGTCCCCCAAGACGGGCAAGAGCCGTACCGTCCCCATTCCGCCGTCCCTCGTCCCCGAGCTGGCGCCCCTGGTCGACGGGCGGCCGGATGACGCCCTGGTCTTCGCCACCAAGCGGGGCGCGCCCCTCCGTCTGCGCAACTGGCGACGGCGGGAGTTCGACAAGGCCGTGAGGGGCGCTGAGCTCAACGGTCTGGGCCTGACTCCGCACAAGCTGCGCCACACCGCCGCGTCGCTCGCCATCGCGGCCGGGGCCGACGTCAAAGTCGTGCAAGCCATGCTGGGCCACGCCACCGCGACGATGACCCTCGACCGGTACGGGCACCTCTTCCCTGACCGCCTGGACGAGGTCGCCGAAGCCATGGACGCCGCCCGGGTCCTGGCGCTCGCCCCCGCCGCGTGACCCCGCATGACCCCAACCCCGGGGACCGACCCCGGACACGCGAAAGGCCGGTCGCTCCGAACCATGTGCACTGAATGTGCACCGGCCCGGACCAACCGGCCTTCGCTACCTCTACCGACCCTACGCTCACCTGCGTGAACGTCGGCCTCGTGCGGTGGAGGAGGGATTTGAACCCTCGAAGGGTTGCCCCTTACCCGCTTTCGAGGCGGGCGCCATCGGCCACTAGGCGACTCCACCGAGAGGAACTCTACCGGATACGGCGGCGTGCGAAAAACAGGGAGAGCAGATCGGAGCACCGCTCGGCGACGTCCTCGCTGACCAGGTCCGGTGGAAGGACTTCCGGACGGTGGTTGAGCCGGGGGTCGCGAACCACGTCCCACATCGACCCGACCGCCCCCGCCTTCGCGTCCCGCGCCCCGTAGACCAGCCCGTCCACACGTGACAGCACCAGCGCCCCCGCGCACATCGTGCACGGTTCCAGCGTGACGACCAGTGTGCATCCGCTCAGCCGCCACTCACCGCGCGCACGCGCGGCAGCCCGGAGCGCCAGCACCTCGGCGTGCGCTGTGGGGTCCCCGGTCGCCTCACGCTCGTTGCGACCCACGCTCAGGACGGAACCGTCGGCGTCCAGCACCACGGCGCCCACGGGAACGTCGCCTGTCTCCAGGGCCCGTTCGCCCTCCGCGATCGCCAGCCGCAGCGCGGTGTCCGCGGCGTCCCGACCGATCACCCGGTCACAACCGCATACCGTCGAGGAGGTCGCCGAACCCGGCGCGCTCGGCGACGACCGCCAGCACGTCGCTCGGCAGGACTCCCCCTCCGGTCGACAGTGAGCGGAGTTCGTCCTCGGTCAGCCCGAGATCGGTGAGCAGGTCACCGTCCCCGGTCGGCACCGGGTTGGGCCGCGCCCCCGCGCTCTCCGGGGGCTGGGGCCCGACGAGACCGCCCGCCTCGGCCAGCACCATCGCCAGCGGGTGGTCGTGCACCACCCGGGCGTCGGACAGGTAGACGCGGGGGTCGCCGCTCTCTTCGGCCCGCACGATGGCGAACCACTCGTCGTCGGCCTCCAAGAGCAGGAGGGAGAGATCGCTCCCCCGCTCAACGGCGAAGTCGATCATCAGGTCGGTGACGTCATCGATCACGTCCACGTCCCCGAGGTCCACCTCGGTTCCCCGCCACGCCTTCCCGTTGGGAGCGAAGACAGCTGCGAAGGTCGACACCTCGTGCTCTCCTGTTCTCCGTGGTGGTTCTCCAGGTCTGCCCTACCCCATACCGTCCAGGACACGCTGGAAGGACTGCGCGAATCCCAGGCGTTCGGACACGCTGGCGAGCACCTCGTCCGGATAGAGGTCGAGATCTCCGGCGAGGGCGCCCAGTTCCATCTCGTCCAGGCCCAGATCGGAGACGATCGACAGGTCGCCGGCTGGCAGCACCTGGTCGAGATCGTCGTCGTCGGGCAGGTCGATGTCCAGGTAGTCGAGCACGTCGCGCGCCACCTGCCAGTCGACCGAGGCGGTCACGTCCGAGAGGAACAGTGAGACCTCCTCGCCGTAGACCCGGACGATGATGAAGAAGTCGTCCCCGACCGCCACGAGCCCGAGGGAGCCGCTGATGCTCGGCTGCTGACGGAGCGCGTGGATGAGACCCTTGAGGTCGTGTGTGAGGGCTACCGGGAGCAGGTCGACGTCCCAGCAGTCCTCTTCTCTGTACGCGACGGCCGCGAAGTCACCCGAGTCGTCGTCGCCATGATCGAGCACTGTCATCGTCACCCCAACCCGGCCGGTGTATCGGTGCGGGCGAAGGAACGCCTGATCGCCCATGCGAGTGCCATGGTAACGATCACTCCGGTTCCAGGGTCGCCCTTGTCACCCGTCAATGCGCCCCACGTTCTCATGAGAACCGGCTTCCCGGTCACCCGCCGGCGCCCTTCGTGCGCCCCGGACCGCCTTCCTGGGACGTCCGGTGGCGGCGGGGGCGGCGATCGGGCCCCGCCCGGGGTGGTACACGCGGTTAGACTCGGGCTGGCCGAAACCTCCCCAGCCACCGTCCCGTTATCCCAGCTCAACCGGAGAACGCTTTGGAAACCCTGGTCGTCGACCACCCCCTGGTCGCGCACAAACTGACCACCCTGCGCGACGTGCGGACCGACTCCCCGACCTTCCGACGCCTGACCGACGAGTTGGTGACCCTGCTCGCCTACGAGGCGACGCGGGACGTGCGGGTGACCGACGTCACCATCAAGACCCCGCTCGTGGAGACCACCGGGACGCAGCTGTCGCGCCCCACTCCGCTCGTGGTGCCCATCCTCCGGGCCGGCCTGGGCATGCTCGACGGCATGACCCGCCTGCTGCCGACGGCCGAGGTGGGCTTCCTGGGCATGGCCCGCGACGAGGAGACCCTGCAGCCCGCCACGTACGCCGACCGGCTGCCGCAGGACCTGTCCGGACGCCAGTGCTACGTGCTCGACCCGATGCTGGCCACGGGAGGCACGCTGGCGGCGGCGCTCAAGCTGCTGGTGGAGCGCGGCGCCGACCACATCACCGCGATCTGCTTGCTCTCCGCGCCTGAGGGCCTCAGGGCCGTGGAGCGCAAGCTGTCCGAAACCCTCGACCCCGGCCACGGCGCGACCCTACGCGTGGTGACGGCGGCGGTGGACGAGCGCCTCGACGAGAACGGGTTCATCCTCCCTGGCCTGGGCGATGCCGGGGACCGACTGTACGGCTGCGCCTGACCCTGGAGCCCACGAACCACAGCCGCCTCACGAGGCGTCAGCACCCAGCCGGACCATCGGTTGGGTGCTTTTTGGTTCTTTTCGGTACGGAGTGAATGAACAGCCGAAAATCGGGCAGAGACCCCTATGGCGCCATGTCGCCCCTGATCGCGACCAGGCGCCCCGCACACCGACGACACGGCTTTGCATTAGCCGAATTCGTTTTGAGATGGGAACGTAACAGACGAGAGTGATCATGGTTCCTGGCTACCCGTAACCTGCACAACCTGCTGCCCGAAACCGCCGACAGGGCACGGTCCGTCCCACAGCCCGTGCCGCCCGTTTCCGACGGACGGTTCACGCATCCCCACGGCGGCTACCCAAAGCCCCGGACCGACCACGCTTTGCCATCCACCCCCCACGGCCCTCAAGGAGTGAGATGACCGAGACCTCCGCCTCCACGACCACCCAGCTCACCCCGGACCCGCACTACGGCCCCGTCGTCAACCGGCTGGTGTCGGAGTTCTCGGGGGTGCACCACACCGCGACCGTCACCCGGTGTGTGGACGCCGCCAGACACGGTGCCCAGGACGTGACCGGCTCGGCCACACCCGACCTCGTGGAACGGATCGCCCGGCAGCACCTCCAGGTCCTGGCCCTGGCCTTCGCCGAACAGCGCTAGCGGGTCGACGCCTCGGCCCGTTCCACGGCGGCGCCTGCTTTCCGGACCGTCAACCTCGGGGTTACCAACACCACCGAAACCGGACAGAGCCCGCAAGTTGTCGAACGGCCGACATACCGCCACGCCGAGGGTGCGCTTCAGGCTTTACGGGCATGATTGTCGATGGAACAATCACTGCTGGGTCGGTGGGTCAGGTAGATTCCAAAGGGAGTCAGTCGTGGCGAGGTTGAAGAAATGGGGCGGTTACGCGCTCATCGGTTTCGTGGCGTTTTATCTGCTCACGCAACCGGAAAGCGCCGCTGGAGTGATCCAGAGCGCCTTGGGCGGCCTGATGGGCGGCGCGGAGTCCATGTCCCGCTTCGTCAACGCACTGCTGCCGTAGTGGGAGAGTTGGGTCGGGTTCCATGCGGCTCGTAGCGTCGAGCAACAGCGCTCCTGCGTCGGTCAACCGCTACCTCCTGCCCCATGAGCAGGACGTGGTGACCATCAGGCGCCATCCCGCGGTCCTCATCGGCCCGGTCGGAGCCGTCCTCGGCGCGCTGATCGCCGCGGGGATCCTCAGCAACACATCGGTCGCCGCCAACAGCGCGGCGCTGGCGATCATCTGGTGGCTGTGGCTGCTGGTCCTGGTGTGGTTCGTCTGGCGCGTCGCCGAGTGGTCGGTCGACTACTTCGTCATCACGTCGGCCCGTCTGCTGCTGACGACGGGGCTGATCACGCGGCAGGTCAACATGATGCCGCTGGGCAAGGTCACCGACATGAGGTTCGAGCGGACCCTGCTGGGACGCTTCCTCGGCTATGGCACCTTCGTGATGGAGTCCGCGGGTCAGGACCAGGCGTTGAGCAAGATCAACTTCATTCCCTACCCGGAGCAGCTCTACCTGGAGGTCGTGGGGCTGATCTTCAAGGAGTAGCCCGGGCACACCAGCGGAAGACGTGTGGCACCCACCGACGCGGTGGGTGCCCTTCGTGTTTCCCGGGCACCGTGCCCTCCCCCACGCCGCGCCTGGCCTCTGCGCAGCCACCGGTTCGGCTTTTGTTAACCTTCCGTTCACCTTGCCTCGGCGCCACAGTCCCCTATCTCACACTCACGATTCCGCGACGCCGGAACGCGCCCACAGAAACCGCTCCTGAACTGCGGTGATACTCCGCCGTCGACTCGGGGCGACCATCCGGCCCGCATCAGCCACACCCTCCCCCAGGAGCCTCCGCGAGGGATACGAATTGACTCTTAAGTGAACATAGGGTTAACTCGTACCATCTGATACGGAAACGAGGAGGGTCTCATGGCACGCAGGACAGAACGTGCGCCGCACCCCGCTCGCTCCACGACCAGCCGCCGGCGCACGCGCACTGCGCCCGGGACCCGCCAGCGCCTGACGAACAGGACCGCCTGCATCCCCCAGCCGCGCGAGGACGCCGACACCACGACGTCACGACACCCGATCATGCACTGGGTGCTGGTCACCGACGAGAACGGCCGGACCCGCCCCGAGGCGCGCTGGCTCTGAGGAGAGCCGCCCCCGGGCACCACGGCGGACACGACCGCCGACCGGACCACGACAGGCACGCGAAGGGCCGCCCATGGGCGGCCCTTCGCCGCGTTCGGGGCCCGATCCGCCCCTCCCGCCCCACCGGAACAGCCCCCTCCGCGGACCCCCCAACCCCTTTGTCGACAAATCGGCTTAGCCGTTAATAGAGATTGGGATGACCTCAATTAGGCCCTAGCGGCCTCCCGGAGAGTGATGCCGGTCTCACTCGTCTCGGATTGACGAGGTGACGAGACGAGACGTATCGTCTTTCCCCATGAGGCTGATCTAGTTCCCGCCATCCCGCGTCAGACGTCCGCGTTCCGAGCACACACGCCCGCTACCCAGCGGTGCGGCTCCGTTGGCGTCGTCGAACCGCGGTCGATCAGGGAAGCCTCGACGATCTCGTCTTCTCGGGCACCACACACCTCCAGCGGTCGTGTGTTCCTGTCCGAAACCTCGTCACACGGGCACCTCACCGATCCGCGGCCCTGTCAGTACCCGGCCCACACCACGGACCAGCAGGAGGCCCGCCTTGTTCACCGCACCGCACCCGTCAACGTCCCAGCTCCACCTCACCGAGATCACCAAGCGCTACGGAGACCACATGGTCCTCGATCGCGCGAACCTCACCATCAGCCCCGGTGAGCGCGCCGGCATCATCGGCGACAACGGATCGGGCAAGAGCACGCTCCTCCGCCTGCTCGCCGGCGTGGAGGAACCGTCCAATGGAGAGCTCATCGTCAGCGCTCCGGGCGGTGTCGGCTACCTGCCGCAGACCCTGGACGAGGTCTCCGGCGGGGTCCTGACCGGCACCGTCTCGGACGCCATCGACGCCGCGCTGTCCGTTCTGCGCGATCTGGAGGCGCGCATCCACAGGGCCGAGGCCACCCTCGGCTCCGCCACCCCCGACGAACTGGCGGCCTACGGTGACCTCATCGCCGAGTTCGAGGCGCGCGGAGGCTACGACGCCGACGCCCGCGTCGAGGCGGGCCTCCACGGACTGGGCCTGCCCGGCCTGGAACGCGACCGTCCACTGCGCACACTCTCCGGCGGGGAGCGCTCGCGGCTGGCCCTGGCCGCGATGCTGGCGGCCTCGCCCGAACTCCTGCTGCTCGACGAGCCCACCAACGACCTCGACGACCACGCGGTCGCCTGGCTGGAGGAGCGGCTCCGACGGCACCGGGGCACGGTCGTCGCCGTCACACACGACCGTGCCTTCCTCGCCGGGGTGACCACCACGGTCCTGGAGGTCGACCACGACACCCGCCGCATCAACCGATACGGCAACGGTTACGACGGGTTCCTCGCGGCGAAGGCCGCCGCCCGAGCCCGCTGGATCCGCGAGTACGAGGAGTGGACGATGGACGTCGCACGCCAGCGTCGGCTCGCGGACGCCAACGCCCAGCGCCTCGACGGCATCCCGCGCAAGATGGCCAAGGCCGCCTTCGGGCACGGCGCGTTCAAACTCCGGGGCCGCGACCACGGAGCCCGGAGCCGGATCCGCATCGCGAAGGAGCGGCTGCACCGGCTGGCGGAGAACCCGGTGGCGCCGCCTCCGGTACCGCTCCAGATGACCGCGGACTTCACCGCCGCGGCGGCGGACGGCACGCCCGCCGCCGTGCTGGAGGACGTGTCGGTCGGCCACCGGATCCACGTGCCGCGCCTGGAGCTGGCCCAGGGCGAACGTGTCCTGGTCACCGGCCCGAACGGAGCGGGCAAGAGCACGCTCCTGCGGCTGCTGGCGGGGGAGCTGGCCCCCGACTCCGGGACGGTGACCGTGCCCGGACGCGTCGGTCATCTGCGACAGGAGGAGGCGCCGCCGCCCGCCGCCGCCACGGTCCTGGGCGCCTACGCCTCGGGGCGTCCCGGCCACCCGGACGAGTACCGGGACGAACTCGCCTCTCTCGGGCTCTTCCGCCCCGAGGACCTGGACCGGCCGGTGGCCGAGCTCTCCGTCGGGCAGCGGCGCAGGATCGAGGTTGCGCGGCTGACATCGGGTTTCCATGACCTGCTGCTCCTGGACGAGCCGACCAACCACCTCTCCCCCGGCCTGGTGGAGGACCTGGACGAGGCGCTGACCCGCTACACGGGTGCGCTGGTGGTCGTCACGCACGACCGCTGGGCGCGCTCCCGCTTCACCGGGCGGCATCTGGAACTCCGGGAGGGGATCATCATCGATGACCATCACTCCCAGTAATGTCTACGTAACTCTTTGTCGACAAATCGGCTTGGCCATAAATAGAGACAGGGATCAACCGATATCCGGGGCGTGGCGCACGCCGGCACGCCCCGGACGACCACGGAGCCCTGGTCGAGACCTTCGGGACGGACCGGACCAACATCGGCGCCGACCGCGGGTCCTACCCGGGCGCCATGTCGACGAAGCGACTGTAGTGGCCCTGGAAGGCCACGGTCACGTCGGCGGTGGGACCGTTGCGGTGCTTGGCCACGATGATGTCCGCCTCGCCCGCCCGCGGGGACTCCTGGTCATAGGCGTCCTCGCGGTAGAGCAGGATCACCATGTCCGCATCCTGCTCGATTGATCCCGATTCGCGCAGATCTGACACCTGTGGGCGTTTGTCCGTTCGCTGTTCGGGACCGCGGTTGAGCTGCGAGAGCGCGATGACCGGGACCTCGAGCTCCTTGGCCAGGAGTTTGAGGGACCGGGACATCTCGGAGACCTCCTGCTGACGGCTCTCCACCCGGCCGGGCGTGGACATCAGCTGGAGGTAGTCGACCACGACGAGCTTGAGGTCGTGCTGCTGTTTGAGCCGTCGGCACTTGGCCCGGATCTCCATCATCGACATGTTCGGGGAGTCGTCGATGAACAGGGGGGCACTGGCCACCTCGCCCATCCGGCGGGCCAGCCGGGTCCAGTCGTCGTCGGTCATCTGCCCGGAGCGCATGGTGTGCAGGGCCACACGCGCCTCGGCCGAGAGCAGGCGCATGACGATCTCGTTGCGCCCCATCTCCAGGCTGAAGAAGACCGAGGTCATGTCGTGCTTGATCGACGCCGCCCGGGCGAAGTCCAGAGCCAACGTGGAGTTGTGGGTGGGGATCATGGACCTGGTCGCCAGGAACAGGTGGTCCGGGTGCTCTACCTGGATACAGCGGACCGGAACGCTGTCCACACGGCGCACGTCGGTGATGAACCTGGAGTCGATCCGGCGGTACTTTCGGCCCTCGCCGCGCTCGCGGTGCGCCGCCCGCTTGCGTTCGATCCCGAAGACCTCGCATCGTGAACCGAAGGTGATCGTGTAGCAGGTGGACGAGCCCTCACAGCGTCCGCCGACCCGCTTGGCGGACATCCCCGTGCGGTACCCGAGGCTGTGCGCGAGCTCTCGGAAATCCTTCGCCAGACGCTCATTGGTGACGGCGAACTGGATCGACCCATCGGTATTCACACTGCCGTCGCTGTCCAGAAGTCCCGCCAGGAGGGCTCTGCGCTGTCGCGGTGAGGCACGCAGGTAGAGATCGGGGATGTGCTTGTCACCGAGGACGCCGGTCGAGCGCAGCAGGGCCTGGACGCTGCCGTGGTCGCGGATGCAGTCACGGCACCGGGACTGGCCGAAGCACGGACGGCCGCAGTTCGCGCAACTGGTGTGCGGAACCGGATCGGAGACGAACCGTGCCTTGCCACCGCAGGACTGTCCACAGCTTCGGACGTGCGGAAGTTGGGGGGTGAACAGGGTCCCGCACACCACGCACGCCCGTTCGACGGGTGCGGTGTCCTCCTCCGGCAGGAACACTCCGTAGGCCATTCCGGTGGACCCCACCGGCTTGGTCACCAGGCCCTCGGCCTCGATGTTGGTGAGGACCTCGGGGTCGGTGGTGGTGACGCGAGCCGCGGCCGAGGCACCGTCGCCCAGCCACACTCCCAGGAAGTACGGCGGAAGCGGCAGCTCCCTCTCCGGAAGGTCCAGGGGTTCGGCGTTGGCCACCGAGTGGTTCAGTCGACGGTCGGCCGTCTCCAGGCGTAGCGTCCGCTCGATCTCCCGGGTCGTGCGCACGGCGGGAAGTACTCGGGGAGTCGCGTCTCCTCGGCTCCTCGCCTCCCGCGCCGCACGTCGCGAGGCTCGCGTGTCCGTCAACCACTGGTGCTCGGCGTCGGCGACGACCTTGGTTCCGTCGTCGAACGTGACCTCGTAGCACGGACGATCGACCATCACCTCGGTGGCGGCGACCACCCGCGTGGGCGTGCCGTCGGCGGCGAGCACCTCGTCGCCCACCTCCACGTCACCCATCGTGGTCCAGCCGTCGGGAGTGGGGACCGGGGTGTCCAGCGCCAAGGCCTTACCCATGGCCGGCCGGGCGGCGATGATGATCATCTGGCCGGGGTGGAGACCGTTGGTCAGGGCGTCGAAGTCGGCGAAGCCCGTCGGTACACCGGTGAGCGTGCCGTCCTGGGCGCCGATCGCCTCGATCTCGTCCAGGGCTCCGGGCATGACGTCGCCGAGGATGACGTAGTCCTCGCCCGTGCGCTTCTCCGCGACCTTGTACACCTCGGCCTGGGCGTGGTCGACGAGGTCGTCCACCTCGCCGTCCCCCGCGTACCCGATCTGGGCGATCCGGGTGCCGACCTCGACCAGGCGGCGCAGGACGGCGCGGTCGGAGACGATCTTGGCGTAGTAGCCCGCGTTGGCGGCGGTCGGGATGGCCTCGGTCAGCGTGTGCAGGTAGGTGGCGCCGCCGACACGGGTGGCCTCGCCGCGCTTGGTCAGTTCGGCGTTGACGGAGATGGCGTCGACCGGCTCACCACGGGAGAAGAGGTCGACGACGCAGTCGTAGATGATCTGGTGCGCCGGTCGGTAGAAGTCCGCGGACCGGATGATCTCCACGACCTGTGTGATGGCGTCCTTGGAGAGCAGCATGCCACCGAGCACACTCTGCTCCGCCTGGATGTCGTGCGGGGGTGTGCGCTCGTATCCGCCTGTCTCGGGCGGTGGCTCGGCAACACTCACGAACTCTCTCCCAGGGGACGTGCCTCGCGTCGGGTCCGGACGCGGCCCGACCTCTCCAGCATGCCGCATGGCCGAGAGCGGGGACGCCGCGGAGCGGGTTGTGTACCCGTCCTTTATCACCATCTCCGGTGCCCTGCGGGGCATCCGGGACAGAGGTTGTGCACATCACCTGTGGATAACTTTCCCCACATCCACACATACCGACTTCCACCTGCGAAAACACAGTGTGGACGGAGACGTGAAAGATGTCTCACGCCCCCCGTTTCCACAAGTTATCCACAGGCTTCGGCGGGGTTGTGGACAACCTCTCAATCACCATCGAACGCCTGTCCGGTACTGTGGCGGGGTCATGCCGAAACTCCTCTCGGCGGCCCCGTTCCGCCACCGCCATGACCGCGAGATCCTCGCCCTGGCGGTCCCCTCCTTCTTCGCCCTCGTCGCCGAACCGCTGTTCCTGCTCACCGACACGGCGATCGTCGGCACCCTGGGCACCCAGGCCCTGGGCGCGCTGGGGGTGGCGGGGCAGGTACTGCTGACCCTGGCGTCCGTGTGCATCTTCCTCGCCTACGGGACCACGGCGGCGGTCGCCCGCAAGTTCGGCGCCGGGGACGTGCGCGGAGGTATCCGGGACGGGGTCGACGGCCTCTGGCTGGCCGTCCTGCTGGGTGTGGCGGCCATCGCGGTCGGCTGGCCGCTGGGGCCCGCGCTCGTCGACCTGCTGGGCGCTTCGGCGGACATACGCCCATACGCGCTCACCTACCTGCGGATCAGTCTGCTGAGTACACCGTTCCTGCTGATCGTCATGGCGGGAACCGGTGTTTTGCGGGGACTCCAGGACGCTCGTACCCCACTGGTGGTCGCGGTCGCGTCGTACGTGGGCAACGCGGCGCTGTGCGCGGTGTTCGTGCTGGTCCTCGACTGGGGGATCGCGGGTTCGGCCTGGTCGACGGTGATCGCTCAGGGGGGCGGGGCGTTCTGGTACGTCGCGATGATCGCCCGGGCCGCGCGCCGCGAGCGGGTGTCCCTGGCGCCCAGCCTGGGCGGACTGCGGGCCTCCGCCTCGGCGGGGTTCGCGCTGTTCCTGCGCAGCGTGTCGATGCGGGTGGTGCTCCTGGTGACGACGGCCGTGGCCGCGCGGCTCGGCGACGAGTCGATCGCCGCCCACCAGGTCAGTTTCAACGTGTGGGCGCTGCTCGTGTTCGCGATGGACGCGATCGCCATCGCCGGTCAGTCGATCGTCGGCCGGTACCTGGGCGCCGGGGACGTGCCCGGCACCCGCGACGCGACCCGGCGCATGGTCGAGTGGGGTGTCCTGCTCGGCCTGGTGTTCATGGTGCTGGTGTTCGCCGTGCTGCCCTGGGCCCCGATACCGTTCACCGCCGACCCCGAGGTGCGCGTCCTCATCATGGCCACGCTCGTGGTCGCCGCCCTCCTGCAACCCCTGAGCGGGGTGACCATGGTCCTCGACGGTGTGCTGATGGGCGCCGGGGACCAGCGCTATCTGGCGTGGGCGTCGCTGTGGACGATGCTGGTCTTCCTGCCGTTCGCCCTGCTGCTGCCCCGACTGGCGGCCGATGAGCTGTGGGGGCTGATCGGCCTGTGGACGGCGTTCGCGGTATGGATCCTCGCCCGCGCGGTCACCCTCGGGGTCCGAGCGCGCGGCACGGCCTGGTTGGTCACCGGAGCGACCCGCTCCTGAACCCCGTCGTGGGCCCCTCGTGCACCCGGTGCGAGGGTCGAGGTCCGGGTGCACGGGTACCCGTCTTCCTTGGACCGCCCGGGGTGATGGCCCCGGGCGTGATGGCAGACTGGCGGCATGGTGACGAATGAGCCGTGGGCGGGATCTCACGGTGACCTGCTGGCGGCGAAGGCGTCGGTGTACGACCCCAGCGGTTTCACCTGCTCGCCACCGACCCCCGAACCGGAGAGCGCCGAGTACGCGGCCTGCGCGTTCACGCTCGACGGGCGCTCGGTTCGGTTCCGCGTGGCCAAGACCACCCCGACGAAGGCGGGCCAGTTCGTCACCGTGTGGCAGCGGTCTCAGGAGGGGCCGATCCGCCCCTTCGACACCGACGACGGGGTGGACCTCTTCGTCGTCAGCAGCCGTGGCGACGGCTTCGGGCAGTTCGTGTTCCCGCGCGAGGTGCTGTGCGAACGCGGCATCGTCTCCCGTGACGGCTCCGGAGGAAAGCGCGGATTCCGCGTCTATCCGCCGTGGGTGACCACGACCAACCGGCGGGCCCGGGGCGTCCAGGCATGGCAGGTGAACTACTTCCTCAGCCTCGGCCGGACCGGGCATGCCGACCTGACGCGCGCCCGCGCCCTCTACCACCCGTAGACGGGGCACGCCGTGCCCACACCTCGACAAGACGACAAAGCGCGATCACCACATGTCGACCGCCGTCGGGAGCCTGGGGTGAGGGGTGTCCCCGGCCCCCGGATGTCCGCCCGGGTCACGGGGCGGTCAGGCGGACGTGTCGAGCTCTCCCAGGGCCGGACCGTGGTAGAAGGGCATACTCCGCTCCCCGTTCGGGGTGGGCGGATAGGTGGGCAACTCCTCCAGCGTCAGCTCGGTGCCGGCGACCCGGCTCAGGTGCCGCAGCTTCTCCCGCAGGCTGGACGCCACGTCCCTGCGCAGCTCGGGCAGCATCGCGTACAGCCGGTCGCCGGGGCACGCGGTCGCGTTGAAGTCCCTGTGGCCGACGATCGCGTCGGCCGGGTTGAGCTGGTAGACGAGGCACAGCCAGGTACACGTCTCCACCAGCGCCTCCATCAGCTCCCCCGGCGGCTTGGCCGAGCTGTAGAGGCCCTCGTTCTCGATCCCGATCGTGTGCGAGTTGTGGTTGGCGGTGTGCGCCCCGATCACGTGTCCGCCGTTCCAGATCGACGGCAGCGACCTGTCCCGCCCCTCCATGATGTAGCCGCCCCGGCTGATCGTCAGCTGCTGGCCGGTGTCGTTCCACCCGTTGTTGTCCATGTGGTGCCGCTGGATCGCCCGGGACAGCGCGGCGGCGTGCGACTTCGACATGTCGGACGTGTTGGACGTGGCCGTGTGGTGCACGACGATGTGGGTCGGCGGGTGGCCGAGGATGTCGACCGGTGTCTTGGGCCGCCGAGCCCCCCAGTCGGACCGCTTGTACACCTTGGGCCGCACCGCGGCGATGGCCGTGTCCGTCGCGGACACGGCCATCGTTCCACCGAGCAGCACTCCCCCGGCCGCCAGGGCGGACCCTCGGAGCATGGTTCTGCGATCCACGAGTGGTGGATGGTCAGGAGTGGGTCGTCTGTGAACGGACATGGTTCGTCGTCCTCTCCGTGCGGGGTGTCACTATGCGTGATACCAACACAGAGAACACGATAAGTTACAATGAGTAACTAAAGAGTGCGTTCCGGTTCCTTGGCGTGTCTCGGGCACCCCGCGCGTGAAGCGGCCCTGAAACGCAGGTACCCCGCCTCTCCCGTGGAGAAGCGGGGTACCGACGAGTCGGACGGATCGGCTCAGACGCCGACGACGTCCAGCTTGATCTGCGCGGAGACCTCGGGGTGCAGGCGGACCTGGACCTTGTGGGCACCGGCGGACTTGATCGGGTTCTTGATCTCGATCCGGCGCTTGTCCAGCTCGGGACCGCCGGAGGCCTTCACGGCCTCGACGATGTCCGCGGGCTTGACCGCACCGAACAGACGACCGCCCTCACCGGCGCGCTGCTTGAGACGCACGGTGAGCGCACCGACCTGACCGGCGACCTGGCGGGCCTCGTCCAGGCTGCGGATGTCACGCGCGGAGCGCGCCCGCTGGATCAGGTCGATCTGCTTCTGGCCGCCACGCGTCCACCGAATGGCGAACCCGCGGGGCAGCAGGTAGTTGCGGCCGTAGCCGTTCTTCACCTCGACGACGTCGCCGGGGGCTCCGAGACCGTTGACCTCGTGGGTCAGGATCAGCTTCACGACAAAAACCTCCCTCGGAAAATCCCGGCTAGCGAGCGGTGCTGGTGTAGGGCAGCAGGGCCACCTCGCGCGCGTTCTTGATCGCGGTCGCGACGTCGCGCTGGTGCTGGGTGCAGTTACCCGTGACGCGGCGGGCGCGGATCTTCCCGCGCTCGGAGATGAACTTACGGAGAAGCGTGGTGTCCTTGTAGTCGATGTAGGACTGCTTCTCCTGGCAGAAGAGGCAAACCTTCTTCTTGGGCTTGCGAGCTGCCGGCTTGGCCATCGTGGTGCTCCTTCGCAAGAGCCCCGGGGTCCTCCCGGGGATGGTCTGTGACAAGTGGATGGTGACTCGGCGCCCTCGGGCGGGCACCGGGCCGGGTGCGGGTGCGGCCGGTTAGAACGGCGGTTCGTCGGAGAAGCCTCCGCCGCCGCCACCGCCGAAACCGCCGCCGCCGTTGGTCGCCCACGGATCGTCGGCCGGGGGACGGCCGCCCTGGCCGCCCTGCTGGCCGCCGAAGCCGCCGCCCTGGTTCCCGTAGCCGCCGCCCTGGGGCTGGCCGCCACCGAAACCGCCACCGCCGCCGCCGAAGCCGCCGCCCTGGCGCTGCGTCTTGGTCACCTTGGCGGTGGCGCTGCGCAGGGCCGGGCCGACCTCGTCGACGTCGATCTCGAAGACGGTCCGCTTCTCGCCCTCACGGGTCTCGTACGAGCGCTGCTTCAGCCTGCCCTGCACGATGACGCGCATGCCACGCTGAAGGGACTCGGCCACGTTCTCCGCGTACTGCCGCCAGACGGTGCAGGTGAGGAACATGGACTCGCCGTCCTTCCACTCACCCGACTGGCGGTCGAAGGTGCGCGGCGTGGACGCCACACGGAAGTTGGCGACCGCGGCTCCGCTGGGCGTGAAGCGCAGTTCAGGGTCGTCGACGAGGTTGCCGACGAGCGTGATCTGGGTTTCGCCTGCCATGGATCGGCTCCGGTTCGAGATAGTCGGATCAGGCGGGGTCGCCTGCTCCCCCGATCATCCGTGCCGGTAGTGACACTACGGACGTTTCGGGGCGGCGGGGGGTGCGGGCGCGAACGCCCTGTTAGTGGACCTCGGGCCGAAGGACCTTGGTGCGCAGGACGGACTCGTTGATGCCGAGCTGGCGGTCCAGCTCCTTGACCGTCTCCGGCTTGGCGGTGAGGTCGATGACGGCGTAGATGCCCTCGGCGTTCTTGTCGATGTCGTAGGCGAGACGGCGCTTGCCCCAGATGTCGACCTTCTCGACCGATCCGCCGTCGCCTCGGACGACGCCCAGGAAGTTCTCCAGCGACGGGGCGACGGTGCGCTCGTCGAGGCCGGGCTCGAGGATGACCATGATTTCGTAACGACGCATAGGCGTACGTTCCTCCTCTGGACTGTTGCGGCCATGGAATCTCCATGGCAGGAGGTCAGGAGTCCGGGGCCGATTCCGCTCACAGGAGCGGGGCACCGCGCGGACTCTGATCCATACGGGAGCCAAGATTACCAGTCGGCGCGCACCGGATCGGCGCTGTCGTGGATACCTGTGGACAAGTCGACAAGGGGACCCGGCCGTCGGGGCGCGAACACGCGAAGGGCCGGTGCGCGGGGTCGCCGCGCACCGGCCCTCGGTCATGGCCGGAAGGTCCGGTCAGTCCTCCCGTGAGGGTCGAACCATGGCGTTGTTGCCGTTCGGCCTGCCGGTGCCGTCACCGTCACCGTCATCGCCGCCACCGCCGTCCGTCGGGTCGTCCGTGGGGTCGCCGGTCGGGTCCGGGCAGTTCCAGCCGAGGGGACCGCAGTCGTCCCCGTCACCGGGATCGGGCTCCTCGCACAGGGGATCGTCCACCGGGTCGCAGACGTCGGGTTCGCTGGGGTCGGGGCAGTCCGGATTCCCGTTGCCGTTCCCGTTCCCGTTGCCGGGCTGGTCCGGGTCGCAGACGTCGTCGTTGCTGGGCTCCTCCGACGGCTCCTCGCTGGGCTCCTCCGAGGGGCTCTCGCTCGGGCTCGGGCTCGGGCTGGGACCGAAGTTCTCGACCTCGCCGACGTTCGCGCGCGCCGGGAAGTCCCGCACCTCCATGCCCTCCATCGCGTTGTCCATGAAGTGCTTCCACACCAGTGCGGAGGTGGTGCCACCGAAGGTCCGGTTGTTGGGGATGCCCTCGAAGGCCAGCTTCCCGCCGCTGTGTCGGCTCAGGCTGACCGCCGTGGTCACCTGCGGCGTGTATCCGACGAACCACGTCGACACCGCGCCGCTCGAGGTACCCGTCTTGCCCGCCACCGGGCGGCCGTCGCTGAGGGCGGCGTTGCCGCCGCCGCCGGCCTCGACCACCTGGCGCATCGCGTAGGTGGCGTCGGCGGCGATGTCGGAGTCGATCACCGGCGCGCCGTCGAGTTCGGCCTTGTCCTTGGGATCCACCAGGTTCCCGTTGCCGTCGTACAGCTCGACGACCATGTGCGCGGGGATGCTGGTGCCCCCGTTGGCGATGGTCGAGTACGCGTTGGCCTGGTCGTACGTGCTCACGAGGTGGGTGCCCAGGGCGATGAGCGGGGACGTGGTGGAGGTCTCCGTGTGGATCGGGTTCACGCCCAGCTCGATCGCCGTCTCCTCGACCGCCGGGGCTCCGACCACCTCGGCCGCGTGCACGTAGCTGGTGTTGATGGAGTCGGCCGTGGACTCGATCAGGTTGACGGCGCCGCGGCTCTGGAGGTTGGAGTTGTTCACCTCGCCCACCCCCGCGAACGTCTGCGGCGAGTCGCCGTTGAACGTGGTCTCCATGCTGATGTTCTGCTTGAGCGCGGTCACCAGCACGTAGGGCTTGTAGGACGACCCGGCCTGGGCCACGTGGGTGAGCGAGTTCTCCGGGTCCGTCACCACGTCGTCACCGCCGTGGAAGGCGAGGATCCGCCCGGTCTCGTTGTCGACGGCGGTCAGGCCCTCCATGAGCTCCGACTGCTCGAACCCGGCCACCGACGGGAGCGCCTCGTCGAAGGCCAGGCGCGCCGCGTCCATGAGATCGGGGTCGAGAGAGGTCCGCACCTGGTAGCCCCCGGTGGCCAGGGCCTGGGAGTCGACACCGTCGTAGCGCTCGAGGATCTCGTTGACCACCTCCTGGCGGACGTAGCCGAACTTGGGGTCGTCCGAGCCGGTCTCCTCGGCGCCGTAGGGAACCCGGTCGGGGAGCTCCAGGGCCATGGCCTCCTCACGGGACAGCCCCCGCTCGCCGCCCGTCTCCTCGTACATGAGCGCCAGCTGGTTCTGCATGTACTCCCAGCGTTCCCCGGTGAGGTAGTCGTACCAGTAGCCGTCGCCCTCCTTGACGTTCTCGAACCTGCTGGGCTGCTGGATGATGAGTCCCAGGAACGCTCCCTCGGCGGGGGTCAGCTCGTCGAGGTCCTTGTCGAAGTAGCGTTCGGCGGCCATCTCGATCCCCGAGGCGCCGCGGCCGAAGTAGATCGTGTTCAGGTAGGTCGTGAGGATCTCGTCCTTGGGAACCTGCTGGTCCAGCTTGATCGAGATGAAGATCTCCTTGATCTTCCGGCTGACCGTCTGCTCGGTGCTGAGCTCGCTGGTGTAGTAGTTGCGCGCCATCTGCTGGGTGATGGTGGAGCCGCCGCCCGCGGAACCCCCGGACAGGACCGCGCGGCCGATCCCCATGAAGTTGATGCCGCCGTCCTCGTAGAAGGTCCGCTGCTCGGCGGCGAGCACGCCGTCGATGACCTCCGGGGGGATCTCGTCCCTCTCCACCGCGATCCGCTGGACCTCACCGGTGGTCACCGCCACCTCGGGCTCGGCCCCTTCCTCCTCCGGCGCCCAGAAGATCTGGGTGGCCGACGGCGGCTCCTCCGCCGCGTTCTGGAGTTCCTTCGGGTCGGGGGCCATCGCGTACAGGACCGCGAAGGCGGCCACGCCGCCGATGATCATGAGCCCGCAGAAGGCCAGCAGCGGCTTCCAGGTCTTGGACCAGGCCCGCTTGATCCACGGACGGTCGTCCGGCTCCTCCTGGCGCCCGCGGCGGCGGCCTCCGCCACCGCCGGACCCGCGACCACCGCCGGAACCGCGCCCGCCCCGGCCGGGGCCGCGACCGCCGCCCTCCGCGCGGGCGCCGTGCTCCCGCTCGCGCGGGTCACGCGGACCGTTCGCACGCCGACGACCGCCCGCGGCGCCTCCGGCCGCGCCCGCGGCCGCCGCTCCCTCCGGACGGCGACGGGGCCGCTCGCCCTCGGGGCGGCGGCGCGGACGGTCCCCGTCCTCCGGGGGCCTGCGCCGGGGCCGCTCGCCGCCCTCCGGCGGGCGTCGGCGCTGGGCGTCGGGGCGCCTGCGGGGGTCGCCCCCCGCGCGCGCCGCGTCGGGCTGGGGCCGGGGCCGCCGGGGCCGCTCGGCGGGGGCGTCTCCGAAGAAGCCGCCCTCGTCGTCGGGCCGCCGACGTCCGCCCGCGCGCCCTCCCGGGGGAGGGCCGTCCGCCCTGCGCCGTCCACCGCCTCGTGGACCGTCGCCCGGGCCCTCGGCCCTGCGACGGCCGCCATCGGCATTCCGTCGTCGTTCGGTACTCACGTGGTCCTCGATTGCCTCTCACGGCCGGTCGGCCTGACGATTCCTGGGTGGAACGGGGGGCGGTCCCCCTGGGGGATCAGTGGTCCGCGACCTGTCCGCGGTGACCGGCGCGGTCGGCTCGTGTCAGCCGGATCCGCGAATGCGCCCGCCGTCGAAGGCTTGTCGGAAGGACGCCTGAACGCGCACGCGGGTTTTCAACAGGTCGCGAAGACGTTGGCCGCTGCTTCCTCCTGATCGTTGGCCTGCGTGGGCTGAACCCCGTGCCGGTGCCCTACTCCGGCGGGACGCCGCCGCGGCGGGGACGGCGTCCGGGGTGCTGCTGGCCGCGCACGCAAATCACAGGTCACGTTAGAGCGATGGAACAGTATAGCACAACCCACGCGTGAGGGTAACGCGCTCGACGGAACGGACGGGCACGCCGGGGGCCGACTCCACCGAACGACCGGTTCGGGAGCGGGGGCGCGCGGACGCGCCGGCCGCGTGTGAGATTGCGCGCGGACCGCCGCCCGGACACCGGCGTGATCAGGAGGGCGACGGCACGCGCCCCCGCGTGTCACCTGGATGACATGCGGTTCCGCCGACGGGCGAGGATAGAGTCATTGCTGAACAAACCAGCCAGATATGCATGTTCTCCCCGGGCCCGCGTGCCGTGCACGGGAACAGAACCGCCACGTGCGCTGCTGACCACATACGGATAACGGACGCGGGACGACGGTCCCCGGCCACGGTCGGGGCGGTTCCGCCGTCGTGCGCTGTGGAATCCATGTTCGCGGAGAAGAAGGAGCAAGGACCAATGGGTTCGGTACGTGTAGCCGTCGTGGGCGTCGGCAACTGTGCGGCGTCGCTCGTCCAAGGCGTGCACTACTACAAGGACGCCAACCCGGAGTCCCGGGTGCCCGGCCTGATGCACGTCCAGTTCGGCCCGTACCACGTCCGCGACATCGAGTTCGTCGCGGCCTTCGACGTGGACGCCAAGAAGGTCGGTCACGACCTGGCCGACGCCATCGTGGCCAGCGAGAACAACACGATCAAGATCTGCGACGTCCCGCCGACCGGCGTGACCGTCATGCGCGGCCCGACCTACGACGGGCTCGGCAAGTACTACCGCGAGATGGTCCAGGAGTCCCCCGAGGACGCCGTGGACGTGGTCGCGGCGCTCAAGGCCAGCAAGGCCGACGTGCTGGTGTCCTACCTCCCGGTGGGCTCGGAGGAGGCCGACAAGTTCTACGCCCAGTGCGCGATCGACGCGGGCGTGGCCTTCGTCAACGCCCTGCCGGTGTTCATCGCCTCCGACCCCGAGTGGGCGGAGAAGTTCACCGAGGCGGGCGTTCCGATCATCGGCGACGACATCAAGTCGCAGATCGGCGCGACCATCACCCACCGCGTGCTGTCCAAGCTGTTCGAGGACCGCGGCGTCATCGTCGACCGGACCTACCAGCTCAACTTCGGCGGCAACATGGACTTCAAGAACATGTTGGAGCGCGAGCGCCTGGAGTCGAAGAAGGTCTCCAAGACCCAGTCCGTCACCTCCCAGATCCCGCACGAGCTCAACGCCGGCGCCGTGCACATCGGCCCGTCGGACCACGTGCCGTGGCTGGACGACCGCAAGTGGGCCTACATCCGTCTGGAGGGCCGCGCGTTCGGCGACGTCCCGCTGAACCTGGAGTACAAGCTGGAGGTCTGGGACTCCCCGAACTCCGCGGGCATCATCATCGACGCGGTCCGCGCCGCGAAGATCGCCAAGGACCGCGGGATCGGCGGCCCCATCCTGGAGCCGTCCTCCTACTTCATGAAGTCCCCGCCCGTGCAGTACAGCGACAGCGAGGCGCACGACGCGGTCGAGCGCTTCATCACGGGTGACGACGAGGGCTGACCCGTGTGTGCCCGGGGTCCCAGGGCCCCGGGCCGGCGGTGCTCGTCGTGGGCCCGCCGCCTCGCTCCGGCCCGTGTCCGGGCGCCCGAACGGCGACCCCCTGGGGTCACCGCCCCCGGACACAGAACCTACTCTGAACGCGTGTCCTTCTTCGGCGATCTACGCGTGGTCCTGCGGGGACCGAGGTTCCGTCGGCTGTTCGGCACCCGTCTGGTCTCGCAGTTCTCCGACGGGGTCTACCAGGCCGGGCTGGCGGGGTTCGTCTTCTTCACCCCCGAGCAGCACACGAGCGCGGGCGCCGTCGCGGCCGCCTTCGCGGTCCTGCTCCTCCCCTTCTCCGTGGTCGCCCCGTTCGCGGGCGTCCTCATCGACCGGTGGCCGCGCCGTCAGGTCCTGCTCCTGTCCTCCCTGGCCAAGGCGGCCCTCGCCGCGCTGACGGCCGTGCTGGTGTCGGACGGCGAGGGGCCCGCGTTCTTCGTCGCCGCGCTCCTGGTGCTGAGCGTCAACCGCTTCTTCCTGTCCGGGCTCTCCGCCGGTCTGCCGTACGTGGTGCCCCGGGACAAGCTGATGATGGCCAACGCGGTCACCCCGACGAGCGGGACCGTCGCGAGCTTCCTGGGCGCGGGGACGGGCGCCGCGATCGGCCTGGTCGGCGGTGAGGCGGCGTTGGGCACCGGGCTGATCCTGTTCGCCGCCGCGCTGGGCTTCGTCGGCGCGGCCGGGGTGTCGCTCACCCTCGAGTACCGGGAGCTGGGCCCCCACCTGGAGCGCGAACCGGAGGCCGTGCGGGCGGCCGTCGCCAACGTGGTGCGCGGGATGGTCGACGGGCTCCGGCACGTGTGGCACCGCCCCGCGCCCAGGGACGGCCTGTTGACGATCGGCGGCCACCGCGTCCTGTTCGGTGTCGCCACGCTGATCACGCTGCTGCTGTACAACAACACGTTCACCGCGGGCGGTGTCGCGGGGCTCGCGGGCTTCTCCGTGGCGATGGGGCTGTCGGCGGTGGGGTTCTTCCTGGGTGCGGTGGCCACCCCGTGGGCGACCGCGCGGATGAGCCCGAGCGCGTGGATCGCGCTGCTGCTGGCGGTCGCGGCCGTGGCCCTGGTGGCCTTCGGCCTCCCGTTCTCCCCCGCCCTGTTCCCCGTGGCGGCGTTCGTCCTGGGGCTGGTCTCCCAGGGGGTGAAGGTCACGGTCGACACGTTGGTTCAGCGACATGTCGACGACGCGTACCGGGGCCGGGTGTTCTCCGTCTACGACGTGCTGTTCAACGCGACGTTCGTCCTGGGCGCCGCGCTCACCGCCGGGCTGGTGCCGCCGTCGGGGGTGAGCGTCCCCGTGGTGTCCGGCGTCGCCGCCGTGTATCTGGCGATGGCCGCCGCCTGGGCGGCCCGGGCGCGGTGGACCGCCGCGCCCGAGGAGGACGAGGCGTCGAGGCGGGCCGCCTGAGGGAGGGCCCGCGCCGCCCCTTCCGACCGCGCCCCGCACGAACTCGCGGCGGTCAGGTCGCCTTGAGGCGGCTGCGGTAGGCGCGCATGGACACCTGCGAGCCGCAGCCGGGACCGCAGTAGGTGGCCGAGGAGTTCCTCGTGCGGTCGTAGAAGCCCAGGTGGCAGGGGGGGTTCCGGCACGCCTTGAGCCTGGCCCAGCCGTCCTGCCGGGCGAGGTCGGCCGCCGCGGCGAGGAGGGCGCCCAGCGCACCCGCGACCCCGGTCTGGGAGGAGACGAGGCTGCTTCCGGCGGCGGTGACGACCGGGGCCAGCGGATGGAGCGTCCCGGCACGCCGGAGCAGCCGTTCGGCCTCATCCAGTGACGGGTCCGTACCGTCGGCGCCTCCCGCGTGCGCGAGCATCACGACCACCAGGGCGGCCCTGAGTTCCCGCGCGTTCGCCGCGTCCGCCTCCGTGGTCAGCGTGCCCTCGGGAGCCAGGCCGCACTCGACCAGCCACTCGGCCATCGTGCCGGCGTCGGCGAGCCGCTCCGGGCGTCCGTCGACCGGGCGCGTGTTGACGAAGTCGAGAAGAAGCTCCGCCGTCTTCGTGGGCTGGAGCGGACTGCGCGAGTTCCTGCCATCGGTTACACCCATGTCAGACACGGTATGACACGAACAAAAAGCCTTATGCACGCAACTATTGCGGAAGATCTAGCTTGTAAGTTGCGCTCTAAAGATCTAAGCTCGCAACCATGACAGACAACACCCCCACTTCGGGCACTCCTCGCAGCTGGTTCGTCACCGGCGGCTCCTCCGGCATCGGTCATGAACTGGTGCTCGCCGCCCTCACCCGCGGGGACCGGGTCACGGCCATCGCCCGGCGCGTGGACGCCCTCGCCGACCTCCGCGAGCGGTTTCCCGGGACACTGCTCGCCCTGGCCGCCGACGTCCGCGACCAGGGCTCCGTCCGCGCGGCGGTGGACGAGACCGTCGACCGGTTCGGACGCGTCGACGTCGTCGCCAACAACGCCGGCTACGGCCTGTTCGGCGCGGTCGAGGAGGCCACCGACGCCCAGGCCCGGGCCATCTTCGAGACGAACGTCTTCGGCGTGCTGAACGTGCTGCGCGCCACCCTGCCGGTACTGCGCGGGCAAGGGTCCGGCCACGTCCTACAGGGGTCCTCCATCTACGGTCAGCTCGCACTTCCCGGTGTCGGCCTGCTGGCCGCGACCAAGCACGCCGTCGAAGGCATGTCCGACGCGCTGGCGGCCGAACTGGAGCCCCTGGGAATCACGGTCACCCTCGTCGAACCCGCCCTCACCGCGACGCCGTTCCTGGCCAACCTCGATTTCGCCGAGGCCGCCGAGGACTACGACCAGACCGTACGGGCGGTGCGGAAGACGCTGAGCGACCTGCCCCCCGAGGCGTTCTGCGACCCGGCCAGGGCCGCACGGGTCGTCCTGGACGCGGTCGGCTCCGGGAACCCCCCGCGCAGGCTCGCTCTGGGCGGGCAGGCGGAAACCGACCTGCGCGACGCGCTGGCGGCCCGACTGCGGGACCTGGACCAGTGGGCCGAGGCCACCCGAAGCGTCGACGCCCGGTAGCACTCCGCCGGTGCGCGCCCGCCGGGCCACGGCTCGCCCGCGGGCCGCGCACCACCGGTCGGCCACGCCCACCGGGCCGGTGCGCGACCCGCTCCGGGTGTCCTCGCGGATGGAACGCGGGAACCCGACGACGTACTACTGGCCCACGACGTCGAAGACCTGCTTCTGCACGCCGTTGGAGTACACCTCGTGCTCGACCAGCGTCAGCTTCCGGGCGTCCCTGTCGGCCTCGCTGAACAGCCGCTTGCCCGCGCCGAGCAGCACCGGGAACACCAGCAGGTGGTAGCGGTCGACCAGCCCGGCGTCGGCGAGGGCCTGACCCAGGGTGGCGCTGCCGTGGACGGAGATCGGGCCGCCCTCGGTCCTCTTGAGCGCGGCGACGTCGTCGACGGAACGCAGGATCGAGGCGGGCCAGCGCGGGTCCTCCTCGGTCAGCGTCGTGGAGACCACGTACCGGGGCATGGCGTTGTACCCGGCGAACTCCTCCGTCATCGTCGGCCAGACCGGCGCGAACGCCTCGTAGCTGCGGCGGCCGAGGAGCAACGCGGTGGCCTCCTCCTGTTCCCGGGCCTTGATCCCGTAGGCGGCCGGATCCATCTCGACGCTGCTGAGGGTCCAGCCGGTGTTGCGGTAACCGGGTTCACCGCCGGGGGCCTCCATGACGCCGTCGACGGACACGAACGCGGTGACGATCAGGGGGCGCATCTTCTGTCTCCTCGGTCTCTCCTGTTGTTGCCTCCATCCTCCCGTCGAACGGGCCCGCCCCGGATCGACACGCCTCCCGAACCTTTCCCGGAAAGCCCTTCGACTCCCGACCGGGACAGTGGCTAGGCTTCCGGGACCGCTCTCAGGTGACCGGAAACGGAGGCCCCGTGCCGACCCTGCCCACCCTCCTCGCCTTCACCGCCGCCTCGGTCCTGCTCGTCGTCGTCCCCGGACCGAGCGTGCTCTTCGTCGTCGGCCGCGCGATCGCCCACGGGCGCGGCGTCGCCGTCCTCTCGGTACTGGGGAACGCGCTCGGGGGCCTGGTCCTCGTTCTGGCGGTCGCCCTCGGTGTGGGGGCGCTGGTGACGGCGTTCGCTCCGCTGTTCACCGCGGTGAAGCTGGTCGGCGCCGCCTACCTCGTGTACCTCGGCATCCAGACCATCCGGCACCGGAGGGCGACCGCCGACGCCCTCGACGGGTCGGCCGCGGGTCCGCTGTCCCGTACGCGCTCGTTGTGGGACGGCTTCGTGGTCGGCCTGACCAACCCCAAGACCCTGGTCTTCTTCGTCGCCGCCCTCCCCCAGTTCGCCGATCCCTCGCTCGGCCCGGTCGCGCCGCAGATCGCCCTGTTCGGCGCGCTCTTCCTCCTGACCGCGGTGGTCTCCGACACCTGTTACGGACTGCTCGCGGGAACGGTGCGCGGGTGGTTCGCCGCCCGGCCCCGGCGGATGGAGGTCACCGGGACGGTGTCGGGGGCGCTGATGATCGGTGTCGGGGCGCAGTTCGCCCTGACCGGACGCCGGACCTGACGCCCCCGATCACCCCGCTCCGCCGCCCTCGATCGGCGAGCGGCCCGCGACGGGGCTGGAGTAGACGACGTTGGTGGTGACCGGTCCCAGGGCGGCGATCCTGCCGACCACCTCCTCCAGGTGGCGCATGGAGCGGGCGACCGCCTTCATCAGGTAGCAGTCCTCACCCGTGACGTGGTGGGCCTCGGTGATCTCGGGGGTGGTGGCGAGGAGGTCGTGGTAGGGCCCGCGGTTGCCGACGGGGTAACGGAGCCGGACGAAGGCCAAGACGGAGAACCCGAGCCGTTCCGGGTCGACGGCGGCGGTGTAACCGGTGATGACGCCGCTCTCCTCCAGACGGCGCACCCGTTCGGTGACGGCACTGGCCGACATGGACACCGCCCGGGCCAGGTCGGCGTAGGTCGCCCGACCGTCCGCCTGGAGGGCCCGCAGAAGGCGGAGATCGGTCTCGTCCAATGATGCGTCGGCCATGGTCCATGCATACCGTGGTTCCCACGGCCAACGCCACCCGATGCCGTGGTTTCTCCCTGTCCGGGACCGGTACGCCCTCCATAACGTTGTGGGCATGACGACACACACCTCCACCAGCCCCGTCCTGCGCACGGCTCCGACCGACCCCGCGATCGCGGCGGCGCACTTCGCGGCCCGCCTGTCCCTGTACACCGACGTCGCCGACGTCCACACGGCTCTGGAGGGGGCCGACCCCGGGTTCGTCCTCGTCGACACCAGGGACGCGACCGCCTGGGAGCAAGGACACGTGCCGGGGGCGGTGCATCTGCCCAACGCCCGGATCGCCGACGGGGCGGCGAACCTCATCGACCCCGCTCTCCCGGTCGTGACCTACTGCTGGGGTCCGGCGTGCGACGGAGCCGCCCGGGGCGCGCTCGCACTGGCCACGCTCGGCTACCGCGTCAAGGAGATGGTCGGCGGTATGGAGTACTGGATCCGCGAGGGCCTGCCGGTCGAGACCGCCCGCGGTGTGGAGCGCCGACCGGCCGACCCCCTGGTCGTCCCCGTCGGGGCTCCGTCCTGCTCATGCTGAGCCCTCCACCCCTTCGCACCATCTCTGGGTAATGGTTCGGTCACTTCATGTAGTGTCCCCGGGAGAGGACCTCGCCTACGGACAGGGGATGATGTGCCATGACCGGCGGTTACGGACTCGGGGAACCGACGCGTGTCTTCGGCGCCCGGGGGGTGGCCAAGCGCGTGGAGGCCGTGTCCCAGCACCTGCCGACCTACGGGGACCGACTGCTGGACGTCGGGTGCGGGGACGGCGCCCACACGGTCGAGCTCGCCCATGGTTACGTGCGGGTGGACGCCGTCGACGTGGAGCCGGAGTGCCTGAACGCCTTCACCGAGCGGATCGCCGGGAGCGAGGTCGAACACCGGATCGGCGTGCACAAGATGTCCGCCGACGCCCTCGCCTTCGAGGCCAACACCTTCGATCGGGTCACCGCGTTCGAGGCGCTGGAGCACATGGAGGACCTGGAGGGGAGTCTGTCGGAGATCCACCGGGTGCTCAAGCCCGGCGGAGCGTTCTCCCTGACCACACCGAACCGCTGGTTCCCGTTCGAGACCCACGGGGTGCTGTGGGGCGGTCGGCGGCGGTCGGCGCTGACCGCCCCGTTCCTGCCGTGGGTCCGGCCGCTGCACGACCGCATGTCCGACGCGCGCGCGTTCACCACCCAGGAGATGGGCCGGCTGTTGCGCGGCGCGGGCCTGCGGGTGCGGGCGATCAGCTACGTCATGCCGCCGTTCGACCGGCGGCCCCGGGCGCTCCAGTCGGCGTCCGACGCCCTGGAGGGCACCCCGCTGCGGGTGTTCGGCATGGCGATGGCGGTGACCGCGGTCAAACCGGGGCGCTAGCGGTGTCCATCGGGGCCTCCGCCGCGCTTCGCCCCGTGTTCGTTTCGGGCCCGCCGCCTCGCTTGGGCCCGGGGCGCCCCTAGCTGTCCCGGTCCAGGTGCTCGGCCGCCCAGGCGCGCAGCTCGGAGGTCGCGTCCTCCTTGGACATCGGCCCGTTCTCCAAGCGCAGCTCCAGCAGGAACCGGTAGGCGCGGCCGACGACCGGTCCCGGCTTGACCCCCAGGATCTCCTGGATCTCGTTGCCGTCGAGGTCCGGACGGATCTTGTCGAGCTCCTCCTGCTCGGCGAGCTTGTCGATCCGGCGCTCGATGTCGTCGTAGGAGCGCGAGAGCGCGGCGGCCTTGCGGCGGTTGCGGGTGGTGCAGTCGGCCCGGGTGAGGATGTGCAGCCGCTCCAGCTGGTCCCCGGCGTCGCGCGCGTACCGGCGCACGGCCGAGTCGGTCCACTCGCCCTTGCCGTACCCGTGGAACCGCAGGTGCAGCCCGACCAGGGTGCTGACGTCCGACACCACGTCCTTGGGGAAGCGCAGCGCGGTGAGGCGCTTGCGGCTCATCGACGCGCCGACCACCTCGTGGTGATGGAACGTGACCCGGTTCCCCGATTCGAAGGCGCGCGTCTTGGGCTTGCCGATGTCGTGCAGCAGGGCTGCCAGGCGCAGGACGAGGTCGGGCGCGTGGCCGCGCCGCTTCTCCAGGTCGATGGCCTGGTCGAGAACCGTGAGCGAGTGCTCGTAGACGTCCTTGTGCCGGTGGTGCTCGTCGATCTCCAGCTGCATCTTGGGCACCTCGGGCAGCACGTGCCGGGCGATCCCGAGATCGACCATGAGCTCGATCCCGCGCCGCGGGTTCGGGCTGAGCATGAGCTTGACCAGCTCGTCCTTGACCCGCTCGGCGGAGACGATGGTGAGCCGGTCCGCCATGTTCCGCGCGGCCTCGGCCACCTCGGGGGCGAGCGTGAAGCCGAGCTGGGCGGCGAAGCGGACCGCGCGCATGATGCGCAGCGGGTCGTCGCTGAAGGAGTCCTCCGGGCGCCCTGGGGTCCGCAGCACCCCGGCGCGCAGGTCGGCGAGCCCGCCGAAGGGGTCGACGAACTCCTGGCCGGGCAGGCGCACCGCCATGGCGTTGACGGTGAAGTCCCTGCGCAGCAGGTCGCCGTGGATGTCGGTGCCGTAGTTCACGTCCGGCTTGCGCGACTTGGGCGAGTAGGACTCGCTGCGGTAGGTGGTGATCTCCAGTTGCAGGCCGCGCTTGCGCAGCCCCACCGTGCCGAACTCGATGCCCACCGTCCACACGGAGTCGGCCCAGCCGTCGACGATCTCCAGGATCCGCTGGGGCACGGCGTCGGTGGTGAGGTCGACGTCGCTGGAGACTCTGCCGAGAAGCGCGTCGCGCACCGGCCCGCCCACGACGGCGAGCTGCTGGTCGTGCGCGGAGAAGCGGTCACCGAGTTCACCGGAGACGGGCTGGATCGAGTCGACCAGCGCGGTGATCGCCGACCGCTGCTCACCGGTCAGCGCGTCCGCGGCGGGTTCCGCCGCGGCCTCCGGGCGCCGGGCGGTGTCGTTCTCACTCGAAAACTCTGTGTTCGGCACACCACGCAGATTAGGGCATGTTCCGTGGGAGCACTCCCCTTCCCGCGGCGCCCGACTCCCTCGGGGGAGCGCCGGACGGCCTCGGACGGTATCTTCGGGTGCAGTGGTGGGACGACCCGTCGGCCTCACGTCTCCCGCCCGAGTCCGCCGCGTGCGCCGTGCGGGCACCGAGACCGATCCCGCCCCACGCCGTGTCCCCGGCGGGACGGCCACCTGGACCCGAATCAGGAAACCGGTCAAGCGTTGCGTCGATTTGCCTCCGCGGCCGCGGTCATGGCCATGACCGCCGGTCTGCTTCCGACACCGGCCGCGCTCTCACCCGCGCTGGCGGAGCCCGAGAACGACGAGTCGGTCGAACCGCTCGTCATCGAGCGCGTCACCCCGGACGCGGTCGACTCCGACAGCACCCTCCGGGTCTCCGGCGTGGTGACCAACACCACCGCGGGCGGTGTCGAGGACGTCACCGTCCGGATCCGCTACTCCCGGCACCCGTTCAGCGGCCGCGACGAACTGGACGAGTTCGCCTCGGGCGCGGGCTGGCAGCCCAACGCCCCCGGTCCGGACGAGGACGTGGCCGACACCCTGGCACCGGACGGCAGCGAGGAGTTCTCGCTCAGCGTCCCCGTCGAGGACCTGAAACTGTCCTCCTACGGCGTGTACCCGCTGGTGATCGAGGCGCTCGACGGCGACGGCGAACGTCTGGGCGCCCAGTACACCTTCCTCCCCTTCACCGGTGAGGACGACGACGTCCCCTCCGTGGACATCGCGTGGGTGTGGCCCCTCATGGCCGAACCCCAGCGCGCCGACGACGACACCTTCCTCGGCGGTGCGCTCTCGGAGTCGGTCGGCGAGGACGGCCGCCTGAGCCGGCTCCTGGAGACGGGCGCGCAGACCGACCTGGCCTTCGAGGCGGGCGACGAGGACCTGGTCGAGCTGCTCGGGCTGGACGAGGAGCCGACGGAACCCACCCCCGAACCGGAGCGGACGGACGGGGCGACCGCCGAACCCTCCGACGCCGAGCCGACCGGGGACGAACCCTCCGACGACGCTTCGGAGGAGACCGCGGACGGCGGCGGGGAAGCGGACGCGGAGACCTCCAGCGGGGACGGGGCCGAGGACGGCGACCCGGCCGGCGCCGAGGGCGTTCCGGTCACGTGGGCCGTGGACCCCGGGACGCTCGACGACATCGTCCGACTGGCCCGGGACTCCCACGACGTCCTGGGCGACCCGATCGCGGTCTCCGACGGATCCGACCCCGCGCGCGAGGAGCACCAGGCCGACCTCGCCGCCCAGGTGTGGCTGCGCGAGGCCAGGGCGGTCCTGGCCGAAGACACCGTCGTGGCCACCCCCTACGCCTCCTCGGACCTGGCGTCCCTGCTGCGCAACGGCATGACCGCCGACGCCGCCGCCTCGGTCGAGATCGGTCGTGACGCGGTCCTGCGCGCGCTCGGGCTGACCGCCGACGAGTCGTTCGCGCTCCCCCCCAACGGCCTCATGGACGACGCGGTGTACGAGTTCCTGGCCGCCGAAGGGGCCCACCGGTTCCTGGTGGACGAGGCGGCCAAGCCGCCGGCGTCCTGGCTGTCCACCACCCCGACGGCCCAGGCCGCGCTGCGCCCGGTCGAGGGTGGCCCGGAGGAGGAGCCGTTCGCGCTGGTCGCCGACCAGGGACTGGCCGACGTGCTGGCCATGCCCTCGCGAGGCCCGGGCGAGACCGAACTCGCGCTCCAGCGGTTCGCCGCCGAGACCGCGATGATCGCCGGGGAGAACGCCGGAGGCGAACGGGTCGTGGTGGCCTACCCCGGCCCCGACTGGAACCCGAGCGACGAGCTGGCCAGCGGGGTGCTGGAGGCCAGCGACTCCCTGCCGTGGCTGACGCCCGAACGGTTGGCGGACGTCGAACTGGCCGACCCCGACGACCGGGAGACGACCCGCCAACCGCTCACGTACCCCAACAACGCCTACTCGGACGAGCTCAGCTCCACCTACTTGGGGCAGATCACGGACGTCAGCCGCGAGGTGCGCCTCTTCAACAGCATCCTGGTGGACGACGGTGACCCGTTCCGCCCGGCGATCCTGCGGATGGAGTCGGTCCACTGGCGCGACCGGGAGACGATGGCCGGGGCCACCCGGACATTGGTCTCGGAGTCGGTCCAAAGCCACCTCGGCGACGTGCGCATCATCCCCGGCGAACCGGTCACCCTGGCCAGCAGCACGGGCATCACCGGCATCCTCGTCGCCAACGACCTGGAGGACGAGGCGATCCACGTCCGCCTCTCCGTGTACTCGGAGAACTCCGAGCGGCTGAGCATCGGCGAGTACTCGGACGAGTTCGAGATCGCCCCCGGCGCGAAGACGACGGTGTACATCCCGCTGTCGGCCAGGATCAACGGCCGCACGGAGCTGCACGCGAGCCTCCAGAACGGGGCGGGCGAACCGATCAGCGCCCAGGCGACCGTGATCCCGGTCAACGCCACGGGTCTGGGCACCCAGGCACTGCTCATCAGCGGTATCGGTCTGCTGATCCTCATCGCGGCCCTGGCCCCGCGCGCGGTGCGCAAGTGGGTGCGCCGCCAGGCCGCCCGCGGCGCGAAGGACCAGGGGAAGGACGCGCGGGGCGGCGACGGGAACCCGGACGACGGCGAGGAGCCGACCGGTCGGGAGGACGACGCCGAGGAGGGCGGCGCCTCCGCCGACGAGACCTCCCCCGGCTCCACCGGTCACACTGGTACCGACGAGGACGGGAACGGCGCGACGAAGTGACATGTTCCCTCACCGACAGGTCGTCATGTCGACACGACCACACGTCTCCCTGTCGGCACGCGCGGCGCTGAGCCGCCCGCACGGCCCGGCCGGTGCGCCGCACGGCGCCGCCGCCGGGCCCTCCCCGGTCCTACGAAAGGAAGCCTGATCCACGGTGGTCACCGACTCCCCGAACGGCGGCGGACACCAAGCCGACCGTTCCCCCCAGTACCAGCCGCGCCACCGTCGGGGGCCCCTCCCCGGTGAGGACCCGCTCCGTCCGAGCGGCGGCCCCTCCCCCACCTTCGAGGAGGGGGAGCTGCCCGAACCCCTCCCCTCCGCGGACGCCCCCCGCGAGCGGGAGGACTCCGGGGCGGGCGGCCCGGGGTCCGGGTCGGACGCGGGGTCGGACTCCGGTTCCGGGTCGGGCTCCGGCGGCGGAATGATGCGCTCCAGCGCGATCATGGCCGTCGGCACCATGGCCTCCCGGCTCACCGGGTTCGCGCGCACGATCGTGCTGGGCGCGGCGATCGGCACCCACCTGCTCGGTGACGCCTACAACACGGCGCACACGATCCCGTTCATCCTCAACGACCTGCTCATCGGCGGTCTGATGGCGAGCGTCATCGTTCCGTTCCTGGTCAAGCGCCGCAAGCGCGACGCCGACGGGGGCAAGGCCACCGAGGACCGGCTGTTCACCACCACGCTGCTGGCGCTGCTGCTGCTGACGACGGTCGCGGTGCTCGCCGCCGAGTTCCTCATCTGGATGTACGGCTCGCGGTTCACCGAGGCGCAGTTCGACGACTCGGTGTTCCTGGCGCGGTACCTGCTGACGCAGATCTTCTTCGTGGGCATGAGCGGCCTGCTCAGCGCCATGCTCAACACCCGGAACCGGTTCGGCGCGCCCGTGTGGGCGCCCGTGCTCAACAACCTGGTGATCATGGCCGTCGGCGGGATGTTCCTGTGGGCGGCGGGGCCCGGCAGCGAACCGCCGGTCCCGGACGCGCAGCTGACCCTGCTCGGCGCGGGCACCGCGGCGGGCATGGCCCTCCAGGCGCTGGTGCTGTTCGTCGCGCTGCGCCGCGCCGGGTACCGGTGGCGGCCCCGCCTGGACCTGCGTGGCAGCGGTCTGGGCGAGGCGCTGCGCACCGCCGGGTGGATGATGCTGTACACCCTGCTCACCCAGGCCGGCCTGTGGATCACGACCAACATCGCCAACGCCGCCAACGTGGCCGGGATCGAGCAGGGCCGCGACGTCGGCGCCGGTATCACCGCCTACAACCTGGCCTACCAGCTCTTCCAGCTCCCGTACGCGATCATCGCGGTCTCGCTGATCACGGTGCTGCTGCCCCGGATGAGCGCGCACGCCGAGGACCGCGACTGGTCGGCGGTGCGCTCCGATTTCTCCCGGACGCTGCGGATCTCGTCGTTCGTCCTGGTGCCGCTGGCCTTCGCGATCGCGATGTACGCCGTCCCGCTGTCCATCCTGGCCTTCGCCCGCGGGTCGATCTCGGTGGCCGACGCCGGCAACATCGGCCAGATCCTCATGGTGATGGCGCTGGGCCTGGTGCCGTTCACGATCTTCCAGCTCATGCTGCGCGTGTTCTTCGCCCTGGGCGACACCCGCACCCCGGCGATGATCGCCATCGCCAATCTGGCCGTGCACAGCGCCCTCGCGCTGACCTCCTACCTCCTCCTGCCGCCCGACCGGGTGGTCGTCGGTGTGGCCGCCGGGTTCATGTTCTCGTTCGTGTCCGGCCTGACCATCGCGGGCAACGTCCTGAGCCGTCGGCTCGGGGGGCTTGACGGGAGGCACGCGGTTGGCACATTGTTGCGCCTGCACGTGGCCGTCGTCCCGAGTGTCGCCGCCGGACTCGGCGTGCTGTGGTTCTTCGACGCCCACGTCGGCCCCGGCCTCGTCAGCTACCTCGGCGCCCCCGCCGTGGGCTGCCTCGTGGGAGCGGTCCTGTTCCTGGGGGCGGCCAAGCTGCTGCGGGTCCCGGAGCTCTCCTCGGCCGTGGAGCTGATCCGGGGCCGCCTGCGTCGATGACCCCGTACACGTCCGTCCGGCACTGACCCCGCCGGGCCCGCAACGCCCTCGAGAGAAGGACAGCCCGACGGTGCCCAGCGACCACCCCAGAGAGCAGGCGCGCGTCCCGGAGCCCGGCCCGGACGCGCCCGCGGACCGCCGTCGGCACCTGGTGATGCCGGAGGACGTGCTCGACACCTACGAGCGCGAGGAACCGGACACCGAGCCGGAGACGGGGCTGGCGACGCTCCGGGACCCGAGCGACATCGGTGACGTGGGCACCGCCGACCGCGCCGGTCTGGAGGACGGCGACGAGATCGGCGGTACCGCGCACACCGCGCCGGGCAACGTCGCCCGGTCGAGCGCGATCATGGCGGTCGGCACGATCTGCTCGCGTGTGACGGGCTTCGTCCGCACGATCGTGTTGGCGGCGGCCATCGGCACCCAGCTGCTGGGCGACGCCTACCAGGTCTCGGGCATGGTCCCGTACATGGTCTACGACCTGCTCATCGGCGGGCTGCTGGCGAGCGTGTTCGTGCCGTTCCTGGTCAAGCGGCGCAAGCTGGACGCGGACGGCGGCGACCGGACCGAGCAGCGGCTGGTCACGCTCATGCTGCTGGGCCTGTTCGTGATCACGCTGGTGTCGGTGGTGGTCGCGGAGTGGTTCATCCGGATCTACGCGGGCGGGTTCTCCGGCGCGCAGTACGACGTCTCGGTGATCCTCGCCCGGTACCTCGTCCTCCAGATCTTCTTCATCGGGGCGAGCGGTCTGGCGAGCGCCATGCTCAACGCCCGGCACAGGTTCGGCGCCCCGATGTGGGCCCCGGTGGTGAACAACCTGGTCATCATCGGTGTCTGCCTCTGGTTCCTGTCCATCGCCGGTTCGGGCAGCACGCCCGAGGACATGCTCGCCCACCCGTCCCAGCTCGCCCTGCTGGGCCTGGGCACCGCGCTGGGCCAGGTCGTCCAGGCGGCCGTGCTGGTGTGGGCGCTGGCCTCGGCGGGGTTCCGTTGGCGTCCGCGTCTGGACCTGCGGGGTTCCGGCCTCGGCGAGGCGGCCGGGGCCGCGTCGTGGATGATGCTCTACATCGTCGTGGCCCAGGCCGGAGCGCTGGTCTCCACGAACGTGGCGACGCGGGCGGGCGCGGCCGCGGCCGACCTCGGGTACGAGACGGGCTCGGGCATCGCCGCCTACAAGTTCGCGTCCATGCTGTTCCAGCTGCCGTACGCGATCATCGCCGTCTCAGTGATCACCGCGCTCCTGCCGCGCATGAGCGAACACGTCGCCGCGGGCCGCCGGGACCAGGTCCGCTCGGACTTCTCCCGGGGCTTTCGGCTGTCGTCGGTGCTCATCGTCCCGATCTCGGTGGCGATGCTGGTCTTCGCCGTCCCGTTCTGCGTGATGATCTACGCCCAGGGCAGCACCAGCGCGGCGGACGCCGAGGCGATCGGGCGCATCCTGATGGTCTTCGTCGTGATGCTGATCCCGTTCACCCTCTTCCAGCTCCAGATGCGGGTGTTCTACGCCCTGGGCGACACCCGCACCCCGGCGCTGGTGTCGATCCCGGCGGAGATCGCCCACGCGACCACGGCGTTCGCCCTGCTGTGGTGGATGGAGCCGCAGCACGTCGTGCTGTGGCTCCCGGTGCCCTACGGCCTCTACTACGTCATCGGGGCGATCATCATGTGGGGCCTGCTCCACCGGCGGCTCAACGGCCTGGACGGCCACCGCACGGCACTGGTCCTGGTCAAGCTGCACCTCGCGACCGTCCCCGCGGCCCTCCTCGGCTGGGCGATGATCCACGTGTTCCGGGGGCTTCCCGGTGACGTGTGGCCCGCCCTCGCCGCGATGGTCGCAGGTGGGGCGGGGGGTGCCATCCTGTTCGTCCTCACTGCGAGAATCCTGAAAGTGACCGAAGTCACATCCTTCCTCGAATTGCTGAAAACCCGACTACGACGTCGCTGATCACCTGGAATGGATGACGTTGGGTAGTCGAGCACCCGATCACCCGAGAAGGTGAACAGTGCCCCCTTGTCCTCCAAAGATGCTGTTCAAGCGTCCTAGCATGGACTGGCATCGCTCAATCGACATAGCAACTTCCGACCGAGCTGCCCGAAGGGAGGCTGGGGACAGCAAGCAGGGCCGACACCCCCTCACGCGACACACCCCCGAACCGACACGCACCGCGTCCCGCGGCGCGGCGGTGGCACGCGTGAACACTCGGCCCTGGCGCCCGTCACTCCCATCATGAGCACCTTTCTGATCGAGCCCGGGGCGAAGCTGGCCAACCGGTACCGACTCGACCACGTCGTGAGCGAGACCGGTGGAGCGACCCGCTGGAAGGCCACCGACGAGACCCTCGCACGCCCCGTCGGCGTGTGGACCTTCGCCGACGGCTTCCCGCGCACGTCCGAGGTGGTCCGCGCCGCGCGCGCCACCAGCCGCATCCCCGACGCGCGCGTCACGCAGGTCTTCGACGCCGACGACACCGCGCCCATCCCCTACGTCGTCGAGGAGTGGGTCACCGGCTCCTCCCTCGCCGACCTCATCGCCCAGGGCCCCATGGAGCCCGAGCGCGCCGCCGGCCTCGTCGCCGAGGCGGCCGAGGCGATCGCCGCCGCGCACGCGGGCGGTCTGCACCACCTGTGCCTCACCCCGGCCAAGCTCATGTGGAGCAGCGGCGGCGCGGTGAAGGTCGTCGGGATCGGGGTGGACGCCGCCCTGATGGGCGCGAACATCGCCGACCCGGGGGCCGTCGACGCCCAGGGGCTGGGCAGCCTGCTGTACGCCGCGCTCACCGGCCACTGGCCCGGCGGCCCGCAGGACGGCCTCCCCGCCGCCCCCCAGGGCCCCGCGGGCCCCTATCCCCCGGCACAGGTCCGAACAGGGATCACCGAACCCCTCGCCACCATCACCACCCGGGCCGCGCTGCCGCACCTGGCCGGTCAGATGGTGCCCGGCGCGCCGATCACCTCGCCCGCCGCCCTGTGCGCCGAGCTGGCCGAGGTGCCGCGGCTCATCCCGCTCCCGGTCACCCCGACCGAGTCCGCTCCGCCGCCCGAGCCGGGCACCTCCCGCCGGACGGGCGAGTTCGAGCCGACGGGCCCGCGCCGCAGCGCGCGGAGCGGGTCGTCACAGCGCCCCCCGGAGCGCTCCGCCCAGGGCCGGGCCGCGGAGCGCCGCCAACCCACCCGGATGGAGGAGCGCGACGCGCGCGCCCAGGGGTCGCTCAGGAAGGTCCTCATCGGCGTGGTCGCGCTGGTGGTGTTCGCGGCCGTGGTCGTGGGCGCGTGGACGGTCGGGTCGATGTTCAGCCCCGGCGGGGAGGAGCCGCCGCCGGACGCGCAGGCGTCCGAGGACACCTCGGACACCCCCGAGCTGGTGGCGCTGGACATCACCGGTTCGCGCGGTCTCAACCCGCACGGCAACACCGACGAGCACACCGAGAACACCCCCAAGGCCTGGGACGGCGAGACGGGGACCGCTTGGAACACCCAGGGCTACCACGACCCGCTTTCCATGATCAAGGAAGGCGTCGGACTCCAGCTCGATCTCGGCGGCACCCGAGAGATCCACGAGGTCGACCTCGACATGAGCGGTGACGGCTACGAGTTCGAGATCCGGGTCGGTGACGCCGACGGTGACTCGGAGAACGACTACGAGGTCGTCGCCACGGGCAGTGGCGAGTCCCAGGTGGTCGAACTCGAAGAGCCCGTGTCCGGGCAGTTCGTCCTCATCTGGTTCACGGCCCTGCCACAGACTGGGGACGACTACCGTGGAACAGTCAACGAGGTCGAGATCCGAGGCGTGGCCTAGGTGCGGAGATACGTGAGCTGAACTGATGGACGCGGTCCGGGAGCTCCCCGACAAGGAGCTGTTGACGAGGCACGCTCAGGGTGACGACCAGGCCTTCGGGGTCCTGGTGCACCGTCACCGTGAGCGCCTCTGGGCTGTGTCCGTCCGGATGATGGGCGACCCCGAGGAGGCCTCGGACGCCCTCCAGGACGCCTTCCTGTCCGCGTTCCGCGCCGCCGACCGCTTCCGGGGCGAGGCCCAGGTGAGCACGTGGCTGCACCGGATCGTGGTCAACGCCTGCCACGACCGCCTGCGCCGCCGCAAGGTCCGTCCGGCCACCCCGACCGAGGACGACACCCTCGACGTCATGTCCAACGAGCGCCTCGGACGCCTGGGCGGGCCGCCCGACCACGCGTCGCAGACCGAGTCGCGGCTCGACGTCCAGGCCGCGTTGGAGCGGCTGCCCCTGGACCAGCGTCTGGCGCTCACCCTCGTGGACATGCTCGGCTACCGGGTGGAGGAGGCCGCCCGGATCCTCGACGTGGCCGCGGGAACGGTGAAGAGCAGGTGCGCGCGGGGCCGCGCGAAACTTCTTCCCTCTCTCGCCCATCTAAGGAACCCTCAGCCTCCGCCAGACGTCACATCTGGGAGAGGAGGTGCCAACCCATCGTGACGCCCCACCCGGACGCGGAGGCACTCGCCTTCCTCGCCGAGGACCTGCTCGACCCCTCCGAGGAACGCACCGTCACCGCTCACATCGAGACCTGTCCCACGTGTGCCGCCACACTGGACGAACTCACGGGCGTTTCCCGCGTCCTCGCCGCCACCCCGGTTCCCGAGCTGCCTCAGGACGTCGCCGACCTCCTCGACCAGCGCATCGCGGACGCCGCGCGTGAACGCGCCGAGCGGGGACCCGTCACCGAACCGACCGACCCGGTACCGGCGAAGGCCCCCTCCGCCGACGCCACCGTGGTCCCCCTCGCCACGGCGCGCCGCAGGCGTTCCTCCAGCGGTATGCCCAGACTCCTGGTGGCGGCAGCCGCCGCGGTCTTCGTCGTCGGCGGAGGCGTCGCCGTCGTCAACGGGGTGCTCTCGAACGGCAACGGCTCGGTGGAGAGCGCGACCCCGTTCATGGAGTCGGAGGACGGCGTCGGCGAACCGGACACGGCCCTGACCTACGCACCGGAGCTGGTGCGCAGTGAGACGGTCTACACCGACGCCGCGCTCGACGCGCAGGCGGCCCGGACCCTCGAACGCTCCACCGTCGCCGATGACGCCGGGGCCGCGGGCGGGCAGACCCTGTTGGAGGAGCAGTCCGTCACCGACGCCGTCGAGCGGTGCTCCGACCTGGTGGAGGAGGAGTTCGACACCCAGGTCACCCTGGTCGATGACGCCTTCTACGGCGACGGCGCCGAGCCCGCCTGGGTCCTGTACGCGCCCAGGGGCGACCAGTTCGACGTGTTCGTGGTCGACCCGCGCTGCGCACGGAGCGCCGACGCCGAGCCCGGCATCCTGGACCGGACGACCGTCGACGCCCCCTGACCCCCTCCGTTCCGGCCCCGGGACAGCTCAGCCTTCGCGCCCGGGGCGGACCAGCCCGCTCTCGTAGGCGATCACCACCAGGGCGACCCGGTCACGGGCCCCGAGCTTGGTGAGCACCCGTCCCACGTGGGTACGGGCGGTCGCGGGGCTCAGGTACAGTTCCGCGCCGATCTCCTGGTTGGACATGCCCCGCCCGACCAAGGCCAGGACCTCACGCTCGCGGTCGGTGAGCACGTCCAGCCGAGACGACGCCTCGGGGGCCACGATGGTGGCGGAGAGCCGTTCGATCACCCGCCGGGTGACCTCCGGCGACAACAGCGCCTCGCCCCGGGCGACGGTACGCACCGCGTCCCGCAGCGCGCGCGGTTCGGCGTCCTTGAGCAGGAATCCGGAAGCGCCCAGCCGCAGTGCGGTGAAGACGTTGTCGTCCTCCCCGAAGGTGGTGAGCACGACCACCCGGGTGTCGATGTGTCGACCTCCCGACCCGTCGACGTGTCCACCCGTGTCGGCTCGTCGATCCGTCGACGTGTCGACACGTCGCCTCTCCAGCTCCCTGAGGACGGCGAGCCCGTCCACGGACGGCATCTGGAGGTCGAGCAGGACCACGTCCGGCCGCAGTCGGCCGATGTCGGCCAGGGCCGCGCGGCCGTCCCCGCTCTCCCCCACCACCTCGATGTCCTCGTCCCGTTCCAGGAGCGCGCGCACCCTCGCCCGGACGAGGGGCTGATCGTCGACGAGCAGGACACGGATCACCGGTCGCCCCCGAGCGGCAGCCGGGCACGCACCCGGAACCCGCCGTCGGGCCGTCCCCCTCCGTCGTCGGCCACCACCACGTCCAACTCCTCACCCTCACGTGTGAACGCCACCCGGACCCGGCTCGCCCCGGCGTGCCGGAGCGTGTTGGTCAACGCCTCCTGGACGACCCGGAAGGCGGTCGCGTCGACCATGCCCGGGACCTCCCCCGCCGCCGGGGCTCCCTCCACCCGTACCTCGACCCCCGCCTCCCCGACCGACGCCACGAGTTCGTCCATGCGGGCGAGGGAGGCCACGCGCCCACCGTCGGGGTCACTGTCCCGCAGCGCGCGTACGGTCGCCCGCATCTCACTGAGGGCGGCGCGGGACGCCTGGCGGACGTGTCCCAGTTCGGCGCGGGCCTCGTCGACGTCCGCCGGAGCGTCATCGAGCGCCTCGGCGGCCACGGCCGCGTGCAGGGAGACCACGGAGAGGTGGTGGCCGACCGCGTCGTGCAGGTCGCGGGCGATCCGGGTGCGTTCGAGCGCCACGACCTCCGCCGCCTCCGCGGCGCGCGCCTGTGCGTCCAGGGCCGCGATCCGCGCCCGCTGCCGCTCCGCCCGGAGCCGCTGCCACTGGACGTGCCCGAGGGCGATGGCGGCGCCCATGATCGCCACGGTGGAGGCCAGTTCGTACCCCAGCAGGTAGGCGGGATCCGTCCCCTGGCCGAGTCGGGCCAGGGTGGAGACGAGCAGCAGCCCGGCGGCCGCCCCCACGGACCAGGTGGTCCGCCCCGCCTCGGCCGCGGAGTACAGGGCGGCCGCGGCGGGCACGGCCAGACCGATGGTCGGCAGGTCGAGCACGTAGTTGGCGACGATGAGCGCCGACGTGGCCAGCACGACCAGGACCGGCCACCTCCTGCGGACCAGCATGAGGCCGCCGAGGACCGCCGCCAGCGCGTATGCGAGGGGCGTGAGGTTCCCGGTGCCGGTGACGTCGGCCCCGGCCGCGATCGCCACCACGGCGAAGACCGCGAACCCGAGGAGGGCGTCGACGATGACGTCCTGACGACCGGACTGACGTGTCATGCGGCGATTCTACGGAGCGCGGCCCCGTCGCGGCCGTATCCCGCGGACCCGGACGGGTGGGCGTCCCACACCACCCGGTGTACGCGTACCAACGTAGGCGGTCGGGTCGGGCGGCGGACGTGCGACGGGGTTCCCTCCGCCTAGCGTCGGGCCCGTCGCCGGAGCGGGCGGTCCGCTCCTCCACGAACCTGTGAGGCATCCCATGACGGACCGGTCGTCGCGGCCGGACGACTCCTCGACGTCCTCCCCGCCCCCGCCGGGCATCGCCTGGTCACTGGTCCTGGGGTTGGCGTCGCTCGCCCTGCTGCGACCACTCATGGTCGTCACCGGCCTGATGGAAGCGTGGGCGTGGGGAGTCCGTCCCCAACTCCTCCTGCCCGTGGTCACCACCGCCGTGTGGATCCTCTCCGTGTTGGCGGCCCGGGCTCCCCGCCCCCTCCCCACCCTCGTCTGCGCCGGGCTGCTCCACGGCGTGTTCTCGATCGCGCTCGGCGCGGTCCCGACCCCCGTTCTGAGCGGTTCCCTCCAGGGGCCGCTGGCCCACACCGCGGCGTTCCTGGGCACCCTCACCGTCAACACGGGCTGGGGGACGTCCGCCGGACTGGTCGCGCTCGGGCTGGACCGGCTGTTGCGCCTCCGCGCGGACTGACCGCGCGAACCGCCCGACTCACGCGGACCGACACCCTTCACGCATACCCCACCCCCGTACGCTGCGGTGATGTCCGACCGGGAATGCGGTGCGCCTACCATCGGTTGTGACTAACCGACTTTCCCCTGGGGTCACGTCCGTGGCCAGGGCAGCGACTGTGTGAAGGGCCTACGAGCGTGAGTGACGTCCGCAATGTCATCATCATCGGTTCCGGTCCCGCGGGGTACACCGCGGCCGTCTACGCCGCGCGCGCCGAACTGCGACCCCTGGTGTTCGAGGGCTCCATCACCGCGGGCGGCGCGCTCATGAACACGACCGACGTCGAGAACTTCCCCGGGTTCCCCGACGGCATCATGGGACCCGACCTGATGGACAACCTCCGCAAGCAGGCCGAGCGCTTTGGCGCCGAGCTGGTCCCCGACGACGTCACCGACGTCGACCTCACCAAGCCGGTCAAGGAGGTCGTCGCGGGCGGCGAGACCTTCCTCGCCCACACGGTGATCCTGGCCACCGGCTCCGGGTACCGGGAGCTGGGCGTGCCCGGTGAGAAGGAGCTGTCCGGCCGCGGCACCTCGTGGTGCGCCACCTGCGACGGCTTCTTCTTCCGCGACCAGGACATCGCGGTCGTCGGCGGCGGCGACACCGCCATGGAGGAGGCGCTGTTCCTCACTCGCTTCGCCAAGTCGGTGACGGTGGTCCACCGCCGTGGCGAGCTGCGCGCCAGCAAGATCATGGCCGAGCGCGCCCAGGCCAACGAGAAGATCTCGTTCGCGTGGAACACCGAGGTCGTCGAGGTGCTCGGGGAGAAGAGCGTCACCGGGCTGAGGGTCGTCAACAACCAGACCGACGAGACCAGCACGCTCGACGTCACCGGTGTCTTCATCGCGATCGGCCACGACCCGCGCGTGGAGCTGTTCAACAAGCAGATCGAGCTGGACGAGGAGGGCTACGTCAAGGTCGACTCCCCGTCGACGCGCACCAACCTCGACGGCGTCTTCGCCGCCGGTGACGTGGTCGACCACCAGTACCGCCAGGCGATCACGGCCGCCGGAACCGGCTGCGCCGCCGCCCTGGACGCCGAACGCCACCTCGCCGAGATGGGGAACTAGGTCGCGCGGCCCGTACAGACCGTCCCCCGGTTGCATCGAACCAAGGAGCACCATGTCCACTCTCAAGCACGTCACCGACGCGTCCTTCAAGGACGACGTCCTGTCCAGCGACAAGCCCGTCCTCGTTGACTTCTGGGCGAGCTGGTGCGGCCCCTGCAAGCAGATGGAGCCCGTCCTGGAGAAGCTGGCGGCGACGCACGGCGACAAGATCGAGGTCGTCAAGCTCAACACCGAGGAGAACGCCAACACTCCTCGCGAGTACAACGTCCTCTCCCTGCCGACGATGAACCTCTACAAGGACGGCGAGGTCGTCAAGCAGATCATCGGCGCCAAGCCGATGCGTCTGCTGGAGAAGGAGCTCGCCGACTTCCTGTAGCCGGCGGAACGCGACGGAAGGCCCCCAGATCCACTCTGGGGGCCTTCCGTCGTCACGGGCGGCACGGAGCCCGCCGCACTCTCCCAGGCCCCACACGGCCACCACGCGCCCCGGGAGGCATTCCGAACAGCGATCCGCCCCGTGCGCGGACTCAGCGTCCGGACGGGGCGGCGAGCGATGTTTCACGTGAAACAGCGGTCAGGGCTCGCGGGAGTCCATCTGGTCGATGATGCGCTCCAGGTCCTCCATCGTCGCGAACTCCACGACGATCTTGCCCTTCTTCTTGCCCAGGTCGACCTTCACCGTGGTGTCCAGGCGGTCGGCGAGGCGGCTCGCCCACTCCTCCACCTGGGGCGGGGTGGACCTGCGCGCCGGGGTGAGCCGGGGCCGCCGCTCCTCCGGTTCGTCCGCCTCCTCGCGCAGGGCGATGATCTCCTCCAGGGAGCGGACGGACAGGCCCTCCAGGTTGACCCGCTCCGCGAGCCGCTCCTGGCGCTCGGGGTCGTCGACACCGCACAGCGCCCGGGCGTGACCGGCCGAGAGCACCTTCGCGGCGACGCGCTTTTGCACCTTCGGCGGCAGGTTCAGCAGGCGCAGCGTGTTGGTGATGTGCGAACGGGAGCGTCCGATCCGCTGGGCCAGCTCCTCGTGGGTGGCACCGAAGTCGTCCAGCAGCTGCCGGTACGCGGCCGCCTCCTCCAGGGCGTCGAGCTCCTGGCGGTGCAGGTTCTCCAGGAGGGCGTCGCGGAGCAGGTCCCCGTCACCGGTGGCGCGGACGATCGCCGGGATCCGGTCGAGACCGGCCTCCTTGCTCGCGCGCCACCGGCGCTCGCCCATGATCAGCTCGTACCGGGGAACGCCCGCCTCGCCCTCGACCCTGCGGACGACGACGGGCTGGAGCACCCCCACCTCCTGGATGGAGTCGCGCAGCTCCTCCAGCGCCTGGTCGTCGAAGCGCTCCCGGGGCTGGCGCGGGTTGGGGGTGATCGCACCGAGCTCGATCTCCTCCAGGTACGTCCCGTCGGAGAGCCCTCTCGTCTCCGGCGCGCCCGCGCCTCCTGAGGACGCGGGGACCACGGGCCCCTGCGTGATGAGCGCGTTCAGTCCCTTGCCCAGTCCGCGCCGCTGCTGACTCACCGGCAACTACCTCCACTACTCCTCGAACACATCAGTGCCCCGGCCTCCGGACCGGGGCGGCACCGCCGTCAGCCGCCGAGCCCCGGAGCGCGATGCGCGATCTCCCGGGCGGCCTCCAGGTAGGCCACCGCACCGGTGGACCCGGGGTCGTAGGTCATCACGGACTGGCCGTAACTGGGCGCCTCGGAGACGCGGACGCTGCGCGGCACCAGCGTCGAGAGCACCAGCTCACCGAAGTGCGAGCGCACCTCGTCCGCGACCTGCTGCGAGAGTCGGGTCCGGCCGTCGTACATCGTCAGCACGACGGTGCTGATCGCCAGCCCCGGGTTCAGGTGGGACTGGACGAGTTCGACGTTGCGGAGCAGTTGCCCCACACCCTCCAGGGCGTAGTACTCGCACTGGATCGGGATCATGACCTCGTCGCACGCCACCATCGCGTTGACCGTGAGCAGTCCGAGCGACGGCGGGCAGTCGATGAGGATGTAGTCGAGCTCCGAGGTGTCATAGGCGTCGAGCGCGCGCCGGAGTCGCGCCTCACGGGCGACGAGGGAGACCAGTTCGATCTCCGCCCCCGCGAGGTCGATGGTGGCCGGGGCGCACCACAGGTTCGGGATGTCCGGCGCCGCCTGGGCCAGCTTGCGGATCTCCTCGTCCTCCACCAGGCAGTGGTAGATGGACCGGGTCTGGTTGTCGCGCTCCATGCCGAGCGCGGTGGAGGCGTTCCCCTGGGGGTCGAGGTCGACCACCAGGACGCGCTGCCCGTGCATCGCCAGGGCGGCCGCGATGTTGACCGTCGTCGTGGTCTTGCCGACGCCGCCCTTCTGGTTGGCGACGCTGATCACGCGGCAGGACTTCGGGCGGGGCCAGGCCTCGTCGTGCCCGCGAACCGCCATCGCGGCGCGCGCCGCGCGCGCCAGGGGTGTGTCGGGGACGTCCGCGGAACCGCCGGAGGCGGGGGCGTCGCCGGTCCATGTTTCACGTGAAACACGACTCTGGTCGTCGGGGGCGGTTTCACGTGAAACATCGAGCAGGTCCCCGTAGGCACCCGCGGGGGTTTCACGTGAAACACCGTCGTGGTCGGCTGGGTTCTGGGGCACGAATGAGTTCACCTCTTCCGTCCGCGCTTCTTCTTGCCGCCCCGCCCTTTCCGGGGTCCCGCTGACGGGGGCGGACCACCCTCGGATGTCACCGTGACGCGAACGACCGTGGTAGCGGGATCGACTTTACCCCGGCCCACCCTGATCACATCGCACTCACTCGGGCGCAGTTTCGCAACGTCGTCACGCGCGGCGACCAATTCCGCCTCCGCCTGCTCGCCCTTGAGCGCCAACAGACTGCCGCCCTTGCGCAGGAGCGGCAGCGCCCAGCCGGCGAGTCGTGGCAGCGGAGCCACGGCACGGGCGGTCACGAAGTCGGTGTACAACTCGCCGTGCGCCTCTTCGGCACGCCCGCGCCGCACCACGACGTTGGCCAGGCCGAGGGTCTCGACCGCCTCGTTCAGGAAGACCGTCCGTCGCAGGAGCGGCTCCAGGAGCGTCACCCTGATGTCGGGGCGCAGCAGCGCCAACACCAGACCGGGCAGACCGGCGCCCGAACCGATGTCGACCACCTCCGCCCCCTCCGGGAGCAACTCCTCCACGACAGCGCAGTTGATGAGGTGCCGCTCCCAGAGGCGGGGCACCTCGCGCGGGCCGATCAGCCCCCGCCGCACACCGTCGTCGGCGAGAAGTTCGGCGTAGCGCCGTGCCTTCGGCAGCGTGTCACCGAAGACCGCCTCCGCCGCGGTCGGCGGGGCGGGCGGCACAGCGCCGGGCTCCTCAGCGCCCGAGGTCATCGGTCACCACCTGTCGGAACTCGTCCATCATCACTTCCAAGACCGGGCACGTCCTCCGGATCCGCCGCGGCGCGTCGACCGACGGCGCCTCCGGCGCCCGACGCGCCGTCGACACGCGGCGGGACGGCCCCTCATGATCCTATGGTCGTGGGACACCATGGTTTCACGTGAAACATGCGCCCACCCCGAGGTGTCCCCCCGATCACGGGTCGGCGCGGCCGACCGCGCCCTCAGGCGCTTTGTCGACCCGTCGATTTCTCCCCCTGTCGACGCACCCCCACACACGACGAGGGGGCGATGTTTCACGTGAAACATCGCCCCCTGCGTTCCCGCCCGGAGCGGGAGGACGTGTCAGTCGGCGGGGTGGACCACCACGTAGCGGTGGGGCTCCTCGCCCTCCGACTCGCTCCGCAGACCGGCCGCGGCGACGGCGTCGTGCACCACCTTGCGCTCGAACGGCGTCATCGGCTCCAGCGGCTGGATCTCGCCGGTCTTGTTCACCTTCTCCGCCGCGTCGGCACCGATGCGGGTGAGCACCCTGCGGCGCTCCTCGCGGTAACCGCCGATGTCGAGCATCAGCTTGCTCCGCTCCCCCGTGACCCGGTGGACGGCGAGTCGGGTCAGCTCCTGGAGTGCCTCCAGGACCTCGCCCTGGTCGCCGATCAGCTCGTCGAGCGTCGCGCCCACGACCGAGACCATCGCACGGTCACCCTCGACGTCCATGTCGATGTCACCGTCGAAGTCCGCGATGTCGAGGAGACCCTCGATGTAGTCCGCGGCGATGTCGCCCTCGTTCTCCAGGGCCTCGATGTCGATCTCGGGCTCGGGCGCCTCAGCCACCGCTACTCCACCGCTCTCTTCCTCACTACGTCCCACAGCGTTCCCGTCTCCTCATCATTCACGCCCTGACCGTCGTACGCCTCAGGGGCTGTGTCGCCTGCGCACTTCGTTAAGATCCTCCGCGGCCGACGTGACGGCGTCCCCTACTGGGAACCGCCGCCACCGCGCTTGGAGCGCGGCTGCTTCTTCGGCTGCTTGCGTTCGATCTTAGGCTGTTCCTTCGGCTCCGGCGTGGATTCGGCGGCCTTCTTCCGGCCGAGCATGCCCTTGGCCGGACCGTTGGAGGGAGTGCCGCCGGACTTGGCGCCCTCGGCGCCGGGGGCGCCGGGGGTCGGCTGGTTCTTGTAGAGGAAGTGCTGCTGCACCATCGTCCAGACGTTGGAGGTGACCCAGTAGACCAGCACACCCACCGGCATCATGAGACCGAAGAGCCCGAACAGGGGCGCCATGTACATCATGATCTTCTGCGTCTGCATCATGGGGTTGTCCGGCATCTGCGTGGTGCTGCGCTTGATGCTCTGACGCATGGTGAGGAAGGTCGTCGTGCCCATGATGACGCACGCGATCGCGATGACGACCTTGGCGAGCACGGGGTTCGTGGCGCCGAGGGCGAGCAGCTCCTCGGGGGAACTGTTGAACTGGGCGGCGATCGGCGCCTCGAAGATCAGCGCCTGACGGGCGCTGTCGGCCAGTTCCTCGGAGAACCCGTACTGGGCGTTGCCCTCGGCGACACTGCGCAGAACACTGAACAGGGCGAAGAAGACCGGCATCTGCAGGAGAAGCGGAAGGCAACCCATGATCGGGTTGGTGCCGCTCTCCTGGTAGAGCTTCATCGACTCGCGGTTCAGGCGCTCCCGGTCGTGCTTGTAGCGCTCCCGGAGCTTCATGATCTTCGGCTGGATCTCCTGCATCTTCCGCTGCGTGTTCATCTGCTTGACGAACAGCGGAACCATGAGAAGCCGCATGAGTACGGTGAGCAGCAGGATGGACAGACCCCACGCCCACCCGCTGTCGGGATTCAGACCGACGAAGGTCAGACCCTCATGGATCCTGGCCAACGTCCAGCCGACGATGTTGTAAAGCCAGTCGAGCACCGGCCAACTCCTATTTGCCTCGGTTCAGCTACTGGTCCCCGGGAGCGGGTCCGGTGCCTCCGGCTCCGCCCGCCGACTCCTCGGTCCCGGAGTGCCTTCGCCCCTTCGGCGGCGGCACCGGGTCGAGACCCCCCGGGTTGAAGGGGTGGCAGCGGGCGATGCGCCGGGTTCCCAGCCACAACCCCCGCAGGGCCCCGTGCACGCGCAGCGCCTCGACGGCGTACGCGCTGCACGAGGGGTAGAAACGGCAGACCGGGGGGAAGAGCGGGCTGATGAAGCGCTGGTAGCCCCGGATCGGGAGGATCAGCAGCCGTGCGAAAGCCGTCGGTCTGTGCTCGGTCATCGGCCCGTCCGTTCTCCGCCCCCATCCGGGCGGCGCCCGGGCACCGTCCCGTTCCCCGTCGGCGCGGCCGCCGACGCGGGCGATCCGCCTCGGCCCCGCCGGCGGCGGGACGTCCCTCGGGGCCGCATCGCCGCGGCGATCGCACTGTCGAGTTGCGCGTCCAACTCCACCTGCCGCGCCGTGGCGGCGGCGGGTTTGGCACGCACTACCAGCAGGCTACCGTTTGGCAGAACGGCCAACCGGGTCCGCATCACGTGACGGAGGCGGCGTTGGACCCGCTTGCGGACCACCGCTCCCCCGACCGCTTTGCTCACGACGAAACCGACGCGCGGCGGGTCCGCGGGTTCCGGGCCGTCCGGAGGAGGGGGAAGGTAGACCACGGCCACGTCCCCACGCGAGGCGCGGCGTCCCGAACGCATGACGGAGCCGAACTCGGAGCTACGGCGCATCCGGTTCCGCGACGACAGCATGGGCACTCCCTCCGGGACATGGGGCGTGTACGGCGGACATCCGTCCTGACACGCCCTCGGGCCTCGTCCCACGACAAAGGGACCGGCCGGCGAGAAGGCCGGACGGTCCCGAAGAACTTGGGGCTGAGTGTGGCCTAGTGGCTCACGGTCAGCGCGGCGCGCCCCTTGCGGCGACGCGAGGCGATGATGGCGCGACCGGCGCGCGTACGCATGCGCAGCCGGAAGCCGTGGACCTTCGCGCGACGCCGGTTGTTCGGCTGGTACGTACGCTTGCTCACTGCTGGCTCCAGGGGCGTGTCAGGAAAGTACTACGACAGACCCCCAAGCATATGCGGGGCCTCACGGTGCATGAGCCGAGGCCGCGCCATCGTGTGGACACGGGCGCAGACAGATCATCGGCATAAGCATAAAGAACATACGACCAGGCCGGGTCGGGGTCAAATCAGACGGCTCTGCGAGCCTGTCCCGACTTCCGCGGGAGACGGAACCAACGGTGGCGCGGGCCACGCCCGGGACGCGCCCAGGACACGTGCCACGCCCTGTGGACAACCGGTTGTCCACAGGGCGTGGCACGTCCACATCCCACTCGTCCTGTGGATAACCTCAACCTGTGGATAACTCGCCCCTCGCCCTCTCCCAGCCGCTTCAGCGAACCGAAGGCCGCGGTTTACACAGCTTGTGACCTGGGATTTGTGGATAACTCAGCACTGTGCACAGAGATCTGCCATCCTGTGGATAAACCTGTGTACAACCTGTGGACAACAGGCTCGAGCTGTGGATACCCAGACGCGAACGCTCTCAGGCCACCGTGGTCGGAGTGCGGTTGTCCACAGGCTGGCGAGCGGTCGGCGCACCGTTCGTCCACAGCTCCTCCTGCCCCGGCACCCCCGGAGGGGGAGGACAATGGAAGTTCGTTCCGCGCGCCCGCGAGGGGCCCGCGCGGAACCATGACCGACAACACACCGCCAGGGGGTGTGCATCCGCCGTACCCGCCCCTGGGACCCCCGGTCAGGGGCGCCCGGGGTCTCTCCGTCCCCTCCCGCTCCAATCCGCACCGAACAGATCCGCACCGAAGGGACAGCAACCATGGCAGGTCACCGTGGCTGACGCACAGGTCAACCTCGCAGTGGTCTGGTCCAGCGTGCTGGACGGGATCGACAACGACTCCCTGCCCGCGCACCAGCGCGCCTGGCTGCCCCAGACCCGTCCGCTGGGTCTGATCGAGGACACCGCGCTCATCGCCGCGCCGAACGAGTTCACCAAGAAGGTGCTGGAGACGCGGCTCTACCCGGCGATCAGCCGGGCGCTCTCCGCACACCTCGGCAGGGACATCCGGGTCGCGGTCACGGTCGATCCCACGGCCGTGCCGACCCCGCCGCCCTCACCGGCGGCCCCCCCGGCCGAGCCGACCGGTCGGCACTCGCGCCCTGGACCGGCGCCGTCACCGGCCCAGGTCCAGCCGCGCCCCGAACCGGGACCGGCCACACCGCCACACCGCGCCCCCGAGGCGGCACCGGCGGCGGACGACGGTCTGAACCGGGGTGACGTGCTCGGTCCCGCACCTCCGGCGGAGTCCGCGCCGCCCGTCCCGGGGCCGCCCGTGACCGGACCACCCGCGCCGGGAGGACCCGCTCCGGCGGGGGGCGCCCCCATGCCCGCCGTGCCCGAGCCGGAGCCCCGCCCGGCGTGGCCGTCCACCTCGTGGGAACAGCCCGCACGACAGAACTCGTGGCAGCAGACGACCTGGGACGAGGCGGCGTGGGACCAGCCGAACCGCTGGGAGACCCCCCAGCGGGAGGCGACCCCGCAGACCACCGCCGCACCGGACTCCCCCGAGGTCCCGGCCGCTCCACAGGCGCACCCGGTGCCGGCCGAGCAGGGGCCCGCGCCCGACGCCGAGGCGCCCACGGAGCCCCCCGCCGGGAGGGAGGGCCCGGAGGAGGCGCACAAGGACGCCCCGGGGGCTCCCCCCGGCCGCTCCCCCGAGGTGCCGACGGGTGAGCACGCCCGGCTGAACCCGAAGTACACCTTCGACACGTTCGTCATCGGCTCCAGCAACCGGTTCGCCCACGCGGCGTCGGTCGCCGCCGCCGAAGCGCCGGCGAAGGCCTACAACCCCCTGTTCATCCACGGCGGCTCCGGACTGGGCAAGACCCACCTCCTGCACGCCATCGGGCACTACACGCACCGGCTCTACGAGGGCTCGCGCGTGCGCTACGTCAGCTCCGAGGAGTTCACCAACGAGTTCATCAACTCGATCCGGGACGGCAAGGCGGACGGATTCCGCCGTCGGTACAGGGATATCGACGTCCTCCTGGTGGACGACATCCAGTTCCTGGAGAACAAGGAGCAGACGCAGGAGGAGTTCTTCCACACCTTCAACACGCTGCACAACTCCGACAAGCAGATCGTCATCTCCAGCGACCGGCCGCCCAAGCAGCTGACCACGCTGGAGGACCGGATGCGCAGCCGGTTCGAGTGGGGCCTGCTCACCGACGTCCAGCCGCCGGAGCTGGAGACCCGGATCGCCATCCTGCGGAAGAAGGCGGCCCAGGAGGGGCTGGCCGCCCCGCCGGAGGTGCTGGAGTTCATCGCCAGCAAGATCTCCACCAACATCCGGGAGCTGGAGGGAGCGCTGATCCGCGTCACCGCCTTCGCCAGTCTCAACCGGCAGTCGGTCGACCTCGACCTGACCGGTCAGGTCCTGCGCGACCTCGTCCCCAGCACCGAGGTCCCCGAGATCACCGCCGGGGCGATCATGTCCCAGACCGCCGCCTACTTCGGGCTGAGCGTCGACGACCTCTGCGGGACCTCCCGTTCCCGTGTCCTGGTGACCGCCCGGCAGATCGCCATGTACCTGTGCAGGGAGCTCACCGACCTGTCCCTGCCCAAGATCGGGCAGCAGTTCGGCGGCCGGGACCACACGACGGTCATGCACGCCGACCGCAAGGTCCGCGCGCTGATGGCCGAGCGGCGGTCCATCTACAACCAGGTGCACGAGCTCACGAGCCGGATCAAGGACCAGCCCCCGCTGGCCTGATCCGGGGAGACGCGTCGGGGGCGGGCCGCGACGGCGGGCCGTCCCCGACGCGTTCCACGCCCCTCCCCCGTTCCCTCCCCCTCTCGCCACCGTCCCGCGCGGGGTTATCCACAGGTTCTGGGGACAACCGCCGACGCTGGACGGATTCGGCGCGTGATCCGCCCGAAGGCACCGCACCGATCACCCCCGCACGGTTTCCCCGCCCCTGTCGGGCTTGTCGCTTCTGTTGCGCTGCCCACACGCCGGGCGCGGGCGCTTCCACCAGCGTGTTCCGTCCTCATCCGCACAGGCGCGCGCAGGGGGCTGTGGACAAACCTGTGCACAACCCCTTCGTCCTGGTTCGTGAGGTCTGTGCGGGGGCCCGGAAAAAAACTTCTCGACTTTCTTGGCCGAGTTATCCACAGGATGGGGGTCAAATCTGTGGACAACCATGTGGATAACCTGTGGACAAGTGGCTCTGAGTTGTGGGTAACCGGGGGTGCTCCTGTGGACGCGTTGCCCGACCATCGGGTCATCGAACCACCGTCTGCTGTGGACAACCCGGGGGAAAACTGTGGACGCCGCTGTGGACAGAGTGTGGACAACCTGTGGGCGACGTCGTTCGTCCACAGACGACTCGAGTTACCCACAGGGTCATCCACAGTGCCTGTGGATAAAAAACTCCAGTCTGACCTGGGATAACAGTGGTTATCCACACTATCCACAGGCCCTACTACTACTGCGCACCTTCATTAACCCAGATGTGGCTTCACAACAGCTCCGCGGAAAATCTGTGGACAACTCGCCGATCAGCGAGCGACGCGGGACCCTCCCCGAGTCGTCAGCGACAGCGGTGGAATCCGGGTAACGTGTGGTCTCGCCCCTGTCCACCGCCGCCCGATCCGAGCGGCGGCCCCATGGGAGCCGAGGCCGCCCCGGCGGTGCCGGCGCACGCGCTCGCCGCGACGGTCGCCCACTCGTGCCGGAGCCTCGGTCGACCCACCCACGAGCTGCAACGTTGAGGCTTCGACCGGTCCTGCCGGTCGTGCGGAAAGTGAGTCGGAAAGTGAAGTTCCGGGTCGAACGCGACGTACTGGCCGACGCAGTCGCCTGGACCGCGCGCACACTCCCGACGCGCCCCTCGGTCCCGGTGCTCGTCGGCGTCCTGCTCGACGCAGGTGAGTTCGACGGCCGCCAGCAGGTGCGGCTGTCCGGCTTCGACTACGAGGTCTCCACCCAGGCCGCGATCGACGTCGAGGTCGAGGAGCCCGGTACGGTCCTGGTCCCCGGCAAGCTCCTGGCCGAGATCACGCGCAACCTTCCTCCACAGCCTGTGGAGATTTCCACCGACGGGGCCAAGGCCGTCGTGACCTGCGGCAGCGCCAAGTTCACGCTGACCACCATGCCGGTCGAGGACTACCCGACCCTTCCCGAGATGCCCGGGGTGAGCGGCACCGTCGGCAGTGACGCCTTCGCCGCCGCCGTCAGCCAGGTCGCCGTCGCCGCCGGACGCGACGACACGCTGCCGATGCTCACCGGTGTGCGGGTCGAGATCGAGGGCGAGACCATCACGCTCGCCTCCACCGACCGCTACCGCCTGGCCGTGCGCGAGCTGACCTGGAAGCCGGAGAACCCCGAGCTGTCCGCCGTCGCGCTCGTCCCCGCCAGGACGCTGCACGACACCGCCAAGTCGCTCACCTCGGGCGCCGAGGTGTCGATCGCGCTCTCCAGCGGCGAGACCGGCGACGGCATGATCGGCTTCGAGGGCGGCGGCCGCCGCACCACGACCCGGCTCCTGGACGGGGAGTTCCCCAAGTACCGCGCGCTCCTGCCGGACAGCTTCAACACCGTCGCCGAGATCAGCCGCGCCGAGTTCGTCGAGGCCGTCAAGCGCGTGTCGCTGGTCGCCGAGCGCAACACCCCGCTCCGGCTGGCCTTCAGCCCCGGCAGCCTGGTCCTGGAGGCCGGAACCGGCGAGGACGCCCAGGCCGTCGAGGTGCTGGAGGCCGACCTGGAGGGCGAGGACATCCAGATCGCGTTCAACTCGGGCTTCCTGCTCGACGGGCTCGGCGCCATCGGCACCGACACCGCGCGCCTGAACTTCACGACCTCGACCAAACCGGCGATCCTCACCGGCAAGCCCGCGGAGGAGGGTGCGGACCCCGAGTACCGCTACCTGATCATGCCGGTGCGCCTGTCCGGCTGATCCGGAACCGGTTCGATTGACTTGCGTCTGCCGTACCGCGTCCGCGGCCACCGCCCGGACCGGACGGCGCCAACGTGTCCACAGGCGGCGAAGGGGAGCACTGCCATGCAGCTCGGAATGATCGGTCTCGGCAAGATGGGCGGCAACATGGCCGCCCGGCTCCGGGAGAAGGGCCACGAGGTCGTCGGCTACGACGTGACCTCCGAGGAGCGGGACGTGGCGAGCCTGGCGGAGCTGGTCGACCGGCTCGACACGCCGCGCGTCGTGTGGGTGATGGTCCCCTCCGGTGACCCGACCGCCGCGACCATCAACGAGCTCGGCGGCCTCCTCCAGGAGGGCGACCTGGTCATCGAGGGCGGCAACTCCCACTACGTCGACGACCGGGCCCGCGCCGAGCAGCTCGGCGCCAAGGGCGTCGGCTACCTCGACGTCGGCGTCAGCGGCGGTGTCTGGGGCCGCCAGAGCGGCTACGGCATCATGGTCGGCGGCCCGGCCGCGGACGTCGAGCGCGCCCGACCGGTCTTCGAGTCGCTCACCCCCGACGCGGGCGGCGGCTTCGTGCACGCCGGCGCCGTCGGCGCCGGACACTTCGTCAAGATGGTCCACAACGGCATCGAGTACGGCATGATGCAGTCCTTCGCCGAGGGCTACGAGCTCATGACCGCCTCCGGGATCGTCGACGACGTCCCCGGCACCTTCGAGAGCTGGCGCGAGGGCACGGTCGTCCGCTCCTGGCTGCTCGACCTGCTCAGCCGCGCCCTGGAGGAGGACCCGGACCTGGCCGAGCTGCGCGGTTACGCCCAGGACTCCGGTGAGGGCCGCTGGACGGTCCAGGCCGCCGTCGACCACGCCGTCCCCGCTCCCGCGATCACCGCCGCGCTCTACGCCCGCTTCTCCTCACGCCAGGACGACAGCCCGGCGATGAAGGTCGTGGCCGCGCTGCGCAACCAGTTCGGCGGTCACGCCGTGACCAAGTCCGGCCCGGACCCCCGCACCCCCTCCAGGGACTGACCGGCACAGCCCCGGGAGCGCGCCCGCCCGCCACCCGTCCCGACCGACGGCTCGCGGCCTTCCCATGAGCGCACCTGGGACCCCCGCGCCCGTGATCCCGCGCCACCGTCCCCGGAGGAGGGCCGGATGTACGTTTCCCATCTGCAACTGGTCGACTTCCGGTCCTACGAGGACGCCCTACTGGAACTGGACCCCGGCGTGAGCGTGTTCGTCGGGGCCAACGGCCAGGGCAAGACCAACCTCGTCGAGGCGGTCGGCTACGTGGCCACGCTCAGCAGCCACCGGGTCTCCTCGGACACCCCGCTCATCCGGCGGGACGCTCCCCGCGCGATCATCCGGGCCAAGGTCGTGCGCGACGAGCGCTCCATGGTCGTGGACCTGGAACTCAACCCGGGCCGCGCCAACCGGGCCCGGATCAACCAGGCCGCCGCAGGTCGGCCCCGCGACGTCCTGGGGATCCTCCGCACCGTGCTGTTCGCCCCCGAGGACCTGGCCCTGGTCAAGGGCGACCCGGGCGAGCGGCGGCGCTTCCTCGACGACCTGCTCGTGGCGCGCGCGCCGCGGATGGCGGGTGTGCGCTCCGACTACGACCGGGTGCTCAAGCAGCGCAACGCCCTGCTGAAGTCGGCGTCCGGGCGGATGTTCCGGCAGCGCTCGGCGCCGGACCTGACCACCCTGGAGGTCTGGGACACCCACCTGGCGGAGGTCGGCGCCGAACTGCTGGCGGCGCGGTTGGCGCTCGTGGCGGAGCTGCGGCCGCTGATCGCGCAGGCCTACGCGGGGCTGACCGACTCCGGCGGCCCGGCCGTTCCCTCCTACCGCTGCTCGGCGGATCCCGACGGGGGTGAACCGCCCGCCGACCGTCCACAGCTTGTGGACATCCTCCGGTCCGCCCTCGGCCGGGCGCGGGAGCGCGAACTCCAACGGGGCGTCAGCCTCGTCGGTCCGCACCGCGACGAACTCCACCTCCAGCTCGGCGGCCTGCCCGCGAAGGGTTACGCGAGCCAGGGGGAGTCCTGGTCCTACGCCCTGTCGCTCAAACTCGCCGCGTTCGACCTGCTCAGGGCGGACGGGGACGACCCCGTCCTCATCCTCGACGACGTGTTCTCCGAACTCGACAGCGAGCGCCGCCGGCGACTGGCCGAGCGGGTGCGCGGCGCCGAACAGGTCCTGGTGACCGCGGCGGTGCCCGATGACATCCCCAAGGAGCTGGACGGCGTCCGGTTCGCGGTGGGCGCGGGGGTGGTCGGACGTGAGTGACAGCCGTCCGCGGCCCGTTGATCCCCGAGCGTCCCTCGGCGGCGGACTCGGGAGCGTGCGTCCACAACCTGTGGACGGCGGCCCGGGGGGTGCGACGGGCCCCGTCGCGCACGCGCCCGAACGGACTCCGGCGGCCCCGGCCACTCCGGCGGCCCCCGCCGTCTCCGGAGCCGACCTCGCCCGGCAGGCGCTCGCCCGTGCCCGGGCCGAGGCCCGGGATCGCGGAGCGACGCCCCGCGGAGCGCCGCGCGCTCGCAAGCGTGGCCGGATCCGGTCACGCAACGAGCCCCAGCTGTTTGGCGACGCCGTGCGGACGTGGCTGATCGAGCACGGGTGGCAGGAACAGGTGGCGATCGGCGGGGTGTTCGGCCGATGGTCGGACATCGTTGGCGAGTTCAACGCCCAGCGGCTCCGCCCGGAGAGTTATTCGGACGGTGAACTCGTCGTGGTGGCCGATTCACCGACGATGGCGGCCCAAGCGCGATCGATGGTGCGTGATCTCATGCGCCGTTTGAACGAGGAGCTCGGCGAGGGGACGGTCGTCTCCATCAAGGTGCGGGGGCCCGGGTCCCGCCGTCGTTGAGGACTCCGCTCGGGGGCGCACCCGTCGGATGTTTCCGTCCCGGGCGTGGCCCTGAGGAATGTTTTCGCAGGTCAGAGTGGTTCCCGGAGGAGGATCTCCGGCGGTTGGGAATTCCGGCGGGCCGGGCCGCGGCCACCGGACCGGAGGCCGGGGCCAGTCGCCCAACGGCCACTGAACCGCTCCGGGACTTGCGCGAGGGGCCACCCGCGTGTAGGGAGTCGGCTCCCTCCCTGAACGTTCGTTGGCGAGCGGCACAGCGCCGTGAATGCTCCTTTGTCGTATGGCGCGGGGTATCATGGAGTCGGTTCTTCAGATGCCTGTAGCCGGTCCCACGCCCCCAGGAGAGGGTGGGCGGACGGCCCGTACGGTGATGTGGTGATCCCCCTGGTGTCGCGGTATGCCGACCCCTTCGGTCACCGCCTCCGCGGGCTGACCGTCGTCCGCTCGGCCACGGCCGGCAGGCGTCCCCAGCAGGAGGGTGTTCCCACTTGGCCTACGACGCTCGATCAATCACGGTCCTTGAGGGGCTTGAGGCAGTACGCAAGCGCCCAGGGATGTACATCGGTTCCACCGGTGAGCGGGGCCTGCACCACCTGGTCTACGAGGTGGTCGACAACTCCGTCGACGAGGCGCTGGCAGGGCACGCCAGCGCCATCGAGGTGACCCTGATGGCCGACGGCGGCGTGCGTGTGGCCGACAACGGCCGTGGCATCCCCATCGACCTCCACCCCGTGGAGAAGCGCCCAGCCGTCGAGGTCGTGCTGACCACGCTGCACGCGGGCGGCAAGTTCGACGGCAAGTCGTACGCGGTCTCCGGCGGTCTGCACGGTGTGGGCGTCTCCGTCGTCAACGCGCTGTCCACGGCGCTGGACGTGGAGATCCGCAAGGACGGGCACGTGTGGACGCAGCACTACGAGATGACCGCGCCCACCGGAGACCTGGTCAGGGGTGAGGAGACCGACGAGACCGGAACCCAGATCACCTTCTGGCCGGACGGCGACATCTTCGAGACCACGGTCTTCACGTTCGAGACCCTCGCCCGCCGGATGCAGGAGATGGCCTTCCTCAACAAGGGGCTGTCCATCACCATCCGCGACGAGCGGCCCGAGCACACCGACGGCGGCCCGACGGTCAACACCTTCCACTACGACGAGGGCCTGTCCGACTACGTCCGGCACATCAACGCCAAGAAGGAGCCGGCGCACGCGTCGATCATCTCCTTCGAGGAGGACGGCGACGGCATCTCGGTCGAGATCGCCATGCAGTGGAACCAGTCCTACACCTCGTCCGTGCACACCTTCGCCAACACGATCAACACGGCGGAGGGCGGCACCCACGAGGAGGGTTTCCGCTCCGCGCTGACCACCCTGGTCAACCGGTACGCGCGGGACCAGAAACTCCTGCGGGACAAGGACGACAACCTCACCGGTGACGACATCCGCGAGGGCCTGACCTCGATCATCTCGGTCAAGCTGGCCGACCCGCAGTTCGAGGGCCAGACCAAGACCAAGCTCGGCAACACCGAGGCCAAGTCCTTCGTCCAGAGGGTCACCAACGAGCACCTGCGCGACTGGTTCGAGCGCAACCCGGGCGAGGCCAAGGACATCGTGTCCAAGGCCAGCCAGGCCGCCCGCGCCCGGATCGCCGCCCGCCAGGCCCGCGACCTCACCCGCCGCAAGACCCTGCTGGAGTCCACCTCCCTGCCCGGCAAGTTGTCCGACTGCCAGTCGACCAACCCGGAGGAGTGCGAGGTCTACATCGTCGAGGGTGACTCCGCCGGCGGTTCCGCCAAGGGCGGACGCGACCCGCACCACCAGGCGATCCTGCCGATCCGCGGCAAGATCCTCAACGTGGAGAAGTCGAGGATCGACCGCATCCTCAAGAACAACGAGGTCCAGGCGATCATCACCGCGCTGGGCACGGGCATCCACGAGGACTTCGACGCCGACAAGCTGCGGTACCACAAGATCATCCTCATGGCCGACGCCGACGTCGACGGCCAGCACATCCGCACCCTGCTGCTCACCCTGCTGTTCCGCTTCATGAAGCCGCTGGTCGAGGCCGGTCACGTCTACCTGGCACAGCCGCCGCTGTACAAGATCAAGTGGGACCAGCGCGGCAGCGACGCGGGCTACGCCTTCTCCGACGCCGAGCGCGACCGGGTCATCGAGGCCGGGATCGCCGCCGGGAAGAAGGACCCGCGACCGCGCGACATGGTCCAGCGCTTCAAGGGCCTGGGCGAGATGAACGCCAACGAGCTGTGGGACACCACCATGGACCCCGAACGCCGGGTGCTGCTCCAGGTCAGCCTGGAGGACGCGGCCCAGGCCGACGAGATGTTCAGCGTGCTCATGGGCGAGGACGTCGAGTCCCGGCGCTCCTTCATCCAGCGCAACGCCAAGGACGTCCGCTTCCTGGACATCTAGGTCCGTGCCGCCCTGGTCGCGCCCGCGGGCGGCGGCCGGGCGGGAGAACCACGCTCAACGAAGCTTCATAGAAGGGATCGACATCCGTGACGGATGCGAACAACCCGGACTCTCCCGAGGGTGCGGACTCCGCTGTTGAGGCCCCGGCGAGGGACCGGATCGAGCCGGTCGACATCCAGGTCGAGATGCAGCGCAGCTACCTCGACTACGCGATGTCGGTCATCGTCGGCCGCGCCCTGCCCGACGTGCGCGACGGACTCAAGCCGGTCCACCAGCGCGTGCTCTACGCGATGTACGACGGCGGGTTCCGGCCCGACCGCGGGTTCTTCAAGTGCGCCCGCGTCGTCGGTGACGTGATGGGTAACTACCACCCGCACGGCGACAGCGCGATCTACGACACCCTGGTGCGCCTGGCCCAGTGGTGGTCGATGCGCATGCCGCTGGTCGACCCGAACGGCAACTTCGGCTCCCCGGGCAACGACCCGGCCGCCGCCATGCGCTACACCGAGTGCAAGCTCGCGCCGCTGGCCATGGAGATGCTCCGGGACATCGACAAGGAGACCGTCGACTTTCGGCCCAACTACGACGGCCGCTCCTCCGAGCCCGTCGTCCTCCCCGCCCGGTTCCCGAACCTGCTGGTCAACGGCTCGTCGGGGATCGCGGTCGGTATGGCGACCAACATTCCGCCGCACAACCTGCGCGAGGTCGCCGACGGCGTCAACTGGTATCTGGAGAACCCGGACACCGACGACGAGGCGCTGCTGGACGCGCTCATCGAGCGGGTCAAGGGCCCGGACTTCCCCACGCGCGGACTCATCGTCGGCAAGCGGGGGATCGAGGAGGCCTACCGGACCGGGCGCGGCTCCATCACCATGCGCGCGGTCGTGGAGGTCGAGGAGGACGGCCGCGGGCGCCAGACGCTGGTGGTCACGGAGCTGCCCTACCAGGTCAACCCGGACAACCTGGCGCTGAAGATCGCCGACCTGGTCAAGGACGGCAAGGTCAGCGGCATCGCCGACGTGCGCGACGAGAGCAGCGGTCGCACCGGTCAGCGCCTGGTCATCGTGCTCAAGCGCGACGCCGTCGCCAAGGTGGTGCTCAACAACCTCTACAAGCACACCCAGCTCCAGGAGACCTTCGGCGCGAACATGCTCGCGCTGGTCGACGGGGTGCCGCGGACCCTGCGCCTGGACCAGATGATCCGGCACTGGGTCAAGCACCAGATCGAGGTCATCGTCCGCCGGACGCGCTACCTGCTGCGCAAGGCCGAGGAGCGGGCGCACATCCTGCGCGCACTGCTGCGGGCGATGGACCGCATCGACGAGGTCATCAACCTCATCCGCGCCAGCGCCTCCGCCGACGAGGCGCGCACGGGCCTCATGGGCCTGCTGGAGATCGACGACATCCAGGCCCGCGCCATCCTCGACATGCAGCTGCGCAAGCTGGCCGCGCTGGAACGCAACCAGCTCACCGCGGAGTACGACGAGCTGATGGCGCAGATCGCGGACTACAACGACATCCTCACCTCGGACCCGCGCCAGCGGTCCATCGTCCGCGAGGAGCTCGCCGAGATCGTCGAGAAGTACGGCGACGAGCGGCGCACGCACATCATCCCGTTCGAGGGTGACATGCGGATGGAGGACTTCATCGCCGAGGAGGACGTGGTCGTCACGATCTCCCGCGGCGGGTACGCCAAGCGCACGCGGATCGACAACTACCGGGCGCAGAAGCGCGGCGGCAAGGGCGTGCGCGGGGCGCAGCTGAAGCAGGACGACATCGTCCAGCACTTCTTCGTCACCACCACCCACCACTGGATCCTGTGCTTCACCAACCAGGGCCGGGTGTACCGGACGAAGGCCTACGAGCTGCCGGAGGCGGCCAGGGACGCGCGCGGTCAGCACGTGGCGAACCTGCTGCCGTTCCAGCCGGGCGAGGAGATCGCGCAGATCATGGCGCTGCGCGACTACGAAGCGGCTCCGTACCTGGTGCTCGCCACCCGCGAGGGGCTGGTGAAGAAGTCGCGCCTGGAGGACTTCGACTCGGCGCGTTCGGCGGGGATCATCGCGATCAACCTGCGCGAGGACGACGAGCTGATCGCCGCGCGACTGGTCTTCCCCGACGACGACCTGCTGTTGATCTCCAGCGACGCCCAGGCGATCCGGTTCTCGGCCTCCGACGAGTCGCTGCGTCCGATGGGGCGGGCGACCAGCGGTGTGATCGGTATGCGCTTCATGTCGGGCGACTACCTGCTGAGCATGGACGTCATCCGGCCCGGGGACGGGTCCTCCGACGTCCTGGTGGCCACGGAGAACGGCTACGCCAAGCGCACCCCGGCCGACCAGTACCCGGTGCAGAACCGGGGCGGCAAGGGCGTTCTGACGGCCAAGGTCGTGGAGGCCCGCGGCAAGCTGGTCGGGGCGATGATGGTCGACCCCGAGGTGGACGAGATCTTCGCGATCACGTCCGCGGGCGGGGTGATCCGCACCGGCGCCGCCGAGGTCAAGCAGTCCGGCCGCACCACGATGGGCGTGCGCCTGATGAACCTCGACAAGGGCAACAAGATCGTGGCCGTGGCGCGCAACGCCGAGGCCGCTGAGGAGGCCGAGGAGGTCGGGGCCGACGACACGGCCGAGGGCGCGGTGACCGGGGAAGGAAACCCCGAGGCCTAGACTGCGCGTTAGGTCCTTTTGATCCCGTGGGGTTCCGTTCGTGAACCCCACGGGACACCACTCTTCGCGGCATTCACCCGTCTCAACGAAAGTCCAGCGGTAACGTTTCTATGTCTGACAACCAGCGGAACACCCCCACGAACGAATCCGAAGCGGACACGGCGGTGACCGCCGGAGACGAGGCGGCGGAGAAGGGCACGGTCGAGGCGACCGAGCCGGAGCCGACGGACACGGAGACCGCCGAGGCGAAGTCCTCCGAGGGCGAGGAGTCCACGGAGGAGAAGGACGCCGAGGAGGACACGGGGAAGGCCTCCGGCGAGGCGAAGACCTCTGACGCGGAGGGGGCCGCCGACACCGAGCCGGAGGAGCCCGAGCGTTCGACCCCGATCTTCGCGGCCGCCGACCAGGAGCCCGAGAAGGATTCCGTGGAGGACCGCGCGGAGGCGGGAGAGACGGCAGTGACCGATTCCAAGGCCTCGGTCCCCGAGGGGCCGGGCGCCGTGAAGGCGACGATGTCCAGCCGCAAGGCGCACCTGACGGTCTCCCGTGTGGAGCCGTGGTCCGTGATGAAGTTCAGCTTCGTCGTGTCCCTGGTGTGCTTCATCGTCCTGTTCGTCGCGGTCGCGGTGATCTACGCGACCCTGTCCATGCTCGGTGTCTTCGACGAGGTCACCAGCATGATGGAGGCGCTCCTGGAGGGCGAGGGGAACACCGGTGAGGGTGAACTCGGCCTGGACCCGGCCGCCTGGTTCTCCCCGGGGCGCGTCCTGGGCTACACGGGCGTGATCGGGGCGCTGAACATCGTGCTGATCACCGCCCTGTCCACGGTGGGCGCGATGGTCTACAACCTGGTCGCCGACCTGGTCGGGGGCGTGGACGTCACGCTGACCGAGGCCGAGTAGGGCCTTGGCGGGTCCGGCCCCGGGCGCCGTGCCCGGGGCCGGACCCGTGTCCGAGGGGGTGGCCCGAGCACTCCGGAAACCCGGTAAAATGGGAGGTGAAGAGGGACGCGGTCGCCCGTGTCCCTCTGGCTTCCGCGTCATCTCCCGGTTCGCTCCACGCACCGGGATGCGGTAGAGTTCCTCGAGGAACGAGGGCGTATAGCTCAGTCGGTTAGAGCGCATCCCTGATAAGGATGAGGCCCCAGGTTCAAGTCCTGGTACGCCCACCCAGATTTCCCTGGTCAGAGCCTTGCTTCTCCGGTAGGAGAGCAGGGCTCTTTCTCTTTTGACCGTCATCTGGTCCGGATTCCACGGCATCCCCTCTCAGAACCCGCGCTCTCCGGCGCTGGACAGCACCAGCTGGACGCGGAGTCGACAACAGACCGAATCGCTATGTCGACCCGTCCGCAGGCGGCCGTCCGTTGCGTCGTCATCAGGCCGAGGGAACTGGGGAGTTCGTATGGTTCCCGGGCCGTGAACGCTCTGATCCTCCCGGTCGCCGGTCTCCCCTGAGGTGGAGCCACGTGCGAGGGGAGACATGTCGCCATGTCCACAGGTCGTGACATCGACCATCTTGTGTCAGGTGGGCTCCTCAGCCGCGGAGCGCGGTCAGCGCGCTCAGACGGCGACCTCCACAGGGCGCGGATCCGCTGTTCGGTCTCGTCACGGATCAACCGAAGCCCCGCAGCCTGTGCGGCAGAAGCTGTTCGCCGGCGTCACGTCATGGGCGGGGCCCAGGCTCTTGTGGTCGGCACGGGCGGTCCTGACGGCGGAGTCGGACGTTCACGGTCTCTTCTGGTGTCGGACGGCGTGCGCGAGTCGTTCGACGCGGTCGCTGATATGGGTGAAGGCCTCCTCGAAGGCGGCGCCGGTGTTCACCCGCAGGGGGTCGGGGACCGACCAGTGCAGGCGATCGCGACTGGGAGGGAGTTCCTCGTGCGCGCTGTCGCAGACCGCGACGATCAGGTCTCCCTCGCGCAGCACCTCGTCCACGTGGGCGGTGGTCCGTGAGCTCAGCGACAGGCCGTGACGTCTGGCGGTGATCAGTGCCCCTTCGTTGACGTGGGTTCCAGGGTGCGTTCCGGCCGATACGGCGGGGACGTGACTGTGGTTCTCCCACAGTGCGGCGGCCAGTTGGGAACGAGCCGTGTTGTGGGTGCACACGAACGCCACGCGTGGTGCGTGCAGGAGAGTGGCCGGTGCCAGCGCCGAGAGGGCCTCGGGGCGGAGCCGGATGTAGGCCCGACGGTGGTCGGCCTCGGAACGGACGCGAATGACGACGTCGGCCTCCTCCAGGACGCGCAGGTGATAGGCGACGAGGTTGGAGCGCATCCCCACCAGGTCGCCCAGTTCGCTGGGGGACGCGTCCCCGGTCCGCAGGGCGTCGGTGATGGCCAGGCGGGCGCTGTCCGCCAGTACCGCGTGCAGTCTGGACCGCTGCTCCAAGGAAACTTCGGCGTTCATCAGCTCAATGTTCGCCGCGTGAAAATACGTGGACAAGGCCTTGCTCCTTCCGGTCGCTCGAAATCCGTCGGGACTTCGGGGCCTGTTCCAGGGCAGGCCATGCCTGTTGCGGTGACCGCGACCTTTCCGGTGGCCCTCTCCAGGCCCGATCCCGAGTACCTTGCTGTCGCCGAGAGGTCGTGGCCCCGCCTTCCTGGGTGGTCTGCTGTGTGGAGAGCCTGGTCTGGGAGGGCTCAGGCCGCTGGCCGCCCCGTCCCTCGTCGGGGTACAGGGTGGCGTGGGGCATGGAGCGGCCGAACGGCGTCCCGATCTCTGGGAGGAAATCGAAGCACACCATGAAGAGATATGCACGCCTTCGGGGCGCGGAACCTGGGACTCATGAGAACGTCGCTCCGCAGCCTGTCTTCCGGTGGCGGCGCCTTGCGTCCATGGCATGGAAGGATCATCGCGAGGTTTTCTCCGAAGGAACATCGGTGGTTTTGCGACCCCGAGGGTGGCGGTTACGATCTCTCTCGGGGCGTGGAACCGTTCTCACCTTGTGGTCGAAGGATATGCGATTCTTGCCGTGCTTCGGTGGCGACAGTAGCGGAGTGTTCCGGTTTTCCTTGCCGGAGAGCGAGATCGCATCCTATTCTGAGGTCAGCCTCAGTGGAAAGCAGGAAACCCCGACCAAGTTCTCCTGGTCGGGATCGCATTCGTGATTGTTGGTTGTCAGGTGCCGTTCGCGGGGGACGACTGCTCCCCACGGCGTTCCAAGAGGGTCGCTATGACGTTCCAGTTCATGGCGCAGGCGCGCGCCACGGCTGCGATTCTCGCGGCCTGGTGCGGGGGGATGTGTTCGACGAGATCCGCTTCGTCATGGCGTATGACACGGGTTTCGAGCCAACGGATCATCGTGCGGCCCTCGTCGTTGTACCTGAGGGTGGGATCCTTCTTCAGTGAGTCGAGTACGACGCCGAGGTCGATGGGGCGGGCTTCGGCGGAGCGCTGCTTTGTTCCCCGGTTCCTCGTGTCCACCCGTTCGCCCAGCCCTGTCGAGGCCGGATGATCCGCGGTGACCCGTACTTCGCCGACCGTATCGCCGTCTCCGTCGGGCGAAGGGGGTTCTTCGCGTGCTGGGGGTCCGTTCGCGCTTGCCAGTTGTTCGCGGACGTCCCGCACGGTCTCCACGGAAACACGGGCCATCCGCGAGATCTGCCGAAGCGATGCGTCCGGGCTCCGAGCCAGGAGGTCGGCGACCCGTTGTCGGCCCTCGTCGGGGTTGACGGCTCGGACGCGACCGTCGAGTCCGACCCGGACCGCCGACTGGGCCGCGGGGTCCACCGAGGAACGCCGCAGGGCACCGACCGTCTTTCCGGACAATCCGACCTTGGCGGCGATCGCCCGATCCGACCATTCGGGGTGGGTGGCCAGGATCTTCTTGGCGGATTCCTTGCGGTCGGACAGCGTCAGAGGCAACCCGTGCCGGATGTTGGCCTCGACCGCGGCGATGAAGCAGTCGGGGTCCGGGCCGTCGAAGTAGATCACCTCGATGGTGGCGCGGTTGCTCAACCGCGCCGCCTGTAGGCGGTGCATGCCGTCGATGACCCGCATCGTCGTTCGGTGCACGAGGATCGGGGGTAGCTCGTCGATCCGCTCGGTCAGACGTTCCACGTGGTCGGGGTCGACCCCTTCCACCCGAGGGGAGTCGGCGTCCAACAGGAGATCGACCGGGACTCGCTCCGAAGTGGTCGCCATCTCAGCTCCTTTGGGGAAGAACGCCATCCATGATCGGCGTGCCGGATTCGGTTCGGGCGCCGGTGATACACCGAATTCTGTCGGCATGGGTCGGATCCGGACCGTATGTGGTGCGGAGCGTGTGGGCGGGGCGTCCGTGGACGATCCGGACGGGGAGAAGAAGTGCGGGGGTGTGCCGACATACACGGCGTGTCGGCCCCATGCTGACGCGAGTACTCACAGGCACCAAGAATAAAGATTATTCTCTCTGATTTCAATCAAAAGGCGATCTCTTGTCCTGTCCTTCTGGGACGTTTGGCGCCTTATGTGCTAAACGGCGGTATTGAGTCCTCAGTGGATGGTTGCTCCGGTCGGTTCCTAGAGGGCGGGCGTGGTCACGTGGGCTCATGGTCAATATCGGTCGTGGAAGACAGGACCGGGTGAGAGGGGAACAGGAGGAGTCAACGTGGGTTCTTCCGTCCGTACGACGGACGCGGCGTTCTTTTGTCTGGTCGCACTGGTACAACGCTGAACCGGGTCGGTGGCGGGCAACGTAGCCGGGGAATGCCGGTGTTCCGCTTTCTGGTCTGCTTTCTGACCAGGACTGGTTCCAGTCGGGGCCGTGCGAATGGTGCGCGGGCGCCCCTCCCCGCGGCGCCCGCAGCGAAGCCCCCGGATGTTCACTCGCCGAACCGGGTTCGCTGATGGCAACAGCCCTCGCTGATGGGATCATGGGTGGTGCGATGGCGGCGCTCTGATCAGGGGGTGTCGGCGACCTTCGCCTGACGCGCCGGGGCGCCGCCGAGTCATGTAACAGCGAAGACTGTTGACATGAATAATTACTGTTGATAGGAGTAGGGTTATGTCGAAGGAACTGGACATCCGGCTGCTCGAAGGCGAAGAGCTGTCGAACTGGGAGCGGGCGAGGCTGCTCGTGCCCAAGCTGAAGGCACTCGCCGACGAGAACCGTACGATCCTGTGCCTTCTGCTCGCCGAGCGCCCGCACACCGTGAAGGAGCTCCAGGAGGCCACCGGTCTCAGCCAGACCCTCATCAGCCACCACCTGCGCCCCCTGCGTGAACAGGAGCTGGTCAAGGTCGTGCCTCGCGGTCGGTCCAACGTGTACGCCCTCTGCTGTGAGGAGCTGGGGATGCCGGTCCGCTGGCTCGCCTCGCTCGCGGCACTGACCCCCGAAGGCGCCAAGGCGTGCTGCCTCAGCGAGGAAGACGACGAAGCGACTACCCCCCCAGAGGAACCAACAGATGTCTGAAACCTGGATCGAGACGATCAAGACATTCGGCACGATCGCGGTTGAGCTGGTTGTGCTCTTCTTCGCGGTCGCGTTCATCGTCGCCCTACTGCAGCGCCGGTTGGGCGAGAAGAGGATCCAGCTCTGGCTGGCCGGAGGAAAGATGGCGGCCCCTCTGAAGGGGGCGGTCCTGGGTGCGCTCACCCCCTTCTGCTCGTGTTCCACGCTCCCGATGCTCATGGGCATGCTGAAGGTCGGGGCGCCGTTCCGGGCCGCGGCCGCGTTCCTGATCGCCTCGCCCCTCATGAACCCGATCATCCTCGGTATCACCTGGATCCTCTTCAGCTGGAAGGTCATGGCCGGCTACGCCCTTGTGGTCTTCGCCGGCACGATCGTGCTCTCCCTCGTCCTGGAGGCGCTCGGGATGGAGAAGTACGTCCGCCGGGTGAAGGTCAGCGCTGAGGGGCACAGTGACGCCCCGTGGCAGGGCATCAAGGCCGAGGCCCGTCCCGCCTGGGACCAGGCCGTGTCGTTCTTCAAGCCGCTGGCGATCCCGATGCTCATCGGGGTCTCGATCGGCGCCTTCATCTACGGTGCGGTCCCCCAGACGTTCCTGACCTCCGTCGCGGGCCCCGACAACCTGTTCGCCGTGCCGGTCGCCGCCCTCATCGGTATCCCCCTCTACATCCGCACGGAGTCCGCCCTCCCCATCGGCCTCGCCCTGAACTCGGCCGGTATGGGGCTCGGTCCGGTGTTCGCCCTCATCATCGGAGGCGCCGGAGCCAGCCTTCCCGAGCTGTCCATGCTGGCCGCGATCTTCAAGCCGCGCCTGGTCGGCGCCTACGTCGCCAGCATCCTGGCGGTCGCCATCTCCGGTGGCCTGATCATCCCCCTGCTGGTCTGATCCCTGTCGTCCCACGACCGTGCGAAACGGGGTTCATCGTGGAAGCAGCGTGGCGGAGAAGGCGAAGAGCCGGTGGCCCCATCGAAGGACGGGGCCACCGGGCCGAAGGTCCGATCCGACGGGGATCAGAAGTTGACCGAGACCACCTTGGCCGGGCCGGAGCCCTTGGTCGCGGTCAGGGTGTGCGGGACGTTCGGGGCGATGTAGAAGCTGCCGCCCTGCGGAATCGTCGCCTCTCTGGGAGCGGCCGGGTCACCCCATTTGAGGTGGATGTCGCCCTCCATGCAGTAGATGACCTCGTGGGCGTCATGGCCGCTGTTGAACGCCGCCTGGTCGGGGTCGTCGACGTTGACCTCGAGCATCAGCGGGACGAGCTTGGGCAGGGTCCGGGTACGCACCAGGCAGTTGTAGGTGTAGTACTCGGTGCCGCCCCGCATGCCCTCGACCACCGGGTTGTCGTCCGGGGCCTGGACGCGGACACCCCCGTCGAGGTCGGTGACGAACCCGGGGGTGAGCTCCGAGGTCGAGGTTCCCAGGATGCCGGCGATCTGGGTCAGCTTCTCGAGGGTCAGCTCGCCGCCGCCCTTCTCCTCCATGGTGACGACGTCGTCGACGCTCAGGCCCAGCACCTTCGCGAAGGACTCCCGGTCCATCTTGATGTGCTCGCGGCGGTCCTTGATCCTCTGGCCGTAGGTTTCCTCGAGGGCAGGGGTGGTCGCCATTTCTCTCTCCTTCGGTGATGTGGCGGTGGCGAAGCGGCTGAGGAGGCGGGGTGGTCCGGTCGGCCCGCGTGGGGGCGGGTCGACCGGAGGGGAACCAGGTGGCCCCGGTACCTCCTCGGCCCCTTCGCGGATCACGGTGCGAACTCGCGCCGTGAGGTCGTGGTGGTCGCGCGCCGCGCGGTGGCTCAGGTCATGACCGGGCGGGACGAGATACGTGTGCACGAGACGCCCTCCGGCCAGTCGGCGAAGGGGCTGAACAGGTGGTCGTAGTCGGCGCCGCGCGCGGATCCGCGCATGATGAAGCATTCGGCCCCGGCCGAGGCGCTGGCCAGGAGTGCGTCGAGCTTGGTCTTGAGCGCTCCCGTCGTGTCCCACGGGCTCTTCGCCCACAGCGCCGAGTAGGCGCGTTCGGGAGAGGCCGGGTCGACGTGGGCGAGGACGTCCTTGCCGCCCGGGCCGTCCAACAGAATCCCGGGGACGTCCGTCAGGCTGACCACGCGCAGGCCCGGACCCAGGGCGCGGACGAGGAACTCCGGCACCCGGTCGCTGGAGAGACCGTGGAGTCGGCCGTCCGCGCCGAGCACACTGTCGCCGGACAGCACCGGAAGGGAACCGGTGTCGAGCACCTTGGTCAGGACGTCACCGCGCACCGAGAACGATCCGTCCTCGTTCAGGACCGACATGGCACCGAGTTGAAGGGGAAGCACCCGGACACCCTCGTGACGCAGCGCTTGCGTCCACGCCCAGCGGACGTCCGCGAGCGCCTTGGTGAGGGGGATGCAGCCGAACGGGTCGGCGTCGTCGTTTCCGCGGAGTGCTCCGTGCCCCACAGCTCCACCGCCGGTGATGAACACGAGGCGGCCGCGATTCTCATGGAAGATCTTGGCGATGATGCGGGCGTAGTCCGCTATCGCGGGTATATCGAGGCTGTTCTCGACGCTCTTGTCAGAGAAGAGGCTTCCGCCGATCTTGATGGCGAGAACGGTTACCGACCGAGATTCCCTGCTGGGAGCGGAGCGCTCCCTGTCAGGTTGCCGGTCGATGGTGGGGATTCCGCTCACTGTGATCGTTCTCCGCTTTCGTGCAGGTTAGACAGGTTCGCGTCCACGGTGGTGTGGTCCGACGTTCGGAGGGTCGGGGATTCGCCGTGCATTCCCTATGCGCGGCCATCGACATGTCTGCTGTCTGCTCTTGGCTGGTGGAGAGGGCGGTGTGGTGGTATCGGCCTTCGGGGCCGCCCTTCGGGGTCGACCCTTCGATTCCTGAATGGTGTTCGCTTGACTGAGATGAACCCTAGGTTCGACATGTCGGACATGTCCAGAGGGGGTGGTTCATATTTTTCTACCGGAGCGTTCAGTTTCGCCCTGGACGTGTCGGAAGTTGTCGCGTATGGGCAGGTGGTCAGGGGTTCGAAAGATTCAGCCAGACAGTGTGGGTGAGGTGAAATTTTTTCGTTCCCCTCTTGGCACGAGAAGAACCCGCACCGAATGACCGGTGCGGGTTGCAGCGCTATTGCTCGAGTGAAACCCAGGGCCTCCAGACCGGCTCTCCTGGGTTCTCTTTTTTGTTTCCCGGATCAGCGAGAAGGGGTTCCCTCAGCCTTTGTGTCGGCCTTCGCCTGGGGCTCGGGCTGGGGTGTCTCCTCTTCCTCCTCGGTGACGTTCACGGCGCCGCAGCAGCTGTCCAGCTCTTGCTTGGAGTCACCGCCGATGAGCTTCTTGAAGAGTCCTCCGGCCATATCTGGCCTCCAATCTGTTTTCTTCCTGCCGAACCGCCGGTGTTCGCCGGATGGAAATCGATGCTCCGCGTGCCGAGTGGCCGTTGGCGCACGGAGTCCGGGGCAGGGGCCTCCGTGCTTGGAGGGCCACGTCGGCGTGGTTCCGGGATGGATTCTGTTCGGTCTGCGGAGCCTCGGGTGGACCTCCGGGTGGGAGAACGTCTTTCTTGTATCCAGTAATAACAACAGCTTTGACTGATGTCAACCATAGATGTTGGTCGATTGTGGTGTGCTCACCGCACCAGACGCCTCAGCAGCATGCTGACCAGTTCCAGGGCGAAAACCACCGCGAACGTCATCAGAGTGATCAGGGTGATGACGTCGTATTCGCGGGTCTGCGTGGCCTGGAGGAGGTAGAAGCCCACCCCGCCGGCGCCGACGAGTCCGAGCAGAGTCGCGGACCGGATGTTCACGTCGAGCTGGTACAGGAGCCCGCCGATGAGTGCGGGGGCCGCCTGGGGCAGGACCGCGGTGAAGTAGCGCTGGGTCCTGGACGAGCCCAGCGCCGACATCGCCTCCAGCGGGCCGGCGTCGATCTCCTCGAGCGAATCGGCGACGAGTTTGCCGAGGAGACCGACGGACCCGAGCGCCAGCGCGAGTGCTCCGGCGACCGGCCCCAGACCGATCACCACGACGAACACGATCGCCAGGACCAGTTCCGGCAACCCGCGGACCGCGAGGACGAACCCGCGGAACACTCCGTGCACCACCCTGTTCCCCGAGATGTTCCGGGCGGCGAGCGTCCCGACGGGCACCGCCAGGAGCGCTCCCAGAAAGGTGGCCGCGAAGCCGATCTGCACGGTCTCCAGCAGCGCGAGCAGCAGCACGTCGAGCATCCCCGCGTCCCCGGGCGGCCAGAACAGGCCCAGTGTCGTGAGGAAGCCCGACCAGCCGGCCGCGGCGTTCGCCTCCAGCGCACCGCTGCCGAACAGGGACGCCACCACGGCCGCGACGACGACCACGGCGTACATCCAGTTCCGCGCTCGGGCGAACGTGAACGGAGGTGAGACCCGTCGCGGTGTTTCCGGCGGCGCGGTGTCCCGGGGGGCCGCGGCCGGAGCGACCGTGGCCGGGGCGCGGCGCCCCCGGAACCACCGGGTGAGCGGTCCGTGCGCTTCGATTTCACCGTCGCCCGACCCGCGCAGGAGGACCCGGCGGATCGAAGTGGACACCATTTCGGTCAGCAGGCACAGCACCAACAGGATCAGTGCCCAGGCGATCCCGAGGCCGAAGTCCAGGCGGGCGAACGCGTGGGCCATCTCGAACCCGATCCCCGCCACGCCCACGATCCCGAGGACGGCCGACACCCGCAGGTTGATGTCGAAGCGGTGGAGCCCGATCGCGATGAACGCCGGCAGGGCCTGGGGAACGACCGCGGTGAGGAGTCGCTGTCCGCGAGTGGCGCCGATACTGGTCAGCGCCTCCCGCGGCCCGGGTGACGTCTGCTCGATCGCGTCGGCGTAGAGCTTGCCCACCATGCCGATCGAGTGCAGCCCCATCGCGAGGACGCCGGGGAGCGCACCCAGACCGAACAACCGGACGAAGAGGATGGCCAGGACGACGTCCGGTACGGCACGGGCGGCCACGATCAGTCCCCGAGACGTGAGCCGGTGCGGTGTACCGGGGGTCGTCACCGACGACGCCCACACCGACAACGGGAGGCTGAGCACGATGGACAGCAGGGTGGCCAGGAAGACGGTACCCAGCGTGATACCGGTCTGCCGGAGGATCTCCTCTCCGCTGGGCAGGGACAGGGGCCAGGTCTGCCGGATGAACACCTCGGCGTTGGCGACCCCCTGTACCAGGGCGGCGAAGTCCACCCCGAGGGAGCGCAGGGACCAGAGACCCGTGCCGACGAACAGGCAGAGGAATCCGAGGACCACTCCCGTGCTCTTCTGGGGACGCCGCGGGCCCGTCGGCAGGGAGCGGGGTACGGGGGGCCGTACCGGTGGCGGCGCGATCATCCGGTGACGTCCAGTGCCATCGACTCGGTCCTCGGCGCCATGCCGTAGACCTCCATCGCGGTCGTGGTGTCCAGAGTGGCCGCGGGGGCGTCCAAGGTGACCTCGCCGTCACGGAGCCCGATGACGCGGTCCGCCCATCCCAGGGCCAGGTCGACCTGGTGCAGACTTCCGATGACCGTCAGGGATCGCTCACGGGCGATCTCGCGCAGCAGCCGCATGACGGTGTCGGCGCTGTCCGGATCCAGCGAGGCGACGGGTTCGTCGGCGAGGAGGATGGCCGGGTGCTGCATCAGCGCTCGCGCGATGGCCACCCGCTGTTGCTGTCCGCCGGAGAGTGTGCTCGTGCGCTGGAACGCGAGGTCGGCCATGCCGACCCGGTCGAGATGGTCCAGCGCCTCCACGCGGAGGGAACGCGCGTAGGAGAACAGGCCGAGCCGGGGGCCCACGAGCCGTCCGAGCGCGCCGCTGCAGACGTTCTCCAGCACGCTCAATTGTCCGACCAGGTTGAACTGCTGGAAGACGAAACCGGTCCTGCGGCGGAGCCGGCGCAGGTGGTGGCCACGCGCCCGCGCCACGTCGGTGCCCAGCACCCGCAGGCTTCCGCTGGTCGGCCTGTGCAGACAGCAGATGTGCCTGAGCAGAGTGGACTTTCCGGAGCCGGAGCGGCCCAACAGCGCCAGGATCTGCCCCTTCGGGACATCGAATCCGACCCCGCGCAGTGCGGTCACTCCGCCGTCGAACTCCTTCGTCACCTGTGTCAGTGAGACGGCCGGCTCACGATCGACATCGTCGTGTACCGCGTGGTCTGCCATGGAAACCTCGCATCGTTCATCGGGGAGGGGAGTCGCCGGTGCGGGTGTGCGCTAACCCGCCTCGCAGGCCTCGGCCTCGGTGATCTCGCAGAGCTCGCGGATGGGGTCGTAGAACGCGTCGTCGGCCTCCGTGAACCCCCAGTAGCCGGCGATGTCGTCGACCCCGAGGGCGTCGGCGTTCCCCCGCTCCAGAATCGCTTCGCCGACCGACTCCCGGAGTTCGGGATCCAGGGAGTCGAGGATGGCCAGAGGGGAGTTGACCACCGGGTCGGACTTCCAGAGCACGGTGTAGTCGTCGTGGTCGATGCCCTCCTGCTCCGGGAGGACCTCCTCGTACAGCAGGTCGCGGACGGCCCCCGCGTCGCAGTCCCCGTCCCGGACCGCCAGGAGGGACGCGTCGTGCCCGCCGGCGAACCTCTCCGTGTAGTCACCCTCGTCCAGACCCGCCTCCATCAGTCCGGACAACGGGTAGAGACGTCCGGAGGTGGAGTTGGGGTCGACGAAGCAGACCGTCTTGTCGCGCAGGTCGGAGAGTTCGCTCAACCCGCTGTCGGCCCGGGCGACCATGTAGGAGTGATAGCTGGGGTCGCCGCCCTTCTCGTAGAGTTCGGCCGCGATCGGGGAGATGTCGACCCCCGAGTCCTTCGCCAGGACGTAGCTGAACGGCCCGTACATGGCGATGTGCACGGTGCCCGCGCGCTGGGCCTCGATGAGGGCGGCGTAGTTCGTCATGACCTCCAGCTCCACCTCCTTGCCGGAGGCCTCGGCGATCAGTTCCCTGAGCGGCTCGTAGGAGGCGTTCAGGGAGGCGGCGTTCTCGTTCGGGATCAGGCCCATGATGAGCGTGTCCGGGTCGGAAGCGCTGTCGGCGTTCGAGGCGCCGCCGCAGGCGGCCGTCAGCGCGAGGGCGGCGGACGCGGCACAGAGTGCGATGGTCCGGGAGGAGATTTCGGGCATACTGCGGTCCTTTCGAGGAAGAGAGCGGAGTGGCTGGGTCGGTGGGCGGACTGGGTCAGTCGCCCTCGGAGGCGGGACCGCGCATCGCTGACGCGAAACGGTCCCGCATGGCCTCGGGGGGATGGGTGTTGGTCGCGCGCGGAGGCATGGGGCCGTTGCGGGGCCGGGTCGGCACGACGATCATGTGCGGCCCCGGTGAGGACAGCGCGGACGCGACAGCGGACTGGAGCCGTTCAGGGCTGGCGCACCGCCTGGCGTCGGCGTATCCGGCCGCAGCGGCCACGTGCTCCAGAGCGGTGGTGCCCGACGTCGTGTCCTGGCCGCCGGTCGACTCGTGAATGCCGTTGTCCAGCACGACATGGACGAGATTGGCCGGGGCCTGGGCACCGATCACCGACAGCGCGCCCAGGTGCATGAGCGCGGCGCCGTCGCCGTCGAGGGCGATGACGGGGCGGTCGGGTCGCTTGAGGGCGATGCCCAGGGCGAGCGAGGACACGTGTCCCATGGAGCCCTGCATGTAGAAATTGGCTGGCCGGTCCTCGACCCCGAACAGCTCGCGCCCGGTGTAGCCGGTGGTCGCGACCACCGGGGCGGCACCGACGAGCTTGGTGACCAGACGGATGGCGTCGGCGCTGTCCATCCGGTCGGCATCCGCCCGCTCGCGCGCCTCCCCGGGAGCCGGAGCCGCGGAGCCGACCGCGTACTTCTCCACGAGGACGAATGGCGCGTGCCCCTCGTCGATCGCGGCCGTCGCGCTGTCGAGGATCGTCCGGAAGCGTGTCTCGTCGGCGTCCGCGCGCAGTGTCCAGTGCGGCAGACCGAGGAGATCCAGGTAGGGGGCGGTGGTCGGCCCCATCACGGCGTGCTGTGGTTCGTCGCCGGCCGGGTCGGGCCAGCCACGCAGGCTCACGAAGGTGAGCACCGGGATCTTGTAGGTCATGACCAGCGACGTCAGGGGGTTGACGAGGTTGCCGAGACCGGAGTTCTGCACCATGACGTAGGCGCGCTCGCCCGCCAGAGCGGCCCCGGCGGCCGTGGTGAGCGCACCCCCCTCGTTGGCCGCGGCGACGTAACGGCCCCGGGTCCGGCTCAGCAGGGAGATCGGTCCGCCGAAGTACGAGCAGGGGACCCCGCTGGCGAGGCCGAAGCCGTGCCGCTCCAGTTCGTCGCAGAAGAATTCGGCGGAGATCATCGGTGCCCTTCCTTGGTGGCTCCGGTCAGGCTCGGGCCCGCCGGGGCGGGTTCGGACTCCCGCAGGAGTGAGGGAGCGGTCATCGAGGCGGGGACGGGAAGCCCGAGCAGGCGGAGGACGGTCGGGGCGACGGAGGTGATCGCCGCGGGGGACGCGGTCGACAGAGCGGCGCCTCGCCGTGCACCCGCCGGGACCAGCACGCAGTGGACGGGGTTGCGGGTGTGCCCGCCGTAGGGGACTTCCTCCTGCGCGTCCCCGACGGTCCGCAGCATCTGCTCGGCGTTGCCGTGGTCGCCGACGATCAGCATCCACCGGCCCGCGGCCAGGGCGGCGGCGCGGATGCGCGCCACCGCCGCGTCGACGGACTCGGCGGCCCGCCGTGTGGCGTCGAGGTTCCCGGTGTGCCCGACCACGTCGATGTTGGCGAGGTTGGCCACGGTGAGGTCGATGTCATCACGGGCGCATGCCTCCGCCACGGTCTCGGCCACTCCCGCGGCGTTCATCTCCGGGTGCTCGTGGACCGGCCCGTCAGGAGCGCCGGTGACCCTGTGGTGCTCCTCCCCCGCCCTGGGGCGGGCGTCGCGGCCGTTGAGGAAGAAGGTGACGTGCTCGAACTTCTCCGGCTCCGCGACGCGCGATGTCCGCGCACCGGCGGTTTCGAGCACATCGCTGAGACCGCCCGAGGCGTCCGCCCGTGGGACGAGCGCTGGGATCTCGGCGCTCGTGTCGTACTGGGCGAGGCTGAGCAGGCGAACCCGGGTGCGACCGCTCTCGGCGAGCCCATCCGCGACCATGTCCGCCAGCGGGGCCGTCCGGTCGCTACGGAAGTTGGTGAACAGGACGCAGTCGCCGTCCTCGACACGTGCCGGACGCCCCGAGACACCGGTCACGGACGTGGGCGGGATCGAGCCGTCACCGCCTGTGAGAGGTACGGCGGTTTCGGCGGTGGCGACGGTGCGTATCGCCTCGCCTTCGAGGAGCAGCCGCACGGCCGCGGCCGTCAGGTGGTCCTTTCCGCTCTTGTCCATCGCGTAGTCGCGCCCGACCACCCCGGAGACCGCGCCGATCCCTCGGTCACCGGTCATGGCCTCCAGCCGCGACAGGTAGTGCCCGGCCGTGCCGTCGGCCACGTCCCGACCGTCGGTGATCGCCCAGATCCGCACCCGGTGGAGCCCGGTGTTCCAGGCGGCCCGAAGGATCTCGGGCAGATGGTCGATGTCGGAGTGGATCCGTCCGTCCGAGCACAGTCCCACCAGGTGGAGGGTTCCCCCGTTCGACGCGAGTTCTCCGCACACGTCGCACAGCAGGGGGTGGGAGCGCAGGCCGCCCGAACGCACCTCGCGTTCGACGAGCAGGCTGTCGTATTCCACGGCACGGCCCGCCCCCATGACGAGGTGGCCGGTCTCCGAGTTGCCCACGGTTCCCTCCGGAAGGCCGACGGCGCTTCCGGAGGCGTCGAGCAACCGTCCGCCGCGTCCGCGGGTGAGGTCGTCGAGAACGGGGGTGCGTGCGGCGGTGAGGGCGTTCGCGGGTCCGGGGTCCGTGTGGCCCCACCCGTCGAGGACGAGCAGTACGCCCGGCGCGAGGGCGGTCACCGGCCACCTCGCAGGGACTCGAAGCGATCCCAGAAGTCGGGGAAGGACTTGGTGACGCACGCGGGATCACGGATGATGACACCGGGGGTGCGCAGGCCCGCCACGGCGAAGGCCATGGCGATCCGGTGGTCGTCGTAGGTGTCGATCACCGCCCCCTGGGGCTCCCCGCCGCCGTGGACCGTCATCGTGTCCTCGGTGGTGTCGACGGAGACGCCCATCTTCCGGAGTTCGGTGCTGACCGCGTCGATCCGGTCGCACTCCTTGACGCGCAGGTTGCCGATTCCGGTGATGTGTGTCGTGCCTCGGGCGTAGGCGGAGACGACGGCCAGGGTGGGGGCGACGTCGGGCATGTTCGACATGTCGATGTCGATTCCGGTGAGCGGTCCGCCCGTGAGCGTGGTGCCGGTGGGGTCGGAGCTGGTGGAGCACCCCATGTCGGCGAAGGCGGTGACCAGGCCGACGTCCCCCTGGACGGAGTCCGAGTTGATTCCGGGGATGGTGACCCTCCCGCCGGTGATCGCGGCGGCCGCGAGGAAGTAGGACATGCCGGAGGCGTCGGGTTCCACCGTGATGTCGCCTCCTCGGTAGCGTGCGGCACCCGGTACGGCGTAGCGCTCGTACCCCGACCGCCAGAGGGGGACCCCGGCGGCGGCCATCGCGGCGATCGTCATGTCGATGTAGGGCTTGGAGACGGGGTCTCCGTCCACGACGAGCTCGAGGCCCAGCTCCGTTCCGGCCGAGCTGATGAGCAGGCTGCTCGTGAACTGGCTGCTCACGGTTCCGTCGATACGGGCGAAGCCGCCGCGCAGAGTGCCGCCGCCGATCTCGATCGGCGGTGAGCCGTTCCCTTCGGTGCTGCGGGCCTCGACGCCGAGCGCGCGGAGCGCTTCCAGGAGGTGGCCCATGGGTCGCTCGCGCATGCGCTTGTTCCCCGTCAGAACCGTTCGACCCTCCGCGAGGGCCGACATGGTGATCAGGAAGCGGATCGGCGTGCCCGCGTTCCCCATGTCGATGTCGGTGTCGGGTGCGCGCATGGGACGCCCGTTGGGGATCACGGAGAAGGTCTCGTCGCCGGCGTCGGCTTCGACGTCCACGTGTCCGAAGGAACGCAGGGCCTCGGCCAGGAGCAGGGTGTCCTGTGAGTGCAGGGCGTGGCGCAGGACGGTCGGTTCGGAGGCCAGTCCCGCGATCGTCAGGAACCGGTTGGTGTAGCTCTTCGATCCGACGACGGGGACTGTGGCGTCGACATCCTTGACGGGAGTGATGCCGACCTCGGGGAGGTCCATGATCGGGTTGCGGGTCGGTCGTGTCACGGCTGTGTCCATCCTTGGGTCGAGGGGAGATGGGAGCGGGGACCGCGGGAGGCGGTCAGCCCTGCCGGTGGACCTTGTGCTGCGCGGCCTGGGCGCGTGGGCGCATGACGAGGAAGTCGACGTTCACGTGGGAGGGACGGGTGACCGTCCAGGCGACCGCGTCGGCGACGTCCTCGGCCACGAGGGGTCGGTCGACCCCCGCGTAGACGGCCGCGGCGCGATCGGTGTCTCCGCGGTAGCGGTTGAGGGAGAACTCCTCGGTGTGGACCATGCCGGGGGCGATCTCGACGACGCGCACGGGCTGGCCGCACAGTTCCATGCGCAGGGTCCCGGCCAGGGCGTGTTCGGCGTGTTTGGCGGCGCTGTACCCGCCGCCTCCCTCGTAGACGGTGAAGGCGGCGGTGGAGGAGATGAGGATGACGGTCCCGTCGCCGCTCTCGGTGAGGAGCGGGAGCAGGGCCTGCGTGGTGGAGAGGGCTCCCATGACGTTCGTCTCGAACATGGTGCGCCAGTCGGAGGGGTCGGCGTCGGTGACCTCCTCGGTCCCGATGGCGCCCCCGGCGTTGTTGACGAGGACGTCGCAGCGGACCAGGCCGTCGACGACGGTCGCGATGGCCGACGGATCGGTGACGTCCATGGGCTGGACGTCGGCCGTCATCCCGTCCGCCGTGATGCGCTTGGCCACCTGCTCCAGAGCGCCCACCCGCCGACCGGTCAGGACGACGCGGTAGCCCTCGGCGGCCAGCCGGTGGGCGGTGGCCGCGCCGATTCCGCTTCCGGCGCCGGTGATGAGCGCGGTCCGTTGAGCGTCCTTCGGGGCAGGGCTCATCGGTTCGCCGCCCTTTTTGGATCGGGCGGTGTGGGAGAGGAAAGCGGTGCCTTGGTCTGGGCCAACCACACATGGGCCCCCGGCTGAAGGAGGAAACGGAGGTCCGTTCGGCTTCGCCCCGAGGTGTCGACCGATCCCCCGAGGAAGACTGCGTGGGCCTCGCCCGCGGATACGTCGGGAAAGTGGTCGGCGAGGGTGAAGGCCACCGGAGCCGAGGTGGGATTGTGCACGCCGAGCAGGCGGGTCGGCGTGTGTGGTGTGCGCGCGAGTCCGTGCGGTGCGGTGCGGAGGGAACTCCTCAGGCCGCCCCCCAGGGCCGGGGCCGATGTGGAGGCCGCCGGTGAGAGAACGTCGGACAGGTCCAGAGCATTCTCCGCGCAGGCCGCCAGACTCTCGGTGTCAAGTGGATCGTGGGCTATTTCCTGGTGGCGTGGACCAGATTTATCGGAGGCGCTCGTCATCGATTTATTTTCCCTCTCGCCTGTTTTCTCCGCGGTTATTTGACCCGGTCATGGGGGTGTCTGTCAACGGAGCTTCGGTTCGGAAATTCACCCTGCGAACAGGGCGCGAAGGGAAAAGTATAAATCGCTGGAAGTGCTGTCAACGCGACGGTCGGAGGTCGTTGCCGAAGGGGCGGTGGCGGCCTATGTGGGACGGCGGCGGCACGGAAGGGTGAGGGTGCAAAATGTCGCTTTGATGCTGTTCGTGGTGGAATGTCGGCCATCCTTGCGCGGCAGGTCCCTGATGATGGGAAAAGAAGGCGAGGGCCTGGCGGAGGCGCGGATTCCTGCGGCGCGCGAACCTCGAAGCCGGCGGCCGGTTCTTCGGTGGGGGCGGAGCCAGGGCGTGGGTCCTCCAGGGCCTGCTTCGGTGCGCGGTCGGCTGCCGTCCGACTGAGGAATTCCTCAGTCGCTACTGAGGCATCTTCTCGACAGGCCGCATCTGGGGAGAGGAGCGAGTTTTCTGAGCAGCAGTGATGACTTCATGTGACCCAACGTCACCCTAGGGGTTCGGTGGGGTCATCCGATCTCTTGTGTTTCACTGCTGATGGCCGAGTGCGTGTCATTCTCTGGACCGTCGGTCCGCGTGGCCCTGTCGGAGTTTCCCGGCAACGGGTAAGGTGGCACACTGGTTTCACGCACGGGCGATGGCCGTGTGGCGGGTGTACGTATGCCCAGAATAAAGATTTTCGGCGATCAGAATCCACGGCGCAACCGGGGTCTACATGAGATGGCCGGAATCGGACACGGGGGGCGGTATCCCTCCCTGGAGTTCGATGCTGGACACTGATGCACATGGCGATCATTCACAAGGCCAGTGTCACACCGAGTAAAATGACTTTGATCGGAGCCTGGCTGGACGGCCGTCCGTGGGCGGGCCGAGGACGTGACCAGGTGCTCGGAAAGTACAGATTCGACGATCCGGCGGGTGAGGTCGGGGTGGAGGCGTTCCTGCTCCGGCGCGGAGACCGTCTCATCCACCTGCCGTTGACGTACAGGGGCGCGCCACTGTACGGCCATGACGACCACCTCGTGGGAACCATGGAGCATTCCACTCTGGGAACACGCTGGGTCTACGACGGAACCGAGGACGAGGTGGCCGTCGCGTGCTATCGGCGGGCCCTGACCGGTGAGCAGGAGCAGGCTGAGATGGAGGTCTGGGAGGACGGCCGGATGGTGGAGCGGAGGGCACAGCAGGTCCTGGTCTCCACCGAATCCGGGGCCGATGCCGGCGGTGCCGGCACGGACCCCGGCGGCCAGGTGCTGCTCCCGTACGTCCTCGACCGTGAACCCGAAGGGCGGCGTCGGCTTCGCGCCCGGTGGGGCGATGAACAGGTGGTGCTCGCGGCGCTCACCTAGAGCGTCTCGAACGGACGTCCGCCGGGCCGGGGACCGAAGTCGCCGCCGGCCCGGATCGAAGGCGCGGGTACGCGGTGTTCAGCAGTTCGAACAGCCGGAGCCCGTGGTGCGGTGCGCGTCGTCGGCCGCACCGCCGTCGGTTTGACGACGACGCTCGAGCAGAACGGTGTCGCGCCATGCGTCGCGCTGGCGGGCGATGCGCTCCCGCACGCCGACGGTGCGGAAGCCCGCCTGGTGGTGCAGGGCGAGGCTCGCGCGGTTCTCGGGGAAGATCGACGTTTGCAGAGTCCAGATCCCGGCCGCGTCGGCTTCGGTGACCTGGCGGTGCAGCAGTGCCTTGCCCACTCCCCGGCCGCGGGCGCCCTCGGCGACGCAGACCGATGTCTCGGCCACCCCGGCGTAGGCCTCGCGTTGGGAGACGGGTGCGGCGGCGGCCCACCCGATCACGCGTCCGTCGGCCTCGGCGACCCAGCGATGCTCGGGAAGCCACGTGTTCTTCAACCTCTCCGCCTCGGGGACCTCGGTTTCGAAGGTGGCGTGGCCGGTGGAGATGCCTTGGGCGTAGATCTCCCGCACCGCGTCCAGGTCCGTGTCGGTCATGGCGCGCGTGGTGACGCCGGGGGGCAGGTCGGTGGGGCAGCAGGGGCGGGCGTTGAGCATGCCCATGACGGCGTCGGCTGCGTGGGGTAGGCCCGTGCAGCAGGTCGGGTTGACCACCACCTGGGTCGTGGTGCCCGCCTTGGCCAGGGTCACGAAGCCCACGTCGGCGAGCTTGCGCAGGTGGTGGGAGACCGTGGGCTGGCGGATGTCCACCGACTTCGCGAGTTCTCCGACGCTGATCGGCCCCGAGGCGGTGGCGATGGCGTGCAGCAGTCGGACGCGCATGGGTTCGGCCAGGCAGGCGAACCAGGCGGCGTAGGTCTCGGCGTCGGCGGGTGGCAGCACGTGTGCATCGCGTTGCGCGCTCAACATACTCATACCCCCATTATCGACGCATATCGATGCTTGCATCCATTGATTCGCGTCGATAGAGTCTCATTGCATAGATGCTCATCGATGGAAGGGTGTGTCATGACCGTAGAGCTTCCGGTAGTGGTGATCGGCGGGGGGCCCGCCGGGCTGGCGGCGGCGGCCGAGCTGGTCGATCGGGATCTTCCGGTGCTGGTCCTGGAGAGGGGTGGCCGGGCCGGGGCGGCGGTCGCCGAGTGGGGGCACGTGCGTCTGTTCTCCTCCTGGCGCGACCTGGTGGACCCGGCGGCGGAGAAGCTGCTCACCGGTACCGGTTGGCGGCGTCCGGCCGACGATGTCTACCCGACCGGACGGGAGTGGGTCGAGTCCTACCTGGTTCCGCTGGCCGACGCGCTGGGAGACCGGGTGCGGTTCGGCGCCGAGGTGACCGGGGTCAGCCGTCTGGGCAGGGATCGCGTCGTCGACGCGGCTCGGGAACAGCAGCCCTTCACGGTACGGGTGCGCACCGAGGGGGGCGAGGAGCGCGTCCTGGCGCGTGCGGTGGTGGACGCCTCCGGGACGTGGGGCTCGCCGAACCCGTTGGGCGCCGACGGACTGCCCGCCCTGGGCGAGGACACCGCTGGGGCGCGGATCTCCTACCGGATCCCCGACCTGGCGGATCCGCGGGTGCGGGACCGCCACGCGGGCCGCGCCACGGCGGTGGTGGGGCGCGGCCACTCGGCTCTGACCACCATCGTCGCCCTCGCCGCGCTCGCTGAGGAGGAGCCCGGAACCACGGCGGTGTGGGTGCTGCGCCGGGGTGGGGTCGGTGACGCCTTCGGAGGCGGAGAGGCCGACCAGCTCGCCGAGCGCGGGGCCCTGGGCCTGCGGGCCAAGGCGGCGGTCGAGGCCGGGCACATCCGGGTCGTCACCGGTTTCCGGGCCGCCGAGGTCCGTTCGGAGCACGGGCGCCCGGTGCTGGTGGACGGGAACGGACAGCCGCTGGAGCCGGTGGACGAGGTGGTGGTGCTGACCGGGTTCCGCCCGGACCTGTCGTTCCTCTCCGAGATCCGGCTGGCGGTGGACCCGACGCTCCAGGCCCCGGTGGAACTGGCCCCGCTCATCGACCCCAATGTGCACTCCTGCGGTACGGTCTACCCCCACGGAGCCAAGGAGCTGTCCCATCCCGAGGAGGGTTTCTACCTGGCGGGGATGAAGTCCTACGGCCGCGCTCCCACGTTCCTGGCCCTGACCGGATACGAGCAGGTGCGCAGTATCGCCGCGCGCGTCGCGGGTGACCACGAGGCGGCCGACCGGGTGGAGCTGGTCCTGCCCGAGACCGGGGTGTGCGGCGGGTCCGGCCTGTCCGACGCCTCAGAGGCCGAGGCGGCGGCGGAGGCCGGTAACGGCTGCTGCTCGGCGGGCGGTCCCCAGGAGGTCGAGCTCACCGCGCCGGCCGGGACCCTTTGAGACCCGTGCGTGTTCGTGCCCCCGACGCCTCCGTACCCGTGGTCGGAGCGCGCCGGGGGCTGGCGGTCCTGTGCGTCACCGTCACCACGAGCTACGGGGTGCTGTTCTACGCCTTCCCGGTGCTGGCCACGGCGATCACCGCCGACACCGGCTGGTCCTCGGCCACGGTCACCGCCCTTTTCTCCGCGGCCCAGGTCACGGCGGGTCTGACCGGAGTCCTCGTGGGAAGGTTGCTGCAAACGCACGGCCCACGGCCGGTGATGACCGGGGCGGCCTTGATCGCCGTCCCGGCCGTGGCGGGCATCGCCCTGGCCCCGAGCGCGGTCTTCTTCGCCCTGGCGTGGATCGTGGCCGGGACCGCCATGGCCGGGCTGTACTATCCGCCCGCCTTCGCGGCCCTCACCCGTTGGTACGGTGCCGCACGGGTGCGGGCGTTGACCGCGTTGACGCTCTCCGGCGGGCTGGCGAGCACCGTCTTCGCGCCCGTGACCGCGGCCTTGGAACAGGCGTGGGGGTGGCGGGGCGCCTACCTCGTGTTGGGCGGGGTCGTCGCCTTGGTGGTCGTGCCGCTCCACGCCTTCGCCCTCCCCCGCGCATGGGCGGGGCTCGGCGCGGACGAGGGCTTCGGCGGACCGGGGACGACGGTGGGAACGGTGATCCGCAGCCGAGCCTTCTGGGCGCTGACCACAGCCCTGGCGGCTGGGGCGCTGACCGTGCACGCGGGCGTGGTCAACCTCGTCCCCCTCCTGGAGTCCAGGGGCTTCGACACCACGACCGCGGCCTGGGCACTGGGCCTGGGAGGACTCGGACAGGTGGCGGGACGTCTGGTCTACGCGCACCTGGAACGGAGAACCGCACCCGTTCCCCGAACGGTGATCGTCCTGGCCGCGTGCGCGGCCACATCCCTGCTCCTGGCGCTGGTGCCCGGACCCTGGGGGCTGGTCGTGGCGGTCGCCGTCCTGGCGGGCATGGCGCGCGGTGTGCTCACCCTGCTGCACGCCACGGCGGTGGCCGAACGGTGGGGCACGGCGGTCTACGCCGGGGTCAGCGGGGTGATGCACGTCCCGCTGATGCTGGCCTCCGCGCTCGCCCCCTGGATCGGTGTGTCGCTGGCCGGAGCACTGGGCGGGTACGCGGGGGCGTTCGCGGCACTGAGCGCCCTGGCGGCCGCGGGATCCGTGGCAGCGCTGTTCAGCCGCCCCGGACACTCCCGCGGCCGGGAGCGCTATTCCTCGTGAGCCAGAGCGTCGGTGATCTCGGCGACCGTCGTCTTGGCCGTGCGCCCGGCACCGACCAGCGTGGCCGAGGCCGGCCCGGTCCAGTCGCCGTAGCCCAACAGGAACAGCCGCGGTTCGCCGACCGCGCGGGTTCCCTCCAGCGCTATCCGGCCCGCTCCGTTCGCCAGCCCCAAGGGCGCGAGGTGGTCCAGGGCCGGCCGGAATCCTGTGCACCACACGATCGCGTCGCAGGTCAGTTCACTTCCGTCCGCCCAGGCCACGCCCGTGCGGGTGAGACGGGTGAACATCGGTTCGGCCTTGAGCGCGTCTCGGTCCCGGGCCTCCCTGACGGTCGGCACCATCACGATGTCGCCCAGGTCGCTCACACCCCGTGCCGCCCGGCCACCGTTTCGCACGGCGCGCTGGCGCTGGGTGGCGATGGCGAAGAGGGCCCGGCCGTCCACGTCGTCGGGTAGGAAGCGCGGAGGGCGCGACGTGGTCCAGGTGGTGTCCGCGACCTGAGAGAGCTCGGCGAGGATCTGCGCCGCGGAGTTGCCGCCGCCGACCACCACGACCCGCTGATCGGTGAACTCCTCCGGTGCCCGGTAGTCGACGGTGTGCAGCTGTCTGCCGTCGAACTCCTCGCGCCCCGGGATGTTCGGGAGGTGGGGACCACCCCAGGTGCCGGTGGCGCTGACGACGAAGCGGGCCCGCCACTCCCCCTGGTCGGTGACCACACGCAGAGCCTCCTCCGCCCGCTCCAGACCCCTCACGTGGACGGGACGGCGTACCGGGAGTTCGTAGCGGCTCTCGTACTCGGCCAGGTACCAGGCCACGTGTGCCGCGCTCGGGTACTCGTGCCCGTCCTCGGCGGGCATCCACCAGCCCGGCAGCATGCTGTGGCCGGCCGGTGAGAACAGCCGCAGTGAGTGCCAGTACTCGGTCCACGAACCTCCCGGGGCGGAACCACCGTCCAGGATGACGTGGTCGATCCTCGCCCGGCGTAGAAAGTATCCGGCCGCGAGCCCTGCCTGTCCGCCGCCGACGACCGCGACGTCGACCGTCCGTTGCTCCATGTGCGTTCCCGGCCCTTCCCACGTGCCGGGGCGCCGTGGCCCCGGCACATCGCTGGTGTGTCGTGACGGGATGCGTTCAAGGGGCGGGGTCCGCTGGCGCCCGTCTCACCCGGGCCCCGTCGGGTCACCACTCCTTTCGGGTGGTGAACCTTCGCCGCCAGGCCAGTGACACGTACACCAGCCCCACCAGCACCGGAACCTCGATCAGCGGGCCGACCACACCCGCGAGCGCCTGGCCCGAGGTGACACCGAAGGTGGCGACGGCCACCGCGATCGCCAACTCGAAGTTGTTGCCCGCCGCGGTGAACGCGAGCGTGCTGGTGCGCTCGTAGCCCATCCCGATCGCCTTGCCCAGGGCGAAGGTGCCCGACCACATCAGGGCGAAGTAGACCAGCAGCGGGATCGCGATGCGGGCCACGTCCAGCGGTCGGCTGGTGATGGTGCCGCCCTGCAGGGCGAACAGCAACACGATCGTGAACAGCAGTCCGTACAGCGCCCACGGGCCGATCCGGGGCAGGAAGACGCTCTCGTAGCGCTCGCGGCCCATCCGCCGCTCGCCCAGGTACCGGGTGAGGAACCCGGCGGCCAGGGGGATGCCGAGGAAGATCACGACGTTGGCCGCGATCAGCCAGGGGGAGACGGCCAGACCGTCGGTGTCCAGGCCCAGCCAGCCGGGGAGCAGGTCGAGGTAGAACCAGCCCAGGAGGCCGAAGGCCAGTACCTGGAAGAGGGAGTTGAGGGCCACCAGCACGGCGGCGGCCTCGCGGTCGCCGCAGGCCAGGTCGTTCCAGATGATCACCATGGCGATGCAGCGGGCCAGGCCGACGATGATCAGGCCGGTGCGGTACTCGGGCAGGTCGGCCAGGAAGATCCAGGCCAGCGCGAACATCACCGCGGGGCCGACGATCCAGTTGACCGCCAGGGAGGAGACGAGCAGGCGGCGGTCGCCGGTGACGGTGTCCAGGCGGTCGTAGCGGACCTTGGCCAGCACCGGGTACATCATGATCAGCAGGCCCAGGGCGATGGGCAGGGAGATCCCGCCCACCTCCAGGGCGGCCAACGCGGCGTCCAAGCCGGGGACCAGGCGGCCCAGGCCCAGGCCGGCGGCCATGGCGAGCAGGATCCAGACCGCGAGGAGGCGGTCGAGGGTGGACAGGCGGGCGGCGGGCGGTGCGGGGGCGGTCGGGGGGTCGGTGCGGGTCACGTGCAGGCCCGCTTCCGGTCGGCGGCGGCCGTGGCGCGGGCGGTGGCGGCGAGTTCGCCCAGGGCTCCGGCCAGTCCTTCCAGCGCCTGGGGGCGGAGCCGGTAGTAGGTGTAGCGTCCGCACGGCTCGGTCTCGACCACCCCGGCCTCGCGCAGGATCCGCAGGTGGTTGGACAGGTTGGTCTGCCTGGCGCCGGTCTCGGCGACCAGGTGCGTGGTGCACAGGGTCTCGTGGGCGAGCAGGGCCACGATCCGCATGCGCAGCGGATCAGCCAGCGCCTTGATCAGGTCACCTTCAACTGACATCAGCATGTGCTGATATTATCCCATCATCAAACGCTGATGCGTTGAGTGAGGACCCTTGTTCCGGTCCCGCTCTCCACCGAGACGAGAAGGCCCCGCACCATGTCCCACTCCGACACGCCGTCCGTCCTGTTCGTGTGCGTGCACAACGCGGGCCGCTCCCAGATGGCCGCCGCCTGGCTCAGCCACTTGGCCGGAGACCGGATCGAGGTGCGTTCGGCGGGCTCGGCCCCGGCCGACGCGCTCAACCCCGCCGTGGTGGAGGCGATGGCCGAGGTCGGCATCGACATCACCGGCCAGAGCCCGAAGATCCTCACCGTCGAAGCCGTGGAGGCCTCCGACGTGTGCGTGACCATGGGCTGCGGGGACACCTGCCCGATCTTCCCCGGTAAGCGCTACCTGGACTGGGCCCTGCCCGACCCGGCCGGGCGGGGCGTGGCGGCCGTCCGCCCGATCCGCGACGAGATCAGGACGCGCGTCGAGCGGTTGATCACGGAGATCGGCGCCCAGCGGGAGGTCTGACGACACGGCGTGAGCGGGCGCACGCTCGTCACCCCGCTCGCGTCGCCGGGGGGCTGGAGGCGGCCCCCCGGGGTCGACGAGTCGATCCGGCGACGAGTCGACAAGGGGACGCGTCCACCGGAACGCGGAGCCCCGCCCCCTCCGCGCGTGGCCCGCCGGCGGGGCCGCCGCCACAGGGCAAGATCGGTCAAGCGGTGACGGCCGCCGCGCGAACATACTGGTCGCATGACCGTTCCCACCGACGAACCGCCGTCCGGGCGCGACCGTCTGCGTGAACTCCTCGACGCCGTCCTGGACGAGGACAACGCGCGCCTGTCGGATATGGCGGGCCGCGCCCACTCCTCACCGTTCCACTTCAGCCGGAGGTTCTCCCGCGACACCGGGGAGTCACCGGTCGCGCTGCGCCGACGGGTCCTGTTGGAGCGGGCCGCCTGGCAGATCGGCCAGGGCACCAGCGTCACCGACGCGGCCTTCTCCGCCGGATACGCGTCGGTCGAGGGGTTCACACGCGCCTTCGCGCGGGCCTTCGGCCACCCGCCCAGCGCCACCACCGCGGGGAGCGGACGGTGGCTGCCCTCTCCGAACGGCGTCCACTTCCACCCGCCGCTCCACCTGTGGGTGGAGGGGAACCCGAGGAGCCGTCCCGCCATGGACCTGACCGCGCTGCAGATCCACCACGACGTGGACGACACGGCGTTCCTCCTCCGCCTGGCCGCGGATCTGCCGGAGGAGGACTACCGGAGGGCGTGGCACCCCGGTCGCACCGTTCTGTCCTGGGACGGGCCGGAGGAGTCCGTCGCCGCCACCCTGGAGCACCTGGTGTGGACCAAGGAGGTCTGGCTGGCCTCGATCGAGGGTTCCGACTTCCCCGAACGGGGCGCCGACGACCCCGAGTCGCTGCGGTCCCGCCACGAGGAGGCGGGCGCGCGCTGGATCGCGGCCGTGGACGACATGGGCCGTCGAGACGCCTGGGGCGACCGGCTCATCGACGCCCTGTGCGATCCGCCGGAGAGCTTCATGCTCGGCGGGGTCGTGGCGCACGTCCTGACGTACTCGGCGCACCGCAGACAGGCCGTCCGGCACATGCTGCGCTCGGCCGGGATCGAGGTCGGCCACGGCGACCCCCTGGAATGGCTGCACGACCGCAACGAACGACGAGGGGACACACCGTGAAGACCGTGTACAACACCGCGACCAGCCTCGACGGGTTCATCGCCGACCAGGACAACTCCCTGGAGTGGCTGTTCTCGGTGGAGGGGGGCGAACCGGGATCGGAGGGCGGCGAGGCCCTCAGCGAGGTCGAGGACTTCATCAAGAACGCGGGCGCGATCGTGCTGGGCGCGACCACCTACGAGTGGGTCCGGGAGCACACGGGCGGCGAGCCCTGGCCCTACCGGGCCCCCACCTGGATCCTCACCCACCGCGACCTTCCCCGGGTCGAGGGGGACCTGCGTTTCGCCAGCGCCGACACCGACCGTGAGCTGCGGGACCTGCACGGGGAGATGGTCGAGGCCGCCGACGGGCGCGACGTGTGGGTGGTCGGGGGCGGCCGTCTGGCCGCGGACCTGGCCCGGCTGGGCCTGCTCGACGAGGTCGTCGTGTCCGTCGCCCCGGTCAGCCTGGGCGGGGGCGCTCCCCTGTTGGACGGGCGGGTGCGGCTGCGCGCGCTGGAGGCCGGGCTCAAGGGGCCCTTCGCCTGCCTGCGGTACGAGGTCGTCCGCGACTGAGGCCGGGACGCGGCGACCGCCGGCGGGCGTGCCGCGGGGCTGGCGGCCGGGCCGGTCAGGAATCGAGAAGCGCCGGTCGGGGTGTGCTCCCTAGGCTGATCGTCATGGACATCACCATTCACACCACCGTCCTTCCGCACGACGACCCGGACGCGTCCCTGGCCTTCTACCGCGACGTCCTCGGCTTCGAGGTCCGCACCGACGTCGGCCAGGGGAAGATGCGCTGGATCACGGTCGGCCCCGTCGGCCAGCCCGGCACGTCCATCCTCCTGGCGCCGCCGGACGCCGACCCCGGGATGACCGAGGACGAGCGCCGCACCATCGCCGAGATGATGGCCAAGGGCACCTACGGCTGGATCCTGCTGGCCACCCCGGACCTCGACGGCACCTTCGACAAGGTGCAGGCCCTCGACGCCGAGGTCGTCCAGGAGCCGACCGACCAGCCGTACGGCGTCCGCGACTGCGCCTTCCGCGACCCGGCGGGCAACATGATCCGCATCCAGGAGGTGCGCTGACCCGACTGGTCACGGGCTCACGGACATCGACGGAAAGGAGTTCTCCATGTGCCACCCCTCGTGGGGGCGCGCACGCGCCGAGGAGCGGCGACTGGGCGACCTCGCCCGGCTGCGCCGTGTCCGCGACCGGATCGACCGGGAGTACGCGCGGCCGCTGAACGTCGAGGCGCTCGCCCGCGGCGCGTACATGTCCGCCGGTCACCTCAGCCGCCGGTTCAAGCTGGCCTACGGTGAGTCGCCGTACGCGTACCTCATGACCCGGCGCGTCGAGCGCGCGACGGCTCTGCTGCGGCGCGGCGACCTCAGCGTCACCGAGGTCTGCTTCGCGGTCGGTTGCTCGTCGCTGGGCACCTTCAGCACCCGCTTCACCGAGTTGGTCGGTGTACCTCCCAGCGTCTACCAGCGCCGCGCGCCGGAGACCGCGTCGGGGATGCCGCCGTGCGTGGCCAAACGGGTGACCAGGCCGGTCAGGGGGCGGGGCGTTCGTGGCGCGGAGCCGCGACCGGTGTGACGGCCGGCGTGTCCACCGCGCCCGCCGGGGGCGGAGGGCGCGGTGGACACGTCTCTTCCGGCGTGCCTAGCCGACGGCTCCGGCCAGAACGGGGAGGTAGCCGGAGTCGTGGCCGCTGCCGTTCGGGTGGTAGGAGCTCGAGAGCGGCCAGGTGGGACCGTGGATCCAGGGCGAGGAGGCGCAGATACGCCTGCCCTCGAAGGAGGGGCTCACGTCGGCGAAGGCGAACCCGTGGGCGCTCGCCCTGTCGTGGATCGCCGCGTTGAGGGTGTCGGCGGTGGCGTTGACGCGTTCACGCCGCTCGACGCTGATGGCGCCGAAGCAGGGCGTCGTCTCGTACAGGCGGGGGTAGCCCAGTACCACGACGTGGGCCGACGGGGCGCCCGCGCGGATGTCGGCGTAGAGCAGGTCCAGCTCACCGGGCAGGGTCTCGGCGATGTAGAGCTCGGCGTCGTCCAGCGCGGAGAAGCAGTCCTGGTCCGTTCCGGTCCTGCAGGCGAGGACGACGTCGACGAATCCGGCGTCGTTGCCCCCGCTGGTGACGCTGACCAGGGTGGTCTCGGCGGACAGGGAGCCGAGCTGGTCGCTGCGCACGCTCGCGGACGTCGCGCCGCTGCAGGCGTCGAAGCTGAAGGACTGGACGGCGTTCCGCTCGGCCCAGAGCGCGGGGTAGGCCCGGGAGGACCGCTGGCAGGAGTACGAGAGGTCGTAGGATCCCGCGCCCGTACCCGACGAGTAGGAGTCCCCGAGGGCGACGTAGTGGACGTTCGACTCGGCGTTCGCGGCGAGGGGGGCGAAGACGAGCAGCAGGAGGGTGCACAGCAGCACGTAACAGGAGCGACGGATCATCAGCGGGGGCCTTTCACCGCACGGCGGGCGTGCGTGGGGGTGTGAAGGGGTGGGGGGATGGTGGGGGTGGGTGTGATGGGGGGCCATCACTGCAGAGAAGATAGGCCTGTGTGCTCCTCGTCACCATGGCTGGCGGGATAGAAGTTACTTACCGGTCAGTAAAGCGAAACTCGGCCGTGATCCGCCCGGCGTCGGCGGGCGCGATCTCCTCCCCTCTCCGGTACTCCGTGCGAGTGCCGTTATGTAACATCTGTTACGCAAGGAGGAGAGTGTGGCATTGCCGAGCATCGCGGACATGATCCGGACCCATGAGGGCGGTCTGAGCACGGGTGAGCGCAGGGTCGCGCGCGCCCTGCTCGCCGACTATCCGGCGGCCGGGCTGGAGACGGTCAGACTGCTGGCCGAGCGCGCCGGTGTCAGTGCGCCGACGGTACTGCGGTTCGTCGGACGGCTGGGGTTCGACAACTACCCCGGCTTCCAGCGTCGTCTCCTCGGTGAGCTGGGGGAACGCGAGCAGTCGCCGCTCGCGGCCTACGCCTCCGCCAGGGACGACCGGCGGCCGGACGCGGATCGCGCCGGTCTCGCGGCCTCGGCCGCCCGGACGTTGGGCGGCGCCGTGCGCGCCACCCTGGAGAGCCTTCCCGCCTTCGAACTGGACGAGGCGGTCCGCCTGATGGGCGAGCCCGAGCACAGGGTCGTCTCCTGGGGCGGGCGCTTCTCCCGTCTCCTGGCCCAGTACCTCGCCCTGCACCTGATGCAGGTCCGGGGGAACGCCGTCACGCTGCCCGACACCCCGGTCGAACGGGCCGACCTGCTGGCGGAGGCCGGACGCGGGGACGTCTTCGTGGTCTTCGACTTCCGCAGGTACGAGGCGTGGTCCCTCCACGCGGCGGAGGAGGTCTCGCGCCGGGAGGCGAAGGTGGTCCTCCTGACGGACCGCTGGCTGTCGCCGATCTCCGCGGTCGCCGACGTCGTCCTGCCCGTCCACGTCGACTCGGTGTCGGCGTACGACTCCTTGGTCCCGGCCATGGCGGTCTGCGAGGCCCTGGTCGCCGGGGTCATGGACTCCCTGGGCGGTCGCGCGGAGGAGCGCATGCGTCGCTTCGAGGACGCCAGCCGGGGTTTCGACCTGCTCTGAGGGCCACTGGTTCACGGATGTTCCAGTGGGGCACGTCTCGGCCAAGTAACGTTTCATTCATTACATGTTGCCCTTTCTAAGAGTGAAACGTAACGTCTGTTCCATCCCCTGGGGCCTTGGCCCCCGTCCGAGGAGGAACAGGATGACCACACGCATGGGCGGCGTCGCCGTCGCCGTCTCCCTGACCGCCCTGATGGCCACGGCCTGTGGCGGATCCGGCGGCGGAGAGCCCGAGGGGGACTTCGGGCCCGTCTCCATCGAAGGCGTGGGAACCGTCGGACCGGACTCCGAGCTGGCCGAGGGCCTTCCCGCCCACATCCGCGACGCGGGCGTCGTCTCGGTGGCGACGAACGCTCCCTACGAACCCTTCATCGCCTTCGCCGAGGAGGGTGATCAGGACTCGTTCACCGGGCTCGACCACGACCTGATGGTCGCGGCGTCCGCCCGGCTGGGTCTGGACACCGACTTCCAGCAGCAGCCCTTCGACGGCCTCGTCCCCGGACTCCAGGCGGGCAGGTACGACGTGATCGTGGGCGGTATCACCGACAACCGGGAGCGGCAGGACGTGGCGTCCTTCGTCGACTACACCGCCTCGGGCACCGGGATCCTCGTCTCGCACGGGAACCCTCTCGACATCGCGTCGATCGCCGACCTGTGCGGTCTCCGGGTCGGGGTCCAACAGGCCTCCCGGCAGGAGGAGATCCTGGAGGGCTACGCCGAGGACGAGTGCGCCGAGCCGATCGAGATCACCAGCTATCCCGAGAACCCCCAGGCGGTGACGGCGCTCAGCGCCGGGATGGTCGACGCCGTGGGAGCGACCCAGGTCAACCTGGTGGAGACCGCGGCGTCCCTGGAGGGCGAGGCCGAGCTGGTCGTCGACCCGGACCACCCCAACGGCTACCTGGCCAGCCCCAACGGTTTCGGCTTCCTCAAGGGCGAGGAGGAGCTGGTCGAGGCGTACCGGTCCTCGGTCCAGTCCCTGATGGACGACGGGACGTACACGGAGATCCTCGCCAAGTGGGGACAGGAGCCCATCGCCCTGGACGAGGCCACCGTCAACCAGGCGATCGACTGATCCCGCCGCCTCCCCGACACACACGCCCCTGGAAGGAACAGTGATGCCCGCTCCAGCCGCGCCGCCCACCTCGGCGACGGAGTCCCCTCCGCCCGACGCCGACCTCGCCGTCGTTCCGGTGCGCCACTACGGTCGCTGGCTCGCGGCGGCGGCCGTCACCGCGTGCGCGTCCGCCCTGCTCTGGTCCCTCCTGACCAACCCGAACCTGGACATCCGGCTGGTCCTGAGCTACCTGACGCGCGACTTCGTGTTCCGGGGCATCGGCATCACGGTGGTCCTCACCGTCGTCGCCATGGTGATCGGCGTGGCGGGCGGGGTCGTCGTCGCGGCCATGCGGATGTCGGCCAACCCCGTTCTGCGCACGGTGTCGTGGGTCTACCTGTGGTTCTTCCGCGGTACCCCGCTCCTCGTGCAGATCATCTTCTGGGGCTTCCTCGGCGCGCTCTACCCCCGGCTGTTCGTCGGCGTTCCGTTCACCGACATCGCCCTGCTCGACGAGCCGACGAGCCTGGTCGTCACCCCGTTCGTCGCCGCCGTCCTGGGGCTGGCCCTGAACGAGGTCGCCTACGCCGCGGAGATCATCCGAGGCGGCATGCTGTCGGTGGACCGGGGGCAGACGGAGGCCGCGCAGGCGCTGGGGATGGGGCCGGTCAGGATCCTGCGCCGCGTCGTCCTGCCGCAGGCCATGAGGATCATCATCCCGCCGATGGGCAACGACACGATCAACATGCTCAAGATGACGGCCCTGGTCTCCGTCATCGGCGGAAGCGACCTGCTGACCGCCGTCCAGAACGTGTACGCGCAGAACTTCCAGGTCATCCCGCTGCTCACCGTCGCGGTGTTCTGGTACCTGATGCTGACCAGTCTGCTCTCGCTCGGACAGTACTACCTGGAGAAGCGCTTCGGGCGCGGGTTCGGTGAGAGGCCGCCCGGGACGCTCTCCCGGCTCCTCGGCCGCGGGGAGGGGATCTGAATGGACCAGGACACGATGGTGGCCGCCGAGGGTGTGCGCAAGCGCTTCGGGAGGACGGAGGTCCTCCGGGGCATCGACCTCCGGGTCCGCGCGGGAGAGGTCTGCTGCGTCCTCGGGCCGTCGGGTTCGGGGAAGTCGACCTTCCTCCGGTGCGTCAACCACCTGGAGAAGATCAACGGCGGACGGCTGTGGGTGAACGGGCGCCTGGTGGGCTACCGCCAGAGGGGTGGCCGGCTCCACGAGATGCGTGAGCGCGAGATCGCCGCCCAGCGCCGGGAGATCGGCATGGTCTTCCAGCGGTTCAACCTGTTCCCCCACATGACCGTGTTGGAGAACGTCGTCGAGGGCCCGGTCCAGGTCAAGCGCGAGCCGCTGGAGGAGTCCCGCCGCCACGCCCTGGAACTGCTCGACCGGGTCGGTCTCGCCGACCGGGCCCACGCCTATCCGGGCCAGTTGTCGGGCGGCCAGCAGCAGCGGGTCGCGATCGCGCGTTCGCTGGCGATGCGCCCCGAGCTGATGCTCTTCGACGAACCGACCTCCGCCTTGGACCCGGAGCTGGTCGGCGAGGTCCTGGAGGTCATGAGGGGGCTGGCCCGGGACGGCATGACGATGATCGTGGTCACGCACGAGATCGGATTCGCCCGCGAGGTCGCCGACCGTCTGGTGTTCATGGACGGCGGAGTGGTGGTCGAGGAGGGCGATCCGAACACGCTTCTCGACTCCCCCCGGCAGGAGCGGACCCGGGCGTTCCTTTCGAAGGTGCTGTGATGGATCCGGTGGCACGTCGGTGCGAGGAGGCCCGGGGACTGCTCCCCGAGTACGTGGAGCGTCTGCGCGAGCTGGTCGGTCTGGACAGCGGGTCACTGGACGCCGCGGGTGTGGACGCGGTCGGCGGCCGGGTCGCCGGTTACCTCTCCGAGGCCGGCGCGGAGGTGGAGCGCCTGCCCGTGCGCCACCCGGACGGCGGCCCGCTCGGGCACGCGGTCGTGGGCCGTCTGCGCGGCCCGGCTCCGGGGCCGACGCTCCTGTTGGCGGGCCACATGGACACGGTCTTCGAGCCGGGCACGGCCGTGCGCAGACCGTTCACGGTCGAGGAGGGGAGGTGGGCCAGGGGTCCCGGTGTCTGCGACGACAAGGGGGGCCTGCTCTCGGGTGTCACCGCCCTGAAGCTCGTCGCCCCCCACTGGCGGTCCGGTGAGCTCGTCGTCTACTGCGGGCCGGACGAGGAGATCGGCTCGCTCGGCAGCCGCCCCCTGCTGGCCGGGCTCGCCGACGAGGCGGACACGGCCCTGTGCCTGGAGTGTGCCCGTGAGGACGGCAGTGTCGTCACAGGCCGCAAGGGCGTCGCCGACGTGGAGGTCACCTTCCGCGGACGCGCCGCCCACGCGGGCATCGAACGCGAGGCGGGGGCCAACGCCGCCCTCGCCTGCGCGCGGGCGGCCGTTCGGATCGAGCGGCTCAACGGGCTCTGGCCGGACGTGGGGGTCAACATCGGCGTGATGCGGTCGGGCCACCGCCCGAACGTGGTGCCGGAATCGGCGACCCTCGTCCTGGACGTACGCGCCGACCTCCCGTCCTCCTACTCCGCCGTTCTCGCGGCGATCGACGAGATCGCCTCGACGGCGCTGGTCCCGGGGGTCGAGGCGGCCACGGCCGTGGTGGCCCCGGCTCCGCCCTGGACCCCGGGGGCCGGGGACGCCCTGCTGCGGGACCGGTACCTCGACCTGGCCCGGCGGGCGGGGATCGACCTGGCCGCCGTACCGACCGGCGGGAGCGCCGACGCCAACCTCATCGCCGAGCGGGGGACCCCCGTCCTGGACGGGCTGGGTCCGGTGGGCGGAGGAGACCACGGCTCCGACGAGTGGCTCGACCTGGACTCGGTGGCCCCGAGGACGGCTCTGCTCGCGGAGCTGGCCCTGTGGACGGCGGGCGAGGGGGCGCTCCGGACCGAGCCCCCCGCGGCGTCGGCCGTCGAGGGCTGAACGGGCGGCACCGGGCGCTCTTCCCGGCGCCGACACACGTCCCCGCGCACGCGCGCGGGGCGAACAGGGGGCAGCGTTCCGGGCCGTCCGCTGACCAAGGCGGCCCCATCTCCCAGGAGGATGCCCATGCCATCGAAGAGACGCCCCACCCGGCCGCGCTCGGCGGCCGTGACCCTGGCCGTCGGACTGGCGGCCGCACTGCTCGGCTCCGCCGCACCGGCGGCCGCCGCGCCGAACGGGCCGGCGGCCGCCGCGTCGAACGCGGGTCCGGTGGTCCTCGTCGGCGGCTCGCTGGCCGACGACCGGATCTACGACGAGATCGTCCGGCTCGCGGGCGGCGGCGACGCGCGTATCGGCGTCATCACCGCCTCGTCCCGCCCCGAGTCCGAGGACCCCGACGCCGGGACGCCCGACTGCAACAACAGCCGCTGCAACGGGGAGTACTACGTCGACCTGCTGGAGGCCCACGGCGCCGGGGAGGCGGAGTGGATCCCCGTCGACCTGGACCATCCGGAGAACGCCGAGTCGGCGGAGGTCGCCGCCCGGGTCGGTGACATGACCGGGTTCCTCTTCGGCGGGGGCGACCAGTACCGCTACGTCACCACCCTGCTGCGCGGGGACCGCCACGAGGACAGCGCCGTGCTCGCGGCGGTCCGTGAGCGGGCCGCCGCGGGCGCCGTCGTGGCGGGCACGAGCGCGGGCGCCGTCATCCAGCAGGCGGGCCCGATGGTCACCGGAGGAGACAGCCACCCCGCGATCGTCGACGGCTCCAGTCCCGGTTACTTCGAGGACCCCGGTGTGCTCGGCTACGTTCCCGAGGGAGGGTTCGGGTTCTTCTCCCACGGTCTGGTGGACACCCACTTCGCCGAACGCGGCAGGCAGGGAAGGATGGCCAGGCTCGCGCTGGACACCGGACAGGACCGGGTGTTCGGCGTCGACGAGGACACCGCGCTGGTCGCCTCCGCGGACGGCGGCCTGCGGGTGGTCGGCTCCGGCGCGGTCCACGTCCTGGACCTGAGGGGAACCTCGGCCGGCTCCGACCAGGGCGTCTGGACGGCGACCGGCGTGCGCTGGACGTCCCTGACCCACGGTGACACCTACCGGGCGGACACGTGGACGGCGTTCCCGTCGGCCGACAAGTCGGATCTGGTCCCGGAGTCCGGCGACGTCCGCCGGGGGCGCGACGTCTTCTCGTCCCCCGACGCCCGCCCCGGTGAGCCGGGGCAGATGCTGCGGCTGGCCCGTGAACTCGTCGACAGCACGACCCGGACCAGTGCCCACGGCCTCTCCCACGAGCGGTGGCCGCGCCTGCGCGTCGACCTGTCCCTCGACGCCCGCTCCACCGGGTACCGGGGCGCTGACGAGGCGGTGTCGTTCACGGACGTGAGGGTCGACATCGGTCCCGCGTAGCGATCGCGTGCCCTCCGCCCGCGCCGGGTGGAGGGCACCCGCTTCCATTGACACCGTGTCCGGGGGCTGTCTATCTTTCTCGCTGTAATTGTTAACAAAGTTTTCTGAAGACTTCGCGTGCAGCACGGCTGAGGAGGCCTGTGTGACGAAGAGGATCGGACACCCCCCGGCAGCGGCCCGCCTCCTGGCGGTCCTGTTCTCCGTCGGACTCGTCCTGTGCGCCGGGGGACCGGCGTACGCGCGCTCCGCCGGGGCGGTCAGCCCCGAGATCGTCGACTCGACCCAGAGGGGCGGCATGGCCGTCGCCCTCACCTTCGACGACGGACCCCACCCCGACAACACCCCGCGGCTGCTCGACGTCCTGGACGAACACGGTGTCAGGGCCGTGTTCTGCGTGCTGGGCGACCAGGCGCTGCGGTACCCGGAACTCGTCCGCGAGATCGTGGACGAGGGCCACACACTCTGCAACCACACGATGAGCCATGACGACGTGAGCGGCTGGTCCCCCGAAGAGGTCCGCGAGGAGCTGCTGGCCACCAACGCCGCGATCCACGCGGCGGCGCCGGACGCCCGCATCCGCTACTTCCGCGCGCCCTTCGGCGCCTGGGGGCAATCGCCGGAGGTGGCGGCCGAGATGGGTATGCGGCCCCTGGGCTGGAGTGTGGACGTCCTCGACTGGTCCACCCCCGGAACCGGCGTCCTGGTCGACCGGCTCCGGGCGGCCATCACGCCGACCTCGGTGGTCCTCCTGCACGACGGCGGCGGCGACCGGAGCCAGACCGTCGCCGCCGTGGACCAGCTCGTTCCGGAGATGGAGTCGCAGGGCTGGCGTTTCACCCGGCCCGCCTGGGGCTGGTAGGCCTCCGGACGGGAGCGGTGGCGTCGGCGTCCACACCCGAGGCCGGTGGGCGTCCGCGCGGGGCGGGATGTCGAGACATCGCTCCGGCGATGAGTCGACAAGGTGACATGTCCGCCGAGCGGGGGAGCCGCCTCCTCCGAAGGTCGTAACCGGAATGCCGATCCGTGCCCGATGTGCCGTGCCGGTCCGGTTCGCGACGCTGGGGTCACCCCACCGGAAGGAGAGGGACCGTGACCCCCACCGCCCCACCCCCGCGCCCCCGCCGACGTCCCGTCGCCGCCCTGGCGGCCTCGACGGGCGTCCTCGCCGTGATCGCCGCAGGTTGCTCCGCCCCCGCGACCGGCGGCCTCCCCGCTCCCGCGACCCCCGTGCCCGCCGCCGCCGACCTCACCGCGCGGGACGTCGACGCCTGGCTCGACGGTCTGCTCCCCGCCGCGCTCGACGACACCGGCATTCCCGGCGCGGTCGTCTCGGTCGTCCACGACGGTGAACTCCTCACCGCCCGCGGCTACGGGTACGCCGACACCGGCGCCGACGGTGGCGAACCCGTACCGGTCGACCCCGAGGACACGTTGTTCCGCGTCGGATCGGTGTCCAAGCTCCTCACCGCGACCGCCGTGATGACGTTGGTCGAGGACGGGACCCTGGACCTGGACACCGACGTCGACGAGTACCTCGACTTCACCGTTCCCACCGAGTTCGACGACCCCGTCACCCTGCGGCACCTGCTGTCGCACACCCCCGGCTTCGAGGAGCGCATCAGGGGGATGATCCGTTTCGAGGGCGCCCCCGACCTCCGGCGCTACCTGGCGGAGGACCCGCCCGCCCAGGTGTATCCGCCCGGCACCGTCCCCGCCTACTCCAACTACGGCAACGCGCTCGCGGGCTATGTCGTCGAACGCGTCAGCGGGGTCCCCTTCGACGAGTACGTGGATCGGGAGGTGCTGGAGCCGCTCGGTATGGACTCCTCCACCTTCTCCCAGCCGCTCCCCGAGGACCTGCGCGAGCGTCTGGCGAACGGGTACACGGACGGCACCGGGCCGGCCGGGCGCTTCGAGGTCGTCGACGACGCCCCGGCGGGCGCGCTGACCACCTCGGCCCCGGACATGGCCCGCTTCATGCTCGCCCACCTTGGTGAGGCCGACCCGGGCACGGCCCCGCTCACCCCCGAGACGCTCGCCCTCATGCACTCCCCCGCGCTGGACGCCGACACGCTGGGCACGCTCGCCGAGGGTCCGCGCATGACACTGGGGTTCTTCGAGGAGGGCCGTGACGGTCGCCGCGCGCTCGGCCACGGCGGCGACACCCTCTACTTCCACGCCCACGTGCGGATCCAGCCCGACCACGGCACCGGGATCTTCGTGGCGCTCAACGGCGGGGGCCACGAGGGCGCCGACAGCCTGCGCCTGCGGGAGGCGGTCGTCGACGGGTTCGCCGACCGCTACCTGCCGGGCGAGGGGCGGGTCCCGGAGGGAACGGACACGGCCGCCGAGCACGCGGCGATGGCCGAGGGCGTCTACACGGCGTCCAGAACGATGCACAGCACCTTCATGTCGGTGTTCGACCTCCTCACCCAGACCCGGATCCAGGCCCGGGAGGACGGAACGATCCTGGTGAGCCCGGGGCCGGGAACCCTGACCCCCGCGGTCTACGAGGAGGTCGAGCCGTGGGTGTGGCGTGAGGTCGGAGGGCAGCGCACGCTCACGATGCGGGAGTCCGACGGCCGGATGGCGGCGATCGTGTTCGACCCGGCGTTCACCCTCCTGCGGGCCGAGCCCTCCGAGGACGCGTCCCTGGTGCTGCCGGTCCTGCTGTCGTCCGTCGCGGTCCTGTTCGTCGCGGTGCTCTCCTGGCCGATCGGGGCGCTGGCGCGCCGACGGAAGCCCCGCCCCGACCGGGACGGGACCGGACGCGCGGCCCGGGTGCTCACCCGTGTCGGCGTGGCCGCCGCGCTGACGGCCCTCGTCGGATGGGCCGTGGTGGTCGTCATGCTCCTGGGACTGCGGGATGTCCCCGAGGCGGCCCTGCGCGGGCTTCAAGGCCTGCAGCTGTTGGGGATCCTCGCCGTCCTCCCCGCGGCGTGGGCGCTGTTCGACGAGGTGCGCCGCCGCGCCGGGTGGAAGCGCTGGACGGGAGCCTCGCTGGTCCTGGCGGCGCTGCTCTGCGTGCAGTGGTTCGCGCTCGCGTACGGGCTGGTCGCGGTCGACGTGTCGTACTGACCCCGGCATCATGCTCGGGACGGAACGGAGGGGGAAGCGGTGACGAACGACGACGGGCCGGTGCGATGGGCGCCGGGTTCTCCGTTCGCCGCGGCAGCCCTGGTCGACGACACGCTCGACCGGGTGGGGCTGCGCGGGGAGAGGCGCCGCGACGTGGCGCTGGCGGTGGCGCTGACCGCGGTCTCGATCGGGTTGGTCGGGTTCCTGCTCGCGTCACTGGAGTACCTGGAGGGTGTCGTGGTGCCGACCGGCACCTGGATCTCCCTCGCCGCCGTGCTCGTCGCCCAGTCCCTGACGGTGTGCGCACGCCGCCGTCACCCCGTCGCCTGTCTCCTGGGCGCGACGGTGTTCCAGGTCACCATGGTGGCACTGCTTCCGGCCGAGGTCGGGCTCCAGGGGCCGGCGCTGTTCGTCGCCGCCTACACCTGCGGGACCCGGCTCAGGCCCGGACGGCTCGCGGCGGTCGTCGTCGCCGCGACCCTCCTGCACTGGGCGGCCGGAAGCCTGGTCATAGGGCGGCTGGCGCCCGAGATCACGCTCCCGCTGATCTCGGAGAGCCCCCTGACGGCGTCGCTGGGGTTGCTGCTCGCGGGCCTCCCGGTGTTCGTGATCCCGGCGCTCGTCGGCGCCTACGTGGGGACGCGGCGCCGCTACGTCGACCTGCTGCGGATCCGCGCCGACGAGGAGGCCCGCGCCCAACGGGAGCGCCTGGAGGCGGCGATCCGTGCTGAGCGCGCCGGAATGGCCCGCGAGCTGCACGACATCGCCGCCCACCACCTGTCCGGCATGGTCGTGCAGGCGGGCGCCGCCGAACGGCTGGTCGGCCGCGACGACGAGGCCGCCCGGAAGGCGATGGCGTGGGTGCGTGCCCAGGGGAAGGAGACCCTGGCGAGTCTGCGACTGGTCGTGGGGGCGCTGCGCGACCCCGACGAGGAGAGCGGGGGCCTGCACCACCGAGGCGAACCGGGCGCCCGGGGAGCGCCGGTGCCGGGGCTGGCCGCCCTGGACCGGCTCGTGGCGGCCGAACGCGATCTGGGCGCCGACATCGACCTCGTCCGCGAGGGGGAGGCTCACGACCTGCCGCCGATCGCCGACGTCACCGCCTACCGGGTGGTCCAGGAGTCGCTGTCCAACGCCCGCGACCACGCGGCCGGAGCGCGGGTCCGCCTCCTGGTCCGCCACGAGTCCGGGCGCGTGGTCCTGGACATCGAGAACGGTGCCGGCGGCGCGCGGGCGACGGCCCGGGAGCACCGCGGTCTGGGAGTCCTCGGCATGCGGGAACGTGCTCAGGTCGTGGGCGCGGCGCTGGAGGTCGGGCCGACCGGGCCCGGTGGTTGGCGGGTGCGTTGGGAGATACCGGTGGAGCGGAGGGGCGAACGGTGATCAGGGTGCTGTTGGTGGACGACCAGTCCATCGTCCGGACGGGTTTTCGGGTCATCCTCGACCTGGCCGACGATATCGAGGTGGTCGGTGAGTGCGGGGACGGTCCCACGGCGGTGGAGGCGGCCGCCCGCCTCATGCCCGACGTCGTCTGCATGGACGTGCGCATGCCCGGCGGGGACGGGCTGTCCGCGACCCGGGAGATCCTCGAGCGGCTCGGGAGCGGGGCGCCGGAGATCCTCGTCGTCACCACGTTCGACCTGGACGAGTACGTGTTCGGCGCGTTGGAGGCGGGCGCGAGCGGGTTCGTGCTCAAGGACACCGATCCCGACGAGCTGGTCGACGCGGTGCGCCGTCTCTCCCGGGGGCAGGGGCTGGTGGACCAGGCGGTGACCCGGAGGGTGATGACCGAGTTCGCCCGACGCAGGCCCCCGTGTGCGGCCGACGCCGACGCGCTGGATCTGCTCACCGCCCGCGAGGCCGACATCGTCCGGTCGCTCGCCAAGGGGATGTCGAACGCCGAGATCGCCCGGGCGCTGTTCATCGAAACCAGCACGGTGAAGTCGCACCTGGGACGGGCCATGGCCAAGATCGGTACCCGTGACCGGCTCCAGACGGTCGTGTGGGCGTACCGCACGGGGGTCGCCCGCCCCTGAACCGGCGGGCCTTCGCTCCGACCCTGCGGGGAACGCGATGTCCGAGATCCGCTGGCGGACGCGGGGAGGGGGTCCGATACTGGTTTCATGGCCACGACACACCACATGCGGGCGATCGGTCCCGCGGTCCTCGCCGGACTGCGCGTCCGGGACGACGCCGGACACGGCCGGGATGCCTTCACCGACGACGAGGGCGGCGCTCCGCTGCGCTGCTGCCTGCGGCGGAGCATCCCGGGCGAGCGGATGGCGCTCGTCACGTACGCTCCGCTGCGTCGCTGGGCGGCCGAGGGCGGCGTCGACCCCGGGCCCTACGACGAGTGCGGGCCGGTCTTCATCCACGCCGAGGAGTGCTCCGGGCCCGCCGGTGACTCGGCGGCCCCGCCCGTCCTCCACGGGGCGCGCCGGGGCCTGCGGGCCTACGACTCCCGGGGGCGCATCCTGGGCGGGCGGCTGGTCGAGGCGTCCCGGGGCCGGAAGGGGGCGCTTGAGGTCGACGACGCCCTGCGTGAGCTGTTCGCCGACCCGCGGGTCGCGCTCGTGCACGCCCGCGCGGTCGAGTTCGGCTGCTTCCTCGTCGAGTTTCGCCGGGGCGCCCCGGCCTGACGTGGCGGGGGCGCCCCGCTCAGGCGGCGGGCGGGTAGCCGTCGTAGTCGTTCCAGGTGGGCTCGGCGGTCATCAGTTCCCGCCAGGTGGGCCACCGCCCTCCCGTCGTCTGGCGGACGAGCTCCCCCGCGAAGGTGAACGGCGGTGCCTTGTGCGGCTTGGCGAGCGCCTGCCCGACGATCGCGTCGTGGAGCACCGCCGCTCCGTGCAGACGGGGCAGCACGGCGTGCACCCGTGCGACGAACTCCTCCGGGAGCGCGGGCCCGCCCGGGCCGAGGGGCCCCAGGTCGAACCCGGCTCCGGCGGTCACCAGGGCGATCTCGGGACGCTTGCGGGTGGCGATGTGGGGACTCAGGTGGAGCGCGATCGCGTCCCAGACGACCTCCACCCGATCGTCGGCGAGTCCCCGGTCGGAGAGGAACTCGGCGGCCAGGTCGGCTCCGTCGACGTCGAAGGTCTGGTCCCGGTCGCCCTCGTCGCTGAGGCCGGCGTCGTGCAACACGCACCCGAGGTAGAGGAGTTCGTCGTCGTAGTCGTGCCCGGGGCGCAGGCCCTGGTGCTCGCCGAGGTGGCGCCCGTACAGGTAGGTGCGCACGCTGTGGTTGAAGACCGCCGGGTGCTCGGCGTCGCGGGCGAAGCGCGTCGCGCTCAGCGCCAGGTCGGTGTCGGGCAGGTCCAGGCCGTCGTACTCGGGCATGGGGTGGGGCTTGGTCATGGGTTCTTCCTCCGTGCGTTCGTGGGTGGGGCGGCGGTCAGGCGTGGTCGCCGGGGCGGACGATCATGAGCACGACGACGGTCGCCCACAGGAGGTTGAAGACCCCCGTGACCATCGAGAGCCTGCTCAGCGCCTTCACGTCGCCCGGTACCGCCAGGGCCCGCCGCTGGCGCGGGTGGATCTGCCAGGCCAGAAGGACGGCCGCGGCCGCGGTGAGGGCCATGGAGACGTTGACCCAGATCTCGCCCATCCGCCCCTGCGCGACGGCCAGGGCGATTCCGGCCATGGGGACGAGGGCGCCGAGGAACGAGTAGACCCGGGTGACGCGGTGCAGTGACAGCGCGACCCGTCGGCTCCGCTCGTCCTCGGACGGGACGGCGGCACCTGGCGGTGCCCCGGCGGTGGGTGCGGACACCGGTTCGGCCACCGGCGCGTACCGCGGGAACAGACTCGTGGCGACGGCGACTCCCCCGACGAACACGATGCTCGCCAGGACGTGGACGGACAGCAGGACGTTCTCCACCGTTTCTCCCTCCAACCTTCAGATTGCCTGAAGCCTACCCTGAGCTTCAGCCATGTTGAAGGTGGGGGTGGAAAAGGGCCGGGAACCGTCCCGCGCCAGCGGGAACCGGGGTCAGCCGCCCGAGGCGAACGCCCTGCGGATGGTGCGCGCGATCTCCTGCGGAACCGGGTCCGCCTCCGGCCCGAACATCCGCTCGTCCACGCCGACGATCACCTCGTGCGCCCGGCCGAGCAGAGCGGCGCCCTCCGACGTCAACTCGATCTCCGACGCGGACCCGGCTCGGGCGGTGAGGTCGCGCACCAGCCCGGCGGACTGGAGCGCCCTGATCCCGGTGTGCACGCTCTGCACCGTGACCCCGCCCATCCGGGCGAGCTCGCTGAACGACGCCCCCGGCAGGCTGGCGACGTGGCCGAGCAGGGCGAGCCGTGCGACGGTCAGGTCCAGCGGCGCGAGCGCGGTGTTGAGTTCGGCCTCGACGCGGCGCGCCAACGTCAACACGATGATGGAGGGGCTCGTCACCGGCGGTTCGGGGCGGGTGTTGTCGGTGCTCACCGTTCCAGTCTCCCCCACGGCGGGCACCCTGCCTCCCACCGTCACCGGCCCCGCCCCCGGCCCCGGCCCCGCCCCCGGCCCCGGCCCCGGCCCAGGGGCCGAGGCCGGGGCCGGGGCCGGTCGTGTCGACCGGTCGATCCGTCGACTCCACGGCGAATCACCATGTCGACATCCGCCGCGAACCCCGCACCCCGTCTTCTCACCCGACTCCAACCTTGGGTCCGATCCCGCCTCCCACCTGGGCTTCTCTCCGGTACTCCCAGGAAACTCCCAGGAAGTTCTCCCCCGCGTCACACACATGTCGACTTGTGTCCCTCTCGACGTCACCACGAGAGGAGGGCACCCGACGTGCGACCACCACGAGCCCCGAGGAGCGCCGGACCCGACGGCGGACCCGGCGACACCGGCCACCGGCTGCGGACGTCGAGCACCCTGCACGCGTTCAACCGGTACGAACTCAAGTACCTGGTCCCCGTGTCCAGGGTGGCCGACGTGCGGGCCGAGCTCGCCGCCCGCATGAGCGCCGACCGGAACGGCGGAGGACGGGGATACGGCGTCTGGAGCGTCTACTACGACACCCGTTCGCTGCGCTTCTACCACGAGAAGATCGAGGGGCTGAGGTTCCGCCGGAAGCTGCGCGTACGCCGCTACGGCGAGGTTGGAGCGGCCCCGGAGGACACGCCCGTGTCGGTGGAGATCAAGCAGCGGGTCAACCGCGTCACGCAGAAGCGCCGCGTGCTCCTCCCCTACGACGTGGCGAGGGACCTGTGCGACCGGCGTGTCAGGGTCGAGCACGCCGACACCGACCAGGCCTTCGTCGACGAGGTCCTCGACCTGGTCCACCGGCTCGACCTGCGTCCCACCGCCATGACCGGGTACCGCCGCGAGCCCTACGTCGGCACCGGAGCCGACCTCGGTCTGCGCGTGACCCTCGACCACCGCGTCCGCGGCCGCGACCGCGACTTCGACCTGCGCGCGGAAGCGGAGAGCCGCTACATCGTCGACCCCCACCTCGTGGTGATGGAGGTCAAGGCCAACGAGCGCGCGCCCTACTGGGTGACGGACATGGCCGCACGGCTCGATCTCCAGGTCGAACGGATCTCCAAGTACTGCCAGAGCGTGGAGGCCTTCGGGATGGCGCCGCGCTCGGTCTTCCACGTCCCGGAGGGGGACGGATCCGAGCACGGCCCCGTCCCCGCGCGGCACGGCCCCGTTCACGACACCGGGAGCGCCGACCTCCACCCCCTCCACTCCTGACCGCACCGACCCCGAGAGCACACCATGAACCTCGACTTCGGCATCACCGACCTGTCCGGCACGTTCAGTGTCACGGACGTGGTCCTCGCACTCTCGCTGGCCTTCGTGACCAGCCTCGTGGTGGCCTGGACCTACCGCTCCACGCACCGCAACATCTCCTACAGCCAGAGCTACGTCCACACCCTGGTCATCCTGGGCATGCTGATCGCCCTGATCATGCTGGTGGTCGGCTCCAACATCGCCCGCGCGTTCGCCCTCGTCGGCGCGCTGTCCGTGGTCCGCTTCCGCAACGCGATCAAGGAGACCCGCGACGTCGGGTTCATCTTCCTGGTCATGGGAGTGGGGATGGCCTGCGGTACCCGCTTCTACACGCTGGCGATCATCGCCACCCTGGTCATCTGCGCGGTCATCGTGCTCATGCACCGCTTCAACTGGTTCGCGCTGAACGTCCAGCGCCAGGTCGTCAAGGCGCAGGTCCCCGCCGACGGCACCGACTACGAGCCCGCGATCGACGACGTCCTCGTCCGGTGCACCGACGAGTACGAACTGATCAGCACCGAGACCGTGCGCGGCGGCGCCCTGGTGGAAATGGCCTACACGGCACGTCTGAAGAAGGGCGTCCGGGCGGGTGACGTGATCGAGCGGCTGCGCGCGCTCAACTCCGGTCAGAAGGTCACCGTCCTGACCGGATACGACCAGACGGACCTGTGATCGCGATGGCCGACGACGACCTCGGGCCGCGCCGGACGCGGTACACCCGCCCGCGCCACCGGATCCCCGTACGGGTCCGCCAACACTGGAGGGCGGCAGCGGCCGTGCTCGTGGCCCTGACCGTCCTCGTCCTGGTCTTCGGAGGGGCGAGGGTCCGTCCCTACGTCACGTCCGAGCTCGTCTCGGCGGACACCGTGACCAACGACATCGAGGGCGCCGCGGACCCGTTCGACGGCGGGGAGCACACCATCGAGGTGACCTTCGACGAGTCCGAGTACGAGGAGATGCTGGAGACCTTCCGCGAGGAGGGGGAGAAGGAGTACATCCGGGCGGACGTCGTCATCGACGGGACCGCGATCACCGACGTCGGGCTTCGGCTCAAGGGCAACTCGACCCTCATGAGTCTGCGCCAGGACGGCGGCGGGGACGGGGAGGAGACGGGCACCGGTCGGGCCGGTGGCGGGATGAACATGACCACCCTGTCCGACGACCGGCCCGAGACGCTCCCGTGGTTGATCAGCTTCGACGAGTTCGCCGAGGGCCGCGCCTACGAGGGGCACACCGAGATCGCGCTGCGCCCGGCGACCTCGGCCTCGGACACCGCGCTCAACGAGGCCCTGGCCCTGGAACTGACCGCCGCGGACGGGCAGACCACGCAGGACTACACGTTCACCTCCGTCACGGTCAACGGCGGGGACACGGCGGTCCGCATCCTCCTGGACGCGCCCGACGCCGTGTGGGCGGACTCCCTCGGCGAGGGCGTCCTCTACAAGGGCAGGGCCGAGGGGTCCCTGGAGTACCTGGGCGGTGACCCCACCGATTACGAGGACGCCTTCAAGCAGATCAACGACGAGGGAGGATACGACCTCCAGCCCGTCATGGACCTGTTGGAGTTCATCGGGGAGGCGGACGACGAGGAGTTCGCCCAGCAGCTCGACACGTACCTGGACACCGAGGCCTTCGCCCGCTACCTGGCCCTCCAGGACCTCATCTCCAACGGTGACGCCATGGACGGCCCCGGCAACAACTACTACCTCTGGTACGACACGGAGGGGGAGCGGTTCACCGTGCTGTCCTGGGACCTGAACGGGGCCTTCAACGCGATGGGCATGGGGCCCGGCGCGGGCGGGGCGGCGGAGGCAGGCACGGGCGAGGACGTCGGAGCGCGGGCGCCCGGAGGGTGGCGGACGCCTGAGGGGATGGAACCGCCCGGCGGAGCGGAACCGCCCGAGGGGATGGAGCTTCCCGAGGGGATGGAGGCGCCCGACGCCGCGGAGGCCCCCGGCGGTATGGGCGGTCGGGGCAGCGGGGAACTCAAGGAACGGTTCCTGGCCGACGCCGGCTTCGAGGCGCTCTACCAGCAGGCGTACGCGGATCTGTACGAGGACCTGATCGCGAGCGGCACCGCCGTCGCCCTGCTGGAGGACATCGTGGCCAGGGCCGAGGCCGCGGGCGACACGGGAGCGGCCGAGGCGGGTGGGCGGCTCGCGGAGTCGATCGCCGCCGTCACGGAGGCTCCGCAGGAGGCCGCGCGGACCGGGGAACAGGGTGCCGGGGCCCGGGAGGACGCGGCCGAGGCCACGTCGGATCCGGGAACGGCGGCCGAGGACTGACACCTTCGCCCGCCGGGGCCGGGGCCGGGGCCGGGGCACCAGCACGCACCGGCCGTCTCCTCCGTGAGCGGAGGCGGCCGGTGCGTTGCCCGGTTCAGGCGACGACCTCGCTCGGTCCCGCCGGACGGACACGCCGGGAGCGCCGCCCGGCCTCCTTGGCGGCGAGCCGCTCGGCCAGGAACGCGTTCCAGCGCTCGATGACGGGCTCCATGGCGTAGGAGGAGGCCGACCGAACCGCCTCCTCCCCCATGCGCAGCCGCTCGTCCCGGTCCTCGACCAGCCGCAGCAGACCGGCGGCGAGCGCGTCCACGTCCTGGTCGGGGACGAGCAGTCCGTTGCGTCCGTCCTCGATGATCTCCCCCGGCCCGTGCGGGCAGTCGAAGCTGACCGCCGGGACGCCCACCGAGAAGCCCTCGATGATCGTCATCCCGAACCCCTCCACACGGGAACTGACCGCGAGCAGCGAGGCCTTCGCCAGCTCCCCGGTGAGGTCCTTGGTCCGCCCCATCAGCGTGACCTGGTTGCTCAGCCCCAGTTCGACGATCTTCTTGCGCAGCTTCTTGTCCAGCTTCCCGCCGCCGTAGATGCGCAGCCGCCACTCGGGGTGCTTGTGCGCGACGACCGCGAACGCCTCCATGAGCTTGGGGTACTGCTTGACGGGGGCCATGCGTCCGGCCCCGACGATGATCGGGTTGTCCTGGGTCGACCGAGGGTAGTCGCGCGCGGGCAGGGGGTTGGGTACCGCGGCCAGCCACTCCGGTGCGGCGTCGAGCAGGTCTCGGTAGGCCGACCGGTCCGCCTCCGTCAGGACGGTCATCCCGTCGAGGCGGGGGTAGTGGCGCGTGACGGCCTCACGCAGTTCGTCGGAGTGGTTCCCCAGGTTGACGTGCTCTTGGCCGATGGCGAGTACACGGTCCGGCGCCCACTGGGACAGGAGGAGGTTGAGGCCGGGACGGGTTCCGATGACGACGTCGGCCCGGGTCTCCCGCAGGTACCGGCGGAGCGCGGACAACGATCGCGCGGTGAAGAAATTCGCCCGTTTGGCCTCCGTTCCGGTGACGAGCTGGGAGATGGCGCGCTCGCGGTAGCGGAGGCTGGCCAGGCCGGGCAGCCTGTGGAACGTCTTCTCGGCGACCCCGGTCGTGGACAGGGCACGCAGCCCCACCCCTTCGGGGAGGGGGAAGAACGGGGTGTCGGTGTGCCGCACCAGGCTGACGATCTCCACCTCGTGGTGGGCGGACAACCCCTCGGCGAGGTTGTAGACCGTGCGGATCGTTCCGCCCATCGCGTAGCCGTTGGCGATGAGGAAGGCGATCTTCACGCGGAGGCCTCGTTCCGCTCGGTCGCCAGGAGGGAGAACTCGTCCTTGACGGTGTAGTAGGGCCGGATCCGCACCGCGGGTCCGCCGTCACCGCCCCCTCCGGCCAGGTCCGCCCGGGCGAAGACGACCTTGCCCTTCTTGCCGACGACGTCGTCGGCGTGCGAGGCGAGGCGCAGCTCCGCCTGGTCGTCGGGCGTTCTGAGCCACAGGTCCCACTCGTTGTGCTTGCGCTCGGGCTCGTGCGCGCCCGCGATCGGCTCCAGCGGGATCGCGCAGCGGAAGGCGTCGCCGTCAAGCGCGGCGGGAGCGGTCACGACACCGTCGAGGCTCCGCTGACGGGCGACGACCTCGCCGACCGCGGCGCCGTCCCCGCCGGCGGTGTAGGCGAAAAAGCCCGAGACGGTGATCGTGTCGGTGCCGACCTCCACCCACTCCACCTCCGCGTACGGGGTGACACTGGACGTCACGAGCCGCAAACGCCCCCGTGGGTCGCGGATCGTGCGCAGGTCACGGGTGCGTCGCTGGCGTACGTAGTCGAACCTGCCGCTGAGGCTGAGACCGGAGTCGCGGGTCAGGACCGGCGCCGGGCGTCCCGAGCGGTCGATCGACACCACGTTCCAGGTTCCGTCCTCCAGCGGGAGGTCGGCGAGACGGGCGCGGAGGACCCTGCCCTCCCGTTCGACGTCCGGGATCGGGACCGAGCCCCCGTCGGCCCCGTCCCGTAGCAGGGCCAGACCGGCCCCGAGCTCCTCCTCGGCCGCGAACCGGAGTTCCAGCACGTCCGCGGCATCGATCCGACTGAGCTCCGCGTGCAAATGATCCTCCCCAAGAATCTCGATGGGCCCCACCGGGTGACGACACCCTGGGCACGGCCCACGCCGCTGTGGCTCACTCCCGGAGAGCGGGTATGGAGTGATTCGTGGCAATGGTGGCAAATGGGATGTTTTGTTTACCTAAGTGGTCTATTGCTGTTAACCAAGCCACCGGTTCCCTCCGGGGCCGGATTTCTTCGGGTCGCCGCCCGGTCCCTCCGTCGCCGGTGGGCCGACCCGCGCCGTCCCGTTGTCGGCCCCCGACCTCCACTGGCGCCACCGCCCCCCCGCCGCTCCCCACCGCCCACCGCTCCGATCAGGGACTTTCCTGGCGCGATGGCGCGGTGCTTCCGAACACTCACCGACCGTTCGGTCAGTTCATAGCCATCGAGCTGCGAAAAGACCCACCCCGATTAAAAAGTGGATTGAGTCACATGACATGGTGTCCTCGGACTCGTCCGGTGTTGACCGATCGCGGGTCCGATGGTCAGATCCGGTCCCGAGCGGGCCGGTTGAGAGCAAACGGAGTACCCCCATGGCATCTTCCGACCCCCAGGTCGCACCAGCGGGCCCCACCGCCGAACGACGGGAGAGACGCCGCGTCCTCGCCGGAACGATGGTCGGCACCACCATCGAGTGGTACGACTTCTTCATCTACGCGCAGGCGGCCGGAATCGTCCTCGCTCCGCTGTTCCTCGCGCCCCTGTCCGAGGCCAGCCCCGGAACCGCCCAGGTCCTGTCCTTCGCCACCATCGGCATCTCGTTCCTCTTCCGGCCCCTGGGCGCCGTCGTCGCCGGCTTCCTCGGCGACCGGCTCGGTCGCAAACGGGTCCTCGTCGGCACCCTCGTGATGATGGGGCTGTCCACCTGCCTCATCGGCGTGCTGCCCACCTACGCGCAGGTCGGTGTGGTCGCCCCCGTCCTGCTCATCACCCTGCGTGTGCTCCAGGGGTTCTCCGCGGGCGGTGAGTGGGGTGGCGCCGCGCTGATGTCGGTCGAGCACGCGCCGACCACCAGGCGGGGCCTCTTCGGCGCCTACCCGCAGATCGGCGTGCCCTGCGGGATGATCCTCGCGACCTTCGTCGTCTGGCTGATCACCGCGATCGTCGGTGCCGACGCCTTCGCGGAGTGGGGCTGGCGCATCCCCTTCCTGCTGTCCTTCCTGCTCATCATCGTCGGTCACCTGATCCGCAAGTCCGTCGAGGAGTCCCCCGTCTTCCGGTCGATGCGGGAGCTCAGCGCCACCGCGGCCACTCCGCTGCGTCGGCTCTTCCAGGGCAACACCCGCGAGGTGGTCCTGTCCGCCCTGATCTTCCTGGCCAACAACGCCGCCGGATACCTGGTCATCGCCTTCATCGCCACCTACGCGTCCCGTCCCGAGGCGGAGCTCGGCCTGGGAATGGAGCGCGGCCCCGTGCTGCTGGCGACCGTGTTCGCCTCGTTCGGCTGGCTCGTGTCCACGCTGTACGGCGGGTGGCTCAGCGACCGGATCGGCCGTGTGCGCACCTTCCAGATCGGCTACGTCATGCTGGCGGTCTGGTCGGTGCCGATGTGGCTGCTCATCGACACGCGGAGCATCGTCGCCTACACCGCCGCGGTCTTCGTGTTCACCCTCGGCATGGGGCTGAGCTACGGCCCGCAGGCGGCGCTGTACGCGGAGATGTTCCCGGCCGCGATCCGCTACTCCGGCGTCTCGATCGGTTACGCGGTGGGTGCGATCATCGGCGGCGCGTTCGCCCCGATGATCGCGGAACTGCTGCTGGATCGGTTCCAGGCCTCGTGGACCATCGGCGCCTACATCGTGGCGGCCTCGGTGGTCTCCTTCGTCGCGGTGTCACTCGTCAAGGAGCCGAAGGGCGTCGACCTGCACGTGGGTGAGCGGACCTCGGTGTGAGACGGCCCTCCGCCTCCGGGCGGGGTGGCCGTACGGGGCGCTGGCCGGAGGACGGCCACCGCCCCGTCGTCATGTCGACTGGTCGCCATGTCGTTCCGCCGTCATGTCGTGTCCTCGCCATGTCCACCCGGGGCGCAGGAACAGGCGTCGGGCACGTGATGTTTCACGTGAAACCGGAGTTCACAGCGCTCCCGCGCGGAGAGGACCGATGATGCGGTTCCACCGGCCCGGACTACCGTCCGACCTGCCGCCGCCGGCCGACCTCTGGGCCAGGGGCGGGGCACTCGCGGTGGTGTGCGTGGGCTGTACCGGCGGGCAGGGGGAGTGCACGGCGGCGGACGGCGCCCTGGTGGTCGGCGGTCGGGGAGACGGATTCCGTCTGGTCCTCGTCGAGGGCGGGCGGGCCATGCTGCTCGGCAACGACCACGCGAGTTCTCCCGCGAGCGGGCATCGGCGCCCCGTGGACCCGCTCGGGGGCGCCCCCGACTGGCTTCCGTGGGACTGGCTGGGCCGTGCGCGCCGGTCCGGAGCGGACTTCGTCTACTGGTGGGACGGGGAATGGTCGCGGGTGGCCTACCCCGACGACTGGGACGACGACGGCCTGGCGGGCGCCGTCGGCCGGTTCGCCGACCACGAGGCCGCCGTCGACGGGATCGCCGCCCTGGTGGCCGGCCTCTCCAACGGGCGCACGGGCCGTGGCGTGGTCCGCGACCTCGTGCGAAGGGCTGAGGACCGGATCGTGGACGCCGCGACCGTGGCCGCCGTGCTCGCGGCGGTGAACGGCGCTGACCCCGAGCGTGCCCTGGACACCGCCCGGTTCCTGGGACTGACCGGAGGTGATGTCCCCGAAGTCGCCGCCGGGCGGGGCGGTCCCGCTTCGGGCGGGCTTCCGTCGGTCGGGGCGGACGAGTGGGGGCTGCTCGTCGGCGACGCCATGCGCTCCGGAGCGGAACGGCCCCGGCCCGCCCCCGCCCCCGCCCCCGCGGCCACCGCCCTCGTCGACTGGATCCGCGGCCGTGTGCTGGACGGGGACGACGCGTGTGTGCTCGTGTTCGGCGCCCTCCGCCCCTGGACTCTGGTGCGGGAGGGCGGCGGAGAGCCGCCCGCGTCCTCCGGGGTCCCGGAGCTGATGCTGCGGCTTCGGGAGGACGAGGCCGATCCGGAACACGGCCGGTGGCTGTTCCTCCGGGCGGCCGTCACCCGCGACGGGGCGCATCTGGAGCGCGCCCACGACCACTGGCCCTCCTGGGGCGCGGGCCACCCCACGGGCATGGTGGCGGACCTGGCCGGTCTGCGCGCGGAGATGGCGGCGCGTTCGCACGACTGGCGTCCCGCCTGGGCGGACCTGCTGGACGACCAAGCGCTCCTGTCGCCCCCGTGGCCCGGACCGCAGGGGCGGCCCAGTGTCCCGCCCCTCCAGCTGGGGCCGGGTGGACGCGCGGCGCTCATCGACGACGTCGCCTCCCTCCTGAGTGGGGCCGTGGCCGGGGAGTGGTCACGTCTCACACTCACCTACCGGGCCCTGGTCGGCTACGCGGGCGGGACACTGACGGTCACCGGGCCGGAGGGGGACCGCCGGACCGGTCCGCCGCCCGGGGTCCGCCCGGTGATGGCCGCTCTGCGTTCGGCCTCCTACGCGCCAGGGCGGGGCACCTGGTTCCGGGTGGAACTCGTACTGGAGCGTTCCTCGGGCTGGCGGATCACCTACGACCGCGAGGGCGAACCGGACTTCACCCTTCCGCCATCGGCCCTCAGCTACGCGCTGGACGCGCGGTACTTCCCCCGGGATCCGGTGCACACGCCGCCCTGGTTGGGCGAACGCCTGAGGGCCGCCCGGGACAGCGGACTCCGCGGCCCGCTCGGCTGATCCGGACGCGCTCGTCGACCGGTTGGGGGTCAGCGGATCGTCTGATCCGCGCGCTCGTGCGGCCGGACCGGGTGCTCAGGCGTCGCGGACCTGGCCCTCACGGGTGACGACCGGGGGCCGCACGGACCAGGGGAAGTTGATCCACTGGTCGGTGTACTTCCATACGTACTCGCACTTGACCAGGGACTGGGGCTTTTCGTAGATCACCGCGCTGCGTACGTCGGCGACGTGCTCGGCGCAGAAGTCGTGCACGAGCTTGAGCGTCTTGCCGGTGTCGGCGACGTCATCGGCGACCAGTACCTTCTTGCTGCTCAGGTCCACGACGTTGGGCACCGGCGGCAGCATGACGGGCATGTCGAGCGTCGTGCCCACACCCGTGTAGAACTCGACGTTCATCACGTGGAGATTCTTGACGTCGAGCGCGTACCCGAGACCGCCCGCGACGAACAGCCCTCCGCGCGCGATGGACAGGATGATGTCCGGCTCGAATCCGTCGTCGGCGATGGTGCGCGCCAGCTCGCGCATCGCGGTGCCGAAGAGTTCGTAGGTCAGGTTCTCGCGCTCGTCGCTCACGGATCTCCCCCTGCGTCCCGGTCGTGTGGATGGTGCCGGGGTCCGCGCAGGTGGGGCCGCCACGGCACCGATCCACCCTACGCCGCACGGGTCACCTCCTCTCACAGAACGTGACCCTGGCCACTCGTCTGCCAGGATCGGTGCTCCAGGTCACATGTCTGGACGAAATGTGTACAGATGTCGCCAAGTATGCGACATCTTCTTGAGTTTTTCGGCGAACTAGCGAACATATGGCCACAAAGACCACCATGTTTCTGTACACCTCACCCCGAGCCTGGAGGTTGGAGCATGGCTGGTGGCCAGGACCTTCTTCCCTCCGAGCGGCCACTGCGGCTGCTCGACGAGACCGGGCGGCGCGTGCCCGGCGCGGCCCTGCCGTTCCCCGACACGGACCGCCTCCTCGACGCGTACGCCTCCCTGGTGATCGGCCGCCGCGTCAACGACCAGGCCGGGGCCCTCGTCCGTCAGGGGCGTCTGGCCGTCTACCCCTCCTCGCACGGGCAGGAGGCCTGCCAGACCGGTGCGGCCCTCGCCCTGGCCGACGGCGACTGGCTCTTCCCCACCTACCGAGACACGGCGGCGGTCATCGCGCGCGGCGTGGACCCGGTCGAGGTGCTCACCCTCCTCAAGGGTGACTGGCACGCGGGTTACGACCCCTACGCCCACCGGGTCGCCCCCCAGGCCACTCCGCTGGCCACCCAGCTCCTGCACGCCGTCGGCGTCGCCCACGCGGCCCGCCTGCGCGGTGAGGACACCGTCGTCATGGCCCTGTGCGGCGACGGCGCCACCAGCGAGGGCGACTTCCACGAGGCGCTCAACTTCGCCGCGGTCTTCCGGGCCCCCGTCGTCTTCTTCGTGCAGAACAACGAGTACGCGATCTCCGTGCCCCTGGCCCGGCAGACCGCCGCCCCCTCCCTCGCGCACAAGGGCGTCGGCTACGGGGTGCCGGGCCACCGTGTGGACGGCAACGACGCCGCGGCGGTGCTCTCCGTCCTCGACCGCGCGGTCGCCTCCGCCCGTTCCGGGGACGGGCCCCAGCTGGTCGAGGCGCACACCTACCGGATGCAGGCGCACACCAACGCCGACGACGCCTCCCGCTACCGCAGCGACGAGGAGGTCGATCCGTGGGTGGCCCGCGACCCCCTGCTGCGTATGGAGGCCTTCCTGAAGCGCAAGCGCGCGCTCACCAAGGCCCGCCGGGCGGAGATCACCGAGCGCGCCGAGGCCGTGGCCGCGGCCATGCGCGAGGGCTTGGCCGAGGACACCGACCCCGAGCCCTCCGAGCTGTTCGCCCACGTGTTCTCCTCCCCCACCCCCCAGCTGGCCGAGCAGGCCGCCTTCCTGGCCGACGAACTGAGCAGAGAGGGCCACTGACATGGCGACGGACCCCACCAAGCTCACCATGGCCCAGGCGCTCAACCAGGCGCTGCGCGACGCCATGGCCGAGGACGAGACCGTGTACGTCTTCGGTGAGGACGTCGGTCCGCTCGGCGGCGTCTTCCGGATCACCGACGGTCTGACCGCCGAGTTCGGCGAACACCGCTGCTTCGACACCCCGCTCGCCGAGTCCGGCATCGTGGGCATGGCCGTGGGCATGGCGATGAACGGGATGCGCCCTGTGGTCGAGATGCAGTTCGACGCCTTCGCCTACCCGGCCTTCGAACAGATCGCCAGCCACGTCGCCAAGACCCGCAACCGCACCCGGGGGCGGGTCGGGCTGCCGATGGTCATCCGGGTCCCCTACGCGGGTGGGATCGGCGGCGTCGAGCACCACTGCGACTCCTCCGAGGCCTACTACGCGCACACGCCCGGCCTGACCGTGGTCGCCCCGTCCACCGTCGCCGACGCCTACTTCCTCCTCCGCGAGGCCATCGCCTCCCCGGACCCGGTGGTCTTCCTCGAACCGAAGAAGCTGTACTGGGGGAAGGAGGAGGTCGACCTCACCGCGCCCGAACCGGGTATCGGCACCGCCGTCGTCCGCCGTCCCGGCACCGACGCCACCCTCATCGCCTACGGCCCCTCGGTGCCCACCGCGCTGGAGGCGGCGGAGGCCGCCGCGCAGGAGGGCCGCAGCCTCCAGGTGGTCGACGTGCGCTCGCTCGTCCCGTTCGACGACGCGACCGTGTGCGAGGCGGTGCGCTCCACCGGCAGGGCGGTCGTGGTCGCCGAGGCGAGCGGATACGCCAGCGTCGCCTCCGAGATCACCGCCCGGGTGACCGAGCGCTGCTTCCACTCGCTGGCCGCGCCGGTCCGCCGCGTCACCGGTTTCGACATCCCCTACCCGCCGCCGAAGCTGGAGCGCTTCCAGCTGCCCAGCGTGGACCGCATCCTGGACGCCGTCGACGACCTCCAGTGGGAGGACCAGTGAGTATCCGGACCTTCGACCTTCCCGACCTCGGCGAGGGCCTCACCGAGGCCGAGGTGGTGCGCTGGCTGGTCGCCGTCGGCGACACCGTGGCCGTGGACGCGCCCGTGGCCGAGGTGGAGACCGCGAAGTCGATCGTGGAGGTCCCGTCGCCGTTCGCCGGAACGGTCAGTGAGCTGCACGGCGAGGAGGGTGCCGTCCTCGCCGTGGGCACGCCGCTGATCAGCGTGGACGACGGGGTGGCGGCCGAGGCCGTCGCGCCGGAGCCGGGGGCCGCCCCGGAGGGGGCGGCCGTGGCCTCCCCCGAGGGTGAGCGCTACCGGGAGGAGGAGCGCGCCGGAACCGGTTCGGGCAACGTGCTCATCGGCTACGGCACCCCCGAACACCAGGCGAGCGGGCGCCGCCGCAGGCCGCGCGACCGGCCGGCCGTTCCGGCGGCGCCGTCCCGGGCCACGGCTCCCGAACCCGCCCCGGCGGCCACCACCCGTCCGCCGCTGGTGACCTCACCGCTGGTCCGCCAGATGGCCCGCGAGGCCGGGTTGGCGATCTCCTCGGTCACCGGCAGCGGCCCCGGCGGGCTGATCACCCGGGCCGACGTGCGCGCCGCGATCGAGGCCGCGAAGGTCCCGGCTGAGCCGACCCCGGCCACCGCGCCCGTTCCGGTCGATTCGGGCGGCACCGATCCGCGCACCGGGCTGGCCGAGTCGCGGCGCGTCCCGATGACGGGGTTCCGCAAGGCCGTCGCCGAGTCCCTGTCCCGCAGCCGCCGGGAGATCCCCGAGGCCACCGTCTGGGTGGACGTGGACGCCACCGAACTGGTCCGTCTGCGTCAGTCCGACCCCGAGGGGCCCGGCCTGCTCTCCTACGTGGCGCGCTTCGTCCTCGCGGGGCTGCGCGCCCACCCGGAGCTCAACGGCCTGGTCGACACCGAACGCGGCGAACTGGTCCAGTACGACGGCGTGAACCTGGGCCTGGCCGTCCAGACCGACCGGGGCCTGGTCGCTCCCGCCGTCCTGGGCGCGCACCGGATGACCACGACCGAGCTCGACGCGGAGATCCGGCGTCTCACCGCCGCCGCCCGTGAGGGGAAGGCCACCCCGGCGGAGATGACCGGCGGCACGTTCACCCTGAACAACTACGGTTCGCTGCGGGTGGACGGCAGTGCCGCGATCATCAACCACCCGCAGGTCGCCATCCTCGGTCTGGGCCGGATCATGGACCGCCCGTGGATCGTGGACGGCGAGCTGACCGCCCGCAAGATCACGCAGCTGTCCTTCGCCTTCGACCACCGCGTCTGCGACGGCGGCACGGCGGCGGGCTTCATGCGCGTGGTCGCCGACGCCATGGAGAACCCCGCGAAGGCCATCGCCGCCCTGTGACGTCACCCGACCCGAACGGCGTCCCGGGGAGTCGGCACCCCGGGGCGCCGTTCGTATGTCCGCACGTCGCCGAGTCCACGTGTCGCCGAGGCGCTCTGTCGTCGTGTCGACACCGAGGCCGGGGGTCGTCCACGCGGCCCCGACCGCCGCGGCGGCCCCCTCACCCCCGCGGCGGGTCGCCGTCGCGCACGACCTCCAGGTACTCGGAGATCGCGTCCCTGTTCCTGGACAGGCACGCGATGCGCTGGTCCATACGGTCGCGCTCGTGTTCGAGCGGCGCGATCATCTCCGGGGTGGCGTCGGGGAAGTGGATGGACCTGGGCCGGTCCAGGCACGGGAGGATCTGCCGGATCAACCGGGTGGGGAGCCCGGCGTCGGGGAGCCCCCTGATCTGGAGGACCCGGTCCACGAGGCGGGGGTCGTAGTCGCGGTAGCCGTTGGGCAGGCGCCGGGGCCGGATCAGGTCCTGTTCCTCGTAGTACCTGAGCAGCCGCCGGGGGCAGTCCGTCACGATCTACGCGCTCGGCACGGCGCTCACGGCGATCCCGCTGACCGCGGCCACGGCGCGATGGCCGCGCAAACGGCTGCTGCTGACGGCCGTCGTGGCGTTCGCGCTCGCCAACACCGTCACGGAGGCCTCCACCGACTGCCTCCTCACCATGGCGGCCCGGTTCGTCGCCGGGGTGGCGGCCGTTCTCGCGGTCCTGTCCGGTGGAGCCGTACCGGTGTACGCCGCGGTGGTGCTGTGGGGGCTGGGCTGGGGCGGTGTCCCCACCCTCCTCCAGACCGCGGTGACCGACGCGGGCGGCGAGGTCGCCGACACCGCGCAGTCCGTGCTCGTCACCCTGTGGAACGTGGTGATGGCGGGCGGCGGAGTGGTGGGTGGCGTGCTGCTCGCCCGTCTCGGACCGCTGGCCCTGCCGTGGAGCCTGCCGGTGCTCCTGGCTCCGGTGCTGGTCGTGGTGCTGGCCGCCCGTGTCCACGGGTTCCCCGCCCGGCGGGCCGGAGCGGGGAGCTGACCTCGCCCCGCCCGAACGGCGACGCGCCCCGTCCCCGTGTCTCCACGGGGACGGGGCGCTTTGTCGACATGCCGATCCGGCTACACGTCTACTCGTCGCCCTTGGCGACCAGGGTGAGCACGTCGTAGGTGGCGACCGGCTCGTCACGCTCGTTGGTGACCAGCGCGTCCCAGCGGACCTCGCCGTAGTCGGCGTTCGCGCGCGGGGTGATCTGCTTGGCGGTCAACTGGACGCGGATGGTCTCCCCCTCCTTGACCGGGGTGAGGAAGCGCAGGTTGTCCACGCCGAAGTTGGCCAGCACCGGGCCCGGGGCCGGGTCGACGAACAGCCCCGCCGCCAGTGAGACCACCAGGTACCCGTGGGCCACGATCCCGCCGAACAGCGGGTTGGCCGCGGCCGCCTCCTCGTCGGTGTGCGCGTAGAAGGTGTCCCCGGTGAACTCCGCGAAGTGGTCGATGTCCTCCCGCGTGACCGTCCGCTCGGCGGAGGAGATCGTGTCACCGATCCGCAGCTGCGCGAGGTTCTTGCGGAACGGGTGCACCTCGCCCACGTCGCGCCTGGAGCCGGTGGTCCAGTGCCCGGTGATCGCGGTCGCCATGTCCGGCGAGGCCTGGATCGCCGTGCGCTGCATGTGGTGCTTGACGCCGCGCACACCGCCCATCTCCTCGCCGCCGCCCGCGCGGCCCGGGCCGCCGTGCACCAGCATCGGCAGCGGAGAGCCGTGCCCGGTGGACTCCTTGGCGTCGTCGCGGTCGAGGACGAGGATCCGCCCGTGCCACGGGGCCAGCCCGAGCACGATCTCCCGCGCCACGTCGGGGTCGTGTGTGACGACCGAACCGACCAGGCTTCCGGTGCCGCGCGCGGCCAGCTCCACCGCCTGGGCCACCCCGTCGTAGGTGATCACGGTGCTGACGGGGCCGAACGCCTCCACCTCGTGCGGCTCGCCGGCGTCGGGCCGGGCACGCAGCAGGATCGGCGACATGAACGCGCCCGCCTCGGCGTCCGCGCCCACGACCTCCACCTCGTCCGGGTCGCCGTGGACGACGTCGGCGGAGGCGAGGAGTGCCTTGACCGCCTTGCGCACCTCGGCGCGCTGGTCGAGCGTGGCCAGCGGACCCATGCGCACGTCCTCGCGGTCAGCGGCGCCGACCACCACCGCGGACAGGCGGTCGGAGATGGCCTCGGTGACGGCGTCGGCCATCGGTTCGGGGACGATCACCCGGCGGATGGCGGTGCACTTCTGCCCCGCCTTGACCGTCATCTCCGTGACGACCTGCTTGACGAACAGGTCGAACTCGGGGTCCTCCACGCGGACGTCCGGGCCGAGGATCGAGCAGTTCAGCGAGTCGGCCTCGACGTTGAGCTGGACTCCGCCGCGCACGACGTTCGGATGTTCGCGCAGCAGGGCGCCGGTCGCGGCGGAACCGGTGAAGCCGACGATGTCCTGCGGGCCGAGGTTGTCGAGCAGCCCCCGGTGCGTGCCCACGAGGAGCTGGAGGGAACCCTCCGGCAGAAGCCCGGACTCGACCATGCGCCGTACGACCGCCTCGGTCAGGTAGGACGTCTGGCCCGCCGGTTTGACGATGCTGGGCATTCCGGCGAGGAAGGCCGGCGCGAGCTTCTCCAACATGCCCCAGACGGGGAAGTTGAAGGCGTTGATCTGCACGGCCACGCCCGGGCGGGAGGTGTAGACGTGCTGACCGACGAAGGTGCCCTTCCGGCCCAGCGGCTCCAGGGGCCCGTCGAGGACGACCGTCGAGTTGGGCAGCTCGCGCCGCCCCTTGCTGGAGAAGCTGAAGAGCGTGCCGAAACCGCCGTCGACGTCGACCATCGTGTCGCGCCTCGTGGCCCCGGTGCGGTGGGACAGGGCGTAGAACTCGTCCTTGTGCCCGGTGAGGTAGGTGGCGAGTTCCTTGAGGATGAGCGCGCGCTGGTGGAACGTGAGCGCGCGCAGGGCGGGCCCGCCCACGCGGCGCGCGTAGTCGATCATCGCGGCGACGTCGGGTCCGTTGGCCGAGATCCGGGCGACGGTCTCCCCTGTGTTCGCGTCGGCCAGCGGCGCGCCCTCGTCCTCGGGGGTGAACCACGATCCCAGTGCGTAGCTCTCCAGTGTGTGGGACACCTGACGGTCCTCTCCTCGGGCTGTGCGTCTCTCGGCACAGTATTACAGACCGATCGTTCAGTAAATAGTCCCTGGTCGGATGATGTCCGAACCCGGTTCGCTCCAGGGTTTCGGACATCTCGCCCGTGTCATCAAACCGGGAGCGAAGCGCCCAAACGATGTGTCATTTTGTCGACATATCGACTTCCCGATCCGGGTTCCGGGTTCGGGTGAGAGGAGGTCACCTGGTCAGCGGCATGACACGCACGCCCGGCAGCTCTCCCAGCAGCGCTCCCGGCACCAGCAGTTTGGACCGGCGAAGCCCACTCCCCACCACCACGTGCGGTGTGTCGGCGACGGCCTCGTCCACGAGCAGCGGCCACCCGTCCGGCAGGCCGAACGGAGTGATGCCGCCGTACTCCATGCCGGTCAGCCCGGTGGCCTCGTCCATCGGGGCGAAGGAGATCTTGCGGGCGCCCAGGTGGCGGCGGATCGCTCCGTTGACGTCGGCGCGCTGGGTCGCGAGCACCACGCACGCCGCGTACGTCACCTCACCGCCGCGCTTGGCCGCCAGCACGACGCAGTTGGCGCTCGCCTCCAGCGGCACCCCGTAACGCTCACAGAACGCCGCGGTGTCCGCCAGGTCGGGGTCGATGGCGGCCACCCGGACCTCCTCCGCCAGACCCTTCGTCACCGCACGCACCGGTGCGGCCAGCAGGTCCGGGTGGTCGTCGGGCGTCGTCCAGTCGATGCGGCCGAGCATGGTCACTCCTCGGGGGTGTGTGTCGGGTTCGCAGCCATGATTTCGCATCCCGGTCCGCGAGGATCAGCCGTGCCGACGGGTGACCGCCAACGCCAGTCCGGCCAACCCCTCGGCCCGGTATCCAGGCCACCCGTGCACGGCGGACACGTATTCCCCGGGGATCTCCCCGGCGCCCCACCGGGCGCCGAGCAGCGCACCGGCGATCGCCGCCACGGTGTCGGTGTCGTTCCCGGCCCGGACCGCCGCTCGCAGAGCGCCCGTGAACCCGTCCGGTTCGTGGGTGATCGCCGACCACGCGGCCTGGAGGGCGCGGACGACGAACCCGTTGTCGCCGAACGCGTGCGGCGGCCGCTCCTCGGCCTCGCCCAACCACCCCGACCACGCGTCGCGCCGGTCCTCCGGAAGCAGGTTCAGGCCCGCACGGACGCCCGCCAGATCGCCGTCGACCACCGCGTGGCGCACCCCCTCGCACCACAGGACGCAGGCCTCCCCCGCCAGTGGGTCGCCGTGGGTGAGGTCGCTGTACCGGCGCGCCGCCGCGGCCAGGCCCCAGGGATCGTCGAGGTAGGCCAGGGCGAGCGGGCCCGTGCGCATGAGGGAGCCGTTCCCGGCGCTGCGGACGCCCGACGCGTACAGCTCCGCCGCGCCCTCCGTCATCACCCGGGCGACGTCGTCGGACCGCCAGGCGTGTTCGGCCCCGCCCAGGACCCGAGCGGTCTGGTTGCCGATGTCGGTGGCGCCCTCGGCCCGCCACCTCAGGAACGCCCGCGCGGTCGCGGCCAGCGCCTCCGGAGCGAGGGGGTCGTCGTGGTCGCGCAGGCTCTCCGCGACGCAGACCGCCATCTGGGTGTCGTCGGAGTACTCACCCGGTGCGTAGGGGCCGAGCCCGCCGCCGACCATCTCCGGGACGCGGTCGGCGGGCAGCGGCGGCCCGAACTCGTAGGGAACGCCCAGGGCGTCACCACAGGCGGCGCCCAGCAGGACACCGACGGCACGGTCGTCGGCGGTTCCGGGGAGGGGAAGGGACACGGTGGCCTCGCAGGGGGTGACAGGGGGTGTTCGATCCTGAGCCTAGTGCGTTGGCTGTGTCCACATTCGGCCTGGTGAAACATGCTTGATGGATCTTCGTCCGCATAGAATCCCCTCGTGACCCCATCCCCCGACTTCCTCACCGGCACCGTGCTGCACGAACGTTTCGCACTCGGTCCGATCCTGGACGCCGACGCGGCGGGAAGCACCCACGAGGCGCGGGATCTGGCCGAGGACCGGGCCGTGACCGTCAGCCTCCTGCACCCGCGACTCGCCGCCGACCCGGCCGCCGAGCAGGCGTTCCTGGCCAGGGCCGAAGCGCTCGCCGCGGTGTCCCACCCCGGCCTGGCCAGGGTCCTCGGCCAGGGGCGCGACGGAGAACACGTCTACGCCGTCACCGAGCGCGTCGAGGGGGTGTCCGTCGCCGAGGTGCTCGCCGGATACGGGCCCCGCGCCGGATACGACCCCCAAAACGCGCTGTCCGTCGTCGCGGACGCGCTCTCCGCGCTCCGCGCGCTCCACGGGGCGGGCCTCGTCCACGGCTCCCTGAACACGGACCGGGTGATCCTGGACGACGCCGGCGACGTTCGTGTCACGTGCCTCCCGGGGTTGCCGGGGGTCCCGGGCAAGGCCGTCGCCGACACCCGGTCGGACGTGTACGCCGCCGGGGTCCTGCTGTACGCCCTGATGACCAACGTGAGCACGGCACAGGACGATCGTCCGCTGCGTCCGTCCTCGGTCGTCCCCGGTGCGCCGCCCGACCTGGACATGCTGGTCGCGGGCGCCACCGATCCCAACCCCCGCTACCGCCCCAGGGACGCGGGCCAGTTCCTCGCCCTGGTCGAGCAGGTGCTGGGCGCCACGCCCGGAGCCGCCCCGGCCGCCGTTCCGGAGACCGCGGCGCCCGCCGTGCGCGAGGAGGACCCGGAGACCGTCCCCTTCGCCGCCCCCGCGCCCGCCCCGGATCACGTCCCGGGTCACGTCCCGGCGGACCCGGGAACCGGGCCGGCGGAGGAGGGCGTGCCGCCGTGGCGCCGCCTCCCGGTCCTGATCGCCGCGGGGGCACTCGTGACGCTCCTGGCCGCGGCTGTGGTCTGGGCACTTGTGCCGGATACCGACGACGAGCCGGGAACGGGGGCCTCCGCGCCGCCCTCCCCCGCCCAGTCCACGTCGGAGGAGGACCCGGAGCCGTCCCCGTCCCCGTCGGCCGACGCACCCGCGGTCGTCCCCTACCTGATCGGCATGGACCGGGCTGAGGCGGTCGCCGCACTGGAGGAGCTCGGACTGGAGGCACGGATCGTCGAGGAGCCCAGCGACACGGAGCCCGCCGGAACGGTCGTCGAGCAGGACACCTCGACCGGGGAACCCGCCCCCGAGGACGGCGTCGTGACGCTCACCGTGTCCACCGGCCCCGCCGAGGAGGAGTCCTCAGGCACCGGGTCCGAGGAGGACGACACGGCCGACTCCGAGTCCGTCCCCGACACCGACTCGGGTGACGGTTCCGGGGGCGGCCCCGGCCCCGGCAGGGACAACCCCGGGCGCGGCAACGGGAACGGCAACGGGAACGGCAACTCCTAGCGCCAGCGCCGGTCTCCCCCTGGCGTCCCACGACACCGGTTCCCGGCCGAATGTGTCCCATCGCCACATGTGAATCGGATCACCGTGGCTCTACCTTCGGGTTGGCACCCCATCCCCCCAGGTCGGGCGGGTACGTCGGGCAGGCGGGTGCCGACTGGAGGAGTTCCATGCGCAAGACCCCCGTGATCGCCGCGACCGCCGTGCTCCTGGCCGCGACCGCCTGCGGCACCCCGGGCGAGACCGCCGGAGGCGGGGAGGACGGTCCCCTCCGCGTCGGGATCGTCTACTCGTCCACCGGCCCCCTCGCCAGTTACGGGGAGCAGTACCGCCAGGGCTTCGAGGCCGGGATCGACCACGCCACCAACGGCACCATGGAGATCGGCGGGCGCACCGTCGAGGTCGAGTTCATGGACGACGCCGGAGACCCCGCCACGGGTGTCTCCGCCGCGCGGGAGCTCATCGGCACCGGGCACGACATCATCGCCGGGTCCGTCTCCTCCGGTATCGCCGTCCAGATCGCCCCGCTCGCCGAACAGAACGACGTGCTCTTCGTCTCCGGGCCGGCCGCGACCGACGCCATCACCGGAATCAACGACCACACTTTCCGCTCCGGCCGCCAGACCTACCAGGACATCCTCACCGCGAGCACCTTCATCGACGACCCCGACGGTGCGAACGTGGTCGTGCTGGCCCAGCAGAACGCCTTCGGTCAGGCCAACGTCTCCACCGTCACCGAGGTCCTGGAAGCCGAGGGCGCCACCGTCGACAGCGTCCTCGCGCCGCCGGACAGCACCGATCTGACCCCCTTCGCAGAGCAGGTCAACCAGGCCGAACCGGACCTGGTCTTCGTCGCCTGGGCGGGCGAGACCGCCTCCGCCATGTGGCAGGCCCTCGACCAGCAGGGCGTCCTCGACTCCACCGAGGTCGTCACCGGACTCGACATCAAGCCGTCCTACCCCGTCTTCGGCGAGGCGGGCGACCGCATCTCCTTCCTCGCCCACTACTTCGACGGGGCCGCGGAGACCGAGGTCGCCGAGATCATGCACGGCACCGTCGAGGCGGCGGGCGGCGAGGTCGACCTCTTCACCCCGGACGGCTTCACCGCCGCGCAGATGGTCGTGCACGCCGCCTCCTCCGGCACTGACACCCAGGAGCGGATCGACGCCCTGGAGGGGTGGACCTTCGACGGCGTCAAGGGCGAGCTCCACGTGCGTGCCGACGACCACGCCCTCATCCAGCCCATGTACCAGGTTCGGATGGTCGGCGAGGGCGAGGACGCGCGGCCCGAGCTCATCGCGGAGATCCCCGCCGCCGATGTCGAGCCCGGGATGGCGGGCTAGGCGGTGTTTTTTGGGTCCTCCGCTTCGCTTCGGACCGTGTTCGGGCACCCCGAAGGCAGGGATTCTTCATCCTCGTCCTCGCCTGTCGCTCGTTCCTCGCCACGCGGCTCGACTCGCCCGCCCGTCGCCCACCACCACCCTCGACGGACGCCTGCGGCGCCGTACCCACGTGAAGAACCCCGGCGGCGCCCGAACGGCGAACCCCCCGGACAACCGCTCCGAGAAACGGTGCCTCACCCATGACTGCCGAACCCGCTGAACCCACAGGCCCCGGCGCGACCGCCGGGACCGACCACCCCACCGAGCCGGGGACGGCGCCGGACGCACCCGCCGTCCCCTCCCCCGTCCTCGCCCTGGAGGACGTCAGCTGGTCGGTCGGCGGCGCCGTCATCGTCGACCACGTCACCATGGACGTCCGCGAGGGCGAGTTCGTCGCGCTGATCGGCCCCAACGGCGCCGGGAAGACCTCACTGTTCAACCTGGTCTCCGGGCTCACCAAACCCACTGGCGGCACCATCCGCCTCTCCGGCGCCGACGTGACCCGACACGCACCGCACCGTCGCGCCCGCCTGGGCATGGGCCGCACCTTCCAGACCTCCAGCGTCTTCGCCGACCTCACCGTCGGGGCCAACGTCGGCCTCGCCGTCCAGGCCCGCGACGGGGGCTCCCACCGCTTCTGGCGGCGGGCCGCCCCCGACGGCGGCCCCGAGACCGTCGACGTCCTGGACCTGGTCCGCCTCTCCCACCGCGTGGACGCCCTGGCCGGAGAGCTCTCCCACGGGGACAAACGCAAGCTCGAACTCGCCCTCCTGCTCGCGCGCGGCCCCCGGCTCATCCTCCTGGACGAGCCCATGGCCGGGGTCAGCGCCGGCGAGGTCGGCGAGCTCACCGCCGTCATCCGTGACGTGCACCGCGAACGGGGCCGCTCGGTCCTCATGGTCGAACACCACATGGAGGTCCTTCTCGACATGGCCGACCGACTGGCCGTCCTGCACCACGGCGCCCTGCTCGCCCACACCGACCCCGACTCGGCCATGTCCGACCCCCGCGTCCAGGCCGCCTACCTCGGGGACGCGGCGTGACCGGCGCCGAGCCGCTCCTGGAGGCGGCCGACCTGCACGTGTGGATCGAGGGATCGCACATCCTCCAGGGGGTGTCCTTCACGATGCCGCGCCGGGGCGTCACCGCCCTCCTCGGCCGCAACGGCGTCGGCAAGACCACGACGGTCAAGGCCCTGCTCGGCCTGGTGCCGCGCACCGGCCGGGTACGGTTCGACGGCGCCGACACCACCGCGCTGCCCACGCACGCGATCGTCGCGCGCGGGATCGGCTACGTCCCCGAGGACCGCGGCGTCTTCTCCGCGCTCACCGTCGCGGAGAACCTGCGACTGGCCGAGCGCCGGACCGGACGGCCCCGCTACGGCCTCGTCCACGAACTCTTCCCCGAACTGCGCGAGCGCGCCGCCCAACCGGCGGGCACCCTGTCCGGAGGCCAGCAGCAGATGCTCGCCATCGGCCGCGCCCTGCTCAACGACAACGCCCTGCTCGTCGTGGACGAGCCCACCAAGGGCCTCGCGCCCAGGATCGTCGCGGAGGTCGCCGACGCGGTCGCCCGCGCGGCCGAACGGGTGCCGGTCCTGCTCGTCGAGCAGAACCTGCCGCTCGTCCGCCGCGTCGCCGATCGGGCGGTCGTCCTGGACGCGGGCCGCGTCATCCACACCGGACCGGCCACCGACCTCCTCGACGACCCCGACCGCGTCCGCTCACTGCTCGGTGTGGGGCGCTCCGCCCCGGCCGGGAACACCACAGGGAGGCACACGTGAGCACCATCGTCCTCCTCACCCTCACGGGCCTGGGCCTGGGCGCCCTGTACTTCCTCATCGCCTCGGGCCTGTCGCTGATCTTCGGCCTGATGGACGTGCTCAACTTCGCGCACGGCGCGTTCCTCGCCATCGGCGCCTACGGCACCTGGTGGGCGAGCGAGTACCTGCCGGGCGCGGGGCCGGACGGGTTCGGCTTCCTGCTCGCCGTGGCCTTCGGGGTCGCCGCGGGCACGCTCGCCGCCACCCTCGTCGAACTCTGCGTCATCCGCCCGCTGTACGGGCGGCACCGCGAGCAGATCCTCGCCACGGTCGGCCTCAGCCTGGCCGTGCCCGCGCTGCTCCAAGCCGTCTGGGGCGCCGACCCGCTCCCCTTCCCGCGCCCCGACCTGGTGTCCGGCACCGTCGGCGTGCTCGGTGTGAACGTCCCCCGGGACCGCTTCCTGCTGATCCTCGCCGCCGTCGCCGTGTTCACCGCGCTCTGGCTGTTCAACGCCCGCACCCGCTACGGCCTCATCGTCCGCGCGGGCGTCCAGGACCGGGCGATGGTCACCGCCCTGGGCATCGACGTCCGCAAGGCGTTCACCCTGGTGTTCGCGATCGGCGGCGCCGCCGCCGCGCTGGCGGGGGCGCTCGGCGGCCTCTACTTCGGCGTGGTCACCCCGACCCAGGGTCTGTCCCTGCTGATCTTCGCGTTCATCGTCGTCGTGATCGGCGGGACCACCTCGCTCACCGGGTGCGCGGTGGCCTCACTGGCCGTCGGCCTCGTCCAACAGTTCGCCAACTACTACACCGTCGCCGGTCTGGGCGACATCGCCGTGGTCGTCCTCCTCGCCCTGGTGCTGCTCACCCGGCAGGGCGGACTGGCCGCCAGGAAGTCCGCGGAGAGGGTGGCGTGATGACCGAGACCGACGTGACGGCGAAGGCCCCGAAGCCCGGTCCCGCCGAACCCGGCTCCCAGAACTCCGCCGCCCGCGCGCGTCGGCGCGTGCCGGGCTGGGCGGTCCCGGCCGCCGTGCTCGCGGTGGCGCTGACACTGCCGTTCTCGACGCTGAGCCTGCCCGGGCTGTTCGAGGGCGCGCTGAACGGTCCCCCGGCCCTGCACCTGCTCGCCACCTGCCTGGTCTTCGGCGGCCTGGCCACCAGCTACGACCTGCTCTACGGACGCGTGGGGCTGCTCTCCTTCGGGCACGCCCTCTACTTCGCCTGCGGCGCCTACGCCGCCGCGCTGCTCATGTCCGTGCTGGATCTGCCCCTCGTGTGGGCGGCCCTCCTCTCGGTGCTCGGCGGCACCCTGATGTCCCTCGCCCTCGGCGCGGTCTCGCTGCGGGTCAACGGGATCGCCCTGGCCATGGTGACGCTCGCCTTCGCCCAGGCCGGATCGATCCTCGTCGCCCGCGACCCCGGACGGGTCACCGGCGGTGAGGAGGGCCTCTCCCTCGACACCGACCACGTTCCCGACGCGCTCGTGGGCGTGGTCGACACGGTCAACCTGTACTGGGTCGCCGTCGCCTACGTCGCGGTCAGCCTCGCGGTGGTGTGGTGGCTGGACGCCTCCCCGGTCGGCCGGGTCTGGCGGGGGATCCGGGCCAACGAGCAGCGCGTCGCGGTGCTGGGCGTCAACCCCTACCCCTACAAACTGGCGGCGTTCACCGTCAGCGGAGGGCTGGCCTCCCTGGGCGGCGTCGTCTACCTGCTGGTCGCCGGGGGTGTCACCCCCGTCGTCACCACCGCCGAGTTCACCCTCACCCTGCTGGTGATGGTGGCCCTGGGCGGCGCGGGCACACGCTGGGGGCCGCTGGTGGGGGCGGCCCTGTACACCTACGCCGACCACCGGCTCCTCCAGCTCGGCGGATCCGACGCCTTCGCCGCCCTCCCCGCGTGGATCGCCGCCCCGCTCGCGCAGCCCCTGTTCGTCCTCGGCGCCCTGTTCGTCCTGATGGTCTTCTTCTTCCCCGGTGGCGTCGTCGCGCTCCCGGGAAGGATCACGTCGGCACTGCGGGACCGCCGGGGCCCCGCGCACACGAAGGAGGCAGCATGACCGAGACGGAACGCGGCCCGGAAGCCACCTGGACCGACGGGAACGCGTCCACCGTCCCCGTGCCAGGCGGCGACCTCGCCGTCACCCGCTGGGGCACGGGACCCGGGACCCCGGTCCTGGGCATCCACGGCATCACCGCCAACGGGTACGCCCTGGCCCGCCTGGCCGTCGAGCTGGAGCGGCTGGGCGGACCGCCCTTGATCGCTCCCGACCTGCGCGGTCGCGGTCGCAGCGGTCACCTGCCCGGGCCCTTCGGGCTGGGCGCCCACGTCGACGACGTCATCGCGGTCCTCGACGCCCACGGTGTGGACCGCACCGTCCTCGTCGGCCACTCCATGGGCGCCTTCGTGGCGTGCTTGGCCGCCGTCCGCCACCCCGACCGGGTCACCGGCCTGCTCCTCATCGACGGCGGCCACGGGCTCCCCGTGCCGCCCGGGGTCGACATCGAGGACGTGCTCGGCCCCGCCATGACCCGGCTCCGCATGTCGTTCACCAGCGCCGACGCCTACCGGGACTTCTGGCGGGGACACCCCGCCATGGCCGGACGGTGGAACACCTGGGTGGACCACTACGTCACGCGCGACCTCACCGGTACCCCGCCCGAGCTGCGCTCGGCCTGCTCGGAGGAGGCCGCCCGGGTCGACGGCTCCCAGGTCCTCACTGACCCCGAGACGCTGGGCGCGGTCCACCGTCTGTCCCGCCCCGCCCGCCTGGCCTGGGCGGCGCGCGGTCTGCTCGACGAGAGTCCCGGCCTGTACACGCCCGAACGTCTGGCCGGGCTCCCCGACGACCTCGCCCTCCTGGAGCTGCCCGACGACAACCACTACAGCCCGATGTTCTCCTCAACCGCCGTTCTGCTCGCCCAGGAGATCCACTCCCTGGTCGAGCAGACCGTGCAGGTGCAGGGCGAGCTGTAGTTCGAGCGCGCGGTCGGGGCGCTGCCAGTCCGCCCCGATCAGCTGACCGACCCGCTCCAGGCGCTGCGCCACGGTGTTGACGTGGATGTGCAGGTCGTCCTTGGCGCGGGACAGGTTGCCCCCGGCCGCGAAGTAGGCGCGCAGCGTCTCCACGAGCAGCGTTCCTCGCCTGGCGTCGTACTCGAGCAGAGGGCCGAGGGCCGCCGTGACGAACCCCGGCACGTCCCGGTCCTGGCTCAGCAGCAGACCGGAGAAGCCCAGGTCGTCGGCGGTGGCCGCGTCCCCCTCGCGGCCCAGTGCCCGCAGGGTCTGCAGACAGCGCGTCGCCTCGGTGAACGCGTCCCGGAACGTCTCCGGCCCCTCCGTCGGCCCGGCCAGTCCCGCCGTCACCGGGCCGTTCGCCGCCGCCGACAGCTCCGCGACCACCCGGCGGCCCGCCTCGGCGGGGTCGGTCCCGGGCAGCGCCAGCACCATCCGACCGGACCTCTGACCGGTCAGCCCTCCGGTGGTCTCCGCGACGTGGGTCGCCGCCGACCGCACCCGGCCCGGATCGGCGCCGGGCGCCTCCGCCACCACCAGCACGTGCGGCGCGTCCAGGTCGGCGCGGAGCAGCGCGGCGCGCTGGCGCAGCGACCCCGGTTCGCGCGCGCGGACCTCCAGCAGTTCGTTGAGCAGGTCGCCGCGGACCCGGTGCTCGGTCTCGCTCACCGACCGGCGGATGAGCAGGAGCAGGGCGGTCACCATCGCCGCGCGCTCCAGGATTCGCTGGTCGGTGTCGTCCAGGACGACACCGTGCAGCACGAGCGTGCCCAGCGGTTCGCTCCCGGCCGCCGCCGCGGCCACCCACGTCCGGCCGTCCGGCTCGCCGGCCTCACCCGGTTCGCCCGCGAGCACGGCGCGCCCGCTGGCCAGCGACGAGAGCACCGCCTCGGCGAGGTCGGCGTCGTGTGACGGGTCACCACCCGGTTCGGCCTCGCCGACCACGCCCTCGGGGGTGGCGGTCACCGACGCGTCCGAGGTCGTGTCGTGGATGAGCACCGAACCCCCCAGCACCTCCGCGATCGCCGCCGCCACCTCGCGCACCCCGCCGCCGCGCAGCACGAGGTCGGTCAGCCGGTCGTGCGCCGCCGCCGACCGCTCCACGGACGCGGTGTGCCGCTGGAGCCGCTCGTTCACCGTGTGCAGCTCGTCCAGGGCGCGGCGGGTGTCGTCGATGAGGTTGGCGCTGTCGATCGCGATCGCCGCGTGCGTGGCCAGCGATGCCAGCAGCGCCACCTCCGAGTGCGCGAACGGCCGTTCACGCCGGTTGGCCGCGAACAGCACCCCCACGTCGCGGCCGTTCATCTTCAGCGGTACGCCCAGAATGGCCACCAGGCCCTCCTCGCGCACCGCGTGGTCGATGTTCTCCGCGTGGGTGAACCGCGGGTCGGTGAAGTAGTTCGCCGTGACGTAGGGCAGCGCGGTCTTGGCCACCAGGCCGCCCAGACCCTTGCCCGCGCCGAGCCGCAGCTGCTGGAAGGACGCCGACACCGACCCCGACGTCACCCGCATGTACGTGCCGCCGGCCTCCGGGTCGCTCAGGGTCAGGTACGCGACATCCGTGCCGAGCAGGTGCCGGGCCCGCTCCACGATCGCCTGGAGGACCTGGTCCAGGCTGCGCATCCCCGCCAGGTCGTTGGCCGTCTCGAACAGGGCGCTCAGCTCGGACTCGCGGCGCTGCCGGTCGCGCATGACCGAACGGACGCGCAGCGCCGTCAGCTTCGCGCTCTCCAGGGCGGCCACGACGGCCGGGTCGGCGCCCTCCGCGCGGGCGCGCAGCACCGGCCGCTCGTACTCGACGGTCGGCGCGTCCCGCAGGAGGAGGTCCAGGAAGGGCGCCTGGTCCACCGGGCCCGCCGGGCCGTCGGCGGACGCGTGGTCGGGGTGCTCGTCCGGGAGGTCGTCCGGGGACGCGCCGTCCTCGGACGTGGGGATGGTGTTCAGCTCGCGCTCCATGCTCCGTCGACGGCCAGCGACGCGCCGTTGACGAACGACGCGTCGTCACCGCACAGGTAGACGACGAGTTCGGCGACCTCGGCCGGTTCGATCAGCCGCTTCACCGGACTCCGGGCCAACAGGACCTCCGCGGCCACCCGCTCCTCCGGGATACCGTGCGCCGCCGCCTGTTCGGCGATCTGCCGCTCCACCAGGGGGGTGCGCACGTAGCCGGGGTTCACACAGTTGGAGGTCACGCCGTGCTCAGCGCCCTCCAGGGCCACCACCTTGGAGAACCCCTCCAACCCGTGCTTGGCGGTCACGTAGGCCGACTTGTAGGCCGAGGCGCGCAGCCCGTGCACCGAGGAGATGTTCACGACGCGGCCCCAGCCCCGCTCGTACATGTGCGGGAGGGCGCCGCGCACGACGCGGAACGGCGACTCGACCATGAGTCGAAGGATGAACGAGAAACGCTCCGGTGGGAAGTCCTGGACGGGGGCGACCGTCTGGACCCCCGCGTTGTTCACGACGATGTCGGCGCCGCGCCCGGCCTCCTCGGCGGCGTCCAGGTCGGTGAGGTCGATCTCGACGGGTTCGCCGACGCCCTGGTCGGCCAGCTCCGCGAGGGCCCGACCGTCCAGGTCCGCCATCCGGACGGCGGCACCCGAGGCGGAGAGCCGCAGCGCGCAGGCGCGGCCGATGCCGCTGGCGGCACCGGTCACCAGCGCGGTCCTGCCGGTCAGGTCGACCCGGGCGGTGTGGGCGGCGGTGGTCGGGGCGGGGGTGCCGGGCGCCTGCTCGACCGTGCCCGACGGGGACTCGTGCATCGTCATGCCAGCAACGTAGGTCGGGCGGGCCGAACACGGGATGGAGTTCGGGTACACACGCGCCACCGAGGATGTGTGGTGGATTGACATGCCTTCAGGGGGACTGTGGAGTTCCTACGGCGCGAGCTTCTGTGATCAGGGTCTCATCGACATGTCGACTGGGTCACAGTCCGGGTTAGGCTCCGTGCGACGGTTCGGCCGAACCCGACCCCCACCGTCGAACCCGGAGGTTCCCATGAACTCCCCCAGGGCCGTTCGGACGGCCCCGACCCTCCGAACGTCCGTCGCGGCGCTGCTGGCCCTGGTCGCCGCCGCCGCGACCGTCCTCCTCGCCACCGCACCGCGTGCCGAGGCCGCGACACTGACCCCGGTGCCCTCCTTCGGCGCCGACCCCGGAAACCTCGGCATGTACGCGTACGTGCCCGACGGTCTCCCCGACGACGCACCCCTGGTCGTCCTCCTGCACGGCTGCGGCCAGGACGCGGCCGCCTACCACGCCCACTCCGGCTGGGCCGAGCACGCCGACGCTTCCGGCTTCGCCCTCGTCTACGCCCAGCAGAACTACCTGAACAACTTCAGCCGCTGCTTCAACTGGTTCTCTCCCGGCGACGTGGCCAGAGGGTCCGGCGAGGCCGCCTCCGTACGCTCCATGGCCGGGTACGCCGTGGCCGAGTACGGGCTCGACGCCGACCGGGTGTACGTGTCCGGTCTCTCCGCCGGCGGCGCGATGGCCGGTGAGCTGCTCGCCGCCTACCCCGACGTCTTCGCCGGGGGGTCGGTCGTCGCCGGTGTGCCCGTGGGGTGCGCCGACGGCATGCTCGACGCGTTCACCTGCATGAACCCGGGTGTGACCCGGACCCCCGGACAGTGGGGCGACCAGGTGCGCGCCAAGTATCCCGACTGGACGGGACCGTGGCCGCGCGTCGCCGTCTGGCACGGCACCGCCGATTACACGGTCGTTCCCGCCAACGCGGACGCGAGCGTCGCGCAGTGGACGAACGTCGCGGGCGTGTCCGGTGAACCCGACAGCACCGAGACGATCGGCGGTTCCACCACGGCGGCCTACCACGGAGGCGGACCGACGACGGCGGCCGTCGCCCGGTACACGGTGTCGGGTATGGGGCACGGCGTTCCCGTCGAGCCCTCCACCGGGTGCGGGAGCGCGGGCGCCTACTTCCTCGACACCGTCTGCTCGACCGGTCACACGGTCGCGTTCTGGGGCATCGGCGACCCGGTCGGCTGACCCCCTCAGAGCGGGCTCTCACCCCTGGCCAGGCGGCCGAAGTGGGCGACCGTGGCGCCCAGCGCGAAGTGCGCCGCCTGGTGCTCGGTCATCGGTACGACGCCGGCGGAGATCTGCACCCGGAAGGGGAACTCGTCCTCGGGGCGGATACGGAAGTCGTCGATCACCCCCTGGGACAGGAGCATGGTGAGGGCCTCGCGGACCTGTCCGCTGCGGTTGTCCGACGCCCAGATCGACATGTCACCAAGGTAACGCAGTCGCCCCGCCCCGTTACGGGGTTCCGGTGGACACCGTGCTCCGGCGGAGGGCGCTGACACGTGTGTGGGCGGGCACGACGGCCCGCCCACACACGGAGCAGGCGGGCACGACCCCCGTGGTGCCCGCCCTCGCCGTCGACCGTGTCCGTCGCCATCCCCCGATAGTGGACACGGTGACGGGGATTTCAGGGGTGTGACTCGGAGGGGGGCACGCCGTGGTCGAGCACGTTGCTCCTCAGGCGCCCCAGGGACAGGCGCGTGGACTCGAACTCGCCCTCGGGGAGCGCGATGGCCCGGCCGATCGCCTCGGGGATGCCCTCGGCCCGGTCGCGCAGCCCCCGCCCCTTGTCGGTGGCGGTGACGCGGACGGTCCGCTCGTCCTCGGGATCGCGGCCGCGGTGGAGGAGGCCCCGTGTCTCCAGACGCTTGAGCATCGGGGTGAGGGTGCCGTAGTCGAGTTGCAGGACGGAACCGATCTCCTTGACGGAGCAGTCTCCCCGCTCCCACAGCAGCATCATCACCAGGTACTGGGGGTAGGTCAGCCCCAGCGGATCCAGGAAGGGCCGGTAGAGGTTGGTGACGGCCCGCGCGGCGGTGTACAGCGCGAAGCACATCTGCTCGTCGACGGGGGGCAGGGGGGAACCGCCCTCAGGGGCAGGGGTTCGGTCCGACACCGAACACATGGTAGTTACCGCGTGGGCGATGTCAAAGTTTTCGATGTCCTCGCGCACGAGGTCTTAGGGTGCCTCGAAGGTATCGCCCCGGGCGGGCGGACCCGCGCTCGGCCGGCTCACGAGCCCGAAGGCCCTCCGGCGGCCCGCGGGCCGCCGGAAGCCGAGCACCGGACGGAACCGGCGGACGCCGTCACCGCTGGGGAAGGTCCGTCGGCAGGTACCGCTTCATCACCTTGCCCGCGGGATTGCGCGGCAACTCGTCCAACAGGACCACGTCACGCGGCACGGAGAATCGGCCGAGCTCCCTGCGGACGGTCAGCCGGACCTCGTTCGGGTCCACCCGCGCACCCTCACGCGGCACGACGAACGCCGCGAAGCGGTGGCCGAACTCGTCGTCCGGCACACCCGTCACCGCCACCTCGCGCACCGAGGGCAGCGTCAGGATCGACTCCTCCACGGGGCGGGGGAAGACGTTCTCCCCACCCGAGATGATCATGTCGTCGTCGCGCCCGGCGACGTGCAGCAGTCCCTCGGCGTCGATGTGCCCCCGGTCGCCGGTCTCCATGAGCCCGTGCGCACTGCGCTTGTTCGCACCGTTGGTGTACCCGTCGAACAGCATCGCGTTGCCGACGAAGATCGACCCCTCCGTCCCCGGGGGCACCTCCTCACCTTCCGCGTCGAGGATCGCCACCCGTGTGCCCACCGGGGGCCGCCCCGCCGTGCTCGGCGCCTTGCGCATGTCCTCCGGGGTCGCGATGGTCGCCCACGACACCTCGGTCGACCCGTACAGGTTGTAGAGGACGTCCCCGAACTCGTCCATGAACTCCGTGATCAGCCGGGGGCTCAGCGCGGAACCGCTGCACGCCACGATGCGCAGCGACGAGGTGTCGTACCTCGCCCGTACCCGCGCGGGCAGGTCCATGATCCTCCGCAGCATCACCGGGGCCGCGACCAGCACCGTGCAGCGTTCCTCGGCCACGGCCCGCAACGCGTCCTCCGGGTCGAACCGGCGGCGCGTGACCAGTGTCGTGCGCAGGGACATCCCCAACTGGACACCCGCCAACCCCCACGTGTGGAAGAACGGCGCCGAGACCAGGACGCGGTCCGACGCGTGCAGCGGGATCCGGGACAGCACGGACGCCGCGTCCCGCGGACCCCGCGGCGTCGGGCGGCGCGCGCCCTTCGGCGTGCCCGTCGTCCCCGAGGTCAGGACGATCAGCCTCCCCGGGCGACTCGGCGGCGCCGGATCGGCCTCCGCGCCCTCCTGGGCGCGCCACGGAACCTGGAGGCCCTCGTCCGGGACGTCCCCCCAGGCCCGGACACGGGGAACATCACCGGGGACCTTTGAGCACCGGTCCTCGAACTCGTCGTCGACGATGAGCACCGACACCCCGTTGGTCACCGACGCGGCGGCCAACTGCCCGGGGGACAGTCCCGTGTTCAGCAGGACGGAGTCGGCGCCCAGACGACCACAGGCGATCATCGCCTGCACGAACGCGCTGTGGTTGCGGCACAGCACCCCCACCCGCGACCCCTCGCCCACACCCAGGCGGCGGTGCAGCATGCGGGCGAGGGCGCGACCACGCAGGTCCATCTCCCGGAAGGTGGCCGCACCCCGTTCGTCGACCACGGCCACCCGGTCGGGGACACGTTCGTTCGCGGCGGCGTAGGCCCCGGCCACCGTCGCACCCCAGGTGCGCAGGGCGCGCAGCTGCCGGATGATCCGGTCGGGCCGCCCGGGGCTGATCACCCCGGAGCGGACGAGGACCCGTACCGTGCTCAGGGTCTGTCGCAGGGGTGAGGTGTCGGACGGGCTTCCGGCGTTGGACGCCATGATGTCTCCGAAGGGTCATCAGGGACGGGCGAAGCGGTCCGCGCCTCACCGGAGAGCCTTCGCCGCCCGACTCCCCGGAGTACTGCGACGGTAGGCGACGGGCCGCCGGTTTTTCTTTGTTCCGGAGTGAGTGTCCGGTCGGGCCGGTTTGTCACTCCGGGACAGAGCAGCGGGTGCTTCGCGGGGCTTCCGGGCGCGGATCGCCCGGAAGCTGATCAGAGGTCGAACTTCATGGGCCGCTCGCTCGGTTCGGGCATGCCTCCCTCCGGTTCCAGGGAGACCCCCACCTGGACGGGGGAGCCCATGTCGTGCGCCATCCCGGCGTAGCGCCCGTCCGACGACAGCGAGAGCATCCCGGCTGACCGCATTCCGTCCTCGTCGACGTACCACATCTGGTAGGCCATCCCCTGAGGCGCGTCCGGCAGCCCCTCCACGACGAGCATGAGCGCGTCCATCTCATAGGAGGTGAAGGCCGTGGCCCGGGCGTCGTCCCCCAGCGGTCCCTCGTGCATGTGCGTGTCCGGCGCGGCGAGCAGGGCCTCGACCTCGGCGTGGTGCCGCTGGCTCTCCTCCATGGTGCGGCCCACGGACAGCAGTGTGACCCCCAGTGACACCGCGACCAGTGCGCACGCCGCCGCCACGAGCCACGGCAACTGCCTGCGCCACCAGTGCGCCGGGCCGCGCACCACCTCGGCGGCGCTCCCGTCCCCGCCGTGGTTCCCGCCCTCGTCCCCGTCGGCCGGACCCCCGTGCCCCGCCGCCCGCTCCCCGTCCGCCTTCGGGAGGGGCGGGAGCGGTGCTTGACGCGTCCGACGCGCCTGGGCGCTGATCCGCGTCCACAACTCCTCCGACGGCTGGGCGGCCTCCGCGTAAGCCAGTCTGACCAGCGTCTCCCGGAACTCCGCCAGGTCGCGTCGGCAGTCGTCACACTCGGGCAGGTGCCGCTCCACAGCGGCACGCTCCTGCGGATCCAGACCGTCCACCGCGTATCCGGCGATCAGGCCGTGGATGTCCACGTCGCTCATGCGGCCACCCCCAAGCAGTCACGGAGTCGGATCAGACCGTCGCGCAGGCGTCCCTTCAACGTGGTCAACGGGACCTTGAGCAGGTCGGCCGCCTCCCGTTGCGTGTAGCCCGTGTAGTAGGTGAGCCGGACGGCGTCGCGCTGCAGTTCGGTGAGCCGGCGCAGACAGCGCCGTACCTTCTCCCGTTCGAGACTGGTCTCGACGTGCTGCTCCACGCCGTCGGCCGGGGTCGCCCCCGGTTCCAGGCGGCCCGCCGCGGCTGTGCGCTCCGTCGCGGCCTCCTCCGACCGCACCCGGTCGACCGCCCTGCGGTGCGCGATCACCAGCACCCAGGAACGGGCGCTCCCGCGCGCGGGGTCGAAACGGGAACAGTGCCGCCACACCTCCAGGAACACCTCCTGGGCCACCTCCTCGGACTGGGCCTCGTCCAGGAGGACCCGGCGCACCACACCGAACACCGGTCCGCACAGTTCCCGGTAGACACGCTCGAACGCGGCGAGGTCGCCCACCGCCGTCTTGCGGACCAGCTCGGCCAGCTCGTCGTTCGAGGGCACCGATCCCCCGCCGGGCCTGCCGGCGCCATCCATCCCGATGTCTCTCACCCGTTCCACGGTCACCGTCCTCCCGCCTGCCGTTTCCCGGTATTCGGCGCGGAGTGCGGCGGGGCGACGTCCCGATCGGGACATGTTTACCTTTTCGTGATCCTATTCCACGTCTCCCCGGCCGGACCGGTTCCGAACCCAGGGCATGTTCGACACCACCCGCACCACCGGACGCCTGCCGGGAGCGATCGTCGGCCTGGTCGCGACCGGTGCCGCGCTCGCGACGGCCGAGGTCGTCGGCGCCCTGCTGTCCAGGCCCGCGTCGACACCGCTCCTGGCCGTGGGCGACGCCGTCGTCGATCTCACCCCGCAGCCGGTGAAGCAGTTCGCGGTCGACACCTTCGGGACGGCCGACAAGATCGCCCTGTTCGTCGGTATGGGCATGATCCTGGCGGCCGCGGCGGCGCTGCTGGGCGCGGCCGCGGCCCGGCGGAGGTGGATCGGCTTCGCGGGGATCGCGGTGTTCGGGGCGGTCGGTCTGGCCGCGGCCCTCACCCGTCCCGGGAGCGGGGTGCTCGACACGCTTCCGACACTCGCCGGGGCGGTCGCCTGCGGCGGAGTCCTCGTCTGGCTGCTCAGGGCGGCGTCACGACCGGTGCCCTCCGCCCCGGACGAGCACCAGCCCGCTCCGGAGGGGACCCGAACCGCCGCGGAGGAGCCCCGGGGATTCGACCGCAGGAGGTTCACCCTGCTCGCGGGCGCCGCCGCTGTCGCCTCGGCGGGCGCGGGGACGGTCGCCAGAACGCTGGCCTCGTCCAGCACGGGCGTCGGCCTCGCGCGAGAGGACGTCTCCCTCCCCCGGCCCGCCTTCCCGGCGGCCCCCGTCCCTGACGGCGCGGACCTGGAGATCGACGGGCTGGCCTCCTTCTTCACCTCGAACGACGAGTTCTACCGGATCGACACCGCCCTCTCCATACCGCGCGTGGACGCCTCCACCTGGTCGCTCCGGGTCCACGGACTGGGCGCGCGCGAGCGGGTGTACACCTTCGCGGACCTGCTCGCCCGGGACGACCTCACCGAACGCGACATCACCCTGGCCTGCGTCTCCAACCCGATCGGTGGAGAGTACGTGGGCAACGCGCGTTGGATCGGCGTGCCGCTCGCCACCCTCCTGGAGGAAGCGGGTGTGCGCCCACCCGCGGACGGCGGACCGGCGGACCAGCTCGTGTCACGCTCCGAGGACGGCATGACCATCGGCACGCCCGTGGCCGACGTGATGGACGGGCGCGACGCCCTCATCGCGATCGGGATGAACGGGCAGCCCCTCCCCCACGAGCACGGGTTTCCCGCCCGCATGGTGGTGCCCGGCCTGTATGGGTACGTGTCGGCCTGCAAATGGATCGTCGACATCGAGCTGACCACCTTCGACGCCTTCGACGCCTACTGGGTCCCGAGGGGGTGGTCGGCCCGGGGACCGATCAAGACACAGTCGCGGATCGACACGCCGCGCGAACGCGCGACGGTGCCCGCCGGGACGACCATGCTCGCGGGTGTGGCCTGGGCACAGCACACCGGGATCGACCGGGTGGAGGTCCGAGTGGACGACGGCGAGTGGCGCGCGGCCACGTTGGCCGAGGAGGACACCGCCGACACCTGGCGCCAGTGGGTTCACGAGTGGGACGCCGAACCGGGGGAGCACCGGATCTCCGTGCGTGCCACCGACAGGGGCGGTGCGACACAGACGTCGGAGCGGGCCGCCGTGGCCCCCGACGGAGCGACCGGCCACCACACGATCGAGGTGACCGTCACCTGACGGTCGGCCCCCGGACGTGGACACAAGACCCCCCGGGGGCCCGTGGACGGGGCTCCGGGACGGACGACGGATCAACGGCAGAACAGGAAAGAGCCAACCATGACCGCACGCAACACCCTGCGCCGCCTCCTCGTGGCCGGAGCCATCAGCGCCACCGCCGCCCTCTCCCTGGCCGCGTGCAACGACACGGCGGGCGACGAGCCCGCCGTGGAGAGCGAGGAGATGGAGGAGGGGACCGAGGACGGCATGGAGGAGGACTCCATGAATGAGGACTCCATGGATGAGGGCATGGAAGAGGAGGACATGGACGACTCCATGGACGACTCCATGGACGACGACATGACGGAGGAGGACGCCATGGACGACGGCATGGAGGACTCCACCGACTCCATGGAGGACACGGAGGACATGGAGGACGAGAACTGACCCCTCGACCCTCTTCCGGGAGCCCGGCCCGCGCGGGCCGGGCTCCCCGGGGACACGGGTCGGCCCCGTGCCCCCGTCAGCTGGTCGGGGTCAGCCGGTCACGGTGATCGGCGCCGTCGGGTCGTCGGCGTTGGTGACCGCGTAGGTGGCGGTGAAGCCGGACTCGGTCACCTCCGTCGGGCAGCCGAAGCCGCCCTCGACGACGGTCGGCGCGGTGGTGTCGAACTCCAGCGTTGAGACCGAAGCGCCGTTGGTCCACGTGCCCGCGATGCCGATGTCGGCGTTCGGGCTCACCGTGGCGGTGCACGACGCCAGGCCGCTCGTGGTCACCACGATGCCCCCGGCCGGGACCACCATGGTGCCCACGGACGGCGAACCGTGCTGCATCGACATCTGCCACACCGGGTCGACCACGTCGACGGTGGCGGACACGAACGTGATGTTGGTGGAGCAGTCCGTGAAGTCCGGGGAGTTGATCGGGCCGGAGACCGGACCCGCGGGGTTGTGGTTGCCGGGGGCGTCGGGAACCAGGTTGTTGCCGCCTCCGGGGGAGGTCGACGAGGTGTCGCAGGTGATCACGACGTTCCCGGCGGTGAAGACGGCGCTGCCGGAGATCGACGCCTCGAAGGCGGCCCCGGCGGGCTCGACGGTGGTGGAGGCGGCCTGCGCGGCCAGGGCGGTGCCGCCCAGGGTGAGACTGAGGACGCCGGCGGAGGCCGCGGCGGACACGGCGAGGCAGGAGCGGGTGCGGGATCTCGGTCGGGGAACCGACATGATGACTCCTTGTGTGGTGGCCGGGCGCCACACACGAGCGACGCCCAGCGGTACTGGGGAATCGCGCCGATGTAGGTAGACGGGACTTGCCGGACGGGACCGGGAACGCGTGGGCCGGAGCCCGCGCGCCCCGGGAGCTCGTGGGGTCGTCGGAGGGACGAGGGACCAGGGGTCAGCGCCGATGGGGCGGACGTGCGACGGGCCGCCAGGCGAAGGCGAGGCCGCCGCCGAGCAGGGCCAGCAGGGTGCCGACCAGTAGGCCGCCGAGGTTCGACAGGATGAGCGCGCCCAGGCCGAGGAATCCGGCCAGCGATCCGGTGATGACGTGCTGGTTCGGGGTGAACCAGGTGACCAGACCGAGCAGGACGAGCATCCCGCCGAACAGCAGCGACGAGACCCCGCCGACGCCCGTCTGAACCATCAGTTCCAGCGGCATGATCACGAATGAGGCCAGTACGACGCCGGAGGCGATGATCAGGAGCCCGCCCGCGAAGGGGCGGCGTTTGCGCCAGGCACGCCAGGCACGCGGGCCGCGCGTCCCCTCCCCGGGGCGGCGGGACCCCCGACGCGTTCCCCTCAGAAGCACTCGTCGTCCCCGAGCCGCAGGCTGAGGCTCAGCCCAGAGAGCCGGAAGGTTCCGGCGCTGGCCGCACGGGCGGTCTGCTCCAGGCCCTCGACGTGGATGGTGTCCGACTGCATGCCGAAGGTGTCCTGGAAGCCCCGTGCTCCCTCCGGCCCTTTGTCGAGGGTGGAGGCGTCACGGCCGATCTCGATGTTCTCGAATTCGGCGTTGCCGTCCATCTGGGACATGTCGATCATCAGGTTGCTGGCCTCAACCGGTGTCCCCTGGTCTCCAGCGGTGAGGGTGAGGGAGATGGTGCCGATGATGGGGAACTCGGTGAGCACCGACTGGCAGAGGTTGTGGATCTCCGCCTCACGGATTCCGGCCACCGCGGCGGGCACGGCCTCACCGCGCGCGGTCTCGTTCAGCCAGCCGTACTGCACGAAGCCCTCGCCGTGCAGTTCGTCGGCGGAGATCTTGAAGTCCTGCCCGGAGACGGTGAACGACGCGGCGAGCGCGCCCTCGGCCATGGCCACGACGATGCCGCCGACCGCGGCGGTCGCGGGTAGGGCGAACAGGGCGAAGCGCTTCCAACTGGTGTGGCTCTCAGGGCCGGTGCCGATGGGGTCGGCGGGCGGCGTCAGGGGCTCGTCGACGGGTTCGGAGGATGTGATGTCCATGCGCGTAGTTCCTTGGGTACGGGACCGCGCTGCGCCTGCCGTCCCCCCGAACATCCGGCACGCGGTCTGGTCTGGATCCTCCCCGTGGAGCGGGGTGGTGCCTCTACTGGAATCTGTTGCATCCAGCAGTGCTGCACATCATGTGATGCTCTTCCCCTTATTTCAAGGGTGTTTCAGCAAGTTTCCGAGTCTCGCTCGGCATCTCCACAGAAGGCTTACGAGAACAGGTTTCAGTTGGTGGTAGCGAGACTGAAGGGGCTTCGAGGGGTGCTGTGTGCGGTGTGGGGTCTGGTGAGGCACCAGGGGAATCAAGCGATCCAGGGAAGGGTGACCGCCGACACAGCGCGTTCGGTTTGCCTGGGGTCTGGTCGGGGGGTAATGTTCTCCGAGTCGCCGCGGGACGGTGAGCGGCCCTCAGGGCCGACTCGGAACCGGGCCGCGATCTGAACTCCTCTCGCTGAACCGACTGGTTCGAGCATGCGCTCGGAACGGGTAAGCTCAGTGAGCGCTCCAGGGCCGATCAATTGCGAACGGGAATGGCGCGCGAGGTAGGATAAAGTGACACAAGCGGGCGCTTTACCCCGTTCGGTTGATCCGAAACCGCCGATTTGGCGGGACACGGAACACCTGATAAAGTAAAGACACAACAAAGCGGAAACGCAGACGCCTTCCACGGAAGAGCGACCGGACACACAAACCGGGGCTTGTACGGGAAGAGCGGTTGTTTCTTGAGAACTCAACAGCGCGTGTTTGATTTTCTTTAAGCCATGTTTGTTTTGGCCCCGTCACACACGAACCACGTGTTCGGTGTGAAGGGTTCCTTTGATTAACCACGAGAGTGGTTGGTCAGGATTACTTCTAGGTTTACCCGCCCAGACCCCTTTCAGGTGGTCGGGCAGGGTTGAGTGACCTTTATGGAGAGTTTGATCCTGGCTCAGGACGAACGCTGGCGGCGTGCTTAACACATGCAAGTCGAGCGGTAAGGCCCTTCGGGGTACACGAGCGGCGAACGGGTGAGTAACACGTGAGCAACCTGCCCCTGACTCCGGGATAAGCGGTGGAAACGCCGTCTAATACCGGATACGACCCACCACCTCATGGTGGAGGGTGGAAAGTTTTTCGGTCAGGGATGGGCTCGCGGCCTATCAGCTTGTTGGTGGGGTAACGGCCTACCAAGGCGATTACGGGTAGCCGGCCTGAGAGGGCGACCGGCCACACTGGGACTGAGACACGGCCCAGACTCCTGCGGGAGGCAGCAGTGGGGAATATTGCGCAATGGGCGAAAGCCTGACGCAGCGACGCCGCGTGGGGGATGACGGCCTTCGGGTTGTAAACCTCTTTTACCACCAACGCAGGCTCCGGGTTCTCCCGGGGTTGACGGTAGGTGGGGAATAAGGACCGGCTAACTACGTGCCAGCAGCCGCGGTAATACGTAGGGTCCGAGCGTTGTCCGGAATTATTGGGCGTAAAGAGCTCGTAGGCGGCGTGTCGCGTCTGCTGTGAAAGACCGGAGCTTAACTCCGGTTCTGCAGTGGATACGGGCATGCTAGAGGTAGGTAGGGGAGACTGGAATTCCTGGTGTAGCGGTGAAATGCGCAGATATCAGGAGGAACACCGGTGGCGAAGGCGGGTCTCTGGGCCTTACCTGACGCTGAGGAGCGAAAGCATGGGGAGCGAACAGGATTAGATACCCTGGTAGTCCATGCCGTAAACGTTGGGCGCTAGGTGTGGGGACTTTCCACGGTTTCCGCGCCGTAGCTAACGCATTAAGCGCCCCGCCTGGGGAGTACGGCCGCAAGGCTAAAACTCAAAGGAATTGACGGGGGCCCGCACAAGCGGCGGAGCATGTTGCTTAATTCGACGCAACGCGAAGAACCTTACCAAGGTTTGACATCACCCGTGGACCTGCAGAGATGTGGGGTCATTTAGTTGGTGGGTGACAGGTGGTGCATGGCTGTCGTCAGCTCGTGTCGTGAGATGTTGGGTTAAGTCCCGCAACGAGCGCAACCCTTGTTCCATGTTGCCAGCACGTAATGGTGGGGACTCATGGGAGACTGCCGGGGTCAACTCGGAGGAAGGTGGGGACGACGTCAAGTCATCATGCCCCTTATGTCTTGGGCTGCAAACATGCTACAATGGCCGGTACAATGGGCGTGCGATACCGTGAGGTGGAGCGAATCCCTAAAAGCCGGTCTCAGTTCGGATTGGGGTCTGCAACTCGACCCCATGAAGGTGGAGTCGCTAGTAATCGCGGATCAGCAACGCCGCGGTGAATACGTTCCCGGGCCTTGTACACACCGCCCGTCACGTCATGAAAGTCGGCAACACCCGAAACTTGTGGCCCAACCCCTTGTGGGAGGGAATGAGTGAAGGTGGGGCTGGCGATTGGGACGAAGTCGTAACAAGGTAGCCGTACCGGAAGGTGCGGCTGGATCACCTCCTTTCTAAGGAGTCTTTCACAGACCAGCGTTTTTCCTATGTGCTGGTCGGACTCGAAAGTGGACCCGCCGGGTTCCCTTGGTGGAACCGGTTGGGAGTGGCTTAGATGAGAATCGAACTTTGCCCCGGGCGACTAGAAGCGCCCGGGGGCGCGCTGTTGGGTGTCTGAGGAAGCAACCCTTGGGTTGGTTCCCGCGGACCGCCCCGGAGAACTCTTGTTCTGGTGGTGGGAGACGATGAGTCTTCTTGCTTCTGGTGTGAGTGGTGTTTGGGTATGCGGTTGGTGTTTTGATTTGTGAATAGTGTGCGCGAGCATCTTGTTATCTGTAGTGGCCAAGTGATAGTGGCATACGGTGGATGCCTTGGCACCAGGCGCCGATGAAGGACGTGGGAGGCCGCGATAGTCCACGGGGAGTTGTCAACCGAGCTTTGATCCGTGGGTGTCCGAATGGGGAAACCTAGCCCGAGTTGTGTCGGGTTGCCGCTGTCTGAATGTATAGGGCAGTTGGTGGTGACGCGGGGAAGTGAAACATCTCAGTACCCGTAGGAAGAGTAAACAACAGTGATTCCCTGAGTAGTGGTGAGCGAACGGGGAAGAGGCTAAACCGTGCGCGTGTGATAGACGGCAGTCGTTGCGTGTGCGGGGTTGTGGGGTGCATCTTTTCAGGTCTGCCGGCCTGGAGCGCTGATATCGACGATAGTTGAAGCTGTTGGGAAGCAGCACCGTAGTGGGTGAGAGTCCCGTAGATGAAGTCGTTGGTTAGGTGTTGATGTTCTCCCGAGTAGCGCGGAGCCCGAGGAATTCCGTGTGAATCTGGCAGGACCACCTGCTAAGCCAAAATACGTCCTGGTGACCGATAGTGCACTAGTACCGTGAGGGAAAGGTGAAAAGTGCCCCGGTGAGGGGTCGTGAAATAGTACCTGAAACCGTGTGCTGTCAAGCCGTCAGAGCTGACTTTCGGGTTGGTGATGGCGTGCCTTTTGAAGAATGAGCCTGCGAGTCATGGTGTGTGGCGAGGTTAACCCGGGTGGGGTAGCCGTAGGGAAACCGAGTCTGAAGAGGGCGTTGAGTCGCATGCTGTGGACCCGAAGCGGAGTGATCTACCCATGTCCAGGGTGAAGCGGGGGTAAGACCTCGTGGAGGCCCGAACCCACCAGGGTTGAAAACCTGGGGGATGAGGTGTGGGTAGGGGTGAAAGGCCAATCAAACTCCGTGATAGCTGGTTCTCCCCGAAATGCATTTAGGTGCAGCGTCGCGTGTTTCTTGCTGGAGGTAGAGCTACTGTTTGGCTGATGGGCCCGACAAGGTTACTGACGTCAGACAAACTCCGAATGCCGGTGAAGTGAAGCGCGGCAGTGAGACTGCGGGGGATAAGCTTCGTAGTCGAGAGGGAAACAGCCCAGATCATCAGCTAAGGCCCCTAAGCGTGTGCTAAGTGGGAAAGGTTGTGGAGTTGCTGAGACAACCAGGAGGTTGGCTTAGAAGCAGCCATCCTTTAAAGAGTGCGTAATAGCTCACTGGTCAAGTGGTTCTGCGCCGATAATGTAGCGGGGCTAAAGCACACCGCCGAAGCTGTGGAGCCCAGTCGTTTGGCTGGGTTGGTAGGGGAGCGTCGTGCATCCGGTGAAGCTGCCGAGTGATCGTGTGGTGGAGGGTGTGCGAGTGAGAATGCAGGCATGAGTAGCGAAAGCAACGTGAGAAACGTTGCCGCCGATTGACTAAGGGTTCCTGGGGCAGGTTAATCCGCCCAGGGTGAGTCTGGACCTAAGGCGAGGCCGACAGGCGTAGTCGATGGATAACGGGTTGATATTCCCGTACCCGTGCACGAGCGTCCAGTATCGAGGCGACGGATGCTAACCACGCTGGATGCCTAGGGTCCCTTCGGGGAGCTTGGGTTTTCTGGTCTGGGAACCGATGTTGTAGTAGGTAAGTGATGGGGTGACGCAGGAGGGTAGCTCTACCCGGCGGTGGTTGTCCGGGGGTAAGCGTGTAGGCTGGTGTGTTGGTAAATCCGCGCACCGTGTGGCTGAGACGTGATGCCGAGCCGTTTTTGGTGAAGTGAGTGATCCCATGCTGTCGAGAAAAGCCTCTAGCGAGTTCGTGTGTGGCCAGTACCCTAAACCGACGCAGGTGGTCAGGTAGAGAATACCGAGGCGTTCGGGTGAACCATGGTTAAGGAACTCGGCAAATTGTCCCCGTAACTTTGGGAGAAGGGGAGCCCTGTCTGGTGAAGATCTTTTCGGTCGGAGCTGGGTGGGGTCGCAGATAGCGGGGGGAAGCGACTGTTTATTAAAAACACAGGTCCGTGCGAAGTCGTAAGACGCTGTATACGGACTGACGCCTGCCCGGTGCTGGAACGTTAAGAGGACTGGTTAGTGGGTTTCGGCCCGCGAAGCTGGGAATCTAAGCGCCAGTAAACGGCGGTGGTAACTATAACCATCCTAAGGTAGCGAAATTCCTTGTCGGGTAAGTTCCGACCTGCACGAATGGCGTAACGACTTCCCCACTGTCTCAACCATGGGCCCGGTGAAATTGCACTACGAGTAAAGATGCTCGTTTCGCGCAGCAGGACGGAAAGACCCCGGGACCTTCACTATAGCTTGACATTGGTGTTTGGGATGGTTTGTGTAGGATAGGTGGGAGCCGGTGAAGCTGTCACGCTAGTGGCGGTGGAGGCGTTGGTGAAATACCACTCTGACTGTTTCGGGCATCTAACTTTGGACCGTGATCCGGTTCGGGGACAGTGTCTGGTGGGTAGTTTAACTGGGGCGGTTGCCTCCTAAAGAGTAACGGAGGCGCCCAAAGGTTCCCTCAGCCTGGTTGGTAATCAGGTGTTGAGTGTAAGTGCACAAGGGAGCTTGACTGTGAGACGGACGTGTCGAGCAGGAGCGAAAGCTGGGACTAGTGATCCGGCACCGGCGTGTGGAAGCGGTGTCGCTCAACGGCTAAAAGGTACCCCGGGGATAACAGGCTGATCTTCCCCAAGAGTCCGTATCGACGGGATGGTTTGGCACCTCGATGTCGGCTCGTCGCATCCTGGGGCTGGAGTTGGTCCCAAGGGTTGGGCTGTTCGCCCATTAAAGCGGCACGCGAGCTGGGTTTAGAACGTCGTGAGACAGTTCGGTCCCTATCCGCTGTGCGCGTTGGAGACTTGAGAAGGGCTGTCCCTAGTACGAGAGGACCGGGACGGACGAACCTCTGGTGTGCCAGTTGTCCTGCCAAGGGCATGGCTGGTTGGCTACGTTCGGGAGGGATAACCGCTGAAAGCATCTAAGCGGGAAGCTTGCTTCGAGATGAGGTCTCCTGCCTCCTTTGAGAGGGTAAGACTCCCTAGAGACGATAGGGTTGATAGGCCGGGTGTGGAAGCCTTGTGAGGGGTGGAGCTGACCGGTACTAATAGGTCGAGGGCTTGTCCGCTGCAGATAATTGGGTGTTCGCGCATACTGTTTCACACGGTTTTCCGCTGTGGCTCCTTGGTTCCCTTTGTGGGGGTGGGGGTTGTGGTGGTGTTGGGTTTCCGTGGTGGTTATGGCAGAGGGGTTACACCCGGTAACTTTCCGAACCCGGTCGTTAAGTCCTTGTGCGCTGATGGTACTGCCCTGTGGTGGGGTGGGAGAGTAGGTCGCTGCCACGGTTTTTCTTGGGGGGTCGTCCTTGGTGGGCGGCCCCCTTCTTTTTGCGCCGACCATTGTGAACATGTGAAACCAGTAGGGTTTCCATGAATGTCGCACGCATGTTCTCGGGGCGGCCTCGGTTCCGGCCGGCTCCGCCGGTTCGGAGGCACACGACCGCTACCCCGCGGCCGGTGACCCCGCGAAGGATCCGGAAGACCGGTCCGGTGCATCACGCGCAGCCCCGGGGCGTCCGGCCCCAGGGAGGGTTCGCTGGGGGCTACTGGTCCTCGTCGGCCTCGGGGCTCTCGATCAGCTGCCGCAGCAGCGCCACGAAGTCCTCTTCGCTCATCGCCGACCAGTCCACGTGCTCGTTCATGTTGAGCGATCTCCCCAAACTCCGAGCCGATAAGCCTGCGTAGGCGGGATTCGTTCGAGAAGTCTGGGTTAACGGCACGTTAGCGCAGGTAGCGGCCCTGGCCGGACGTGGACACTACACGTGCTGCTGGAGTGCGCTCCGGCACTCGGGGCAGCGGCAGCGCTTGTTGTAGCCCGTGACGGAGCCGTGCGGGAGGGCGGGGTCGCGCTGCTCCGTGAGGGTGGCGTCCAACTGGTCACCGAACGACTGGAGGATGCGCGCGGTGGAGAAGATCGCCCTGGGCGTGATTCCGAGCTCGGAAGCGGCATCGTCGATGTGCTTCCCCATCCGGAGTTTCGCGATCAGGCGGGAGCGCGTGCTCGGCGGCATCTCGGCCTCAGCGTTCGCGATCAGCTGCTCGGCGTCGTCAATGGGGTAGCTCATGGATGTCCTCTACGTGTGCGGGAACGCGTCTCCATCGTACGCGGTTTCCTCCTGCGACATATGAGGCGCGTGAGGTGTCCTATTTCTAGAAACGCATTGCTAGATGCTAGATGCCGTGTTTCGCTGGGAACACACCTTCACTCTGTGTCATTGGAGCCGTGTTATGAGCAGCCCCACGGTTCGTCGTCGTCGACTCTCCGCCGAACTCCGCCGCCGCCGCGTGGAGGCGGGAATGACCCTCAGCGACGTGGCGGAGGAGCTGGAGTGGTCCCCGGCCAAACTGGGCCACATCGAGACGGGCATCCGCAAGTGGCCCTCGGTGATGGAGATCTCCGCCCTCCTCCGCCTCTACGGCGTCACCGGGGGGCAGCGTGAGGCCATCCTGACCCTGGTACGGGAGTCACGGCTGAGGCCGTGGTGGACCGAGTACGAGGACGTGCTCCCGTCGGCCTACGTGGGTAATGAGGCGGGTGCCGTCGGGGTTCGTGTGTACTCGGGCATCCTCGTTCCCGACCTCCTCCAGGTCCCCGACTACACCGCTCTCGTCGCGCGAGCCATGGGGCACGGTGAGGAGGGGGTGGAGCGGATGGTCGCGGCCTACCTCAAGCGCCAGGAGGTGCTCGAAGGGGGAGGTCTGCTCCGTTACCACGCCGTGGTCGAGGAGGACGCGCTCCAGCGTGTCGTGTCCGATCTCTCGCTGTTTCGGGCGCAGGCCACACGCATGGTCGAACTCGCCGCCTCGGAGCGGGTGACGCTCCGACTCATCCCCACGTCCGCGGGTCCTCACCGAGGTGTCGCGGGGCCCTTCTCCGTCCTTGAGTTCGACGAGGGGGAGGACGCACTGGCGTACGTGGAGGCCACCCAGGGTGGAACGATCGTGGAGGCTGAGGAGGCGGTTGGCTCGTGTGAGCGGGTGTGGTCCGAACTCACCAGGGTCGCGGCATCCCCCGAGACCACCGTCGGCATCCTGCGTCGTATGGCGCTGCTCACCTGAGTCCTCGGTCCGATCCCTTGCTAGTCTCTTGGTGACAACCTCATAAAGTTCTCTGTGGAGCCCCCGCAGTCGGCGGGTGCTCGTGTGTAGGAACCGGATGAAAGGGTCCAGACAGTGAAGAAGATCATCGTTCTGGCGCTGGTGGCCCTCGGGGCTTTCGCCGTCTACCGCAAGATCCAGGCGGACCGCGCCGAGCTCGACCTGTGGACCGAGGCCACGGCGGCCAGCGAGAGCTGATCGCGCGGCGGACGAGCGGGGTGTCCCGCGCTCGTCCGTCAGTGACACGAAGACGTGGGTGGGCCGGTGTACCCGTGGTGCGACCCACGGCTTCGCGGTCCCTGTGACCGGGACCGCCTTCGAATGAAGGTATGCTCTCCTTGGGTTCAGGGGCCATAGCTCAGCTGGCAGAGCGCCGGTTTTGCATACCGGAGGTCAGGGGTTCGACTCCCCTTGGCTCCACTCGAAAAACAGCAGGTCAGAGTATGTGACGGGGACTCCCTACGGGGGTCCCCGTTTTCGTGTGCCAGGGGCCCGGTACGCATTCGGTGCACACGTGCTCCACACCGCGACCGGCCGGGTGCCCCACCGTGGGTCGAGGAACGGGGCTCGCCACTCCGCCTCCCCGGTCGAAGAGCCCGATCCGCGGGCGTCGGTCATGGCGGTGACGCCGTCGTCGGACACGTGCGCCGCCCGCACCGGAGCCGGGGAGCCCTCCATCCGGACGCGGCCCACCCCGGCCACCGGGGCGTGACCCCGCGCGGGGCGAAGCCGCCACGTGGAGCTATTGGCCCTACTCGCCATCTCCGCAGGTGAGAGGGGTCGGGGCGGTCGTCCGGGCACGGGCCTAGGCAGCCGTCGCTTTGTGTACACGGGTTCTAGTCCGATCGGGTGGGGTGACCGCTTCGTCCCGTCCCGCGTGACACTGGGGTGTTGCGGTGAACTCGCAGGTCATCACGGTTGCTGTGGAATGACTTCGGCTCTACCACATGTAGTCACTCTCCGTGTGTGTATGATGACACCTCCCCGAAGTGCAATGGTCCTAGTGGGCCATATGAGAAATAGGCCACTTGGGGACTGTTGGTGAACAGGGACGATCCGTAGTTTCGACACCAGCGACAACGAGGAAGACAGCGCGCCGAAACGACCAACCCCCGAAGACGAGCCGCGGCCCCCCGTCTGGCAGTCCTCGGATCGGCCGCTCCTCCTCCCCCGCCGGCGGTCGCGCCAGCCGGTGGGATTTCCGATCACCACACATGCTGATCTTGGGAGTGGGGCAACATGTGGAATGAGAAGATGGCGGCCCGAGCCAAATGTCGGGAGATCGACCCCGACGCCCTCTTCGTGCAGGGTGCCGCGCAGAACCGCGCCAAACTCATCTGCCGGGGCTGCCCCGTGCGCACGATGTGTCTGGCTGAGGCGTTGGACAGTCGCATCGAGTTCGGTGTCTGGGGAGGCATGACCGAACGCGAGCGCCGTGCCCTGCTGCGCCGGCGCAAGGACGTGACTGACTGGTACGAACTGCTGACCTCCGCCGAGCGTCGCTACGAGGCGGAGCAAGCCCGCAGGGACACGCCTGTCGCCGTACGGAACTAGCGCCGGTTTCCCGGAACGGTCAACGGACGAGGTCGGGGCACCCCCAGGAGGGGATCAGGGGAGGATCAGGGTGTGCCCCGATGTCCGGCGCCACGCGTATGACGCATGATGGGGGGGAGCACGGCACGTGGGAGGACGGCCGTGCCCCCTTCGGCGTTGGGAGTGGGAGTGGCAGTGCAGGACCGTCAGTACCCGATGCGGCGCCCGCAGGAGCAGCCGCAGCTCCGTCTGACGCACGCCGACCGGGACACCGTGGCCGAGACGCTCCGCGAGGCCTACAGCCTGGGGCAGCTGGACGAGGAGGAGTTCGACCAGCGCCTGGATCTCGCGATGCGGGCCAAGGTGCGGGCCGATCTGGAGCCGCTCACCCGGGACCTGGCGCCGGCTCCGGGCGGTGCGCCGAACGCGCCCACGGGCGCCAAGGAGACCGTCGACCCCAGGACGCCGCTGCCCAGCACACCGGTGGAACGCGTGGTCGCGGCCTGCGCCCACGCGGGGAACTACTTCTTCCCGATCGTGGCTCCGTTGCTGATCTTCCTGGCGAGCGACAGACTCTCGCCGTACGTCCGCCGTCAGGCCATGGAGTCGCTGAACTTCCAGCTCTTCTGCCTCATCGCCGGGATCGGCAGCCTGCTGGTCTTCTGGCTGGTCATCCCGCTCCTGGTCACCGTCTACGTGCTCCTGGGCGTGATGATCCTCCCGGCCGTCGCCTCGCTGGCGGCCCTCATGGGGAAGAACTGGCGGTACCCCATGTTCTTCCGCCTGCTCAAGGACGACTGAGTGGAGGGCGCGGGGAGACGCCGCCGCGCCCCCGCGCGTCAGCGGTCGGGGTGCCCGTTCTTCCCGGCCCGCTCGTGGCTCGTCGCGGCACGGACCTTCTCCTTGACCGACCCGGCCTTCTCCTCCAGGTTCTCGCGGGTCTCACGGACCTGTTCGCGGGCCTGGTCGAGGTGCTCCTGCCACTCGGCGTCCTGGGACGCCTGGCGCAGTCGGATCAGCGAGTACACGATCACACCGCCGACCACGGCGGCGCCACCGATCAGTACCGCGCGGGGGACGCGCACGCCCCCGCACAGGAGCTTCCTCCCACGCGGCGCCGGGTGCGGGTCGACCCGGTGCGCGGCCGCGGCGAGCATCCCGGCCACCCGGGGCGCCACCGTGTCCTCGACCCGCTGTGCGGCCGTCTCCAGTTTGGGAGCGGTCCACCCGCGCGCCTGGAGGAGCCTCAGGGCGGCCTGGTCCCGTGCCTGGTCGGCGTACGGGCCGAATCGGTCGGCCTGGTCGCGGGCCAGCTCCTGGAGGCGGACGAGGGTCGCCTCCGCCTCCTTGCGTGCCTTGCGACGCTTCGAAGTGATGGGCACGTCGTCAGCTCCTTCGATCGTTCTCGGTCCCCACCCGGTAGGCGGATGCGCGCCGTGTTATCCGGGTGTTATCTCAACTTACGTCCTCTCCTTCGGGGTTTGGCGTTTCGACACCGGGACGGTCGTCCACAGGTCAACGGGGTTCCGGTGAAGGGATCTGGCCGGACGGGTAACGTAATCACACAAGTACGCTCGACCGAAAGGCACATAGGTGTCGGACTCCAAGGGCCAGCCCACCGCGCGGCTGAAGACCTCCGAAGGAACCATCGTCGTCAGGCTGTTCGAGGAGGAGGCTCCCGAGACGGTCGCCAACTTCATCGGCCTCGCCGAGGGTTCCAAGCAGTGGATGGACCCCGCGACCGGAAAGATGTCCAACGACAGCCTGTACTCGGGCACGATCTTCCACCGGGTCATCGAGAACTTCATGATCCAGGGGGGATGCCCGCTCGGTACCGGCCGCGGCGGCCCCGGTTACACCTTCGGCGACGAGATCAGCCCGAAGCTCCGTTTCGACCGCCCGTTCCTGCTCGCCATGGCCAACGCCGGCCCGGGCACGAACGGCTCGCAGTTCTTCATCACCGTCGGCGAGCCGGACTGGCTCAACGGCCGCCACACCATCTTCGGTGAGGTGGTCGAGGGCTCCGACGTGGTCACGAAGATCTCCCACGTCGCGACCGACCCGGACGACCGCCCCCACAAGGACGTCGTCATCGAGTCCGTCGAGATCACCCGATAGCGGATCCGACGTGCCCAGAGCCCGAGGAGTGAGAACCCGCCCATGACCGCGTCGCCACCGCCCCCCGGCGCACCGCGCACCTGCTACCGGCACTCCGGTCGGGAGACCGGGGTCAGCTGCACCCGGTGCGCGCGGCCCATCTGCCCGGACTGCATGGTCGAGGCGTCGGTGGGGTTCCAGTGCCCGAACTGCGTGGCGGCGGGCAGGCGCGCGACGCGTCCGGCCCGCACCGCCTTCGGCGGCCGGGCCGTGAGCAAGCCCTACGTCACCTGGACGATCCTGGTCCTGATGGCGGGGGGCTACCTGGCCCAACTGGCGACCGCGATGGGGGCGGCCGGATCCTCGCCCCTGGTCTGGGAGTTCGGCATGCTGGGCTTCGGGGTCACCGAGTGGGGGGAGAGGCTCGGGGTCCTGAACGGCGAGTGGTACCGGCTGATCACCGCCGCGTTCCTGCACGGCGGGATCTTCCACCTGTTGTTCAACGGCTACGCGATGTACCTCCTCGGCACCCAGCTGGAACGCTGGCTGGGCCATGGGAGGTTCGTCGCCCTGTGGGTCCTGGGCGCCGTCGCCGGGTCGGTGCTCACCACGCTCGTCGAGCCGCAGGGGTTCGCCGTCGGAGCGTCCGGGGCGATCTTCGCGCTCTTCGGGGCGGTGTTCGTGATCGGCCGCAGGCTCCGGCTGGACCTGCGGATGGTCGGGGCGCTCCTCGCGGTCAACCTGGTGTTGACCTTCGTCGTCCCGAACATCTCCTGGACCGCCCACATCGGCGGTCTGGTGGCCGGTCTGGTCCTGGGGGCGGTCTTCGCCTATCTCCCGGGGCGGGACGCGGGGGCGACGACGCGCACGACCGTCCACACGCTGGTGACGGCGGCCTTCGCCGCCCTTCTCGTGGTCCTGCTGCTCGTCGTCCCAGGACTCCTCTGACCGACGCCGAGCACCGCGGAGGGCTCCCCGTACGGTGACGGGCCCCGGACCTGTGCACAGGTCCGGGGCCCGTCGTGTGTCCCGCGCGAACCGCCACGGGCGCGGACATGCCGAGATCGGCTACCCACAGCCTGTGGATAACCCTGTGGAAACCCTGGGGGGTACGTCCGTCAGTGCCAGCGAGTGGACAGGACGACCGCCGCGATGATGCCGCTGAAGCCGATGAGCAGGTTCCAGTTGTGCCAGTCCTGCATGTACGGCACGTACTGGCCCGCGATGTAGTAGACGCCGATCCAGAGGATGCCCGCGATGAAGAAGCCGAGCATGGTCGGAACCAGCCACCGTGGAGTGACCTTGGGCTTCTCCTTGGAAGGAGGCGGCGTGTAGACGGCCTTCTTCTTGCGGTCGCTGCGGGACTTCGGCACGGGCGCTGCTCCAGATGAGGTGGGCGGTTCGAAACGCTCCACAGTCTACGCCCCGGGGCGCTCCCGCGTCACCGCCGCGCGGACACGATCCTCTCCCCCGCCCGTCCGGGAACGACGAGGGGCCGTGCTCCGAAGAGCACGGCCCCCACTCTCAGACTCCTCAGGGGGTCCGGAAGAAGAGTCCGTCGTCACCGTCACCGGGGTCGCCCGGGCCACCCGGCTGCTCCGGGTCCTCCGGGTCACCCGGCTGTCCGGGCTCCTCCGGATCCGTCTCGCCGTCCGTCGGCGGCTCGGGTTGGGTGGGCGCCACCGCGACGGTCAGCGTCACCACGGTTCCCGGGGGAACCTGCCGTTCGGCCGGGATGGACTGGGAGAGCACCAGGCCCGCCGTGGAGTCCGCGGTCTCCTGCTCGGTGATCTGGGCGGTCAGCCCCAGCTGCTGCAGCGCGGATTCGGCCTGATCACGGGTCATGCCGACCAGTTCGGGCACCTGCACCTGTTCCGGTCCGGAGGAGATGTAGAGCGTGATCTCCGTGTCCGGGGCCACCTCGTCGCCCGCGGGCGGGTCGGTGCCCACCGCGCTGCCCTCGGCGATGTCCCCGCTGGCCCGCTGCTCCACGTTGACGGTCGCGAATCCCTGGTCGTTGAGGGTGCCGCGGGCCTGCGCCTCGGGCTGTCCCTCCACGTTCGGGATCTCCACGGCCTCCGGTCCGGAGGACAGGACCAGGACGACCTCCTGGTTCACCGGATGCGGGGTGTCGGCCTCCGGGTCGGTCTCCAGCACCGTGCCGGGTTCGGCCTCATCGGCCCGCTGTTCGGTCGTGATGTCCTCGAAGCCCGCGCCGGTCAGGGTCGCCCTGGCGGCGTCCTCCGTCTCGCCGACCACGTCGGGGATCGCGACCTCCTCGATGGTCGGCTGGTTCTCCCGGGTGAGCAACCAGAAGGCCAGCACCAGGGAGCCGATCACGCCCACGGCCAGGAGGGCCCACAGCGCGGCCTTGCCCGCACCGCCCTTGCGCGGCTCCTCCTGGTAGCGGTCGTCGTAGTCGTCGTAACGGTCGTAACCGTCGTCGTAGCCGTCGTACCCGCCGCCGTTCGCGGGTGGCAGGGCGGTGGTCGCGCCCGCGGCCGCCATGGCCATCGTGCCCGCCTGCGTGGGCATACCCGCCAGGCCGCGCTGGATGTCCGCGCGCATCTCCGCGGCGTTCTGGTAGCGCTCCTCGCGGTCCTTGGTCATGGCGCGGAGGGTGACGTCCTCCAGCCAGTCCGGGACCTGCGGGTCGACCTCGGTCGGGGGGACGGGCTCCTCACGCACGTGCTGGTAGGCGATCGACACGGGGGAGTCCCCGGTGAACGGCGGCCGGCCGGTGAGCAGCTCGTAGAGCACGCACCCGGTGGAGTAGATGTCGCTGCGCGGGTCCACCCGCTCGCCGCGCGCCTGTTCCGGTGACAGGTACTGCGCGGTGCCGATGACCTGGGAGGCCTGCGTCATGGTCGCCTGGTCGTCGCCCATCGAACGGGCGATGCCGAAGTCCATCACCTTGACCTCGGCGTTGCGGGTCAGCATCACGTTGGCGGGCTTGATGTCGCGGTGGACGATCCCGTTGTCGTGGCTGTACTCCAGCGCGTTGAGGATGCCGTCGACGAGCTCGGCCGATCGCTCCGGCAACAGGCGCCGGTCGTCGTCGAGGAGTTCCTTCAGCGTGCGTCCGTCCACGTACTCCATGACGATGTACGGGATCGACACCCCGTCGACCACGTCCTCGCCGGTGTCGTAGACCGCGATGATCGCCGGGTGGTTCAGTGAGGCCGCGGACTGCGCCTCGCGGCGGAACCTGGCCTGGAACACGTGGTCGCGGGCGAGGTCGTGTCGGAGGGTCTTGATCGCGACGAGCCGGTCGAGCCGGAGGTCGCGTGCGCGGTGGACCTCGGCCATGCCGCCGCGCCCGACGACGGTGTCGAGTTCGTAGCGTCCACCAAGGAGCCGGGGCTGGGACATGTCGTGTACTAATCCTCGTGTCTTCCGGTGGCCGCCCGCGGGCCGCCGCCTACCCAGAGCGTCGTTCGCTCATTTCCTCGTCATGGTTCCGTCGGGGGCGTGGTGTCGCCACCGTCGCCGCCCGGGTCGTCTGTGGGGTCCTCACCGCCACCGTCGTCACCGCCGGTGTCGCCGCCGTCGTCCGCGGGGGGAGTCGTGTCACCGTCCTCCACGGGTGTGGACGGTTCGTCGGGAACCTCGTCGGTCGGTTCATCCTCCTCCGGGCTGGGGTCCTCCTCCTGAGTGGTCGCCTCCGGGCCGGTGGTCCACTCCGTGCCGGGTCCGTCGTCCACGGGACGCTCGGGTGCGCCGTCCCGCTCCTCCGTCGCCTCCGAGGGCGCGGGAGGGGACGGCTCCGACGTCGCCGGAGGCTCGACGGAGTCGCGTACGGGGTCGGCGGTCGACGTCCCGTTGTACAGGAACCCGGCCACCACGGCGGCCGCGACGACGAACATCGCCACGACCGCGGCGAGGACGACCGGGAGACTGACACGCCGTCGGGACGCTCCCGACAGCCTAGCCGAGTCCCCTTGATCACCAGGGGTTACGATCTCTTGGTCGGCGGTTCGCCCGCGCACGGGACCGGTGTCGGGGACCGCGCCGACCACGGCCGTCCGGGCGACGGATCCGAACCCGGCGGAGGGCGTCGGCGGACCGGTCCCGGAGTTCGAGCGGATGACGGCCGCCATGTGCGCCACCTCGCTCGCCGAGGCCGGGCGCTCGTCGGGGTCCTTCAGCAGCAGGGCCGACACGAGGTCGTCGATGTCGGCGGGGATGTCGTCGGGCAGTTCCGGGGGCTCGTCGCGGGTGTGGGCCAGGGCGAGCGCCACCGGGTTGTCGCCCGTGAACGGCGGTTGGCCCGCCAGGCACTCGTAGGCCACCACACCGAGCGCGTACAGGTCCGAGGCCGCGCTCGCGGGACGCCCGGAGGCCTGTTCCGGCGAGATGTACTGGGCGGTCCCCATGACCATGCCGGTCTGAGTGAGCGTGACCGACATGTCGCCCCGGGCGATACCGAAGTCGGTGAGTTTGATCTGGCCCTCGCCGGTGACCAGCAGGTTGCCCGGCTTGATGTCGCGGTGCACCACACCGCGCGCGTGCGCGGCGGCCAGGGCCTGGGCGGACTGGCAGACGAAGTCGAGGGTCCGGTCCGGGCTCAGGCGGCCCTGCTCGCGCAGCAGTTGGGAGAGCGGCTCCCCGACCACGAGTTCCATGATGAGGAAGGCGCGCCCGTCCTCCTCACCGTAGTCGTAGACCTGGGCGATCCCCGGGTGGGACAGGCCCGCGGTGATCCGCCCCTCGGTGCGGAACCGCTGCCGCGCCGTCGGCTCCGCCATCTGGGAGGGGTGCAGCAGCTTGACGGCCACCGGTCGGTTGAGCAGCGTGTCCGTCGCCTTCCAGACGGTGCCCATGCCGCCCGAACCCACCTGTTCCTCCAGGCGGTAGCGGGAACTCAGAACGGTCCCGGTGAGTCCACCGGGACCTTCCGAGGGCTCGTAGGCGCTCACTCCGTTACCACTGCCTCCATCATGGCGCGCGCGATCGGCGCCGCCAGGGTGCCGCCGCTGCCGCCGCCGTGCTCGATCACGACCGCGACCGCGACCTCCGGGTCGTCGGCCGGAGCGAACCCGATGAACCAGTTGTGCGTGCCCTGGTCGCCGCCGGTCTCGGCGGTACCGGTCTTGCCCGCGACCTCCATGCCGGGGATCGCTCCGTTGGTTCCGGAACCGCCCGGGCCCGTGACCAGGACCATCATGTCCTTGAGGTCCTGCGCGGTGCTCGCGCTGACCGCCTGGGAGAACGTCTCCGGCTGGGTCTCGGTGACCACGGACATGTCGGAGTCCAGCACCGAGTCGACCACGTAGGGGCGCATCACCTCGCCGCCGTTGGCCACGCCGGCGGCCACCATCGCCATCTGCAGCGGCGTGGCCTCGACGTTGGACTGGCCGATGCCCGCGCGGCCGAGGATGCTGTCCTCGGACTCCGGAGGCGCCAGACTTCCGGTGACCGGAAGGGGGATCCGCAGCTCCTCGCCCTCGTCCGGGTTGAATCCGAACGCGGTCGCCTGGTCGGACAGGGTCTGGCCGCCCATCTCGATCGCCCAGTTCGCCATGGAGGTGTTGCAGGAGATCTGGATCGAGTGCGCCAGGGTGTCCGGCTCGCCGCCGTTGCACGTGCCGCCCGGTGTGGCGTTGGGCAGCGGGGGGCCGGTGGGGAACTGCAGGTTGTCCGGAGCTTCCTGCGTGCTGTCGGGGGTGGCGTCCAGGTTCTCGATCGCCGCGGCCGCGGTCACCACCTTGAACGTCGACCCCGGGGGGTAGCGCTCGTTGAGGGCGCGGTTGAGCAGGGGCTGGCTCGGGTCGTTCTCCAGCTCCTGGAAGTTGGCGACCGCCGTGTTCCGGTCGGTGACGCTGGCGACGTCGTTGGCGTCGAAGGTCGGGTAGGAGACCGCGCCGAGTACCGCGCCGGTGCTCGGGTCGAGCGCCACCGCCGCGCCCTGGAAGCCGCCGTTCTGGAAGCCGTTGTAACCGGCCTCCTGGACCGCCGGGTCGAGCGTCAGCTGAACCCGGGCGCCCTCGGGGTCGCGGCCGGTGATGATGTCGCGGAAGTTGCGCACGGCGAGCCGGTCGTCGGTGCCGTCGAGCAGCGAGTTCTGCGCCCGCTCGATGCCGGTGGTGCTGTACACGCTCAGGACGCCGGTGATCGGCGTGTACATGCCGCCGCCGGTGTACTCGCGCTGGTAGAGGGGGCTGGTGCCGTCCTCGGCGACGTCCTCCGAGAAGGCGACGCTCTCCCCCGCGATCTCGATGGGGCCGCGCGGCTGGCTGAGGTACTCGCTGTACTGGCGTTTGTTGAGCGGATCCTCGATCAGGGCGTTCGCGCGGAACCCCTGGATCCAGCTCAGGTTCAGCATCAGGATGGCGAACAGCGCCATCGTGAAGATGCTGAGTCGGCGGATCGGAGTGTTCATCGTCTGATCACCTGGGTCGCGCCCTCGTCCTGAATCGCTTGCGGTGCCGGCCTGCGGGCGATGTCGCTGATGCGCAGCAGGATGCCCATCATGATCCAGCTCGCCATGAGAGCCGAACCGCCGGCCGCCATGAAGGGGGTGGTCGAACCGGTCAGCGGGATGACCCTGGTCAGCCCGCCCAGGACGATGAAGACCTGGTAGGCGAGGACGAAGGCGATGCCGCTGGTCAGAAGCTTGTTGAACGGGATGGTGGACGCCAGGGCGATCCGCATGCCGCGCTCCACCAGGAGGAACAGCACGATCAGCACGCTGAGCAGGCCGGTCAGACCGAGCTCCTCGCCGAGGGAGGCGAGGATGAAGTCGCTCTCCGCGGCGAAGATCTGGTCCGCCTCACCGCCGCCGAGGCCGGTGCCGAACAGTCCGCCGTAGCCGAGTCCGACGATGCCCTGGACCAGCTGCTGGCTACCGCCGATCGCGTCGTAGACCTCCTGGTCGAAGGCGTTCAGCCAGATGTTCACCCGGGCCTGTACGTGCCAGAAGAGGAGGTAGGCGAGGGTGGCGCCGCCCATGAACAGGACCAGTCCGATGGTCACCCACGAGGAGCGCTGGGTGGCCACGTAGAGCATGGCCAGGAAGGTGCCGAAGAGCAGCAGGGAGGTGCCCAGGTCGCGCAGGAGCACCAGCATGCCGATGGCCATCACCCAGCCGACGGCGATCGGGGCGAGGTCGCGCCCGCGGGGCAGGTCGATGATCTTGAACCGGCCGACCTTGATCGGCTTGCCGACGATCGCCAGGACCTGCCGCTTGTTCATCAGGTAGGAGGCCAGGAAGATCACCAGCGCGATCTTGGCGAACTCCGAGGGCTGCATGGTGAACGGCCCGAGTTTGATCCACAGCCGGGCGCCGTAGACCGCATAGCCCAGGCCCGGGATGGCGGGCAGGAGGAGCAGGACGATCGCGACCAGGCCGCTGATGTAGGTGTAGCGCTGGAGGACCCGGGGGTCCTTGAGGAAGATGATGATCAGGAAGCAGCAGACGAGCCCGATCCCGGACCAGACGAGCTGCATGCCCGCGCCGGCGCGCTCGATGTCCTCGGCCTCGACGGCGGCCAGCCGCCAGATCATCGCGACCCCGATCCCGTTGAGGAACAGGGTGCAGGGCAGGATCAGCGGGTCGGCGTAGGGGGCGAAGAACCGCATCGCGACGTGGGCGGCGATGGCCAGGACGCCGAAGGTCAGGCCGACGGTCCACATCGCGGAGGGAATGCGGCCGTTCAGGTTGAGCCCGGCGATGGCGATCCCGGCCATGGTGATGGCGATGGCGACCGCGACGAGGACGAGCTCGGCGTTGCGCCGCTTGATCGGGGGGAGTGCCGTGGGCGCCTCCGCGGTGGCGGTGCTCAAGGGGTCACCCCGATTCCTGGGTCTCGGTGGTCGCGGAGCCGGAGTCCGTGGACCCTGCCTCGGTTTCGGCGCCCTCGGTGGGCTCCGCGCTCTCGTCGGCCGTCCCGGTGTCCTCTGATCCGGTGTCCCGCGGGTCCTCCCGGTCGGTGTCGTTCTCCGCGGCCTCGGCCAGGTTCTGGTTGAGGTCCTCGATCCGGCCCCGGGCCTCCTCCAGACTCTCGACCGGGATGGTGTTCTGGACGGTCGAGCGGTCGCCCTCGCTGAGCTCGTCCATGCGGATGTCGGAGGCCTCGATCTCCTCCGACAGGCTGAAGCCCGCGATGTCGGTGTCGATGCCCTGGTAGATGCTCACGGTGTCGCCCGAGGCGGAGGGACCCACGTAGAACTGGCTGTCGACGTACTGTCGGCCGAAGTAGTAGGCGACGCCCGCCACGAGCGCGACGATGACGAGGAAGGCCACGACCACCGGCCACCACCGGCGCGTACGGTACTCCGGTTCCGGCTCCTCCGGGCCGCGTCCGCGCCCGCGCCCCCGGGCGGGCCGGTCGTCGAAGTCGTCGTGGGGCTCCTCGTAGGGGCCGGAGTAGCCGGGCGCGGCGACATCCTCCACCCGGTCCATCTCCGCGGTGTCGCCCCCGGAGCCACGCAGCTCCTGCGCCCGTCTGGCGGGGGTGTCGCCCGCCTGCTCGTCGACCTCGGACCGCTGGTCGGCCGCCCCGACCACCTGTGGTTCGGCGGTCGGGCCCTCGCGGTCGGTCTCGGTCTCGATGACGTCGGCGATGACGGCGGTGATGTTGTCCGGGCCGCCGCCGCGGATGGCGAGTTCGATGAGCTTCTTCGCGGCCACGCGCGGGTCGGCTTCGGTCGCGAGCGTCTCGTGGATGGTCTTCTTGGTGACCACCCCGGACAGTCCGTCCGAGCACAGCAGGTACCGGTCGCCGGGCTTGGCCTCGCTGATGGAGATGTCCGGGTCGACCGGGCTCTTGCCGTCCAGGGCCCGCAGGATCAGGGAGCGCTGCGGGTGGGTGGCGACCTCCTCCTCGGTGATCTTGCCCTCGTCGACGAGGGTCTGCACCAGGGTGTGGTCGTGGGTGATCTGCTCGAAGCGCGGTCCGCGCAGCAGGTAGGCGCGTGAGTCGCCGATGTGGATCAGTGCCACCCGGGGACCCGACCACAGCATCGCGGTCAGGGTGGTGCCCATGTTCTCGAGCTGGGGCTCGGCCAGGATCCGCCGTGACAGGGAGGCGTTGGCCTGCTCGACGGCCCGCTGGAGGGACTCGGCCATCTCCTCGGTGCCGTGGGGCTCGGTGTCGAGTCGGCGGATCGTGGAGATCGCGATCGAGCTGGCCACCTCACCGCCCGCGTAGCCGCCCATGCCGTCGGCCACCGCGAGGAGGTGCTGGCCGGCGTAGCCGGAGTCTTCGTTGCCTTCGCGGAGGCATCCTACGTCGGAGTACGCCGCGTATCGGAGAGCGATTGTCATTTGCGCAGTTCCAGGACGGTCTTGCCGATACGGATGGGCTGACCCACCGTGATGGGCTGGGGGCGGTTCAGCTTCTGCTGGCCGAGATAGGTGCCGTTGGTGGAGTTGAGGTCCTCCACGAACCAGCGGCCGCCCTCGGAGTAGACACGGGCGTGGCGACCCGAGGCGTAGTCATCGGTGATGACCAGTGTCGAGTCGGGTGCGCGGCCGATGAGGATCGGTTGGGACGCCAGGTCCACGGTGGTGCCGGCGAGGGGCCCCTGTGTGACCGCCAGGACCACGGGGTCGTTGCGGCGCTGCCGCTGGGGGCGCTGCTGGCGGGCCGGGGCGGGCCGGGACGGAGCGCCGCCGGACGCGGGCCGTGCCTGGGGACGGGGCCGTTTCTTCCGGCCCTTCTTCTTCGACGGGCCGAAGAGATCGGTGCTGATGACCCCGACCGCCATGAGGACGAACAGCCAGAGCACCGCAAGGTACGCGATCTTGATCAATATGAGGGTCAAGTTGGACATCGAACCGCTCTTCAGCCCCTGTCGTGCTCCGGCCGGGGTGACGGTCGTCGGCGCCGCCACCGAGTCTGCCTCACCTTCGGGTCGGTGAGTTGTCATGGTCGCTGGTCCACGGCCCCCGAGGCCGCGGCCAGTCTGCCCGATCGGTCAGGTCTTCGCGGGAGACTACCGTCCCGGACACATATCCGACAGCGGTACCGCAATCGGCCACCACCGGATTTCGACCAGTCAGACGTCGGTGGGACGGGGTTGGTTTCGATCCCTCCGGGTCTGATCGGTCGAACTCCCGGTCGGGCCCGGTCAGTCGCGCCTGAACGTCATGGTGGTGCGGCCGAGACTGATCCTGCTCCCGTCCACCAGACGGGCCTGCCTGACCTGCTGGCCGTTGACGAAGGTCCCGTTGGTGGAACCCTTGTCGACCAGGATCGCCTCGTCGCCGTCCAGGTGGATCTCCACGTGGTGGCGGGACACCCCGTTGTCCACGAGCCGCAGGTCGCAGTCGGTGCCGCGGCCCATCAGGGTGACGGGGGTGGTGAGCTCGAAGGACTGCTGCATGCCGTGGCTGGCGATGCTTCCCTCGGCGGTGGCGCCACCGGGGGAGATGAGCAGGCGCGGACGCCCGGCCTGGCGTTCGCCCCCGGTCGCTCCGGGATCGCCGACCGGCTGCCGGACCTCGCCCTCCCCGCTGACCACGGGACCGCGGACGACACCCGACCGGATGCGAAAGCGCCCCGTCTTGAGGCCCTCGTCCGACCGGAAGTGGACGCGGACCGGGCCGACGAAGGAGTATCCCTGCTCCGTCGCGTAGTCGCGGGCGAGTTTGGCCAGTTCCTGTCCGAGACTGTCGGCGTAGACCTCCAAGCGCTCCCTGTCGCTGGCTGAGAGCTCGACGATGAAGTCGTTCGGGACGAGTGTGCGTCCCTGAGCGACGATCGCGGCTCGTTCGTCCATCTCCCGCTGAACTGCGCTCGCCACCTCGACGGGTTGGAGCTCAGACTTGAAGGCCATCGCGAAGGTGCCTTCGATCATGCCCTCAAGCCTGCGTTCGAAGCGTTGGAGCACTCCCACGAGGTACCTCCCTTGTACTCCACTCCGTATGTGTAGACGATCGTAACCGGGTCGGGGTGCCCCCGGATTCAGGCGCACCCCCCGGCAGGCGTGCTCGGAGCCGGTCATGGGCGGACCGGAAAGCGTGTGCGAACCGCGTTCAGACCGTGCTAGCCTTATCCATGTCGCCAGGCGGAACGGGCCGAAAAGGCCCCAACCACCTGGCAATACAACTGGATGAAGGTCACCCGGGCGGGTGGCGGAACGGTAGACGCGCACGGTTCAGGTCCGTGTGTCCGAAAGGACGTGAGGGTTCAAATCCCTCCTCGCCCACAACATACCCGGTGGGGATCGCTCTGCGGTCTCCACCGGGTCTCTTTTGTGCGCGGGGTCCGGCTCGGAGCGGCCGCGGGCCAGGTGGCACACTGCGGACGTGAGCATCATCGAACGACTCCACGCGATCGGACGCCCGCTGGTCGACGAGCAGCTGGCCCACCCCACCGTCGCCGGGATCGCCCGGGGCGACCTCGACGAGCGCGCGTTCCGCTACTGGCTGGAGCAGGACCACCTGTACCTGCTGGACTACGCGCGCGCCTTCTCCCGCCTGGCCTGGCAGGCGCCCGACGACCACCTGGCCGATCTGGTGGGGATCGCGCACAGCACGCTGAACGAGGAGCTGGAACTGCACCGCTCGCTGTCGGGCGAGTTCGGCGCGGACCTGACCACGAAGGAGAAGGGGCCCGCGTGCGCGGCCTACACCTCGTGGTTGCTGGAGGCCGCCGCCGACTACCGGGACGGGCTCGCCGCCGTGTACCCGTGCATGTGGGGCTACAACCAGCTCGGGATCGAACTGGCCAGGTCGCGCCCCGACGACCCGCGCTACGCGCGTTGGGTGGACACCTACGCCGATCCCGGGTTCACCCGGCTGACCGAGCACTACGGGCGCAGGTTGGAGGAGGCCCGGCCCGACCCCGAGCGCGCCGAACGCCTCTTCCTGGAGGGCATGCGCCACGAGGTCGCCTTCTGGGACACGCCCTACGCGCCCTGAACCGCGACGCGGGGAAAGGGAGGAGGGGACCGGCGCGCCAGCGACCGGTCCCCTCCCGCATCCCTCCCGGATGGTTCCTAGGGGTTCAGGACGGTGCGCACGTCCTCGAAGCGGTCGATCTCGCAGCCGCCGTTCTTGTTGAACTCGGTGTCGATCAGGACGTCGTCGACGTGCCCGGTGACGTTGACGACCTCGGGGCCGCCGTACTGCTCGGTGCACATCATGTTGGTGGTGTCGAGAAGGAACGGCTCGGTGCCGACCTCCTCGATCTCGGCGCACGCGGCCTCGGGGTCGGGGTGGTTCCCGCCCACGGGGGAGCACGTGAGCGTCCACGTGCCCTCCGAGTAGCCGGCTTCGGGCGGTGAGTGCTGCTCTTCTTCCAGAGTGCGTTCGATCACCAGGGAGACCGCGGCGTCCGGGTCGGTGTCGACGGGCATCGGGTCGTCGGTGCCGTTCGCGTCCCCGGTGCCGTCGGGGGATTCCTCTGGGGACGTGTCGTTCTCGGAGGGGTCGGCGGGGGGAACGGTGGGGTCGGACGGGCTTGAGGTGTCGGGCGCGCCCGCGCTCACCTCGTCGGGCTCGTTGCCGCAGGCCGTGATAAGAAGCAGGCCGAGGGCTGCGAGTGCGGCGAGGCGGGTCGACGGGGCCGTCACCGAGGGGTACTGAGCCATACGCCTTGGACGCGGCGCGTGTACGCGCGGTTCCCGCGTCGACGCGATTTCCTCGAAGATTTTTTCGGTACGGACCCAGGGGGTCGGACATGTTTCAGCACGGTGTTCCGGAGACGGTCGTCACGGAGGTGCCGGAGGGCGCCTACCTGCTCGACGTCCGGGAGGACGACGAGTGGCGCTCGGGGCACGCCCCGGGCGCGGTGCACATCCCGCTCGGCCAGCTCGGCGCGCGTGCGGGCGAGGTTCCCCAGGACCGCAAGGTGTACGTCGTCTGCCGGGTGGGCGGCCGCTCCGCCCAGGCGGCCGTGGCCCTGAACCAGGCGGGGTGGGACGCGGTCAACGTGGCCGGTGGCATGCAGGCATGGGAGCACGCCGGTCGGGACATGACGGCGGAGACCGACGGGGAGCCCACGGTGATCTGAGGCGGTCGGTCGCCGATTTTCATCAGATTGCGCGAAGCCCTGCCGCTGGGGTGCTCCCGGGTGGCACTATGACGAGGTGAGTTCCGAGCGCGCGCCCCTCAGCGCCGAAACCGTGCTGGCCGCGTCCGCGGACGCGGTGGTCGGTATCGATGGTGAGCTTCGTGTCACGGTGTGGAACCCGGCGGCGGAGCGCATGTTCGGGTGGAGCGCGGAGGAGGTCGTCGGCGGCGAGGCGCCGTTCGTCCCCGCCGAGCTGCGATCCGAGCACGGCGCGGTGCTCGAACAGGTGCGTTCGGGTACGTCCCTGTCCATCGTCACCCGTCGGGTGCGCAGGGACGGCGCGGTGATCGACGTGCGGGTCAGCACCAACTGCGTCCTCGACGCCGGTGGTGAGCTCGTCGGATGGGTCCTGACCTTCCAACCGTGCGAGAACGAGGCACAGGTCCAGGCGGCGGCCGTGGAGCGGGCGCGGCTGGTGCGCAGGCTCACCGAGGTCGTGGTCGACATCAACGCCGACCTCAGCCTGAAGTCGGTGCTCGACCGGATCTCCCGGAGCATCACGGAGTTGACGGGGGCCGACGCGGGCGGTTTCGTCCTGCTCAACGAGGACCGCGTGGAGCTGGTCAGCCTCACCGACCTGTCCGACCGCCTCCAGGGCTTCAGCGCGCCCCTGGAGACGAGCCTGTTCGGCGAGCTGCTCCGCAGCGGTAAGTCGGTGCTGTTGGCCAACGAGGACACGCGGGGCCTCCAGGACCTGGTCTGGGCCGACCTGCCGGGCCTGCACACCATCGCCCTGTGCGTGTCCAACGTCCACGGCCGCCCCTACGGCGCCCTGTACGCGCTCTACAGCCAGCGCAAGGTCGGGCACGTGGAGCTGGAGTTGTTGGAGCTGCTCGCCGCGCACGCCGGAGTGGCCATCGGCAACGCCATGGCCTACGAGGAGCTCAACCTCCAACGCGTCCACGAACAGGTGGTCGCAGACTCCAGCGCGGACGGGATCGCCGTGCTGGACTTCGGCGGTCGGGTCCGCAAGTGGAACCGGTCGGCGGTGGAGCTCACCGGGTATCCGGCGGAGAAGGTGGAGGGGCGACATCCTCCGTTCCCCCTGCCGACCGCCCACGGTGAGCCGATCAAGCACCAGTTGAAGGACGGCCGCTGGCTGGAGATCCTCATGGCGCGCATCCCGCGTACCCACGAGTGGGTGGTGGACTTTCGCGACATCACCGCGCAGCGGGCGATGGAGGAGGAGCAGGAGTTCTTCCTGGCCACGAGCGGCCACGAGTTGCGCACGCCGATCACGGTCATCCACGGCCTCGCCACCACGCTCGTGCGCAAGTGGTCCCGGCTGAGCCCCGGGTCCCAGCGTGAGGCGGTCGGGACGATCGCGGACCGGTCGGCCAACCTGGTCACCCTCGTGGAGCGGCTTCGCCTCGGGTCGGACGTGTCGCGCGGCGAGTTGGACGTCGACCGGGTTCCGTTCGACCTGCGGGAGCTGTTGGGGCGGGCGGTTCGGGCGTTCCGGCCTCTGTCGGACCGGCACGACGTGGTCCTGGTCGCGGACGAGGACCTGCCGATGACCGTCGGGGATCCGCTGGCCACGGGCATGATCATGGATCAGCTCTTGGACAACGCGCTCAAGTTCTCCCCGGAGGGCGGCACGATCCACGTCTGCGCCCGGGCGGAGGGCGGCGAGGTCGTGGTCGTCGTGGAGGACGAGGGGCTGGGGCTGGTCCCGGGAGACGAGGAACGGGTCTTCTACCGGTTCGTGCGGTCGGGGCCCCGGAGCGACCGCAGCCGTTTCGGTGGCCTCGGCCTGGGGCTGTACATCGTCCGCCAACTGGCGAGGGAGCAGGGCGGGGACGTCACCGCGCACCGGCGGCAGCGGGGGACGCGGATGCGGTTCACCGTGCCCGTGCGCCGGGACGGGGACGAGGGGACGGAGGACGCCGGGTCCCGGGATCGTTCCGATGCGGCGGTCGTACGCATGGGGGTGGGAGGCGGAGCACCCGGCGCGAACCACTCACCTGAGCATCATCAATCGCAAGAAACTACAAAAACCTCGAAAAGCCCTGAAGCCCTACCGCGTCAGCGATCCACGTCCAAAGACGCGAGTCGTCGCCCTTGATTCACCCCGACGAGGGTTTCCGCGCGTGGTGATCGGGGCATTTCCACCCCTGGTGGAATTCGCTGACACACATCGGGCGGGTTCCGAACCGCCCGACGAAGTACCAACGCGCAGGGACGAAGGTCGTGTCAGGAGACAACACACCACTCGACGACGGGTCATGCCCGTACCGGGTCGAGCGGAGCGTCATGCTTCCCTACGCCCCCATGAGCGTGACCGGTGCCCGCCAGCGGCTGTGCAGTGACCTGCGCGCCATGGAGATCGGCGACGAGCGCGTCGACGACGCCTCCCTCATCATCAGTGAACTCGTGAGCAACGCCCTCCGGCACGCGTCCCCGCTGCCGGAACCGGAGGACACGGTCGGTGTGTCGTGGCGTGTGCGGGTGGATCACCGGTCGCCGTCCGGCGGTTGGGTGGAGATCGCGGTCCGTGACGGCGGATCCAGCACCATGCCGCGTGTGGCTCGCCCGTCCGTGTCCGGTCTGGGTGGGCGGGGGCTGGGTATCGTCCAGTCGCTCGCCGGGCAGTGGGGCACCGAGATGGACGCGACCACGACCACGGTCTGGGCGGTGCTGGACATCGGTGTCGACGACCTCCACCCCGGTCGTCTCTCGGCCCTTGACCGCCGTTGCGCCGACACGGTCGCGGACGCGGCCCCCGACGAGGTGGTCGCGGTACGCATGCGCGTTCGGGAGAGCGCCCCCGCCTGGGGCGCGCTGCTCTGAGCCGTCGCGGGCGACCGGACCGGAGGCCGCCCGGGCGGGCTACCCGGAGGAACGTGACCGATGTCGCGAAACACCGTCAACGAGGTGGCCCGTGGCTGGTCGGGACGCTACAGTCACGACTGTGGAGTTGAAGATATCAAGCCGATCTCAGGACGACCTCGCGGTGGTAACCGTGGGCGGTGAGATCGACCTGTACACGGCACCCCAGTTGCGCAGCGGCCTCCTGGAGGCCCTGGAGGGCGGGGCACGGCGGCTGGTCATCGACATGTCGCGGACGGAGTTTTGCGACTCGACCGGCATCAGCGTGCTGCTGTCCGCGATGAAGCGCTCCCGCGACAAGGGGGGTGACCTGGAGCTCGTGGCGCCGAAGGCGGCGGTCGTGAAGGTCCTGGAGGTCACCGGGCTGGACGAGGTCTTCACCATCCACTCCGGGTTCGACGCTTGGCCGGTGGGCGCTGGGACCGGCACGGGCGAGTAGTCGGGTGACCGTGGACCGGGGGCAGAACGGCGATCCCGCGGGTGTCGCCGTGGTGATCGCCGCCAAGGACGAGGCGGCCAGGATCGGCACGACCGTCCGGGCCGCGAGCACGCTGCCGGGGGTGGACTTCGTCGTCGTCGTCGACGACGGCTCCTCCGACCGTACGGCCGACGTCGCGCGCGACGCCGGAGCCCGCGTGTTCAGACACGGCCGCAACCGGGGCAAGGGCGCGGCCATGGAAACGGGGGCGGAGGGCGTCCGCGCCATCGAGGCGGCCGAGACGGACGAGGGTGGTCGGCCACCGCGCCACCTCCTGTTCCTCGACGCCGACCTGGGCGCGACCGCCGAGAGCGCGGAGCCGCTGGTCACGCCGGTCCTGGAGGGCCGTGCCGACATGACGATCGCCCTGTTCCCCGCCACTCGCATGCGCCTGGGCGGCCACGGGTTCGTGGTGCGACTCGCGCGCGAGGGCGTGTGCAGGGCCACCGGTTGGGAACCGGAGCAGCCGCTCAACGGTCAGCGGTGTCTGACCAGAGCGGCCTTCGAGGCGGCCCGCCCGCTGGCGCCGGGATTCGGGGTGGAGACCGGCCTGACCATCGACGTGCTGCGGTCGGGGTTTCGGGTGGTCGAGGTCGAGGTGCCCCTGGAGCACAGGGCGACCGGCACCGATCTTCGCGCGCAGCTGCACCGGGCACGGCAGTTCACGGACGTCGCCAGGGCACTCACGGTGCGCAAGTTCCGGCCGGCGGTGCGGCGCCAGTGGGACCGGGCCAGAGGGAGGGCATGGTCGACCAGGGGCGATCTTTCCTGAAAAATCGGGCAAATTAGTCGCGCGAATCGCCGAGAGTAGCCCCATCCGTGCGATGTGTAGCGATACGCTCGCCCTGTGTTCACAACGATCCTGACTTCGATAGGCATGCTCACGGGTGTGGGCGGGCTCGTCCTCGGCGGGTACGCGCTCGTCCGGGCCCGGGAGATCAGTGGCGATTCCCGGGCGCTGGCCGAACGCGCGGTCTCGGTCAACGCCTCCGGTGTGGACCCGCGTGCCGTGCGCGACGTCGCGGTCCTGCACTACGACGCCCTCGAGGAGATGTCGGGCGCACGCTCGTTCTCCCTCGCGCTGCTCAACAGCGACGGTGACGGCGTGGTGCTCACCTCGATCAACGGGCGGACCGAGTCGCGGACCTACGCCAAGGAGATCACGCGCGGCGAGGCGGACACCCTGCTCAGCCCGGAGGAGTACCGCGTCATCCGGTCCGCGCGCCTGGGCAACGGGGTCGGTGCGTCCGCCGCCCCGGTGGCGGGAGCCGCGGTCGTTCGACCCCGGACCGGAGGCGAGGACGGGGGCCGTTCCCAGAGCGTCGCCGCCGAGGAGGAGGTCCCGGTCACCGTGTTCAGGGCGGATGACGCGTCCGACGCGGCGGTCGCCTCCGACATCTCCGAGGGCGATCCCGTGGGCGACCTCGTGGGCGATCCGGCGGGAGCTCCGGCCACCGGAGCATGAGCGTGCGTGGCCTCGGCCGTATAGCCTGAACACCATGCCCAACCGTTACGCCTACCTCGGCCCCGAGGGCACCTTCACCGAAGCCGCGCTCCGCGCACTGCGACCCGGCGCCCCCGACGGCGCCCGCGTCCCGTGCCAGGGAGTCGCCGCCGTCTTCGACGCGGTGCGGTCGGGCTCGGTCGACGGCGGTGTCGTACCCCTGGAGAACTCGGTCGAGGGCGGAGTCACCGCGACCATCGCCGAGCTCATCAACGGGGACCCGCTGATCATCACCGGGGAGACCGCCGTTCCGGTGGAGTTCGCGCTGTTCGCCCGGCCTGGGACGGTCCTGGAGGACGTCAAGCGGGTGGCGACCCATCCGCACGCCCTGGCGCAGTGCCGGGGCTGGCTCGCGCGGCACCTGCCCGACGCCGACACGCACACCGTCTCGTCGACGGCCGCGGCGGCGCGCTCGGTGGCCGAGCCCGGTGCGCCCTACGACGCCGCGATCTGCGCCGTCATCGCGGGTGAGCGCTACGGCCTGCAGGCACTGGCGACCGGGGTGGGCGACCGTTCCGACGCCGCCACCCGGTTCATCTACCTGTCCCGGCCAGGCGCGCTGCCCGAGCCCACCGGGTCCGATCTGACGTCGTTGGTCGCGTTCATCAACGACGACCACCCCGGCGCGCTGATCGAGGTGCTCAACCAGTTCGCCGTACGCGGGGTCAACCTCACGCGGCTGGAGTCCCGCCCCACCGGGGACGGGCTGGGCAGCTACTGCTTCTGCATCGACGCGGAGGGCCACGTGGCCGAGGCGCGGGTCGGTGAGGCGCTCATGGGCATCCGCCGCGTCTGCCGGGACGTGCGCTTCCTGGGCAGCTATCCGCGCAGCGGTCGGGCCACGGAGGTCGATCCGCTGCTGCGTCCGCGCCCGACGACGGACGCCGTCTTCGCCGAGGCCGAGCGCTGGCTCGCACGCGTCCGCGCGGGGTATGTCGACTAGTCGGTGTTCTTTGGGCCTGCCGCTGTGCTCCCCCACCCGTCGCCCGCCACCGCCCGGGGGCCGCTTCGCGGAGGGGCGGGCACCCTCAACGGACGCCTGCGGCGCGGTCTCCCCCACTTCGTCGCCCGCCACCGCCCTCAGGGGAGGTCGGACTCGGAGTCGTCGAGGAGCCACTCCTCCGCGGCCGCGCGGCGCAGCTCCAGATGGAGGGCCAGCCGGAGGGCGGTGTCCTCGGGCCTGGACTCGTCCAGGGCGGTCAGGGCCGCGCTGAGCTCCTCGGTGTTCATCTCTCTCAGTGGTTTCACGCTGTGTCTCCCCCTGGCCGGTGTGCCGACGGCCGCGCCCGTGTCCGGTCGGCCCTGTCATGGAGGAGGACGACGATCGCTCTCAGTTATGACGCGACTACGGAAAAACGTGTCGGTCCGGAGCGGGCCGGGCGGTAACCTGCAAGACGTGATCGACCTTCGCGCTCTTCGAGAAGACCCCGAACGACTCCGTGCCTCGCAGCGGGCCCGCGGGGAGGACGCCTCCGTCGCGGACCGGCTGCTCGAACTCGACGCCAGCCGCCGATCGGCGCTCTCCCGCTTCGAGTCCCTGCGGGCTGAGCAGAAGAGTGTGGGTAAGTCCGTCTCCAAGGCCTCCCCCGAGGAGCGCGAGGAGCTCCTGACGCGCGCCAAGGCACTGGCCGCCGACGTCAAGGAGGCCGAAGCGGAGGCGGGTCGACTCGCCGACGAGCTGGACGCCGTGCTCTCGCGCGTGCCCAACATCGTCCAGGAGGACGCCCCCGAGGGCGGCGTCGACGACTTCCGGGTCGTGGAGACCGTGGGCGAGCCGCGGAGCTTCGACTTCACCCCCCGCGACCACCTGGAACTGGGCGAGATGCTCGGGGCCATCGACATGGAGCGCGGCGCCAAGGTCTCCGGCGCCCGCTTCTACTTCCTCACCGGGGTGGGCGCCCAGCTGGAGCTGGCGCTGCTCAACATGGCGATGAACCAGGCGGTCCAGGCGGGCTTCACCCCGATGATCCCGCCGGTCCTGGTCAAGCCCGAGACCATGGAGGGCACCGGCTTCCTCGGCGAGCACTCCGACGAGGTCTACCACCTCGGCAACGACGACCTGTACCTGGTCGGCACCTCCGAGGTGCCGCTGGCCGGGTACCACGCCGGGGAGATCCTGCCCGCCGACGCCCTGCCGAACCGCTACATCGGCTGGTCGCCGTGCTTCCGCCGGGAAGCGGGCTCCTACGGCAAGGACACCCGCGGCATCATCCGGGTCCACCAGTTCAACAAGGTGGAGATGTTCGTCTACACCCACCCGGACCAGGCCGACGAGGAGCACCTGCGGCTGCTGGCCTGGGAACGGGAGATGCTCGACAAGCTCGAGCTGTCCTACCGCGTGGTGGACATCGCCGGGGGCGACCTGGGAACGAGCGCGGCGCGCAAGTACGACTGCGAGGCGTGGATCCCCACCCAGGAGACCTACCGCGAGCTCACGTCCACGTCGAACTGCACGGACTTCCAATCGCGACGGCTCAACGTCCGCTTCCGCGACGGCGAGGGCAAGCCGCGGTTCGCCGCCACCCTCAACGGCACGCTCGCGACCACCCGGTGGATCGTCGCGATCCTGGAGAACCACCAGCGTGAGGACGGCTCGGTCGTCGTCCCCGAGGCGCTGCGCCCCTACCTGGGCCGCGACGTCCTGGAGCCGGTGGCCGCACCGAGGAAGCGGTAGCGCGAAAGAACGAACGGCACGGAGCCCGCCCCCGTCCGGGGGCGGGCTCCGTTCGTGCGTGGGCTACAGGTAGGGGCCGCCCGCCGCCATGCCGCCCTCCTCGGGCCCCGCCGAGCCCTGGAACCCGGAAACACCGGGCGGCAGCGCCTTGCGCATGTTCTCCAGCTGGGCCCGGGCCGCCATCTGCTGGGCGAAGAGCGTGGTCTGGATGCCGTGGAACAGCCCCTCCAGCCAGCCGACCAGCTGGGCCTGGGCGATCCGCAGCTCCGCGTCGCTGGGCGCGCTGCCGTCGGCGAAGGGCAGGGTCAGCCGCTCCAGCTCCTCGATGAGCTCGGGGGCCAGGCCGTCCTCCAGCTCCTTGATCGAGGAGGTGTGGATCTCCTTCAGACGGGCCCTGCTGGCCTCGTCGAGCGGAGCGGCCTTCACCTCGTCCAGGAGCTGGCGGATCATGCTGCCGATCCGCATCACCTTGGCGGGCTGCTCCACCATGTCGGTGAGGGTGCGCGGTTCCTGGTGCCCGTCACCGTCCTCCTCGTGGGATTGCCCGGAGCCCACCACGAGGACGTGGGGCTGTTCGTTGTGGTCGTCTGAGCTGGTCATCAGTCCCCTTTGTCGGATGTCGTCGGCACACGGTCAGCGGGTGAGCAGGATCTTGCCCGTGTGCGCGCTCGATTCCATGACACGGTGCGCCTCCGCCGCGTCCCGCATCGGTATGACGCGGTCGATGACGGGTCGGACGGCACCCTTTTCTACCAACGGCCAGACCCCGTCCCGTACTCCCGCGGTGATGGCCGCCTTCTCCTCGACGGGGCGGGACCGGAGCGTGGTCGCGTGCACCGAGAGCCGTTTGGCGAGCATGCGGCCGAGGTCGAGTTCGGCGCGCCGGCCACCCATGAGCGCGATGACCAGGAGGCGCCCGCCGGTCTTGAGCGACCTCAGGTTGGCGTCCAGGTAGGAGCCGCCCATGATGTCCAGGATCACGTCGGCGCCGCCCTCCGCGCGCACGCGTTCGGCGAAGTCCTCGGTGTGGTAGTCGATGGTGGTCTCGGCGCCCAGTTCACGGCAGGCGCGCAGTTTCGCCTCACTGCCCGCGGTGACGGCCACCCGCGCGCCCATGGCGCGGGCGAACTGGATCGCGAAGGTACCGATCCCGCTGCCGCCGCCGTGCACCAGGACCGTCTCCCCGGCTCGGAGGCGGCCCACCATCACCAGGTTGGACCAGACGGTGGCGGCGACCTCGGGCAGTGCGGCCGCCTCGGTGAGACCGACGCCCTTCGGCACAGGGAGGAGCTGTCCCACCGGTACGACGACGCGCTCGGCGTAGCCGCCGCCGGAGAGCAGGGCGCACACGGGATCGCCCACGGACCACCCGGAGCCCTCGGCGCCGGGACCGAGCGCGGCGACCGTGCCGGAGCACTCCAGGCCCGGATACTCGGGGGCGCCCGGCGGCGGCGGATAGGTGCCCTGACGTTGGGCGACGTCGGCCCGGTTGACCGCGCTCGCGGTCACGTCCACGAGGACCTCGCCAGATCCGGGGGCCGGGTCGGGAACCTCGGACCACGACAGGACCTCGGGTCCTCCGGGTTCGGTGATGCGCATCGCGTACATGAGGCAGACAGTACCCAGTGAAGGCCGCGGGCGGGTCCGGGGATCCGTCCGTATCTCCCTTCCGACCGGCATGCTTTGCTTGGCGTGTGCGGGTATGAGTGGGACCGGGGACAACCTCCGACCGCTCCCCGTGGGGCCCCTCCCCTCTCACAACACCCCTTGACGCCTCTTGAGGAGAACTCTGGTGGCACACCAGGAACAGAACGGGCCGGACCGCAGCCCCGGGACGGGGCGCGACCCGCACGACGAGGAGCGTGCCGAGCCGCTGTGGGAACCGCCTCCGGACGTCGCGGAGGGGGACGGCGACATCGAGGGGGAGAGCGGACCGGATCCCGACCGCCTTCCCCCGACATCCCCGGACGATATCTCCGGGCCGGCGCTCTCCGCGTCCGCGCCCAGCCCGCGTGAGCAGTGGTTCGGGGGATTCGAGGTGTCCGCGCCCCCTCCGCCGCCCTACGCGCGGCTGCCCGAGACCACACCGCCCGCGGAGTCCGCGCGGTCGGACCCCGAGGAAGCGGTTCCGGAGGATCCGGAACCCGGGGAGCCGGCGGCCGAGGGACGCGTGGCCGACGAGGCCGGGCGCGCGCCCGGGGACGCGGAGGACGCCCAGGGGGCGGAGGAGGAGCCGCCGACCCCGCGCGAGCGCCCGCGGCGTCCGCTCCGGCCGGGGCGGATCGACCGGTCGGAGTCGGAGGGCCCGGACCCGTTGGCGCCGCGTCGGCTGCGGCCCGACCCCGACGTGCCCGAACCCGAGCAGCTGCCGCCGCTGGAGGCCGAGACCTCCGACCCGCCGGCGCTCGGCACGGCCCCGGACACGGACGGGGCCATCACCCCGTGGCGGCCGACGCCGCCGTCGTTGACCGGCCCGCGCGCCGCCGCGGCCTCGCCCACGCGGCACCCCGAGCCGGACACCGGAGGCCGTCCCGGGGAGGACGGACGCGAGACCTCCGACTCGCTCAACGCCGCCACACTGGTCCGCAACCGCCGACAGGGGCCGAGCGGGGGGTGGCGCAAGGCCGTGCACACGGCGACCCTCGGTCTGGTCAACCCCGGGGAGTCGGCACGGGTGCTGCGCCAGCGGGAACTCGTCGCCCGCGCCTGCACACCGGTCGCGTCGGGGCACCACCGCGTGGCGGTCCTCAGCCTCAAGGGCGGGGTCGGCAAGACCACCACCTCGGTCGCGCTCGGTGCCACCCTGGCCTCCCTGCGCGGAGACCGCGTGCTGGCCGTGGACGCCAACCCCGACCGGGGCACGCTCTCGGACAAGGTGCGCCTGGAGACCGCGGCCACCATCCGTGACCTCCTCAACGAGCGCCACCTCGTGTCGCGGTACGCCGACATCCGGGGATTCACCTCCCAGGCGCCGAGCAGGTTGGAGATCCTCGCCTCGGACCGTGACCCGGCGGTGTCGGAGGCGTTCAGCGAGGACGACTACCGGGAGGTCGCGCGGATCGTCGAGCACTTCTACTCGATCTGCATCACCGATTGCGGCACCGGTCTGCTCCACTCCGCGATGAGGGGGGTGCTGGGTCTGGCCGACCAGGTCGTGCTGGTGAGTTCGGCGTCGGTGGACGGGGCGCGCAGCGCGAGCGCCACCCTCGACTGGTTGGAGGCGCACGGTCACATGAACCTCGTCCGGGGCGCCGTGGTCGTGTTGTCGATGGTCCGCTCCAACAGCAGGAGCAGCGTCGACCTGGGGCGGCTGGAGGAGCATTTCTCCGGACGGTGCCGGTCGGTCGTCCGGGTGCCGTGGGACGGCCACCTGGAGGAGGGCGCGGAGGTGGATCTCGACCAGCTCTCCCCCGCGACCCGGGACGCCTACCTATGCTTGGCCGCGGGCGTCGGTGAGGGCTTCGCCCGGCGGGGGTGAGCCGGTCGGCGCGCGGTGGTCCCGGTTTCCCCGGACCGAGTCCCGACAATGAAGGGGAGGGGAAGGGGATGAGGATGAGCGCAGAGGATCGCCCGACGGCCGTCGTCGTCGGGGTGGACGGTACGCCCGCGGCCCACGCCGCGTTGGAGTGGGCCGCGGAGGCGGCGGCCAGACGCGGGGCGCAACTGAGGATCGTGCACGGTATGGGGGAGGACTCCGTGGTCGCGCACGGCACGCCGGAGCGCCGCCTGGCGGTCCAGGAGGCGCGCGGTTACGCGCGGGACCTGCTGGACGACGGCGCCGAACTGGTGCGCGACACGCATCCGGGGGTGAACGTCGTGACCGTCCTGGCCGCGGAGGACGCGCCGGACGCGATCATGGAGGAGGCGCGACACGGTGACGTGATCGTGGTCGGCTCCCGGGGCCTGGGCGCGGTGCGCGCGATGCTGCACGGGTCGATGAGTCCGCGGGCGACCTCGGAGGCGCCGTGTCCGGTGGTGTTCGTTCCGGCCCACAAGGACGAACCCACCCCGGTGGGGCCGTCGGCGCCCAAGGGCCGGATCGTCGTGGGGGTGGACGGCTCCGACTCCTCGCGCCGGGCACTCCGCTTCGGGCTGCACGAGGCGCTGTTGAGCGGAGCGGCGGTGGAGGTGGTCAACAGCTGGGAGGTGCCGCTGCCCGCGGACGTCTCCGCCCTGGAGGCCGATGCCCGGGAGGCGCACGAGGAGGTGTTCGACCGTCAGTCGGAGGAGATCGTGGCGGGGGTGCTCGCCGAGGTGGTCGACGACCAGACGGAGAACCTGGACATCAGTGCCGTGCGCATGCAGGCCGACCCCGTGGAGGCGTTGCTGGAGGCGGGGAGGAACGCCGACCTGATCGTCGTGGGGTCGCGCGGCCGCGGCGGGGTGAGCGGTCTGCTGCTGGGTTCGGTGAGCCAGGGGGTGCTGCACCACGCGCTCGTCCCGGTCGCCGTGCTGCCGCCGCACTCGGAGGACACCGATTGAGGGGGGCGCCTTACGCCGGTCGAAGGCGTGGGTGAATATGGGAACGGGCAACCGTGCCGTTCCCAGGTATCGGGTGCCTTCTCGGCGATGATGGATCCAGATCCAAGGGAGTTGCCATGGCGGACAAGAAGGCGGAGCACACGCCCCAGGTGATCGTGGGCGTGGACGGCTCGGAGAATGGCCGGGCGGCGTTGGAGTGGGCGGCGGTCGAGGCCGGACGCAGGGGTACACCGCTGACCATCGTCTACGCGCTGGGGATGCCGCTGGTGGTGACGGCCTACGGCGGCCCGGTCCGCTTCCCCCCGACCGACGAGATCTCCGGACAGGCCACGCAGGTGCTGGAGCGTGCCGTGGAGTACGCGCGGGCGATCGCGCCGTCGGTGACGGTCCGGACCCTGACGGCCATGGAGGAGGCTCCGCTGGCGATCCTCCGGCAGGCGCACCCGGGGGACCTGATCGTGGTCGGGACCCGGGGCATGGGTTCGGTCGCGTCGATGTTCGCCGGATCGGTCAGCGTGCGGCTGTCCGGGCACGCGCCGTGTCCGGTGGTGGTCGTGCCGGTGGGGGATGCCGGCAAGCCCGCGAGCACGTCGCTGAACCGGGTCGTGGTCGGGGTCGACGGGTCCGCGAACTCCCACCGTGCGCTGCGCCTGGCCGTCGACCTGGCGAAGGAGGACGACGGCGAGGTGGTCGTGGTCAACAGCTGGGAGGTCGCCTTCCCCTACGACCCCGTCAGCTTGGCCGCGGCCGGGTACCAGCTGCAGGACGACGTGCTGGACCAGAAGTCCCAGGAGCTCGTGGCCGAGGCGTTGGCCGACGTCCTCGACGAGCAGCGCGAGGACACGGCGGTCCGGGTCAGTGTGGTGCGCACCCAGTCCAACCCGGTGGACGCGTTGATCGAGGCGGCCCGGGGCGCGGACGCCATCGTCGTGGGCTCGCGCGGGCGGGGGAGCGTGCGCGGTCTGCTGCTGGGGTCGGTCAGCCAGGGGCTCCTGCACCACTCGCCGGTGCCGGTCGTGGTGCTGCCCAAGCACGCGGAGGAGTACGAGTAGGGGCGGCACGGGTGATTCGAAGGTCCGACCGTTTCGATTGTTCGTAGTGGTACCGGGCGCTGACGATCCTCAGTTCGCGGTCGTCAGCCCGGTAGACGAGCCGGTGCTCGTCGGTGATCCGGCGTGACCAGTACCCGGACAGATTGGCCTTCAGCGGCCGGGCGGCGTTGGCGGGCGAGCGGAGGAGGTAGACGGTCTCCCGCCAGCTTCGCCGGTCGTCGGCGGACATGAGTACCGCGTCGCCGTGCTGCCGCGAGTTGGTGTGCACCACGTCGTGGTCCTCGTTGACTCTCTTCAACAGGGGAAACAGCGAGGAACGTGCCTCGCTGGCGCTGATGGACACGGTGTCTCCCATCGTGGGTGGTACGGAACCTCCGTACCACTTTCAGGGTTCTTCGAGTTGCGCGTGACCGCATGCGGGTGGACATGGAAAGCCCCTGGCCTCGGGGCGTCGCAGTGGTCGATCCGCTCACCCACGGGCCCTCCCCCGGGTGTCGCCCGCGGGGTCGTCCAGCATCTGGTGGACCTGGTGGAAGATCTGGTCCGGGGAGCGGCCGAGGTCGCACACCAAAGGCCATACCTCGCTGTGGTCCTCGCACAGCACACCGAGCAACAGATGCTCCGGTCCGATCAGACACCCGTGTGCCAGAGCCTCCCCGCCAGCATGCTCCAGGGACGTCCTGCACTCCTCGGTCAGGGCCAGGTTCCGACTTCGTCGCCACTCCTTCCAGAAACCCGGTTTCCCCCGCTGGCGGGTCTGATCCACCTCGGCCAGAACCGCTGCGCGGGTGACTCCGTGAGACCTCAGCACGGGAGCCGCGACGGAGTCGTCCACGCGCAGGATTCCGAGCAACAGGTGCACGGATCCGATGCTGTCGTGCCTGAGATCCACTGCTTCCCGCACGGCCAGCTCGATGACTCGCCGCCCCTGCTTGGTGTACACCGTGGCCATGTCCGCCTCTCCAAAATCATCGCCGAGGGGTCTCCTCGGATCCAACACGGCTACTGCTCTGGCATCAGTCGAAGCGGGAAGGCCCGGTCCTGGCCGTGATCCCGCGTGTGCTCGGCCAGCTCGTCCAGGGTTCGGTGTACGTGCTGGACGACGTCCTCAGGAGGGATCCCGAGGTTTCGGAGGACGCGGGATGCCGCATCGTGTTCCCCGCGCAACAGTCCGAGAAGCAGGTGTTCGGTCCCGATGAAGGTGTGCTCCCGCTCCAGAGCGGCGTACAGCGAGCCCTCCAGGGCCTTCTTCGTCTCAGGGGCGAGCCGTCGGTGGTTCCGGCGGGTCCAACTCCTGCGGCCGCCGAGACGGGCCACTTCCGTTCGAGCGGCCTCGTGGTTCAGCCCGAGGGATGCCAGCGTGTCGGCCGCGAGGCCGTTGCCCTCCCGGGCCAGCCCCAGCAGCAGGTGCCCGCCGCCGATACGTCTGTGCCTGAGCGCGACCGCCTCGCTCTGCGCCTGCACGAGTACATTCCGCGCCTGGTCGGTGAACCGTTCGAACATGCCCCTCAGTCTCTCAGCGGTCGAGGGGCGTCGCCCGGTCCCGGACCTTGATGACCGACGCCTACGGGCCGGGCTTTTCGACCGAGGACGCGGTAGGGCGATTCCCGTCCTCGGATCTGCGGTGGAGCGACCAGCTGATGGCCGCGTAGGTGATCGGGAGGGACCCCGGCCCTGGGGCGGTGCGCTTCCCGCCGCACTCCGTGCCGCCTGAGTCCGGGAACACCGAAGGCCGGTGGCTTCCCGGCCCGTGCGCGACACATGTGCGACGGGCCCGGACCACCGGCCTTCGGTGTCTTCGCCGCGAGCCGCCGACCTGCGACGACTCACCGCTTCGGCGGAGGGTGTGGGATTTGAACCCACGAAGTCCCGTCAAGGACTTGGTGCTTTTCAAGAGCACTGCACTCGGCCGCTATGCGAACCCTCCCGGAGGAGCGCTGGTCTCCGCCAGTCATGTTAGGGCATCGTCCGTGAATCCACACCCCGGTATGTTCGCGCCCCCGACGCCGGGAACGCGGTGTCGGGGGGCGGGCCGGCTGGTGGGTCAGCCGGTGAGGGACTCCCAGCGACCGGCCAGGGCGGCGCGGCCGGTGTCGGTGAGGGAGCCGAGGACGTGCAGGCGGGCCATGCCGCCGTCGGGGAAGACGTCCGTGCGTACGTGGGTCACGGTGACCGGGGAGGCGAGCAGGAACCGGTGTGCGCTGTCCGGCTGGAGCTTGGTGCGGCCCACGATCTCGAACCAGGTGTCCGGGTCGCTCTCCGCGTCACAGCCGAGGATGGTCACCCACCCGGCCGAGTTGCCCTTCAGGTAGGCGGTGTCCAACTCGACGGCCCGGACCGACGCCTGCGCGGTGAGACGGAAGCGCACCCAGTCGTTGTCCTTGTCGCGGCGGCGCCGGTTCTCCCAGCCGTCGTCCATCTTGGCGGAGCGGCCCGGGGCGATGATGTTCTCCGGCGGCGAGTAGAACCGGTCGGAGGCGTCCTCGACCAGGCCGCCGTTGACCAGGGCGGCCACGTCGAAGCTGTCCAGCGCGGCGAGCCAGCTGGGGTCGGCGATCGGTTCGCCGTACACGCGCAGGCGGGCCACGCCGCCGTCGGGGAACTGCTTGAGCCGCAGATGCGTCCAGCGGCGCTCCCGGGTGACCTCGAAGTCGTTGGCGGCGTGCCCGTACACGTGGGTGCGGGGCACGATCTCGGTCCACTCGGCGGCGAGGAGTTCCTCGGTGGAGGGAGTGCCGGCCAGGTGCGCGGCCTCGACACTGACCTCGGTCGGGTGGTTGCCGCGGAAGTGCGCGGTGTCCACCACGAGGCCCCGGATGACGCCGGGCAGGCCGAGGCGGACCAGGGCCCAGTCGTGGTCGTCACTGGTCGGGTGCGGTTGCTCGGCGCTCACGCCGCGGCGGCGGCGGGTCTCCCACCCGTCCATGACCTTGCCCTTGTGGCCGAAGGCCTCGGGGTCGAACACGGCGGGTTCGGGCTTGAGCAGGTTCTCCCGCTCGGCGAAGAACTCGTCGTTGGCGGCGACGACACCGCCCCCCAGTCGGCGATCGGCGAGGTCGACGAGGGTGGAGAAGTCGCGCTTGGCGGAGCGGTAGTCCGCGTAGGGGTCTCCTCCCTGGTACGGCTGGGCGTTGAAGGCACGCGGATCGACGGGGGCCGGTGCGGTCATGTCTCTCCTGAGGGTCGGTCTGTGCGGACCCTTTCAGAGTCGCAGGAGAAAACGGTTACGTCCATCGAAACTTTCTGCTCAATCTGTTTAGGAAGACTGAACGTTTGCGGCGGCCTCGCCCAGGGCGCGCGTGACGAGGGCGATCCAGGGCCGTTCGCGCGCGCCGGAACGGACCGCGGAGACCACGTGGCGGCGCGGCTGGTCGGCGGGTAGTACCCGGAGTGCGACGCCGGGGGTCCGGCCGGCCGCGGCCAGCCGTGGGATCAGTGCGACGCCCAGCCCGGCGGCGACCATGTCGAGGATGGCCCGCCAGTCGGCCGCCACGTGTGCTTGTTCGGGTACGAATCCCGCCTGGGCGCACGCGGCGACGGTGATGTCCCGCCAGGGGCCCGCGTCGCCGTAGATCCACGGCTCGTCGGCCAGGTCGGCCAGCCGGGGGCCGGGCGCGTTGGCCAGGCGGTGGTGGGCGGGCAGGGCCACGTCGAGGGGGTCGGTGAGCAGTTCGGCCCGGTCGAAGCGGCTGTCCTGGCCGGTGGGGGCCTGGGCGGCGAGGGAGAGGCCGACGTCGATCTCACCGGCCGAGAGCAGGTCGTAGACCTCGGCCGCGTCGGCCTGGTGCACCTTGACGGTCAGCCCCGGGTGGGCGCGTCGCAGGGCGCTGACCGCCGGGACCACGAGTCGTGGGATGGCCGTGGCGAAGGCGCCCACACGCACGTGCCCCGCCTCCCCGCGGGCGAAGCCCTCCAGTTCGGCCTCGGCCCGTTCGAGCTGGGCGAGGACGATGTCGGTGTGGCGGAGCAGCACGCGGGCGGCGTCCGTGAGCCGGACCCGGCGCCCGTGGGCCTCCAGCAGGGGGACGCCGGTCTGCGTGGACAGCGAGGAGAGCTGTTGGGACACGGCTGACGGTGTCATGCGGAGCGCCTCGGCGGTGGCCCTGACGGTGCCGAGTTCGTCCAGGGTGCGGAGCACGCGCAACTTGCGGAGGTCCCAGTCGGTCATCACTCAGAACTACCATTCACATCGACTTAACGGAAAGCCGGTGGGGATTGAAGATCGTCCCGGGTGGCGTCGCGACATTACTCGGGAGTAACATTGCTGTCATGGCAAAGATGAACGCCGAGACGGCGGAGATGGTCAAGTCCGGATTCCTGGCCGCGGTGCCCTTCGCCCGCACGCTCGGGGTCACCTTCACCGACCTCGACTTCGACCGCGCCGTCATGCGTCTGCCCGACAACGCCGACCACCACAACCACGTCGGCGGGCCCCACGCCGGGGCCATGTTCACCCTGGCCGAGTCGGCCTCCGGGGCCATCGTCATCGGCGCCTTCAGCGACCAGCTGGAGCGGGCCGTCCCGCTCGCCGTCAGCGCCGAGATCAGGTACCTCAAGCTCGCCATGGGCGACGTCACCGCCGAGGCCACGCTCGGACGCACCCGTGAGGAGGTCGTCGCCGAACTGGACGAGGGCAAGCGTCCGGAGTTCCCGGTCGAGATCGAGCTGCGCACCGACGACGGCACCGTCACCGGCCGGATGACGGTGGTGTGGACGCTGCGCCCCAACAAGAAGTGACCCCGCCGGACCCACTCCTCTCGGCCCCGCTCGGACTGGCTCCTGGCGGGGCCGTCGATTGTCACCCCCGGTGGGTACGTTCACGGTGAACCACCCTGATGAGGAGGAGTCACCGTGAGACTGCGAGTAGACCGCGACGCCTTCGCCGAGGCGGTCGCCTGGACGGCTCGGGCGCTCCCCACCAGGCCCGCCGTCCCCGTGCTCGCGGGGATGCGGCTGGAGGTCTCCGGCGACGGAACCTCACTACACCTGTCCGGGTTCGACTACGAGGTCTCCGCGCGCGCCTCGGTGGAGGTGCTCTCCGAGGAGCCCGGCGCCGCCCTCGTCCCCGGCCGCCTGCTCGCCGAGATCGTGCGGAACCTGCCGGAGGGCTCCGTGCGCATCGAGGCGGACGGGCCGAAGCTCCTCGTCACGGGCGGGGCGGCGCGCTTCACACTCGTGACCATGCCCCTGGAGGACTACCCCTCCCTGCCCGGGATGCCCGACCGGATCGGCTCCGTTCCCGCGGACACCCTGGCCACGGCGGTTCGCCAGGTGGCCCCGGCCGCGAGCCGGGACGACACCCTCCCCATGCTCACAGGCGCCTACCTGGACTTCTCCGGTGACACGCTGACCGTGGTCGCGACCGACCGCTACCGCATCGCCGCCCGCGAACTGTGGTGGCGGCCCGATGATCCGGGGTTGGACACGGCGGCGCTGGTGCCCGCGCGCACCCTCAACGACGTCGTGCGCGGTCTGCTCAGCCAGTCCAACGTGGACATCGCCCTGTCCGCTGGCGCGGCGGGTTCGGGCACGGCTCCGGGCGAGGGCATGATCGGCTTCGAGAACGGCGAGCGCCGCACCACCACCCGACTCATCGACAGCGACTTCGTCAAGTACGCCTCGTGGTTCCCCGCCGAGTTCTCAGCGCGGGCGGAGGTCGCGGTGGCGCCGCTGATCGCGGCCGTCAAGCGCGTCGCCCTGGTGGCGGACCGGGCCACGCCGCTGCGGCTGGCCTTCGCCGGGAACGAGGTCGTGCTGGAGGCGGGCTCGGGTGAGGACGCCCAGGCCGTCGAGACGATCAGCGCCGACTACGAGGGAGACCCGCTGCGGGTGGCCTTCCGCCCGGACTACCTCATGGACGGGCTGGCGGGGGTGGAGACCGACACCGCGCGCCTCAACTTCACCGAGCCGACCAAACCCGCCGTGTTCACCGAGGTTCCGGCGAAGGAGGACGACCGTCCGTCCTTCCGCTATCTGGTGCAACCGCTCCGACTTTCCTGACCTGGGAGAACGAGCTTTCGGTGTGGTTTCTCCCCAGCTGTCCACAAGTTATCCACAGGCCCGGTGTCATTCCTGTGGATAACCCAGGGTCATCGTCGTTCCAGAGCCCCGAAGCAACGTTGGAAATCCTTCGCATTTCGGCTTTGACGTGCAAGAACAGCGAAGTTCCCCAGGTGTGGGCGGCCTGTGGACAACTCAGTGGACAGTGCGGCCGGGGCCTGCTCCTTGGAACGTCCGCCCCAAGCGGCGCCCAGGGCGCCTGAGGAAGGACCGCGCCGGGCGAACCGGAGCGAGGCGGAAGGCCCGCGGAACGCGGCTCAGTCGCCGCCGGTCAGCGTCGACGTCCCACCGCCGGACACAGGGGTCTCCAGCCCCAGCTCCGCCTCGCGCCCACGCCGGTACCCGGCGCGGTACCCGGCCGCGCTGTGGGTGCGTTCCGGGCGGTGCTTGCGCAGTTGCGGGAACTGTTTGTGGAACTCCTCGTTCACGCGGTGGACGTCGTCCCGCAGCACGAGTTCCGCGCCGCGGCTCGATTCCGACGCGTCGGAGCCGTTCGACGTCCCGTCGGTTCCCTCCGGGGACGCGTTCTCCCGGAGACGGGTACGAAACTCCCGGATCCGCTCGGCCACCGCGCGCCCGTACGCCCGGACGAACGAGCGGTAGTAGCGCTTGCGCTCGGTCTCCAGTTCCGAACGCGTGTAATTGCGCAGCTCCCGGATATCGGTCACGTGCGACGAACTCATGAACCTCGCGGACGCCTCCATCTGCATCGAGATCGACGGCAGCAGTATCCGCAGCGCTTCCAGCGCGTCGACCGTGCCCACGAGGATCATGGTGCGCTCGGTGGTCTCGGCCGTGTTGCCGCGCACCGCCGACTGGCAGCCGTACGCCGCGGCGATGTCGGCCAGTGCCCGGACCCGGGCCTTTCCATGGCCGCCCACCCCCGGCACCGCGTAGTCCATACGGCTGATCGCGTCGGGTTCCTCTCCCCGCTCCGCTCGGGCCTCGGCCTCGGCGATCGCGTGGCGGGTCATCAGCTCGGCGGCCTTGGCGGTGAACGCCTGGCTCTCGGCATCGGTGACCGCGGGGTCCTCCGCCATCCGGAGGAGCCCGCGGACCCGCTCGACCATCTTCTGACGAGCAGCTTCAGTCATCGGCGCCCGGTTGTCTCCCGTAGGTGAGTGTTCTGGTTCCGCCCACGGGCGGAAAACACCGAGCCTAGGCGTTCTTGTTCCCGACCACCATCGCGATGACCCCGATGATCACCCACAGGACCAGGCCCACGCCCAGTCCGGCGAACAGGGCGCCGAACAGCCCGCTGAAGATCGCGAAGCTACCGATCACGGAGGCGATGTAGCTCATCACGGCGGTGGCGCCGCCGCCGAGCAGGGCGGGGGCGGTCGCGTAGCGGAACGGGTAGGTGGCGGCCCATCGGCGGCCGCGCCGGTCGCCCTTCTTGCGGATCACACCGCCGATCCCGCCGATCAGGGCGAAGAAGAAGATACCGGTCGTCACAGCACCGGGGATTCCGGACAGGCCGAAGTTCATCAGGAAGGACAGGGCCGCGGCCACCGAGCCACCCGCGAGCGACGCTCCCCAGGGCCAGATCATCGTCGCCGAGGCGACGGGAGTGAATGCGTTACCGCGCTCCAGCGTCATGTTCACCGCTCCAGTCGAATCATGTGACGTCCGCTCGTGGCACGGCCGTCCCCTCCAGCATGCGCCCAGGGGGTCCGTCGGGACATCAGGGCTCGTCCCTGACCTTCCCCCCAATTCGCTCGCGCATGTTCGCCCACCGTCGGCCCGTGGACGGACGGTGCGGTCCGCGTCCGGCGCCTCGCCCTACGGTGGGCCAACGATCAGGCGCCCGTCGGAGTGCCCGGTCCGGCGCGGTTCCCGATGCCGGTCAGGTCCTCGCTCAGGTGCGACCAGGTCGAACGGAAGGCCGGGAGCAGGGGCAGCGCCGCCGTCTCCGCCACGGGCACCCACCGGATCTCCTCGCTCTCGGAGTTGCCGGGGCGGAACGGCAGCAGAGCGGACGTGCGGGCGAGGAAGGTGTCGTACCGCCACACGGTGAGATCGTGCTCGTAGGCGCCGATGACGGTGAACTCGCCGAGATCCCCCTCCACCTCCTCGCGGAACTCCCGCACGGCGGCCTCCAGAGGGGTCTCGTCGCGGTTGCGCGCACCTCCGGGGATGCCCCAGGTGCCGCCCATGTGGGTCCATCCGGCGCGGTACTGGAGAAGCACGTGTCCGGTCCCGGTCATGTCCGTGGCGTACAGCAGCAGCCCGGCCGCGCCGTACACCCCCCACCGGCGGGTCCCGTCGGGCAGGCTCACCCAGCCGTTTCCGTCGCCGTCCTGCATCAGGCGCCTCCCTCTCTCGCGTCGCACTCGGCCGACCGGCCGTCCACCCTTCCCGGACAACGATCCGCCACGCACGATGATGCCCGCTGAGCGTGGATCATGCCTGTCGGCCGTCTGAGGACACGGCTGCCGGGTGCGAGGACGAGGCGCGAGGTCCGGCCGACGCGGGACACCTCCATCGGTCTGGAGCCGGTGTTCTCCACGTCGACGCGGATCCGAGTCTCCGGGCCGGAGTCCCCTCGTGTGATCCCGGCCTCCACGCGGGTGAGGCGGTACCGGAGGGTGTTCGGTTCGGTGCCCGGTTCCAGGCTTCCGGTGCGGGGCCGGCGGTCGGCTCGGCATGGTGGACCGCGGAGAGGAAGTCCATCGACGAAACATGACATGTGACCTTAAACATCCGAAAAGGTGCAGGATGCGGGTGGGAGTTCGCGGGTATGGACATGGGACACTTTTTCAGCGCCGTTTCGCTGTCACGCGATGTGGGAAGGACGCGGGAACGCCGTTCTCGGTGAGACGGGAAACGTTCCGGTGGCGTCCGTCCGCGCGCTCCGTGAGCACTTTCATCCTGTCCGCATTCGGCCAGGCACTAGCCAAGGGCCATGAATAGGACCCAGAGTGTGCGGGTAACGACGTTCTGTCAGTCCAGGCGGTGGGCACGCGCTGAAAGTGGACTGTAAGTGGAACGGAAGAGTATGTCTCTAGTGTGGAACACGTTCGACGAGACCGGTTCCCGCGAGAGGACGGCTCGTGAGTGCAGGCCGGTCCGACGTTCGTTGGACACATGCCACCCGTGGCGTGTCGCAGGCGGAACCGCCACGGGTGGCCCTCCGTCATAGGAGGTGAAGTCCCCCGTGATGCTGCGCAGACGACGTAGGGCGACGTTACGTCTCTACACGAGTGCGGTGAGAAAAGGAGTCCGTGTGCCCAGGATGTTGACGATCGACGAGCAGTTCGAGGCGATCATCACCGGCGATGGTCCCGTCGCGAGGGTCAGCCCGCAGCGCGACCCCGATCCTGACCGCAGCGCCTCGGAAGAGGAGCAGACCGTGCAGAGCGCGCCCTCCGAGCAGGAGGACGGGGACAAGAAGTAATCCACTGAGTGGTGACCGGTCACTCCGAGTACTGGGCAGAGGGGGGTACTCGGAGTGTTCGGCGCGCCCGCATTCTCGTTGCGTGTGAATTCCCCTTGTAGGGTTGCCTCTTGTGGAATTCGGCGTGCTCGGCCCCATTGCCGCGTGGTCCGATGGCCGACCGTTGTCGGTCGGTGGACCACGTCAGCGCTGCGTGCTCGGAGCGCTGCTGGTCCATCTCGGGCGTGAGGTCACGGTCGACCAGCTGATCTCCTACCTCTGGAACGACGATCCGCCGCGCACGGCGCGTTCGGTCATCCAGGTCCAGATCCACCACCTGCGCCAACTGCTCCCCGACAGCATCGCCACGACCTCCGGCGGATACATCCTGGACGTCGCCCCGGAGACCGTCGACCTGCACCGGTTCCGCGGACTGCGGGAAAGGGCCGCGAACTCCGAGCCGGAACTCAGGCTCGACCTCCTGGACCAGGGGTTGGAGTGTTGGCGAGGGGTCCCGTTCTCCGGCGTCGGGTCCGATTTCCTCGAACACTCGATCGTCGCCCCCCTGCGTGAGGAGAGGTGGGCCGCCGTCGTCGCGTGGGCCTCGTGCGCCCTCGACCTGGGGCGCCAGGCGGAGGTCGTGTCCCGGCTCACGCCCATGGTGAGCGAGGAGCCGTTCCGGGAGCGGTTGCACCTTTTGCTGATCACCGCCCTGTGGCGGGACAACGAACGCGCCCGTGCGCTCGCCGTCTACGAGACCTTCCGCGCCAACCTCGCGGAAGAGCTGGGAGTCGATCCGGGACCGGAGCTCACCGCCCTGCACGGCAGGATCCTCCGGGACGACGCGCGGTCCGCGCGGGTGACGGACCAGGCCGCGGCTCCCGCCACCGGGCACGGGTCCGGTTACATCGTGCGCAACGACCTTCCGCGGGACCTGCCGGACTTCACCGGACGCCGGGACTCCCTGCGGTTGCTGGAGGAGATCTCCCAGGGCGACGACGACCTCGCCAAGGTCTGTGTGATCACCGGAGCCGGCGGGGAGGGGAAGACGACCACCGCGGTCCGGTTCGGCTACGAGGCGGCCAAGCGCTTTCCCGACGGGCAGCTCTTCATCGACCTCTACGGCTACACGTCGAACAAGGAACCGCTCGATTCCTCCTCGGCGCTGGCGGCCCTCCTGCGCGCGGTCGGCGTCCGTCCCGACTCCGTCCCGGAGTCGCTCGACGAGAGGTCGGCGCTGTGGCGGGCGACGCTCATGGGACGCAGGACCCTGGTCATCCTGGACAACGCGGCCAGCTACGCACAGGTCAGCCCGCTCCTCTCCTCCTCACCGGGGTCGATGACCCTCATCACGACGCGCAACGACCTGGCCGGTCTGAGCGGCGCCAGGTTCCTCTCCCTGGGGATGTTCGACGAGTCGACATCCCTGGAACTCCTCGAACGCGTCGTGGGCCGGGACCGCGTGCGAGCCGAGCCGGAGGCGGCGCGCGACATCATCCGTATCTGCGATGGCCTGCCCCTGGCGCTCAGGGTCCTCGCGGGTCGCATGGTGAGCCGTCCCCGGTGGTCGTTCGCGCACGTCGCCAGGAGGCTCGGAGAGCGGAACCGCAAGTTCCGTGAACTGAGCGTCGAGGGTCAGAGCGTGGAGTCGGCGATCGATCTCTCCTACCAGAGCCTCTCCGACGACCAGCGCCGGGCCTTCCTCCTGCTCGGCCTGATGATCGGGAACACGGTCGACCTGGGCGGGGCGGCCGCGCTGCTGGACATGGAGCTCGAGGACGCCGACGACACACTCCAGGAGCTCGTCGGGGTGTGCCTTCTGAACGAGCCGCAGGGGGACGTGTACCGGCTCCACGACCTGATCAGGGCCTTCTCCCTCGAACGCGCGCTCGCTGAGTTCGAGGACGGGGAGGTCGAGTCCGCGCGGACCCGACTGGCCGAGTTCTACCTGGAGACCGCCCAGCACGGGGCGGAGGTCATGGGGGTGCACGGCCGAGCCGACCCGGACACCGGTGAGGCCAGGCACCGCACCTATCTGTCGGGGCGGGAGGAGGCGGAGGGCTGGTTCTCCCTCCACCAGGAGAACCTGACGGACACGATCGAGTACTTCGCGGCGAGCGACAACGGCGACAGCGCCTGGCGCCTGGCGGACGCGGTGTGGCGCTACTACGCGCTGCACGGCCACATGGCGCTGCTGATCAGCTCGCAGGAAAGGGCGTTCCAGGTCAGCGACAAGCAGGGGAACCAGCGCGGTCGCGCGGTGACCCTCATCGGCCTGGGTATCGCGCACTGCCTCTCCGGACGCTTCGAGGAGTCCCTCGCACTGCTCACGGAGGCACGGGACCTCCTGGAGGCGGTCGGGGACGCCAAGGGCATGATCCGCGCACTGGCCAACCTGGCCATGGCCTACGAGAGGCTGGGCCGGTTCGAGGACGCCGTGGCGGCGTCGCGCGGTGTCCTGGAGTACGCCATCAGCGTCGGGAACACGAGAGTGGAGGCGTTGCAGCGGGGGAACCTCGCGCTGTTCCACCGGATCCTCGGGAGGTACGAGGAGGCCCTGGAGACCTGCGAGCAGGCCCTTCGTGACTCCAGCGACGAGGACAACGCCGACATGCGGTCACGGGCCATGACGACCATGGGCGAGGCCTACCTGGGTCTCGGTGACCTGAAGAGCGCCTTTCGCGCCTTGGACGACGCCATGGAGCGCGCCCGGCGGTCGCAGCTCGTGGCGAGCCAGATCTACATCCACAACTCCCTGGGGATCGCCCACCGGGTCGCCGGCCGCTGGGACCAGGCGGTCGAGTGCCACACCGAGGCTCTGGCGCTCGGCGAGGCGTCGGGGAACCGGAGCGGGGACGCGGAGATCCGCGCCGACCTCGGGGTGACCCACCACGCCGCCGGGCGGTACGAAGAGGCCGCCGTCGAGTTGGAGAAGGCGCATGCTCTCGCCGTCGAGCGCGGTGAGCGCTACATCGAGGCCCGGGCGGCGCTCGCCCTCGGACGGCTTCCGGTCCCGGTGATGCCCGCCGACCGCGCCCGCACGCTTCTCCGGGGCGCCGAACGGGCCTTCACCGTGATGGGGGTTCCCGAGCTGGGCCAGGCCCGTGCCGCCCTGGCCGAGCTCGACGCTGGCTGAGACGCCCCAGGCGGTGTTTTTTGGGTCCTCCGCTTCGCTTCGGACCGTGTTCGGGCGTCCGTGAGGCAGGGATTCTGCCCGCCCGTCGCCCTCCACCACCCTCAACGGACGCCTGCGGCGCGGTTCTTCCTCCGGCGGCGCCTGTCGCTCGTTCCTCGCTACGCGGCTTGCCTCGCCCGCCCGTCGCCCGCCACCACCCTCAACGGACGCCTACGGCGCACCCCTATCCATAAGAACCCTGCCGACGCCCGAACGACACCCCCTCGGATGACCGTTCCAAGAAACAGGCCCTGGGACCCCCTACCCGCGGACTCCGCCCGTTCGGTGGGACGCCCGGCTCCCCCACGTCCCGCGCGGCTTCGTCCAGCCCCCGTTCCTGCGCATGGACCGCAGGTAGAGCCTGCTCGGCAGCGCGCGGAGGGCGTGCGGCAGACGCGGGTACACCGTGCGGGTCACCCGGACCACGCGGTCGAACCGCCGTTGTCGGGCGGGGGACCAGGGGATCCCGAACCCCTCGCGCAGCTCGGGAGGGAGCAGTCCGCCCGCGAGGAACCGCTGGACCGACGTGATCGGCCACCACAGCCGGTTGGCGGGTCGGAAGATCTGGCGGGAGAGGCGAAGAGCCGTCTCGCCCACCTCCAGCCGTCCGACCGCGTCCGCCCAGTAGGCGTCGAAGGCCTCGGGGGTGGCGGGCCACTCCTCCTCGGGCAGCCCCAGGGCGGTGGCGAACACCGCCGCCTCGCGGAGGAAGACGGGGTACTCGTCCTCGTCGATCTCGCCGACGGTCAGCTCGTACAGCCGCGTCCACGTGTGGAACAGCGTGGCGGCCACCCAGAGCAGGAGGTCGTGGTCGAGTGCCCGGTACCCGGGACCGTTCACCCGGCGGTGCATGGCGCGGACGATCGCCTGGACGCGCGCCCGCTCCTCGTCGGTGCCGAGGGAGGTGCCGTACACGTAGTAGAGCGTGCCGCGCAGGCGGTCGAGGGGGCGTGAGGTGAAGTCGCTGTGGTCGTGTACGCCCTGGGCGACGCTCGGGTGGGCGATCTGGAGCAGGATGGCGTACGCGGCGCCTCCGAGCAGGCTGGCCTCGGAGTGGATTCTGCGCAGTGGCGACTCTTCGGACGATCGGCCCATGCCTGGATCGTAGGACACGTACCGTTCCCGGCGGATACGGCGCGCCCGTGCGTGTGGTGTGACTCGGTCACGGGCGCGCGGGTCGCGTGGTACGGGGTCCGACCGGCCCTGGTGGCACTCACTTTACGGGACAGGAAAATATAACCTCGAAGACAGGTCTGGTCGGCGTGCCATGCCTGTGGAACCCTTTTTCAACCGATTCCTGGGTGGACCACGGCGTCTATCTGTTAAGTATATTTCCAGTTGAGGGTGGAAATGGTCGCCGCAGTGACGTCAGTACCAGTGGATCCGAGGGGGCGCGGGGTTCCCGCGCTGGTACGGACTCCCGTGTTCGCACCGGTCGCGCGGGTGTCTTGACGGGCGGTAGGGGTCTCCCTACCGTCTTCCGAAGCGGGTGGAATGGACTTTTCACGGAAACCTGGAAAACCACGACAAAGTAGTCAGATTCGTTCCGGGAATATCCGAATCCGTGAACGGTGGCCGCCCGCCCTGGGCTCGAAGGGGCCCGGGTCGTCCCGCTACGGCCCCGGACACTCCGTACCGCGCCGGACTCTCCGGGGCCGTGACCCGTCACGAAGGGTTCGCAGATGAAGATTCGCGGCAGACTCCGCTCATTCGCCGCCGTCGCCGCCGCGACGGCCATGACCTTCACCCTGATGCCCGCCGGCGTGGCCAACGCCCACGGCTACGTCTCCTCTCCCCCCAGCCGTCAGGCCCAGTGCGCCGCAGGGGTCGTGGAGTGCGGCTCCATCAAGTGGGAGCCGCAGAGCGTCGAGGGCCCCAAGGGGCTCTCCAGCTGCTCCGGCGGCAACGCCCGGTTCGCCGAGCTCGACGATGACAACTACGGGTGGGACGTCACCCCGGTCAGCTCGACCCTCACCTTCACCTGGACGTTCACCGCCGCCCACGCGACGACCGACTGGGTGTACTACGTCGACGGGCAGGAGGTCGCCAGGTTCGACTACGGGGGCCACCGCCCGCCGTGGACCGTGGCCCACACCGTCGACCTGAGCGCCTACAGCGGTCAGCACAAGATCCTCGCCGTGTGGAACATCGCCGACACGGCCAACGCCTTCTACTCCTGCACGGACGTCAACATCGGCGCGGCCGTCTGACCTGACGGGACCGTCCCCCTCCGGCTCCCGGCCCGGCCCCTCCCCGGGCCGGGATCTGCAACCCCGCGGTGCTCCCGTCCCCGCCAGTGGTGCGAACACCCCCCGGGCACGTGGCGTTCCCCCCACCCCGACTCGGCGAGCCCGGCCCATGGTCCGGGACGCTCCCCGGTCCCTAGGTTCGGGGCATGAGCACACGTGCGGCCGACGGCCCCTCCACACGGCCCGAACCGGGGCGGCGGATCCTCGACCTCGACGCTCTGCGCGGCTTCGCGCTGCTGGGGATCCTCGTCGTCAACATCGGCTTCTTCGCCTCCGGATACGCCTTCCACCAGGTGCACGACCCCGCCTTCACCTCACCGCTGGACCGGGGTACGCACTGGTTGGTGGCGATGTTCTTCGAGATGAAGTTCTACCTGCTGTTCTCGTTCCTGTTCGGGTACGGCTTCACGCTCCAGTTCGACTCGGCCCGGCGGCGGGGCGTCGGCTTCACCGGAAGGTTCCTGCGGCGGCTGGTGGGACTGTTCGCCATCGGGGCCCTGCACGCGGTGCTGCTGTTCCAGGGCGACATCCTCACCACCTACGCGGTACTCGGACTGGTCCTGCTCGCCCTGCACCGGGCACGGGCGCGTACGGCTGTGATCGCGGCGGCGGTGCTGGTCGGCCTCGTCGCGGTCATGATGCGCTGGGCGGGGATGAGCGGGGCGGCCCCCTTCGACGAGGAGACCGCCCTGGCCGCGGGAGAGGCGACCACGGCCGCGCTCGCGGGTGGCCCGCTGACCGTCATCGGCGAACACCTGGAGAGCCTGCCGCGCATGCTCGTCACGCTCGTGGGCGTACAGGGTCCGGTCGCGCTCGCCGCGTTCCTGGTGGGGCTGGCGGTGGGACGGCACCGGGTCCTGGCCGACGCGGGCGCCCACGACCACACGCTGCGCCTGATCCAGTGGGTGGGCTTCCCGGTCGGCCTCGTCGGATCCCTGGTCCTGGCCGATCTGGGAGGTACCGCCGACCTCTACGCGCTCTCCCTGGCCCTGCTCACCGCCCCGTTCCTCAGCGCCGCCTACGCCGCGACCCTGCTCCGCCTCTTCCAACGCGGTCGCGGTCGGCGGATCGCCGCCGCGCTCGCCCCCGCCGGACGGATGGCCCTGTCCAACTACCTCGGCCAGTCACTGGTCTGCGCGCTGCTGTTCACCGGGTTCGGCCTTGGGCTGGTGGGACGGGTCGCCCCGCCGTTCGTGCTGCTGATCGCGGTCGTCCTCTTCGCCGTGCAGCTGTGGCTGAGCGCGTGGTGGATGGCGCGGCACCGGTACGGCCCGGCCGAGTGGTTCCTGCGTGCCGTCACGAACCTGGAGGTCCCCGACTGGCGGCGGCGCGAGGGTCGGCCGGACCGTGCGGACGCGGATCTCAGCGGGGCACCTCGCTGAGCAGGTCGACCACGCCCGTGCCGTCCTCCTCCGCACCGCCGCGGGCCAGGCGGAGCTCCATCAGGCGCGTGTACGGGCGGAGGAGTTCGGTGCTCACGCCGCGCTCCTCGGCCGTCCGTAGCAGGGTGGCGTTCCCCCTGACCTGCATGGCGAGGTTGGAGGCGACGCCGGTCGTGTAGTCGCCGCTCTCCAGCCGCCGCGCGGTGTCGGGGACGGCCGAGGCCATGGCGGCCAAGAAGTCGGAGAGCAAGGCACCGAACCGCGCCAGGTCCACGTCCGCGTCGCGGACCAGGGCGAGGCCGTGGGCTGCCCCGGCGAACATGCCGCTCATCGCGCTGAGCAGGGCGACGTCGTGCAGGGCGGCGTGCCCGGCGTCCTCGCCGACGAATCTGGTCGTGAGGGGCACGGACAGGGTGCGTTCGTGACGGGCGAAGGCGTCAGCGGAACCGCTGTAGAAGACGTAGCCGCCCGCCTCGGGGGCGGCGACCATGGTCGGGACCGCCATGATCCCGCCGCTGACGAACCGGGCGCCCCGGGCGCTCGCCCACTCCGCGCGTGCGCGCGCCTCCTCTGGCGTGCTCGTGGTGACGTTGACCAGGTCCTTCCCGGTCAGGTCGGCGTCGGAGAGCACGGCGCCCACGGAGGCGTCGTCCCACAGGACGGTGACCACCAGGTCGCTCGCGGCGACCGCGTCGGCGGCCGTGGCGGCGACGTCGGCGCCCTCCGCTGCGAGGGGTTCGGCTCGGGCGGCGGTGCGGTTCCAGACGGTCACCGGGTGACCGGCGGCGCGCCAGGCGCGGGCGAAGGCGGCGCCCATGTCGCCGAGGCCGAGGACGCAGACGCGGGGCTTTTCGATCGTGTGTTCGGTCATGTCGACTAGGGTTCATGCAGGACTCGGGTGCCCACAAGTACGCACTTCGAAGTGAGTGCGCACCTCGGGGTAAGCGTGCAGGTGAAGGAGGGGAGCATGCGCGAGTCACGCAGGCCCGGCGCGTACGGCTGCGGTCTCGACGCCGCGCTCGACGTGATCGGGGGCAAGTGGAAGGTCGTGATCGTCTGGGCGCTGGAGGAACGGCCGCGACGGTTCGGTGAGCTGCGCCGCATGGTGAAGGGCGTGTCGGAGAAGGTGCTCGCCGCCCACCTGCGGGAGCTGGAGGAGGACGGCATCGTGCGCCGCGAGGATTTCGGGGAGGTGCCGCCGCGTGTCGAGTACTCGCTGACCCCGATGGGGGTCTCCCTCAACGCGGCGCTCGGGCCGCTCGGAGCCTGGGGGGACGTACACGTTCGCGGCGTCGCCCCCCACTGGGCGGATGCGGTCGACCGGTGACGGGACGGGCCGGGCCACCGGCGGGACGGCTCGACCGTCGCCCGGGGCGGGGCCTGACACCGGCCTTCCTCCCCCCGGCCGGTGTCGTCGGACGGCACCCCTCGGGTGACCGTTCCGGGAAACAGGCCCTGGACCGGTGAGAACGCCGCGAGGCCGTGCCGGGGCGTCGTGCGGCAGGGCACGTGTCCGCGGAACACGCCGTGGGGGTGACCCGGCTTCGGTGGCCGGTATGTGCCATTCCGGGGGTAAGGCGTACTTTCGGTGTTCGCGGCGTGGGACCATACGTGGCGTCAGGTGCCGACTCTCCCCCGGATGGACCCTCGCTCATGGGACAGCCCCCTCAACCGCCTCAGCCGGGCCCACCGCCCCCTCACGGTCAGCCGGGGCAGCCCTCGTCCCCGGGGGTTCCCGGGCAGCAGCCCCCGCCCCGACCGGGGCAGCCGGGCCAACCCGGCCCGTTTCCCCAGGCGGGGCAGCCGGGCCAACCCCCGTTCCCGGGGAACCCGGGGCAACCCCAACCTCCGCATGGGTACCCCGCGCCACAGGGGCATCCTGTTCCTCCTGGCCAACCGGTGTCGCCGCCGACCGCCGCGCGGCCGCCCCGCAGGGCCCTGACGGTGACCGCCACCGCCCTCGCGACCCTGGTCGTCGCGGGAAGCCTCACCTGGACCGTGCTCTACGCCCTCTCCCCCTTCGGGTCCTCCGGCGTGAGCCCCGCCAGGGGGCTGCCCGCCGACCCGTGCACGGTCGTCAGTGAGGAGCTCCGCGACGACCTCGACGCGGAGGTCTCCTCCTGGAGCGTGTCCAACTACTCCAGCGGGTGCGGCTGGAATGTCTCCATGCATGGTCAGGACGAGGTCTCCCTGAGAGTCTTCCACTCCGTGCCGATGTCGGAGGCGGACGCCGAACTGGCCGAGGAGCTGTCCGACGAGGACGTCCCCCGGGACGCCGAGACGATGTACGAGGACGAGGTCGAGTCCGCCGGAGAGCTCGCCGCCGTGGTCGAGGGATCGACGACGGAGATCGTCGGTACCGAGGAGGCGGATCTCGGCCTCGGGGACGAGAACGTGCTCGTCCTGGCGGACATCGCCTACGAGTACGAGTCCGGCACCACCCAGCGCGTGAGCGTCGTCGTGCGCGAGGGAGACGTCGTGAGTTCGCTCCGGGTGACCCTGCCGAGCGGCGGTGACGACCTCGACGCCGCCGGGGCCGAGGAACTGCTCACCGACGTGATCGCCGACGTGTTCGGATAGCCGCCCTTCCCCAGACGCACGGGGCGCCGCCCTGTGGACGGCGTCCAGACGACAGGAGACCCCCGCCATGCAGCAAGGCCCCGCCCAGTACCCCGCCGCCCCCACGCCCCCGCCCGTCCCACCGCCCGTGAGGAGGGGCGGTACCGGGCGCACCGTGGGGATCACCGTGGCGGCGACGCTCGCGGCCTACGTCGCGGTGGCCGGGGCGGCCGGGACGGTGTTCGCCCTGACCGGTTCGGGCACGGCCGCACCGGAGCCGGTGTTCGACGAGCTGCCCGGTGATCCGTGTGCCGCCGCGACGGGGTCGGAACTGGGTGCCCTCTCAGCCGCACTGCCGGGTCAGGGGTACTACGACGGCGGCATGAGGTGCAATTGGGTCGCCGAGTTCTCCGACGGAACCGTGGGGCGCTTGACGGTCTCCTTCCAACTTCCCCACGACGACGACTACGAGGCCGTCGTGGATGAGGAGGAGGCGGAGCGGGAATACGACGAGGAGGCGGAGGATCTGCTCGGGGAGGCGGAGTACCAGTGGCGGGACGTCATCGAGTCTGACGAACTCGACGGCCTCGGCGACGAGGCGCTGGTCTCGCACTACGTCGTGGGGAGCGGTGAGGAGCCGCGCAGTCAGGCCGACGTGCTGGTGCGTGTGGGCACCGTCCTCATCGAGGTCTCGGCGGGCGAGGCCTACGGTAGCGCCACCGGCGAGGCCGACTTCGTCGACGACGAGGAACTGCTCATCGCCGTCGCCGAGCGCGCGGTGACCATGCTGGAGGAGCGTGAGTGACCACCCGGATCCCTGAACGGGTCTACCGGGACAGAGCACCGGCCAGGTCGGACAGTCCGCCGCCGGCGGCCAGCGACCGGCCGACGCCCACCCCGAGCGCGCCCGCGCGCAGGTACTCGGGGGCGCTCGTCGCGTCGACGCCCCCGGTGGCCACCACGCGCAGCTCCGGGAACGGTCCGCGCAGGGCCGGGATCCAGCCCGGCCCCAGCAGGTGCGCGGGGAACGCCTTGACCGCGGTGAGCCCGAGCCGCACCGCCTGACCGACCTCGGTCGGTGTGGCCGCGCCGGGTAGGAACGGGACCCCCATGCGGTCGGCCTCGGCGACGGTGTCGGCGTCCAGGCCCGGTGCCACGCCGAACCTCGCACCGGCGTCGACGGCGCGTCGGAGCCGCTCGGGGGTGGTGAGGGTTCCGGCGCCGACGTCGAAACGCCCCTCGGCGGCCCGGACGACCGCCTCCAGCGCGGGCAGGCCCTCCTCGCGCTCCAGCGTGACCTCGACCAGCCGCACACCGGCCCGCCAGGCCTCCCGGGCGGCGGAGACCGCGTCGTCGGGGGAGACACCTCGCAGGATCAGCATCAGGGGGACGGGGGACAGCCCGTCGGTGAAGTAGTCGGCCCAGACGGCGATCGGGCGGTGCGGCGCCCCGCCGCCGTCGGGGGACGCGGTGGTGGTGGACGTACTGGTCATGGCTGGCTCCAACCCAGTTCCTCGCTGATGTCGCGTGCGGTGGCGGTGAGGTCCCCGGTGAGGGCGAGCAGGCCCGGCCGGTCGAGGACCATGCTGGGCGCCGAGACCGAGATCGCCGCCGTCACCTTCCCGGAGGCGTCGAAGACGGGCGCGGCGACGCAGTGGACGAACTCCTCGTGCTCGAAGTCGTCGAGCGCCCATCCGCGCTCCGCGGTCAGGGCGAACTCCTCGTCCAGCGCCGCCCGGTCCGTGCGGGTGTTGGGTGTGCACCGGGCGAACGGCGGGTCGCCGAGAAGGGCGTCGCGCTCGTGCTCCGGCAGATGGGCGAGGATCGCCTTGCCGATGCCGGTGGCGTGCAGCGGGGCGAGCGCGCCGATGTGGGAGTACATGCGCACGGCGTGGCGCGACTCGACCTTGTCCAGGTACACCACGCGGTCGCCCTCCAGCGCGCCCAGGTGGATGGTCTGACCACAGGCGGCGCCCAGGTCCCGGAGGTGCCGGGCGGCCAGGCCGCGCACGTCGAAGCCCTCCAACGCGGCGGCGGCGAGGGTGGCCATCCGGGGCCCCAACTGGTACCTGCCGTCGTCGGCGCGGCGCACGAACCGCTGCTCCTCCAGGGTGCGCAGCAGGCGGAGCGAGGTCGTGCGGTGCACGTCCAGGCGGCGACCGAGCTCGCTGATGGTGGTCGGTCCGTCGGCCAGCTCCACCAGGATGCGCATGGCGCGTTCGACGCTGTTGGACACCGCGGTCCTCCCCCTCGGTTCGTCACTGCGGGCGCGGCCCCAGGTCAGGGCCGGAGCCAGTCTCGCAGGCGGTGGGGACGCGCGGCCGCGTGGGCGGGATGTCCCCGTGGATCCCCAGGACGACCCCGGCCAACCGGGCGCCCTCCGCCAGGCAGTCCGGGACCGGGGACCCGTCCAGCAACCGCGTGAGGAACCCGGCGGCGAAGGCGTCGCCGGCGCCGACCGGTTCGACGACCTCGACCCTGGGCGCGGCCTGGAACCAGGATCGTCCGTCGCGCACGGCCGTGGCGCCCTCGGCGCCCTGCTTGACGATGATCAGGTCGGGGCTTCGACGTCCGGTTCCCCGCAGGAGGTCGCACAGTTCCGGAACGTCGGTCACCCCCCACAGCGATTGGGCCTCGTCGAGTCCGCAGAAGACCACGTCGGCGCGTCGGGCGAGGTCGAGCAGGGTTCCGGCGTTGCGGGCGCCGTGCAGCGCGGGCCGGTAGTTCACGTCGAAGCTGCGCAGGGTGGCCTCGGGGGCGGCGTCCAGCAGCTCCTCGACCAGCCCGTGCGCGGACGCGGACAGGGCCGCGGTGATCCCCGAGGTGTGGACCAGGCGGGGACGCAGTCGCCAGATCTCGGCGGCGTCCTCCCCGCCGAGGGCGGAGGCGGCCGATCCGCGGCGCCAGTAGCGCACGCGGGTGCCGTCGGGGCCCGGTTCCTTCATGTACAGGCCGGTGGGGCGTTCGGGGTCGGTGCGGACGACGCAGCGCACCCCGGCGGCGGCGAGGCGGTCGCGGATCCGCTGTCCGAAGGGGTCGTCGCCCAGGGCGCCGCGCCAGGCCACCGGCCGCCCCGAGCGGGCCAGGTGCACGGCGACGTTCGACTCCGCTCCACCGATCTCCGCGCGGAACAGCGGCGCGGTGTCCGCGGCGTGTCCAACGGTTCCCTCGGGGACGAGCAGCGCCATCGTCTCGCCCACGCACACGGCGTCCACCGACCCGGGATCGCCGTCCGGGCCACCGGCGGGGGAGTCCGCCCTGTTCCCAGTCCGTTGTGGTTCGTTCACTCACGACCTCCCGTTCGTCGTCCGCGTCACACGGGGTGTTGACCCGCGACACAGCCGAATGCTATTCCTTGCGATGAGAAATACGCAACACTGCTGCACATAGCGCAGCATCGAAGGGAATGGTCGGTGTGTGGGACCTGTTGCTGCGCGGCGGTCGCGTCATCGACCCCGCGTCGGGGCGTGACGAGACCGCTGACGTCGCCGTCCGCGCGGGACGGATCGCCGCCGTCGCCGCGGGGCTCCCCGGGAGCCGGGCGGCACTGACCGTCGACGTGTCCGGCCGACTGGTCCTGCCGGGGCTGGTCGACGCGCACACGCACGTGTGGCACGGCGCCACCTACTGGGGGCTCGACCCCGAGCCCCTGGCCTGGCGCACGGGCGTGACGACCTGGGTCGACGCCGGATCCGCCGGTGCCTACGCCATGGAGGGACTGCGCCGCGCCGTCGCCGACCCCTCGCCGCTGCGCGTGCACGCGCTGATCAACGTCTCCGGGCTCGGGCTCGTCGGTCGCACGGGGGAACACCACGTACTGGAGAACCTCGACGTGGACGCCGCCGCCGCGGTCGCCGCCCAGCACGGTGACCTGGTCCGCGGCGTCAAGGCACGCATCGACCGCCACACCGTCGGCGAGCACGGCCTGGAGCCGCTGCGCCGGGCCGTCGAACTCGCCCGGCGGTTGGAGCGCCCGCTCATGGCGCACATCGGTTACGGTCCGCCCGACCTCGCCGACATCGCGCCCCTGCTCACCGAGGGCGACATCCTCACCCACTGCGCCACGGGTGTGGCCGCCGGCCTCGTCGCCGACGGCCGGCCCACGGACACCTTCCTGCGTCTGCGCGACGCCGGCGTGCTCTTCGACCTGGGACACGGATCGGGCGCCTTCGACTTCGCCGTCCTCGAAACCGAGCTGGCCGCCGGGATCGAACCGATCGTCTCCACCGACCTGCACGTCCGCTCCGTCCACGGCCCCGCCTTCGACATGCCGACCGTGATGGGCAAGGCTCTGGCCGCCGGAATGGGGCTCGCCGAGACGGTGGCGGCCGCCACCGTGCGACCCGCCCGGGCCCTGGGGATCGACGCCGGGACCCTGGAGGTCGGGGCGCGGGCCGACATCGCCGTCTTCGAGACCGAGTACGGCCGCTTCCCCACCGTCGACGTGCACGGGGGCGTCCGTGAGTCCCCCCTCCGCCTGGCCAACACCGCCACCTACGCCGCGGGCCGACTCCTGCCGCCGCTGGCCGCCGCCCCGCCGCCGGTGTGGGTCCCCCTCAGCTCGGCCCAGCGCGGCGCCGAGGCCGACCGCCGCGATCGAGTCCGGACCTCCGTCCGGCATCTGGACCGGCCCGAGGACTTCGACGAACCCTTTCCGCGCCCGGATCGGGTGCCGGGGCACGGGCACCCGGAACGGACCCTCGGAACCGAGGACACGACCACCACGGAGGGAACGCGATGACCGGCACCACGACCGAGCACGTCGCAGGGGGCTCCGTCCCGTCCCCGATCGCCGGAGCGGGTCTGCCCGCCGCGCCGTTGGCCGCCCTGGACACCGCGCCGGTCGAAGCGCGTTCCCTGCCGGCCAGCCCCACCACGGCCGCCGCGGTCCGGGCGGCCGGACTCCGTCTGAGCGACCTGTGGCTGCCCGCCGTCACACTCGACGAGGCCGCGCTGCGGCACAACCTGGACCGGTTCGCCCGTTGGTGCGCCGACCACGGCGTCGACCTCGCGCCGCACGGCAAGACCACCATGTCACCGCACCTGTGGTCGGCGCAGCTGGAGCGGGGAGCCTGGGGCCTGACCGCCGCGACCGTCGCCCAGGCCCGCGTCATGCGCGCCCACGGGTCCCGCCGTGTCCTGATCGCGAACGAGATCGTCGAGGACGGGCAGCTCGCCTGAGTGGCCTCGGTCCTGGCCGACCCGGACTTCGAGCTCCTGTGCCTGGTGGACTCCGCCGCGGGAGCGCGGATCATGGAGTCGGCGCTGGCCGGGGCCGCGCGCCCCCTCCCGGTGCTCGTGGAGTTGGGCGTCGAGGGCGGGCGCACCGGGGTTCGGGGCGTGGACGACGCGCTGTCCCTGGCCCGGCTGGTCGCCGCCAGTCCGCGGCTCACGCTCGCCGGGGTCGAGGCGTTCGAGGGCGTCTTCCCGCAGCGCCGGGACGACGACTCGCCCGAGCGGGTGCGCCGTTGGCTGGACGCGCTGCCCGAGTTCGCGCGGCGCGCCGACGCCGAGGGCCTGTTCGCGGAGGCGGACGAGGTGATCATCACCGCGGGTGGCAGCAGCTACCCCGACCTGGCCGCCGACGCGCTGTTGGAGCCGTCCGGCCTGTCACGCCCGGTCCGGCGGATCATCCGTTCGGGCTGCTACGTGACCCACGACGACCTGTTCATGGAGCGCGCGTCCCCCCTGCGCTCCGCCGCTGACGACGACCCGCTGCGTCCCGCGCTCACCTGCCACGCGCGGGTGCTCTCCCGACCCGAGCCCGGTCGGGCCCTGTTGGGAGTCGGCAAGCGCGACGTGTCCTTCGACATCGACCTCCCCGTTCCCCGCGTCCTGGTGCGGGGGGAACGCAGGATCCCCCTCACGGGCACGGCGCGCGTCGTCGCACTCAACGACCACCACGCCTTCCTCGACGTCACCGGTACCGGCCCTGATACGCCGGCCGTCGGCGACGTCGTCGAACTGGGGCTGTCCCACGCGTGCACGGTGTTCGACAAGTGGCCGCTGATTCCGGTGCTCAATGGTGAACACCGGGTCGTGGACGCCGTTCGCACGCTGTTCTGACCGCGTCGGGACCCGACGCGCCCCACACTCGTATCGCACAACCACATCGCACCATCGAGGAGCAGGACATGGCTGGCAAGAAGCAGATCGTCACCGCCCCGGACGCCGCGCCGCCCGGGGGGCCGTACTCGCAGGCGGTCATCGCTGGTGACTTCGTCCATCTCGCGGGCGCCACCCCGCACCGCGCCGACCGCTCGCTGGTGGACGGGTCCTTCGAAGAGCAGGCCCGCGCGACCTTCGACAACCTCGCCACCGTGGCCGAGGCCGCCGGGTCGAACCTGGCCGACGCCGTCCAGGCAAGGGTCTACCTGCGCGACCTCGACGACTTCCAGGCGATGAACACCGTCTTCGCCGAGTACTTCGGAGACGAGCCCCCGGTACGCACCACCATCCAGGCGGACCTTCCCGGATTCCTCATCGAGGTCGACGCGGTGTTGTACAAGCCCGCTCGGTAGGCGGTATCCGTCTCTGGTCCTTTGCCTCGTCCCGGTCCGTCCCGCGCGCACGCGTCGGACGGACCCCACCCTCCTCATCCGCTCCGGACCTTCTGTGGTCACTGAGCGTCATCCCCCCATGACCTTTGGACGTATGTCATGATCGAAACGCATATGGGCTACTTGGTGGCCCTGTTCGCCGCTGTCCTGTTCATGCTCGGTATCAGCTGGTGGGTGGCCCGCCGCACCAGCGGTGGCGAGGACTTCCTGCTCGCCGGACGCAAGCTCGGCACCCCCTTGCTGATGGGCAGCGCGCTGGCCACCCTCGTCGGCACGGGGTCGACCCTCGGTGCCATGGGCTTCGCCTACGAGAACGGCTGGGCGGCCGCGCTGTACGGGATCGGCGGCGCCATCGGCGTCTTCCTGCTCGTGTGGATCTTCGCCAACGTGCGCGAACACGGCTTCATGACCTTCTCCGAGGAGATGAGCTACTACTACGGCGCCAGCCGGGCGGTGAAGGGCGTCGTGGCGGTCCTGCTGTTCCTGGCCTCGGTCGGCTGGCTGGGCGCGCACATCATGGGCGGGGCGATGTACCTGTCCTTCCTCACCGGGATGGACGCGAACCTGGCCAAGGTGGTCGTCGCTCTGGGCTTTGGCCTGTACACCGTGGTGGGCGGCTACCTGGCGGTGGTCATCACCGACGCCGTCCAAGGCACCATCCTCTTCCTCGGTTTCACCATCCTCGCCGTGCTGGCCCTGGTGGCCGTGGGCGGGTTCGACGGGATGCACGAGGGGGTCAGCGACGAGGCCGCCTCCATGCTGGGGGTCGGGGCCCTCGGCCCGCTGCCCGCGCTGTCTCTCGCGGTGGTCAACGCCGTGGGGGTACTGGCCACGCCCTCCTTCAGGCAGCGGATCTACTCCGCGGTCAACGTTCGTACCGTACGTCGCAGCTTCCTGCTCACCGGTGTGCTGTTCGCCGTCTTCTCCCTCCTCCCCGCCGTCGCGGGGATGTCGGCCAGCGCCCTGGCGCCCGGGCTGGAGAACCCGGACATGGCCTTCCCGTACCTGGCCACGACCCTCTTCCCGATGTGGGTGGGTGCGTTCCTGCTGGTCGCGGGCCTGTCGGCGACGATGTCCTCGGGCGACTCCGACGCGATCGTCGGTGTGACCATCCTGATGAGGGACATCTCCCAGGTGGTCACGGGACGGCTGCCGAAGGCGGAGCGGCTGGTGGCCTACTCGCGGTGGGCCCTGGCGGCGGTGCTCCTGCTGGCCTTGGCGTTCGCCCTGCTGGCTACGACGATCATCGGCTACATCAACATGATGATCTCCACGGTGCTCACGGGACTGCTGGTGGCCTCGCTCCTGGGCAAGTTCTGGCCGCGCGCCACCTGGCAGGGCGGGATCGCCGCGATGGTCGGCGGATCGGCCGCGGCGCTGGTCGTGAACAACGTCGACGCCTACAGCGACTTCTGGGGGAACGCGGTGCTGCCGTCGCTGGTGGTCGCCCTGATCGCGGGGGTGGTGGTCAGCCTGGTCACCCCGCGCACGACGGTCACTCGGGAGGAGGCGCTGCGCCGTCTGGCGGAGGAGCGCGCGGAGCTGGAAGTGGGGGACCGGGTCCGCGGCGGCGAGACCGGTGAGAGGCAGCGGAGCTGAGACGGGCCCCGCTCGCGGGTCCGGGCGGGCAACGGGGCCGCGTGTCCGTGGCGACACTCATTCCGCGGCACCGTCACGCGATCGGGGAAGGCACTTGACCTCAATTTAGATTAAGGTATCAGGATGGGTCCGTGAACGAACGTGACACACAGGAGATCAGGGATCTGCTGGCCACCCACACCCGGCTGTGGATCGACCACGACATGGACGCCTGGGGCGAGTACTTCACCGAGGACGCGGACTTCGTGACCCATCGCGGCCTCTGGTGGAGGTCGCGCCGGGAGAGCGTCGAGGGGCACGAGGACGTGCCCGCCTCCGTGCTCGGTCAGAAGGCGAACTACTCCCAGGAGGTCGTGAGCGTCCAGGGGATCGCCCCGGGTGTGGCGCTCGTCCACACCCTGTGGACGTGGCCGGGGCACCGGCTCCCGACGGGCGGGGAACCGGAGGACCGGCGCGGTGTCATCACCTACGTGCTGGTGCGGCGCGGGGCCGGATGGAGGATCCGCGCCGCGCACAACACACGGGTGAACGGCCTGGGAGACTTCGGCCCGACGCTGGATCGAAGCGGGGAGCCCGGGGCCGCTCGCGGCTGAACTCCGTCCGGGGCCTCAGGCATCGAAGCGCCTGCGGGCGTCCTCGATGCGGCCGAGGTGCTTCTGGGTCCAGTCGCACATTCCGTCGACCGTCGCGCGCAGGCCCCGTCCCGGCTCGGTGAGGGTGTACTCGACCCGAGGCGGCACGGTGGGGTACACCTCCCGCTCGACCAGGCCGTTGCGCTCCAGCATGCGCAGGTTCTGGGTGAGCATCTTGTGGCTGATGCCCTCGACCCCTTTCCGCAGCTCGCTGAAGCGCAGGGTGCGGTCGCCGAGGGTCTCGATGATCAGCAAAGCCCACTTGTTGGCGACGTCCGAGAAGATCTCCCGCGCCAGGGAGTCCGCGCGCCTCAGGTCCGCGTCCTCGGACAAGTCCTTGAGCTGTTTGGTCACCACGAGGTTCCCCAGTCACTGAAAAGTGCGTTCTTCCATGTCAGCGAACACTCTCCTACGGTTTTCGAGTAACCACAAGAGACCGTGTGTGGGTGGGCACGATCCCACCACACCGAACACGGAGAGAAGGCGGTATGGCCGTCACACTGATGAACCCCGAGGCACTGCCCCAGATCGACGTCTATCGGCAGGTGTCGATCTCCTCCGGGACGAAGCTGGTCTTCGTCGCCGGGCAGGTCGCCTGGGACGCCGAGGGGGTCACCGTCGGCGAGGGCGACCTCGCCGCGCAGGTCGAGCAGTGCTACCTCAACATCGGCGCCGCCCTGACCGGGGCCGGCGGTTCCTTCGACGACGTGGCGAAGCTGACCGTCCACGTCGTCGACTGGACCCCGGACAAGATGCCGGCGCTCCTGGAGGGGATCTCCCGGGCGTCCGCGAAGCTGGGGACCACGCCGGTTCCCCCGGCCACGCTGCTGGGCGTCGCCGCCCTCGACGTCCCGGAGCACCTGGTCGAGATCGAGGCCGTCGCGGTCCTCGACTGAACGGGCGCGCCCGACCACCGCGCGCCGGAAGACGCGCACAACAAAGAACGGGTGCCCACCTGCGTGGACACCCGTTCCTCCGTCGGGGTGGCGGGATGTGAACCCACGACCTCTCTTCGGGCCTTCTCCGCGTCGGACAGCGTGCGGACCCGGAGGTGGCCAGGGCTGTGATGGGAAAGCCTGAAAAGAATGCCCGCCATCCATTCGTAGGACCGCGGGTGTTCTTCTGCGGAGGCTGAATCCGAGGGACCGGTTCGGTCCAACCGGTGGACCAGCCGTACACCCCTGCCACAGAGGAGGGCCACCACGGTTTCGGTCCGAGGTGCCCGACAGCGCGCGTCTGAGAGCCCTGGCATCATGGCGTCCATGATCTCGACTCGAAAGGCTGATGCCGCGTAGACGGCCTGGCGCGCTGCGCGCGAGACAGCTCAGGCCTCTCTTCTGGGAAGATCCGCTTCCTCCTAAAATCAGGGGGCTGTCGGCCCGCACCAGTCTCCTGATCCATCGTGTGGAGAGGCACTCGGGGGACGACCACTACGTCTTCACCGGTGCCACTGCTCGTGCGCTGCGTCGGTACGCGGAGTTCCTGGCTCCGTCGGGACGACGTCCTCTTTACCCCCAGGAGTCAGCGTGCCCGTGCAGGGGCTGCTCGTTCGAAGACGTCAGGCACGCCCGTGATGTTCTCGACGAGATCATGCGGCGGCTTCCCCCCAGGGCACGGGCTGAACTGAAGCGCCGTGTCGCACCCATGGACACGCTGTACCTGAAGCGGACCCTGCCTGATCCGTTCGTTCATCGTCGCCAGTGGCGCACCGACCTCTGGTGGTACCGGCGGCTCTTCGGCAGCGCGGAGAGCGGATGAGGGATCCCCGCCGACCAGACGAAGTCTCCGTGAGCAAGAAGGATCAGGGTGCGCGTGGGCTGCTTGCCCACAGCGCCGGAGCAGGCGCCCCAGGACACCGGTGCGGTTGCGCGACCGGCGTCACCGCGAGTTCGCCCAGGCCCTCAAGGCGGCGAAGCTGGACGGTGTGGGGCTGACACCGCACAAGCTCCGGCACACCGCCGCGTCCCTGGCCATCACCTCCGGGTCCGGCGTCACGCCCGTCCAAGCGATGGACTCCGACCGGACGCGGGCGACGGCCCGCCTTCCCGCCCTCGCCGGGGTGTGAGAACCGGAAGCCTTCCCCGACTCCATGTGCGCCGAATGCGCACCGACCACCGCGCGCCGGAAGGCGCGCACAACAAAGAACGGGTGCCCACCTGCGTGGACACCCGTTCCTCCGTCGGGGTGGCGGGATTTGAACCCACGACCTCTTCGTCCCGAACGAAGCGCGCTGCCAAGCTGCGCTACACCCCGAAGCAACGTCCCCAAGTCTAGCGGACGTGTGGAGTGCTCGCGCACACCTTTCCCGGCCCCCGACGGCGGGCGGCTCAGCCCGCGGCGACGAGGTCCAGCAGCGACGCTTCCGGGCGGCAGCAGAACCGCACCGGCGCGTACGGCGACGTGCCCAGGCCGCCGGACACGTGCAGCCACGCGTCGTCGTACCGGTGCAGCCCCCACGCGCGGCGCCGGTCGATCCCGCAGTTCGTGACGAGCGTTCCGTAGAAGGGCAGGCACAGCTGGCCGCCGTGCGTGTGTCCCGCGAGCAGCAACTGGTACCCGTCGGCGGAGAACCGGCTCAGATTGGCCGGTTCCGGCGAGTGCAGAAGACCCACCCGCACGTCCGCGTGCGGGTCCGCCGGACCGGCGACGTCCTCGTACCGGTCCAGCTCGATGTGCGAGTCGTGCACACCCGCCAGCGCCACGTCCAGACCGCCCGCCTTGAGCGCCCCCCGGTGGTTGTTCAGGTCCAACCAACCCGACGCCGACATCGCCTCGCCCAGCTCACGCCAGGGCAGGTCCGGGGTCCGGCGCTCCTCGTAGTCGGCCCGACTCGTCCGCCACAGGTACCGCGCGGGGTTCTTCAACCGCGGCGAGTACATGTCGTTCGACCCGAACACGAACGCCCCGGGCCGGTCCAGGAGCGGCCCCAGGGCGTCGACGAACGGCCCGACGGCGTCCGGGTGCGCCAGCGAGTCTCCCGTGTTGACCACCAGGTCCGGCTCGTGCGCCGCCAGTCCCCGGATCCACTCGATGAGCATCCTCCGGCCGGGCGTCAGGTGTGCGTCGGACAGGTGCAGGATTCGCAACCGGTCGCTCCCCGGCGGAAGCAGCGGCAACTCGTACCGCCGCAGCCGGAACCAGTTGCGCTCGATCACCGAGGCGTAACCCAGGCCCGCCGCACCGATCGCGCCCGTCACGGCGGCCGCACGCCCGATCCGGCGCAGGACCCGCCCGCTGTCCGTTCCCATCGGCTCTCCTCCATTGGTCGACTCGATCGTCTCAGATGCGCGGTGCGCGTGTTCACAAATCGTTGGTTCCGCCGTGGGCCGCCGCCGTAGGATCGGTGCCATGTCCGAACTCAAAGACCGCCTCAAGAACGACCTGACCACCGCCATCAAGGCGCGTGACACGGTTCGCACCGGCACCCTGCGCATGGTCATCGCCGCGATCTCGACCGAGGAGGCCGCCGGATCCACCCAGCGTTCCCTCGACGACGACGAGATCATCACGCTCCTCACCCGCGAGGCGAAGAAGCGCAAGGAGGCCGCGGAGGCGTTCGACAAGGGCGGACGGGCCGAGCAGGCCGCCGCTGAGCGGGCCGAGAGCGAGGTCATCTCCGACTACCTGCCCGCGCAGCTCTCCGACGAGGAGCTCTCCCAGCTGGTCGCCGCCGCCATCGCCGAGACCGGCGCCGAGGGTCCGCGTGCGATGGGCCAGGTCATGAAGGTGGTCAACCCCCGGATCGCCGGTCGGGCCGAGGGGGCCCGGGTGGCCGCCGAGGTCAAGCGCCAGCTGGCCTGACCCACGACGAAACGGGCGGGGGTGGCGCGCCACCCCCGCCCGTCGTTCACTCGTTCCGCTGCGGTGACGGGAACGGCGACATTGGCTGTACCGGGAACCAGGTCTCGGTGTCCGCCGGGCCGGTCGGCGTGAGGCCGCCCTGGCTCAGGAACACGTTCACCGTGGCGCCCTCCGGCAGGCGTGTGCCCGGGTCGGGGTTGACCGCGGCCACCGTGCCCTCGGGCTGTGAGGAGCGGATCCGGCCGCCGGACACGTTCACCCGGTACCCGGCGTCCTGGAGGGCGGCCACCGCGGCGTCCTCCTCCATGCCGATCACGTCGGGCACGCCGCCTTCGTCTGCGGCCGGGCTGGGCTCCTCGGTCTCCCTGGGCTGCCGGGGCGGTGCCGTGGAGCCGAACTGTGAGGGCGCGGGCGCCAGCTGCTCGACCTCCAGGCCCTCGTGGGCGGCCAGCATGGTGTCATGCCAGATCTGACCCGGGATCGTCGCGCCGAAGACCACGCTGAAGTAGCGGTCGCCGATGGTGACGTTGGTCAGCGGGTGCTGCTGCGGGCCGCGCGGGTCGCCGACGAAGATGGAGCTGGCCATCTGGGGGGTGATCCCGGCGAACCAGGCCGCCGCCGAGTTGTCGGTGGTGCCGGTCTTGGCGCCCGCCGGACGGCCGATGCCCAGGCCGGTGGTGGTGCCGCCGTTGAAGGTCTGCGACAGCAGGAAGGCGACCCCGTCGGCCACGTCCTCGTCGAGCCGCCGCTCGCAGTCCGGCTCGAAGTCGGTGGTCGTGTCGGCCTGCTTGTCCACGATGCGGGTGATCGCCTGCGGCTCGCAGTAGATCCCGCCCGAGGCGAAGGTCGCGTAGGCGTTGGCGACGCGCAGCGGCGAGACCTCCTCACTGCCCAGAGTGAAGCTGCTGTTGGCCAGTGTGTTCGGGTTCTCCGTGAACAGCGTGCCGTCGGCCCGCCGCAGGCCGAGGTTCTCCGCCATCTCGATCACGTCGCACAACCCCACCCGACGCTGGAGCTGGGCGAAGTAGGTGTTGGACGAGGCGCGGGTCCCCGTGACCATGTTGTGCACGCCGTCGTTGCTGTCCCCGAAGTTCGACACGTTCCAGGGCTGGAGACTGCCGCCGTTGCAGGACCGCTGCCCACTCACCGTCATGGTGCCCGGCGCGGGGAAGGAGGTGTTGAACGGCAGCCCCTCGTCCAGGGCCGCGGCCAGAGTGATCGGCTTGAACGTCGACCCGGCCTGGAAGCCCGTGCTCCCGCCCCGGTCGAAGTCGGTGGCGAAGTTGATGGACGTCTCGCCGAGCTTGCTCTCGTCGGGGCCGTAGTTGCGGCTCTGCATCATGCCGATGATGTGGCCGGTGCCCGGCTCGATGATGGCCTGGGCGGCGACCTTGCGGGACTCGTTCTCCCGGGGCACCCAGTCGTCCACGGCCGCCTGGCCCGCCTCCTGCGTCTGCGGGTCCAGGGTGGTGTGGATCTCCAGGCCGGCGGTGCGCAGCCAGCGCGCCCGCTCGGTCTCGTCGGAGCCGAAGCGCTCGTCCGCCTCGATCTCCCGGATCACGTAGTCGCAGAAGAAGGGCTGGTCGCTGGGGACGCAGCCGTTGGGCTCGGTGTCCAGGTCGAGGTCGATCGGGACCTCCTTGGCCTCGTCCGCCTCCTCCTGGGTGATCGCCCCGGTGGCGACCATGCGGTCGAGCACGACGTTGCGCCGCTCGGTGGTCTGCTCGGGGTAGAAGCGCGGGTTGTAGAGGTACGGGTAGCGCACGAGACCCGCGATCGTGGCGGCCTGGTGCAGCTCCAGCTCGCTCGCGGACACCTGGAAGAAGTGCTGGGCCGCGGACTCGACCCCGTAGGCGCCGTCGCTGAAGTAGGCGATGTTGAGGTAGCCCTCGAGGATCTCGTCCTTGCTCATCCGCTGCTCCAGGGCCACGGCGTAACGCAGCTCCCGGATCTTGCGCGCGATGGTCGTCTCACGGGCCTGCTCCAGCTCCTCCTGGGAGGTGGCGGCCTCGATCTGGACGTTCTTCACGTACTGCTGGGTGATGGAGGACGCGCCCTCGACGTCGCCGTTGAGGGTGCGAACGGCCGCGCGGAGGGTGCCGGAGACGTCGATGCCGCCGTGCTCGTAGAAGCTGGCGTCCTCGATGGCGAGGATCGCGTCGACCATGACCGGTGAGACGTCCTCAAGCTCGACCAGCTCGCGGTTCTGGTCGAAGACCTCCGCGATGACGTTGCCCTCGCGGTCGTAGATCGTGGAACGTTGGGGAGGGGGCGGCGTCTCCAGGTTGCTCGGCATGTCGAGGAAGCCGCTGGCGACGTTCCTCGCCGTGATCCCGAGGCCGCCGAGTGCCGGGAGGGCCAGCGCCGCCACGAGGAGTCCCGCGATGGCGCCGACGACGACGAGTTGACTGATTCTTTGAAGCAATGTCCCCTGACCCACCCCATCAGACTAAGTGACCACGAACGCTCGAACAGGTGTGATGTGGAACGGAGGGTGCGTAGCCGTGTCGAATCGCCCGTCGGGGGTCCGGGCGACGCCTCCGGGTCATCTTGTCACGCCCAACGTCCCCGAACGGGGGCGCGGTTCGCTCTCCCGGGCCCCCGGCTCCGAGGGCGCGGGCCCCTCCGTGTGGCTTGGTTCGAGCGGGCCTTATGAGGTGGGACGCGATGGTCGATGGCGGGGTTCGCCTCCCCTGGTGTCCGGTTTCATACGATCAGGTAACGGCTGGGACGCGCCGCCGTTCGCGACGTCCGCCCCATCCGACGACCGGTGTCCGTCCCGGCCCGTCGGACCCCCGGGTCACCCGTCCGCGAGGGCCGCGCCGATGGTCCGCAGCCCCGCCAGGTCGTGCACGTCCTCCGGGAGCGCGGCCACCTCGGCCACCCGGATCCCGCGGTGGTGGGACAGCATGCGGTCGCGCAGCCGGGCCTCGTGCTCGCGTGTGCGGACCCGCTCCGCGTGCAACCGCAGCGCGGCCGACGCCAGCGGATGCGTGCCCGCGTCGCGCAGCGCCGTCTCCGCCCTGACCGCCTCCGCGGCCGTCAGGCGCGCGCCCGCCCCGTCCGGCAGGGGATGGGCGCGGTTGACCACCAGCCCCGCCAGCGGCATCCCGTCGGCCGCCAGGCGGTCGACGAAGTAGGAGGCCTCGCGCAGGGCGTCCGTGTCGGGCACCGTCACCACCACGAACGCCGTCCCCGGCGCCTGGAGCAGCCGGTAGGTCCGCTCCGCTCGCGCCTGGAAACCGCCGAAGACGGTGTCGAAGGCCGAGACGAACGAGCGCAGGTCGCTGAGGAGTTGGGCGCCCACCACCTTGTTCACGGCGGAGGTCACCAGGTTGACCCCGGCTCCCAGAAACCGGAACGCGCCCGTGCTCGCCGGAGCGCTGAGGAACCGGATCAACCTGCCGTCCAGGAACCGCCCCAACCGCTTGGGGGCGTCCAGGAAGTCGAGTGCCGACCGGCTGGGCGGTGTGTCCACCACGATCAGGTCCCACTCGCCCGACTGGCGGAGCTGGCCCAGCTTCTCCATCGCCATGTACTCCTGCGTTCCGGAGAAGCTGGTGGAGAGCGTTTGGTAGAAGGGGTTGGCCAGGATCTGGCGCGCGCGTTCGGGGTCGGCGTGCTCCTCGACGACCTCGTCGAACGTCCGCTTCATGTCGAGCATCATCGCGTGCAGGCCGCCCGGCGTCCCCTCGGGGAGCGGAACCGGGCGCGGCGCGTTGTCCAGGGACTCCAGGCCCAGTGACTGAGCCAGCCTCCGGGCCGGGTCCACGGTGATCACCACCGCCCGCCGTCCCCGTTCGGCCGCGCGCAGCCCCAGAGCGGCGGCCGTCGTGGTCTTCCCGACCCCACCCGCGCCGCAGCACACGATGATCCGGGTCTCCGGAGAGTCGATGAGCGCGTCCACGTCCAGACGGGGCGCGGAGGGCGCGTGCGTCGCGGTCACCGGTCCATCCCCTGTTCCCCCAGAGTCTCCGCCAGTCCGTCCAGCGCGGAGCGGTCCACACCGCCCTCCAGGTGGGGGAGTTCCACCACGGGCCGCCCCAGTTCCGCCAGACGGGCCCGTGTCCGGTGCTCCAGCCGCACCCGCAGCGCGTGTGCCCGGACCTCGTCGGACAGTGCCGCCGCCAGGCCGTCGACGTCGGACAGCCCGGCCGCCTTCAGCCCGGAGACGAGTTCCGCCTTGTCCAGCCCGCCGTTCGCGGTGGCGGCCAGGTCGTCCTCCCCCAGCAGGGGCGGACGCGCCATGTTGACGACCACCGATCCCACGCGCAGCCCCAGGGCGTTGATCTCGGCGATCCCGTCCAGGGTCTCCTGCGCGGGCATCTCCTCCAGCAGGGTCACGAAGTGCACCCGGGTCCGGGGGGAGCGGATGACCGACATGACCTTGTCGGCGTGGTCGCGGACCGGACCCACACGGGCCAGGCCGGCCACCTCCGAGTTGACGTTGAGGAACCGGCCGATCCGGCCGGTGGGCGGCGCGTCCATGACGACGGCGTCGTAGTGGAAGGGCGCGGAGGCGCTGTCCGCGGCCCGTCGGCGCGCGCCGACGCGGCGGCGGACGGCCTCGGTGGCCTTGCCGGTCAGCAGGACGTCGCGCAGTCCGGGGGCGATCGTGGTCGCGAAGTCGACGGCGCCCAGCCGGTTCAGCGCCTGTCCGGCGCGCCGCATCCCGTAGAACAGCTCCAGGTACTCCAGCAGCGCCGATTCGGCGTCGGCGGCCAGGACGCACACCCGCCCGCCGCTCGGCAGGGGGATCAACTCCCGCTCCTCGTACGGCAGCGCGGGGTGTCCGAGGAGGGTCGCCACTCCCTGTCGCCCCTCGACCTCGACCAGGAGGACGCGGCCGCCGCGCGAGGCCAGGGCCATGGCCAGCGCCGTGGCCACCGTGGTCTTACCCGTCCCGCCCTTGCCGGTGACGATGTGCAGTCGCACCCCGGCACGGGGCTCCCGAGGGCGCCCCGGTCCGAACTCAGCCTCGTTCACCCCACGGAGTCTACGTCCGTGCCGACCCCCGCGACCGGGCACGTCGGGGGAACCGTGCCGGGGCGCCGGCGGTGGACGCGTGCGATCCGCCGGGTGAGTAAGGTGGCGGCGTTGACGTGCGGCCCCGCCACACCCCGGTGGGCCGCCGGTTCCGGATGGGGGAGTACATCATGAGCAAGTGGGAGTACCAGACGGTGGCTCTGCTGTCGCACGCCACCAAGCAGATCCTGGACAACTGGGGTGCGGACGGCTGGGAGCTCGTCTCCGTCGTGCCCGCTCCGCTTCCCGAGGGCACCGACCCGCGCAACCAGCAGTACGTCGCCTACATGAAGCGAGAACTCTGATGACCGCCACTCCCGAGGAACGCGTCGCCGAGCTGGGGCTGACCCTGCCCGACGTCGTGCCTCCGCTCGCCTCGTACACGCCGACGGTCCGCTCCGGCGACCACGTGTACGTGTCCGGGCAGCTGCCCCTGGTCGACGGTGAGCTGCCGGCCACGGGCAAGGTCGGCGCCGAGGTCACTCCGGAGACCGCCCAGGAGCTGGCCGCCCGGTGCGCGCTCAACGGCATCGCCGCGGTCCGCGCCGAGATCGGCGACCTGTCCAGGGTGGTCCGCGTCGTGAAGCTGACCGGGTTCGTGGCGAGCACGCCGGACTTCACCGGCCAGCCCGGAGTGATCAACGGCGCCAGCGACCTGGTCGGCCGGGTCTTCGGCGACGCCGGGGTGCACGCGCGCAGCGCCGTCGGCGTGACCGCGCTGCCGCTGGACGCGCCGGTCGAGCTGGACATGATCGTCGAGGTCCGCTGACCGGACGGTCCGGCCGTGATGGGGAGCGGGTCCGTGGCGCGGCCACCGGCCCCGAGACAGACCAGGAGGGTGCGCCGATGGCCGAACAGTCCGCGTTCAGGGGCGGTACCGAGGCCAGGCCCGCCGCCACCGTGATGCTGCTCCGACCCGCGCGGGCCGGTGCGGAGCGGGCCGGCGCCGGGGCGGCCGGCACTGGCCGGGTTCCGGCCGCCGGGCGGGACATGGAGGTCCTGCTCATGCGCAGGGTCCGTTCCATGGGCTTCGCCCCGGGCGCCTACGTGTTCCCCGGCGGGATCGTGGACCAGCGCGACGCCGACGGTGACCTGCCCTGGACCGGGCCGTCCCCGGCCGAGTGGGCCCGCGTCCTGGGCACCGACGTGCCGATGGCGCGCGCCCTGGTGTGCGCCGCGGTCAGGGAGACCTTCGAGGAGACCGGGGTCCTCCTGGCCAGTGGGCCCGAGGCGGCCGGCGCGCCGGCCATCACCCTCGACACCGCGACGGAGGAGTGGGAGCGGGACCGGCGGGGGCTGGTCGACCGCTCCCACTCCTTCACCGAGGTGCTCTCCCGGCGCGGGCTGGTCGTGCGTTCGGAGTGGCTGCGGGCCTGGTCGCGCTGGGTCACGCCGAGGGTGCAGTCGCGCCGCTTCGACACCTGGTTCTTCGCCGCCGAACTGCCCCCCGGGCAGGAGTCCCGGAACGTGGGCGGTGAGGCCGACCTGACCCGCTGGACCGACCCGGCGCGGGTCGCCGCGGAGAACGCCGCCGGGCGGATGCCGATGCTGCCGCCCACGGTGGTCTCCTGCGCCGAGCTGGCCGCCTGTCGCACCCTGGAAGGTGTACGCGAGGCGCGACGGGATATCGTCCCCATTGAACCGGACGTTCGGGATGTCGACGGTCAGACCCGGATCGTGACCCCGGACGGGGCCCACTACCCCCTTCCGAAGCCCGACGCGACCCCCTGAGGGGTCCCCACGTCACGGTGTGGCCCGCACTGGTGCGGACGGACGCGCCGCGTCCCGTGGCCGTCCCCTCCGGACCGGTCCGGTACCGGCGAGCGAAGCGAGGTGCGATGAGGATCGACGGTTCCGGGACGCTGCGCGCCAGCTGCGTGCTGTGCCCCAACCCCGGCCCGATGACGTTGGAGGGAACCAACACCTGGATCCTTCGGGAGCCCGGTGCGCGCGGCGTGGTGGTCGTGGACCCCGGGCCGCACGACGAGCGCCACCTGGAACGGGTGGCGCGGACGGTGCAGGAACAGGGCGCACAGGTCCTCATGGCGATCGTGACCCACCGGCACCCGGACCACACCGAGGGAGGCCGCTACTTCTCCGAGCTGACGGGCGCCCCCGTGCACGCGGTCGACCCGGAGATGCGCGTCGGCGGCGCCGGGCTGGTCGACGGCGAGGTGCTCACCGTGGACGGGCTGTCGGTGCGGGTGATCACGACGCCGGGGCACACGGACGACTCGATCTGCCTGCTGCTGGAGTCCGACAACGCGCTGCTGACGGGCGACACGGTGCTGGGGCACGGTACGCCGGTGATCGACGGCGACGACGGGCTCGGTCCCTACATGGATTCGCTGTACCGGTTGCGGGACATCGCGCGTGAGCACCAGGTGCGGACGATCCTGCCGGGCCACGGCCCGATCCTGTCCTCACCGGTGTCGGTGCTGAGCTCCTACATCGACCACCGCGAGTCGCGCCTGGACCAGGTCCGGTCGGCCCTTCGCGCGGGTGCGACCAGGGTGGAGGAGATCATCGACCGGGTCTATCCGGACATCTCGGAGCAGATTCGCGGCGCCGCGGGCTCGTCGGTGCGGGCGCAGTTGCGTTACCTGGCGGTGCGCGATGAGCTGTCCGCGGAGGTCGAGTCGTAGGAGGCGCTATGGCTCCGGGAACGACCGCGGCCGCCCACCCCCTCCAGGGTGAGCGGCCACGCGGTGTCCAGCGCTCCTAGCGCGCGCGGCGGCGCATGCGCTCGACGTCCAGCAGGACGACGGCCTTGGCCTCGATCCGCAACCATCCACGCAGGGCGAACTCGGCGAGCGCCTTGTTCACCGTCTCGCGGGAGGCGCCGACGAGCTGCGCGAGCTCCTCCTGAGTGAGGTCGTGGTGGACGTGCAGACCGTCCTCGCCCTCCTTGCCGAACTTGTCGGCGAGCTCCAGGAGGGCCTTGGCCACACGGCCGGGCACGTCCGTGAAGACCAGGTCGGCCATCACGTCGTTGGTCCGGCGCAGACGGGCGGCCAGCGACTTGAGCAGCTGGAGCGACACGTGCGGGCGGCTGGAGAGGAAGGGGCGCAGGTCGTCGTGGCCCAGCCCGGCGAGCACGGAGTCCGTGACGGCGACGGCGCTCGCGGTGCGCGGACGCGGGTCGAACAGCGACAACTCACCGAACATCTCGCTCGGGCCGAGCACGCCCAGCAGGTTCTCGCGGCCGTCCACGGCCGTGCGGGTCAGCTTCACCTTCCCACTGAGGATCACGTACAGCCGGTCACCCTCGTCCCCCTCGCTGAAGAGGGTCTGGCCGCGGCCGAGTCGTACCTCGTTGACCGAGGCGCGGAGTCCGGCCGTGTCCTCCTCGTCCAGGGCCTCGAAGAGGGGGGCCTTCCGCAGTACTTCGTTGATCTCGTCCACCACACGTCCTCCTAAAACCTGACCGCCAACAGTGTGACGTATATCGCACCCGGGTGTGAAACCAGGTCGTTACCTCGGCTTGTCCGCCGGGAGACCACGAGCCCACAACAGCCGACGTCAGCCCAAGAGATCTTAGTCCGCATCGACCCGTATCAGGGCGGTCCGCGCCGTGTCATCGGACATTGGTTACATAATCTCGGTCACTGGCGCACCGTGTCAGTGGATCCCGCCAAGGAGCGTGTCCCCTCCCCGGTCGGCACGGGCACCCGGGCCGCCGTGCGCCTACCCTGTGACGATGCCCCGTGAGACACCAGACAGCACCGCGGCGCCGACCACTCCGACGGGGGAGAGCCGGCTCGCGTTGGTGCGCCGCGCCCGCCGGATGTACCGGGAGCTCGTCGAGCTGTACCCGGACGCGCACTGCGAACTGAACTTCACGACCCCGCTCGAACTCCTGGTCGCGACGATCCTGTCCGCCCAGTGCACGGACAAGCGGGTCAACCAGGTCACCCCCGCCCTCTTCGCGCGCTACCCCGACGCCGAGGCCTACGCGTCGGCCCGTCGTGAGGAGTTGGAGGAGATGATCCGGTCGACCGGTTTCTTCCGGGCCAAGGCCAACAGCCTCATCGGGCTGGGGCAGGCGCTGTGCGAGCGACACGGCGGCGAGGTTCCGGGAAACCTCGCGGACCTGGTCAAACTATCCGGTGTAGGAAGGAAGACGGCAAACGTACTGCTTGGTAACGCCTTCGATGTGCCGGGAATCACCGTGGACACGCACTTCGGGAGGCTCGTCCGACGCTTCGGGTGGACCGACGAGCAGGACCCGGTGAAGGTCGAGCACGCGATCGGGGAGCTCTTCCCGCGCAAGGACTGGACCATGCTGTCCCACCGCGTCGTGTGGCACGGGCGCCGCGTCTGCCACGCCCGCAGACCGGCGTGCGGCGCGTGCGGTCTGGCTCGCTGGTGCCCGTCCTACGGCGAGGGGCCCACGGACGAGGCCACCGCGACCAAGCTGCTGCGGATGCGTTCGTTCGCCTGACGCGTTGTGACTCCCGTGGGGATCGGACGGCGGTTTGTACCCTGATCACGTGGGCGAGCGCACACTCCTCGTCCCCGGGGCGACCGGCCCTCTCCCTCCCCACCCACACGACGGCGCTCTCGGCCCCTGGAACAGGTTCCCTTCATGAACTCGACACCGCACTGGCTCACCGCGCTCGCGGACTCGGCCAGGACGATGCCCGTGCCCCGACCCATGCGCCCGCCGGAGACCGGCGGGCGCGAGTCCGCCGTTCTCATCCTGTTCGGTGAGGGGCCCCAGGGGCCGGACCTGCTCCTGATCCAGCGCAACGACGGCCTGCGCAGGCACGCCGGACAGCCCGCCTTCCCGGGCGGCCGGATCGAGGCCGCGGACGTCTCGCCCGAGGCCGCCGCGCTGCGCGAGGCCGCCGAGGAGACCGGCGCCGACCCGGTCGGGATCGACGTCGTCGGCCGCCTTCCCGAGTTGTACCTGCGGTACAGCGACTTTCGCGTCGTGCCCGTCCTGGGGTGGTGGCGCGAGCCGTGCGAGGTGCGCCCCGTGGACCTGGGCGAGGTCGCGGCGGTCTCGCGGGTCCCCGTCGCCGACCTGGCCGCTCCGGAGAACCGGGTCGAGGTGCGCTACGGCGAGGGCCCTCGCTGGGGTCCGGGCTTCCGTGTCGACGGCATGCTCGTGTGGGGATTCACCGGAGCGATCGTGGACAGTCTGCTCGTGCTGGGCGGATGGGAACTTCCGTGGCGCCGTGAGGGTCTCACCGACATGTTCGAAGCGACCCCGCACGGCCTGCGCCCGGTCGGGTAGCGCTCACTCTGGGAGGGGAGGGGACCGTGCTGGACGTCATCCTGATCGTCCTGCTGCTGCTGTTCGCCGTGACCGGCTACCGGCAGGGGTTCATCGTCGGGGTCTTCAGCTTCTCGGGGTTCATCGGCGGCGGCGTCCTCGCCGCGCTGACGGCCCCGACCCACATCCAGGAATGGGTGGTGGACCCCGGGCGACAGGCGCTGGTGGCGATCGCGGTGGTGTTCCTGTCCGCGGCACTGGGCCAGTTCCTGTTCTCCTACCTGGGGACCCTGGTACGGAACCGTGTCACGTGGGACTCGGCGCGGGTCCTGGACGCCATGGGCGGGGCCGTCGTCAGCGGGCTGTCGGTGCTGCTGGTGGCGTGGTTCATCGGAAGCACGGTCGCCAACTCGGCGCTGCCGTTCGTGGCCGGACAGGTGCGGGACTCGCGTGTCCTCCAGTCGGTCGACGCGGTGATGCCGGAGTCGGCCCGGGGCGGGTTCCTGACCTTCCGGCGGATCGTCGACCAGAGTGACTTCCCGCAGGTGTTCAGTGGTCTGGGCACCGGTGAGCTGGCCGAGGTGGAGCCGCCCGACCCCGACGTGCTCACCACATCGGAGCTGATCGACGCCAGCCGCAGCGTGGTCAAGGTGCTGGGAACGGCGCCCGCCTGCCAGCGCCGGGTGGAGGGGACCGGCTTCGTGTACGGCGAGGACCGGATCATGACCAATGCCCACGTGGTCGCCGGGGTCACCGAGGACCTGCGGGTGGTCACGAGGGACGGGCACCAGTTGGAGGCGACCCTGGTGCTGTTCGACGCCCAGCAGGATCTGGCCGTCCTCGACGTGCCGGGATTGGAGCTGGAGCCGCTGGAGTTCAACGGAGCCGCCGAGCAGGGCGACGACGCGGTCGTGGCCGGGTTCCCCCGCAACAGCGGCTTCACGGCCGTCCCAGCGCGCGTGAGGGCCCGTCAGACGGCGCAGGGACCCGACTTCTACCACTCCCAGCAGGTGAGCCGGGAGATCTACCAGGTGCGGGCCGTGGTGCGCCCCGGCAACTCCGGGGGTCCGCTGCTGGCGCCCGACGGGACCGTCTACGGCGTGGTGTTCGCCGCCGCGACCAACGAGGACGAGACGGGGTACGTGCTCACCGCCGACGAGGTCGCCGCCAACGCGAGCGCGGGCCTGGAGGCCGACTCCGAGGTCTCGTCGGAGGTCTGCGACTAGGGCGTGTTCCGCGGACACGTACCCTGCTGCGCGACGCCCCGGCACAACTCTCGCGGCGTTCTCATCAGTCGACAGCCAACCCCGGGCTGACTCCTTCTTCGGCCTTGCGAGAGCCGCACCGGATGCGCCGCTCGCTACGGGCAGCATCCACGGCACACGCCCTAGCGGTGTCCTTCGGGGCCTGCCGCCTCGCTTCGGCCCGTGTGCGAACGACACCCCTCGGGTGAGCGTTCCGAGGAACAGGCCCCGGGCGGTGTCTTCCGGGGCCTCCCCGTCGCCGTGGGACGGCGACGGGGGGCGTCTCCGGCCGGAGACGCCCCCCGATCGGGTTCGCGAATCTAGTTGGAGCTGGGGTCGTGTGCCCGCTCGGCCGCCACCGGCCAGCTCATCCGCACGATCGTGCCCTGGTCGCTGGGATCGATGCGCACCTCGTCCGCGAGGCCGGTGATCACCGCCAGGCCGAGGCCCGGGGAGAACCCCGAGATCCCGCCTGGAGGGGTCTCGTCACCGTCGAGGAAGAGCCCGTCGAGCAGGGGGCTCGTGTGATTGGTCGACTCCTCCGTGTCCTTGGCCGGGGCACGGTCGGAGACGACGACCTCGAAACGCTGTGTGGCGTTGCCGTTGGCGCGCAGGACGCGACCGGGCGTGCCACCATCGGCCTTCGCCGTGGACTCGGCGCCGGCACCGTCGATCAGCTGGAGCAGGATCGGCTGTGTCGGGCAGTGCAGCTTGTGCGCGGCCACCGCCCGAGAACACGCCTCACCGACCGCCAGCCTGATCTCGTCGATCGCTGTCGCGGCGATACCGGCCCGCCGTGCGACGGTCGCGGCCATGAGCCGCGCCGTCCGCACGTGTGCCGGGAGCGCGCTGATCGTCAGCGTGATGGTTGCCATCGCTCGCTCTGGACTACTTCTCGGGGCGCTTGTCGATGGCTTCCTGCACCGAGTCGTGGATACCGAACACCTTGGTCAGGCCGGTGATCCGGAAGATCTTGAGGATGCGCTCCTGGGTGCAGACCAGGGCGAGCGTCCCGTTGTGCGCGCGGACGCGCTTGAGCCCGCCCACGAGCACGCCGAGGCCCGTCGAGTCCAGGAACTCCACCTTCTCCATGTTGACCACGAGGTGGAAGTTGCCCTTGTTGACCAGGTCGATCAGCAGCTCGCGGAGCCGGGGCGCGGTATAGACATCGATCTCACCCTCAACGACAACGACCTCGGTGTCGCCCTCGGTGTAATGATCAAGCTTCAGGTCCACTAGTCCTCCAGCGCCGAACCGCGTATAACGCGAATGGTCTTCTGCCGGGCGTTACCCCACCAGCACGCATTCAACCACGGGTACAGAGTGTGTCTTCCTGCGATGAGCAGAAAAACGGTGACACCGCGCCACTCTTCCCCCGGATGCCACACTGAAACCGATGTCCCCCAGTGCCACACCCCTCGCCGGGAGGATCGTGGGTCGGGAACGTGTCCAGTGAGGAGGGGTCTCGGATGAGGCGATCGGAGCCCGTGCTCCCCGATGTGTGGCGTGACGATACCCGGTACCCGCGGGTGACCCATATCGAACGTGTGGCCCCGGGCGACGGGGCGAGCGGGGAGTGGCCGGGGTGGACCGCGCCCCACCTGGTCGAACGCCTCGCGGCACGGGGGATCACGGGTCCGTGGTCCCACCAGGCCGCCGCGGCCGACCTCGCACGCTCGGGCAGTGATGTGATCATAGCCACGGGTACCGCCTCGGGAAAGTCGCTTGCCTTCCTTATGCCCGCGGTGGACGCGGTTGACTCGGGTGGGACCGTGCTCTATCTCTCCCCGACCAAGGCGCTCGCCCAGGACCAGCTGCGGTGGATATCGGACCTCGGACTTCCGGGCGTGCGGGCGGCGGTCTACGACGGGGACACGCGGCCGGAGGAGCGTTCGTGGGTACGTGAGCACGGCAACTACGTCCTGACCAATCCGGACATGCTGCACCACGGCGTCCTGCCCCGGCACGGGGCGTGGTCGCGCTTCCTGCGCAGGCTGCGGTACGTGGTGATCGACGAGGCGCACCGGTACCGGGGGGTGTTCGGTTCGCACGTCGCGCTGATCCTGCGGCGGCTGCGCCGGATCTGTGCCCGGTACCGGTCCGAGCCGGTGTTCGTGCTGGCCTCGGCCACCTCCGGAAGCCCCGGCGAGAGCGCGAGCCGACTCACGGGGGTTCCGGTCGCGGAGGTCACCGAGGACGGTTCACCCCGTGCGGGGATGTCCGTGGCGCTCGTGGAGCCGGAGCTGACCGAGATGACGGGTGAGCAGGGCGCCCCGGTGCGGCGGACGGCGTCGTCGCAGGCTGCGGAGATGCTCGCTGACCTGGTGCGGGACGGGGTCCGTACGCTCGTCTTCGTGCGCTCCCGGCAGGGGGCGGAGGTGGTCGCGCTGACCACCCAACGGCTGCTGTCCGAGAGGGGTGAGCACGACCTGGCCGCGCGTGTGGCCGCCTACCGGGGCGGCTACCTGGCGTCGGAGCGCAGGGAACTGGAGGAGTCGCTGCGGTCGGGGAGGATCCTCGGTCTGGCGACGACCAACGCCCTCGAACTCGGGGTGGACATCAGCGGCCTGGACGCCGTGCTCATCGCGGGGTGGCCGGGGACACTGGCCTCGCTGTGGCAGCAGGCCGGCCGCGCGGGACGGCGCGGTGAGGACGCGCTCGCGGTGTTCATCGCCCGCGACGACCCACTGGACACCTATCTGGCCCACCACCCGGAGGCCATTTTCGGTCGGTCCGTAGAGGCGACGGTTCTTGATCCGGAAAACCCGCACATCCTCGGTCCACACCTGTGCGCGGCGGCCCAGGAACTCCCGATCACCCGGGACGACTTCACTCTGTTCGGTCCGACGACCGAGGAGCTGCTCGGTGAACTCGTCTCAGGAAAACTTCTGAGGAAGCGCCCGAGGGGCTGGTTCTGGACGAGCAACGAACGCGCGAGTGACATGGCCGATATCCGGGGAGCGGGCGGCCCGCCGGTGCAGATCGTCGACACCGGCAGCGGGCAGCTGCTCGGCGAGATCGACGAGGCGGCGGCACACGGCACCGTGCACCCCGGCGCGGTGTACCTGCACCAGGGAACCACCTACCTCGTCGACGACCTCGACCTGGGGGAGGGGGTCGCCCTCGTGCACCAGGCGGAGCCCCCCTACAGCACGTGGGCGCGCGACACCACGGACATCACGGTGCGGTCGGTCCGTCGGAAGGAGTCCTGGCCCAGCGGGGCGGCCGTGTACTTCGGGGAGGTCGAGGTGGCCCGCCGGGTGGTGGGCTTCCTCAAGCGGGACGTGCGGACGGGGGCGGTCCTGGGAGAGCAGCCCCTGGACCTGCCGGAGCGGACGCTGCACACGCGCGCCGTGTGGTGGACGCTGCCGCGCGAGGGCGAGGAGCGGCTGCGTGAGGCCGACGTGGGCCTACTGGGCGCGGCGCACGCGGCCGAACACGCGTCGATCGGACTGCTGCCGCTGTTGGCCACCTGCGACCGGTCGGACATCGGCGGGGTGTCCACCTCCGTGCACACCGACACGGGAAGGCTGACGGTCTTCGTCTACGACGGGTACCAGGGCGGTGCGGGCTTCGCCGAACGGGGCTTCGCGGCCGCACGCGAGTGGCTGGCCGCGACCCGCGACGTGATCGCCGACTGCGAGTGCGACCAGGGGTGCCCCTCGTGCATCCAGTCGCCGAAGTGCGGGACCGGGAACGAGCCGCTGAGCAAGTCCGGGGCCCTGAGACTGCTGGACGAGGTCCTGGACGTGGCTGAGGAATGAAACCTTCCACAGCCTGTGGACACTCCGACTCCATCATCCACGGGGAGAAACGGCCGACACGGCGTCGAGGTCCGACTCCGCCCCGACCACCGCGTACAGGAGGAACGGCAGTTCGCTGTCGTGTTGGACGATGGCCAGCCCGAGCCAGCGGTCGATGGGACGGTGTCGCCAGAACGGCGGATCGTCCACGGCGTAGGACAGTTCGTGGAAGTGGTCGGGGATCGGTTCTCCCTCGTCGACGACGTCCCTGAAGGTGGCCGTGTCCAATCGCTGGGCGGGTCCCCATCTGCGCGCGAGTGCCGCGACGACCTGATCCCGCTCCGCCTCGACCGAGGCCAGGGCGGCGTCGACGATCTCCGGCGACCGGTCCTCCCAGAAGTCCCGGCTGAGGGCGAGTGTCGACAGGTGGAAGCCGGGGCCGGAGACGTGCGGGCCGTTCCCGACGCTCCGCGTGGGGAACGGGGTGGCGAGGGCCTCGTCGATGTGGGAGAGCCGATCACTCAGGCCGATGGGGATCGCGTGTGGAGCCATGCGGGAACCCTAGGCGCTCGGTCCTCGGCGGCGTTCCCGATGGCCGACGGACGTGGCCCGCCAGGTCCGGTCGGTGCGGTGTCCCAGACGCGTGGCCGCCGCCGGGCGGAGGAGTGTGGCGCGCCGGGGCGGTTGTCCACAGGCTGTGGATGGGTCTTTCGTCGACCCCCCGCCCGGCGGACCCTGGTGGGAGAGGGTTGACGCTCCGTCACCCCCCGCCCCGGGAGGTCCCATGCCTGTTGCCGCGTGTCCACTCGTCCGACCTCGAGTCCCCACCGATCACGGGATGACCACGAACGTGGTCGACGGGGGCGCGGATGTCACCCGGGTCCCCGCCGACGACCGGGGGGTGACCACGGCCGAGTACGCCCTGTGCGCTGTCTCCGCGGTCGCCTTCGCTGGTGTCCTGTACGCCATCCTCACCGGTGACACCGTGAACGACGTCCTCACCAACCTCGTCGTCGACGCGCTCAGCTCCGGTGTCTGACCGGGGCTCGGTCACCATGGAGACCGCCATGGTGCTCCCCTCATTGCTGCTCGTCCTGTCCGTGCTGCTCGGCGGGGTCACGGTGGCCGCCGCCCAGCTGGCGTGCGCCGACGCCGCGCGCGTGGGAGCCCGTGCCCTCGCACGGGGCGAGACCGACCACAGGGCGCGTGAGCTGGCGCTGTCCGCCGCCCCCGACACCGCCGACGTGCGGTTGGTCCGCGAGGCCGGGACGGTGCGGGTGACCGTCCGGGCCGAGCTGCGGATCGGCCCGGTGATCGGTCCGCCGGTCGAGGTGGTCGGGAACGCGGCCGTCCCGCTGGAACCGGGGGTGTGATCCGTGCGCGTCACCCACGACACCGGTTCCGCCACGGTCTGGACGGTGGGGGTGTGCGCGCTGCTCTGGCTGGCCGTCCTCACCGTGCTGCTCACCGCGGCCGCCCGGTTGGACCGGGACCGGGCCGCCACCGCCGCCGACCTCGCCGCGCTGGCGGCCGCGGCCGGGGCGGTGGACGGAACGGACCGGTCCTGCGACCGGGGCCGGGCCGTCGCCGAGGCCAACGGAGGTGCGCTGGTCTCGTGCGTCGTCACCGGCCTGACCGTCGAGGTGGCGGTCTCGGTCCCCTCGTCCGTGCTGGAGCGGACCGTCACCGCCCGGGCCCGCGCCGGCCCGGTTCGGCCGTACCCTGCTGATCTATGGGACACCGACACCCGAGCACACTCAAGAACTCCGAGGTGAGCCACGCCCGGGCCCGATGGCTGCTGCGGGCGGAACTGGCCTGCTGCTCCGAGTGCCGGGCCGAGGGGGACCGCGAGGCGGTGGCCGACCTCGCGGCGGGCGGGGTGTTCGACTCCCTGATCACCGGGTTCGTGCTCGCACGGGTCGAGCAGTGGTACTCGCCGAGCCGCCCGCCCCGCTACCCGGCCACGGTCTACAGCATCGCCCCCATCGACGAGCGCGACTTCTGGCAGGCCACCACCCAGCACTGCATGCGGGTGTGCATGGTCGAGGGAGCGCGTGGCGAGCGGGTCGACACCCGTCCCGCGCTCAAGGAGCTCACCCTGATGTCGGTTCGCGACCGCACGCTCGTCCTCGACGACATCATCGACGGGCTGTGCGAGAACGAGTCCTAGACGGGACGCGCCCGCCCGGGCCGTGGCCGCCCTCCGGCACCTCCTGCCGCGCGGTGTCCCGCACGGAGCGGGTCAGGGGCCGGTGCGGAGGGCGTCGATGGTCAGGGTGAGCCGGTGGACCTCGGCCAGGGCGATGAGCAGGTCGGTGACGAGCGTGGGCATCGGCGGGGTCCTGCCGTTCGGGATCGTGGGGTGGCCGAGGCCGGGGCGGTGGTGGAGGAGGGCACGGATGGCCTCGGCCAGCTCCGACAGGTCGTCGGGGCCGGTGGCGTTCGCCTGGCGGTGAGACCGGAACCGCGAGGGAGCGAACGGTGGCGAGCGGTGCGGAACGGCGAACGCGTCGGGGAGGGGCGCGTGGTCTTGCCGGGTTGCGTGGGGCACGGGTGGCTCCTGGCTGTTCGTGTGGTGGGGGCTCGGCCGGGGAAGGTCACCGAGCCCCCTGCCTGTGGTGGGTCACGGGCGGTCGGAGGCGGTGCGGTCAGCCGCCGAGCGCGCCGGCCAGGAGTTCGGCCGCCATGGGGACGATGCCGATCAGTACGAAGGCGGGCAGGAAGCACAGACCCAGCGGAGCCACGACGAGGACCCCGAGCCGCTCCATCCGTGCCAGAGCCCGCGCACGCGACGCGCGTCGCAGATCCGCCGCGTGCCGGTCCAGCAGGTCGGCGACCGGTGCTCCGGTGTCCGCCGCCCGCGCGAGGTCACGGCCGACGGCGGTCAACGACTCCGGGAGGGCGGGACTCCGCCAGGCGGTGGCGGGGTCGGCCCCCAACCGCAGCCGCTCCGCGACCAGCGCCAGCTCCTCCCCCAGCCGTCCGCCCGTCGACCGGGCCACTGCGGACAGGCACGACGGAACGGCCGCCCCCGCGCGGACCCCCGAGGCGAGCAGGCCCACCGCCACGGGAAGGTCCGTCGTCACCGGAGGGTCGACCGCCCGCCTACGGTGACGGCGGCGCCGGATCCACAGACCGGCACAGGTGGCCGCCGCCACGGCACCTCCCGGGAGGCCGAGTAGCGCGAGGGCGACGACGGTCCCCGCCGCACCGGCCAGGACCGGCGCGGCGCGGCGGATCCGTGCCCTCGCCCGAGAAGGACGGGGAATCGGACGCGGGCCGCGGATCCGGTGGACCGGACTCCCACCCATGAGCACCCATACGGCGGCGGTCCCGAGGACCACCGTGGCCGCCTCGAACATCCATCCCCTTCCTCACGCTGCTTCCGCCTCATGCGGCTCCCGCTCACACCGCTCCCGCTTCGTGTCGCTTCCGCGCCAGTGCCGCCTCGTGTCGTTCTCTCCTCGCTCCGGTTCGTCTCCGCTTCTCCTGCGTGCCGTGTCCGGCTCACGTCGGGTCTCCTCCGCGCGGGTCCCGTCTCATACGGGTCCGCCCTGCGACGCTCCCGCTCCATGCGGGTCCTGCTCGCGCAGGTGTCGCGGGCACGCCCGGGCGTGCCGCGGGTCCGCGGGGCGGAGGTGATCCCCGGGACCGTTCCTCGCCCGCGTCCACGGCGCCGCGCACCATGCGCAACGTCCACCAGGCCCCGAGCAGGTCCAGGGCCGCCCCGCCCACCAGACACCCCAGGCCCACCGGTGTGGTGAACAGGAACACCAGGGGTGAACCGCCCAGCCCCGCCGACATCAGCAGGCCCACCAGGGGAAGCCCACCCAGCACGATCGCCGTGGTGCGGGGCCCGGCGGTCCTGGCCGCGACCTCTGACCGTTGCTCCTCATGCGCCGTCAGTTCCTCGGCCAGGGCGTCGACCACCCCTGCCAGCCCGGCCCCGGTCTCGGCGCAGACCTCCCAGCACGCGGCGAGGTAGGCCAGCGCCCACAGGTCGGGATCGCGGTCGGCGGCGGCGCGCATCGACGCCGCGTCGCGGAGCCCGGCCACCGAGGGTCCCGCCTGCGCCGCCGACACGCGCAGCGCCTCGTCGGGAGGCTGCCCGGCACGCAGCTCCGCGGCCAGGATCCGGCACAGCACGACCACCGCGCGACGGCGCCGCGACCCCTCGCGGCGGTGGGCCAGGGCGCGGACGATCCGCCGGACCAGGGCGCGGACCCACGGTCGGAGCGGATCCCCGAACCGACCCGGAGCCCGTCGCGCCGGTTCCACCTCTGACCTTCGTGATCGTGACCGGCCGATCCCGTGAAGCTCCGTCCCTGGTCCCCGTGACCGAGACGGGCCGACCGCAGGGGCCGTCCACCCAGGTCCGCCTGGCCCGGACCACTCCGGTCCGGGCTCCTGGGCCGGGCACGCCCGTGACAGGCGGTCCCGTCTGGGATCGGGCACGAGAGCCAACAGGACCAGTGCGACCACACAGAGCAGCAGGACGGTCATGAGCTCGGCCACCCCCCGCCCAACCGGTCCGCCAGCGCCTCCGCGCCGGGGAACTCATGGCAGCCCCCCTCGGGGGTGAAGGCGACGGCGGGCAGCGCCTCCACCACCCCGTCGCCTCCCCGGCGCAGCACCCGGACCTCGGCGAGCCGACGTCCCGCGGTGTCCCGGACGAGGTGGATCACGAGCGCGCGGGTGGCGGCCAGCTGGCTGTGCACCGCGTCCCGGGTGAGCCCGGCCGCGCAACCCAGCGCCTCCACCCGGGCCGGGACGTCCTCGGCGCCGTTGGCGTGGAGGCTGCTGGCGCCACCCTCATGGCCCGTGTTCATGGCCGCCAGGAGCGAGACGATCTCCGGCCCGCGCACCTCGCCGACCACCAGCCGGTCCGGGCGCATCCGGAGCGCCTGACGCACCAGGACGGACAGGGGGACCTCCCCGCTGCCCTCGATGTTGGCCGGACGGGTCCGCAGACGGACCACGTGCGGATGCTCGGGACGTAGCTCGGGGGAGTCCTCGGCCAGGACCACGCGCTCAGCGGGACCGACCAACGAGAGCAGCGAGGACAGCAACGTGGTCTTTCCGGTCCCCGCGCCGCCGCTGATCAGGAACGGCACCCGTGCGCGCACCACCGCCCGGAGCAGGGCCGCGCCGCGTGGGGTGAGCGTTCCGCACTCGGTCAGCCGCCCCAGGTCGAACACCCGACGGGGCGGCAGCCGCAGCGACACGCACGCCCCCTCCGGGGCCACCGGAGGCAGTACCGCGTGCAGTCGTGCCCCGTTCGGCAGGTGCGCGTCGACGTAGGGGACGGCCGCGTCCAGTCGCCGCCCGGCCTGGGCGGCCAGCCGTTGGGCGAGTCGACGCACCTCCTCCGCCGACGCGAACCGGACCCCGGCGCGCCGCAGCCCGTCACCGTCGTCGACCCACACCTCGTCCGGTCCGTTGACCAGGACGTCGGTGACCCCGGAGGTCAGCAGGTCCTCCAACGGCCCCGCGCCGGACAACTCGGCGGCGAGCCGCCGGGTCAGGGCGAGCAGTTCGGCGTCCCCCAGGACACCGCCCTCCTCGCGCAGCGCCGCGGCCACGGCGGCCCGACTCACCGGTCCGCCCGACTCGACCAGGCGGTCGCGCACCGCCTCCAGCAGGGCGTTCACCGGACCGGTTCCACTACGGGCAGTTCCGCCACGACGCGGTCCGCGAACCGGGCGAGCGGGGACCTGCGGTGTCGGGCCGGGGTCCGGCCGGCGGCCAGGAGCCGCGCCAGGCCCGGCTCCCGCGGCAGGTCGGCGCCGAGCGGCAGTCCCAGCGTGCGGGCGATCACGTCGGCCGTCAGCTCTCCTCCGGCGCCGATGACGACGGCGCTCACCCCCGGCGCCTCCGCCCGCAGGCGGGGCGCCACCCGGGAGGCGGCGACCACGGACGGCACGTCCGCCGGGACGACGACGTGGACGCGATCGGCCCGGTTCAGGAACTCGGTGGTGGCGGAGTCGAAGGACCGCGGGAGGTCGACCACGACCAGTCCGGTGCCCTCCCGGGCGGAGCCGAGGGCCGCCCGGGCCGTGTCGACGGGTAGCGCGTCGCGTTCGGTGACGTCGATCCCGGGGGCGCCGTCGCCGGAGGCGTCGGGACGACGGGACCAGGTGAGCACGCAGACGCCGAGCGCGCCGGGCAGGCCGGAGCGCAGGTCGTGCCAGCGCACCCGGCCGTCGCGGTGGAGGAGGTCGTCCCATCCGGTCCGGTGTCCGGGATCGGCCGGAGCGGCGAGGTCGCACCCGAGGTAGACGTCCGGTCCGCAGCCGAGCGGATCGGCGTCCAGGAGCGCGGTGTCCCGTCCACCGCGCGCGCCGGCCAAGGCGAGGGCGACCGCGGTCAGGGTGGCCCCGGCACCGCCCCGACCGCCCATGACCGCCACCGTCGGAGCCGGGGGGTGACCCCGTGCGGCCGCTCCGGCCAGGAGGTCCACGAGCTCCGACTCGTCCCCCGGGAGGCACAGGGGCGGTCGTCGGTCCATCGCGGGTCCACCGGGCGACGGGACCGCGAACGTGGCTCCGGGGCGTCCCGGCTCACCGTCGGCGGTGTCGGCCGAGGCCTCGCCGACACCGGGAGCCGGGCCGTGGTCCCGCGTCACGACCACGGCCCGGGGGTGCGGCGGAGCGTCGGCCGTGGCCAGAGGCGGGAGCAGGTCGGCGCCGACGACCACCAGCGGGGCCCGCGACCAGGAGCGCAGGGCCTGAACCGCCGAGCGTGCGACTGCGACCTCGACGGACGCGGCCGTGGCCAGCCTCAGCAGGTCGTCGAGCAGGATGGGGTCGTCGGTGGCGAGCAGGGGGCGGGACCGGGCGTCCATGGCGTCTCCGAGGTCGAGGGGTTCACCTCGACCATCGCCGAACGAGATCCGTCCCGAAAGACCCGATCCGTATCTGTGGACAACTCCGCCGGGCGGCGATCAGCGCCTTCCCGGAGGGCCTCCGCCGCGCGCCCGGGGGCGTCAGGCCACACACCCGACGGGAGGGATGCGTGCTTACGGGGGCGGACACGCATCCCTACCCGACAGGCGAGTGGAGCGGACGCGGTGACGGCCCCCGCAGGGGGAGAGGGGAGCCGTCTCCTCGGGGCCGGTCCTGGGGGGGGATAGGACCGGGTCCGCTCTCCGGGAGGGTTCGCGGGGACAGCGCCCCACGACCACCGAAGGACCTGGAAACGTACTCGTTCTCCGAGGAGCGATCACGCCGACGGGACACGGAATGTGTCGGGACAACAGCCGCTCAGTGGGGATTCCGCCTTGAGCCGTTGTGGCGTGGCTGGCCCTCGATCGAACGCCGGTGACGACGTTACCACGCGCCTCCGTGTATCGGTTCGGGAATCGATGAGAAAAACTTGGGTCAACCGTCTTTTCGGAGGATGAACCGAGCCGTAGAAAGAAAGCAGGTTGGTGGCGAAGATCCACCCCGACGCGGCAGCTGGGAACCCACGCACCACTCGGCCCGGTAAGGGCTGTCTAGGCCAGACTTGAGGTTGAACGGCCTGGTCAGACTAGAAAAATGGATGCTTGCTAACCCGGTGGGACGCGCCGGAGGCGGCGCCCCGCAAGAGGAGGCGGGGCGCCGTTCGCGCATGCCCTCATCTGCGTGAAGCAATCCCGAAACATTCGGCCGCGAACAAGCGTGACCGAACTGGTATCCCACGATGACTACTGGTCGGTAAATGAACGACCCCGTGAACTCTGGAGTTTCGGATCCGCTCGGTCACGCACGACGTTCCACTCAACCGCGTTTGAGCGCCTCACACGTGGCAAGGGAGTCCTGTGCGCCCGCCCGCACGGCGCGGCAGCAGTAGACCACCCATTCGGCCACGCCCTCAGGGGTGCCCTCCATGTATCCGCGCAGTGCCGGACCGTACTCCTCCCGCAGCACCTGGTGCCCCAGCTCGGACGGGACCAGCGACTTCGGATCCAGCCCCCGCTCCACCAGCGTCAGCCGCTCCGCGGCGCGCGCGACCAGGCCGTCCCCCCAGCCGAACGGGCGGATCGCCATCAGCTCCCCGTGCACCAGCGCGGACGTCACCAGCGCGGGGACGGACGAACGCGCGCCCAGGAGCGAGTACAGCCCCTCCATCCGCGCCAGCGCGGTCTGGGGATCCGGCACCCGGCCGAGCTCCATCGGGTCCTCGACGCGCTCACCGGGCAGCCGCGGCCGCCCCAGCGCCTCCTCCGCGATCGCGTCCGCCGCGGCCAGGGTGTGCAGTCGTGCCAGGGCCTGGCGCGGGGCCTTGGGCCAGGTGTCCACCAGACCGCCCAGCTCACCGGACACGCGCAGCGCGCCCTTGATCCGGGTGTCGTACACGTGGCCCGCGCGGATCTCGTCCATCGAGACCTCGGCGCCCTCCAGCGCGGCCGACGCGCACGCGCCCCGCAGGGAGGACTCCATGGACACGTCGCTGCTGCGTCGGCGCAGGATGCGGTGCCCCAGCAGACGGTCGACCAACGTGCGGGTCTCGGCGACGGCGTCGGCGACGCCCGGCAGTTCGGCGATCCGCTTCAGCGGGTCGGACAGGGAGGCGGAAGTCGATTCGCTCACGGTCACCAACACTACGCGCCGGTAATACCGTGCGCCCACACCAGCCGGCCCTGACCGCTCATCGCGCCGCGGCGACCGTTCACCGACCGTTCGCCGCGTGCCCCGCGGTCCCCGCCGCTGGATTCCGCCCCGGTGGTTCCAGTGGTATGGACCACATGATTAATTGGGTGTGAACCGTCGACGTAAGGAGAATCACAGTGGCCGACAGCACTCCCCCGAGCCAGGAGACACTGTCCAACCTTCTCCACGAGACCCGCAGCTTCCCGCCGCCGGCCGACCTCGCCGCCCAGGCCAACGTGAAGGCCGACGCCTACGCCGCCGCGGCCGAGGACCGCCTCGGGTTCTGGGAGGAACAGGCGCGCAGGCTCCAGTGGGAGCGCCCCTGGGACACCGTCCTGGACTGGAACCCGCCGTTCGCGAAGTGGTTCGACGGCGGGAAGATCAACGCCTCCGTGAACTGCGTCGACCGGCACGTGGCGGCCGGGCTGGGCGACCGCGTCGCCTACCACTGGGAGGGCGAGCCCGGGGACACCCGGACGATCACCTACGCCCAGCTCAAGGACATGGTCTGCCAGGCGGCCAACGCGATGACCGGGCTCGGGGTGCGCAAGGGCGACCGGGTGGCCATCTACATGCCGATGATCCCCGAGACCGTCGTGGCCATGCTCGCGTGCGCCCGCATCGGCGCGGTCCACATGGTCGTCTTCGGCGGGTTCTCCGTGGACGCCCTCGGACAGCGGCTCGACGACAGCCAGGCCAAGCTCGTCGTCACCGCCGACGGCGGCTACCGGCGCGGAAAGGCCAGCGCCCTCAAGCCCGCCGTGGACGCGGCCGTCGCCGACCGCCCGGCCGTGGAGAACGTCCTCGTCGTCCGCCGCACCGGCCAGGACGTGGAGTGGACCGACCGCGACGTGTGGTGGCACGAGGCCGTCGAGGCCGCGAGCACCGAGCACACGCCCGAGGCGCACGACGCCGAGGACCCGCTGTACATCATGTACACCAGCGGCACCACGGCCAAGCCCAAGGGCATCCTGCACACCACCGGCGGTTACCTCACCCAGGTCTCCTACACCCACTGGGCCGTGTTCGACCTGAAGGCCGACACCGACGTCTTCTGGTGCGCCGCGGACATCGGCTGGGTCACCGGACACTCCTACATCGTCTACGGCCCGCTCTCCAACGCGGCCACCACCGTGATGTACGAGGGGACCCCGGACACCCCGCACCGCGGCCGCTTCTGGGAGATCGTCGAGAAGTACAAGGTCACCATCGCCTACATGGCGCCCACGGCGATCCGCACCTTCATGAAGTGGGGTGACGACATCCCCGCCAAGTTCGACCTCTCCAGCCTCCGCGTCATCGGCTCCGTCGGCGAGCCGATCAACCCCGAGGCCTACGTCTGGTACCGCGAGCACATCGGCGGCGGCCGGACCCCGGTCGTGGACACCTGGTGGCAGACCGAGACCGGCGCCATCATGGTCAGCCCCCTGCCCGGCGTCACCGCCGGCAAGCCCGGTGCCGCCATGCGCGGTCTGCCCGGCGTCGTCGCCGACGTCGTGGACGAGGCGGGCGACTCGGTGCCCGACGGCGAGGGCGGCTTCATCGTGATCCGCGAGCCCTGGCCGTCCATGCTCCGCGGCATCTGGGGCGACCCCGAGCGGTACAAGGACACCTACTGGTCCCGCTTCGAAGGCCTCTACTTCCCCGGTGACGGCGCGAAGAAGGACGAGGACGGCGACCTGTGGCTGCTCGGCCGCGTGGACGACGTCATGCTCGTCTCCGGCCACAACATCTCCACCACCGAGGTGGAGTCCGCGCTCGTCTCCCACCCGAAGGTGGCGGAGGCGGCGGTCGTCGGCGCCACGGACAAGGTCACCGGCCAGGCGATCGTCGGGTTCGTCATTCTGCGCGGCGGTGCGGAGGAGGTGCCGGAGGAGCTCGTCAAGGAGCTGCGCGACCACGTCGGCGCCTCGCTCGGCCCGATCGCCAAACCCGCCCGGCTCCTGGCCGTCCCCGAGCTGCCCAAGACGCGGTCCGGGAAGATCATGCGGCGCCTCCTGCGCGACATCGCCGAGAACCGCGCCGTGGGCGACACCTCGACGCTCACCGACTCCTCGATCATGGACGTGATCGCCAGGCAGTTGCCGTCCGCCTCCAAGGGCGAGTGAGCCGGGGCGGTCGTCACGGCCGCCCCGCGCCGGTGCCGCACCGGGCACACGCCGGAGCGGGGTTCGAGGAAGGCCCGCGGGGCTCGAACCGCCGCTCCGGCTCACCCGTGTGACCAAACGCGACCATGTCGTTTTGCGTGCCGTGAGAGACATGGGCGGTCGGTCATGTGCGAGGATGCGGAGGATCATCCACGAGTTCGGACCGAGAGAAGGGACCCCCCACGATGGTGGACAAGCCGGGTGGCGGCGAACCTGGCGCATCCAGCGGCACCGACCGTTCCATCGGTGAACTGGTCTCCGACGCCACCGACAACCTCTCCCGGCTGGTACGCCTGGAGATCAGGCTCGCCAAACTCGAGGCCAAGGCCGACGCCACACGGATCGGCAAGAGCGTCGGCGAGTTCCTCGCGGCCGGGGTGGTCCTCCACCTGGTCGCGATCCTCCTCTCGGTCACCATCGGTCTCGGCCTGATGGAGCTCGGCCTGGCGCCGTGGATCGCCTTCGGCATCGTCACACTCTTCTACCTGCTGGTGGCGGTGGTCCTCGTACTCATCGCCATCGTCAACCTGCGCAGGCGCCAGGGACTGGCCCGCACCGCCGAGACCACCTCCCGGCTCGTCAGCATCCTGCGCGGCGACATCAGGCCGCCCCGGAACGGCGACGGCGCGGTGGCCGTCTCCGGCGAGACCGCCCCCGCCGAGAAGTAGGTCCCCACCCAGGTGTTGGACGATTCGGTCGCCTACGTCGACGGACCCTGGAGGCACCGCACGATCGGTGCGGCGGGGGCGCGGTTCCACGTCGCCGAACTGGGCGACGGGCCGCTCGTCCTCTTCCTGCACGGGTTCCCCCAGTTCTGGTGGGCCTGGCGAGCCCAGCTGACCGCGGTCGCCGACGCCGGATACCGCGCGGTCGCCGCGGATCTGCGCGGATACGGCGCCAGCGACAAGCCCCCACGCGGGTACGACCTCATCACCCTCGCCCAGGACGCGGCCGGCCTGGTTCGCGCGTTGGGAGCCGCGGACGCGGTCGTCGTCGGGCACGGCGTGGGCGGGCTCGTCGGATGGACCGCGGCCGTGCACCACCCCGATCGTGTCAGGGCCCTGGCGGCGGTCGCGGCACCCCACCCCTCGCGCATGGGCCGGACCCTGGTGTCGATGGGACCGGGCGCCCGGCACCTGCTCCGGGCCCAACTGCCGGTCCTCCCCGAACACCGGCTCCTGGCGGACGGCTGCGTCCGTGTCGGTGACCTGCTGCGGGAGTGGAGCGGCCCCGGGTGGCCGGACGAGGAGACCGAGAAGCGCTACCGGCTGGCGTTCTCGATCCCCAAGGTCTCCCACTGCTCCCTGGAGTACCATCGCTGGATCTTCCGGTCGCGCTGGCGGTTGGACGGCGCTCGGTACAACGCGAGGATGCGGCGCCCCGTGAGGGTGCCCGTCCTCCAGCTCCACGGCACCGAGGACCGGGCCTGCCCGCCCCACGGCGCACGCGCCTCGCAGGGGATGGTCGCGGGGCCCTACCGTTGGAAGGGGATCCCCGGCGCGGGACACTTCCCGCACGAGGAGCGACCGGAAGAGGTCTCCCGGGCACTGGTGGAGTGGCTGGGGGGCGTGGCCGTCGTGGAGCGGTAGGCGGCGCGGAGGAGGACCCCGAACGGGCGCGGTGCCGTGGTGGCGCCGGTGGTCGTGGCGGCGTGATGACGGCGGTGAGGCAGTGATGGCGGTTTCCCCGAACGGTGCGGACGGCGATCGGGACCGGAACGAGCGGGGGCGCGCGCAGAACCAGCGTCCGCGCGACCGCTACGGTCGACCGATGCCGCACGGAAGCGTGGGCGAGGTCGAACGCGTCCCCGACGACGCCGAGTTCACCGTGGAGGAAGGACTGGAAACCGCCCAGCGGCTGCTCGACGGCGGGTACGCTTTCACCGCCCACGAGGTCCTGGAGGCCGTGTGGAAGTCCGTGCCCGAGCCGGAGCGCGAACTGTGGCGGGGGCTCGCCCAGACGGCGGTGGGCGTGACGCACGCCCAGCGTGGGAACACGGTCGGGGCCGCGCGCCTGTTGCGGCGGGGCGCGGACCGGGTGGCGGCGTTCGGACCGGAGGCACCGCACGGTGTCGACGCGAACGGGGTCGCGGACTTCGCCCGTGCGTTGGCCGAGGACCTGGAGGCGGGTCGGGCGCGGCCGGGTGACGGGATCGATCCCTCGGGCATGCGCCTGCGCGGGAGGTAGCACGAGGCGTCACCGAGCGCCGGAAGGTGTCCCCGCGTCTGGGGAGCTCCGTTCCCGGTTGGTGTGCGAATGCGTCCTTCTGTGACTTTTGGTGATGTTTCGGGCGCTGCGTGCTTGTATAAGGCCCGGTGCACGCTTTAACGTTAACATCGCATTAAAGCATTATGCGATAAGATAAAAGGCAAATGTCGCAGATAAAGTAATTTATCCACATCCTCAGATCACCATGTGGTCACATCTTTGACTCCTCCTGGGGAAAAGCCGAATCGCCTCTCACCTTTATTCGTCGTCGTGCGTAGAATCCCCGGATCACCGCTCGTGAACTCGTGGCGCGGGCGGTGCGCATCACACATAAAGATGGCACCGCTTCGACCCCGGACAGCGTGTCGTCGGGCCAGCTCAGGCTCCCTCCGGACGACGGTACGTCCGTGGCCTCGCGCGGGACCGACGCCCCAGAGGCGAACCGTTCCGTGCGTACCGTGAACGGGGCCGAAATGGTCGTGCCCGTCTCAAGGAGGACGGATTGTCTGGGCTCAACCTCGCCGCCGACGGCGGCATGGCCCTAGCTTTGGAAGGCAGCGACTTCACACTCGTCATCGTCGTCATGGCGGTGGCGCTCCTGGCCCTCGCCGTCGCGGGGATGCTGGTGCGTGAGGTCCTCGCCGCAGGGCAGGGCACCGAGCGAATGCAGAACATCGCGGTCGCCGTTCAGGAAGGAGCGGCCGCCTATCTCAAACGACAGTTCCGAACCCTCGCGGTCTTCGTCGTCGTCATCCCCCTCCTCCTGCTGCTGCTTCCCGCGGAGTCCTGGGGTATCGCGATCGGCCGTTCCCTCTTCTTCGCCCTGGGCGCACTGCTGTCAGCGGCCACCGGCTTCATCGGTATGTGGCTGGCGGTGCGCGGCAACGTGCGGGTCGCCGCGGCCGCGCGCGGCGGCGACGAGGCCGCCAGCCGGTCGGCGATGCGCATCGCCTTCCGCACCGGCGGCGTCGCGGGCATGATCACCGTCGGCCTGGGCCTGTTCGGCGCCGCGACCGTCGTCCTCCTCTACCGGGGGGACGCGCCGATCGTGCTGGAGGGCTTCGGCTTCGGCGCCGCGCTGCTGGCCATGTTCATGCGTGTCGGCGGCGGGATCTTCACGAAGGCCGCGGACGTCGGCGCCGACCTCGTCGGCAAGGTCGAACAGGGCATCCCGGAGGACGACCCGCGCAACGCCGCCACCATCGCCGACAACGTCGGGGACAACGTGGGCGACTGCGCGGGCATGGCGGCCGACCTGTTCGAGTCCTACGCCGTCGTGCTCGTGGCCTCGCTCATCCTCGGCCGGGTGGCCTTCGGCACCGAGGGACTGGTGTTCCCGCTGCTGGTCCCGATGATCGGCGTCGTCACCGCGATCATCGGCATCTTCATCGTCGCGCCCCGCACCCGGGACAGGACGGCGATGTCGGCGATCAACCGCGGGTTCTTCGTCTCCGCCGGAATCTCCGCGGTCCTCGTCGTCGGCACGGCGTTCTGGTACCTGCCCAGCAGCGTCGAGGGACTGTCCGGAGTCAGCCCGACGGTCGTGGAGGAGATCGCCGCCGCGGGAACCGACCCCAACCCGCGCCTCATCGCCGTCGCGGCGGTCCTCATCGGCCTGGTCCTGGCCGCCGCCATCCAGCTGCTCACCGGGTACTTCACCGAGACCGACCGGCGGCCGGTGCGGGAGATCGGCGACAGTTCCGAGACCGGTGCGGCGACCGTCGTCCTGTCCGGCATCTCGGTCGGCCTGGAGTCGGCCGTCTACTCCGCCCTGCTCATCGCGGGCGCCGTCTACGCCGCCTTCCTCCTCGGAGGCGGTTCCATCACGCTGAGCCTGTTCGCCGTCGCGCTCGCCGGCACGGGTCTGCTCACCACCGTCGGCATCATCGTCGCGATGGACACCTTCGGCCCGGTGTCCGACAACGCCCAGGGCATCGCGGAGATGTCCGGCGACGTCAAGGGCAAGGGCGCCGACGTGCTCACCGGTCTCGACGCGGTGGGCAACACGACCAAGGCGATCACCAAGGGCATCGCGATCGCGACCGCCGTCCTGGCCGCGACCGCGCTCTTCGGCGCCTTCCGCACCTCGGTGCAGGAACAGCTGACCATCGCCGACGCGGGTGCGGACGCCTTCTCCCTCTCCCTTGACCGGCCGGACGTGCTGGTCGGCGTCATCATCGGCGCGAGCGTCGTGTTCTTCTTCTCGGGGCTGGCCATCATGGCGGTGGGCAGGGCCGCGGGCCGCGTCGTCCTGGAGGTGCGGGACCAGTTCCGCACCCGACCGGGGATCATGGACGGGAGCGAGAAGCCGGAGTACGCGCGCGTCGTCGACATCTGCACCAAGGACTCGCTGCGGGAGCTGGTCACACCGGGTCTGTTGGCCGTCTTCGCTCCGATCGCCGTCGGGTTCGCGCTCGGCTACGCCCCGCTCGGCGCCTTCCTCGGCGGTGCCATCGCGGCGGGCGTGCTCATGGCGGTGTTCCTCGCCAACTCCGGTGGCGCGTGGGACAACGCCAAGAAGCTGGTCGAGGACGGGCACCACGGGGGCAAGGGCTCCGAGGCCCACGAGGCCACGGTCATCGGGGACACGGTCGGCGACCCCTTCAAGGACACCGCCGGACCGGCGATCAACCCGCTGCTGAAGGTGATGAACCTGGTGGCGTTGATCGTGGCGCCCAGCGTGGTCATCTACGCCGACAACATCGCGCTGCGCGTGGGCGTGACGGTGGTCGCCGTCGGTGTGCTCGTCGGTGCGGTGCTGTGGTCGAAGAGCCGGGGGTCCGGGACGGAGACCGACCTGGCGGAGACCGGCGGCTCGGCCGCTCCGAAGGGCGCCCCCGAGGTCGGGGACGGCGACACGGCGTCCACGGACGGCGGGTCCGCGGAGAAGGCCGACGCGTCGGACGACGGCCCCGCCGAGGCCGAGCCCGACCGCAGGGAGGAGGCCCACGCCGGAGAGGGCAAGGGCTAGGAGGTGTTCTCCGGGTCCTCCGCCGGGCTTCGGACCGTGTTCGGGCGACCGAACGACACCCCTCGGGTGGCCGTTCCGAAAAACAGGCCCCAGCCGTCCCGTCGGGGTGTGCGCCCCACCGGGCGGGGGTCGTGAGAACCACCGTGAGTACGAGGACGTGGCCGTCCGGGGTAACCCGGGCGGCCACGTCGCGTGCGCGGACCTAACCTTGGGGGGTGGGACCGTGCGGCGCCCTCGTGCGTGCCGGTCGTGTACGTCGGACACCCGTGCGTGGACGGCGAGAGACCTGACAGGCGTGACATGAGGAGGGTTCCCGGTGACGGGGTTGAAGGGGCTGGCGACGATCGTGGGCATCATGGTCGCCTTCATCGGCGGGCTGGCCGTGGTCGCGACGGTGCTGGCCGGATGAGCCGCACACTCCTGCTCATGCGGCACGCCAGGGCCGAGGCCGGTCACGGGGGCGGCGACTTCGACCGCGCGCTCGACGACACCGGCCGGAGGCAGGCGGAGGAGGTGGGCCGCCTCCTCGCGGCACGCGGGTACGCGCCGGACCACGTCCTGTGCTCCGCGGCGCTTCGGACACGGCAGACGCTGGACGGCGTCCTGGGCGCGATGGGCACGGACGCGGCTCCGGAGGTGGACTACTCCGAGGCGGTGTACTCGGCGGGTACCGACTCACTCCTGGAACTCGTGAACTACGTCGACCCCGACGTGCGGACGCTGCTCGTGGTCGCGCACAACCCGACGGTCGCCCAGCTGGCGGCGGCGTTCGTCGGTCACGGGGCGCTGGTGTCGTTCGCCCCCGCGACCGTGGCCGCCGTGGAACTGGACGTCGAGTGGCTGTACGCGGCACCGGGAACCGGTGAGGGCACGCTCCTCAACTGAGGAGGTTCCCGGGGCCGAGGCGGCCGCTGGGCCGGCCACGTGCCGGGACCGGCCCCACGCACCCGGTGGGGTTGTGACCCACGACACGCGCGTGGCGGTTTGCCGGAGCGTGAGTGTGGGGGTAGTGTTCTCCGAGTCGCTTCCGAACGGCCCAAGGTCGCAAGGGGCGACGGATTGACGCTGAGCGAGACGAACGCGAGATCTACGCGGGCGTGCCAGCACATCCACCCCTTTCCTGAGTCCTCACGGACTGAGCATGCGCTCAGTGTGTGTAAGCTCGGGGAGCCGCTTCACCAACCCGAACGGGCGAATCCGTCCGCTAGGGTGAATGAAGCAAAGCGGGCGCTTTACCCCGTTCGGTTGATCCGAAACCGCCGATTTGGCGGGACACGGAACACCTGATAAAGTAAAGACACAACAAAGCGGAAACGCAGACGCCTTCCACGGAAGAGCGACCGGACACACAAACCGGGGCTTGTACGGGAAGAGCGGTTGCTTCTTGAGAACTCAACAGCGCGTGTTTGATTTTCTTTAAGCCATGTTTGTTTTGGCCCCGTCACACACGAACCACGTGTTCGGTGTGAAGGGTTCCTTTGATTAACCACGAGAGTGGTTGGTCAGGATTACTTCTAGGTTTACCCGCCCAGACCCCTTTCAGGTGGTCGGGCAGGGTTGAGTGACCTTTATGGAGAGTTTGATCCTGGCTCAGGACGAACGCTGGCGGCGTGCTTAACACATGCAAGTCGAGCGGTAAGGCCCTTCGGGGTACACGAGCGGCGAACGGGTGAGTAACACGTGAGCAACCTGCCCCTGACTCCGGGATAAGCGGTGGAAACGCCGTCTAATACCGGATACGACCCACCACCTCATGGTGGAGGGTGGAAAGTTTTTCGGTCAGGGATGGGCTCGCGGCCTATCAGCTTGTTGGTGGGGTAACGGCCTACCAAGGCGATTACGGGTAGCCGGCCTGAGAGGGCGACCGGCCACACTGGGACTGAGACACGGCCCAGACTCCTGCGGGAGGCAGCAGTGGGGAATATTGCGCAATGGGCGAAAGCCTGACGCAGCGACGCCGCGTGGGGGATGACGGCCTTCGGGTTGTAAACCTCTTTTACCACCAACGCAGGCTCCGGGTTCTCCCGGGGTTGACGGTAGGTGGGGAATAAGGACCGGCTAACTACGTGCCAGCAGCCGCGGTAATACGTAGGGTCCGAGCGTTGTCCGGAATTATTGGGCGTAAAGAGCTCGTAGGCGGCGTGTCGCGTCTGCTGTGAAAGACCGGAGCTTAACTCCGGTTCTGCAGTGGATACGGGCATGCTAGAGGTAGGTAGGGGAGACTGGAATTCCTGGTGTAGCGGTGAAATGCGCAGATATCAGGAGGAACACCGGTGGCGAAGGCGGGTCTCTGGGCCTTACCTGACGCTGAGGAGCGAAAGCATGGGGAGCGAACAGGATTAGATACCCTGGTAGTCCATGCCGTAAACGTTGGGCGCTAGGTGTGGGGACTTTCCACGGTTTCCGCGCCGTAGCTAACGCATTAAGCGCCCCGCCTGGGGAGTACGGCCGCAAGGCTAAAACTCAAAGGAATTGACGGGGGCCCGCACAAGCGGCGGAGCATGTTGCTTAATTCGACGCAACGCGAAGAACCTTACCAAGGTTTGACATCACCCGTGGACCTGCAGAGATGTGGGGTCATTTAGTTGGTGGGTGACAGGTGGTGCATGGCTGTCGTCAGCTCGTGTCGTGAGATGTTGGGTTAAGTCCCGCAACGAGCGCAACCCTTGTTCCATGTTGCCAGCACGTAATGGTGGGGACTCATGGGAGACTGCCGGGGTCAACTCGGAGGAAGGTGGGGACGACGTCAAGTCATCATGCCCCTTATGTCTTGGGCTGCAAACATGCTACAATGGCCGGTACAATGGGCGTGCGATACCGTGAGGTGGAGCGAATCCCTAAAAGCCGGTCTCAGTTCGGATTGGGGTCTGCAACTCGACCCCATGAAGGTGGAGTCGCTAGTAATCGCGGATCAGCAACGCCGCGGTGAATACGTTCCCGGGCCTTGTACACACCGCCCGTCACGTCATGAAAGTCGGCAACACCCGAAACTTGTGGCCCAACCCCTTGTGGGAGGGAATGAGTGAAGGTGGGGCTGGCGATTGGGACGAAGTCGTAACAAGGTAGCCGTACCGGAAGGTGCGGCTGGATCACCTCCTTTCTAAGGAGTCTTTCACAGACCAGCGTTTTTCCTATGTGCTGGTCGGACTCGAAAGTGGACCCGCCGGGTTCCCTTGGTGGAACCGGTTGGGAGTGGCTTAGATGAGAATCGAACTTTGCCCCGGGCGACTAGAAGCGCCCGGGGGCGCGCTGTTGGGTGTCTGAGGAAGCAACCCTTGGGTTGGTTCCCGCGGACCGCCCCGGAGAACTCTTGTTCTGGTGGTGGGAGACGATGAGTCTTCTTGCTTCTGGTGTGAGTGGTGTTTGGGTATGCGGTTGGTGTTTTGATTTGTGAATAGTGTGCGCGAGCATCTTGTTATCTGTAGTGGCCAAGTGATAGTGGCATACGGTGGATGCCTTGGCACCAGGCGCCGATGAAGGACGTGGGAGGCCGCGATAGTCCACGGGGAGTTGTCAACCGAGCTTTGATCCGTGGGTGTCCGAATGGGGAAACCTAGCCCGAGTTGTGTCGGGTTGCCGCTGTCTGAATGTATAGGGCAGTTGGTGGTGACGCGGGGAAGTGAAACATCTCAGTACCCGTAGGAAGAGTAAACAACAGTGATTCCCTGAGTAGTGGTGAGCGAACGGGGAAGAGGCTAAACCGTGCGCGTGTGATAGACGGCAGTCGTTGCGTGTGCGGGGTTGTGGGGTGCATCTTTTCAGGTCTGCCGGCCTGGAGCGCTGATATCGACGATAGTTGAAGCTGTTGGGAAGCAGCACCGTAGTGGGTGAGAGTCCCGTAGATGAAGTCGTTGGTTAGGTGTTGATGTTCTCCCGAGTAGCGCGGAGCCCGAGGAATTCCGTGTGAATCTGGCAGGACCACCTGCTAAGCCAAAATACGTCCTGGTGACCGATAGTGCACTAGTACCGTGAGGGAAAGGTGAAAAGTGCCCCGGTGAGGGGTCGTGAAATAGTACCTGAAACCGTGTGCTGTCAAGCCGTCAGAGCTGACTTTCGGGTTGGTGATGGCGTGCCTTTTGAAGAATGAGCCTGCGAGTCATGGTGTGTGGCGAGGTTAACCCGGGTGGGGTAGCCGTAGGGAAACCGAGTCTGAAGAGGGCGTTGAGTCGCATGCTGTGGACCCGAAGCGGAGTGATCTACCCATGTCCAGGGTGAAGCGGGGGTAAGACCTCGTGGAGGCCCGAACCCACCAGGGTTGAAAACCTGGGGGATGAGGTGTGGGTAGGGGTGAAAGGCCAATCAAACTCCGTGATAGCTGGTTCTCCCCGAAATGCATTTAGGTGCAGCGTCGCGTGTTTCTTGCTGGAGGTAGAGCTACTGTTTGGCTGATGGGCCCGACAAGGTTACTGACGTCAGACAAACTCCGAATGCCGGTGAAGTGAAGCGCGGCAGTGAGACTGCGGGGGATAAGCTTCGTAGTCGAGAGGGAAACAGCCCAGATCATCAGCTAAGGCCCCTAAGCGTGTGCTAAGTGGGAAAGGTTGTGGAGTTGCTGAGACAACCAGGAGGTTGGCTTAGAAGCAGCCATCCTTTAAAGAGTGCGTAATAGCTCACTGGTCAAGTGGTTCTGCGCCGATAATGTAGCGGGGCTAAAGCACACCGCCGAAGCTGTGGAGCCCAGTCGTTTGGCTGGGTTGGTAGGGGAGCGTCGTGCATCCGGTGAAGCTGCCGAGTGATCGTGTGGTGGAGGGTGTGCGAGTGAGAATGCAGGCATGAGTAGCGAAAGCAACGTGAGAAACGTTGCCGCCGATTGACTAAGGGTTCCTGGGGCAGGTTAATCCGCCCAGGGTGAGTCTGGACCTAAGGCGAGGCCGACAGGCGTAGTCGATGGATAACGGGTTGATATTCCCGTACCCGTGCACGAGCGTCCAGTATCGAGGCGACGGATGCTAACCACGCTGGATGCCTAGGGTCCCTTCGGGGAGCTTGGGTTTTCTGGTCTGGGAACCGATGTTGTAGTAGGTAAGTGATGGGGTGACGCAGGAGGGTAGCTCTACCCGGCGGTGGTTGTCCGGGGGTAAGCGTGTAGGCTGGTGTGTTGGTAAATCCGCGCACCGTGTGGCTGAGACGTGATGCCGAGCCGTTTTTGGTGAAGTGAGTGATCCCATGCTGTCGAGAAAAGCCTCTAGCGAGTTCGTGTGTGGCCAGTACCCTAAACCGACGCAGGTGGTCAGGTAGAGAATACCGAGGCGTTCGGGTGAACCATGGTTAAGGAACTCGGCAAATTGTCCCCGTAACTTTGGGAGAAGGGGAGCCCTGTCTGGTGAAGATCTTTTCGGTCGGAGCTGGGTGGGGTCGCAGATAGCGGGGGGAAGCGACTGTTTATTAAAAACACAGGTCCGTGCGAAGTCGTAAGACGCTGTATACGGACTGACGCCTGCCCGGTGCTGGAACGTTAAGAGGACTGGTTAGTGGGTTTCGGCCCGCGAAGCTGGGAATCTAAGCGCCAGTAAACGGCGGTGGTAACTATAACCATCCTAAGGTAGCGAAATTCCTTGTCGGGTAAGTTCCGACCTGCACGAATGGCGTAACGACTTCCCCACTGTCTCAACCATGGGCCCGGTGAAATTGCACTACGAGTAAAGATGCTCGTTTCGCGCAGCAGGACGGAAAGACCCCGGGACCTTCACTATAGCTTGACATTGGTGTTTGGGATGGTTTGTGTAGGATAGGTGGGAGCCGGTGAAGCTGTCACGCTAGTGGCGGTGGAGGCGTTGGTGAAATACCACTCTGACTGTTTCGGGCATCTAACTTTGGACCGTGATCCGGTTCGGGGACAGTGTCTGGTGGGTAGTTTAACTGGGGCGGTTGCCTCCTAAAGAGTAACGGAGGCGCCCAAAGGTTCCCTCAGCCTGGTTGGTAATCAGGTGTTGAGTGTAAGTGCACAAGGGAGCTTGACTGTGAGACGGACGTGTCGAGCAGGAGCGAAAGCTGGGACTAGTGATCCGGCACCGGCGTGTGGAAGCGGTGTCGCTCAACGGCTAAAAGGTACCCCGGGGATAACAGGCTGATCTTCCCCAAGAGTCCGTATCGACGGGATGGTTTGGCACCTCGATGTCGGCTCGTCGCATCCTGGGGCTGGAGTTGGTCCCAAGGGTTGGGCTGTTCGCCCATTAAAGCGGCACGCGAGCTGGGTTTAGAACGTCGTGAGACAGTTCGGTCCCTATCCGCTGTGCGCGTTGGAGACTTGAGAAGGGCTGTCCCTAGTACGAGAGGACCGGGACGGACGAACCTCTGGTGTGCCAGTTGTCCTGCCAAGGGCATGGCTGGTTGGCTACGTTCGGGAGGGATAACCGCTGAAAGCATCTAAGCGGGAAGCTTGCTTCGAGATGAGGTCTCCTGCCTCCTTTGAGAGGGTAAGACTCCCTAGAGACGATAGGGTTGATAGGCCGGGTGTGGAAGCCTTGTGAGGGGTGGAGCTGACCGGTACTAATAGGTCGAGGGCTTGTCCGCTGCAGATAATTGGGTGTTCGCGCATACTGTTTCACACGGTTTTCCGCTGTGGCTCCTTGGTTCCCTTTGTGGGGGTGGGGGTTGTGGTGGTGTTGGGTTTCCGTGGTGGTTATGGCAGAGGGGTTACACCCGGTAACTTTCCGAACCCGGTCGTTAAGTCCTTGTGCGCTGATGGTACTGCCCTGTGGTGGGGTGGGAGAGTAGGTCGCTGCCACGGTTTTTCTTGGGGGGGTCGTCCTTGACGGGGCGGCCCCCTTCTTTTTGCGCCGACCATTGTGAACATGTGAAAATCCTGCTGGCCTTGTCGGAGGCATCGCGTACACTCGCCGCGATCTAGTGGAAGGCAGCCTGTTGACTGTTACGCCCAACTACCCTCCGAAGCCTGATCCGGTGACCAAGGCAGGCTATGTGCTCGAATTCGACGAGAACTTCACCGGTGAGCGACTCGACCCCACCCGGTGGATCCCCTATTACCTGCCGCAGTGGTCGAGCCGGGCCGCTGCGGCGGCTCGCTACCGAGTCGGCGGCGGGCACCTGGATCTGAGAATCGAGGATGACCAGCAGCCCTGGGCGCCTCCCCTGGACGGGCAGATGCGCGTCTCGAGCCTCCAGACCGGCCTGTTCGCCGGGCCGCTCGGGAGCGACATCGGTCAGCACGGCGTCCACCCGGCGGCCCGAGTCCGCGAGGAGTGGAAGAACCAGCGACTCTACACACCCCACTACGGGGTGATCGAGATGCGTGCCAAGGCCATCGCCGATGCGGACTGCATGGTGGCTCTGTGGATGATCGGTTACGAGGAGGTTCCTGAGCGGTCGGGGGAGATCTGCGTCGCCGAGATCTTCGGACGTGACGTCTCACCCGAGTCGGCGGCGGTCGGCATGGGCGTCCATCCTTTCGACGACCCCACCCTCCACGAAGACTTCACACAGGTCAGAGTCGAGATCGATGTCCGTCGATTCCACACCTACACCGTGGAATGGACCCCGGAGCACGTCGCCTTCTTCATCGACGGCCACCTCCAGCGCAGTCTCGACCAGTCCCCGGACTACCCGATGCAGCTGATGCTGAACATCTACGAGTTCCCCGCTGAACGCCCGGAGCCCGAAACCGCCCGCCCGAAACACTTCGTCGTCGACTATGTGCGGGGCTACCGGCCAGACGGCGTTCCGACCAGCCACCTCCGTGGGAGCGCCGCCGCAGCCGACTGACCCACCGCGGTTCTCCCGTCGGTCCGACTCCCCCCGGTGCGACACGGCTGGGCGCACGGGTACGCGCGAACCGGGGCGGGAGGTCCTTGCCCCCGCCTCACCCGCGCCCTACCCGTGCAGGTCGGCGGCCTCGATCTCCTCGCGCGTGATGCCCAGGATGAAGGCGATCGCGTCCAGGTAGGGAACGGTCACCGACGTGTCAGCCTGTTCCCGGACCACGGGCTTGGCGTTGAAGGCCACACCCAACCCCGCGGTCTGGAGCATGTCCAGGTCGTTGGCGCCGTCCCCGATGGCGACCGTCTGGGTGAGCGGGACCCCGGCCTCGTCGGCAAACTGCTGGAGGGTCGTCGCCTTGCCCTTGCGGTCGATGATCGGCCCGACCAGTTCACCGGTGAGCTTCCCGTTCACGACCTCGAGGGTGTTCGCCGCCGAGTAGTCGAGGTCCAGGAGCTCCACCAGGGAGTCGGTGATCTGGGTGAACCCGCCGCTGACGATGCCGCACTCGTAGCCCAGGCGCTTCAACGTACGTACCAGGGTTCGGGCGCCCGGGGTCAGGACGATTTCCTCGCGCACACGGTCGATCGCGGAGGCGTCCAGGCCGCGGAGCAGTGCGACACGGGCACGGAGGGACTCCTCGAAGTCCAGTTCCCCGCGCATCGCCTGTTCGGTGACCTTGGCGATCTCCGCCTCGCAACCGGCGTGGGCGGCCAGGAGCTCGATCACCTCGCCCTGGATCAGGGTCGAGTCCACGTCCATGATGATGAGGTGCTTGCCCCGGCGGTGCAGCCCGCTCGACTGGACGGCGACGTCCACGGCCTGGGTGCTCGCCTCCATCGCGAGCTCGGCGCGGAGCTGGTCGGCGCTGCCCCCGGAGATGTCCATCTCGACGGAGGTCACGGGATAGCTGGAGAGCCGCTCGATACGGTCGATATTGGCCCCCGCCCGGGCGACACAGGACGTGATCGCGGCCAGGGCGCCGGGGCGGAGCGGATCCGCCAGGACGGTGACGTGCAGGCGGTTGGGGTCGTAGGCGTTGACCCGACCGTTTCCGTCCCCGTACTCGGTCTCCATGTCGAGGTCGATCGCGGTCTTGTCCAGCGCGCCGCGGACCTCTTCGAAGACCCGGTGCCGGGTCACGCCGGGGGCGACGCGTTCGTCCACCTCCAGGATCGCCCCCAGGACCAGGCGACCACCGAGGACGACCTGCTCCAGGTCGACGATGGCCACCGGGAAGACGGAGAGGGTGCTGAGCAGACGCGCGCTGATGCCCGGACGGTCTCGTCCGGTCACCGTGACCGACAACGTGGTTTCATCATTCATGACGCCATCCACGGTACTCGGCCCGGACCTGCGAGTGATCGGCAGGTCAGCCTCTTTTCGCAGGTCGTTCACTATATGGACAGCTGTTAACGCTTCGGCTGCTTCGCCTTGACGTCGATTCCGCCCAACATGCAGGTGCCGGTGAGCCGGACGACCGGCGCGTTCGGCTCCGTGACCTGGTCCGTACCGTGCACGTCGGTCCCGCCCAGGATCGCGGACGTGTTGTTGATCACCCTGACCCCATGCGGCACGGTGATGTCGACCCCGCCCATGATGACGGCCAACTGGATCGTCACCTCGTTCTGGCTGAGGACGGCCTCACGCAGGTCCAGTTCCACTCCGCCGCACAGCACGGACACGTTGGTGCGCGGCTCCACCAGCCAACGGCCCTTGCGCTCGCAGCCGCCGAAGACGGCCACCAGGTTCTCCGATCCCTTGCTCCGTCCGGCCAGGTCCCGAGCCTCCGCTCCCAGGGCGGGATGTTCCTCCCGTTGGTTCGTCGGCAGGTCCCGGACCAAAGGTGCGAGTTCGCCGACGGTCTTGGCGCGGTAGAGGCCGTCCAACCGTTCCTCGAGCTCCACCGGGCTCAGCCGGCCTTCGGCCAGGGCTTCCCGAAGCCTGGCGGCGACCTCGTCGCGGTCCGCGTCGGAGGCTCGGATGTGGTCGGGCTGCATGGTCTCCTCGTTCCCTCGTGTCCACCTGCCATCCAGTATTGGGGGAGATCCGTCGTGTCGGATCAGGTGATTCCCCTGGGAGAACCCCGAGATTCGGTCACCTCGGCGCCGGCTAACCGCGTGGGGCGATCGCCGCGTGCGCGGCCACCTGTGCGCGGCGCACGGCCATGTCGAGCTTCCGGAGCGCCTCACGGCGACTCTCCGCCTGGTGGGCGGTGAGCCCCCGGCCGGAGAGCGGTTCGGCCAGTTCGACGATGTACGCGAGCCGCTCGGCCTGGGCGGCCAGTCGGTGGGCCCGCGGCGGGTAGCCGTGCGCGAGCGGAGGGGACTGCCGCGTCTCCAGGGCGCCGAGGGCCTCGGCTCCGAACCCGGTGACGTCGTCCACCCCCTCCAGGGTCCGGGTGACCTCGAGGAGGGTCAGCTTGAGCCGCTGCTCGGCCTCGGCCAGATCGGGAACCTGGGGCACGGCGTTGGTGGCCCGGAACGGCGTCCACGAAACGCCCACGTAGGATGATCCCCGCCGGTCGGGTGTGGGCACCAGGCCCACCTGTTCGCCGGCGAGCTGCACCAGGACGCCTTCCCTGGCCTCCACGGCGGCCTGGTTGAGTTCCTTGGGGCCGACCAGTCCCAGCGGATCCCCCCAGGTGGGCAGCGCGAGCCGGAACACCGACAACCCGAGGCCGCCCAGGCGAACCAGTGCGGACCGGAGGGGGACGCCACTGTCGAACGGCAGGTCGTCGGCGGGTACTGTCCCGATCAGGCTGGGGCCGCCGCGGCGCTCCACGGCGTCGACGGCGTCGTCCAGCCCGACGTGTCCGGACAGCCAGGCGTTGCCCCAGGCGACGAGCGGTGCGGACGTGAGATGCATTGCTACAGGGTAGGTCGGCCGGTGCACCGGTGCGGGACGTGAGGTGAGGGAGGACGATGGACGGGCGTGTGGTGGGCCTGAACGGGGTCACGGTGCGGCGCGGGGGTTCGGCTCTGCTGAACGGGGTCGACTGGACGGTCCGGGAGGGTGAACGGTGGGTCATCCTCGGACCGAACGGCGCGGGAAAGACCACGCTGCTCAACGTCGCCTCCAGTCAGCTGTTCCCGACGGGGGGCTCGGTGGAGATCCTCGGTGAGCGGCTCGGCGGTGTCGACGTGTTCGAACTGCGGCCGCTGATCGGTTACGCGAGCGCCGCTGTGGCGGGGCGGATCGAGGAGGGGACCCCGGTCATCGACCTGGTGCTCAGCGCCGCCTACGGCTATCTGGGCCGGTTCCGGGAGGAGTACGGGATCCCGGACTACGGGCGGGCCCGTGCGCTGCTCGGCCACTGGGGTGTGGGCGACCTCGCCGACCGCGAGTTCCACACGCTGTCCGAGGGAGAGCGCAAACGCGTCCTCATCGCCCGCGCGCTCATGGCCGACCCGGAGGTGCTGCTGCTGGACGAGCCCGCGGCGGGGCTGGACCTGGGCGGCCGTGAGGACCTGCTGCGGAGGTTGGGCGCGCTCGCCCGCAACGAGGCGGCGCCGACACTCGTCGTGGTCTCGCACCACGTGGAGGAGATCCCGGTGGGCTTCACGCACGGTCTGCTGCTGCGGGAGGGCGGTGTGGTCGCCGCGGGTCCGCTGGACGAGGTCATGACGGCGGACACGCTGTCGCAGACCTTCGACCTGCCCCTGAAGGTGGAGCGTGACGGCGACCGGTGGAGCGCCCGCGCCTTCTGACAATTTGGGATTGAGTTAATCGGAGCAATCTATTGACCACAATTCCTATGTCTGTCCGGATGTGGTAGCTCCTGAGGTATATGGGGTAGCGTCATCGAACGGTGAGTGGATCGCTCCATTTCGGCGCGCTTTATGATCATCGGGTGGGTGGGGCCGCCGATGCGCGGTCCGCGCCCGCTCCCCTGACCCCGTTGGGAAATTCCGGAGCCGCCCTGATGCCGCTGCTGATCTTCGCCCCCCGCTTCGAGACGGGGGTTGCCCCATGACCACCACGATCATCATCGTCGCGCTCTTCGTCGCCGTTCTGCTGCTCATCTTCTGGCGGAGCGTGCGGATCGTCCCGCACTCGATGGAGGACGTCGTCGAGCGGTTCGGTAAGTTCCACCGAACGCTGAACTCGGGATTCAACATCGTCATCCCGGGTGTGGACCAGGTACGGGAACGGATCGACCGGCGGGTGCAGGTGGTCAGTTTCCCACCGCAGTCGGCGATCACCGAGGACAACCTCGCGGTGGAGGTCGACTCGGCGGTCTACATCCGGGTCGCCGACGCCTACCGGGCCACCTACGAGGTCGCCAACTTCATCCAGGCGGTCGAGCAGCTCACCCTGGCCACACTGCGCAACGTCATCGGTGGCATGAATCTGGAAGCCACGCTCACCTCCCGCGACGAGATCAACCGCGAGCTGAAGACGGTCCTGGACGAGGCCACGTCCGACTGGGGCATCGAGATCAGCCGGATCGAGCTCAAGGGCATCGAGCCGCCCTCCTCCGTGCAGGAGGCGATGGAGATGCAGATGCGCGCCGACCGTGAGAAACGCGCCCAGCTGCTCAGCGCCGAGGGTGAGAAGCAGTCGGCCGTCCTGCGGGCCGAGGGCGAGCGCTCCGCGGCGGTGCTCCGGGCCAAGGGTTCGGCCGAGGCGCAGATGCTCACCGCCAAGGCCGACGCCGACGCCCAGACGCTCCGGGCGCGGGGCGAGGCCGACGCCATCCACATCGTGTTCAAGTCCCTGCACGCGAGCCGGATCGACCAGGACGTCCTCGCCTACCACTACCTCCAGAAGCTTCCGGAGATCGCGCGCGGTGACGCGAACAAGGTGTGGATCGTCCCGTCCGAGATGGGCAAGGCGCTCCAGGGCGTCGGCGACGCCTTCGAGCGGCTGCGCGAGGACGTCGTCCGGGTCTCCTGAGCCCCGGGGTCCGGTACCCCGGCCCCATGGTCCGATGACCGGTTCTCGTAGTCTGTGGGGAATCTTCTCCGGTCATCCGGGGACCGGAACGGAGCTGGGGTGTCGGGGATGGGACTGTGGGAGGCCGCGGCCATCCTCCTGGCCGGAGTCGCGGCCGGGGGGATCAACATCATCGCCGGGTCGGGCACCCTGTTCACCTTCCCCGTGCTCCTGGCGCTCGGCTACCCTCCGATCACCGCCACCGTCTCCAACACGATCGGGCTGGCCCCTGGGTCGCTCAGCGGGACCATCGGCTACCGGCGTGAGCTGAGGGGGCAGCGCACCCGGATGCTGCGTCTGGGCGGCGCGGCCTTCGTCGGCGCGATCACGGGGGCCACGCTCCTCGTCTACCTGCCGCCGGGGGTGTTCGAGACCGTCGTGCCGTTCATGATCGGCGCGGCGTGCGTCCTCATCCTCTTCCAGCCCCGGATCTCCGCGTGGGCGCGGTCGCGCAGGCCCGCGTCCGCCAACGGCGGGCCGCTGCTTCCCATGGGCTGCTACGCGACCGGCGCCTACGGCGGCTACTTCGCGGCGGCGCAGGGGATCATCCTGTTGAGCATTCTCGGCACGGCCCTGGACGACGACCTCCAACGCCTCAACGCCCTGAAGAACGTCCTCACGACCATCGCCAACAGCACGGCGGCGGTGTTCTACATCGTCTTCGCCGCGCCCGCCTGGCCCGCGGTGGCGCTGATCGCGGCCGGCACGATCATCGGCGGGCACCTGGGCGCGCGCTACGGGCGCCGGCTCAGTCCGGCGGCGCTGCGGGTGTGCGTGGTCGTCGTGGGACTGACCGCCGCCCTCCAGCTCGTCATGGGCCGGATCTGAGCCCCTCCCGGCCCGGGGCCCTCCTCAACCCTTGAAGTACCCGCGTCGGTTGGCGTCCTCCACCAGTGCGGTGGCGTAGGCGCCCAGGGCCTCGGAGCCCTCCGCGATCAGCTTGACCTTCTCCATGACCTGGGCGCGGGTGATCCCGAAGCGCAGCCAGGTGCCGCCCTCGTTGTGCCAGTTGGCCAGCATGGGCGCCAGGCGGTCGACGGCTCGGGCGAAGCGGGCCTCGGGGGTGTCCCGCGCCTCGAACTCGTTCCACAGCTCGCGCGCCCGTTCTGCCTGGTCCTCGGGCAGCAGGGGGAAGATGCGGTCGGCGGCGGCGCGTTCGCGCTCGGCCTGGGTCTCGGTGTTGACCTGGTCGAAGACGTAGGTGTCCCCGGCGTCGATCTCGACGATGTCGTGCAGGACGAGCATCTCGGTGACCCGGTCGATGTCGGTGCCCTGGGGGGCGTACTCGGCGAAGGTGCGCGCGGCCAGGGCCAGGTGCCAGGAGTGCTCCGCCGCGTTCTCCCGGCGGGAGCCGTCGACCAGCAGGTTCTGCCGCAGGACGCGCTTGAGCTTGTCGACTTCCAGTAGGAAGCGCAGTTGCGCGTTCATCCGCTCGTTGTCGACCCCGCTGGCAAAGACCGGTGCCGGTTCCGTCACGTGGTTCGCCCTCCTGATGGATGAGTCGAAAACGGTCAGGTGGACCGCTCGCGCGGTCGCCACTGGATGATCCCATGGAACGTGCACCAGCTGTCGCGGCGGCGTCCGCCAAACGGCTGTGGGGAGAGGGCGGATGGTGCACACGATGAACGGCCGGTGCCGGAGGCGCGCGGGCGGATGCGCGCAGCGCCGCGGGAGGGGTCCGTCAGCCTTCGGCGGATGCCCGGACCTGCGCGGAAGAGGTCAGGTGCCGGTGGAGCCACTCGGTGAGGGCACGGTCGGTGAGGACGCCGGCCGGGGTGAGCGGTCCGGGCTCGAGGCCGGGCTCGGGGCCGATCGTGTGGGCCAGGTCGGGGACGACGATGTGACGCAGGGCATGTTCGGCGCCCTGAGCGCTGAGCGCGTCGTGCAGGGCCAGGCCGTCCCCGGGGGAGACCACGTCGTCCCGTCCGCCGTTGACGATGAGGAGTGGTGTACGGCCGTGCGCGACGTCTCCGGCGCGGGCGGTGAAGTCCAGCCACTCACGGGTCTGGCGTGACTGGTCGGTCCACTCGTAGGGGGCGCCCGTGCGCCGCTCGCGGGCCGCGAGGACCAGGGCGGGGTCGACGACGGGGTTGATGACGGCGGCCGCGCCGATCGGCAGACGGCTCTCGGCGAGGGCGAGCAGCGCGGCGGCGGCTCCGGCCCCGACACCCACCAGGCCGACGGGGTCCTCGGTGACGGGGAGGAGCGCGCGGAGGGCGTCGGCGACGCGGTGCAGTTCGGCGGCGGCCTCCTCGACCACCGGGCCGAACAGTTCGACGAGGTAGTCGCGTTCACCGCGCTGGTTGATCTCGGCGACGCCGCCCTCGGGCAGGCGGGCCCCGAACAGGGGGAGGCCCAGGTACACGCGCCATGCGGGGAGCGGGGCCATGGGCACGGCCCCGGCCAGGGCGGCCTCACCGCGGGGCGGCTCGAAGGCGTGCAGCGCGAGGACGAGCGGTGCCGGGGCGTCACTCGCCGCGGGTGGAAGGGCCAGGTAGGGGACACCGGCGGCCGTTCCGGTGAGGGGGCGGGTGAGGGTGCTGGCGTCGGCTACCACGGGTCGTCGCCTCCGTTGCGCTGGGAGAAGTCGGACAGGTAGCTGCTGACCAGGTGCTTGGCCTCGCGGATGAGGTCGGGGTCGCCCTCCGGGTCATGGCGGAACGCGAGCTTGAGCACCGAGTCGGCGGCTTCGACGGCCACGTGGATGGCGCGGTCGAGGTCGTCGGTGTCGGGGATGCCGGTGACGGAGACGATGATCCCGCGCAGACGGACCGAGATGACCCGGTTGTTGTCGGCGCCGCCGTGGAGGAGCCTGCGGTCGACGATGTCGCCGAAGTGCAGGCTCCGGAAGCCGGGGATCGTGCGGTGCATGTCGATGTACTCGTCGATGACGGTGTCGACGGCCACGGTCCAGTGGGAGAAGGAGGCGTCGGCCAGGCGTTCGGTGACGCGGGCGCCGAACTGGTCGAGGAAGCGCAGGCCGAGGGCCTGGGTGATGGCCTTCTTGTCCGGGAAGAACTGGTAGACCGACCCGATGGCGACGCCGGCGCGTTCGGCGATGCGGGTGGTGGAGAGGTTGTCGTAGCCGATCTCGTCGAGGAGCTCCGCGCAGCAGTCGAGCATGCGCTGGACTCTGAGCATGCTGCGCTGCTGTGCGGGGAGTCTGCGGAGCGGAGCCTGGGCGAAGGCGAGGTCCTCGGCGGCGAGGTTGGCCGGCCCACGGCTCTCGCGCGACACGTGGGACCCGTTCGCGCCGCCAGGGGACCGTCGCGGCCGCTGGGACGTTGAGCTTCGGGGATTTGTCGTCACGCCACCTATGATGCCTTTCCGGAATCACCTGGTTCCGTGGAAATTCCAGTTTCGTTCCAGGGATCGTTGCGGAAGTGCCCGCTGTCCCCGTGATACGGGTGTTGTCCGAGGTCATGAAGGTGGTTCCGTCGAATGTGACGGATGTCCCCTTCGTCGTCTCTGGCATGGATTGTCATCGTCACTGTTCGTGTGGGGCGGACGTTACCCCGTGGGTCCGACACTTTCCGCTCGGGGACGTGGCAGTGTGGGAACGTTCCCAAGGACGCGTACCCACCCCCCGCTGGAGGTTCAGGCATGACCACCGCCGCCCCCGACACCACCCCCGACGAACTCGACGCGGTCATGGAAAGGGCGGCCGCCGCGGCCCCGCGTCTGGCCGCGATGGCTCCGGCCGACCGCGCCCGCCTGCTCCGGGCCGCCGCCGACGCGCTGGACGCCGCCGCCGACGAGCTCGTCCCCCTCGCCATGGCCGAGGCCCACTACCCCGAGGCGCGCTGCCGAGGGGAGCTCGGCCGCACGACCTTCCAGCTGCGGCTGTTCGCCGACGTCGCGGTGGACGGCGCCCACCTGGAGGCGGGGATCGACGAGGCCGACCCGGAGTGGGGTACGCCCCGACCGGACGTACGACGCCTTCTCGTGCCGCTCGGTCCGGTCGTGGTGTTCGGCGCGAGCAACTTCCCCTTCGCCTTCGCCACGGCGGGCGGAGACACCGCCTCCGCGCTGGCCGCCGGATGCCCCGTCGTGGTCAAGGGTCACCCGGGACACCCGGGGCTGGCGCGGCGCACCGCCGAGCTGCTCACCGCGGCACTCAGTGAGGCCGGCGCCCCCGAGGGCGCGTTCGCCCTGGTCACCGGGGTCGAGACCGGTAAGCTCGCGGTCACCCATCCGCGCACCCGCGCTGTGGGCTTCACCGGTTCCATCCCTGGCGGGCGCGCGCTGTACGACCTGGCGGTCTCCCGCCCGGACCCGATTCCCTTCTACGGAGAGCTGGGCAGCCTCAACCCGGTGTTCGTCACGCGCGCCGCGATGGCCGCGCGCGGTAAGGAGATCCTCACCGGCTACGCGGAGTCGGCCAACCTGGGCTCCGGGCAGTTCTGCACCAAGCCCGGGGTCGTGTTCGTCCCCGAGGACGCCCCGCTGGACTCCCTGGTCGAGGACTTCGCGGCGCGCGCCGCGGCACCGCTGCTCAACGAGCGGGTGGGCGAGGGCTTCGCCCGTGTCCTGGGCGACCTCTCCGACCACCCGGCCACCGAGGTGCTGGTCAGGGGGAGTGCGACCACTGACGGTTGGTCTCCCACCTTGCTGAGGACCGACCTGGACGCCCTGATGGCGCACACCGACGACCTCCTGCGGGAGTGCTTCGGCCCCGCCACCCTCGTGGTCACCTACGCCGACGAGGAACGGCTCCCGGACCTGGCGGGCGTACTGCACGGTCAGCTCACGGTCACCGTGCACGGGGAGGAGGACGACGCCGTCGCGCCCGTGCTCCTGTCCATGGGGGCCGCCCTGGCCGGGCGTGTGGTGTGGAACGAGTGGCCCACGGGCGTGGCCGTCACGCACGCCATGACCCACGGCGGGCCCTACCCGGCGACGACGGCCCCGGGGCACACGTCGGTCGGCAGCACGGCGATCCGCCGGTTCCTGCGACCGGTCACCTACCAGTCCGTCCCCCAGCCGCTGCTGCCGCCCGAGTTGCGCGACGACAATCCGCTGGGCGTGCCGCGCCGGGTGAACGGCGTCCCGGAGGCCTAGAGCGGAGCGGAGGGCCAAGGCGGACACGGTCCGAAGCGGAGCGGAGGACCAAGGCGGACACGGTCCGGGCGCCGCCGGGGTTCCAACGGGATCTCACGGGCCCGTGTGAGCTTGTGCCGCCCGGGGTTGGGACGGGGTGCCCGCGCGCGTAGTCTCGCGCCCATGGACACCAACCCGACCCCGGCGGCCGTCGACGCGCTCATCAGGGATCTGCCCAAGGTGGAACTCCACGTCCACCTGGAGGGCTCGATGCCCCCGGACACCCTGTTCACCCTGGCCCGCAAGCACGGGCTGACGAAGGTCCCGAGCGACCTGGAGTCCCTTCGCGAGTGGTACGCCTTCAGCGACTTCCCGCACTTCGTCGAGGTGTACCTGGAGTCCGTGGGCGCCCTGCGGGAGGAGGAGGACTTCGCCCTCCTGGCGTCCGTGGTGGCCGAGAGGCTGGTCGAGCACAACGTGCGGTACGCGGAGCTGCACGTGAGCCTGTACGGGCACCTCATGCGCGGGGTCCCGGCCCGGGTGGTCTTCGACGGGATCGAGCACGCGAGGGTGGCGGCCGAGCGCGACCACGGCATCCAACTCCGGTGGATTCCGGACTTCCCGGCCGACTTCGGGTTGGAGAGCGCGGAGCGGACGGTCGAGGCCGTGCTGAAGGACGCGCCGCACAGTGTGGTCGGGTTCGGGGTCGGCGGGGTGGAGACCCCGTTGGAGCAGTACTCGGGGGTGTTCGGCCGGGCTCGCGCGGCGGGCCTGGCGAGCCTGCCGCACGCCGGTGAGCACGGCGGCCCCGAACGGGTGCGCGAGGCACTGGACGCGCTGCGCGCGGAGCGGATCGGCCACGGCATCGACTCGATGCGGGACCCGGACCTGGTCGCCCGCCTGGTCGACGAACAGGTTCCGGTGGACGTCAGCCCGACCTCCAACGTGTGCACACGCGCGGTCGGGGAGATCGGTGACCACCCGCTGCCGAGCATGCTGGACGCCGGACTGCTGGTCACGCTCAACACCGACGACCCCACGATGTTCGGCACCGACCTGACCCGCGAGTACCGCACCGCCCACGCGCTCGGGCTGTCCCCGGCCGACCTGGTGCGGTTGGCCGCGAACGGGGTGCGTGCCGCCTACCTGGGCACGGCGCGCCGTCACGCGCTCCTGTCGGAGATCGCCGCCGTCGCCGAGCGCCATGGTGTCGCGGCGCCCGGCCTGTAGACGAGAGCGGGGCTCCTACGCGGGTGAGTCGGTCAGGGGCAGTCCGCACTGGTCGCGCATGCCCGCCCAGGTCTGGTGGGCCTGGTCGGCGGCCGCGCCCTCGTAGGGGACGGGGACTCCGCCCTGGATCTGCGCGGGTGCCCAGTCGGACTCGGTGACGCGCCCGTCGTCGAGGGTGAGGGTGAGGACGCCGCTCTCCGCGGTGGGGCCGTCGAAGTTGTAGAAGACGAAGTTGCCCAGTCCGTAGTGGACGTAGGAGTCTCCGACGAAGCCGCCCGGCGACAGGACGTGGGCGTGGCCGCCGACGACGGCGGTGGCGCCCGCGTCGACCAGCTCCTGGGCCAGGGTGGGGGCGTGCCCGATCGGGCAGTGCGAGCCCTCCAGGCCCCAGTGCAGGAACACGACGACGTTGTCGTGCTCGGCGGCGGCCTCGGAGACGGCGGTCAGCATCCGCCCGCGCGCCTCGCCCTTGACGGAGGCCAGACCGGGCTTGCCCTCGCCCGCGGTCCAGGCCTCGATGAGGTGGTCGTCCAGAACGTCGGTGGCGCCGAACAGGGCGACCGACTGCCCGTTGACCTCGGCGACGTGGGGGGCGTAGGCCTCGTCGGCGTCGTCGCCCGCGCCGACCAGGGCGACCGGTGAGGCCTCGCCGTTGGCGAGGGTGTCGGCCAGCCCGTCCGTCCCGTAGTCCATGCCGTGGTTGTTGGCGACGGAGGCCACGTCCACGCCCGCCGCGTCCAGGGCGTCCAGGGCGGTGGCGGGGGCACGGAAGACGTATTGCTTGTTCGGGGCGGGGGTGCCGCCCTCGGTGACGGCGGTCTCCAGGTTGACCATGGCCAGGTCGGCGGCGGAGAGCCGACTCGCGATGGGGCCCAGGGCGGTCGACGGGTCGTTCAGCCGGGGTTCGAGGATGCCCTCGAACATGACGTCGCCGCCGAAGGCGATGGTGAGGGGGCCGGTGTTCTCGGGTGGGGTGGTGGGCGATTCCGTGGGTGAGGCGGTGGAGCCCTGGAGGGCGGCGTCTCCCCCGGTGTCGTCGGTCGGGTCGCCGGGGGAACAGGCGGTGACGAGGAGCGCGCCCGCGAGCAGCGCGGCGCCGGTGCTCAACGGGGTCCGGGGGTTCGGGGGACGTGACGGCATTCGGTGGCTCCTGGAGCGCGGGGCTGGTCGGGGTGTCCGTTGAGTGGGACGCGTGTCCCATGTGTCTGGTTTGCCGTGGTGTGCGGTTAGGCAGCGCGGCTCGGCCGCTCGCGTGCTCGAGCCCCCGTCCATGGTCTGGGTCCGGGGGCGGAGGCACGGTCCCCGCGGGGGGCGTGTCGGGGCCCGGGGGACTCCTCCCCGGACGAGATTATCTCATTTCAGGCTTTCTGCGTGAATCGGTCATATTGCTATAACCGGGTGGATCCGGGTGGGTGAAATGGCGTTCGGCCGTGGTTACGGGCGCTAGTCCACGAAGTTGATTAGTGGACTTCGGGTCAAGGGTGCAAAATTTTCTTCCCCGGGAATGGCGACAGAATGCTTCTGCCTGTGTGCGCAGAGTAATCAAAGGCCAGCCTTTGACCAGGAATTACTTCACTGCGTCGCATTGCGTGTGCGTAAAGTGTTCGTGGTGCGGATAAACATTTCTGAAAAACGCCTGCGCGTCCCCAGTGGCTTGCTAACGTTTCGGTCCGTCGCCGGTTCTCGCAAGGGGAGAACCCCAAGGAACCGCGACCTCCGCACGTACGCGGGCCGCCCGCCTCATTCACCGCCACTGGTGACGGGCCCGCTTTCGCCGTGACGGTGGAATCGCTTCGCGGTCGAACACGCACCCGGTTCCGCCCACGGTGTTTCACGCCGACTTCGGCGTGACCGCCTGGCCGTCTTCCGTGAAAGGTCCAAGCAGCACGATGCGCAACACACTCCGCTACCCCTTCGCAACCGTCCTCACCGCCGGACTCGTGGTCGCCCCCCTGACCGCGGCCCTCGCCGACACGTCCACGGACGGTTCCGGCAGCGTGGCCGGCGGAAACCAGGTCGTCGTCCCCGCCGACGTCCAGGCCGACCTGTGCGGCAACTCGCTCGCGGTACTGGGCATCTCCGGCGCCGAGTGCGACCAGGTGTCCGAGGTGCTGTACGAGACCAGTGGGCAGGGCGCCACCACCGACGGTTCCGGCAGCGTGGCCGGTGGCAACCAGATCATCGTCCCGGTCGACGCCGCCGTGGACGCCTGCGGCAACGCGGTCGCCGTCGGCGGGATCTCCGAGGCCGACTGCGTCGAGGTGGTCGAGGCCCTGGAGGAGGAGTCCGAGGGCGAGCCCGCGTCCACCGCGTCCACGAACGGTTCCGGCGGTGTGGCCAGCGGCAACCAGATCATCGTCCCGGTCGATGTCGCCCTCAACGTCTGCGGCAACTCGATCGCGATCCTGGGCGGCTCCAGCGCCGAGTGCACCACGATCGTCAACGTCATCCAGGCCTCCCCCGAGAACGAGGGCGGGCCCGCCACCGACGGTTCCGGCGGTGTGGCCAGCGGCAACCAGATCATCGTCCCGGTCGACGCGGCCGTCGAGATCTGCGGCAACGCGGTGTCCGTGCTCGGTCTCGCCGAGGCCGCCTGTATGGAGCAGATCTCGGATGACGGCGGCGACGGGGGTGATGACGGCAACGACGGTGACGACGGTAGCGACGGTGACGACGGCGACGATGGTGACGGGGGTGATGACGGCAACGACGGCAACGACGGTGACGACGGTAGCGACGGCGACGACGGCAACGACGGTGACGATGGCGACAACGGTGACGACGGCAACGACGGCGGCTCCGACGGCGACGACTCCTCCTCCACCGGCGACGACCGCAAGCCGCAGGCCGACGAGCAGCTCGCGGTGACCGGCACCGCCCTGGGCGGTCTGGTCGCGGCCGGTCTGGCGGCGATCGGGGCCGGTGGCGCCGGTCTGTACTTCGCACGCAAGCGCCGCGCGGCGGCGGGCGCCGAGGACGAGGTCTAGCCCCACGGCGAGTCCACGACAAAGGCTGTTCGGGCGGGGTTCCGGTGTTCCGGGCCCCGCCCTTCGCGTGCCCGGCGCGGCCCCGGAGGCGTTCCGCGTGCCCGGGCGGGGGCGGTGCGGGGAGGCCGGGGACGTCTCATAACCTCGAAGACGTGCTCAGAGTCCTGTTCTCCTCACGCATGCTGGCGTTCCACGCGCTGGTCGTGCTCATCGTTCCCAGCTTCGTGTGGCTGGGTTTTTGGCAGTTGGACCGTTGGGAGCAGCGCAGCGCCGCGGTCGACCTGCAACAGGGGAACCTGTCCGCCGATCCGGTGCCCGTCTCCGACCTCACCGAGGTCGGCGGGACCGTGGACCGGGACGATCGGTGGCGCACGGTCGAGGTCACCGGAACCTGGGACACCGAACACCAGCTCCTGCTGCGCAACCGGGACGGCTCGCGCGGTGTGGGGTTCCACGTGCTCACGCCGCTGGTGACCGACGACGGGGCCGCGGTCCTGGTCAACCGGGGCTGGATCCCGCCGGGCGAGACCGCCCGGGACACCCCGGAGGTGCCGCCGGCGCCCGAGGGCGAGATCGAGGTCAAGGGCCGCCTCCAGTTCTCCGAGACCGAGGAGAACACCGGGGTGCACGACCGTGGCGGCCTGCCCGAGGGGCAGATCATGATCGTCGACGTCGACGCGCTCGCCGAGGAGCTGCCCTATCCCGTCTACGGCGGGTATGTGGAGCTCACCAGCCAGGACCCGGTTCCCGACCCGGCCCCCGAACGCGTCGCCACGCAGGAGCTGGAATCGGGGATGAGCCTGTCCTACGCGGTGCAGTGGTGGGTGTTCACGCTCATCGCGATCGGCGGATGGGTGTTCCTCGTCCGCCGCGAGGTTCGGGACGCGCGGGAGGCCCGGTCGGCCCCGGGCGCGGCCGACGGCGGATCGGACGACGACGACGGCGGCGGCGCGGAGTCGGACGGCGCGCGTGCCGCGCGCGAGGAGGAGGCGGGCGACCGTGCCGGACGAGGCTGACTACCCGGACCCGGGATGGGTCGAACGGCGTGCGGTCGGTCCGTGGGAGAGCGCCCGGGCGGGCCGGCTGTGGTGGGACGCGGCGGCGGACGCCTATCAGGCCGACCACGGGGGCTTCCTCGGGGACACCGGGTTCGTGTGGTGCCCCGAGGGGCTGACCGAGGCCGACGCGGACCTGCTCGACCTGGCGAACACACGTGACGGGCGGTTCCTGGAGGTCGGGTGCGGCGCGGGCCAGTGCGCCCGGTGGCTGCGGTCCCAGGGCGTACGGGAGGTCGTCGGAGTCGACCTCGCCTCGCGCCAGCTCCAGCACGCGCGGCGGATCGACGAGGAGACCGGGCTCGCGGTGCCCACGGCGCAGGCGGACGCCCAACGACTGCCGTTCGCGGACGCGTCGTTCGACGTGGTGTTCTCGGCCTTCGGGGCGTTCCCGTTCGTTCCCGCCGCGACGGACGCGCTCGCCGAGGCGGGGCGGGTGCTGCGGCCGGGCGGGCGCCTGGTGTTCTCGGTGACCCATCCGGTGCGGTGGTGCTTCCCGGACGACCCGACCGAGCACGGGTTCACCGTGTGCCAGTCCTACTTCGACCGGCGCGCCTACGTGGAGGAGGACGACCGGGGGCGGGCGGTCTACGTCGAACACCACCTGACCATGGGGGACTGGATCCGGGGGATCACCGGGGCCGGGCTGGTCCTGCGCGACGTGGTCGAACCGGAGTGGCCGGAGGGACACGACCGGGCCTGGGGCGGCTGGGGGCCGATCCGCGGCCGGATGATCCCCGGGACGGCGATCTTCAGCGCGGTCAGGCCCGACTGACGGGTTCGCCCAGGTACTCCGGTGGGACTTCGGGGACCAGCCAGACGCCGTTGTCGCTCATCCGGAAGGCGTACCCGTCGGCGTGCATGCGTCCGGCGGCGACGACCAGCACGACCGGTGCGCCGCGGCGGGAGCCGACCTTGCGAGCGGTGGCCTCGTCCGCCGACAGGTGGACGTCGTGGCGGCCTATGGAGCGCAGGCCCTCGGCGGTGATCGCGGGCAGGAATCGGCCGACCGTGCCGTGGTAGAGCAGCTCCGGCGGAGTGGCGGGCGCCAGGGCGAGGTCGACCGGGACGGAGTGTCCCTGACGTGCGCGTACGCGTGTTCCGTCGGCGTTGAGGGCGAACCTTTGTTTGTCGTTGGTGCGGACGACCTCCATCAGCTCGGCGTGGGTGACGCGGCGACCGGCGCGGCGACAGCCGTCCAGGAGTGCGCGGATGTCGGCCCAGCCCTCGGCGTCGAGGGTGATTCCCACACGGGAGGGGTCGTGGCGCAGGACGAGGGAGAGGAACTTGGAGGTCCGGACACGGCGCTTGGGGTCCATGCTTCGAGCATGCTCCACGTCCGGGCGCCGCGGCCAACGGTTTTCCGGGCCCGGGAAAAAGCGGTTGGGCCCCCGCCGCGCCGCCGGTAGGTTCGTGCTCCGCCGAGGACGGAGGGAACGCACATGTCCCAGAGACTGCGCCGCGTGTGGCGGGAGACCCGGACCGCCGTCGAGGCGGAGCGGTACACGGCCGGCGGCCGCACGGTGGACCTGTCGGGGGCGCTCGCGGCGATGCGCGCGGGCACACGGCTCTATCCGCCCGAGGAGCTGCGGGGCCTGACCGCGCCGGAGGGCACGGGGAGGACCCGGGTCGAGGTCACGGGTGAGAGCACCCTGGAGGCCGTCGCACGGCTGGCCGGGGCCGGTGAGGTCGCGGCGCTGAACTTCGCGTCGGCCCGCAACCCCGGTGGGGGCGTGGCCAACGGGGCCCGTGCCCAGGAGGAGAGTCTGGCGAGGTCGAGCGGACTGTACGCGTCGCTGACGACGTGCCCGGAGTTCTACGACCACCATCGGAGCGAGCGGAGCCTGCTCTACACGGACCGGGTCATCTACTCGCCGAGTGTCCCGGTGTTCCGGGACGACCGGGGCGGGTGGCTGCCCGACCCCGTGGTGGCGGCCTTTCTGACGTGCGCCGCGCCGAACCGGCGGATGGTCGAGCGGAACCGGACGGGTGAGGCGGACCGGATCCCCGGGGCGCTGGTACACCGGGCCCGGGGCGTCCTGGCGGTGGCCGCCGACCGGGGTGCGGACGTCCTGGTCCTGGCGCGTGGGGGTGCGGTGTGTTCGGAAACCGTCCCGCCGAGGTGGCGGGGGCCTTCGCCGAACACCTGGACGGGGAGTTCGCCGGGGTGTTCGGGCACGTGGTGTTCGCGGTGATGGGAACCGACGCGGTGCGGTCGCCGTTCCGAGAGGCGTTCGGCCGGTCGTGACCCGGCCGTTCGCCCACGAGGGCGGGGTATGACCATCACCCGTCCGACTCCCGAGATGGCAGGAGACCCTTCCCGTGTCCGATGTCGACATCCGCACCGCCCGCCCCTCCGACCACGCGCGGATCATCGCGGTGTGCGACGACTGGTGGGGGCGGCCGATCTCGGGAGTGCTGCCCCGGCTGTTCCTCGACCACTTCCACACCAGCAGCCTCACGGCCGAGTTCGGGGAGGAGCTGGCGGGCTTCCTCGTGGGGTTCGCGTCGCCCTCTGAGCCGGAGGAGGCCTACGTGCACTTCGTCGGAGTGGCTCCGGAGCACCGCAGGTCGGGATTGGCGAGCCGGCTGTACGAGCGGTTCACGGCGGCCGCCCGGGCCGAGGGGCGGACGGTGGTGCGGGCGATCACCTCGCCGGTCAACGAGCGGTCGATCGCCTTCCACCGGGCGTTCGGCTTCGAGGTGACGGGGCCGCACGCCGACTACGAGGCGCCCGGTGTGGACCGGATGGTCTTCGAACTCCGTCTGTGAGCCGTTGGGCGGGGTAGGAGGAGACCGGTAACAGAAGGTGACGGTTGCTCCGAGGTGCCCCGTGTGCTTCCCCCTCTTCCTGAGAACCGTGCTGGACTGGCACCGACCCCTGGTGCTGACGGCGGCCCTGGCCGGACTCGTGCTGGCGGCGTCGCTGGTGGGGACCGCGGTCGACGGCCGGGTCCTGGTCGGGGAGCCGATCTGGGCCAAGCCCGCCCGGTTCGCGCTGTCCATCGCCGTGTACAACGTGACGCTCGCCTGGCTGCTGTCGCTGGTCCGGCCCGGCGGGCGCCGGCTCGGCTCGGTGATCGCCGTCCTCGTCGGTGTCGAACTGGTGGCCATCGTGGTCCAGGTCCTGCGAGGGCGGCGGAGCCACTTCAACGTGGAGACGACGCTCGACGCCCTGGTCTTCAACGGGATGGGCGCCGTGATCATGACGGTGTGGGCGGCCAACGTCGCCGTGGGCGTCCTGCTGGCGCGGAGGCGGACCGGGGACCCCGCCGTGACGTGGGCGGTCCGGCTGGGGACGGTGATCGCGCTGGCGGGCATGCCGGTGGCGCTGCTCATGTCCCCCGCCACACCCGAGCAGGAGGCCGCTCTGGCGGGCGGCGGGTCGGACGTGATCGGCGCGCACACCGTGGGCGCGCCCGACGGCGGTCCGGGGCTGCCGTTGGTCGGGTGGAGCACGGTCGCGGGGGACCTGAGGGTGCCGCACTTCGTGGGACTGCACGGGCTCCAGGTGATGATCCTGTTCGCGCTGGCCCTGACGGCGGTGACGCGGTCCGGCCGGGGACCGCGGCGCGCGCGGGCCCGGGTGCGACTGGTGGTCGTGGTCGCGGCGGCGTACGCGGGGCTGTTCGCGCTGACCACCTGGCAGGCGCTGCGGGGGCAGTCGGTGGTGGCCCCCGACGCGCTGACGTCGGCGGTCGGCGGCGTCTTGTCGGTCGGGACGATCGCGGGCGTGTGGTGGGCGGTCGTGCCATCGGGGACACCTGACGGCGTGGCGGCGGAGAGCGGGGCGAGGCGCTCCTCCGAGGGTGGGCCGGGGGCGGCTGAGTAGGTCATGAGCGTCCGGCCGGGGTCGCGGTTCCACGACCACCGCGCACAGGCGCGGCCCGTCCGGCCGCCGTCGTGTCAGCCCGCCGTGACGGCGACCGCCACCGCCCGGGCGATGTGGAGCGCGTTCACGACGAGGCGGGCCACGGCTCCGGAGGGCCGGTCGATCGGGCGGGGCGCCGTGTGGTCGGAGGCGCGTAGCGCGTCGACGCGGGAGTTGTGTGAGTCTTTGCCGCGTCGCGGCTCGTTCCCGGCACGGGGGAGGGAGAGACTCGGAGGTGGTGCGTTTCGTGGAAACACGCAGAAGGGGTACCCATGATCACCACCGACTTCGTTCCCGGCTCCCCGTGCTGGATCGAGCTGGGGTCGCCGGACATCGAGGCCTCCGTCACCTTCTACCGGAAGGTGTTCGGCTGGACCGCCAGCGAGGCGGCGCCGGAGACGGGCGGGTACCGGATGCTCCAGTTGGACGGGATACCGCTGGCCGGGCTCGGGCCGCTGACGCAGGAGGGGCAGCGGCCGGTGTGGACGGTCTACTTCGCCACCGGCGACGTCGACGAGACCGCCCGTGCCGTGGTGAGTCTCGGCGGCGTGGTGCACGAGGGGCCGACGGACGCCCTCTCGTTCGGCCGCATGGCGTTCTGCGCCGATCCCCAGGGCGGGGACTTCGGGCTCTGGGAGGCGCGTGACTTCCCGGGCATGGGGGTCACCGACCAGGCCAACAGTCTGTGCTGGGTCGAGCTGTGGACGCCGGACAGCGCGGGCGCGCTGTCCTTCTACTCCAAGCTGTTCGGCTGGCGCTACCAGGACTTCGCCCTTCCGGACAGTCCCGAGCCCTATCGGATCATCGCCCCGGCGGGCGGCGCCGAGGGGCGGGAGTTCGGCGGGATGATGGGTGTCGACCGCGCCCAGCTGGCGGAGAGCGGCGGTGGCGGAGACTGGCATCCGGTCTTCGCCGTCACCGACTGCGACGTGGCTGCCGCGCAGGTCACCTCGTCGGGCGGTCAGGTGGTCATGGGCCCCGCCGACGTTCCCCGGGTGGGACGCCTGGTCCTGTGCGTCGATCCGTTCCAGACCGGGTTCGTGCTGCTCACGCCCTCGCCCGACTGAGATCGGGGCGTGTCTCACGGCGCGGGCGGCAGGACTCCGGCCACGACCACGTGTCCGCTACCTCCGTCGGCGTCCCCCCGCCGTGGCGGGGGCGATGCGGTCGTTGCGCAGGTGTTCGTAGACGATCGACGCCCGCACGTCGGCGACCTCCGGCCGCTCCGTCAGCTTGTCGACGACGAACGCGTACAGGCTGTCGTTGTCCGGGAGGGCGACGTGGATGAGGAAGTCCTCGTTTCCCGAGGTCACGAAGACCGACAGGGTGTCGGGAAGGGAGCGCACCCAGTCGCGGAACGCCTCGATGTTGTGCCGTGAGGGCTTGACGATGCGCACGGTGATGAGTGCCTGCACCGGTCGGCCGATGAGCTCCAGGTCGACGTCCAGCAGTGCGCCCCGGATCACACCCCTCTCCCTGAGCGCGCGGGTCCGGTCCAGCGTCGTGGTCGGGGACGCGCCCACCGCTGAGGCCACGTCCCGGTTGGTGCGTCGTGCGTCCGACTGGAGTTCGGCCAGGATCGCCGTATCAAGTTCGTCGAGATCAGCCATAACCCCATAGTATCCGTATTAAGTACGGAAAGTTGTGTATACACCCGCTTTGTGCATAACATTTCCTTGAAAAGGTCGTATTTGGCTCGCCCAGGGAAGCCGATCCTTCCCGGGCAGGCAGCGTCGCCCGCCGGTCGACCCCGCTCTGATGCAGCGCCGCATCACCGCACAACAAGGGACGTCCGTCGCCGTCATGAGCGTTTCCTCCGTCGCGGCCGCCACCGACCGACCGTCGGTCCGGCCGCTCACCACGGCTCCCACAGGAGCCCTCCGAGGCCGCACCCTGGCCCTGCTGGCGATCACCTGCGCGGCACTGAACCTGCGCCTGGTGGTCACCGCCCTGTCACCCCTGCTGACCACGGTCGGGGACGAGTTCGGCTTCGCCGCCACCGTCATCGGCGTGTTCGGCACCCTGCCGCTGATCGCCTTCGCCGTCTTCGGTCTGGTCACCCCGGCGATCATGCGTCGCCTGGGCCCGGAGCTCACCGCGGTTCTGAGCATGCTGCTCACCGCCCTCGGCCAGGCCCTGCGCGCCTTCGCGCCCGACACCGGCACCCTGCTGGTGCTGACCGCCGTGGCCCTCGCCGGCGCGGCGCTGGGCAACGTCGTGCTGCCGCCCCTGATCAAGCAGTACTTCCCCGACCGCCTGGCGACGCTCAGCACCGTTCAGATGGTCGCCATCCACACGGGCGCCCTCTTCCCGCCGCTGGTCGCCGTTCCCCTCGCCGAGGCCGTCGGATGGCGCCTCGCCATCGGCGCGTGGGCCGTGATCGCCCTGGCGGCCGCCGGCCTGTGGGTCCTCCAGTGGCTGAGCCCCACCCGGGGCGACGCCGCCCAGGCCGTGCCCGCCCCGACCCGAACCGCGCTGGCCCGCCCCGTCTGGCGCGTGGGCATGGCCTGGCGCATGGCCCTGCTGTTCGGAATGGTCACCTGGAACGTCTTCACTCTCTTCACGTGGCTGCCGACCCTGCTCGCCGACGCCGGGCACACCGACGCCTTCGCCGGGAGCATGGTGTCGCTGATGGTCGGCGTGAGCCTGCTGTTCGGTCTGGTCGCGCCCACCGTCACCGTGCGTTCGGCCAACACCTTCCCGATCATCGCGCTCGGCGTGGCCGGGTACGCGATCGGCTACCTGGGAGTCGCGGTGGCCCCCGAGCACCTGACACCCCTGTGGGCGGTCTTCCTCGGCATGGGCACCAGCCTGTTCGTGGTGACCATGACCATGATCAACACGCGCAGCACCACCCCCGGAGGGGCGGGCGCCCTCTCCGGTTTCGTCCAGGGAGTGGGCAGCGGGATCGCCTTGGGCGGGCCGCTGCTCTTCGGCCTCGTGGGCGAGCTGACGGGCGGATGGGGTGCGTCGTACCTGTTCGTGGCTGGTGGATCGCTCACAGTCGCCCTGGTCGTGGCCTACGTCGAACGCACCCCGCGCACCATCGAGGCGGCCGCCGAATCCGTGGGTCGGCGTACCACGGGAAGGTCGGTCGTGCGCGCATAATGGCGGCATGAGATCCGCACCCCCCGATCGGCCTTCCAGACCGGTTCCCACGGCGTTCCACCGGTCCACATGACCACCGAGCGGCGGGACCCGTCCGGGCCACCCGGACGGGCCCCGTGCCGGGTCGGGGCGAACGGGTCCCGGGCGCTTCTGCGCAACCGCGACTTCCAGGCGCTCTGGACCAGCAGGTTCCTGGCCGGACTGGGCAAGGAGAGCGGTGAGGTCGCCTACCCGCTCCTGGTGCTCGCCCTCGTGGGATCGGCCGCGCAGGCCGGTGCGATCGGGGCCGCCCAGGTGACGGCGGCGATGGTCTCCGCCGTCCTCGGCGGGGCCCTCGCCGACCGGATCAACCGGCGCGCGGTGTTGCTGGTCTGCGACCTGGGACGGCTGGCCCTCCTCGTCCTGTTCACCGGCCTACTGCTGGCCGGGCACGCGTCCATCCCGCTCATCGCGTGCGTGGCGGTCGCCTCCGCCACCATGACGGGGATCGCCAACCCCGTGGCCACGGCCGCGACCAAACAGCTGGTCCCGGCCGCCCAGCTCGCGGACGCCGCCGCCCAGAACCAGATCCGCCTCTTCGGCACCACGGCCCTGGGCGCCCCGGTCGCGGGTTCGCTGTTCAACCTGGCAAGAGCGCTGCCGTTCGCCGTCGAGGCCGTCACCTACCTGGCCTCGGCCGTCCTGCTGCTGGCCGTCCGCCGACCCATGCAGGCGGACCGTTCCGAGGCTGAGGGGTGGACTCTGCGCGGGGTGGCCGACGGTTTCGTCCTGCTGGTCAGGCACCCCGTTCTGCGGCCGATGATCGCGTGGATCCTGGGGTTCAACCTGGTCTTCACCGTCACTGGGTCCTTCCTCGCCATCATCGCGACCGCGGAGGGGCAGGGCGCCTCCCACCTCCAGATCGGCATGACCGTTTCCCTGGCCGGCACCGGCGGCCTGGTGGGGTCCCTGGTCGCGGGGCTGGTCGTCCGGTGGGCGCGCCCGTCGGCGACCTTCCTCGTGGCGGCGTGGTCGGCCCCGCTGGGCGCGCTCGTGCTGCTCGCGGCCCCCAACGTGCTCCTGCTCGGGGTAGTCGTCGGATGCGTGTTCGCCATCGTCCCGAGCGCCAACGCCCTGTTCCACGGGTACGTGGCCGCCTCGGTCGGCGACGCGCGGCAGGGGCGCGTCCTGGGCGCCGTCGTGTTCCTGGCGATGCTGTCCCAGCCCGTGGGGATCCTCGGCGTCGGGCTCGTCTACGACCACGCCGGACCCGAATGGGTCTTCTTGACCATGGCGCTCGTGTCCGGGGCGGCCGCCCTGTGCACCCTCACCCCGGTGATGCGGTCCCTGCCCCGGCCGGAGGAGGTGTCCGTGGCCTGAGGGGGCACACTCCCGTCAGGCCACGGACACCGGCTGTCAGCCGCTGAACGTCATCGCCGCGATGGGATCCGTGGTCGGCTGCTCGGATCCACCCTCGGGCTCGATCGTGACGGCCACGCCCTCAGCGCCCTCGGCGTCGGCCGCGGCGACGACGGGAACGGCCACGCCCTCGTCGTCGAGGGCGAGGAGGCCGGCCGGGGTGACCGCCCCGTTCTCGTGGGTCACCCAGAGCTGGTAGTCCCGTCCCTCGAGTTCCGACAGCCCCTGGGCGCCGAACACGATGCGGCCCCGCTCCTCGGAGTGCACGAGGGTCATGCTGACCCCCTCCTCCAGTTCGCCGGAGGTGTACTCGGCGTCCGGCGCGGTGAGCACGGACGAGATGAGCCGCTCCCGCTCCCGCAGTTCGCGGACCTGGCCGACCTGGTCGGCCACGACCGCGCCGAGGGCGACCACCACGGCCAGGCAGGCGGCGAGCACCAGCCAGGGGCCCCACCCCCACGGGCGCCGACGGGGCTCGGGCAGGCGTTCCGGGGCGGGCGCCAGCTGCCGGGTCCGGGACACCTGTTCCATGACGCGTTCGCGCAGCCCCTCAGGCGGAGCCTCGGCCGCCGTCGAACCGAGCAGGGCGGCGGTCTCGGAGAAGCCCCGCACCTCCTGCACGCAGGCGGCGCACCCGGCGAGGTGGTCCTCGAAGCGCGTGCGCTCGTCGGGGGAGAGGGCGTTGAGGGCGTAGGCACCCGACAGGCGGTGCGGGTCCTGGCTCAGTGATCTCCTCACCACTCCACCCCCAGGCAGTCTCGGAGCCGGATCAGTCCGTCGCGCATCCGCGTCTTGACGGTACCCAGCGGCGTGGTCAGCAGCCGGGCGACCTCCCGGTAGGTGTACCCGCCGTAGTAGGCCAACCGGACGGACTGGCGCTGGAGGTCGGTGAGGGTGTCGAGGCACCGGCGGACGCGTTCGCGCTCCAGCCGGTCGCCGACCTCCTCCGCGACCTCGTCGAAGGGCCGGTGGGTCTCGGAGGCCGTGGCACGGGCCTCCCGGTCGGAGGCGGCCTGCTCGGAGCGGACGCGGTCGACCGCCCTGCGGTGCGTCAGCGTCATCACCCAGGCGCGGGCGCTCCCGCGGTTCTCATCGAACCGGCAGGCGGTGCGCCAGATCTCCACCAGCACCTCCTGGGCGATCTCCTCGGACTGGGCCGGGTCGCGCAGGATCCGGCGTGCCAGGCCGTAGACGGAGGGGCTCACCAGGCCGTACACCTCGTCGAAGGCCTCCTCGTCACCGCGCGCCACCCGCCGGAGCAGTCCGGCGAGTCTGGCGTTCGGCGGCCCCTGGGCCACGGCACCGGGGGCGAGGGGCTCCGCGGCTTCCTCGTCCATCTGCCCACTTCCTCTCACGGGCGGTCGGGAACGGTGTCCGGGCGGACCGGCGTCAGCGCACGGACCGCCCGGACGTCACGGCCCTCAGGAGGGCATCAGCACCGTGTCGACGATGTAGACCGTGGCGTTGGCGGTCTGGACGTTGCCGCACACCACCTGGGAGTCGCCGTTCACGGTGAAGTCCTCCCCGGCGCCCTCGGTGGTGACGTCCCCGCCCTGGAGCGAGGTGAACGTCCCGTCCTCCAGGTCGGACGGAGCGTGCCTGCCCCCGACGACGTGGTAGGTCAGGACCTCGGTCAGCTGCTCCTGGTCGGCGAGGAGGGCGTTGAGGTCCTCCTCGGGAATCGCGGCGAAGGCGTCGTTGGTGGGCGCGAACACCGTGATGTCCTCGGCCGAGTTGAGCGTGTCGACCAGGTCGGCCTCGGTCACGGCGGTGACCAGGGTGGACAGGACGGGGTTGTTCGAGGCCGCGGTCGCGACCGGGTCCTGGGCCATGCCCTCGAAACTGCCCGCGCCGTCCTCGGGGACCGCGGCACAGCCCGGACCGAACGCCTCCATGGCGGTCATGTCCTCGCCCGCGGTCTCCCCTCCGCCGTTGTTGGCCTCCTCGGTCGCCTCGGGCGACGCGGCGTCGGTGGCCTCCTCACCGCCCATGTCGCCGCAGGCGGTCAGACCGAACGCCAGAACGGCGGCGGAGGCGGCGGTGGTGAGTGCGCTCTTGCGAATCATGGAACTCTCCTTCAACTTGTTCAACTTCGGTGGCCGCGGTCGCGGCGAGGGAGGATGGTTCGTCACTCCGCTGTGAAGCGGATGCGGTGCCACCCGGTGGCTCCGTCGGGAACGGGTTCGGCTCTGGCCGAGGGCTGTGTGGCGCCGGTGGCGTCGGTCGCCCTGACCTCCACGTCGTGCTGTCCGGGTTCCACGGAGGTCTCGGCCACCCACTGGACCCAGGTGTCGACGCCCGGGACGCGGGCGAGCTCGGCCTCCCACCAGTCGCCGCCGTCCACCCGCACCTCGACGGCGTCGACGCCCCGGTGCTGGGCCCAGGCGACCCCGGCCAGAACCACGTCCCCGGCGGCCACCCGGGCCAGCGGGGCGGGCACGTCCACCCGGGACATGGTCTTGATCGGCGCCCGGACGGCCCAGCCGCGCTGTGCCCAGTAGGCGCGCTCGTCGGCGAACCGGGTGAGCTTGATGTCGGTGACCCACTTGGTGGCGCTCACGAAGCCGTACAGGCCGGGCACGACCATGCGGGCCGGAAATCCGTGCTCGGCGGGCAGCGGCTCGCCGCCCATGCCGACGGCGAGGAGGGCGTCGCGCCCGTCCATGACGACCTCGGTGGGGGTTCCGCAGGTCCAGCCGTCGTCGGAGGTGCTGAGGATCTGGTCGGCGCCGGAGTGCACTCCGGCGCGTCGGAGCAGTCGGGCGAGCGGGGCGCCCAGCCAGCGCGTGTTGCCCGCGAGGTCGCCGCCCACCTGGTTGGACACGCAGGAGAGCGTGATGTCGGCCTCCTCCAGCGGCATCGACAGCAGCTCGTCCATACCGATCTCGAAGGGGCGGTCGACCATTCCGTGGACGCGCAGGGTCCACCGGGAGGGGTCCGGCCGGGGGACGGAGAGCGCCGTGTCGATCCGGTAGAAGCCGGTGTTGGGGGTGGTGAACGGGGTGAGCCCCGGGACGCCCAGGTCGACCCCGGCGGGCAGCCGGGGCAGGGGCCGGGCCGGTTCGGGCAGTGTGAGGGAGGCAGCCGTGGAGGCTCCCGGGGACCGGGGGAGCCAGTGGCCGACGGCCCCGGCGGCCGCGGACGCCCCCAGGACCCCGGTCGCGGTCAGGACGAAACCGCGCCTTCCGGGTTCCCGGGTCGGATCGGGCGTCTCCCCCCGCGCCGCCGGTGCCGTCGTCTCCCCCTTCTCCCCCTCCACGGGGGAGGGACCGGCCCCGGCCCTCCTGAGCAGGAGGGCCAGGGCCAGCGCCCCCGCGACCGCGCCGACGAGGACCGGGACCACGGCTCCCGGTTCGTCGGCGCGGCGCAGGAGGACGGCGGTCGCACCCGCCGTCGCCAGGACCGCCAGTCCGGCGTGGCCGAGGACCGGGCGGGCGAGCGCCACGATCCCCAGCACGGCGCCGGACCCGGCGAGGACCACCACGATCCCCGCGATCAGTACGGGCTTGTCGGCCGTACCGAGCAGCGAGATCGCCAGTTCCATCAGCTCGGGTGGGCTGTTGTCGACGAGCGCGTCGCCGACGACGACCACCGGGGACGCGGTGCGCAGCGCGCCGGCGGCGAGTTCGGCGGCGCCGAGGCCGAACGCCGCGGTGAGCAGGCCGACGGTCACGCCGACGGCGGTTCCTCGCTGCTTCTCGGGCCGCGTGCTGCCGCCCCGTGTCTTGGTGGTCACGTGGGGGATTCGCGGCCGGGCGCGGACGCGGATTGGTCGGTTCGGAAGAATTTCCGTCCGGGGGCGACGCGGCCCCGTCGAGGGGGCCGCGCGGTCGGCTCAGGCGCCCGACTGGTGGAGGATGTTGCCGGTACGTCCCCTCAACGATCGGAGTTCCCCCACATGGCGTGGAAGACGCCCGTCACCGCGGTCGCCCTGACCGTATCGGGAGCCCTCCTGCTCAGCGGCTGCACGGCCACCGCCGGCTGGTGGTCCGAGACCTTCGGCGGGGACGGCCCGCCCGAGGTCACGGAGGAGTTCCCCTACGTCCGCGAGGGCCGGATTTTCCAGGACACGGGCCAGGACAACGAGATGACCTTCTCGATCACCGGCCTGGAGCGCACCGACGAGTACACGGTCATGTACTACGAGGTGACCTACTCCGACGAGTTCTCCGGCCCCAACCGGAACCTGAGCATGGCGCACACGCTCGTGGATCCGATGACCGGCCGGGTGTACCGCCAGTTCCTCGACGAGGACGGCCTCAAGTACGGCTCCGAGAGCCCGGGCGGGGACGGGCTGTACCCGGTGCACGACGAGGTCACCAACGAGTACGTCCGCTACTACCCGCGCCTGCCCGACGAGGTCGAGCAGGTGACCTTCATCGGCAGCGGCCTGGGCGCGATGACCGGGATCCCCGTCCAGGACGTGGACGAGGAACGAGCGGACCCCGAGGACCCGAACGGGGCCGACCACCTCACCCTGGACAACCCCCCGCCGCGCGGCGAGAACCTCACCTTCGCCAACCGCCGCCCCGACGAGGACGCCGTGGCCGACGAGGGCTGGGTGCAGAGCTTCGTCGACTCCCAGATCGCCTCCACCACCCGTGACGGCGACCGCGAGATCATTTCGCTGCACTCGGACGTGATGTTCGCCTTCGACAGCTCCGACCTCACCCCGGAGGCCGAGGAGGTGGTTCGGCGCGCGGCCACGACCCTGACCGCCAACGTCGACCCCGAGGACCCGACCATCACGGTCATCGGCCACACCGACGGCATCGGCAGCGCCTCCTACAACGACGCCCTGTCGGTGGACCGCGCCGAGACCGTCCGCGACCTGCTCGCCGAGGAGATCGGCTCCGGGTACACCCTGGAGGTCGAGGGGCGCGGTATGAACGAGCCGGTCGCGCGCGAGGGCGGACCCGACGACGAGCAGGCCCGCGCCCGCAACCGCCGCGTCGAGTTCTCCTACGTCTACAACACCTCGTCGGAGGCCTCGGAGGAAGAGGCGTACGACGAGGACGCCCTGGGCGTGGCCCAGCGCAACGTCACCTGGCCCGCGCCCTACAGCGACGACCCGGGTTCGGTGGTGGCCAGCGGTGAGCTCGACGGGGTGCGCCTGGACGTCTACCCGCTGCGCCGCGACGGCGCCTACGTCCTCGGGACGTTCGCCCTCACCAACACCGGGGACGAGCCGACCATCCCGGAGCTGGGCGGAACGGACGCGATCCTGGCGGGTGGCCCGGAGCAGTTCAACAAGGGCACGCTCGGCGGCTTCCAGCTGCTGGAGCCGGAGAACGGCCTGGTGCGGTACGTGGCGCAGATGGACTTCGGCGAGGGCCGCTACAGCAGCTTCGCCGAGGAGGTGCACCTGCTCCAGCCGGGCAACACCTACGACCTGGTCGCCGTGTTCCCGGCGCCCGCGGCGGACGTGGAGCGGCTGACCCTGCGCGCGGGCCCGTTCGGCGAGTTCGAGGAGATCCCGGTCGAGTACTGACCGGTTCCCCGACGCAGGCACGGGGAGGGGCGCGGTCGCGGTGCGCGCGGCCGCGCCCCTCGTGTGTGCGGGACCCGTGTCAGGTCAGGGCCGGATCAGAAGTGCGTGCCGCCGTCGACGCGGATCTCGGTGCCGGTGACGAACGCCCCGTCCTCCGACGCCAGCATGGCGACGACGGAGGCGACGGTCTCCGGCCCGGCGAAGCCCCCGCCGCCGACGGCGGGGCTCAGTTTGGCGAACAGGCTCATGTCGGCGTCCTCGGGCAGGCCCGGGCCGACGCTCCGCCCGCTCGCGCCGCTGCCGTCCGTCATGCCGCTGGAGATCGAGCCCGGCTGCACGGCGGTGAAGCGGATGCCGTCCGCGGCGTACTCGCTGGCGAGCGCGTGGGTCATGGACTGGACACCACCCTTGCTCGCCGCGTAGGCGGCCATGTACGGGTGGGCGAAGGCGGCTGAGGTCGAGCTGAAGTTGACCACGGCGGGACCCCGGCCCTCGCGCAGGTGCGGCAGCGCTTCCCGGATGACGAGGAACGTGCCGACCAGGTTCACCCGGAGGATGTGGGTGAAGTCGGCCGCGCTGGTCCGCTCGGTGTGCGAGGAGCGCAGGATCCCGGCGGCGTTGACCAGCGCGTCCAGTCCGCCGAGCTGGGCGGCGGCGGATCGGACGGCGGCGCGGACGGATGTCTCGTCGGCGATGTCGACGACCACGGTGCCGAGGCGCTCGGCGGCCGGGCCCGCCTTGTCCAGGGTGTCCCTCAGACCGGCCTCGCTCACGTCCGCGGCGACGACCGCGCCGCCCTCCGACAACACGCGCAGCGCCGTGGCCTGGCCGATTCCGGATCCGGCGCCGGTGACGAGTACGCGGCGCCCTTCGTAGCGGTTCATGGTCTGCTCCAGACTCTCGTGGCCGTCGGGCTGTGTCGTCGGCGGCTCCACTCCCCACTACACGTTATGCACGTTTGGCACGTCATGCCACATTGGCGTACATGGTCATTACCACATGACTATGCTGGTGGGAATGAGTGCCGCACCGCCGCCCGAGGCGCCCTCCGCCCCCCTGCACGAGCGCCGACGACGGGCCACACGCCTGGAGATCGCCCGCGCCGCAGCCGCGCTCTTCGCGCGTGACGGAGTGGACCAGACCACCGCCGAGGACATCGCCCGCGCGTCCGGGGTGGCGCTGCGCACCTTCTACCGCTACTTCCGCACCAAGCAGGACGCCGTGGCGCCGTTGCTGCTCGCGGGGGCCGACCGCTGGCGTGCCCGGCTCTCCGAGCGGATGGCGGCGCCGGGGAAGGGGAGCGCGACCGGGCGGGACCTGGTCGGGTTCCTGGCGGAGTCGGTCGCCGAGACCATGTCGGAGGGGGACGACGGCGGACCCGAGGGGCTGGAGTGGACGCGGGCGCTCCTGCGCGCGGCCGCGACCGACGAGGCCCTCCGCGATGTCTGGTACCGGGTGAACCGGCAGTCGGAGGAACGGCTCGCCGAGGTGCTGGAGACGTGGCCCGGGTTCGGCGACGACCCGATCGCCCACCGCCTGGCGGCGGCCGTCGCCACCGACGCGGTGCGGGTGTCGCTCGAGCAGTGGGCGGCCGTCGACGCACCCGCGGAGGGGGACGACGGTCCGGCCGCCCTGGTCGACCGCTGCCTGCGGCGCCTGGCCGCGGGCGTGCTCAGTTCCTGATCCGCTCCGCGGCCGTCATGACGACGCGCTCCAGGTCCTCGCGGGGCACGTCGCCGAAGTAGGAGATCGCGGTCACGTGCAGCTCACCGGGGAGCGCCAGGTACAGGTGGCGGCTGGAGCCGTCCACGGTTCCCACGTACTCCAGGTCGCCGCCCAGGCTGTCGGCCTCGTCGGTGTGGTAGGTGTCCACGTCCACGTCGACGTCCACCTCCCAGTTCATCCGCTCCTCGGAACCGGGCACCCGGACCACGTCGGGATTGGCGCTCGGGTCGGCGCCCAGGGTGAACACGACGGTGAAGGTGGGACTGCCCGGCTCGGCGCCGCCGTCACCGTACGAGCACACGAGCTGCTCCGCGTCGTCGACGCCCTCGACCTCGCCGGACTCCTCGGTCAGGACCGGGCCCGGTGCCAGGTCGCCGACGACCTCCGCGACGCCCGCCGCCGCGCACGACTCGGGGAGGGCGTAGCCGGGCGCGTCCGGGGTCTCCTCGGCGTCGGGACCGGTGCTGGGCTCGCCGCTGGGATCACCGAGCGGCAGGCCCTCGAAGGCGTCGAGGTCGCCGCTGGACAGGCTCAGGTCCATGTCGAGGTCGATCACGCCGAAGCCGACGAGGGCGACACCGCCGACGGCGACAACGACGACGGCCGTGCCCAGGCACGACAGGGGGGTGGAGGGGATCAGGCGCATGGGTGGCTTTCGGATCGGGGGCGCCGGACGGCGGGAGGAGACTCCGGCGGGGGTCACAGGGAAACTTAGCAAGTCCCCCGTGTGCCTCGCCGACGTGGCCGAGTCCTCGTTCCCGCCGCCCCGCGTGTCACGGTCCGGTCAGAGGTTGATCATGTGCCCGGCCAGGCCGTGCACGGCCTCCTTGACCGCCTCACTGAGCGTCGGGTGCGCGTGGATGTTGCGGGACACCTCGTGCACCGTCAGGTCCCACTGCTGGGCCAGCGTCAGCTCGGGCAGCAGTTCGGTGACGTCCGGGCCGATCATGTGGGCGCCGAGGAACTCCCCGTACGCGCCGTCGGAGATGACCTTGACGAAGCCGCGGGTCTCGCCCAGGCCGTGCGCCTTGCCGTTGGCCATGAAGGGGAACTTGGCGACCTGGACGTCGTACCCGGCCTCCCGGGCCTCCGTCTCGCTGTAGCCGAAGCTGGCGATCTGGGGCTGGCAGTAGGTGGCGCGCGGGATGAACCGGTAGTCGACCTCCTGCGTCTCGGCGCCCGCGATGGTCTCCACCGCGACGACGCCCATCGCCTCGGCGGTGTGCGCGAGCATGAGCTTGGCGGTCACGTCGCCGATCGCGTAGATGTTCGGGACGTTGGTGCGGCCCCGGGCGTCGATGTCGATCGCGCCGCGGTCGGTCAGCTTCACACCGGTGTTCTCCAGGCCGTAGCCCTCGACGTTCGGCGCGAACCCGATCGCCTGGAGCAGGCGGTCGGCCTCCAGGGTCTGCTGCTCGCCGTCGGAGGTGGAGACGGTGACGCGGACGTTCTCGCCCGTGTCCTCGACCCCCTCCACGCGGGTGGAGGTCATGACCTTCACACCGAGCTTCTTGTAGGCGCGTGCCAGCTCCTTGGAGACCTCCTCGTCCTCCAGCGGGACCATGCGGTCGAGGAACTCCACGATGGTCACGTCGACGCCGTAGTTGGCGAGGACGTAGGCGAACTCGACGCCGATGGCGCCCGCGCCCGCGATGATGATGCTCTCGGGGAGGTTCTCGTCGAGGATCTGCTCCTCGTAGGTGACGACCCGCTCGGAGAGCTCCGTGCCGGGGATCAGCCTGGTGGAGGACCCGGCGGCGATCACCGCGTTGTCGAAGGTGACGGTCTCGGTGGAGCCGTCCTCACCGCGCACCTCGACGGTGTTGGCGTCGAGGAAGGCGCCGCGCCCGTTGAGCTCGGTGATCTTGTTCTTCTTCATGAGGAAGTGGACGCCCTTGACGCGGCCCTCGGCCACCTCACGGCTGCGGCTGTGGGCCTTGCCGAAGTCGAACTCGACCGTGCCGTCCACCTTGATGCCGAACTGGTCGGCCTCGGTGCGGAACAGGTGGGCCAGCTCGGCGTTGCGCAGGAGCGCCTTGGAGGGGATGCAGCCGACGTTCAGGCAGACGCCGCCCCAGTACTTCTCCTCGATGACGGCCGTGTTCAGCCCGAGCTGGGCCGCGCGGATCGCCGCGACGTAGCCGCCGGGCCCAGCGCCGAGGACCACCAGATCGAAGTGTCGCTGTCCCATGACGGGATCTCTCCTTGAGTGTGCTCGTGACGCACCCAGGCAGCCGGCAGGCCCGGGGTGTCGGATTGCCGAACGCCAGCCTAGCCGTGCGGCCCCCGCTCGTGGGTGACCAGGTGGACGCGCACGCCCTCAGGCGGTCTTCTCGGCGGACTCGGCCGCCGTGGCGGCCCTCTCCCGGGCCTTCTGTCTGGCCTTCTCCGCGCGCTGCTGCTTGAACACGGGGTAGAAGGCCATCGCGAAGATGATCGCGAAGGTGATCCACAGGGCGTAGCGGTCGACGAGGAGGATGATGTCGACCCCGGTCTGACCGCTCGCGTAGCCGACGGCCGTCACGACCCCGGTGAGGATCAGGGCGCCGAGGGCGTCGAAGAGGAAGAAGGTCCGCAGGCGCATTCCGGTCCACCCCGCGGTGACGTGGATGAGTGCGGCGGGCACGCCCGGCAGGTAGGAGAGCGTGAGCGCGATCCGGATGATCCACGGGTTGAGGTCGTGGGCCTTGTCCGCGAACTTCTGCGCCCGCTCGCCTCGGGCGAGGAAGTTGTTGATGAAGCCGCGGCCCCAGCGCCGGCCCAGCCACCAGAACAGCCAGTCGACCTTGACCTTGCCGAAGACGCCCGCGACCACGACGAGCCACAGCGGGATCTCGCCGATGCGGGCGAAGGCGGCCGCCGCCCCGACCGCCGCGTTGCTGCCCGTCAGGAAGGCCAGCCCGATCGGATGGTCGGCGATGAGGAGCGGTTTGACGGGGGTGAGGGCCAGGAAGAAGGCGGGGATGCCGATGGCGCAGGCGAGCAGGATCTTGTCCTGGCGGGTGGCCTTGCCCTTCCAGGGCTTCATGGCACGCAGGGCCTCCCGGGCCTCCTGCTCGCGTCTGGCCCGCTCCGCCTCCTTGGGGTCGGTGGGGGCGTCGTCGCCGGGGCCGTCCGCGGGGCCGTCCGCGTCGGTCGCGGTGTCCTCGTCGGTCCGGTCGGTTCCGGTCTCGGTGACACCGTCGCCCGGGGTGGTCTCGTCCGTGCTCGCGCCGTCGGCGGTCGGGTGGGTGTTCCTCTGCGTTGCCATGGTTCCCAGCATGTCGTGGCGGACGGGTCCGCCGTAGTCGTACACGTCACCGTGTCGGAATGAGGGACGTGACGTGCGGGGGATGACAGGTGTCATGTCGGGACGCGCAGGGGGCACGGCGTCCGCGGGTCCGGATTCGGTGGAGGGTGAGGGGGTGAGACGAAGCCCCCGCGAGACACCGTCAGTCCCGGGGACCCGGCGGCACCGGCCACCGCCAGGACGGGGCCCACCGGCAGCTCTCGGAGACGTCCGGGGGCATGGGCGGGAGCAGGTGCGCGCCGGGCGGCCGCTCCTCGTCCGCGGTGACCGGTTTCGGGGCGGGCGGAGGCGGTTCGGCCGCCCACGGGTGCGGTTCGGGCTGGTCCGGCACGGGGCCCCACGGCTCCGGCGCGAGGGGCTCGGGACCGACGGGCTCGGGAGCGGCGGGCTCCGACACGGCACCCCACGGCTCCGGCGCGAGGGGCTCGGGCACGGGAACGCCGCCGGCCTCGCCTCCCGGTTCTCCGAACCCGCCGAAGGCGGCGGACCCAGAGGCGTTCCCGGGGCCTCGGGGTTCCCGGAACGGGAGCGGTTCCCCCGGTTCCCGGAGCCCTTGGGGTTCCCAGATCTCCTCGGTCCCCAGAGCCTCTCCGATCCCGCCGGGGTCACCGATCCCTCCGGGGTCCTCCGTCGCCCAGGCCTCCTCGTGTTCCCAGGACTCCCTGGTCTCCTTCGGCCCGTCCTCGTCCCCGGGCGCCGGGGATTCGAACGGCGCCGACAGCGGCCCCGAGTCCACCTCGGCGAAGTGCGCCGCGACCCCGAAGTGCCGGGGAGCGAGCTGCGAACCGGTGTCGTCGTGTTCGATCGGCGGCGCCAGCGGGTGGCGGACCGAGCCCGCCGGGTGCATGCGCGACCACCACGCGGCGGCCTCGTCCGGGTGCAGTTCCTCCAGGACCTCCAAGGATCCGGGGATGTGCGGGTGGCGGCGACCCGCGCGCCACGAGTGCGCGAGTGTCTGCGGTTCCAGGACCAGCACCCGTTCGCCGTCGATCACCGGGATGTCGGCCGGGACGGCCTCGTTGCCGAGCCACGTTCCGTCGCCGCCGACCAGGTCCCACTCACCGCGCACGACGTCCGCCAGGGGGTCGGCGGGCGCGTTCAGGCAGGCGGCGGTCCAGCGCGGATCCGGTCGGGTGCCCGGGACCCGGTGTCCCTCCTTGCCGATGAGCGCGTCCGCCAGCAGCGTGTGCAGCTGGAAGTTGTCGCCCATCCCGTCGAACCGCACCCGGAACCCCCGCCAGGACGCGCGGTCGAGCACCAGCGCACGGCTCGTCTCGGCCATCCTCAGCAGTTCGTGGACCTCGACGAACTCGCTGAGCTGTGTCGACAGCGCGCGGACGATCTGGCCCAGCCCCTCCAGCGCGCTGGCGTCACCGCGCACGGCGGTGCGCACACCAGGGTCGCCCAGCATGGCCTTGGCCGCGAGGCCGTAGCGCTGCGAGGTCCACCAGCCGACCGTGGCCAGCGGCGCGTTGTCCCCGAGGACCTCCTCGACCCGCTTCTCCTCGGCCTCCGTCACCGCGGCGGGGGCGGGGAGCGCTCCGCCGCCCGTCTTGTCCCACGCGTGCATGAAGGCCACGGCCGCCTGGCCGTAGCTGCCGAGTTGGCGGAGGACCTCCAGACCGACCTGCCCCGCCGGGGCGCCGGACTCGACCAGGGCTCCGGCCAGGACGGCAAGGTCGGCGGCCACGCCCGCGACGGATTCGCACTCACCGAGGACCGGTGCGAGCGCCTCCAGCGCGGTGGCGAGCTCATCCTTGGACACCTGTGAGGACAGCCGGAACACATCGTGCACGGCGGAGGAGAACTCTGGTGCTTGGCTTGCGGCGGTGTCGAGGACGCGTTGGAACGCGGCGCGGAACTCTTCAGTCACCCGAGAATCCTTCCATATCCACACGTGTCATCCGTGGTCCGGACAGGTATGGGCGAAAGCCCCACAGGGGAAAGTTCAGGGTGTGTCGAGGACACGGATCTCGTGTCCGTCGCGGTCGGGTTCCAGGAATCGCAGCAGCCGCAGGCCCTCGGCGGTCACCTCGTCGGTCTCCGCTGGGGTCAGGGGACGGAACGGGACGACCTCGACGGCCGCCGCGGCGCGCGTGCGAACCACCTTCCACGCGGCGCTGACCTCGCCGTCCACCAGGACCGTGGCCGGGGGCATCCCGTTACGCGCGCAGATGCGCCGCAGGTCCTCGGCGGAGATGACCCGGCTCCGGTCGGCGTGGCCGCGCAGGAGGTTGTCGAAGTCGTACAGAAAGCGCGCGGGGGCGGGGGTGTCCGGGTCGGGGCGCGGTGCGTCGGGCAGGTCGAGGAGTTCGGCGCCGTCCTCTCCGCGCAGGACGATGAGCCGGTCGCGTAGCCGGTCGACGACCTCGCGCAGTCGGGTCAGCCCCGACCAGGTCTGGACGTCCTTCACGCTGGCCGGGCCGAACGCGGCGAGGTAGCGCGTGATCAGCGTCGCCGGGTCGGGGCGGGCGTCGAGGGTCCGCCCGGTCCAGGTGTCGGCGGGGGCGAGCGCGGGTGGTCCCGACGCGCCCCACACCCCGCGTGGTGGGACCTGCACGACGGGCAGTCGGCAGCGGACGACGTAGGCCAGGTCGCGGTCGGGGACGTCGGGCCAGCGCTCGGCGAGGCGGGCGCCGAGGTCGGTGGGCGTGAGCGGCCGTCGGGCCAGGAGTTCGCGGCCGACGGCGACGACCGCGTCCAGGTCCAGCTCGCGTGTGGTCCGGCCGTGGCCGCTGTGGGTCAGATCGCGGTCGATCACGGCCTGCACGGTGGCCCGCAGCCACGCCATGTCCTCCGGGGTGACCAGGTGGAGCGTCGAGCGCATGAGGGTGACGCGCACCAGCTCGCCGTCGGTGAGCATGCGCCCGACCGCGTGCGGGTCGAGTCCCTCGATCCGGTTCTGGAGGCCGACGTACCAGGTGTGCGTGGTCTGGGCCTGGAGCCCCGCGAGGCGGGTGACGACCTCCGTGACGGGCAGGTCGACGCGGCGGAGGAGGAACTGGCGGGCGAGAGTGGCGCGGTTGAGCGCGCGCCGGGTCAGGGTGGTGCCGGTCGTGGTCATCGTGGCCTGCTTCCCGGTCGCTGCTGGGAGGGGGCACCCTACCCGCCGGTGCGGACACCGGGTCCGCGTCCGTGGCGGCGGACGCGGACCCGGGTGTCAGGAGTGCTGGTCGAGGAGTTGGGCGCAGCGGATCAACCCCAGATGCGAATACGCCTGCGGATGATTACCCAACGCCCGCTCCGAGTCGGGATCGAACTCCTCGGGAATCAACCCCGTCGGCCCCGCCCGCTCCACCAGATGCGCGAACAACTCCTCGGCCTCCACCCCACGCCCCGTGAGCAGATACGCCTCGATCAACCACGCCGTACACAGATGGAAACCGCCCTCACCCCCCGGCAACCCGTCATCGCGCCGGTACCGGTACACCGTCGGCCCCTGCCGCAACCCCGCCTCCACCGCGGTCACCGTCGCCTGGAACCGCTCATCCGCCGGATCCAACAGCCCGGACAAACCGATGTGCAACGACGCCGCGTCCAGATCCTCACCCTCATAGGCCGTGGTGTAGGCCCCCACCGTCTCGTTCCACCCCTTGGCCACCACCTCAGCGGCGATATCGGCCGCCAACGGCCCCCACACGGGGTCCACCACCCGACCGAACCGGTCCGCCAGCCGCACCGCCCGGTCGAGGGTGACCCAGCACATCACCTTGGAGTACACCCGCTGGCGGGGCTCGTCCCGCTCCTCCCAGATCCCGTGATCGGGCTCGTGCCAACGGCGGGCGACCGCCTCGGCCATCGACCGCACCAGCTCCCAGTCCCGGTCGGCCAGCACCCCCCGCCGGTGGGCCAGATCCGCGATGAGCTCGACGACGGGCCCGAACACGTCCAGCTGCACCTGGTGGTCGGCGGCGTTGCCCACCCGCACCGGCCGCGACCCGGCGTACCCGGCCAGGGACTCGATGGTCTCCTCCGGGCCCAGGTCCGTCCCGGCCAACGTGTACAACGGCCGCAACAACTCCGGCGAGGGCACCGTGGCCACCACCCGGTGCACCCAGTCCAAGAACGCGTCCGCCTCGGCCGTGGAGCCCAGCGACACCAGAGCCCGCACGGTCAGCGCCCCGTCCCGCAGCCAGCAGTACCGGTAGTCCCAGTTACGCACCCCCCCGATCTCCTCGGGCAGGGAGGTGGTGGCCGCCGCCATCACCCCACCCGAAGGGGTGCACAACCCCCGCAGCGTCAGCGCCGAACGCGCGGCCAACTCCCGGGCGGCCACCGGCAACGACAGGGTGTCCAACCAGCCCGCCCAGTGGTCACGCACCGCCCGTCGGCGGTCGGTCTCGGCCACCGGCGCCGCGGACAGGTCCCCGGTGCCCAGGCGCAGTTCCAGCACCACCGGGTGCTCGCTGGTGGGGTGGACGGTGGCGCGGGCGCTGTCGTGGACCCCGTCGTGGTCGATGGCCCATTGCACGCCGGGGGCGTGCAGCACCATGGGGAAGTCGGCGCCCTGGACCACCAGACCGTCGGTGTGGGCGCGCAACCGGACCGGGGTGCGGCCGAAGTCGGGGCGGGGGGCGAACTCCACCAGGGTGGGGGCGGTGCCGGACAGGACCCGGACCAGGTCGGTGCGGCCCCGCTGGGTGGGGTGGGCGAGGTAGTCGGTGACGTGCAGGCCCGCGAAGCGGGTGTGCACGGTCATGGTGCCCGGCTCGTAGCGCTGGCCCAGGGGTTGGCCGCCGTGGGCGGGGGCCAGGGCGAAGGTCCCCGCCGACCGGCCGCCCAGGATCTCGGCGAACACCGCGCCGGAGTCGGGTTCGGGGTGGCACAGCCAGGCCAGGCGGGCGTCGGGGCCCACCAACGCCACCGAGGTCTGGTTGGACAGCAGGGACAGGCGTTCGATGGGGGTGGGGCGTTCCCCGAAGGTCCAGGCGCGGCGTTCGGTGACCAGGGCGGCCAGGAACAGGGCGGCGGTGGGGGTGTCGGGGATGGTGTGGGCGGCCATGGTCGGTGCGGTGTGCTCGCCCACGCGGATGCCGGCGTCGGGGCCGGTCAGGTGGGCCAGGGCGTCTTCCTCGCCGTCGCCGCCGCCGATGTAGCAGGTGGCGGTGGCCTCGACGTGTTCGCGTAGGGCCTGCAGGGCGGTGGGCTTGTTCGAGGGGTGGGTGTGCAGGGCGGTGTCGGGTTCGGTGCCGTGGGCGCCGACCAGGTGGATCTCGGCGGGCAGGCGGGAGAGGGTGGCCAGGCTGGTCAGGGGGCGGGAGGAGATGACGGCGCAGGTGGTGGCGGGCAGGTCGGCCAGCTCGCGTAGGGCGCGTACGGCCAGGGGGTGCGGGCGCGCCGTATTGGTGTCGCCGGTGTCGGTGGGGGTGAGGGCGCCGTCGTAGTCGCAGGCGATGAGGAGGCGGGGGGTGCGGGCCAGAGCGGAGATCCGCCGCCGCACATCCACGGGCAGGGCCTCGGGGGTCGTGTCGCCGGTTCGGCCGGACAGTCCTAGGGCCGTTCCGGCCGCCTGGGTGAGCGTCACGTTGCCTCCTCCATAGGTCTTCGTCGACCTGGGGACGTCGGTGAGGTACGGGAGTCCGCGCGCATGGTTCGGGCGCACACCACAGCTGGTGTGAAGAACGTAGAGCCCAGGGCTTGTGGCGCGGGACGGGCTTCAGGGGACTTGAATCAGACCTTGGGAATATTTGGTGTGAACACGGACAGACTGCACTGGCAGTCGGCCGGAACAAGGCCGGGTCCTCAAGAAGTCAACGTGAGACTACCTGGGCCACACGAGTCACCGCGACACTCAATCTGGGCAGAACAGGTCACATTGGTGTGGCGGCCGGAGAAGGCGGAACGGCCCCTCTCCCGGCGTACGCGGCGCGGGGGAGGGGCCGGACGGGGCACGGGTCCCGTCGGTCAGGCGGGCTTGCGCAGGTGGTGCACCCACGCGGGCGGAAAGTTGGCGAGTACCCGCTCGGAGCGGATCCCGTAACGGTCGATCCAGTCCTGCACCAGCCAGCTCGTCCGTGCCTGGCGGAGGTAGTCCTCGCGGCGCGCGATGATCGCCTTGACCTCCTTGGTGTAGAGGTAGCCGTAGAAGGACAGCGTCCCGCCCGGCCTCAGCACCTCGAAGTAGTAGTCGAGGATCTCCCCGACCGCCTCCGCCGTGAAGTTGGCGAACGGCAGCCCCGAGACGATCACGTCGTAGACCCGGTCGGTGCCCATGTCGTTGACGAGCATCGCGTGCACCGTCGCGCTGTCGGCGATCTCCGACAGTTCGGGGTCGGTGCCCAGCAGGTCCTCGACGTGGGCGGCGAAGGCGGGATTGGCCTCCACCAGGTCGACGGTGTCGCCGGGGCGCATGGCGGCGGCGATGCCCCGGGTGATCGCGCCGGTCCCGGCGCCGGCCTCCATGATGCGCAGCGGTCGGTCGGGGGCGGGGCGCTCCCGCACGAACTCGGCCAGGGCGTCGGCCAGGGCTCTGCTGCTCGGAACGACGGAGCCGGTGGCGTGGAAGGTCCGTACCGCCTGGGTGAAGAAGAGCCTGGTGTCGCGGAGACGCTCGTCCAGTTTGAGGGCGGTGAGAGGTCCGGTGGGACTCGTGGTCTCGGCCATACCCGAACGCTAGCGCCTGGCGCGCGCCGACGGGAGGGATCGGCGTCAAATCCTCAGGTTCGACGCCTTCCGACGGCGTGAACGGCACCGCGCCGCAGACGTGGGTCGGGGCGGCGTAGGCTGACCTCCATGAGCGATGCGGACGACACCCCAGGAACCGCCCCCCGTTCCCGGACCGCGCTGGTCACCGGCGCCTCCAGCGGTATCGGTGAGGAGTTCGCGCGCAGGCTGGCCCAGCGCGGGTACGCGCTCGTGCTCGTCGCCCGCCGTGCGGCACTCCTCGACGAGCTCGCGGAGGAGATCCGTGAGACCTACGGCACCGCCGTCGAGACCCTCCCCGCCGACCTCGGCACCCGCGAGGGCGTCACGGCGGTGGCCGGGCGCCTGTCCGCCGACGGCGGGGGTGACGCCGCCCCGGTCGACCTGCTCGTCAACAACGCCGGGCGCGGGGACGGCGGCGCGTTCGCCACCCAGGACCCGGGCGAGATCGACGCCATGATCGACCTCAACGTCCGCGCCGTCCTCCAGCTCACCCGAGCGGTCCTGCCCGTCCAGATCGCCCGGCGCGCGGCGGGCGAGACCGCCAAGCTCGGTGTGCTCAACGTGTCGTCGCTGGCCGGTGAGCCCGTCGTGAACCCCGGCGGTTCGGTGTACGGGGGCGGAAAGAAGTTCGTCACCCTGTGGAGCGAGAGCGTGGCCGCCGAGGTTCGCGCGAAGGGTGTGCAGGTCACCGTGGTCCTGCCCGGGTTCGTGCGCACCGACATGACCCGAGCCGTCCAGGAGAGGGGGCTGCCCGAGTTCGCCTTCGTGTCCAAGGCGCAGATCGTGCGGGACTCGTTGCGCGCGTGGTCCGCCGGGCGCTCGCACGTCGTCCCCGGCGCCCAGTACAAGACCGCCGACAGCCTCCTCAGGGTCCTGCCGCGACCGGTCGTGCGCGCCCTGGGCCGCCGTCTCGGCTGACCTCCGCCGCGACCTCGACCGGGATCGTTCACCGAACGTTTCGACCACATCGTGAGACATCCGCGTCCCCGTGCGGCAACGGGCGCCCGGACCGCCTACGCTGGTAACGCACTGTCGGTCGAGGAAAGACACCATGAAGACCTTCGAAGAGCTGTTCGCCGAGCTGTCCGAGAAGGCACGCTCCCGCCCCGAGGGGTCCGGGACCGTCGCCCAACTCGACGCCGGTGTCCATGCCATCGGCAAGAAGGTCGTGGAGGAGGCGGCGGAGGTCTGGATGGCCGCCGAGTACGAGTCGGACGACCACGCGGCCGAAGAGATCTCGCAGCTCCTCTACCACCTCCAGGTCCTGATGCTGGCCCGCGGCCTGCGTCTCGAGGACGTCTACAAGCATCTCTAGGGCGTGTTCGCCGAACACGCCCCGGCCGGTCTCCCGCACCGGCCCACCGGACGTCCCCGAAACGCCAGAACCGACGAAGGAACCACTCACATGTCCGACCTGTTGCGAATCGCCGTGCCCAACAAGGGCCAGTTGTCCGAACCGGCGGTCGAGATGCTGCGCGAGGCCGGGTACCGGCAGCGCAAGAGCTCCCGGGACCTGGTCATGGTCGACCCGGACAACGACACCGAGTTCTTCTTCCTGCGCCCCAAGGACATCGCCGTCTACGTCGGCGAGGGCATCCTCCAGGCCGGGATCACCGGCCGTGACATGCTGCTGGACTCCGGCGCCGCCGTGGACGAGGTCCTCGCCCTGGGCTTTGGCGCCTCCACCTTCCGCTTCGCGGCCCCCAACGGCGCGAGCATGAAGGTCTGCGACCTCAACGGCAAGCGGATCGCCACGTCCTTCGACGGGCTGCTCCGCTCCTACCTGGACGAACAGGGCGTCGACGCCCGCGTGATCCACCTGGACGGCGCCGTGGAGAGCTCCGTGCAGCTCGGCGTGGCCGACGCGGTGGCCGACGTGGTCTCCACGGGGACCACGCTCCGCCAGGCGGGCATGGAGACCTTCGGCGAACCGATCCTGGTCTCCGAGGCGGTCGTGATCCGGCCGTCGGGCGCGGGTGAGGACCCCAAGATCGAGCAGCTGCTGCGGCGCCTGCGCGGCGTCCTGGTCGCCCGCGACTACGTGATGATGGAGTACGACGTCCACGCCGAGCACCTGGAGCCCGCCGTCGCCCTCACCCCGGGCATGGAGGGCCCGACGGTCTCCCCGCTGCACCGCGAGGGCTGGGTCGCGGTCCGCTCGATGGTGCCGCGCCAGGACGCGCAGCGCATCATGGACGACCTGTGGCACCTCGGCGCCCGCGCCATCCTGGTCACCGACATCTACGCCTGCCGCCTTTAGGGCGTGATCCGCGGGCACATACTCTGCTGCGCGTCGCCCCAGCGGCACTCTCGCTGTGTTCTCATCAGTCGACAGGACACCACCCTGACTCCTTCTTCGGCCTTGCGAGAGCACCACTGGATACGCCGCTCGCGACGAGCAGCGCCCACGGAACACGCCCTGGCGCGCTGATCCGCGACGGGCCCCGTACACCGTGCGGGCCCGTCGTCGTGGGCGCCCTCGCGCGGTCATCCGGGGACGACGGTGAGCGTGTACTCGTCGCCGGGCGCCCCCGAGGGCGTGTCCACGAACAGCACCCGCCGGTCCGCGTCCCACTCGAAGGTCCAGTCCTTCGCCCCGTCCGGGGCGGCCACGGACAGGTCGAACCCGTCCGGATAGTCGGTCTCGGGCAGGTACAGCTCGGTCGGTCCGGACACGCCCTCGCGCACCGCGAACCGCACCGAGAGCCGCGCGGCGTCCGTGTCGTGGTCGATCTCCAGCGGGTCTCCGGCGACCGCGCGGGGGTAGGCGCGGTTCATCACGTCGACGAGGGGTCCGGGGTTGAGTTCCTCGTCCGCCCACGGCCCCCACCCGTCGTGGTCGTTGGACCAGTAGACCCGCCCCGCGGCCATCTGCTCGGTCTCCGCCAGCATCCGCGCCACGTAGTCGGTGGCGCCCTCCCTGGACACGTTCAGGCCGAACTCGCCCAGGACGATCGGCGCGTCCAGTCGCTCCGCCGTGGTGCGGACGCTCGCCGACCACAGCTCGACGCTCGTGTCCACCGTCTCCCGGGACTCGCCCGCGTACGGCTGCCCGAGGTCCATGGGCAGCGGGTAGGCGTGCGGGGCGTAGACGATCCGGGGCTCCCCCTCGCGAGGGTCCGCCAGGTGCGGCAGGGCCGACGGCGTCCCCCAGTTGACGCCCACCGCCTGCCCCTCCACGAAGAGCCAGGTGTCCTGGTCGGCCTCCCGGATCCGGGCGACGCAGCGGCGGTACAGCTCGGCGAGGGGGCCGCTTTCGAAGTCGGGCCCCTGGAGGCTGCCGCCGAAGGGCTCGTTCATGAGGTCGTAGCCGATGACCGCCGGTTCGCCGGCGAAGCGCGCGGCGACGTGCGCCCAGGCGGCGGCGTAACCGTCCATCAGTTCGGGGTGCTCACCGGTGGTGCCCCAGAAGTGGTCGAAGGCCCGGACCACCCCCGGCTCCAGGTAGACCAGCTCCCACATCTCCTGGGGTTCCACGGGCAGGCCGTCGGTGTGGGTGGCCCACTCGGGGGCGCCGTTGCCGGAGTGCCGCTCGGGGCTGGTGAACCGCCCGTAGAGGTCCTGGTGCATGTCCAGGAGGACGTGGTAGCCGCGTTCGGAGTACCAGTCGACCCGTTCGGCTACCGCGTCCAGGTACGTCTCGTCGTAGACCCCGTGTTCCGGTTCGAGCGCCTGCCACTGGAGGAGCAGGCGGACGAAGTTGGTGCCCATGAGGTCGTACTCGCGCTGGACGGCCTCCTCCGTGATCCAGGGCAGGCGCTCGGGGTCGGACTTGGCCGAACCGGAGGTGTTGAACCCGTGGAGGAACAGGGCGCGTCCCCGGTCGTCGGTGAGGTAGCGGGTGGGCCCGGGATCGTGCTCGGTGATGACCGCGACGGCGGTGGTCAGGAGTAGCGCGAGCGCCACGAGGGCGGCGGCGGGGAGTCGGCGGGGGAGTCGGCCTCGGGCCTGGCGCGGCATCGGCACCGTCCTTTCGGGGATGGGGGCGAGGGGGTGGTCAGGACGGGGTGTTGGATGAGACGCGGATCACTAGGATGCAAAAGGTGAATAAGATTCGCAATATCCGTCTGGCCGGCGCCGCCGGTTTCACGGCCCTGCTCCCCTGCGCGCTCTTCGGCAACGGCGCGTTCGTCGCCTGGCTCGGCGCCCGCGCCGCCTGGCTCCTGCTGCCGTCCGCGTTCGGCGCCCCCTTCGCCTTTCCCCGGCTCGGCCCCTCGACCGTGGGTCAGCCGCCCTGGAACCACGTCACGGAGATCCTGGCCGTGCTGGTCCTCGCCGGGGTCACCGCGTGGTGGACGTATCGCGCCCTGGGCCGTCGGCCCGGCGCCAACTCCTCGCGGTTCCTGCTCTCCGTCTGGGCCGCGGTCCTGCTCGGACTGGTGGCCGCCGGTGTCCTGCGCGCCGCCGCCGACGCCCTCGCCGGGGGCGTCGGGCTCCTGGCGCTGGCCGGGTTCGTGCTCGCTGGGACCCTCAGCGGCCTGCTGTGGGGCGTGTGCACCGGCTGGGTGTGCGCGGTGCCGGTCGCGGTCGTCCACCGGTTGACGGCGGCCCGGGAGACCCCGGCCCCGACCGGGGCCTGAGGAGGGCCGCCGCGCGTGCGGCGACGGGGTGGAACGGAACCCGCCCCACCCCGCCCGCGTGTCCGGGGCCTCAGGCCGCCGAGCAGACCACGTCCGGTACGCCTCCGGTGCCGTCGTGGGTCCCGGTGAACCCGAACTCCGTGCTGTCGCCGGGGCCGAGCGTCCCGTTCCAGCCCAGGTCCGTGGCGGTGACCCGCGTCCCACTGGTCGTGATGTCGGCGTTCCACCCCTGGACGACGCTCTGGCCGTCGTCGTGGGTCCACGTCACGGTCCAGCCGGAGAGCGCCGACCCCGCGGTGACCGTCACCGCCGCCTGGAAACCGCCCGACCACTCGGAGACGATCCGGTACTCGGCCGTGCAGTCCTCGTCGGCCGGAGGGTCGCTCGGCTCCTCACCCGGGTCGGGGGCGTTCACCGCCAGGTCGTAGGCGGCCTGGGGGACGAACTGCCCCGCGGGCGCGATGCAGCCGTCGGCCTCACCCGGCAGCTTGGTCCAGAGGAAGGCGTCGATCAGCGGGTGGCCCGTGTCGGTGGTGCTGGGGCGGCCGATCATCCGCCCCGGCGGGTCGCACCACTCGTTGTCGGGGGTGGGGCCGTTGCCGTTGCGGCTGGTGTCGATCACGGCGCCGAGCCCGGGTACGCCCGTGGCGGCGATGACGGACTCGGCGAAGGCGATCTCGTCGTCGGTCCAGTTGTAGTTGGAGGTGTTGGTGGCGATGCCGTGGGCGCTGTGCGCGATGTCCGCGCCGTTGAGCAGGTCGGCGGCGTCCTGGGGACTCAGCCAGGCCGAGTTCCCGATGTCGAAGTACACCCGGGCCTGGGGAGAGCCCGCCATGAGGGCCCGGCCCGCGAAGGCCATCGACTCCAGGAGCGGGGAGGGGTCACTGCACGCGCTCACCAGCGGGAGGGCGTCGGGCTCCAGTACGATGGTGGCGGGACGGCCCTCCAGTCCGGCGGCCACCTCCTCCACCCAGGCCCGGTAGGCCTCGTGGCTGGGCGCCCCGCCGCCGCTGTGGTTGCCGCAGTCGCGTCCCGGGATGTTGTAGACGACCAGGATGGGGACCTGGTCCCGGGCGTCCGCGGCGCCGACCAGCGCGTCGACCTCCGCGCGGACCTCGTCGGGGTTGTGCTGGGCGAACCAGGTGGCCTGGGCGACCGAGGCGATGCGGTCGCCGATCACGTCGGCCCGCGGGTCGTCCGGGTTCTCCCGGACCCACACGGCCGCGGACGTGTCGGGGTTGACGTAGAACTCGGACTCGTCGGCCGAGGCCGGCGCCACGCCGAGCAGGGCGGCGCCGAGGGCCAGGGCCGTGACGGAGCCCAGGGCGGCTCCGACGGCTGTACGTGTTCGGGACATGAGCCTTCCTTCGTGGATTGACCCCCGTCGTGCTCTTCCAGGACCCCCGTGCGTCGTCTCGTCTGTCGGCCCCCGTTCACGCGGTGCCGGGAGCACTCCCGTTTGGGAGCGCTCCCAAACGCCGTCAGGCTACCCTGTGACGTGCCCTGTGCACAGGGGGGTGACGGAAGTGTTTCCGGGGCGTGCGCCCGCCCCGGCGCCGGTCAGCCCTCGGGGGAGTCGCCCGACCTCGGCCGGGCCTGGAGGGCCGCCCAGATCAGCGGGATCTGGAGGGGGACACGCCCCCAGGCGACCAGCCTGTTGTCGGCGACCGCCGGAAGCCGCCCCGAACCCGCGTCCAGGGCCATCCGCACGTTGGCGGGCCACACCGCGAGCAACAGCGCGGCACTGGCCGGACCGGCCCACCGTCGGCGGGTCAGCAGTCCGAACCCGCATGCCAGTTCGGCCGCCCCGCTGCCGTACACGAAGGCCCGGTGGGCGGGAAGACGCCGGGGCATGATCGTCTCGAAGGGCTTGGGTGCGGCGAAGTGCAGCGTTCCCGAGGCGACGAACAGGCATCCCAGGGCGCGCGGAGCCACCGCGCGCAGTCTCTCCAGGCGGGTGTTCACGGTCATGCACACTCCTCTCGTGACGCGCCGCCCACAAACCTACTCGTCGGTAGTCCCGGGGGCCACCGCCCGCCCCCCCGCACGGGTCCCCGCTGCGGGCACAATGTGGGCATGGAACAGCGGAGATCGGAGCGGACGGCGGACACCGCCCCCGGGGGCGGGGAGACGGTCACCCTGGAGCGGGTGACCGGTCAGACCGGAGGCGACCTGGTCCTGCGCCGGGTCGGCGCGCACTACGAGATCTACTCCAACGGGGTCTTCCTCATGGACACCCGCGACGGGACCTCGGAGCGGGAGATGGTGCGGGCGAGCCTGTCCGCGCTGCCCCACGGGCGGTCCCTGGCACGCGTGCTGATCGGGGGGCTCGGCGTGGGCTTCTCCGCGCGCGAGGCCCTCGACCACCCCCGGGTGGCCCGCGTCGACGTGGTCGAACTCGAACCGAGGGTCATCGCCTGGCACGACGGCGAACTCGGGGAGGCGGCCGGGTACGTCCACCGCGACCCGCGCTGCCGGGTGCACAACGCCGACATCGTGGCCTGGCTCGACGACGCCCGGGCCGCCGCCGACCCCGTCCGCTACGACGTCATCTGCCTGGACACCGACAACGGCCCCGACTGGACGGTCGTCGAGGGTAACGGCCGACTGTACGAGGGCGCCGGGCTGGACACGCTCGCCGACCTGCTCGCCCCGGGCGGGCTGCTGGCCTTCTGGAGCGCCAACAGCGTGTCCGCCTTCGAGGAGGCGTTGCGCGCCCGCTTCGCCTCGGTGGAGGTCATCGAGGTGCCCGTCGCCCGGGGTGTGCCCGATGTCGTGTACCTGGCGGGCTCGCCCTCGGCGGATCAGTCCTCGCTCGACATGTAGTCGGCGAACTCCCGCAGGGTGATCAGCCCGTCTCCGTCCTGGTCCATGGCCTCGATCGCCTTTCGGGCCTGCTCCTCGGTGCAGGTGTCGCCCAGGCGGTGCATGAGGTCGGCGTACTCCTGGGCGGAGATGCGCCCGTCGCTGTCGGCGTCGACGAACGCGAAGGTCGTCGCGTACTCGTTGGTGTCGGGCATCGGGGTCCCCTTCTCGGCTCTGGTTGCTGTGGCTCGCGCCAGCGTATCGGGGGCGCCACCGGCCAGGAAGGACACGGCGCGGCACGCGGAGGGGACGGCATGTGATGGAATGTCACTCTGGGTAATAATAAGAATGCTCTTGGTTGTTTCCCGGTGGCGCGGGGGTGAATTGAGTCGGCTCCTTCATCTTTCGTTCATCTTTTCTCTTTTCCCTGATCAGTCGGACGGCCTTGCATGGGGAACGTGCTCGGCGGGACACGCCGGGCGGTCCCTGCACTGGGTCGGCGGCCCCCTGCCGACCCGAAAGTAACGAGTCGAGGATTCCCACGTGATCTCCAAGAAGTGGCTTCAGGTCGCCGGCGTCGCCGGAGTGGTTCCGTTCATCCTCACCGCGTGCGGTGGGAACAGCGACGGTGGCGACGGTGGCGACGGCGGTTCGGAGCTGTCCGGCACCATCGCGATCGACGGTTCGAGCACCGTCGGCCCCCTCTCCGAGGTCGCCGCCGAGATGTTCATGAACGAGAACTCCGGCGTCCAGGTCTCGGTCGCCCAGTCGGGCACCGGTGGCGGGTTCGAGAAGTTCTGCCAGGGCGAGACCGACATGAACGACGCCTCGCGCGAGATCAAGGACGAGGAGATCGCCGCCTGCGAGGAGAACGAGATCGCGTTCGAGAGCGTCCAGGTCGCCAACGACGCCCTCGCGATCGTCGTCAACCCCGAGAACCCCCTGGAGTGCATCACCGTCGACCAGGCCAGCCAGATCTGGAACGAGGGCTCCACCGTCTCCACCTGGGGCGACGTCGACGGCCTCGACGTGGGTGACCTCTCCGGCGAGGACATCACCCTCTACGGCCCCGGCTCCTCCTCCGGCACGTTCGACTACTTCACCGACGCCATCAACGGTGAGGAGGGCGTGATCCGCAACGACTACACCGACATCGGCGAGGACGACCAGGCCGCCATCGTCGGCGTCGAGGGCGACGCCGGCGCCATGGCCTACATCCCCTACTCCTACTTCACCGAGGCCGGCGACGCGGTCAAGCCGCTCCAGATCGACTCCGGCGACGGCTGCGTCGAGCCGACCCTGGAGAACGTCCAGGACGGCTCCTACGCCCCCCTGGGCCGCGGGCTCTTCGTCTACGCCAGTGACGTCGCCCTCCAGGAGCAGGCCGCCGTGGACTTCATGAACTTCTACATCGAGAACTCCGACCAGATCACCGAGACCGCCGGTTTCGTTCCGCTGACCGAGGAGCAGAAGGCCGCGGCCACCGCCCAGATCGAGTCCCTCACCTCCTGACCGCCCTCGATCCGAGAGCACATCAGCCATGGCAAAAAGCAGCATGGCGACCCCTCCGGCCGGCGCTGACCAGCGCCGGCCGTTGGCGGGCGCCGGATCCTCCCACCTGGGCGAGAAGAGCATCAAGTTCCTCCTCGCCCTGTGCGCGGCCTTCTCCATCATCGTCACCACCGGGATCGTCGTCGCCCTCGTGGTCCCCACGGTGAGCTTCTTCGGGGAGATCACCTTCTCCGAGTTCCTCTTCGGCACCGTCTGGCAGCCGGCGTTCGCCAACCCCTCGTTCGGTGTCCTGCCGATCGTCGTGGGCACGCTGATCGTCGTCGTGACCGCGCTCCTGGTCGCGATTCCGATCGGTCTCGCCTCCGCCGTCTACCTGTCCGAGTACGCCTCGCCGCGCGTGCGCAAGACGATCAAGCCGGTCCTGGAGGTCCTGGAGGGCATCCCCACCGTCGCGATCGGCCTCTTCGCGTTCTTCTTCATGCGCCCGATCGCGGAGAGCCTGTTCCCGTTCTTCCCCTGGGAGACCCCGTTCTCCATCGGTATCGCGGGTATGGCCGTGGGCCTGCTCATCGTGCCGCTGGTCGCCTCCGTGTCCGAGGACGCGATGCGGTCGGTCCCCGGAGGGCTCCGCGAGGGCGCCTACGCGCTCGGTTCCAGCAAGATGCGGGTGACCCTGCGCGTGGTGTTCCCGGCCGCGATCTCCGGCATCATCGCCGGGATCGTGCTCGGCACCTCCCGCGCGATCGGCGAGACGATGGTCGTCCTCATCGCCGCGGGCGCGGGCAACCCGAACCTGACGTTCGACTGGTTCAACTCCGCCCAGACCATGACCGCCTACATCGGCGGCACCGCGACCGGCGACATCCCGCAGGGCACGATCGTCTACGACACGATCTTCGCCGTCGGCACCCTGCTCTTCTCGATGACGCTGGTCATGAACATCATCGCGACCCGTCTGGTCCGCCGCTTCCGTGAGGTGTACGAGTAAATGGTCATCGACAAGGGAAAGCGGCCCCAGAGGTCGCGGTTGGCCGTCGCGGGCGCCCGGGCGGCCACCGACAGCATCTTCGCCACGTCGTCGCGCTCGGACCGGATCGGCAACGTGCTGTTCCGGTCCCTGCTGCTGCTCGGCATGGGCGTCGCCCTGCTGGGCCTGGTGTCCATCATCCTCTGGTCGCTCGTCGAGGGCGCGCCCCGGCTGGACGCCGAGCTGATCACCGAGGGTCCGTCCTCCATCATGCCGGAGAGCGCCGGGTACCGGACCGCCATCCTCGGCACGCTGTGGGTCATCGGCGGCGTCGTGCTGTTCATCGTCCCCGTGGGCGTGGGCGCGGCGATCTACCTGGAGGAGTACGCGGACAAGACCCGGTGGTGGAACCGCGCCATCGAGGTGAACATCCAGAACCTGGCGGCCGTGCCGTCCATCGTGTTCGGCATCCTGGGCCTGGCGTTCATCGTCCGCGGCCCGCTCAGCCTCGGGTTCGTGGCCGCCGCGGGTTCGTTCACACTGTCCCTGCTCGTGCTGCCGACGGTCATCCTCGCCGCGCGTGAGGCGATCAAGGCCGTGCCGAACTCGACCCGGCTGGGCTCGCTCGGCCTGGGCGCGACCAAGTGGCAGACCATCTGGCACCACGTCCTGCCGGGCGCGCTGCCCGGGATCCTGACCGGCCTCATCCTCTCCGTCTCGCGCGCGATCGGTGAGTCCGCGCCGCTGCTGCTGGTCGGCGCCGTCACGTTCGTGACCTTCGACCCCTCCTTCCTCGAGGGCCAGTACTCGGTGCTGCCGGTGCAGATCTACAACTACGCCGGCCGCCCCCAGGAGGAGTTCCGCGTCCTCGCCGCCGCCGGTGTGATCCTCATGCTGGCCGTGCTACTGACGATGAACTCGTTCGCGATCTGGCTGCGCAACCACTACGAGAACAAGAACGCGAGATGACCGGGGTGCCCGCGAGCGCACCCCGGGCCGCGCCCGTGGACGCCCACGGGCCCGCTCGTTCGGTCAGCCTCCCGACCGGCGCCACGGCCGTGTCGGGTTCGTCCCGTCCCTGGAGGTCCGCGCGTGGAGTCTCCGTCGGCCCCGGAGGGGCGGCCGCTGCTGTTGGTGGGCGAGTCGGACGGGCGGGCCGCGAACGAGTTGCGCGCGCTGTTGGCCGACGAGCCGATCGACGTGTTGTTCTGCGCCGAGGCGCCCAGGGCCCTGCTGCTGCTCGGCCGGGAGGGGCCCGACGCCGTGCTCCTGGGCGCCATGGACGGGCCGATCGACTCGCTGGAGTTCCTGCGCATCGTCCGCAGCTCGGACCGGGTCCTGCCGGTGGTGGTGGGCGTGCCGAGCGGAGACGCGTCGTACGCCGACACGGCGCGCTCCCTCGGGGCGACGCTCACGGTGGAGCGGCCCTACGGCGCCGCTGACCTGGTGCCCTCGGTGCGGGCCCTGCTCCGGGGGCTCGTGCGCGATCCGCACGGCTCGGCCCCCATCGACCTGGGGCGGCTGCGGGTGGACGGCGAGGCCCCGGCGTTCCGGCTCGACGGGGCGCTCGTCGCGCTGCCCCCGACGGAGCACCTGCTGCTCCGGCACCTGGCGCGCAACGTCGACGCGGTGGTCCCGCGCCAGGAGTTGGTCCGGGCGGCCTGGGCCGGTGACGCGGACGTGCGGAGCAACACGCTCAACGTGCACATCATGCGGTTGCGAAGACGCCTGGGCGACGACCGCGCGCGCCCGCGGTGGATCAGCACGGTGCACGGGGTGGGGTACCGGCTCACCGTCCCGGAGACGGGCGGTGGCTGAGGTCGTTCACGGAGCGCCTGTCAGGGCGGTCCGGGGTTGAAGATGGCGTGTGTGCCCACCCGACGCCAGATGACATGCGGCTTACCCGGGTAGCGTTCGTTGCCGTACTCCCACGTCGCGCGCCCGTCGGGCGCCCAGGTCATCTCGTAGACCCCCGGGGCGCCCTGGACTCCCTTGACACGCAGGCCCGGTCGGAACCGCCCCTTCTCCACGTCGGGTGCGAACTCGGTGGTGACCACCCGCCGGAAGCGCTCCGCCTGCTGGCGGGTGAGCTTCTTGAAGTCGGCCTGGAACCGGGGGGTGGTGGCGAACGTGGCCAGTGCTCTCAGCGCTCCTCGTCGTGTTCCAGGGCGTCGAACATCGACTCCGCGTCCTCGAACTCCTCGGTCTGACCGGCGGCGATCTGTTCGCTGGCCTCCCGCTCACCCCGCTGCCACTCGGGGGCCCAGAACCACGCCTGGTCGGCGGGGACCGAGGTCATGCCCCTGAGCGTGACCTGACCGCTCTCCGTGATGTCGAACTCGACCTCGTCGCCCTCACGGATGTGCAGCGCCTCGGCGACCTCACGGGGCAGGGTGACCTGGTTCTTACGACGCATCACCGCACGTCGACGTCTCGCCTTCGTCTCGCTCATGACTGGTGGCCCTTCCCGTCCCAAAGGGGTGTGCCCCGGCTTTCCCGTACCGGCGACACGGTTCCATCATGACTCTGATGGTCGGAGAGTACAACTTTCCTACCGTACTTGCGTGGGAAACGCGAAAGGCGGCGTGTGACCAGACCCTCGCCGTGTGCGATCCCCTGGTCCCCGGCGCCCGGGCATCATGGGTGGACGGAGCGTCGGCGGGGCGGTGGCCCCGGTCCGACGCGGACGAACGCACCCACAGCGAAGCGAGAGCCCGTTGATCTTCATCACCGTCAAGTTCACCGTCCGCCCCGAGCGCGCCGACGGGTGGCTCGACCTCACCCGCTCCTTCACCGAGGCCACCCGTGCCGAGCCGGGCAACGTCTTCTTCGAGTGGTCCCGCTCGGTCGACGAGGACCACGTCTTCTACCTGGTCGAGGCGTTCACCGACGGTGAGGCCGGGCGCGCGCACGTGGAGTCCGCGCACTTCGCCAAGGCGATGGAGGACATGTCCTACGCGATCGCGGAGCGCCCCTCGATCGTCTCCACCGACATCCCCGGGATGAGCGGTTGGGGAGAGATGGGCGAGACGGCTCCCCGCGAGGCCTGACCGGCCCGGCTGTCGCCGTCCGCGGTCCACGCGTCGGGAGCAGCCGAACGGGTGGTTACGGAACGCCCTGGCTGGCCGGATCCGGCCAAGGCTCTGACACGGTGTGCTGGGCCGATTACCGTTTCTTCATGGCTCCTGATGTTCGAGGCCCCGAGGATCTGTTCGCCATCGCCGGTCCGGGGTGGGCGGACGCCTTCCGCGCGGCGCCGCGTGAGCACTTCATCCCCGACTCCGCGGAAGTCTCCCCCATGTCCGGCGGACCGGCCTTCTGGATCGACCGTGCGGCGGACCCCGAACGTTGGCGGTCCGCCGTGTACAGCGACGCGACGATCCTCACCCAGATCGACGACGGCGCGACCACGCTGACCGAGGAGGCCGCCAGCACCGGCCTCCCCTCCAGTTCCTCCACGGCGCCGAGCATCGTTGTCGGCTTCCTGGAACTGCTCGACCCCTATCCCGGTGACCGGGTGCTGGAGATCGGCACCGGTACCGGTTGGACCGCGGGTCTGCTGTCCGCGCGGCTCGGCGGCGAGGCGGTGACGACGGTCGAGGTCGACGAACAGGTCGCCAAGCGGGCCGCCGCCAACCTCGAACAGGCGGGGCTGGAGCCGACCCTCGTCGTCGGCGACGGTGCGCTGGGGCACCCGGACGGTGCGCCCTATGACCGCGTGCACGTGACCTGTGGCACTCGCCAGATCCCGTTCGCGTGGGTGGAACAGACCCGGCCCGGTGGCGTGATCGCGGTTCCGTGGGTGCCCAACCGCGCGAGCGGGCACCGGTTGGTGCTCACCGTCACGGACGGGCGGGCCGTCGGGCGGCTCCACGGAGATACGGCGTTCATGGTGATGCGCGCTCAGCGCGCCGGGTATCCGCCTCCGGTGGGAGAGCCCCGTCACTCATCGGCACGCGTCGATCCGAGGCGCATGCTTCGTGCGGACGCGGGGTTCACGGTGGCTCTGGCCGGGATGCTGCCCGGTGTGGTGCTCACCAGTTGGGAACGGGGGGCGGACGGCGCGTCCCTGAAACATCCGGCCACCAGATCCTACGCGTCGGTGTCCTGGTCCGGGTCCGATGGTGAGGTGTCGGTCACGCAGATTGGTCCACGCGATCTGTGGGACGAACTGGAGGCCGCCTACCTGGAGTGGGTGGGCTGGGGGAGCCCTGGTGCGGAGCGCTTCGGCGTCACCGTCGACCGCGCCAGACAACACGTGTGGTTGGACTCGCCGGAGAATCGCGTCGCGGGAAGGGCTGAGGACTGATGGGTCACCGCAAGGAAGTGAACTGTTTCAACTGCGACGGCAAGAAGACGGTCCAGGAGTCTCGGGACGGTGTCGTCGTGAACGTACCGTGCCCGATGTGCGGCGGCAGCGGAAAGCAGCCCAGCTGAGCTGACCCGAATCCGCAATGGAGCAGCGGGGACTGTCCCACACCCTTTCGTTCTCGTAGCGCCTTCACATGACACTCCGTGGCCGCCTGTCCCGAGTCCGGCTAGGGGCGAGCGGAACCTGGCCGCAAAGCGCTTCCGCCGATAGACTCGGCGCGGGAAATGCATTGGGTAATGCATGCGGAAGGCCCCCGGTCGTGCCGGGGGCCTTCGTGCTTGCCTGGATCCACTATCCAGCGGACCGCACTGTGCCGAGCAGCGCGGCCCACTCGGACGCGGGTACGTTGATGTGCCCGAGGTGGCGGTTCTGTGTATCACGGATCGCCGCACCGCCGGGCAGGTCCGCGATCTCCACGCAGTTCTGCCCGTGCGAGCTGCTGTAGGACGACTTACGCCAACCTGTGGGCGCCGCAGGGTGGGAAATGCGCATGGGTGATCACTTCGCCTTCTACTTCTTCGCTTGCCTCAGCGCACTGATCAGTTGGCGCGAGTCATCCGTCGACAGGGCGGTGGCCTGGATGTGCCTCCACAGTGTCTCGTAGCGTGCCAGGTGCGGAGGCTTCTCCAAGTACAGCTCATCCGACCCGGTGTCCACATAGACCACTCCGGGATCCGGTTCGGGGAAGTCCAGGATCACGAACGGAGCCGTCAACGCCGCATGCGGTCCCACACTGTCCGGCAGGATCTGGATCCCCAGTCGCGGAGACTGAACCTCCAGCAGATGCGAGAGCTGTTCGGATGAGCACTTGCGCAGCGCGGCCTCGTCGATCACTGCCCAGTACAGCGGTGC